>NZ_JBDLNV010000003.1:0-750359 GCF_046042785.1 Rhodococcus parequi | reverse complement strand
CCTCGTTTTCCCTCGCTGACCTGTGAAGATCGCGTCCGGGTCGGTGTCCGTGTCGCTCTGACCTGGAATAAGTTACGCGAGCGTTGAGAGAGCGTCAAACCTCCTGGTCGGCGACCTGCAGACGATTGTTTCCGCAGGTCGCACTGGTCAAAAATTCACCAATTCGACCAACCGACCATTTGTGATGCCGCACACAGGACGTCAGAGTGCGGTTTCTTCCGTTGTCACCCGGCGAATGTCGCCGCCCAGCCCGGCCAGGTCCTCGACGAATCGGGGGTATCCGCGGTCGATGTGGTACACGTCGTGAACTTCGGTCACCCCGTCCGCAACGAGTCCCGCGAGCACCAGGCCCGCGCCGGCGCGGATGTCGGAAGACCACACCGGGGCGCTCGACAACTGCGGCACGCCACGTACAACCGCGTGATGTCCGTCGGTGCGCGCATCCGCACCCAGGCGGATCATCTCCTCGACGAATCGGAACCGCGCCTCGAACACGTTCTCGGTGATCATCGACGTGCCCTCCGCGATGGCCGCGAGTCCGATCGCCATCGGCTGCAGGTCCGTCGGAAACCCCGGGTACGGCAGCGTCGCAAAGTTGACGGACTGTGGGCGGCCGTTCTGCACCACCCGGAAGCCGTCGGCCTCGGCCGTGACTTGCGATCCGGCGGCGCGCAACTTGTCGAGCACCAGGCTCAGATGCTTCGGATTCACGCCGCGCACGAGCACGTCGCCCCTCGTCATCGCCGCTGCGATGCCCCAGGTCGCCGCCACGATCCGGTCCCCGATGACCCGGTGCGACGTCGGCTGGAGCCGGTCGACACCGCGGATGGTCAGTGTCGTCGACCCGGCGCCGGCGATCTTTGCGCCCATGCGGTTCAGCATGTTGCACAGATCCACGATCTCGGGCTCGCGCGCCGCATTGTCGATGACCGTCTCTCCCCTGGCCAGGACCGCGGCCATGAGGATGTTCTCGGTCGCGCCCACAGAGGGAAACGCCAGCCGGATGTTGGCGCCGTGCAGGTCGTCGGCCTCGGCGACGACGCATCCGTGCTCGATCTCGCTGTGCGCGCCCAGCAGTCGAAGTCCCGACTGGTGCATGTCCAGCGGTCGAGAGCCGATGGCGTCCCCACCGGGCAGCGCGACGACAGCCTTACGGCACCGGGCGACGAGCGGACCGAGAACACACACCGAGGCGCGGAACTGGCGGACCGCCGCGAAATCCGCGTGGTACTTGGGCTGCGCGGGCGTCGTGATCGTCGCGACATCCGCTTCCAGGGACACCTCACAACCGAGACCCCGCAGCACCTCGGCCATCAACGGCACGTCGAGGATGTCGGGACAGTTCTCGATGACGGTCGTGCCCTCCGCGAGAAGAGCCGCAGCCATCAGTTTCAGGACGCTGTTCTTCGCACCGCCCACCGGCACCTCACCGACGAGTCGGTTTCCACCAGCGACAAGAAAGCGTTCACTCACAGTCGGACAGCCTAGCCAGGAGAACACCGGACCTGCTGAGCGGTACCGTTGCCCCATGGCTGTTCACTTGACGCGGATCTACACCCGGACCGGCGACGACGGCACCACCGGGTTGAGCGATTTCTCCCGCGTGTCGAAGAATGATCCCCGCCTCATCGCGTACGCGGACTGCGACGAAACGAACGCGAGCATCGGAGTCGCGCTCGCGCTCGGCACTCCCCCCGAGGAGATCGTCGATGTGCTTCGCCAGATCCAGAACGACCTGTTCGACGCCGGCGCGGATCTCTCGACTCCCATCGTCGCGGACCCCAAGTACCCCCCGCTCCGGGTGACCGAGGCGTACATCGAGCGCCTCGAGGGCTGGTGCGACGAGTTCAACGAGCGGCTCGAACCGCTGCATTCGTTCATTCTGCCCGGCGGCACTCCGCTCGGGGCATTGCTCCACTCGTCGCGAACCATCGCCCGGCGCGCGGAACGGTCCGCGTGGGCGGCGGTCGACGCCAGCCCCGAGGACACGAGCGCACTTCCGGCGAAGTACCTCAACCGCCTGTCGGATCTACTGTTCATCGTCAGCCGCCTCGCCAACCCGGGTGGGGACGTCCTGTGGAAGCCCGGCGCCGGCCGGGGGTGACCCCCGCAGGAACGCAAAAGGGAGGCCGAGAGGCCTCCCTTTTCATTTCGCCACCGCCCGTCAGGCGGGACGACCTCGCATCGAACGCCCCGAGGGCCTCGACTCCACCCACGACAGGAACGCGGTCAGCGCTCCCCGGTCCAGGGCGATCTCGTATGTGTCGTCACCGTCGGAGATCTCGAGAATCACGATCTCGTCGGTCATGATGTCGTATTCGTTGCCGACCGGACCGCGCCGCGAACCGACTTCGATCCCCTGCCTGCTCAATCGGGAATCCGGCCCCGGCCGCAGACTCGACAGCTTGAAGAACACGAGCGAACTCTCGCCGTACCGGACGACACCGTGCCGCCAGCCGCTACCACCCGGCGCCGGCGTCACCCGCAGGATCGCCGCGGTACCACCCCGCCGCAGAACGGTGAGGCGATACACGAAAGCCGCGACGAAGGCCGCGAGCAGCACAACCAGAATGATGAGAACAACCATTCCGATCGTCACTACTCGTCGGCTCCGTCGCGGCTCGTCGTGGACTGACTACGCGCGCTCGACGGCGCGCAGCTGACCCTTGGCGACAGCAATCGCCTCGAGGTCTTCGGTGGTCTCCGCCAGGACGGCCTTGGCCGCCTCGACGTCGACATCCTGCGCCATGTCCGCGGACTCGGCGAGGATCGTCACCGTGGTGGCGGTCACCGAAAGGAAACCGCCGTGCACGGCCGCGACCACACGCTCGCCGTCGACGGTCGTGATCGCAACCACGCCGCCCTCGACGAGCTGGCCGAGGACCGGCTCGTGACCGGGCATGACACCGATCTCACCCTCGGTCGTCTGGGCGCTGACCAGCGTCGCCGATCCCGACCAGAGTCGCTGCTCGACGGCAACGAGTTCAACGGTCATCTCAGCCATGTCGGTCTACTTCCCGGCGATCTTCTTGGCAGCGGCCTCGACGTCGTCGAGTCCACCGCAGCTGTTGAACGCCTGCTCGGGCAGGTGATCGAACTCGCCCTTGCAGACGCGGTCGAACGCCTCGATGGTGTCGCGCAGCGGCACGACCGAGCCGGGCTCGCCGGTGAACTTCTCGGCGACGATGAAGTTCTGGCCGAGGAACTTCTGGATACGGCGCGCGCGGCCGACGAGGACCTTGTCCTCTTCCTGAAGCTCGTCCATACCGAGGATGGCGATGATGTCCTGCAGCTCCTTGTACTTCTGCAGGATCCGCTTGACCTCGTTCGCGACGCGGAAGTGCTCGGCACCGACGATGCCGGGCTCCAGGATGCGCGAGGTCGACGTCAGCGGGTCCACAGCGGGGTAGATACCCATCTGCGAAATCGGACGCGAGAGCTCGGTGGTCGCATCGAGGTGCGCGAAGGTGGTGGCCGGCGCCGGGTCGGTGTAGTCGTCGGCGGGGACGTAGATCGCCTGCAGCGAGGTGATCGAGCGGCCACGGGTCGAGGTGATGCGCTCCTGGAGCTCACCCATCTCGTCCGCCAGCGTGGGCTGGTAACCGACGGCCGAAGGCATACGACCCAGCAGGGTCGAGACCTCGGAACCGGCCTGCGTGAAGCGGAAGATGTTGTCGATGAACAGCAGAACGTCCTGGCCCTGGACATCGCGGAAGTACTCCGCCATGGTCAGCGCGGACAGGGCGACGCGCATACGCGTTCCCGGCGGCTCGTCCATCTGGCCGAAGACAAGGGCGGTGTCCTGGAGGACGCCCATCTCTTCCATCTCGAGGTGAAGGTCGGTGCCCTCACGGGTGCGCTCACCGACGCCTGCGAACACCGAGGTTCCGGAGAACTCGCGGGCGATACGGGTGATCATCTCCTGGATCAGAACGGTCTTGCCGACGCCGGCACCACCGAACAGACCGATCTTGCCGCCCTTGACGTACGGGGTCAGCAGGTCGATGACCTTGATGCCGGTCTCGAGGATCTCGGTCTTGCCCTCGAGCTGATCGAAGGCCGGGGGCTTGCGATGGATGCCCCACTGCTCGCCGTCGCGACCGGTGCCCGGAGCGTCGAGGCAGTCACCGAGGGCGTTGAACACGTGGCCCTTGACGACGTCACCGACGGGGACCGAGATCGGCTTGCCCGAGTCGACGACAGCCGCGCCGCGGACCAGGCCGTCGGTCGGCTGCATCGAGATGGTGCGCACCAGGTTGTCGCCCAGGTGCTGTGCAACCTCGAGGGTCAGCGTCTTCGCCACCGACGGGAGGGTGACCTCCGAGTGCAGGGCGTTGAACAGGTCGGGAACATGGCCGCGCGGGAACTCAACGTCCACAACGGGACCGATGACCCGCACGACCCGGCCGGACGTGGTGTCCGCGCCGTTCGCGTTGGTTTGGGTTACTGCTGCGGTCATGTGCTAGTCACTTCCTGCGCTCGAGGCCAGCGCATTCGCGCCACCGACGATCTCGCTGATTTCCTGGGTGATCTGGGCCTGGCGAGCCTGGTTTGCCTGACGGCTCAAGGTGTTCACCAGTTCGTTCGCATTATCCGTCGCCGCCTTCATGGCGGTACGACGGGCGGCAGACTCCGAGGCGGCGGAGTCCAGCAGAGCGGAGTAGATACGCGTGCTCACGTACTTCGGCAGCAACGCCGACAGCAGCGTGCCGGCCTCCGGCTCGAAGTTGTAGACCGCGGTCGGACCCGACTTGCCGTCGTGCTGGCCGTTGGACAGCATGTCCTCGCCCAGCTCGATGTGGTCGTCGGTGTAGTCGACCTCGAGCGGCGCCATCCGCCGGACTTCCGGCTTCTGGGTGAGCATCGAAACGAAGCGGGTGTAGACGATGTGGAGCTCGTCGACGCCCTCGATCGTGCCCTCGCCGTTCGGGGCCTCGACCTCGGAACCGGAACCGGCCATGAACAGCTCGACCAGGTGACGGCTCGCCTTGGCGGCATCCGCGTAACCGGGCTCCTGGGAGAAGCCGGTCCACGATCCCCCGACCTCACGGCCGCGGAAGGTGTAGTAGCCGAGGCCCTTGGCGCCGAGCACGTAGATCACCGGCTCCTTGCCCTCGGAGCGCAGCAGCTGGAACAGCTCCTCCGCTTCCTTGAGAGCGTTGGAGTTGTAGCCGCCACACATACCGCGGTCACTGGTGACCACGAGAACGGCCGCCCGCTTGGGGTCGGTGCGCTCGTTCAGCAGCGGATGATCGAGCGACGCCGAAGCACTCGCCAGCTCGGAGAGCACCTTGGTGATCTCCTCCGCGTACGGCTTGGAAGCCGCGACCCGAGCCTGCGCCTTCGTGATGCGCGACGTGGCGATCAGTTCCTGCGCCTTGGTGATCTTCTTGGTCGAGTTGGTCGCCTTGATGCGAGAACGCAGTTCGCGAATGCTTGCCATCGGTCGATCACTCTCCCTTCGGGTGACGCTGTGTCATGGGGACCACGCTCACTTGCTGACAGTGGTGCGCTTGACGGTGACCTTCTCCTGGCCGACCTCGGAAGCGTCGAGAGCCTGAGCCTCGGCCTCGTTCACGACACGGCTGCCGTCGGAGGCGAGGAAGCCGGCCTTGAACTTCTCGGTCGCAGCCTTGAGGGTCGCGATCGAAGCGTCGTCGAGGGCCTTGCCGCCCTTGATGGCCTCGTAGACGCTGCCCGCGTTGCGGTGCAGGTCGTCGAGCAGCTCGGCCTCGAAGCGACGGACGTCGCCGACGGGCACCGAGTCGAACACGCCCTCACCGGCGAGGTAGATCGAGACGATCTGATCCTCGACCGCGATCGGCGAGTACTGGTCCTGCTTGAGCAGCTCGACGAGACGCTGGCCGCGCTCGAGCTGAGCCTTCGAAGCGGCGTCCAGGTCCGAGGCGAAGGCCGAGAAGGCCTCGAGCTCACGGAACTGTGCGAGCTCCAGACGGAGCGAACCGGAGACCTTCTTCATGCCCTTGGTCTGCGCGGCGCCACCGACTCGGGAAACCGAGATACCGACGTTGATCGCGGGGCGGATGCCCTTGTTGAACAGGTCGGACTCGAGGAAGACCTGACCGTCGGTGATGGAGATGACGTTGGTCGGGATGTACGCCGAGACGTCGTTGGCCTTGGTCTCGACGATCGGCAGAGCCGTCAGCGAACCGCCACCGAGCTCGTCGGACAGCTTGGCCGAACGCTCCAGCAGACGCGAGTGCAGGTAGAAGACGTCACCCGGGTAGGCCTCACGTCCCGGCGGACGACGCAGCAGCAGCGAGATGGCGCGGTACGCCTCGGCCTGCTTGGTCAGGTCGTCGAACACGATGAGGACGTGCTTGCCCTGGTACATCCAGTGCTGGCCGATGGCCGAACCGGTGTACGGGGCGAGCCACTTGAAGCCGGCCGAGTCGGAGGCCGGGGCGGCGACGATGGTGGTGTACTCCATCGCGCCCTGCTCCTCGAGCGCCTGCTTCACGCCGGCGATGGTGGAGCCCTTCTGGCCGATGGCGACGTAGATGCAGCGGACCTGCTGCTTTGGGTCGCCGGTCGCCCAGTTCGCCTTCTGGTTCAGGATGGCGTCGACGCAGACCGCGGTCTTGCCGGTCTTGCGGTCGCCGATGACGAGCTGACGCTGACCGCGACCGATCGGAGTCATGGCGTCGATGGCCTTGATACCGGTCTGCAGCGGCTCCTCGACGGGCTGACGCTCGAGCACCGTGGCGGCCTGCAGCTCCAGAGCGCGGGTCTCGGTGGTCTCGATGTCGCCGAGTCCGTCGATCGGGCGACCCAGCGGGTCCACGACGCGGCCCAGGTAGCCGTCGCCGACCGGCACCGACAGAACGTCGCCGGTCCGCTTGACTTCCTGGCCCTCTTCGATGTGCTCGTAGTCACCCAGGACGACGGCACCGATCTCGGTGGCGTCCAGGTTCAGGGCAACGCCGAGCACGCCGCCCGGGAACTCCAGCAGCTCGTTGGCCATCGCCGACGGCAGGCCGGTGATGTGAGCGATGCCGTCGCTGGTGTCGGACACCACGCCGACCTCCTCGCGGGAGGCCTCCGGTGAGTAGCTCGCGGTGTAGTTCTCGATCGCGCTACGGATCTCGTCGGAGGAGATCGTCAGCTCCGCCATGTTTTTCCTGCTCTCGGTATCTGGTCTTCGAAAAGATCGGGAGTATGTGTTCGGTCGTCGGCTACTTGAAGGTCTTGCGCAGGGCAGCGAGGCGACCGGCCGCGCTCCCGTCGATGACCTCGTGGCCCACCCGGACGACCATGCCGCTCAGGAGTGCCGGATCGACCTCCACGTGCACGGTGACGGGCTTGCCGTAGGTGCGGGTCAGCGTCGCCGCGAGCCGCTCGACCTGCTCGCTCGACAACGTCGAGGCGCTGCGAACATGCGCAACGGCCTTGTCACGCAGGGCCGCGGCCAGAGCCGACAGCTCGTCGAACGCGTCCGCCGGGGCGGTGCGCAGGCGACCCGCGGCCTGGATGGCAAGAGCCTCCGTGATCGCGGTGACCTTGCCGTACAGCAGCTTCGACAGCAGCTCTCGCTTGCCGGCGACAGGCGTCGAACGATCCGAAAGGACCTGCTCCAGCTGCGGATTACCGGCAACGATGCGGCCGAGGCGGAAGAGCTCGTCCTCGACCGTGTCGCTCTGGTTCTGATCCGCCGCGGCACGAAGCAGGGACTCACGTCCGACCGTGACCAGCGAGTTCAGAAGGTCCGCCGTGCTCGACCAGTCCTGGCCCGCGGCGGCCTCGAGGGCTGCCAGCGCCTCGGCGCCGACCTTCCCCGAGAACACCTGGCGGGCCAGGCCCTGTCGACCAGCGGCAGGCGTGGACGCGTCGGCCAGGGCACTCCGAAGAGTGCGCTGGCCGTCGAGAACCTCGACCACCGAGAACAGCTCGGATCCGGCCTGCGCCGCGGCCGCAGTGGCCGCGCCGGGGGAAACGGAATCCAACGCCGCGGTGAGCGCAGCACGGGTCTGCGTCAGGGCTTCACGGCTCGCTGCGTACATGGTGCTCACTTTCCTGCTGCGGAATCGGCGCCGACTGCGTCCAGCTCGTTGAGGAAGCGATCGACCGTTCCGGCGCGCTTGACGTCGTCGGCGAGCGACTCTCCGATGACCTTCTCGGCCAGGTCGACCGCGGTCTTGCCGAGGTCGGCCCGCAGCTCGGTCACGATCTGCTGCCGCTGAGCGACGAGCTGGCTGTGACCGGCGGCGACGATGCGGTCGCTCTCCTCCTGAGCCTGTGCCTTCATCTCGGAGATGATCTGCTGGCCCTGAGTACGTGCTTCCTCGCGGATCTGGGCGGCCTCGGTGCGAGCCTCGGCGAGCTGGGCATGGTACTGCTCCAGCGCAGCCTTGGCCTCGGCCTGAGCCTCTTCGGCACGCTTGATGCCGCCGTCGATCTGCTCGGTGCGCTCGGCGAGAACCTTCTGGAACATCGGAAGGACGAACTTCCAGAAGACGAACCCGACGACCACCAGGGCAACGATCGACCAAGTGATGTCATACGTCGCGGGCAGGAGGGGGTTGTGTTCCTCCCCCTCGGCCGCGAGCAATGCGATGGTGGTTGACATGGTGTGTTCTTAGAAGATGAAGCCGGCGACGAGACCGATCAGCGCCAGGGCCTCGGTGAATGCAATACCGAGGAACATCGTGGTGCGAACCTGGCCGGCCATCTCGGGCTGACGGACCATGCCCTCGATCGCCTTGCCGACGACGATACCCACGCCGATGCCGGGGCCGATGGCTGCGAGACCGTAGCCGACAGCGCCGAGACCCTTGAAGGTGGTCTCTTCCTGCGCGAGGACCTCGACTGCCTGAAGCGCAACGCTCATGTGGTGTTCCGTTCCCTTTCTGTTGCCCACCGCCGGTCGGCGAATGGGGCAGGTCTAACGATGTGAGTGGTCAGTGCGAGTCGGCGTGGAGCGCCAAATCGATGTACACGGCGGTGAGCAGCGCGAAGACGTACGCCTGCAGGCCGATCACCAGCAACTCGAAGAAGGTCATGGCGACGCCCGCGATGATCGACGGGACGCCGAAGATCGCCTGGAACCCTCCGGAGGTGAAGAAGAAGTACTGCGTGGCGCTGAAGAACAGCACGAGCAGGATGTGTCCGGCCAGCATGTTGGCCATGAGTCGGACCATCAGGGTGAACGGACGCAGCACGAAGGTCGAGAGGAACTCGATCGGGATCAGCAGGAAGTGCAGCGGAAGCGGCACACCCGGAACCACGACGCTCGACTTCACGTACTTGAAGAAGCCGTACTTCTTGATGCCCACGTAGTTGAACGTGATGTAAGCCAGTGCGGCGAGCACGAGCGGCATACCGATTCGTGCGTTCGGCGAGATGTTCAGGAAAGGCGTGACACTCGCGATGTTGCTGGCCAGCACGATGAAGAAGATGGTCGTGATGACCGGCAGGAACCGCTTGCCCTGTTCCTTGCCCAGGATCTCTTCCGCGATGTTGATCCGCACGAAATCGAGCGCGTACTCGCCGACGTTCTGGACACCGCGCGGAACGATCTTCGGGCTGCGCATCGCGATGATGAAGAACACTGCCACCAGCGCCGACATCAACAGACGGATCAGCATCAGACGGTCGAGTTCGAAGATGGTGCCCTCGAACAGCACTGCGGGCGGGTAGAAATCATCGAGTGACGGCGGATGGTATTCACCCGCGGCCATGAAGGTGACGCTCAGCGGTCTCTCCCGTAGTCGGCCGCAGGCATCACTGTCTGCGGTTCGATCGGACATTGACGATCTAACAAGTCGACCAGGTCGGCTCGCTTATTCGTCAGCAGCTGGAGACTCGGGCTAACCGGTCCTGGCGTCTGTCGGTGTCGGCGACTGTCGTCGACTCGGCAACTGGAGGCGGCTCCGCCCGAATCGGTAATTCGGGACAACTCCGACAACCTCTGTCACCTGCAAGCGTTACCGGGACACCAGGTGATCTGGACTTTCCCGGCGTCTGAACACTTGCTTGGCCCAGAGACTATCAAGACATCTACGACGTTGTGTAGACGGGGTACCCCCGTAACTCTGGAACACGTTCCACGGAGGGGCCGTCAGCGGGGGTCACGCGGCGCCCGACCGGCCGTCGGATTCGCGCGGCGTCACGTACGGGACCTTGGTCTTGAGCACCCCGTACGTCTCGGCGCCCAACACGATGACGAGCGAGAGCACGATGACGATCACCATCGCCTGGCGGTTGTAGAAGTCCAGGGGATCGAGAATCGCGAGCACCGTGATGGCGAGGATCATCTTGAGCAGCCAACTGCCCAGCAGGACGGCGCCGGCCGTCACGGCCGGCAGCTTGGCCGTGAGCAGCACTGCCAGCATCGTGCACAGGATGAAGCCACCACCGACGGCAGCACCGATCAGCGCACCCCACAGTCCGGCGACACCCGCGAACAGGCTCGCGATGATCACGCCGAGGACGGCAAGCGCGAGCAGGCCGAGCAGTCCGTAGCGAAGGCCACGGCGGAGTGCTGCCGTGGGATCGGTCGAATAGGGCTCTGGGGTCGAAGTCACGGAACCCAGGTTAGAGGAACACCGTCAGTGCCCCTCCCCCGCTGCCCCGGCTACCGGCGGCTGTCCTGCCGTAATCCGCGCCAGGACGGCACAGCGGTGACCACCAGCGCGAACACCAGACCGCCGGCGACGAGAAGCACCACGACCCGTCTGTCGATCAGCGACGAGCCGACGGCACCGAATGCGAGAACGGCCACCCACAAGTAGATGAGCAGGACGACACGGCGGTGCGAGTGCCCGATCTGGAGAAGTCGGTGGTGCAGGTGCATCTTGTCGGGACTGAACGGGCTCACTCCGGCCCGAGTCCGTCGGATGATCGCGAGGAGCAGGTCGAGGATCGGGATGAACATCACCGCGCCGACCAGCAGCAGCGGCGACAGGAGACCGAGAAGGTCCCGAGAACCGTAGGCGGTGAAGCTGATCCGCCCCGACGCACTGGTCGACACCGCGGCGAGCGTCAGCCCGATGAGCATCGAGCCGGAATCGCCCATGAAGATGCGGGCCGGCTGGAAGTTGTGGGGCAGGAACCCGAGGCAGGCGCCCGCGAGAGCCGCCGCGATCATCGCCGGCGGGTACACACTGACGTCGCCGCCCTGGTCGTGCAGGAGCCCCACCGAGAATGCACAGATGGCCAGGGAGGCGATCAATCCGAGGCCGGCCGCGAGACCGTCGAGTCCGTCGACGAAGTTCATCGCGTTGATCATCACGACGGCGACCGCCACGGTGACGAGCCCCGCCTGGAGCTGGTCGAGGATCACCGTGCTGCTCTCACCGAACGGCAGCGGAATCAGGTACCAGCTCACCCCCATGACGACGAGGATTCCCGCCGCGGTCACCTGCCCGACGAACTTGGTCAGCGCGTCCAGGCCCCAGCGATCGTCGATCACGCCGACCAGCACGATCACGAACCCCGCCACCAGGACGGCGGTGATGTCCTGCGAGAACTCGAATCCACGCGTCAGCGCCGGGAGTTGCCCGGCGAAGAGCAGAGCGACGAGCATGCCCGCGTACATGCCGATGCCGCCGAGCCGGGGCGTCGGTTCGACGTGCACGTCACGGTCACGCGGGACGGCGACGGCGCCGAAACGGATCGCGAGCCTGCGGACGACGCCGGTCCCGAGGAACGTGACCACGGCAGCCGTCAGCATCACGAGCAGCAACTCGCGCAGGGGCACGCCCGCGCCGTTGCCTGCCTGGGCGAGCGCCAGCACCGCAGTATCTGCAGAACTCACTGCGACGACGCTACCGGCCGACGAGCCGGGAGCCGGGATTGACGAGTCTCCTCACAGTCACGCGCCTCCCAGCAGGCTTTCCGGCGTCGCCCCGAGAACCTCGGCGACGTCGGACGTCGAGACCGCGCCCTCGCGCAGGATCCGAGGCTCGTCACCGGTGAGGTCGACGATAGTGGACGCCACCGCGTGGGTCGCGGGCCCACCGTCGAGATAGACGCTCGCGGCACCACCCAACTGGTCGCGGGCCTCGTCGACCGTCGTGGCCGGCGGGCGCCCCGAGATGTTCGCGCTCGACACCGCCATCGGTCCGACGTCACGCAGCAGCTCGAGCGCAACCGGGTGCAGCGGCATCCGGAGCATCACGGTGCCCCGACTGTCGCCGAGGTCCCATGCGAGCGAAGGAGCTTGCTGCACAACGATGCTCAGCCCGCCGGGCCAGAACGCCTTGATCAGATCGCGCGCCTGCGGACGCACCGAGTAGACCAGTCCGTCGATGGTGTTCCAGGAACCGACCAGCACGGGAACCGGCATGTCCCGACCGCGCCCCTTGGCCCGCAGCAGGCTCGCGACTGCGTCGCCGTCGAAGGCGTCGGCGCCGAGGCCGTAGACGGTGTCCGTCGGGAGGACCACGAGGCGGCCGGCCTTGAGCGAGTTCTTCGCAGCGGTCAGGCCGGCTTCACGATTGTCGGGTTGCATGCAGTCGTAGACAGTGCTCACGCACCCATCCTTTCACTCACGTCGTCGGCGCCCTCACCGTGCCGCCTCGACGTCCGTCGCGACACGGTGCGCGACGACGAAACGGGGCCGACCCGCGAGGTCGGGGTGCTCGACGACCTGGTCGAAGACGCGGCGGGCACGGAACAGCTCCGCCACCTGACTGCCGTTGGTGTCGTCGTGCTCGACACCGACGGCACCACCGATCCGCAACCAGCGCGCGATGTTGTTGATCATCGGCTTGATCACCGACAGCCCGTCGGCACCGCCGAAGAGTGCCGTGTATGGATCGTGATCGGCCACCTCGGGGTCGAGCACCGCCCCCTCGGGGATGTACGGCGGATTCGACACGACGAGGTCGACTCCGCCCTCGAGCTCGGTGAGGAGCGACCGATCGGTGACGTCGCCCTGGACGAGGGTGATCGGTGTGTCACCGGCGTCGCGCCGACGGTCCGCGTTGCGACGCGCCCACGCGAGCGCCTGCGGTTGGAGCTCGACCGCGTGCACGACTGCGTCGGGCCTCGCGTGGGCGATCGCGAGCGCGAGGGCACCGGTGCCGGTGCACAGATCCAGGACGACGGGGGCCCGCAGCCCGCTCGCCTCCAGCTGCGCCAGTGCCCAGGCGAGCAGGAGTTCGGTCTCTGGGCGCGGCACGAAGACGCCGGGGCCCACCTCGAGCGAAATGCTGCCCATAGCAGTGGATCCCGTGATGTATTGCAGCGGGATCCGCTCCGCACGACGAGCGACGAGCGTGCGGTACTCGTCGATGACGGACGGATCGACCAACGGCACCAGCCCCAGGCGGCCCCGCTCGACGCCCAGCAGGTGCGCGGCCAGGAGTTCGGCGTCCACTCGCGCCGAGGGCACACCGGCACGCTCGAGCTCGGCGGCTGCCTCGATGATGGCCAGACGGATGGGTTGTCGACTCACGGGCTACAGCCTGCCACGTCGGTCACGGCCACAGCACGGATAGGTGCCGGACGGCTTGCGTACGGTCGCGCCCGGGCGCTGCGGCGATAGAATACGACCGGTCTGGTCATCGTCAGGCCGAGGTCGGACGAAGGAACGTCCCATGTTCTCCGCCACAGCGGCGCGCATTCTCACCGCCGCAGCCTTCACCACAGTCACCGTCGCCGTCGGGCCCGCTCTCGCTTCCGCCGCACCGTTCGACGTCCAGCCGGCGCCCGCGATCTGCCCGGGTGGGATGGGTGTCGCCGATGCCACTCCCCTGCCCGGTGGACGGCTCGCGATCAGCGTCGACGAGCCCCCACCCGCCGGAGGCGGCAGGGTCGTGTGGGTGAACAACTCCACCGGTGCGAACGGGACGGCGACGCTCACCAACACCGGCACCCGCGCCGAGTTCGTCGCGCACACCGGTCCCGGCGTCGTCACCACCGTGCTCGACGGGGTTTACACCAACGGCGCAGGTCAACCGTGCGTGCTCGCGCAGGGTGGCGTCGCCACCACCGTCGTGAGCTGACGCCGCAGGACTACTCGGCGGCGAGGCGGGCCTCGCGGTCCGCCTTGCCGAGCGCGTCGAGCAGCGCGTCCATGTCGCCGTCGAGCACGGCGTCGAGGTTGTGCGCCTTGAAGCCGATGCGGTGATCGGTGATGCGATTCTCGGGGAAGTTGTACGTGCGGATGCGCTCGGAGCGGTCGACGGTGCGGACCTGGCTCTGGCGGCCGGCCGACGCCTCCGCGTCCGCGGCCTCTTCCGCCGCGGCCTGCAGCCGAGCGGCGAGCACCTGCATGGCACGCGCCTTGTTCTGCAACTGCGAGCGCTCGTTCTGGCAGGTCACGACGATGCCGGTGGGCAGGTGCGTGATCCGGACCGCGGAATCGGTGGTGTTGACGCCCTGACCGCCCTTGCCGGACGACCGGTAGACGTCGATGCGCAGATCGGTCTCGTCGATCTGCACCTCCTCGACCTCCTCCGGCTCCGGGTAGATCAGGACACCGGCAGCCGAGGTGTGGACGCGGCCCTGCGACTCGGTGACGGGGACGCGCTGCACGCGGTGGACGCCGCCCTCGAACTTCAGGCGGGACCACACACCGTCGCGGGCGTCGCCCTTCGACTTGATCGAGATCGTGGCGTCCTTGTATCCGCCGAGGTCGGAGACGGTGGCGTCGAGGATCTCCACGCGCCACCCGGCGCGCTCGGCGTGGCGGACGTACATACGGGCGAGATCGGACGCGAACAGGGCCGATTCCTCGCCGCCCTCGCCGGACTTGAGCTCGAGGACCACGTCGTCGCCGTCGTGCGGGTCGCGCGGTGCCAGCAGGTCGGTGAGGGTCTTGTCGAGTTCGGTGACCGTCTCCTCGAGCGCCGGGATCTCTGCGGCGAACGCCGAGTCATCGGCGGCGAGCTCGCGCGCCGCCTCGAGGTCTTCCTGCGCGGACGTGAGCTTCGCGTACGTGGCCATGACCGGGGCGAGTTCGGCGAAGCGCTTGCCCGCCTTGCGCGCGGCCGACGGATCATTGTGCAGCGCCGGATCGGCGAGCTGCTGCTCGAGGCCCGCGTGCTCGGCCAGGATGTCGTCGATCGCCGACGGCTGAGTCGTCCCTGCCATGATTGGCTCCTGTTTCGCGTTTCGCGCACTTGTCGTTGTCGTCGAGATCCCCCGTGGCGCGGCAAGTGCGCAAAACGCGGTTCGGGGTCGGCACAAAAAAGCCGACGCCCGGCCTGCAGAAATCGCAGGACGGGCGTCGGCGGGACAGCTACTGGTCGGCAGCGGCCTTCTTGCCGGCACGCTTTCCGTAGCGAGCCTCGAAGCGGGCGACGCGTCCGCCGGTGTCGAGGATCTTCTGCTTGCCGGTGTAGAACGGGTGGCACTGCGAGCAGACCTCGACGTTGATACGTCCGCTGGTCGCCGTGCTGTGGGTCTCGAACGTGTTGCCACAACCGCACACGACGGTGGTTGCAACGTATTCGGGGTGGATTCCTGCCTTCATGGTGTCCCTTTCGATGGCCGCCGGGTCGACCTCGCCGTTCGAGGCCGTGAACCGGAACCGGACATGGTGGTTGTCACGCGATCGCCCATTCTGCCAGAGGCGGACGCATCCTCCTAAACGCGCCCCCGCGCCGGATCATTCCCACCGGATACGACTCGTCCCCGTGACGCGAGGCGCACGGGGACGAGTCGAACAGGTCGGGAAGATCAGTCCGCGAGAGAACCCGGAGCCGTCTTCGAGACCGTCATGAGGAACTCGACGTTGCTCTGACTCTTCTTGAGCCGGTCGACGAGCAGGTCGATCGCCTGGTGCGTGTCCAGACCGGACAGCACGCGCCGCAGCTTGTGCACGATGGCGAACTCGTCGGGGCTCATCAGGAGCTCGTCCTTGCGGGTGCTCGACAGGTTGACGTCGACCGCGGGGAACACCCGGCGCTCGGCGATCTTGCGGTCGAGCTTGAGCTCGGCGTTGCCGGTGCCCTTGAACTCCTCGAAGATCACCGTGTCGCCGGTGGAACCGGTCTCCACCAGGGCGGAGGCGATGATCGTCAGCGAGCCGCCGTTCTCGATGTTGCGCGCGGCGCCCAGGAAACGCTTGGGCGGGTACAGCGCGGTCGAGTCGACGCCACCGGACAGAATGCGTCCGGACGCAGGCGACGAGTTGTTGTAGGCACGGCCCAGTCGGGTGATCGAGTCGAGCAGCACCACGACGTCGCGACCAGCCTCGACGAGGCGCTTCGCGCGCTCGATCGCCAGCTCGGCAACCGACGTATGATCGGCCGGCGGACGGTCGAACGTCGAGGCGATGACCTCGCCGTTCACCGACCGCTGCATGTCGGTGACCTCTTCGGGCCGCTCGTCGACCAGGACGACCATCAGGTAGCACTCGGGATTGTTGACCGAGATCGCGTTCGCGATGTCCTGCAGGACGGTGGTCTTACCGGCCTTCGGGGGCGACACGATGAGCGCGCGCTGGCCCTTGCCGATCGGCATGACCAGGTCGATCACGCGGGTCGTCAGGATGTTCGGCGTGGTCTCGAGACGCAGGCGCTGGTTCGGGTACAGCGGCGTGAGCTTGTTGAACTCCGGGCGCTTGCGGGCAGCCTCGACCTCGCCGCCGTTGACGGTGTCCAGACGCACCAGCGGGTTGAACTTCTGCCGCTGGTTGCTCTGCTCGCCCTCACGCGGAACACGGACCGCACCGGTGATCGCGTCACCGCGACGCAGGCCGTTCTTACGGACGAGGTTCATCGAGACGTACACGTCGTTCGGGCCGGCCAGGTAGCCGGACGTGCGCACGAACGCGTAGTTGTCGAGGACGTCGAGGATGCCGGCGACGGGCTGCAGGACATCGTCCTCACGGATCTCGGGCTCGCGGCCCTCGCGGGCCTCGCCCCCCTCGCCGCGGTCGCGTCCACGACGGCGCTCACGGAAGCGGCGACCGCGACGGCCGCGACCGCCCTCTTCGTCGTCGCCGTCCCGGCGCTCGCCGCGGCCTTCGCCGCGGGGTCCGTTGCCGCCCTGCGAACGCTCACCGCGGTCGCCACGCTCACCGCGGTCGCCACGCTCACCGCGGTCGCCACGATCTCCGCGGTCGCCACGATCTCCGCGCTCGCTGCGGTCGCCACGCTCACGGCGCCCGCCGCGCTCCTCGGCGGGCTGATCCTTGCCCTGCTCGCGGCCGTCTTCCTTGCTCTCGGCCTGCTTCGGCTCGGCCTGCTTGCTCTCGGCATGCTTCGTCTCGGCCTGCCTGCTCTCGGCGTCCTTGGCCTCGGCGGGAGCGGCCTCGGGGGCCCCACCGGCGTCGGCCGCAGCCGACTCGGGCGCACCGGCACGCCGGGAGGAGCCCCGACGCTGGCGGCTACGACGGCCGCCCTGCTCGGATTCGCCGGCGTCAGAAGTCTCACCGGCAGCCGGAGCCGCGGGAGCCTCGGCCTCGGGACGGGCCGCGGCGCGCTCCTTGCGCGGCGCAGGCGCCTCGGCCGGAGCCGTCGCCGCAGCAGCGGCAGCGCCGCCACCCTGGCGTTCCTTGATCGCGGCGATCAGGTCGCCCTTGCGCATACCCGAGGTGCCCTTGATGCCGAGTTCGCCCGCGAGCGTACGAAGCTCGGCGAGCACCATGCCGGACAGCCCGGCGCCGCGCCGGGAATCGGCGCGTTTGGTGGACGCAGCGACCGCGCCTTCGCGCGACCCCGCGTCGGAAGTCTGTGCAGAATCGCCCGCCCGGGCACCCGCGGCCTCTGCCGGGGAATCTTGAACAGGCGTGGCAATCAGGTCCGTATCGGTCACGGAGGTCCTTTCCTTCCCTCGCTCGCGCTGCGCAAAGCCGAGGGTTCGTCCCGCAATTCAGTTGACTGACTGAACTCGGATGTGCCGTATCCGCTGGATGGAATTCCGGCCTTGTCCCCATCACATCACCGAAGGAGGCGGGTGCTGTCGATCGATCAGCGCAGGAAAAAGCGCGTGAGGATCATGCCAGGAATACCCCGAAGAAATGGAGTGAGTGCCCTGGTGAAGCACCGGCGTCTGAAGCGCACGATGTACGGACACGCCCAGGATAGCGGCGAATGCCTCACTCGGCAAGAACCGAGCAGTAACTATCCCGGGCGGGCTCCGTCAGTTCACCTGGACGCCGTCTGCGACCTCGAGTTCGAGCACGCGCAGGCCGCTTTCCTCGGCCTCGCGGCGCAACGCCTCGGGGAACGGCCTGTCCGTGAGTGCGAGGACCGTCGGCCCCGCCCCCGACACCGTCGCGGCGATACCGGCATCGCGCAGCTTCGCGATCCAGCTGGTGGTGAGCGGCAGGGCCGGGGCGCGCTGCGTCTGGTGCAGCTTGTCCTCGGTGGCCGTCATCAGCAGGTCGGGGCGCTGGGTGAGAGCGACCACCGCGAGCGCGCCGCGGCTCACGTTGAAGGCGGCATCCCGATGCGGAACCGTCTCCGGGAGCAGACCGCGGGTGAGCGCGGTCGACGAACGCTCCGACGGCACCAGCACCACGACGCGAACGTCGGGATGCACCGGCAGCCGGACGGCGCTGTACCGACGCTGCGTCGCGTCGTCGACGCCCGGCTCGCTCCACGACACGACCGCGCCGCCGAGAACGCTCGCGGCCGCGTTGTCGGGGTGGCCCTCGAACTCCGACGACAGCTGGACCAGCTGCGCGGCGGTGAGCGCCAGCTCCGGCGCCGCCTTGAGCGCCAGTCCGTTGGCTGCGGCCAGCCCACCGACGGCAGCGGACGCGGACGAGCCGAGACCACGCGAATGCGGAATGGCGTTACGGCACACCACATCCAGCCCGTCGGCCCACAGGCCCGCCGCTTCGAGGCCCCGTTCGATCGCGCGGACCACGAGGTGCGAGGGACCCCACGGGACGTCGTCGGCGCCCTCCCCCTCGACTCGGATAGCGAGACCCGAATCGGTGGTGGTGACCGTGATCTCGTCGTACAGCCCGAGAGCCAGACCCAGCGTGTCGAAGCCCGGACCGAGATTTGCGCTCGACGCCGGGACGCGCGCGGTCACGGTGAGCCCGGTGGGAAGGGTCTGTGTCATCGTCTGGTCCACTGCCGTGTCCGGAGCCGCGGTCACTATGCCAACTCGAGCGCCGCGGCCACGGCGACCGGGTCGACCGGGATCGGCTGGACGGCCGGCATGCCCGCGAGGGCGGTGTCGGGGTCCTTGAGGCCGTTGCCGGTGACGGTGCACACGACGGTCTGGCCCGCATCCAGCCAGCCCTCCTTGTGGGCAGCGAGCAGGCCCGCGACGCTCGCGGCCGACGCGGGCTCGACGAAGACGCCCTCGGTCGCGGCGATCAGGCGGTACGCCTCGAGGATCTCTTCGTCGGTGGCGGCGCGGAACGCACCGTTCGACTCCTCCTTGGCGGCGACGGCGCCCGCCCACGAGGCGGGGGCGCCGATACGGATCGCGGTCGCGATGGTCTCGGGGTCCTTGACCGGGGCACCGTGCACCAGCGGCGCGGCACCGGCGGCCTGCACACCGAGCATACGCGGGCGCACCGAGGTGATGCCGTCGGCGAAGTACTCGGAGTAGCCGCGCCAGTAGGCGGTGATGTTGCCGGCATTGCCGACGGGCAGCGCGTGGATGTCGGGCGCCTTACCGAGGGCGTCGCAGATCTCGAACGCCGCGGTCTTCTGGCCCTCGATGCGGACCGGGTTGACGGAGTTGACCAGGCCGATCGTCGGGAACTCGGCGGTGGTCTTGCGGGCCAGCTCGAGACAGTCGTCGAAGTTGCCCTGGACCTGGATGATGCGTGCACCGTGCATGACGGCCTGCGCGAGCTTGCCCATCGCGATCTTGCCCTGCGGAACCAGCACGGCGCAGCCCATCTTCGCCTTGGCGGCGTAGGCGGCCGCCGAGGCGGAGGTGTTGCCGGTGGAGGCGCACAGCACGGCCTGCTGGCCGCGGGCGAGCGCGTCGGTGACGGCCATCGTCATACCGCGGTCCTTGAACGAACCGGTGGGGTTGAGGCCCTCGACCTTGAGGTACACGTCGCAGCCGGTGAGCTCCGACAGGTGCCCGGCCGGGAGCAGCGGCGTGCCGCCCTCGCGCAGCGTGACGGTCTTCCAGTTCGGTCCGATCGCGAGCCGGTCGCGGTAGGCCTCGATCAGTCCCGGCCACGGGGTGTGGACGGGGGTCGCCTTGGTGTCGGCCTTGGAGTTGGCGCCGGTCATTCGGAGGTACCTTCCAGTCGGAGCACGCTGGTCACAGCGGTTACAGATTCGAGTTCGGCAAGGGCGGCAACCGTTTCCGAGAGTGCCGCATCGTTGGCGAGGTGGGTGACGACCACGAGGCGCGCACCGTCACCGGCGCCCTCCTGCCGGACGGTGGAGATGCTGACGCCGCGATTGGCGAACTCGGCGGAGACCGCCGACAGCACGCCGGCCCGATCGGCCACCTGCATGTTCACGTAGTAGCGGGTCGGGATGTCACCCATCGGCGCGATCGGCAGCTGCGCGTACTTGGACTCGCGCGGGCCGCGGCCGCCGTGCACCCGGTTACGCGCGGCCATGACGAGGTCGCCCATGACGGCGGACGCGGTGGGCGCACCGCCGGCGCCCTGGCCGTAGAACATGAGACGGCCCGCGTTCGCCGACTCGACGACGACCGCGTTGTAGGCGCCGTTGACGCCGGCGAGCGGGTGCTCCCGCGGGACGAGTGCGGGGTAGACGCGCGCGGAGACGCGCTCGCTGCCGTCCGCGGCGACGATCCGCTCGCAGATCGACAGCAGCTTGATCGTGCAGTCGAGCGACTTGGCGGCGTCGAGATCGTCGGAGGTGATCTTCGAGATGCCCTCGCGGTACACGTCGCCCGCGGTGACGCGCGTGTGGAACGCGATCGACGCGAGGATCGCGGCCTTCGACGCCGCGTCGAAGCCTTCGACGTCGGCCGTCGGATCCGCCTCGGCGTAGCCCAGGCGGCCGGCCTCGGCGAGCGTGTCGGCGTAGTCGGCGCCCGTCTCGTCCATCGCGGACAGGATGAAGTTGGTGGTGCCGTTGACGATGCCGAGGACACGGTCGACGCGATCACCCGCGAGCGACTGCGTGAGCGGGCGGATCACCGGGATCGCACCGGCCACCGCGGCCTCGAAGTACAGGTCCACGCTCTGGCGCTCGGCGGCCTCGGCGAGCTCACCGGTGTACTCGGCGAGTAGTGCCTTGTTCGCGGTCACCACGGACTTGCCGGCGTTGAGCGCGGCCAGCACCAGCTTGCGCGGCAACTCGATGCCACCGATGACCTCGACGACGACGTCCACGTCGTCGCGGAGCACCAGCGACTCGGCGTCGGTGGTGAGCAGTTCCTGCGGCAGGCCGCGGTCACCGTCGATGCGCCGGACCGCGACACCGCGCAGTTCCAGTCGTGCGCCGACTCGGGCCTCGAGGTCGGTCGAGTGCTCGCGGATGATCCGAGCCACCTCGCTGCCCACGGTCCCGAGGCCGAGAACAGCCACCCCGATGGCGCGCTGCGCCGATTCGCTGGTCACTCCGAAACCTCCAAGCTGAGCAGATCTTCCACAGTTTCCCTACGCAAGATTAGGCGTGAGGCGCCGTCCCGCACTGCTACCACCGCGGGGCGGGTGAGCAGGTTGTACCGGCTGGACATCGAATAGCAGTATGCGCCCGTCGCCGCGACGGCGAGCAAATCTCCGGGACCTAGATCATCGGGCATCCAGGCGTCGCGGATCACGATGTCGCCACTCTCACAGTGCTTGCCGACGACGCGGGCAACGACGGGGGCCCCGTCGCTGTCCCGTGACACCAGGCGGGCGTCGTACTCGGCCTGGTAGAGCGACGTGCGAATGTTGTCGCTCATGCCGCCGTCGACGCTGACGTACCGGCGCGTCGCACCGCCGTCGAGGGTGACGTCCTTGATGGTGCCCACCTCGTACAGCGTCACGGTGCCGGGGCCGGCGATCGCGCGGCCCGGCTCGACCATGAGGGTCGGCACCGGAAGATTCGCCGCTTGGGACTCCGTCGCGACGATGTGCGCGAGCTTGGCCGCGAGTTCGGCGACCGGCGGCGGGTTGTCGCTGTCCAGGTACGAGATACCGAGACCGCCACCGAGGTCGACGATCGACAGCTGCGAGGTCCTTTCGGCACCGAAACGGTCGACGATCTCCCGCATGAGACCGATGACGCGGTGCGCTGCCAGCTCGAAGCCGTCGACCTCGAAGATCTGCGAACCGATGTGGCTGTGCAGACCGACCAGGCGCAGGTTGTCGGTCGCGAAGACACGTTCGACGGCCGCCATCGCCTTGCCCCCGGACAGCGAGAAGCCGAACTTCTGGTCCTCGTGCGCGGTCGCGATGAACTCGTGCGTGTGCGCCTCGACGCCGACGGTGATGCGGATCAGGACGTCCTGCACGACGCCGTGACGGGCCGCGACCTCGTCGAGCCGGTCGATCTCGACCATCGAGTCGAGCACGATGTGCCCGACGCCCGCCGCGACGGCGGTGTCGAGTTCGGCGACGGACTTGTTGTTGCCGTGCATCGTGATCCGCTCGGCGGGGAATCCGGCGTGCAGCGCGACGGCCAGTTCGCCACCGGACGCGACGTCCATCGACAGGCCCTCGTCGCGCACCCAGCGGGCGATCTCGGCGGACAGGAACGCCTTCGACGCGTAGTGGACGCGCTCGGCGCCGCCGAAGGCGCGTGCCATCTCACGGCAGCGGGACCGGAAGTCGTCCTCGTCGACGACGAACAGCGGCGTGCCGTACTTCTCGGCCAGGTCGGTGACCGGGACGCCGGCAATGCGGACGATGCCGTCGGTGCCGCGCTCGGCGCTGCGCGGCCACACCTGCTCGGGCAGCGTCGTCATCTCGGACGGCGTCGCGGGCCGGGGCGGCAGCCCGGGGGCGTGCTGGATCTCGGCGTGCCGGGGGCCGGCGGGATGCGCGTTCACATGCGCTCCGGTGCACTGACGCCGAGCAGCTCAAGTCCGTTCGCGAGGACCTGACGGGACGCGTCGCACAGCGCCAGACGAGCGGTGTTCAGCTCCCCCGCCTCCTCGTCGCCCTGGGGCAGGATGCGGCAGGCGTCGTAGAAGCGGTGGTACGTGCCGGCCAGCTCCTCGAGGTACCGGGCGATGCGGTGCGGCTCCCGCAGCTCGGCCGCCTTCGCGACGACGCGCGGGTACTCGCCGATGGTGCGGATGAGGTCGCCCTCGCGGTCGTGGGTGAGCAGACCGAGATTGGGGTCTGCCGCGCTCAGGCCCAGGTCGGCGGCGTTACGGGCGATGGAGCAGAGCCGCGCGTGCGCGTACTGCACGTAGTAGACGGGGTTCTCGTTGGTGGTGCTGGCCCACAGCTCCAGATCGATGTCGATGCTCTGGTCCACCGACGAGCGGACCAGCGAATAGCGCGCGGCGTCGACACCGATCGCCTCGACGAGGTCGTCGAGCGTGATGACCGTGCCGGCGCGCTTGCTCATCTTCACGGCGACACCGCCGCGGACGAGATTGACCATCTGGCCGATCATGACCTCGACGGTGTCCGGGTCGTCCCCGAACGCGGCCGCAGCGGCCTTGAGGCGCCCGATGTAGCCGTGGTGGTCCGCGCCGAGCATGTAGATGCACAGGTCGAAGCCGCGGGCGCGCTTGTCCTGGAAGTAGGCGATGTCGCCGGCGATGTACGCGGCGTTGCCGTCGGACTTGATGACGACGCGGTCCTTGTCGTCACCGAAGTCGGTGCTCTTGAGCCACCAGGCGCCGTCCTCGTGGTACAGGTTGCCGGAGCCCTTGAGGGTCTCGACGGCCCGCTCGACCGCACCGGACTCGAACAGCGAGTTCTCGTGGAAGTAGACGTCGAAGTCGACACCGAACTCGTGCAGCGTGCGCTTGATGTGCTCGAACATCAGCTCGACACCGATGGATCGGAAGGTCTCGTGGCGCTCGGCCTCGGGCAGATCGAGCGCACCGGGCGCCTGCTTCTGCACGTCCGTGGCGATGTCGACGATGTAGGCGCCGGCGTACCCGTCCTCGGGCGCGGGTTCGCCCTTCGCCGCGGCGATCAGCGACCGGGTGAAGCGGTCGATCTGGGCACCGTGGTCGTTGAAGTAGTACTCGCGCGTCACGTCGCCGCCCTGCGTCGCCAGGATGCGACCCAAGGCGTCACCGACCGCGGCCCAGCGGGTGCCACCGAGGTGGATGGGGCCCGTGGGGTTCGCGGAGACGAACTCGAGGTTGATCCGCTTGCCGGCCAGTGCCTCGCCCGAACCGTATGCCGCACCGGCCTCGAGGGCCTTCGCGACGATCGCGCCCTGCGCATCGGCGGCCAGGCGGATGTTGAGGAAGCCGGGACCGGCGACCTCGGCGGAATCGATGCCCTCGGACGCCGTCAGTGCCGCGGCGAGCCAGGTGGCGAGATCACGCGGATTCGTACCGGCCTTCTTGGCGACCTGCATCGCCACGTTCGTGGCGTAGTCACCGTGCTCGGGGTTGCGGGGACGCTCGACCGTCAGTGTCGCGGGCAGTACGGAAACGTCGAGTCCGTGCTCGGCGAGCACCTTCGCGGCGGTCCCTCGGAGCAGTTCGGCAAGGTCGGCTGGAGTCACAGGAGTCCATCTTATTGCCTGGACCAGCGCGCCGTTTACCCAGTATCACCCTGTCTCCAAGGATTCCCTCAGGGTCGGAACGTACAGTGGGGAAGCCTGATGGGGACCGGGGAGGCTCCCTACCCCTCGAGGACGCCCTGTATCCCATCACCGAAAGAGCACTCATCGATGCCCAGCGGTTCGGAAAATCGCGGTCCCGGCAATAGCAAAACGGGGGCCAAGTCAGCCAAGGCGATCAAGGCAGCCAAGAAGAAGCAGGGTGGTGTGCCCGCATCCAAGCGCGGAGGCGGCACGTCGCGCCAGATTCCGTGGCTGACCATCGGCGCCGTCATTGCAGTCGTGGCGCTGATCGGCGTCCTCGCCGTCAACATCTTCCCGAAGTACCAGGATCAGCAGGCCGTGGCGAAGTTCACGCCGTCGGAATCCAATCAGGACCCGTCGTCGACCATCGACGGCGTCGTCAAGATCGACTACCCGGCCGGCGTCCACGTCGAGTCGACCCAGCGGGTCGCGTACGACCAGACGCCGCCGTTCGGCGGACCCCACGATTCCGTGTGGGCGACGTGCACCGGCACCGTCTACGCCGACCCGATCCGCACCGAGAACGCCGTGCACTCGCTCGAGCACGGCGCCGTCTGGATCGCGTACAACCCCGACAAGCTCGACGACGGCCAGCGCAAGCAGCTCGAGGAGCGGGCGAGCTCGCGTGACGGCTACATGCTGATGTCGCCGTACCCGGGCCTGGATTCCCCGATCTCGCTGCAGTCGTGGGGCCACCAGCTCAAGGTCGACAACGCCGACGACGAGCGCATCGACCAGTTCATCAAGGCGCTGCGCCTCAACCGCTACGCGTACCCCGAGGTCGGCGCGAGCTGCTCGACGATCCCCGGCTCGTTCGACCCGGCCAACCCGCCGCCGTTCGACGCGACCGCGCCCGGCCCCGACGCGGTGCCGATGGACGGCGGCGGCATCACGCCGGATGCCAACGAGATCGGCGGCGCCGCCGGAGTGCCGTCGGGCCTTCCGATGGAGCAGGCACCCGCTCCTGCGGTCGGCGGGAACGGCTGATCGACGCGATGACCGACATCGACAGCCCGGACCGGACCGCGACGGAACCGAGCGGGCGCAGTCAGCGGACCGCGCTCGCCGTGGTGGGCCTGATCGGCGTCCTCGCGATCGGTTTCGCACTGGGATTCTTCGCGCGCTTGCCGATCGACGACAAGGGCACCCCGACTCCCGCCGCGGACTCGGTGGACGTCGGCTTTTCCCAGGACATGACCGTTCACCACAATCAGGCGATCGACATGTCGTCGATCGCGCTGACGAAGTCGACCGACCCCAAGGTCAAGAGCCTCGCCTTCGACATCCTGACCAGCCAGCAGAACCAGGTCGGTCAGATGCAGGGGTGGCTTGCGCTGTGGGACCGGGCTCCGCTGCCCACCGACGGCTACATGACCTGGATGACCGAAAGCGGCGGGCACGGAGGACATTCGGGCCACGGCTCCGCCGCGACCGGTGCTGCCGAGGAGCACGACAGCAGCAAGATGCCGGGCATGGCGAGCCCCGAGGAGATGGCGGCACTCGGCCAGGCCACGGGCCCCGAACTCGACGTGATGTTCCTGCAGTTGATGCTGCGGCACCACCAGGGTGGGCTGCCGATGATGGAATACGCCGAGCAGTACGCCGACGTCCCGGCCGTCCGGAATCTCGCGAAGAAGATGGTCTCGACCCAGCAGGGTGAGGCGACGCTCATCACGAACATGCTCACGGAGCGGAACGCCACCCCGCTTCCGATGAACTGACAGTTCGCTTCGTCGACCGTCACCGGGCGGCGCTCCCCCAGCGGGAGCGCCGCCCCGTCTGCTTCTGCCGCAGATGCGCCGGAAGCGCGGGAAAAACACCGATCTACCAGCCGATGTGGATGATCGGCGACAATGCGCTACGCTAACTCCGCCCACTGGCACACCGGATTTCCGGTGCGCCCCCGTAGCTCAGGGGATAGAGCGTTCGCCTCCGGAGCGAAAGGCCGCAGGTTCGAATCCTGCCGGGGGCACACGGAAGGCCCCACTCTTTCGAGAGTGGGGCCTTCGGCCGTTTCCGGGGAGCGTTCGCGGGCTCAGCGCGCGCCCGAACGCAGTCGGAGCCCCCACGCGCCCACACCACACACGACGACGACGGCGACCGCGGCCAGAACGGCGGGCACGGAGAGCGACACCGAACGCTCGAAGACGGACGCGGGCGCGTAGTCCGCGTACTGCTCGGTCACCATCCAAGCCGTTGCAACGACGCCCGGGATCCCGACGGTGAACGGCAGCGCGAGACCGACCGTGGCAGCCGGCGCCGATGTGGGAAGGCACGACCCGGCCGTGTATCCCGCGGCGACAGGCAGCAGGAACATGTAGGCGAGCGCGGGGACGTCCTGCGCCTCGAATGTCACCAGCGAGGCCGTCGCGGTGACAGCCAGGAGTCCGAAGCCGACCACCGGGACGGGCCACCGGCGACCCGCCACGACGCCCACAGCTATCAACGCGCCCGGGATCGCGAGGGACCACCAACCGATGCTCGTCCACTGCGATCCTCCCGAGGCCGCCGCGAGAACCGCCGCCCCCGCGAACACCACCTGGCCGTCACGCCCGGGCAACTGCCATGCAAGCCAGGCGACCAGCGCCACTGTCACACCGACGTACGGATACCACCATTCGGGCCGGGCTCCCGACTCGATCAAGATCCAGTTCGCCGCGAAGGCCGCGACGGGCAGCGCGGTCGCCACCGCGAGCCACCGAGTCTCGATATGCGCCGTCCACGACGTTCTACGGTCGAGCAGCGCGGCAAGGACGATCAGGACCGCCGCCGCGATGACCGGCCACGGACTCGCCACACCTGCAGTCTCCACGGACTCCAGAGGGGCGTACGCGGTCCACCCGCCGTCATTCGCGCCGAAGCGCCGCATGTCCACGACGGCACCGGCCATCAGGAACGCCCCGATCGTGCCCGCGGCAAGGGCTGCTTGCGCGTTCGCATCGCGGGCCGCGAGCACCGAGGCCCCGCCCAGAACCAGACCGGCCGCAATGGCATTCGAGTAGAGAAGCACCGCCGAGTCGCTCGGGTATCGCACCAAGTCCGGCAACACGAGCAGCAGCAGACCGATCACCGCGGCCGCGGTCACCAGCATGATCGAACGCCTTCGCGCCAGCGCCGCGGTGACGACCACCGCGACGACAGCGGTGCACGCGACACCTGTCCCGTTCGCCACGAGAACGGCGGGCAGCGCGCTCTCCGCCCTGATGAAGTCGTCGGGCAGCGGCGACCACAGCACCCGACCGGCCAAGGCACCGCACACGAGTGCCGCGAGCACCGGCACGATCCGAGCGAGACGACTCATTCCACTCCCTATCCGGTTTGCAACTGGGCGACCACGTCCGCCATGCGACGATCCTGATCGGGGTTCTCCGGCAGCGCCAGCGTGACACTCTGCGCGACGCCGTCGATCCGCTCGCGCACCGCGTCGGCGAGCGCGTCGTAGCGGGCCGTCGGGACGACGGTCGCGAGGACGTCGTCGGTCACGATGTCGCGCAGGCGATCCCAGTCGTCGCGGCGGACGAGGTCGGCCAGGCGTCCCTGCAGCTCCGGGAATCCGTGCCGCTCGAGCGCGCCGCGGTAGGCGGGCGTCGAGTACAGGAACGCGAACAGCCGGCGGCGGCGTTCACGTTCCGCGGCGACGTCCGCGTCGGTGGCGCCGGTGATCACCTGCAGTCCCGCGACGATGTCGAAGCAGTCCAGCGACCGTCCCGCCGTCGCCGCCCCTTCTGCGAGAGCGGGCAGGCATTCGTCGGAGAGATACCGCGGGTCCGAGTTGGTGGGATGCGTGACGAGGCCGTCCGCACACTCCCCCGCCACCTGCAACATGCGCTGCCCGACACCGCCGAGGTAGATCGGCGGCACCTGCGTCTCCGTGTCGGGGCCCGGATTGAAGTACGGCTGCATCCGGGTGAACCGGTACCGGTCTCCCTCGTACGCAACGAGTTCTCCGGTGCGGAACGTCTCGAACGCGGCCCGGACGACGCCGACGTACTCGCGCATCGCCGCGGCGGGCGCGGTCCACGGCATCGCGTACCGCTCCTCGATGTTCTGCCGGATCTGGCTGCCGAGACCGAGGTGGAACCGTCCTCCCGACATCTTCGACAGGTCCCACGCGGTGTACGCGGTGAGCAGCGGACTGCGCACGAACGCGAGGGCCACCGACGTCCGGACGACGATCCGTTCGGTGGCCAGCAGGGCCGGCAGCGCGAGCAGGAACGGGTCGTGCACCGTCTCCGAGACGTGCAGCCCGTCGTAACCGGCCGCCTCGGCCCGCCGCGCGACGTCGGCCACCTCCCTCGGATTCAGGGCGGGATCGGTTCCGGTGTACACCTTCATCCGTCCGTTCTACCCGGCGAATTGCCGGATTTCGCGGCGGCACGGTGAGGGCGCTCGGTGACGAGTGTGATTGCCGTTACCATCGCTTCTCGTGGTCGACAGCATGGTGGGGGCGGAACATGCATCCGCGAAGAAGGCAGTGCGAGATCCCGGACCCGCACGTCAGGGGTGGTGGGATGTCCGACGGGCGCGCCTGATCGCGATCGTCGCCGGGATCCTCGGAGTCCTGTGCGCGGTGGCGATCCCGCTGCTGCCGGTGAACCAGGACCAGTCGACGCTCTCGTGGCCACAGAACGGGTCCACGCGCGGCGTCGAGGCACCGCTGGTGTCGTACGCCCCCTTCACCTTCGATGCGCAGATCCCGTGCGCGACGGCCGCGGGCCTCGACTCCGGCGGCACCCTCGTCACGACCATTCCCACGGGGGCGCCGGGAACGGAGCGCTACGGGCTCATCGCCAAGACGGTGGCCGCCTCGGACTCCGCGCCCGCCCGCCTCGAGGTGATCCTGCGGGATTCGTCGCTGATCTCGACGCCGCTGTCGGAACTGCAGGGCAGGGATTGCGCGATCGTCGTGTCGTCGACGTCCGAGCGCACCACCGCGTCGATCACCGGGCCCGGCGTCGAGGAATCGACGAAGACCGTCGACGGCGACGTCCGCCCCCAGATGGTGGGCGTCTTCAGCGATCTCGACGGCAGCGCACCCGCGGGCCTGCAGGTGACGGCCGAGCTCGACACCCGCTTCTCGACGACGCCGACGCCGGTCAAGATGGTCGCGATGGTCGTGGCGGTGCTCGCGACGCTGCTGGCGCTGGTCGCGCTGCACAGACTCGATCTCACCGACGGGCGCCGGGCGCGCCGCTTCCTGCCCGCGCGGTGGTGGCGCATCGGGTCACTGGACGTCGTCGTCGTCGGAACGTTGGTGCTGTGGCACTTCATCGGAGCGACCACAGCCGACGACGGCTACCAGTACACGATGGCCCGATCGGCGCAGTCGTCCGGCTACATGTCCAACTACTTCCGCTACTTCGGTGTGCCCGAGACCCCGTTCGGCACGCCGTACTACTACATCTTCGGTCTGCTCGACGACATCTGGAGCGCCAGCCCCTGGGTCCGACTGCCCGCGTTGCTCGCCGGCATCGTCACGTGGCTGGTGCTCAGCCGTGAGGTCGTGCCCCGGCTCGGCGTCGCGGCCCGCACGAGCCGGATCGCGCTGTGGACCGGAGCGCTGGGTTTCCTCGCGGTGTGGCTGCCGTACAACAACGGACTGCGCCCCGAACCGATCGTCGCGGCAGGAGTGCTGCTCACGTGGTGCTCGGTGGAGCGCGCGATCGCGACCCGGCGTCTCCTGCCGGCGGCGGTGGCCATCCTCGTCGCCGCGGCGACGCTCTCGGTCGGGCCGTCCGGAATCATCTGTTTCGCCGCGCTTCTCGCCGGGCTGCGCCCCCTGCTGCGGATCGTGATCGCGCGGGCCAGGACCGTGGGCTTCGCGGCACTGCTGCTGCCGCTGCTGGCGGCCGGGACCGCCGTTCTCGTCGCGATCTTCGCCGACCAGACGCTCGCGGTCGTTCCGGCGATGCAGGATGCGCACGTCGCCGGCGGCCCGAGCGAGAAGTGGTTCAGCGAGAACCTGCGGTACCAGTGGCTGTTGAACGACACCGCCGACGGCTCGCTCTCCCGCCGGTTCGGCATCTTCGTGATGTTCCTCGGGCTGGCCGTCACCATCCTGGCGATACTGCGCAAGAACGGACGCATCCCCGGCACCTCGGCGGGGCCGTCCCGCCGGATCATCGGCGTCGTGATCGGCGCCGTGGCGCTGATGATGTTCACGCCCACCAAGTGGACGCACCACCTCGGTGTCTTCGCGGGGCTGGCCGGTGCACTCGCGGTGCTCACCGCGGTCGCCGTGAGCACCGCCGTGCTGCGCTCGCCCCGCAACCGAGCGCTGTTCGCAGCGGCGCTCCTGTTCCTGCTGGCGTTCACGTTCATCGGGACGAACAACTACTGGTACGTGTCGGCGTGGGGCGTGCCGTGGTGGGACAAGCCGCCGTCGCTCGCCGGCACCGGGGCGGCGACGGGCCTGTTCGGTGGTGCGATTCTCATGGTCGGCGTCGCGACGTGGTGCCACCTGCGCGAGTCGCGCGTTCCCGCTCCGGGATCCCGCACTCGGTGGGTGTGGGCGCTGCCCCCGCTGACGATCGCGGCCGCTGTCATGGTGGCATTCGAGGTGCTCTCGCTCGCGAAGGGCGCGGTGAGCCAGTATCCCGCGTACTCGGTCGGTCGAGCGAACTTCGACGCGCTGCGCGGCCAGAACTGCGGGCTCGCGAACGACGTGCTGCTCGAGACCGATCCGAATGCGTCCATGCTGCAACCGCTCTCGGGAAACGTGGCGACCGCGCTCGCCGGCACCGACTCCACCGGCTTCCGGCCGGGCGGGGTCGCGTCGGATCTCAGCACCGACGGTGAGACGGCAGCCGCGGCGGGCACCGCGAACCTCGTCGACCCGGACACCGCGCCCACTTCCACCGACACCACGGCCGGTACCGGCGGCGGCGAGGGCGCCGTGGGCGTCAACGGCAGCACCGTCGCGCTGCCGTTCGGTCTCGACCCCGCGTCGACGCCCGTGCTCGGCAGCTACCGCACCGGCGAACAGACCACGGCATCGCTGACCAGCGAGTGGTACGGCCTGCCGGACGTCGGCGCCGACGGAACCCGCGGCGACATCGTCTCGATCGCGGTCGCGGGGCGGATCCGCTCGGTGGATCGTGACGGCATCGTCAAGTACGGCCAGGACCTGGAACTCGAGTACGGGGTGCGCCGACCCGACGGTGCGGTGGACGTTCTCGGTCGGGCGCTCCCCTTCGACATCGGACCCGAGCCGTCGTGGCGGAACGTGCGCGTTCCCCTCGACCAACTGCCCGCCGAGGCCGACGCGGTTCGTCTGGTCGCGTCCGACGAGGACCGCGACCCCGACCAGTGGCTGGCTGTCACGCCGCCGCGAGTTCCGCAGACCCGCACCCTCCAGGACGTCGTCGGGTCGGACACCCCGGTGCTCGCGGACTGGGCCGTGGGCCTCCAGTTCCCGTGCCAGCAGCCGTTCTCGCACGCGAACGGCGTCGCCGAGATTCCGGGATACCGGATTCTTCCCGACCGTCCGGGCGCGGTCTCGACCAACCGGTGGCAGGACCACTACGGTGGCGGCCCGCTCGGGTGGACCGACCAGCTGCTGACCGCCGAGACGATCCCGTCGTACCTGAACCACGACTGGCGACGCGACTGGGGCCAGGTGGAACGATTCACCCCGCGCGACGAGTCGGCGGGTCCGGCCGAGCTGACGACCGTGACCGAGCGGCGTTCGGGGTTGTGGAACCCGGGGCCGATGACCCTGAGGTTCTGACGCAGGTCGAATTCGCGCCGACCCCTTGACACGGTCCGACGAGCGAGAATACTTAAGAACGTGCTTAAGTATTCCGCACCGCTCGACGGGGTGTTCCACGCACTGTCGGATCCGAGTCGGCGCGGGATGGTCGAGCGACTCGGCCGCGGCCCGGCGACGGTCAGCGAGCTGGCGGCCCCGCTCGACATGTCACTGCCCGCCGTCGTGCAGCATCTCCAGGTGCTCGAGGCCAGCGGACTGGTGCGGTCGGAGAAGATCGGGCGCACCCGGACCTGCCACTTGGTGCCGGACGCCCTCGACGGGGCCGGGCAGTGGATTGCTCGGCGGCGCACGAGTATCGAGCGTCGCCTCGACCGACTCGGCGAGTTTCTCGCCGAGGCCGACGAAGCACCCGCAGCCGAGGAGTCGCCGTGAGCACCCGATCGGTCACCCATTCCACGTTCGTCGTCGAGCGCGTCTACGACGCGAGTCCCGCCCGCGTGTTCCACGCGTTCGCCGACCCGGAGGCCAAGGCCCGCTGGTTCACCCACCCCGACGAGTGGACCTCCGACGAGGGCACCATGGACTTCCGGGTCGGCGGCCGCGAAACGGTCAGTGGCGGCCCGAAAGGCGGCCCTGTGCACTCGTTCTCGTCGATCTACCAGGACATCGTCCCGAACGAACGCATCGTCTATTCGTACGACATGCACATGGACGACGTCCGGACGTCCGTGTCACTGGCCACGATCGAACTGTTCCCGTCCGGCGCCGGCACCCGCCTGGTGATGACCGAGCAGGGCGCATTCCTCGACGGCTACGACGACGCCGGGTCCCGCGAGCAGGGCACCAATCTGTTGCTCGACGCACTCGGCACGGCCCTCGCCGCGGAGTCCGCCGACGCCTGACGCGCTACGGGCAGGGTTCGATGATCGCCGTGATCGCCTCGATCTCCGCGCTGGGGATCGCGAAGTGCTCGGTGATCGCGACGGTGAGGGAATCCCGGCCGGTGGTCATGTCGAGCAGGAAGCGGGCCACGACGTCCGAACCCCACTCGCGGAACTCGAGGTCGCGAACGCCGCTGATCGGTCGGTACTGCCCGCCGGTCTCGAGCATCGAACGGATCTCGTCACCGGAATTGCCCGTGCGCTGGCCGTTCTCGTAGCGATGGCACTGCCGGGCGAGGCGTACCTTGCTCGCGTCGTGCGTGACGAGCGATTCGATGTACTCGCGGGCCATCGCGACCCGCGGACTGTCGGTAGGCCCCCCGGTCTCCTCGGCGATGCCGGCCAGCAGCGGCACCGCGAGGTCACGGCGGCAGATCAGCAGGTCCGGCAGATAGGGGTGGGCCTCGTTGTACCGCAGCGGCGTCCCGTCGATGCGGGAACAGTGCAGTCCGGCCGCGAGCGCAACCCCGACCGGCGCGGCCGAGTCCCACTCCCACTGGCCCCCGGCGTGCACGTACGCGTCGGCGTCACCGCGCAGGACCGCCATCGCCTTCGCGCCGGCCGAGCCCATCGACTCGACCGTGCCGCCCACGCGTCGCGCCAGTGCGTCGACGAACCCCGGAGGCCTGCTGTCGCTCACCAGGATCCGCGGACGCTCGCGCTCCGACGACACCGCCCGCGCGGCGCCGCTCACGTACACCTCGCCGCGCGCGGGCTGCGCAACCGCGGCCGCCGTGATGCCCGCACCCCGCTCCCACAGTGCGACGTGCACGGCCCAGTCGGATCGTCCGGCCAGGCCGTACTCGCGGGACCCGTCGAGCGGGTCGATGATCCAGACGCGCTCGTTGTCGAGGCGGGCGGCGTCGTCGGCGGACTCCTCGGACAGCACGGCGTCGAGCGGACGTGCGGCGGCCAGCGCCTCCAGCAGGAGCGCGTTGGCGGCCTTGTCGCCGCGTCTGCCCAACTCTTTCGCGGCGGCCTTGTCGAGCGGGGTGTCCCCCAGCTCGCGGGCGCGCAGGTCCAGCAGTAGCTCACCCGCGCGGGTGGCGAGGTCGGCGGCCAGTTCGGCGTCGGTGCTCACAGGTTCAGATACTCCATGATCTTCGCGGCCTGCGCGACCGGGTCGCCGTCCTCGGGCCGCAACACCAGTTCGGCTCGCTCGGGCGCCTCGTACGGGTCGTCGACGCCGGTGAAACCGGTGATCTCCCCCGCCCGGGCCTTGGCATACATGCCCTTGGGGTCGCGCGCCTCGCACTGTTCGATCGGGGTGTCGACGAACACCTCGACGAACGGCAGGCCGGCCTCCTCGTGCAGTCGGCGCACGCGGTCGCGATCTGCGCCGTACGGACTGATGAGCGAGGCGACCGCGACCATGCCGGCGTCGGCGAGCAACTGCGCGACGGCTCCGACGCGTCGGACGTTCTCCGCCCGGTCCTCGGCACTGAACCCCAGGTCCGCGTTGAGACCGTGTCGCAGGTTGTCGCCGTCGAGCCGATACGCGGGCACGCCCGCGGCAACCAGGCGTCGTTCGAGTTCCACTGCGACCGTGGACTTGCCGGACGCCGACAGCCCGGTGAGCCACACCGTCGAGCCGCGGGTCGCGCGCTCGTCGCGGGACACCGCCGCCGAGTGCCACACCACCTTCGATTCCTTGAGGGTGGGCCCGGTGATCATGCCGGCGGCGACGGTGTTGCCGGTGGTGTCGTCGACGAGGATGAAGCTTCCGGTCACCCGGTTGCGGCGGTAGGGATCGAAGAGCAGCGGCTGCTGGGTGCGCAACTGGACGCGTCCGATCTCGTTCAGCGTCAACGACTGTGCGGTCTCGTCCCGGTGCAGGGTGTTGACGTCGAGGCGGTAGTCGAGCCGCACCACCTGCGCCTTCGTCGCGCGAGTGGTGTGCAGGACCGTGTACCGCGCGTCCGGGCTCAGCGACGACTGCTCGGTGAACCAGCAGATCATCGCGTCGAGCTCCTGACCGACGAGTGGTCGGTTGTTCGGCCGGCACAGGGTGTCGCCGCGGCTGACGTCGAGGTCGTCGGCCAGCTGCACGCACACCGCGGACGGCGCGAACGCCTCCTTCACTTCCTCGCCGCCGGGCCCCCAGATCGCGGAGATCGTCGACGTGAATCCCGACGGCAGCGCGACCACCTCGTCGCCGGGCTTGAAGACTCCGCTGGCCACGGTGCCCGCATAGCCGCGGAAGTCGTGCAGGTCGGCGTCGGTCTGCCGCTGCGGCCGGATCACGTACTGGACGGGCAGCCGCGCATCGATGAGGTTGCGGTCCGATGCGATGTGCACGTCCTCGAGGTGGTGCAGCAGTGACGAGCCCTCGTACCACGGCATGTTCTCGGTGCGGGTGACGATGTTGTCGCCCTTGAGCGCCGACACCGGGATGAACGTGAGGTCGTGCACGTCGAGCTTGGTCGCGAACTGCCCGAACTCGTCCTTGATCTCCTCGAAGCGCTCCTGCGACCAGTCCACGAGATCCATCTTGTTGACGCACAGCACCAGGTGCGGAATCCCGAGCAGCGTCGACAGGAAGGCGTGCCGGCGGGTCTGCTCGAGCACACCCTTGCGGGCGTCGACCAGGATCAGCGCGAGGTCCGCGGTCGACGCGCCGGTGACCATGTTGCGGGTGTACTGCTCGTGCCCGGGAGTGTCGGCGATGATGAACTTGCGCTGCGGCGTCGCGAAGTAGCGGTGCGCCACGTCGATCGTGATCCCCTGCTCGCGTTCGGCGCGGAGGCCGTCGGTGAGCAACGCCAGATCCGTGTACTCGGTTCCGCGCTCACGGCTGCTGCGCTCGACCGCCTCGAGCTGGTCCTCGAAGATCGACTTCGAGTCGAACAGCAGGCGTCCGATCAGTGTGGACTTGCCGTCGTCGACGCTGCCCGCGGTCGCGACGCGGAGGAGTTGCTGGGTGTGGGCCATCAGAAGTACCCCTCCTTCTTGCGGTCTTCCATGCCGGCCTCGGAAATCCGGTCGTCGGCGCGGGTGGCACCGCGCTCGGTGATGCGGCTGGCCGCGACCTCGGTGACGACCTCGGCCGCGGTGGCGGCGGACGACTCGACGCAGCCGGTGCACGTCGCGTCGCCGACGGTGCGGAACCGCACGAGCTCCTCGCGCGCCTCCTCACCGGGGAGCAGCGTCAGGAACCGGGTGCGCGCCAACAGCATTCCGTCGCGTTCGACGACCGGGCGGCGGTGCGCGTAGTAGATCGACGGCAGCTCGATCTCCTCCTCGAGGATGTACTGCCAGATGTCGAGCTCGGTCCAGTTCGACAGCGGGAACACCCGGATGTGCTCACCGCGGCGGTGCCGACCGTTGTACAGGTTCCACAGCTCGGGCCGCTGCGCCTTGGGATCCCACTGCCCGAACTCGTCCCGGAAGCTGAACACCCGCTCCTTGGCGCGGGCCTTCTCCTCGTCGCGGCGGGCGCCGCCGAACACCGCATCGAACCGGTTCTCCCGGATACCGCGCAGCAGCGAGTGCGTCTGCAGCCGATTGCGGCTCGCCCGCGGTCCGGTCTCGTCGACCACCCGGCCCGCCGCGATGTCGTCCTCGACGCTCGCGACGACGAGCCGCAGGCCGAGACGTTCGACGGTCCGGTCGCGGAACTCGATGACCTCGTCGAAGTTTCGGCCGGTGTCGACGTGCATCACCGGGAACGGCAGCGGCGCCGGCCAGAACGCCTTGGCGGCGACGTGCAGCATCACCACCGAATCCTTGCCGCCGGAGAACAGCAGGACCGGCCGCTCGAAGGTCGCGGCGACCTCACGGAAGATGTGGACCGCCTCGGCCTCGAGCGCCTGCAGGTGCGACAGCTCGTAGGTGGACGGGGATGCCAGGGGTGTCACGCGCGGCTCCTCGACGATTCATCGGTACATATTTGTACCGGGTCGGTTCGAAAACTGACTTCGAGCCGAGAATAGAACCTGTTCCACCCGCCGGTCAATGGCCGGCCCCCGGTGACCGAATGTCACACCGGTTCAGTCCGACTGGACGCATGCGACATTCGGTCAGGTCAGGAGGAGCGCACCGGGCGCCGTCCGCCGACCTCCGCGGTCACCGCATCCGCCGCGGCCACGAGCGCTGCGCCGCGGCGGGCGATCTCCGCCCCGCTGACCGACCCGCCCACGTCGAGGGTGAGCACCAGCGACTGGTGGCCGTCGGCGTCGTAGACGGGCGCCGCGATCAGGCTCACCGGGCAGTCGACGTCGGGCTCGGTCTCGCTGTGCAGGTAGACGCGCTCGCCGAGGCTCGACACCATCTCGCCGATCAGTTCGCGCAGTTCCGTCGGCAGGTCCCGCCCGGCCACGCCGGCCATGAGCGAGAACAGCTTGCGCCCGACCGGGGTCAGCCGTTCGACGAGGTAACCGACATTGCGGCAGTCGGCGACCACCCGCCCCAGCAGCTCCCGATCGAGGACGACCGGAAGCGCGGGGTCGCGCCGCAGCCACGCCTCGAGGTCGTCGTCGCTGCTCCAGATCACGTACATGAGACCGACCGGCGGAGCGAACGGGTACGCCTGACCGACGCGGGCCGCCGTGCGCCCCAGCGCCACCCCGGGAGGCGCGACCGTCTCGAGGATCATCACCTGGTCGCCGACCACCGCGGATGCCGTGCACACCGCACCCAACTCGGCGGCCAGCGTGTCGAGCTGGTTCCGCGCGATCGACCCGATCGCGAAGCCGCGCTGGGCCGCGCGTCCGGCGGCGATGAGGGCCGGACCGAGGCCGTAGGTCTTGGACGCCGGGTCGCGCGTGAGGTAGCCCGCCGAGACCAGTTCGGAGAGGATTCCGAGGCACGTCGGCTTGCTGATCGAGAGCGCCCGCGCCAGCTCGGACAGCCCGAAGCGCTGCTCCTCGCGGGCGACGAGGAAGTCGAGAATCTGGACGACCCGTTCGGTCGGCGGCGAACGGCGCCCGCTGGACTCGCCGGACTCGGCAATGCCTGCAGTCATTGACCACTCCTTGAAACACGTTCTATCGTCTGACCCATCGCATGTTCTACCACCCAGGTACATATTTGTACCAACGGATCGAAGGAGCAAGGTGTGCTGACGGATCCACTCGCCGAGGCCATCGCCGAAGCCGAGAAGCTCGTCGAGAGCGCCCCCCACATCCGGTCGGAGCAGGACCTACTCGAGGGAATGCAGTACCTCGCCGGAGGCATCCTCGCGACCGTGCATGCGGCCTGGGCCACCGAGAAGACGCATCCGAACTTCATCCAGGGCACCGGCCCGTTCACCAAGATGGGGCTCGACAATCCGGACACCCTGTACTTCGGCGCGCGGATCAACGACGACGCCGAGTACATCGTCACCGGAACCCGCGGCACCACCGCGGACCTGAGCTTCCAGGTGCTCAGCGGCAACTACACCAACGCGAACGTCCCGGGCAGCGAGATCGCCTTCGACGACCGCGAGCTCCACATCGAGGACGACGGCACCTTCGTCGCCACGTTCGGGCCCGGTCCGGCCGACGGACGCCGGAACCACTTCACGCTCGCCCCCGGCTCGTCGCAGCTGGTGGTGCGCGAGGTCTACAGCGACTGGAGCCAGCGGCGCGGGACCATCCGGATCGAGCGCGCCGACCGCATCGGTGTCCCGGCGCCGCCGCTCACGCGTGAGGAGACCGAGAAGCGCTTCGCGCGCGCCGGCAAGGCGCTGGTCAGCCGGGTGAAGACGTGGCTGCAGTTCCCGCAGTGGTTCTACGACAACCTGCCGGTCAACACGATGACCGCACCACGGCTGACCCCGGGCGGGCTGGCCACGCAGTACTCCTCGGTGGGCCACTACGAACTCGCCGACGACGAGGCGATGATCATCACCGTCCCGAAATCGGATGCGCCGTACCAGGGTTTCCAGCTCGGCAGCCTCTGGTACATCTCGCTGGACTACATCGATCACCAGACCTCGCTGAACAACACTCAGGCGCAGGTCGATCCGGACGGGATGATCCGGATGGTCCTCAGCGAGCAGAACCCGGGTGTGACCAACTGGCTCGAGGCCCTCGGTCATCCGCGCGGCTACCTGCAGTTCCGGTGGCAGCGGACGTCGCGGCAGTTCACCCCCGAGGACGGCCCCACCGTCGAGGTCGTGAAGCTCGACGAGGTCGCCGCGAAACTGCCGTTCCACGAACACAACAAGATCACGCCGGAGGACTTCGCCACCCGCATCGCGGGACGGCGGGCCGCCGTCGCCGACCGGATGCTGGGGTAGGAAATGACAAATCTGTTGCAGGACAAAGTGATCGTCATCTCCGGTGTCGGACCGGCACTCGGCCGGACGCTGGCACTGCGCTGCGCCGAGGCCGGCGCCGACCTGGTGCTGGCCGCACGCACCCAGGAGCGCCTCGACGAGGTGGCCAAGGAGGTCACCGACCTCGGCCGCCGCGCGGTAACGGTGTCGACCGACATCACCGACGACGCCTCGGCAGCCCACCTGCTGGCCGCCACCACCGACGCGTTCGGCCGGGTCGACGGCCTGATCAACAACGCGTTCACGGTGCCGTCGATGAAGCCGTTCGGCCGCACCGACTTCCAACACATCCGGGATGCGATCGAGCTGACGGTACTCGGCGCGCTGCGCCTGACCCAGCTGTTCACGCCGGCCCTGGCCGAGTCCGAGGGCGCGGTCGTGAACGTGAACTCGATGGTGCTGCGGCACTCCCAGGAGCGCTACGGCAGTTACAAGCTGGCCAAGTCGGCACTGCTCGCGATGTCGCAGTCGCTCGCCACCGAGCTCGGCCCCCAGGGCATCCGCGTCAATTCCGTCGCCCCCGGCTACATCTGGGGCGACACGCTGAAGAAGTACTTCGAGCACCAGGCCGAGAAGTTCGGCATCACCGTCGACCAGATCTACGAGCACACCGCCGCGAACAGCGACCTCAAGCGCCTGCCGACCACCGACGAGGTCGCCAACGCCGTGATCTTCCTGGCCTCGCCGATGGCGAGCGCGATCACCGGCCAGTGCCTCGACGTCAACTGCGGCGAGTTCCACCACTAGAGCTCGGCCCTGAAGGAGCACCATGACTGAACGCACTTCCGTCGGCACCGTCGAGGACCTGCACGCCTCCGCGACCCGGATGACCGGACTCGACGACTTCGGTACCGACGACTACACCGAGGCGCTCGGGGTCCTGCTCGACTCGTATGCCCGGGACGAGGACCTCACGCCGTTCGGCAGCAAGATCTCCCGCGTCTTCCTGCGGGGCGCTCTCGTCGCCCGCCTGCTCAGCGAGGCCGCGTGGAAGCAGTTCCCCGAGCACGCCGACGTTCCGATCGAACGACCGATCTTCGTCACCGGCCTGCCCCGCACCGGCACCACCGCGCTGCACCGTCTTCTCACCGTGGACCCGGGACACCAGGGGCTCGAGATGTGGCTGACGGAGATGCCGCAACCGCGCCCGCCGCGGGACACGTGGGAGTCCAACCCGGTGTTCCAGGCGATCGAGCAGCAGTTCGGTCAGCATCACATCGACCACCCCGAGTTCATGGGTGTGCACTTCATGTCGGCCGGCGAGGTCGAAGAGTGCTGGCAGCTACTGCGGCAGACCTTCAAGTCGGTGTCGTACGAGTGTCTCGCGAACCTGCCGACCTACTCGACCTGGCTCGAGGGCCAGGACTGGACCAACGCGTACGCACGACACAAGAAGAATCTGCAGTTGATCGGCCTGCCCGATCAGGATCGGCGGTGGGTACTCAAGAACCCGAGCCACCTGTTCGCGCTCGACGAGTTGATGGCGGTGTACCCGGACGCCCTGGTGATCCAGACCCACCGCCCCCCGCGGACCATCGTCCCGTCCGTGTGCAGCCTGGCCGAGCAGGCCACCGAGGGCTGGTCGAACAAGTTCCGCGGCGAGGTCATCGGCCGCAGCCAGCTCGATCTGTGGGCGCGCGGGCTCGAGGACTTCACCGCGGCGCGGGCGAAGTACGACCCGGCGCAGTTCATCGACGTCGACTACGGCGACTTCGTCGGCGACCCGCTCGGCACGGTCGAGAAGATCTACTCGCACTTCTCGATTCCCATGACCGACCAGGCCCATCGGGCAATGGAGGACATGCACGCCGAGAGCCGCTCGGGAAGCCGGAAGCCGGCGCACAAGTACACCCTCGAGGAGTACGGGCTGACGGCCGAGGAAGTCGACGAGCGGTTCGGCGACTATTCCGGCGGCTGAACCGAGAAAGAGTCTCACCCACCGAGACTCTGGTGTGATCGACGCCACATTCCGGGCTAGTTTTCCTTTCAAGGGGACTGCAACGGCGCAGACCCCTGTCAGAGAGGCTCGATCCGAATGTTCCTGCACGCAAGACGATTCGATACCGAACAGGACCGACTTCCGGACGGCATGCGCAGCACGCCCGGAACCGCGACCGCCATCGACCTCGCCGCCGCGGGATACACCGAACGGGAGTTCTTCCTGAGCGGTACCGCGACGGCATATCGCGAGGACGGCACGTGGGATTCGGACGGGCGCTGGCCGGTCGCGGAGGCCGGGCAGGCTCCGTACCGGACTCGTCTGCTGGTGCGCGTGCCCGAGGACCGCAGCCGGTTCAACGGCACGGTCGTCGTCGAGTGGCTCAACGTCAGCGGCAACGTGGACGTGGACGTCGACTTCGGGTACATGCACTCCGAGCTGCTGCAGGGCTACGCGTGGGTGGGGGTGTCCGCGCAGGCCGCCGGTGTCAACAGCACCGGCGGCAGCCCGCTGGGCCCGAACGTGGTGGGGCTCAAGGCGTGGGATCCGCAGCGGTACGGGCCGCTGCACCACCCCGGCGACGCCTACTCGTACGACATCTTCTCCCAGGCGGGTGCCGCGCTCCGGTCACCGTGCGGCGCGGACCCGCTGGCCGGGCTGGTCGTCGAGCGCCTGCTCGCCGTGGGTCAGTCCCAGTCCGCGATGCGAATGCTGACCTACGCCAACGCGATCCACCCGCTGGCCCGGGTGTTCGACGGCCTGTTCGTCCACAGCCGGGCCGGCTTCGGCGCGCCGATCGGTTCCGGCACGGGACTGCCGAAGCTGGACGGGCCGGACCGGCCCCGGGTGGTGTCCCCGGCCCGCGTCCGCACGGATCTCGACGTCCCGGTGTTCCAGGTGGTCACCGAGACCGAGTTGTTCGAACTCGGGGGCGGCCCCGGCCCGGGATCGTTCGTCTCCGCCCGGCAGCCCGACACCGAGCGGATCCGGACCTGGGAGATCGCCGGCACGGCGCACTCCGATGCGCACTCGCTGCGAATCCTGTACCCGCAGTACACCGCCCAGTTCGGCGCCATTCGGGACCTCGGTGCGGTGATTCCGATGGTCAACGACGGTCCACAGGCACCGGTGGTGGCTGCGGCCCTGCGTCGGCTCAACACGTGGGTTGCGGACGGTACCGCTCCCCCGTCGGCCGATCCGATCGAGACCACCGATACCGGCATCGTCCGCGACGAGTTCGGCAATGCCCGCGGCGGCGTGCGCACGCCGCACGTCGACGTCCCGGTCGCGGCACTGACCGGTGAGACCGTCCACGTCCCGAACAACGGCGCGACCATCGCCTTCGACGCAGACACCCTGGCATCGCTGTATCCGGACCAGGACACGTACCTGACGCGGTTCGCCGAGGCCACCGACCGCGCCGTCACGACCGGGTTCCTCCGGTTCGAGGACGGCCGGGCGCTCGTGGCCGCCGCGCGCAACACTCCCCTCGGAGGCTGACGCGGCTACCGGAGGTGGGCACCCAGCAGCGCGTCCAGGCGCTCGGGTGCCTCCTCCGGAATCCAGTGGCTGACACCCGAGAGCGTCTCGAACGTGTAGGGGCCCGTGACGAATCGTTCGGTGGAGCGCGCGGCGGCGGGCCCCAGGGCGATGTCGTTATCGCTCCACACGTACAGGGTCGGCACCGTCACCGGCATCGCGGCAGATTTCGGTGTCGTGAACGGAATGGCCCGATACCAGTTGAGGGCACCGCGGATTCGGCTCCGCTCCCGCATGGCCGCGAGGTCGCGGTCGGCCTGAGCCTCCGTCATACCGCTCGACAGCAGGGCGCGACGGCCGAATCCGGTCGCCGAGACCGCGTGCTCGGGCAGAACAGGAAGTTGGAAGACCGCCATGTACCACGACTTCCAGAGCTGACTGCTCGTCAGCAGCGCCCGGACGAAGGCCGCGGGGTGTGGAACCGAGAGCGCCGTGAGTGTCCGGACCAGATCGGGTCGGCGCGCGGCGAGGGTCCAGGCGACGGCTGCGCCCCAGTCGTGCCCCACCACGTGCACCGGACCCTGCCCGTGCTGCTCGATCAGCGCGACGACGTCCGCGGTGAGCTCCGAAAGCCGGTATGCGCGGCGGGAACGCGGGCGGGCACCCGGCGAATAGCCGCGCTGATCGACAGCGAGGGTGCGCAAGCCCCGCGCATGCAACAACGGCGCGAGCCGGTCCCACGAGCGCGAGTCCTGGGGGAAACCGTGCAGCAGCACCACCACGTCACCGTCTCCGGGCCCGGCATCCCGGACGTCGAAGGTGAGGCCCTCCCGAGCGAAGGACGAGATCCGTTCCGTCATACGAGCCCCCAGACCCCCGAAGCGTGTGACCGCCACGGTATTGGCGGCCCGGTGTCGCGTCAACGGTCCCCATTTGGACAAACGTCCAACGGCTTCTCCGTAAAGTGCACAAACCGACCACTCTCCTGCTAGCTTTACGGCCAGTGGCGTCGGGCCACAACCACCGCACACCCCAGAGGACTGAAAATGGGCTCTTTCTCCACCATCAGCGCCGTCATCGACATCGTCAAGACGGTCCTCCCCCTCATCCAGCAGCTCGGTGCGATGAGCTGATTCGGCACACCTCGAACGGGCCGGATTCCCAGGACTCCGGCCCGTTTCGCATCGACGGGTCCCGGCGGTGAAGGACTGCGTGGAAGGGACGACGACGTGAACGATCCGCAGATGCGGACCGCAGTGTTGGAGGCCTTCGAGCGTCTGGGATCGGAACTGAATCCGCCCTTCGCGTCGCGCGAGGAGTATCTGGCCGACTGCCTCGACATCCAGCGAGACACTGTCGCCGGTCATCTCCCAGCGGAACGAATTCGCCTGTGGATCGACCTGCTGGAGGATCCGCTGGCTGCCGGCTATCGCGAGGCTTTCGCGGCGGCCGACATGGACCTGTTCGCGGCTGCGCTCCGACATTCCTCGGCCCTCCGCCACGCCAAGGTGCGCGCAGGCGGAGCGGACCACAGCCAGTTGTACGGTCTGGCACTTCTCGCTGCGGCAGTTCACGACGAGGCTCGCAGCGACGCTCTGCTCCCTGCGGAGTTGGGGCCGGCGGCCCATGGCCACCCGTTCGCGGTGGCTGTGACGAACCTGATCATGGCGATTCGCGCCGGAGAGACCGAGCGAAGTGAGCCGCTCGGCCGCGACATCGCCCGAGCCGGTCCGCGGCGCCTGACGGCGGCGGACCAGGCGTTGCTCAGCTGCCTGACGGCGATTCTGGAGCGAGATGCGGGCGAGGCATCGCGGAAGCTGCACGCATACGCGCGATCGATGAGCGTGCGCAAGACGGTGGGACACACCGCGCTGCACCGCGTCGTCTCTCCCGATGCCCACGGGTTGTTCGCGCTTGCGGTGCGAGCGTTGGGAAACGACGCAGTGACCCCACCGGAGACGGGTGCCTTCAGCATCGATTTCGCGCGGTGGCAGCTCCGCGCGGCACCCGCGGGAGCGTTTGTCGTCTATACGGAACAGCTCGACGAGGTGGGGGAACTGCTCGCCACAGTCCCGCCGCGCACCCGGTTGCGTACGGAGTCGAGCATCGGATCGCGGCTGTTGGATGCCGAGGCGTTTCGCCGAGACCTCATCGCGCGGGTGTTGTCGCGCGGGTCATCCGCGACAGACGTCGGTGAGATCGTTCCGACATGATCTGCGACTCCCGAGTCACCCGCGCCGCACGCTGAGCAGCGCACTGCACGCCACGGCCGCCGCCGCGAACAACGCCGAGCCGATCCCGAAGCCGACGCTGTCGAATCCGGTGGCGCCGAGAACCGCTGTGCCGATAGCGGTTCCGATGTACATCGCGGAGTTGTTCCACGACACGGCGGCGGATCGGCGTTCGGCGAGTTCCGACGTGAGGAAGACCTGCCCGGTGCTGAAGAAGGCGGACCCCGCCGCGAACGCGAGCATGAACCCGGCGATGCTCGCCCACCCGGTGGGAGCGAAGACGGCCAGTACCAGCGCCGCGGTGAGCAGCAGTCCCCAGCCCACGCACAGGACGGGCTCGCGGCGTCCGGCCGCCCGCCATCGATCCACGACCGGTCCCGCCGTCAGCGAGCCCACGAACGACCCGATGCCGACGAGTGCACCGATGAGACCGAGGGTCTCGGTGCTGTAGCCGAACCTCGAGGCGAACAACGCACCGGCAAACGCGTAGGTACCCAGGCGGGCCGCCTGCGCACACAGGTTGCCCAGCATGATGAGCCGGAACGTCCGGTGACGCCACAGCAGGAACGACGTACGCAGAGCAGCGATCCGGCGATTCGGACGCACCACGTGGCGTTCCGGTTCGTCCAGCCGGACCGCGATCGCCGCACCGGTGGCGACCATCACCACGGCGATGCCGGCGAATGCCCACCGCCAGTCGAAGTTCGCGGCGACGAGGGTGCCGAGCGGGACCCCGATGATCTGGCCACCCGCATAGGCCGCTGCACCGCGGGAGATCGCGCGGCCACGTTCGGCCGGAGCGGCCGTCTCCGCGAGATACGCCCAGATCGCGGGGCCCATCAGCGCGCCGCCGAGACCGCCGATCATGCGGGCTGCCACGAGAAATGGGAGGTTCGGTGCCAGCGCGCACAGCACCCCCCCCACCGTCATGACGGCCAGACCGGCAAGGATCACTCGTCGGCGCGGCAGGTGTTCGGCGAGCGCTCCGAGCAACGGACTCACCGCGGCGTAGGTCAGGCCGTACGCGGTGACCACCAGCGCGGTGGCCGCGATGCCGGTTCCGAATCCCTCGGCGATGGTGGGCAACAACGGCGAGATCAGGAACAACTCGCCGCCCATGAGGAAGAACACGGCCTGCAGCAGGGCGTGCTGCGACCACGGGGTTCGGGTGGGCACTGCCGGCTCCACTCGGGGCGAGCCGGACTCGCTCGTATGCGCCATGACGTCAGACGTTAGCCGCGCTCACGACCGGACCACGTATCGGGAACCGGTCACCGGAAGTACCGTGCCGGGTACGCGGGCCGACTGGGCCTGCATGGGATGATCGGGGCATGCCGTCACCGTCACCGCTGCCTCTTGATCCGATCGAGGAAGCACACCGCCAGTGGACCGAACACGGCTGGGGTTCGGTGGCCGACGGGATGGCCGCCGTGACGTCGGTGGTCCGGGCACAGCAGATCATGATGGCACGGGTCGACGAGGCGCTCAAACCTTTCGGGCTCACGTTCTCGCGCTACGAGTTGCTGACGCTGCTGACGTTCACCCGCAGCGGGGCGCTGCCCATGGCGAAGGCCAGCGCGCGCCTGCAGGTCCACCCGACGAGCGTCACCAATGCCGTCGACCGCCTCGAGACCGCCGGGCTGGTGCGCCGGGTGCCGCATCCGACCGACCGCCGGGCCACCCTCGTCGAGATCACCGAGGAGGGCAGGGACATCTCGCGCCGCGCGACGGAGTCACTCAACGAGAAGGTGTTCGCAGACCCCGGACTGGCACCGGACAAGCTCGATTCACTCATCCGCATTCTCACCGAACTACGCCATCAGGCAGGTGATTTCGACACCGGCGACCAGCCGGGCAAGTGGCACTGACGCGGTCCGCCTAGCGCGGTCCCGGCCGGCGTCGTACTACTGCAGGAGCTCGGCGGCGGCCCGCTCGATCCGGAGAACTCCGTCGAAGAGGTCCTCGCCGACGGCCTTTCTCAGCTTGTCCTCGATTCCGGCGGCCAGTTCGTCCGCCTCGTCGATCGTCTTCGCGCCGAGTGCGGTCAACCGGACCTCGACCAGCTTCTGGTGCATCGGCGACGCCCGGCGACCGACGAGCCCCTTGCCCTCGAGGGTCGACAGCATGGTCGCGATCGACTGCGGCGTCCCCAGGCCGGTTCGCGCGAGTTGCGCCGCCGAGCTCGGCTCGAGGTGTTTGACGGCCAGCAGGGCCGAATACTGCGGCACGGTGATGTCGAGCGGGCGAAGCGCGGACGCCTTGGCATCGATGATCAGCTGGGCGATCCGGCGAATGTGGGTGCCGATCCGGTCGTCGAGCACCTGGGACAGGCGATCGATGTCTACATCCTCCGTCAACGATCCCGCTCCTCTGTCCATGCATTCACTGTCGTCTCAGAGTATTGCGAGAACAGCTTCGGCTGACCAGAGGCCCGCAAACGGGCGTCGCCGTGGCCCGGGTTTGCCTGACGCTGCATTCGTTCATCTAGAAGCCTGCATAGATATGACAGAATGCTGTTACCTTTCGAGTGTCCGGCGGTCGCCGGACACTCACGGGAGGGGCACTCACATGCAGACACGAACGACCGACCCCGCGGAAGTGGACGTCACCTTCGAGGGAACGAGGCGCGAGATCGCCACCGCCGAGGGGATCCTGCGGTACCACGAGGCAGGCGAGGGACCACCGCTCGTACTGCTGCACGGTTCCGGAATCGGTGTGAGCGGGTGGCGCAACTACCGGGACAATCTGAACGTCTTCGCCCGCCACTTCCATTGCTATGTGCTGGAGTTTCCCGGGTTCGGCATCAGCGATCCGGTGGGCGGCCACCCGGTGATCGCAGCCACCTCGTCGGTCACGAGATTCATGGACGCGCTCGACATCGAATCCGCTGCGATCATCGGCAATTCGATGGGCGGCGTCGTCGGTGCACATGTCGCCATGCAGCATCCCGTCCGCGTCGACAAACTCGTCACCATCGGCGGAGTCGGGCCGAACATCTTCAGCCAGGCCCCGAGCGAGGGCACCCGCCTGCTCCGGGACTTCGCCGACGAACCCACTCGCGAGAAGCTGGTGCGGTGGCTCGATTGCATGGTGTACGACCCCGCGATGGTCACGGACGAACGCATCGAGGAGCGTTGGGAGACCGCGAAGGATCCGTCGTCCCACGAGACACTTGCCGCGATGTACGGGTCCGAGGCCGCCGTCGCCCAGCAGCGGGCGCTCGAGACGTCCGACGCCCCTCCGTACTGGGCGATGATGCGGAAGATCCAGTGCCCCACACTGCTCACGTGGGGACTCGACGACCGGCAGTGCCCACCCGACATGGCGCTCGTCCCGCTGCGCCTGGTCCCCCGTGCCGAGCTGCATGTCTTTCCCCAGTGCGGGCACTGGGTGATGCTGGAGGCCAAGGAGGCATTCGAGCGTGTAGCTCTCGAGTTCCTGCTCCGCTGAGAGCACTTCGGCCCCTGCCACGCGTACGAGGCAGGGGCCGACGAGCTTTCCGGTTGCTCGGCCTAGTGGTGGCCGAAGCTCGGATCGCGCTTCTCGCTGAAAGCGGCCATGCCTTCCTTCTGATCCTGCGTCGCGAAAGCGGAGTGGAACACGCGCCGCTCGAACCGGACGCCCTCGGACAGCGTCGACTCGAACGCCCGGTTGACCGACTCCTTGACCATCATCGCGATCGGCAGCGACATGTCCGCGATCTTCGACGCGGTCGCGATGGCCTCGTCGAGCAGGTCGATCGCCGGGACGATCCGCGAGACGAGACCGGCGCGCTCGGCCTCCTCGGCGTCGATGGTGCGGCCGGTGAGGCACAGATCCATCGCCTTGGCCTTGCCGATGGCGCGGGTGAGCCGCTGCGAGCCACCGATGCCGGGCAGCACGCCGAGCTTGATCTCGGGCTGACCGAACTTGGCCGAGTCCGCGGCGATGAGGACGTCGCACATCATCGCCAGCTCGCAGCCGCCGCCGAGCGCGTACCCGGCGACCGCGGCGACGATCGGCTTGCGGGCCGCGGCGATGCGGTCCCACGCCGAGAACCAGTCGTCGAGGTACATGTCCATGAACGACTTGGACTGCATCTCCTTGATGTCGGCGCCGGCCGCGAATGCGCGCTCCGACCCGGTGATCAGGATCGAGCCGATGCTCCGGTCCTTCTCGAAGTCGTCGACGGCCGCGACCATCTCCGCCATCAGCTGCGCGTTGAGGGCGTTGAGCGCCTCCGGCCGGTCGAGCGTGATCATGCCGACGCGGCCGGTGCGCCCGACCTGAATCGTCTGGTAGTCCGTCATCGAGTCTCTCCGTTCGACCTGTCTCTGATGTCCCTGATGATTGCCGAGAAGTCCTCGCCGCCGTGCCCGGTCTCGTGGAAGCGCCGGTACAGCTCGGCGGCCCGCATGCCGAGTTCGGCATCGATGCCGTTGGCGCGCAGTGCGTTCGCAGCGAGGCCGAGGTCCTTGTCCATGAGGGCGGCCGCGAAACCCGGCTGGTAGTCGTTGTTCGCCGGGCTCGCCGGCACGGGCCCCGGCACCGGGCAGTTGGTGGTGAGCGCCCAGCACTGACCCGACGCGTTGGACGCGACGTCGAACAGCGCCTGGTTGCTCAGGCCCAGCTTCTCCCCCAGTACGAAAGCCTCGCTGATCGCGATCATCGAGACCCCGAGGATCATGTTGTTGCAGATCTTCGCGGCCTGGCCCACACCGGGGCCACCGCAGTGGACCACCTTGCGGCCCATCACCTCGAGCAGCGGGCGGGCGGCCTCGAAGTCCTCGGCATCGCCGCCGACCATGAACGCCAGCGTCCCGGCCGCGGCGCCCATCACTCCACCCGACACCGGGGCGTCGACGCCGCGGTGACCGGCCTGCTCCACCAGTTCGTGCGCCGAACGGGCATCGGCGACGTCGATCGTCGAGCTGTCCACGAACAGCGTGCCCTGTCGCGCCGCGGTGAGCAGCCCACCCTCGTACAGGTCGAGGACGTGCTTACCGCTGGGCAGCATCGTGATCACGACGTCGGCGTCGGTGGCCGCCAGCGTCGCGGACTCCACGACCGTGATCCCGTCACGGCGGGCCTGCTCGAGCGCGGCCGGCACCAGGTCGAAACCCTGGACGATGTACCCGGCCTTCGCGAGGTTGGCCGCCATCGGCCCGCCCATGTGGCCCAGGCCGACGAATCCGACGGTGATGTCGTTCGTGCTCATCGCACTTCCTCCCCACTCACGAGCGCTGCGGCCAGACCCAGTTCGGCCTCGCCGAGCGGCTCGAAGAATCGATCCACTAGTTCGTCGGTGACCGCCTCGAGGGTCGACGGCGACCATGCGGGGTTACGGTCCTTCTCTACCACCTGCGCCCGGATGCCTTCCACGAGATCGTGGGATTTCAGGCACGCCAACGACACTCGGTACTCCTCGTCGAGGACGGCCTCCAGGGTGTCGAGGGTGCGGGCGTGGCGCAGCGCGCGCAACGTCACCTTCGCGGCGGTCGGAGACTTCGCGAGGATCTGCTCGGCGGCGGCCTGCGCCTCGGGGACGTCGCTCGACCGCAGGTTCGCGACGATCTCCTCGACGGTGTCGGCGGCGTACGCGGCGTCGATCCAGTCCCGCTGCGCCACCAGCTCCGACGCCGAGGCGGGCTGCGCGAACTGCGCGAGAGCGTCCTCGACCGAGACCCCGGCCAGTGCCTGCTCGAACTCGTCGAGCCGGTCCGACGGCACGAAGTGGTCGGCGAAGCCGCACGCGATCGCGTCGCCGGCCGTCATGCGTGCCGTCGTCAGCGCGATGTGGGTGCCGAGTTCGCCGGGCGCCCGTGAAAGCAGATACGTGCCGCCGACGTCGGGCACGAAGCCGATCCCCACCTCGGGCATGCCGATCGTCGACCGCTCGGTGACCACCCGGACGTTGCCGTGTGCGGAGACGCCGACGCCGCCACCCATGACGATGCCGTCCATGATCGCGACGTACGGCTTGCCGTAGCGGGCGATCGCGGCGTTGAGCACGTACTCGTCGCGCCAGAAGTCCGCGGATCCACTGCCGCCGTCCCGCGCGTCGTGATAGATCGACACGATGTCGCCGCCCGCGCACAACCCGCGCTCGCCGGCCCCGGTGAGCAGCACGGCGCATACGGACTCGTCGTCGGCCCATTCGAGCAGCGCCGACGCCATCGACCGCACCATCGAGTGATTCAGCGCATTGATCGCCCTCGGCCGGTTGAGGGTGATCCGGCCGAGAGCGCCGATCCGTTCGACCAGGACTTCGGGTTCGCTCACGCCGCTGCGCTGGATCGCTTCGTTCGCTTCGCTCACGCCGCGCCCGCCGATCCGACGACCGCGCGGGCCACGACGACTCGCATGATCTCGTTGGTGCCCTCGAGGATCTGGTGCACCCGCAGGTCTCGCACGATCTTCTCCAATCCGTATTCCGCCAGATAGCCGTAGCCGCCGTGCAACTGCAGCGCCTCGTTCGCGACCGTGAACCCGGTGTCGGTGGCGAAACGTTTCGCCATCGCGCACAGCTCCACCTTGTCGGCACTGTCCGCGTCCAGCGCGTCGGCGGCCCGCCACAGGAGGGTGCGCGCGGCCTCGAGTTCGATCCGCATGTCGGCGAGGCGGAACTGCAGCGCCTGCGACTCGACGAGCGCCGCCCCGAACGCCTTCCGCTCACCGAGGTACGCGACGGCCTTGCCGAGCGCGGCCTGCGCGCCGCCCACCGAGCAGGCGGCGATGTTCAACCGTCCGCCGTTGAGGCCCTTCATCGCGATGCGGAAACCCTCACCCTCGCCGCCGAGCAGGTTCACCGCCGGCACCCGCACCTCGTCGAGGAGCACCTGCCGGGTGGGCTGGGCATTCCAGCCCATCTTCTTCTCGTTGGCGCCGAACGACAGCCCGGGCGCGTCCTTCGGCACGATGAACGCGGAGATCCCGCGCGCACCCGCGTCGCCCGTGCGGGCCATGACGACATAAACATCCGACGTGCCGGCACCGGAGATGAACTGCTTGACGCCGGTGAGCAGGTAGTCGTCGCCGTCGCGAACGGCTTTGGTGGACAGGGCCGCCGCATCCGAGCCCGCACCCGGCTCGGTGAGGCAGTAGCTGCCGAGCTGCTCCATCGACGCCAGCCCGGGCACCCAGCGCCGGCGCTGCTCGTCGTCGCCGAACTCGTCGATCATCCACGTGACCATGTTGTGGATCGAGATGTACGCCGCGATCGACGGGCAGCCGGTGGCGAGCTGCTCGAAGATCCGGACGCCGTCGAGTCGGCTGAGACCGGAACCGCCGACATCCTCGCGGATGTAGATGCCGCCCATACCGAGCGCACCGGCCTTGCGCAGTACGTCGACCGGGAAGTGCTTGTTCTGGTCCCACTCGATCGCACCCGGCGCCAAGTATTCCGCGGCGAAGTCGCGTGCGGTGTCGCTGATCGCGCGCTCGTCGTCGGAAAGTCTGAACATTGCCTTCGCTCCTAGTTCGTCGTCATCGTCGATGACGTGGTGACCGCGGTCGTCAGAGGGATTTCGCAATGATCCCCTTCATGACCTCGTTGGCACCGGCGTAGATCTTCTGCACCCGGGCGTCCTCGTACATGCGGGCCACCAGGTACTCACGCATGTACCCGTAGCCGCCGTAGAGTTGCACGCAGCGGTCGACGACCTCGCACTGCTTGTCGGTGAGCCAGTACTTCGCCATGGCCGCCTCGGCCGCGTCGAGCTCACCGCGCAGGTGCTCCTGGATGCAGTGGTCGAGGAACACCTCGCACGTGCGCGCGATGGTCTGGCACTCGGCGAGCTCGAATGCCGTGTTCTGGAACTCGAAGAGGCTGTGCCCGAACGCCTGCCGGGACTTGACGTAGGCGACGGTCTCCTCGACGGCCCGGTTCATCGCCCCCGACGCCTGCGCCGCGATGATCAGCCGCTCCTGCACGAGTTGGGCGATGAGCTGGCCGAAACCCTGGCCCTCCTCACCCAGCAGGTTCGACACGGGAACCTGCACATCGACGAACGACAGCTCGGAGGTGTCGGCGGCGTGCTGCCCCACTTTGTCGAGCACCCGCCCCACCGTGAATCCGGGGCAGTCCCGCAGGTCGACGATCAACAGCGAGACTCCCCGAGCACCGGCCTTGGGGTCGGTCTTGACCGCCAACACGATCATGTCGGCGGAGGAACCGTTGGTGATGAACGTCTTCGAGCCGTTGACGACGTAGTGGTCACCGTCCCGCACCGCCGACGTCCGGATGGCCTTGAGGTCGGAGCCGGCGCCGGGTTCGGTCATCCCGATGGCGCCGAGGATCTCGCCGGACGCCATGCCGGGCAGCCACGTCCGCTTCTGCTCCTCGGTGCCGTACTCGTTGACGTAATGCGCGACGATGCCGCTGTGCACCGAGACGCCGAACGCGAGGTCGCCCGCATGGCCCTGCGCCTCGAACACCGCGAGATCGTGCGCGAACGTGCCTCCGCCGCCGCCGTATTCCTCGGGGATCGAGCAGCAGAGCAGCCCCAGCTTGCCGGCCGTGAGCCACACGTCGCGGTCGATGCGGCGCTGCGCCTCCCACTTGTCGTTGTGGGCGACCACTTCGCGTTCGAAGAATCCGGCCGCGAGCTCGGAGAGCGCCCGCACCTCGTCGTCGTGCCAACCCGGCACATACTTCTTCACCGCGTCAGTCCATCGTCGGGATGACGAAGTGGTCCGCGTGCTCCTTGAAGCCGGACGGCCAGCGCTGCGTCACCGTCTTGGTCTTGGTGTAGAAGCGGATCGAGTCCGGTCCGTGCTGGTTGAGGTCGCCGAATCCGGACCGCTTCCAGCCGCCGAACGTGTGGTACGCGATCGGCACCGGGATCGGCACGTTGACGCCGACCATTCCGACCTCGACACGGGAGCAGAAGTCGCGGGCGGTGTCACCGTCGCGGGTGAAGATCGCGACGCCGTTGCCGAACTCGTGCTCGGACGGCAGGCGCAGCGCTTCCTCGTAGTCGTGCGCGCGGACCACCTGCAGGACGGGCCCGAAGATCTCCTCCTTGTAGATCCGCATGTCCGGGGTCACCCGGTCGAACAGCGTTGCGCCGGCGAAGAAGCCGTCCTCGTGGCCGTCGAGGGTGAAGCCGCGGCCGTCGACGACCAGTTCGGCGCCCTCGTCGACACCGATCTGCACGTACCCGTTGACGCGGTCGAGCGCGTCTGCGCCGACGAGCGGACCGAAGTCGGCGGTCTCGTCGTCGGAGCGTCCGATCCGGAGTCCGCGCACGCGCTCGGTGAGCTTCTCCACCAGCGCATCCGCAGTCTCCTCCCCGACCGGCACCGCGACCGAGATGGCCATGCAGCGCTCGCCCGCCGAGCCGTAACCCGCGCCGACCAGCGCGTCGGCCACCTGGTCGAGGTCCGCGTCCGGCATGACGATCGCGTGGTTCTTCGCGCCGCCGAAGCACTGCGCGCGCTTGCCGTGCGCCGCGGCGGTCTCGTAGATGTACTGCGCGATCGGCGTGGAGCCGACGAAGCCGACGGCCTTGACCCGCGGATCGGTGAGCAGCACGTCCACGGCGCGCTTGTCACCGTTGACGACGTTGAACACGCCCGGCGGCAGACCGGCCTCGAGGAACAGCTCGGCCAGGCGCAGCGGCACCGACGGATCCCGCTCGGACGGCTTGAGCACGAACGCATTTCCGCACGCGAGTGCGGGCGCGGCCTTCCACAGCGGGATCATCGCCGGGAAGTTGAACGGGGTGATGCCGGCGACGACGCCGAGCGGCTGCCGCATCGAGTAGACATCGATACCGCTGCCCGCCGACTCCGTGTATTCGCCCTTGAGGAGGTGCGGGATACCGGTGGCGAACTCGACGACCTCGAGGCCGCGCTGGATGTCGCCCTTCGCGTCCGGGACGGTCTTGCCGTGCTCGGACGACAGCAGCCGGGCGAGCGGATCCATCTCGTCCTGGATCAGCTGCAGGAAGCGCATCAGCACCCGGGCGCGGCGCTGCGGATTCCACGACGCCCACTCCTTCTGGGCATCGGCCGCGTTCGCGATGGCCGCCTCGGTCTCGGACTGGTCGGCGAGCGGAACCCGCGCCTGCACCTGCCCGGTGTTGGGGTCGAAGACGTCGGCGAATCTGCCCGACGCGCCGGGGATCCGCTTGCCGCCGATGAAGTGAGAGAGCTCTCGAACGCTCATTGCCCGAACCCGTCCTTTGCTGATCGTCACAGAGCCGCGAAGGAGACGCACGTCACCCTCGCCATTCATCGCTCATCCTATAGTTGGAAGTCCATGTAAGTCCAGGGTTCGATCACGACAATTGCCCGAACCCCAGGTAGGGGCCCCAATCCTCGGACAGAATGACGATTCGAACGCCTGATGTCAGCACATCGCTTCCCGGACGGAGATCAGCCGATGGACTCCCTGAGCGAACCGATGCTCGACACTCTCGATCACCCGTTCTCCCGGCGGGCCTTCCTCGGCGGCGCAGGCGCGCTGCTGATCGCCGGCATGGCGGGCGCGCGGGCGACGGCCGCGCCCGCGCCCGGTCCCGGGCCTGCGGCTCAGCCCGGCCGGCTGCCACACCGGCCCAACATCGTCGTCGTCATCACGGACCAGGAGCGGGCGCCGATGTTCTGGCCCGAGGGCTGGTCCGAGGCGAACCTGCCGAACCGCAAGCGCCTTGCCGACACCGGGCTCACGTTCGACGGCTGCTGCTGCAACGCCGCGATGTGCTCGCCCAGTCGCAGCACGTTCTTCACGGGCCTCTACCCCGCCCAGCACGGGGTCACCGCAACACTGACCGAGGGCGGCACCGTCTCACCGACGGAACCCACTCTCCCTTTGGGCATCCAGAACATGGCCAAGCTCCTCGACTCGGCCGGCTACAACGTGCATTACCGCGGCAAGTGGCACATGAGCAAGGGCGAGGACGGTGGCGATCCGTCCAGCGCGGACGTCGCCGCGTACGGCTTCGAGGGTTGGATCCCACCCGAGGGCGGTCAGGACACCGACCCGGACCATTTCGGCGGCGGCTGCGCCGATCTCGACAGCCGGTACGCAGCGGAGGCCGTCGAGTTCCTCCAGGACCTCGACCCGAACGACGAGCGCCCGTTCGCACTCGTGGTCTCGTTCGTCAATCCGCACGACGTGCTCGCGTACCCCCAGACGTGGAACGCCATCAACGGCACGTGCGACAACTACGGCTCGGACGCGCCCGGAATCTTCGAGCAGGGCATCGACCTGCCGCCGACGTACGACGAGGACCTGGCCCGGAACTTCAAGCCCACCGCGCAGGTCCAGTCCCAGGTCCTGCTCGCCGCCGGACTGGGGCCGCTGCCCGGGCAGACCGCCGCCCGCAATTACGTGAACTTCTACGCGTACATGCACAAGGTGGTCGACGAGCACATCGGTGCGGTGCTCGATGCCCTCGAAGCCCGGCCCGGCATGCGGGAATCGACGGTGGTGATACGGATGTCGGACCACGGCGAGATGGGCATGTCGCACGGCGGCCTGCGGCAGAAGGTGTTCAACGCGTACGAGGAGACGCTGCGGGTACCGCTGGTGATCAGCAATCCCGTGCTGTTTCCCCATCCCGTCCACACGGGCGCGCTGTCGTCACTGATCGACGTCATGCCCACCCTCGCGAGCCTCGCGGACGTGCCGGACCGGTCCGCGTGGGACTTCCGCGGCGTGGACCTCATGCCGATCGTCACCGACGCCGCCGCGAACCCGGCGGCGCCGAGTATCGAGGTGCAGGACGTCCTGCACTTCACCTACGACGACCAGAACTGCGCGACGCCCGACGGCCAGAACATCGTCACGCAGCCCAACCACATGCGCACCATTCGCGACCACCGCTGGAAGTACTCCGCGTTCTTCGACCCCGACGGGGTCGCGCCGCCGCAGTTCGAGATGTACGACCTGCAGACCGACCCCCTGGAACTGCACAACCGCGCAAATCCGTTGAACCTCGGCTACTTCGACCCCGCGCAGGCGGCTCGGATGCACGCGAGACTGTTCGAGGTGATGGAGCGCTGCGGGACGACCCCGGCCCGGGGACTGGCTCCGACGCCCGTGGGCAGTTGACGCTGTACCGAGTCAGCTGCGGTCGCCGTCCCGGCGTCCCCGGCGGCGCCGCACCACCACCATCGCTGTCCCGACAGACACCAGAACGCCGAGTCCGACGAGCACGGCGATCGGATAGCGCGATCCCTCCACAGCGAACTCCGCGCTGCCGGCTTCGGGGAACGTGATCTGCGTTGCGGCGCTGCGTTCGACCAACCCGCTGGCGAGCGTGACCGACGCCCGCCAGGGCCCCGGAGGAATGCCCGCGTCGAGCGTCGCGACCACCGCTCCGGCGGTACCGGGCGCCAGTGTGGTGGTCCCCTCGACGGAGAACGGGCCCGCGCTGAGCCCGCCGGGACCGTCACTCAGGGTCAACGTGCCCCGCAGATCCAGCGCCCGTCCGCCGGTGTTCCGGACGTTGGCTTCGAGGATCGGGGCGCCGTCGCCGGACCGCGCCGTGGTGAGCGACTCGATGGCGAAGTCGGCAGCAGGTGGATTACCCTGTCCGACAGAGAGATACACCCGTACTCCGACGCGACTGATCTGCGCGACCGACGCTTGCGGCGACACTGCCGAACGAACTTCGGCCCACAGGACCGCGTACTGTTCCCCGGGCGGCGCGTCCTGCGGTACGGCGATGGTGGCGACGGCTTCGGTCGCGGAATGCGCCTCCACCCGCACCTGCGCGGGGCTGATCGAGGTCCAGGTCGTCAGGTGGTTGGCCACCTGGCCGGCCGCGCCGGTGAACTGACCGCGGTCGATCCCCGCCGCCGAAGGATAGAGGCGCACATCGGCGGCCTCGCCCGTGGTGTTCGTAACCTCGAATCGCCTGCTGATGGTCGTTCCCGGCGCGAGGTGATCGACGATGTACACCCTCGCACGCGGGTCGCTTCCGTTGTTCGACGGCGCCTCGAGCAGGCGCACACCGATGCCTTCGTTCTGTGTCGGCGACGACTGGGCCGCGGAGATCGCCGATCCGGACGCCAGCAGCGCGAACGCGCTGATCAGAGCCGCGACGGACGCGATCCGCCGGGCGACGAAACTGGTGCAGTGATGAGAGCTGCGCACTCTGAAAGATCCCCCCAGGGCGGTGATAGGAATCGGCGTGGGTGCGGCACGCCGCACCCACACCGATCTCCGGGTCAGGCGACGGAGGTGGAAACCGTGCCGGTGTAGACGCCGGCGAGAGCATCCGTGGGCAGGCCCACGGTCAACGTCGGATTCCACGTGGCCGTGTTGTTGCCGCGCGCCGCCGTGCCCTCGACCACCGTCTTGGCCGTGTCGAGACCCGCCACCGCCGAGGGCGTGGTCGTCACCGTTCCGGTGCGCTCGACAGTGCCCGGGTTGTACTGCACCTGCGTCGCAGCGATGGTGGTGTCGCCGCTCTCCGCAGCCAGCGCGAACTCGGACGAGGACACGGTGACCGTCCAGCCCGCGTTGTTACCGCGACTGTCGATGACCGTGACCTCGCCCATCAACCCGAGGACATCGGATGCGCCGGTCTGCGCAGTGTTGAGCGAGGCGGAACCCTGCGGTGCGATGGTCAGCCCCCCGGCCACGATCTCGAAGGTGGTGGTGGTGGTGTCCTCCGCATGCGCGCTCGGCGGACCGACTGCCATCGCGACGACCGCGACCCCTGCAATTCCGAGACTTGTCAACCGTTTCCGCATTTTCACTCCTTCGTAGAGGTGCGCCCCGACAGCGACACGGACAGCCGAACCCAACACCGATGATCTTGATCGGTCGATTGGTTGAATCTGAATTGAACTGTCCTGGAGGAGATTTCAAAACACCTCGCGTCCGAATGGTCAGTTCGGGTCACACGTGTCCTGCCCGAGACCTCCGCCGGCGAGGAACTCGATCACCAGACCGCCACAGGACGAGCCCACCGTCGACCCGTGCACGCCGTCCTCGATCGTGAGCAGTAGGCCTCCCATGGCGGTCCGGGCATCCAGCGCCCACCCGTACGGGGTGACGTTTTCGTCTCGATGGCCGATGATCAGCAGGTCGGAGCCGGTGTCGGCGACGGCTGCCGGTTCGACGGGCAGTGGCCAGCCGCTACACAGGCTGACTCCGGGGACGTCGGAGTCGGCGGGGAACTCGATGCGGCGCTGCGGATCTCGGTCCAGTTCCGCGTTGAGCGCTCGATGCTCGGCGAGCTGGACCGCACCGTCGCCGACCGGATCGAGGCTGTTACAGATGTAGGCGGTGCCCGCAGTCGAATCGAACGACCGCTCGAGGAAGTCGGCGGTGGCGGGGTCGAGCGGGGCGTCGTTGTCGTCGGGCGCCGGGTCGCCGGGCGGAACGTCGGGCGCGTCCGGTGCGATCTCGCCGCCGGCCCCGGAGCCGACGTCGGAGAGTTCGGGCACGATTTCCGGCGGGACGTCCGGGTCGGCCGCCGCGAGGGTCCGCAGCGCGTCTGCCGCCGAGGTGCCCGTGTAGTCCATGCTGTCGAGCACCATCCGGTGCAGGTGGTCGGGGAAACGCGACTGCAGTTCGGCGCCGAGGACGGTACCCCACGAGACGCCGAGATAATCGATCGTGGCGAGGCCCAGCGCCTGCCGCACCGCATCGAGGTCCCGCGCCGCGTTCGCGGTGGTGAGCGAACCGAGGAATGCCGGATCGGCGTCGACGCACGCGCGGTTCGCGGCGGATATCTCGTCCGCATAGGCGGCGAGGGTCGCGTCGTCCCGGACGTCGGGTTCGTCAGGCGCGGCGCAGTCGACATTCGACGAGTAACCGGTGCCCCGCAGATCCATCCCGACCACCGCGCCGCGCGGTCGGAGTTCCGACGCCACCGTGGCGGCCATGCTGCGCCCCTCCACACCGGGACCGCCGGGGTTGACGAACAGGGTGGGGGCGGCCGGGTCGGTCCCGGGCACCCGGCTGAGCGCGAGCTCGACGGTCCGTCCGCCGGGATCGGCGTAGTCCAGCGGGACGTCGAGCGTGGCGCACTGCAGGTGGTCGACGACATCCTCGTCCACACCCAGATCGGTCGCGTAGGACGCCAGATCCGCGCAGGTCCCCCAGGCTACAGCGGCGCCGTCCACCGCCGGTCCGCTGCAACCGACCATCGTGCCGGCGCCGAGCACCGCTGCACCCGTCCACACTGCCGTCCGACGCAACCTCACCCGATCCCTCCCTGCCGACATCGCAGGATTCCACGGTAGAGGGCCGCGGGGGCGTCGACGACCACTGTTTCACCGGACACTTGTCTGGACGATGGATCGGGGGATGGACAACGCGACGAAGACGCACGTCATGGTCGCGGCCGCGCCGATCAGGAAGCCCACCCGGAAGCCGGCGTCGACGTAGAACACTCCGTCCGGCGTCCGCGAAGCAACGAAGTTGCCATTGAGGACACTGAAGATCACTACCGGCAGGATCGCCGGAAACACGTTCTGGGAAACACCGACGATGCTCGCGGTACTCGCCTGCAATTCCGGCACCACCGCTTCGATGAGAAGGTTCGGAATCGCCGCGTAGGCGAATCCCATGCCGACTCCGAGGATGCCGCAGGCGAGGATGACGAACCCCTCACTGCTGTGGCTCCATGCCAGCAGAAGATAGCCCGCCGTCATCGTCGCCATTCCCACAGCCAGCATGGCCCTGGGGCGAGACCCGCGGCTGACCAGGAGCCCCACCGCGACACCCCCGGCCACCACCATGATCCCCATGGGGGCCTGAAGGAGTGCCAACTGCTTTGCGGTGCTTCCGAATCCATATCCCAGACCCATGCTCGCCGGTGTCGTCGCGAGCAGTGGAAGGAGTATGGCGATTACACCGGCGCTTCCGTATGCCAACCCCGCGCCGAGCACCGTCGAGAACACCGACCGCTTCCCCAGGACTCTGAGGTCGACGAGGGGAGCAGGAACCCGGCGGGCGGATACCACCCAGGCACACAGCATGACCGTGCCGCCGATCGCGGACGATACGGTGCGGGTGTCGGTCCACCCGTATCCCGGGCCCACACTCACCGCAATCAGCACGCCCGCGACTCCACCGCCGAGCAACGCTGCACCCAGGAGATCGAGCCTGGATCGAAGGCGGACAGGAGATTCGTCGGTGGATACCGCGATCAGACAGACCAGCACAGCCAGGAGCACCGCGAGGAACCAGAAGAGGCTTCGGAACCCGTACGCGTCGAGCAACCATCCACTCAGGAAGGGGGCCGGTATCGACACCAGACCCATTCCACTCGTCGCGATACTCACAGCCAACGCAACCTTGTTGCGTGGGAAGATATCCCGAATGAGTGAGTAGCTCAGGAACAGTACCGAGACGAGCAGTCCGGAGACGCCCCGACCGAGCAGCATGACGCCGTAACTGCCTGCGACCGCGCTGATGACGGCACCGAGTGAACCGGCCGAGGCGCAGACCAGGAGCAGCCTCCGCTTCCCGTACATGTCGGCAAGCTTGCCGATCACGGGTGCAGTAACCCCTCCCACCAGCAGGAACGTCGTCAGAAGCCACGCCCCTTGAGCCGTTCCGTAGTGCGCCGCAACGAGCGGGATGGACATCGAGACCATCAGATAGCTCATGGTGAGCGCTTCGAGTACCAGAACGAGAGATACGAGCGCGACGACCAGGCCCGGAGTCCATCCCCAGGGGTGGCGATCATCCAGGGCGGGCGCGAAGCCACCTTCGTCTCGTGCGTCGACAACCATCGGGCAGTCCTTTCGAGATCCGCGAGCACATTCGTGCAACGGGAGCAGTAAGGCACCCCCGCGAATCGAAGATGATCGGAGTTGAATGTGGATCATGCTGATAGAGAAGACTTCTCGTCTGCGAACAGCCCACATCACAGTCCGCGGCGACAGCGCGACGCCACGACCTGTTCCGGTGAGCGGGATACCGGGCGTCACTCTCGGTCGAGCACCGCACGCCCTGATCGACCGGTCTCGGTCACATCTTGTGGAGAGCAGGCCCTCCCGCTATTGTCGACGCCATGTCGGCCCGCCCCTTGCCCCTCGCCACGGGTAATCCTGTGCGCGAAGCCCGGTTCGGCAGGGCCACCTTCCGACGCGGGCGCAGGGCGCTGGACAGGCGACCGGCCGGTCTGGTCTGGATTCAGAGAGCGAAGGCCTGACGGCCGGCTCCAACCAGTGCAACCCCCGTCACTCGAGGGGCCGGCTCCATCTCTCGGTAGCGGCTGACTGCTGCCCTCACCCGGTTTCCGGCGGTTCGGCTCACCCGATCGCGGCACTGGCTGCTGAGCGCACGACAGGATTCTCCGCCTCCGCACCCCGAGTCTGCCGCGTCGTCGGACTACACGTAGCTCTGCGACGACCGTGAACCCGTCGGGCCGTGCCCTCCCGCCCGGATCCGATCTCCGGTGTTGCATGCCGGCTACACGTGTCCGTGCACGCGCAATCGACTCGGGTTACTCGAAACCCCTTCTCGTACAATGAAAGGCGATCTTCCGCCGTGAACAGATTCACCCATGCACGCGTTCTCGTCACCGGAGCCGCATCCGGCATCGGGCAGGCCACCGCACTCCGACTTCTCTCCGAAGGCGCACTCGTTGCCGTCGCGGACGTCTCGAAGGAAGGGCTCGCCGAGACGACACGACTGGCGAAGGAGTCCGATCTCGAGGGCCGACTGCACAGCTTCACACTCGATGTCGCGGACGAGGCCTCGGTGGTGTCCGGCGTGCGGCGCATCCTCGAAACCCTCGGCGGCCTCGATGTTCTCGTCAACGCTGCAGGAATTCTGCGTGGTTCCCACACTCATCGGACGACCCTGGAGATGTGGAACCGGACCATCGCCGTGAACCTGACCGGAATGTTCCTCGTCACGCGCGAGGCCCTACCGGCACTTCTCGGCTCGAACAGGGGTGGTGTGGTCGTCAACTTCAGTTCCACGTCGGCCACGTTCGCACACCCCTACATGGCCGCGTACGCGGCCAGCAAGGGTGGTATCCAGTCCTTCACCCACGCCCTCGCCCTCGAGTACGGGAAGCAGGGATTGCGTGCCGTCGCGGTTGCACCGGGCAGCATCAAGAGCGGAATCACCGACACGACGGCGACATACCTTCCGAGCGACACCGACTGGACGCTGTTCGAGAAGTTGTCGCCCATCCTGGGGACCGACCTCGAATCCGGCGGAGCCCCCATGGCCGGTCCCGAGAAGGTCGCCGGTGTCATCGCGATGCTGGCATCCGAAGACGGTTCGTTCATCACGGGAACCGAAATCCGGATCGACGGAGGAACTCACGCCTGACCGCCGGCTCGTCGCGGCCCTTCCTTGTCGGAGAGGGCCGCGGCACCGCGCGTCGATCGCGGCACTTCCGAGCAGAAGACCGCACCAGTATTTCCAGAATCGAGGAAACGCACGTGTCCGACGACTCGACACCGAAGCCGGCCGAACTACCCACTCCCAGCGCGACAATCGACCGTATCGCTCTGGTACTGAGCGCTTTCGACGGTCGCGGACGACTCAACCTCGCCAACGTCGTCCGGCACACGGGCCTCCCCCGATCGTCGGCGCACAGGATGCTCGAAAGACTCGCCGAAGCGAACTGGGTTCGGCGTGAGGGGAACGAGTACGAGCTCGGCAGCCTGCTCATCCACCTCGGATCGCTTGCCATCCATCAGAATTCCCTACGGCGGTCCGCCACGCCGATCATCCATGACCTGCACCGGGCCACCGGGCACGTGGTCCACCTGGGAATCCTCGAAGGTTCTCATCTCCTCTATCTCGACAAGGTCGGCGGTCGCCTGGCCGGTTCGTTGCCGACCCGGATCGGGCTGCGGTATCCGGCCGGGAGCTCGGCGATCGGCAGAACTCTGCTCGCATTCGCGCACTCCGACGAGGACGATCCTCGGCTCACTCCCGAACTGCGGGCGATCCGGGAGAACGGCGTCGCCTACGAGGTCGGTCAGGCTCCCGCAGGCGGCATCGTGAGTATCGCCGTCCCCATCGGCCCGGCGGGGGCCACGGTGGGCGCGTTGTCGCTCTGTGGCCGCGTCGGCGACTTGAAAACCGATCACCGTCATGCCGCACCCGTCCGGATAGCGGCGAACGCGATTCTCCGAACCATCTGCCGGAGCCGATTCCACCGTTCGTGGCCGGAGGACGGACCGACCGACGAGCAGCAGCCGCCGGCAGGCTCGACGCGCCGGTTGCGATTCGCCTGATCGGGGAAGGACCGCTACGTACCCGTTGCCAGGTACTCGGATGTCACCGCGTCGGCGGGGAAAAACGTCTCGATGGCGAGTTCGGACACCGCGACGTCGAGGGGTGTCCCGAACACCGTCGTCGTACTGACGAACGACAGGTCGTGGTCCCCCACGCGCACCCGGAGCGGCACGACGAGCGACGGGCCCGGCTCGGTCGTGTCGACTCCGCCCGGATACCCGGCGAGCTCGACCCGTAGGCGTCGCAACTCGTCGTCACCGGTCGCCTCGATCTGCCGGTCCAGCCGGTGCAGCACGTGCGCGCGCCATTGCGCGAGGTCCGTGATCCGCGGCGCCATCCCGTCCGGATGAAGGCTCAGTCGCAGGACGTTGGCGGGTGGCTCGAGGAGCCGGGCGTCGGCGCCGGCGGTCAGCAGCGCCACGGTGTCGTTCGCGTCCACCAGGTTCCAGTGCCGATCGACCACCAGCGCGGGCATCGGGGCGTGCGCCGCCAGGAGCGTCCGGATCGCGTCGGAGACGACCGCCATCGGCATGTCGGTCAGCGTGTGTTCCGGAAATGCCGGGGCGAAGCCGGCGGCGAGCAACATCGCGTTACGATCCCGTAGCGGGATGTCCAGGTGCTCACCGAGCCGGAGCAGCATGGCCCGGGTCGGCCGGGCGCGGCCCGTCTCGAGAAAGCTGACGTGCCGGGTGGACACCTCCGCCCGATTGGCCAGGTCGAGCTGCGTCATCCGCCGGTGCCCGCGCCACCACCTGATCTGGTCCCCCACCGGCTGCTGTGTCCGCGTCATGCTCCGACCCTAGGCGGCCCGGGGAATGCGCCCCATTACCTCCGAGGTAATCGACCGGCTGCCGATCACGGAGCACGCTCGTTCGCAGAGGCCGCACTCCGGTGGCCGATCACGAAAGGGCTTCACCATGAACGACTTCGATGCCTTGGTCCAGCGCTACCTGGACGTGTGGAACGAGACCGACGGCGACAAGCGCGCCGCCCTGGTCGCGGAACTGTGGGCGGCCGACGGGCGTTATGTCGACCCGATCGGCAGCGCCCAGGGACACGCCGAGCTCAGCGCCCTCGTCGGAGCGGTGCAGCAGCAGTTCGACGGCATGCGGTTCGATCTCGCCGGCGACGTCGATGCCCACCACGACCAGGCCCGCTTCACGTGGGCGCTCGGCCCGGTCGGCGCCGAACCGCTCGTGATCGGATTCGACGTCGTCGAACGGGACACGGACGGGAAGCTGCGCACCGTACTCGGGTTCCTCGACAAGGTCCCCACCGCCTGACCGCCCCCGACGACAAGGAGAAGATCATGTCCTCCTTTGCCGTAGGCCGTCGCGGATCGGAAACGGCCGTCCTGGAGGGAGATTGGACGGGTGACCTCGTCGTCGTCCAGTTCCCCAGCCGTGAGCAGGCGCTGGGCTGGTACCACTCGGCGCCTACCAGCAGATCGTCGGTCTGCGCACCGGGAACTCCGACGGCACCGTCGTCATAGTCGACCAGGTCGCGCATCCGCACCGCGCGACGGACGTGATCGCGCAGGCGTCATAGGAGGTCGGACGCGGGAGGCGGCGAGGTCCGCGAGCATCGCCAGGTTCGCCGCCATCCCGTCGCGCCACACCGACATCCGATGCGCGACGATGGCGCCCTCCTTGTCCGGGTGCTGCTCGATGAACTCGGTGAGCGGGGACCGGCCGGTGCCGACCTTGGCCCACTGCCGCACGACGGTGCCGTCACGACCGGGCTCGACCTCGAAGCCCCACACCGCCAGCGGCGTCTCCACCGAGCCGACGCACCACACCCAACGGCGACCGTCCTCGACCTCCACGATCTCCGACTCGGTCTGCCACTCGCCCATGTGCGGGTTCGCGTTGTATCCGCGGAACCGGGCGCCGACGGCCACCCCGATCGCGCCGTCCAGCCACTCGACCCGCTGCAGTTCGCCGTCGGCGCGGGTGGGCAGTTCGATGTCGGTGACCAGCGCCCACGCCTGCTCGGGACTGCAGGCCAGACGCTCGACGACCTCGACGGTGGGGGTGTCGCTCAGACGCATGACGCTCCTTCGGGTTTCGGTCGGCATGCCGCACGGGACGTCGAGCCGACGGAACGGGACCACACCGAACGTAACGATCGCACGGCTCGGCACCGAACCCGCCTCGCCCCGCCGCGGGAGCTGGGAGCATCGAGGGACGCTGTCGAAGGGATTCCCATGACCGTCCCCAGTGACATCCCGATCGATCCGGGCCTGGTCGACCTCTACAAGGACCTGCACCGACACCCCGAACTCGGCTTCCAGGAACATCGCACCGCCGCAATCGTGGCGAATCGTCTGCGCGAATCGGGATTCGCGGTCACCACAGGGGTGGGCCGGACCGGGGTGGTCGGCGTCCTGGAGAACGGCGCCGGTCCGACCGTCCTGATCCGCGCCGACATGGATGCCCTCCCCGTCCGGGAGGAGACCGGGCTCGACTACGCGAGCACTGCGACAGGCACCGACGCCGACGGCGCCGCCGTGCCGGTCGCCCACGCGTGCGGCCACGATATGCACACCACCTGCCTGCTGGGCGCGGGACGGATACTCGCCGACGACCGGTCCGGCTGGGCGGGCACCCTGATGCTCGTGTTCCAGCCTGCCGAGGAGCTGGGCGCCGGTGCGCAGGCGATGGTGGACGACGGACTGTTCGACCGCTTCCCGAAACCCGACATCGTTCTCGGCCAGCACGTATCGCCCCTGCCGGCAGGCAAGATCGGGGCGCACCCGGGACCGTCGTACGCGGCGTCGGACTCGCTGCGGGTGCGGCTCGTCGGCAGGGGCGCGCACGGGTCGATGCCGGAGACGTCCGTCGACCCGGTCGTGATGGCGGCGGCGACGGTGCTGCGCCTGCAGACCGTCATCTCCCGCGAGATCCCCGGAACCGCGACCGCGGTGCTCACCGTCGGCTCCATCCACGCCGGCGACGCCGCGAACGTCATCCCCGGAGAGGCCGTGCTCCAGCTCAACATCCGCAGCTACGACGCGCGCGTGCGCCAACGCATCCTCGACGGGGTCGACCGCATCGTCCGCGGTGAGGCCGAGACCGCTGGGGCGCCGCAGGCCCCGACGATCACCGAGACCGAGCACTTTCCCATCGTCACGAACGATCCCGACGCCCTCCGCACGTCTCTCGACGCCGTCGCTACCTGGCTGGGGCCGGACAACATCCTCGATCCAGGGGCCGGCGCCGGCAGCGAGGATGTCGGCATCCTGGCCACCAGTTCCGGCGCTCCGCTGTCCTACTGGCTGCTCGGCGGCGCGGATCCGTCCCTGTTCACCACCGGCGACATGACCGATCCGGCGCTGCTGAAGGTGCCGTCGAACCACTCACCGCACTACGCCCCCGTGATCGAGCCGACACTGCCGATCGGTGTGGCCGCGCTGGTGACCACGGCCCGCGCCTGGCTGCAGCCGGCCCGCTGACGCGGCGGCGCCGAGTCGGCCGTTCTCCGCTACCGCCGCCGGCGGAAGCCGCTGCCCAACGCGCGGTAGCCCTCGTCCAGGTCGCGCAGGGCCACCGCCACTTCCGACTCCTCTTCGACGCCCGCGCGAAGCACCTTGCGCAGCAACATCGCATCCAGGTCGTCGGGGGCGGCGGCGAACTCGATCTCGGGCAGCTGCGCGTACCGCGCGCCGTCGCCGAAGTGGTCGTCGGTGTGCGTGGTGCCGGTGTCGTCGTCCTCGCCGCCGACGGCCCGCATCAGGCTGTCGAGATCGAGCCCGCGCACCGTCAGCATCGTCAGCGGCTCACGGTCGACGCGTTCGGCGAGGAGGTAGGCCACCGCGGCGACGTGCTTGCACGGCCACCCGGGATCGGGACACGTGCAGTCGAAATCGAGTTCCCGCCCTCCGTCGGGCAGCAGCATCGGTGCCAGTTCCTGCGGGACGGCACCGGACGCGAGTGCCGCGAGGGTGCCCGGGGTCGCGCGAATGGTCTCGACCAGTTCGGCGGTGTGCTCGTCGTCGAGCGTGCGCAGCGTCAGCACGGCGGTGAACGGCGCGATCTGGCTGCCCTGGACCTCGCCGGTGACCCGTCCGGCGGCGATGTCCAGAGCCACCACCTGTCCACCACGGGCGTACGTGCGGCCGCGGCTGAGCCGACCGGTGTCGCCGACCTTCTCGAGCGATTCGATCAGCGCCCGGCCCCACCACCCACGCGCGAATGCCCCTCGCTTGGAGGCGGATTCGACGCCGCCGACGACGGGCCTGCGCTTGCCGAAGGCGCTGAAGTCGGGGCGACCGCGCTGCGGACTCATTCGCCCACCGCCTCGTCTCCGAGGATCAGCAGGTCGTGCAGTTGGTCGGCGCTCATCTCGGTGATCCACTTCTCGCCGGTGCCGATCGCCAGATCCGCGAGTTCCTGCTTGTTCGAGATCATCGCGTCGATCCGCTCCTCGAGCGTTCCGACACACACCAGCTTGCGCACCTGGACGTCGCGGCGCTGCCCGATGCGGAAAGCGCGGTCCGTCGCCTGGTTCTCCACCGCCGGGTTCCACCAGCGATCCAGGTGCACCACGTGATTCGCTGCCGTCAGGTTCAGTCCGGTGCCGCCGGCCTTGAGGGAGAGCAGCATGATCGGCGGACCGTCGTCGCCCTGGAATCGCTCCACCATCCGGTCGCGGCGCGCCTTGGGCACACCGCCGTGCAGGAACGGCACCTCCACCCCGAACCGCTCGGCCAGGTACGGCTCCACGAGGTCGCCGAACTCCCGGAACTGCGTGAACAGCAGCGCGCGTTCGCCGTCGGCGGTGACCGAGTCGAGGATGTCCTCGACGAGGCCGAGCTTGCCGGACCGGTGCCGCCCGCGCCGCAGCACCCCGGACCCGTCGCCCAGGAAGTGCGCGGGATGGTTGCACACCTGCTTGAGCCGGGTGAGCGCCGAGAGCACCGCACCCTTGCGCTGCATGCCCTCGGTGTCCTTGATCTTCTTCAGCATGTCGTCGACCACGGCGCGGTACAGCGCGGCCTGCTCGACGGTGAGGTTGGCCCGCACCGTCATCTCCTGCTTCTCGGGCAGATCGGAGATGACGGTGGGGTCGGTCTTGACGCGGCGCAGGATGAACGGCGACGTCACCGCGCGCAGCCGGGTCACCGCCGCCTCGTCCTGCTCTCGCTCGATCGGCACCGCGAACCGGGCGCGAAAAGCCTGTGGGCTGCCGAGCATTCCGCGGTTGACGAAGTCGAGAATCGACCGCAGTTCGTCGAGGCGGTTCTCCACGGGCGTTCCGGTGAGGGCGATGCGGTGCTCGGCCGGGATCGCGCGGGCCGCGCGGGCCTGCGCGGTCGCGGAGTTCTTGATGTGCTGCGCCTCGTCGAGCACCACCCGCCGCCACGACTGCTCCCCCAGCGCCTCGACGTCGCGGGCCAGCAGCGAGTACGTCGTGATGAACAGGTCGCACGAGCCGACCGCTGCCGCGAGGTCCTCGCCCCGCCGCCGGTCGGCGCCGTGGTGGACGTGCACGCGCAGATCCGGCACGAACCGGGCTGCCTCGCGCTGCCAGTTGCCCACCACCGACATCGGGCACACCAGCAGCGTCGGGGTGTCGGCGCGTTCGTGCGCGAGCAGCGCCAGAAGTTGCAGCGTCTTGCCCAGTCCCATGTCGTCGGCGAGAACCGCGCCGAGTCCCGTCCCGCTCATGAACGCCAACCAGTCCAGCCCGCGCTGCTGGTAGTGCCGCAGTTCCGCGTGCAGTCCGGCGGGCTTCGGCACCGGGGCCGGATCGAGCGAGCCGTCGAGCAGTGTGCCGACCCACCCGGTGGCCTGCACCTCCTCGACCGGCACCGGTGGCCGCTCGGCCTCGGTGAGCTGCCCGAGCAGACCGCCGAGCGTGCCGTCCTCCCCCGAGTTGCGCTGCATCACATAGCGGGCCGCCTGCGCCAGCACGGTGGCATCGGCCTGCACCCACTGCCCGCGCAGCCGCACCAGATCGCTCTGGGTGTCCGCGAGCCGGGTCAACTCGTCGGGAGTGAGCACGACGTCGCCGAGCGCGAGCTCCCAGTCGTAGCCGACTATCTCGTTCATGCCGACGGCCCGGTCCTCGGCCGCCGCGGGCACCGGCGGCGACGACGCCTTCACACGCAGCGACGGCGACGCCGCCGCCCACGCGCGCGGCAGCAGCAGTGCGATGCCGGCGTGCTCGAGCGCCCGCGCGCCGTGTAGCACCAGGTCGGTGACGACCGCGGTCGGCAGCAGCAGATCGAGACCGTCCGGATCGGTGGGCAGGTCGCGCAGCCGCGGATAGGCCGAGACCGCCGCGGCCAGCTTCCGGACCGCGATCTCGAGGAGTCGGGACTCGGTGCGGTGCAGCCGGATCGGTGCGGGCGCCTCACCCTCGGCTCGCAGGCACACCTGCAGGCGCCACAGCGCGTCGTCGGCGAGGTCGGTCTCGTCCCCGGCCTCGGGTTCGGGCTCGAGTAGTCGGAGCACGAGTTCGGGCTCGTCGACCGTGAGGCTCCCGCGCCACGCGTCGAGTCCGGTCGCCATCCGGTGGTTGCCGCCCTCGTACGGTTCGCCGCGCAGCAACGCCCGCAGCAGCGGGTGCTCCGCGTCCCGGTCCCCCAGCAGGTCGCGGACCACGGCGTCGGTCAGTTCGCCCACGAAGTCGTCGAGGATCTCACGCGGGGTGCCCTCGAACCGTTGCACCGGCGGCATGGCAGAGGCCAACTCGGCCAGCCATGCATGCTGCCGCTCGCCGCCGAGCAGACGCCAGCGTGGCCACCAGTGCCCCTCGGTCCGGTACAGCTCGGGCACGACGCGCCCCGCCCGGGCCCACCGTTCGACGCCACGCGCCACGTGCGCCAGATATCGCAGATCGCCGGACACACCGGGTGCGTCGTCCGGCACCGCGAGCAGGAGGTCGGCGGCCTCGGCGGGAGCAAGCGCGAGGACCGGGACCCGCTGCTGCTCGACTCCCACGGCCGCGGGCACGTGCACGGTGTGATGCCGCCGGAAGCGCCGCCGCAGTACCCGTGCGAGCGGCTCGGGCAAATCGGGCAGCTCTGACTCCGGGCCCCGCCACAGCATGAGGCCCGTGCCCGGCGACCAGAGCCCGTGCAGCATGTCGTCCATCCAACCAGCCACCGCCGACATCCCTGGATTCCGGCCCGCCACCAGGCCCATACTGGGCGCGGAGGAAAGGTCGGCGCCGATGACGATCATGCTTCAGGTCTTCGAACAGGTGTACTCGCCGAGCACGCCGTGGCAGCAGCGCAAAGTCGCCTTCGTCGACGCCGATCACATCGTCGCGATGCGCCTCGACGGTCAATCCGGGGTCTGGCTCGACGTCACCAAGCAGGGTGAGTCGCATCGCCTGGCCACCACCCGCACCCCGGAGCAGGCCGTCGGCTTCCTGCTGAGCGTGTTCGGCACGATCGCCGAGTGCCGACAGAACGGCGGGTCGTGGCTCATCGGGCACGACGGCGTCGACGCCGGATCCATCCACGCCGCGAAGTTCCCGCACTCCTGACCGGTCCTGTCCCGCCGATCCTGTCGGGGCGGTCCGGCACACTGGCCGCGACAGTGAGCCGTCCGGGGAGGGGCAGCGGTGGGGCGTGGTCGAATTCTGCTGGGCGTGGGGGCCGTCGTGTTGGCCTGCCTGCCTGCGGCGTGCGGCATCGCGCCGGGCGCCGTCGAACCCGCGCCCGGCAGTCCGTCCCGCGCAGCCCTCGGCGAGCTCCTCACCCGCGTCGAGGTGGCCCCCTCGCGCCCGAACCTGCCCGGCTACGAGCGCGGCTGCACGCGCGGCCAAGCCTGCGTGTTCGGACCGTCGTGGTCCGACGACCACACCGGTCCCGGTGGCCACGACGGCTGCGATACCCGCAACAACGTGCTCGCGGCCGATCTCACCGCCGTCGAGTTCCGCGACGGCACCCGGGACTGCGTCGTCGTGTCGGGCAGCCTCGCCGACCCGTACTCGGGGCGGACTGTCGCCTTCACCAAGCAGGACGCGAGCGCCGTGCAGATCGACCACGTGTATCCGCTCGCGGCGGCGTGGGACATGGGCGCCGCGCAGTGGCCGATCGACCGGCGCCGCGACTTCGCGAACGACATCACCTACAACCTGCTCGCCGTCAGCGGTCCGGAGAACCAGGCCAAACGGGACAGCACGCCGTCGGGTTGGCTGCCGTCGGATCCGGCCTATCACTGCTTCTACGTGGGCAAATACCTCGGTGTCGCGGTGCGCTACGGACTGCCGATCACCGCGGCCGACCGGGATGCCGTCGCCGACGTCGTCGCCGAGTGCGGATGACGAGTCGCCGACACGAGACCCGGGCGCCGGTTAGCGTGGACGGGTGAGCCGAACGATCACCGGAGACGTCACCAAGGACACCCGACTGTGCATGTCACTGTCGGGCAGGCCGAGCAACATCGGCACCCGCTTCCACAACTACCTGTACGACGAACTGGGCCTCGACTTCGTCTACAAGGCGTTCACCACCACCGACCTCCCCGCGGCGATCGCCGGGATCCGTGCGCTCGGTGTCCGCGGGTGCGGAGTGTCGATGCCGTTCAAGGAGGCGTGCATCGAGCACGTCGACGTGGTGCACCCATCGGCGTCGGCGATCGACTCGGTGAACACCATCGTCAACGAGGACGGCGAACTGCACGCCTACAACACCGACTACCAGGCCGTGGCCGACCTGCTCCACCGTGCCGCGCTCAGCCCGGACCTCGCGGTCGCCGTCGCCGGCAGCGGCGGCATGGCCAAGGCGGTGGTGGCCGCGCTCCGCGACAGCGGGTTCCACACCGTCACCGTCGTCGCGCGTAACGCCGAGAGCGGCCCCGCCCTGGCCCGGACCTACGGCTTCGAGTGGCTCTCCGATCTCGGTGCCGCGCACCCGCAACTACTCGTCAACGCCACCCCGATCGGGATGGCCGGAGGCGCGGAGGCGGACGCGCTGCCGTTCCCCGAGGACGCGGTCCGCGCGGCCGAGGCGGTGTTCGACGTCGTCGCGATGCCCGCCGACACCCCACTGATCCGGCTCGCGGCGGGAGCCGGCAAGACCGTGATCACCGGAGCGGAGGTGATCGCGCTGCAGGCGGCCGAACAGTTCGCCCTCTACACCGGGGTGCGCCCGACCGACGAGCAGATCCGCCGGGCGTCGGAGTTCTCGAGGGCCCCCTCGCAGTCCTAGGAGTCCACGTTGGCCGACCTGCCGCCGCACGACCCCGACGAGCCGCCGAGCACGCGTCTCGCCCGGAACTTCAGCGAACTGCTGCAGGAGTTGCGCGTGCAGCAGGCGGGCGTGCAGATCCTGTTCGCGTTCCTCCTGGCGATCGTGTTCACCGAGGCCTACGAGGAGCAGTCCACATACGTGCGCACGCTCCACCTCGTGACCGTGCTGTGCGCGGCGGTGTCGTCGGCGCTGCTCATCGCGCCGGCCGTGTGGCACCGGATCCTGTTCCGGCACCGTCGACGCGAGGACATCCTGCGCCAGGCAAACCGGTGCGCCCTGGCCGGCTCGGTGTTCCTGGCCGCGACGATGGTCGGCACCGTCCTGATCGTCGCGGAAGTGGCGGTCGGGGGCTGGGCGGCCAAGCTCATCGGCGCGTGCACGGCCCTGGTCTTCGGCGTTCTGTGGTTCGTCGTGCCGGCACTGTTGCGTCGCGACGACCAGCTGCGCTGACCGATTCCCAGGCGCTATCGTCGGTTTCATGGCAGCCCCCGACGAGCCCGAACCTCGGGCCGAGGCCTATCCGGCGCTGTGGCCGGTGCCGACGCGGTGGGCCGACAACGACCACTACGGGCACGTCGACCACATCGCCTACTACTCGTACTTCGACACCGCGGTCAACGGGTGGCTGATGGCCAGCACCGGACTCGACGTCCGCGAGCTGCCCGCGATCGGGATCGTCGCCGAGGCGTCGTGCCGGTTCCTGCGCGAACTGTCCTTCCCCGACCAGCTGCACGTCGGGCTGTCGGTGGACCGCATCGGCGCCACCGACATCGTGTACGCACTGGCTATCTTCCGGGAGGACCCCGACGGTTTCCTCGAACTGGCCGCCACCGGACGGTTCTTACATGTCTACATCGAGCCCGACAGTCGCCTGCCCGCGCCGATACCGCCCGAAATCCGCAGCGCCGCAACCCTGCTGGAGCTCGAGGTCGACTGACGTCCGGTCAGTTCAATCCCACGGCGTCCGCGGTCCGGACCGCCCGGCGCACCACGTCGTCGATGAGTTCCGCTGTGGGACCGCCCCGTTCGGCACGATTGCGCGGGTCGTCCAGGGTGCGTCGCAGCACGCCCTCGGCGATGATCGCGAGCTTCCACAGCGCGAGCACGTGCCAGAAGCCGACCGCGGCGACGTCCCGCTTGGTCTCGTGCACGTACACGTCGACCAGTTCGTCGCGGCTCGGGAACCCGTCGAGCGTCGACGCCATGAACGGCCCTCGGACGCCGTCGCCGCGCTGCGGCCAGTACGCGAGCAGGCCCCCGAGGTCGGCGAGCGGGTCGCCGAGCGTGCACAGTTCCCAGTCGAGGATCGCGACGACACGGCCGTCGTCGGGCGAGGTGATGACGTTGCTGAGATGGAAGTCGCCGTGCACCAGCGTCGTCTCGGTCTGTGCGGGCACATTGCGCGCGAGCCGGGCCGCGAGGTCCTCGATCTCGGGCATGTCGTGCGTCTTGGACTGCTCCCACTGCGCCGACCAGCGCTTGAGCTGACGCTCGGCGTACGGCTTGTGACTGGCCAGGTCCAGCAGCTCGGCGCTCTCGAGATCCACCCGGTGGATGCTGGCGAGCGCCTTCGGCAGCGACAGTCCGATTGCCCGCCGCCGTTCGGGGTCGAGCTGTTCGGCCACCGACTCGTCGTCGATCACGATGCCGTCGACGTAGTTCATCAGCACGAGAGGGACATCGGTGATCGCCGGATCATCGGTCAGCGCAATCATTTTCGGTACCGGAACACCGGTTCCCTGCAGTGCGGCCAGGATCCGGTACTCGCGGCCGACGTCGTGCGCGGACGCCAGCAACTGCCCCAGCGGCGGCCGGCGCAGCACCCAGCGGCCACCCCCCGAATCGCGCACCGCAAAGGTCAGATTCGACTGCCCGCTACCGATCCGCTCGAAAGACAGCGGGGCGAGTGCGCCCACACCGAGACCGGTGATCCAGGCCGAAACCGCATCCTCGTCGAGGCCGACAACACTCATTGCGCACCACTCCCCTCCGGTGTCCCGCATCTGCTTCCGCCGATCGGATCGATCGATCGGTCATGCCGGTCAATTCCGTCGAATCCCGCACCCCCGGTCGACGCTCGTCCGACGATGCTAGTCGGCGGGGTGGCCCCGCGCGGGGGTTTACGCACCGCGACCCTCCGCAGCGCGCTCGAGCAGCGGCGCAGTTCTCGGCCCGACCAGCTCGCGCATCACGAGCGCCATGTTGGTGCGCTCGACGCCCGGGATCTTGAGGATCTGCCCGGCCAGTCGGTAGAGGTCGTCGGCGTCGGTCGCGACCACCTTGACCGAGAGGTCGGTCAACCCCGTCATGCCGTACACCTCGACGACCTCGGGGATGTCCGCGAGCGCCTCCACCACCGCGTCGAGCTGATGCTGGTCGACCCGCGTGGACACGAACGCCGCCAGCGGGTAGCCGAGAGCCCGGGGATCGACGAGCTGGTCGAAGTCCCCGAGCGCTCCCGATCCCTCCCACCGGGACAGCCTCGCCTGCACGGTGTTCCGCGAGAGACCGAGCCGCTGCGCGAGGTCCACACCGGTCGCCCGCGGGTTTCGCGACAGCTCCAGCAGGAGGCGGGCGTCGGTGGCGTCCAGAGTGCTCATCTTTCGCAGTGTGCCAGTGATCGACCCCTCCGAACTGTGCATTGTGCTGAATCGTTGCAACGTCGCTTGCGCAGATCGCGGAACGGTGGATGCTGTGAGGTAGAGCACACCCATCCGGACATTCGCTCACGAGGCGGGCCCCGGATCGATGCGACGAGGTGACCGACGATGGCCGACAAGATCGCCTTCCCGGTGCAGCTGGTCCAACCGGACGGACAGCGCGTGCACCGGCCCGACTATGCCGCACTGGTGTCCGACATCGGGCCCACGCAACTGCGCGCACTGTACGAGGATCTCGTCGTGACGCGGCGGATCGACACCGAGTCCACCGCCCTGCAACGGCAGGGCCAGCTCGGGATCTGGGCTCCGCTGTCGGGGCAGGAGGCGGCCCAGGTCGGCTCGGTCCACGCGCTGAACCCCGACGACTACATCTTCACCAGCTACCGCGAGCACGCCGTCGCATACTGCCGCGGCGTCGACCCCGCGGTGATGACCCGGATGTGGCGCGGCTGTGCGTTCTCGGGCTGGGACCCGGCGACCGTCAACATGACCAACCCCGCGATCGTGGTCGGCTCGCAGGGACTGCATGCGACCGGCTACGCGCTGGGCGCGCACCTGGACGGCGCCGAGATCGCCACCGTCGTGTACTTCGGGGACGGGGCCACCAGCCAGGGCGACATCGCGGAGGCGCTCGGCTTCGCGACGAGCCTGGCGGCGCCGGTGGTGTTCTTCTGCCAGAACAACCAGTGGGCGATCAGCGAGCCCGTCCACCTGCAGAGCCCCACCCCGATCGCCGCCCGCGCCGCCGGGTACGGCATGCCCGCGGTCCGGGTGGACGGCAACGACGTGCTCGCCGTGCTGGCGGTCACCCGGGAGGCCGCCCGCCGCGCCCGCGGCGGCGGCGGGCCGTCCTTCGTCGAGGCGATCACGTACCGGATGGGTCCGCACACCACGTCCGACGATCCGACGCGCTACCGCACCGCCGCCGAATCGGAGGTGTGGCGGGCCCGCGACCCGATCGACCGGATGCGGCGCCTCCTCGAACGCGAGGGCCTGTTCGACGACGCGTTCGAGGGACAGGTGCGGGCGCGGGCCGACGACGTGGCCACCCGGCTGCGGGCGGGCACGCTCGAGGCGCCCGATCCCGAACCGGACGAGTTGTTCGCGCACGTGTACGCCACCGAGCATCCGCTGATCGACGAGGAGCGCGCCGAGTACCGCGCCTACCTCGACACTCTGACCGCCGGCGAGGAGGCAGTGTCATGACCACCACGACGAGCACCACGATGACGCTGGGCAGTGCCCTCAACACCGGCCTGCGCCGCGCGCTCGAGGACGACCCCAAGGTGCTACTGATGGGCGAGGACATCGGCAAGCTCGGCGGCGTCTTCCGTATCACCGACGCACTCCAGAAAGACTTCGGCCCCGCGCGGGTCATGGACACCCCGCTCGCCGAATCCGGAATCGTGGGAACCGCTTTCGGGCTGGCGCTGCGCGGCTACCGGCCGGTGTGCGAGATCCAGTTCGACGGCTTCGTCTACCCGGCGTTCGACCAGATCGTCTCGCAGGTCGCCAAGATCCACTACCGCACCCGCGGCCACGTGACGGCGCCGTTGACGATTCGCATCCCGTACGGCGGTGGCATCGGTGCCGTCGAGCATCATTCGGAGTCACCGGAGGCCTACTTCGCGCACACCGCTGGTCTGCGCGTCGTCTGCCCCGCCACCCCGGCCGACGCGTTCGCGATGATCCGGCAGGCGATCGCGCTCGACGACCCCGTCGTGTTCCTCGAACCGAAGCGGCGGTACTGGGATCGCGGCCCCGTGGACGTCGACGCCCCGCCGGATCTGCCGCTGCACCGGGCGCGGATCGTCCGACCCGGCACCGACGTCACCGTCGTGGCCTACGGATCGATGATCCCGACCGCGCTGCAGGCTGCCGAGATCGCCGACGAGGAAGGCACGTCGCTCGAGGTCGTCGACCTGCGCTCGCTGGCGCCGATCGACTTCGACACCGTCGAGGAATCCGTGCAGCGGACCGGACGGCTCGTCGTCGCGCACGAGGCGCCGCTGTTCGTCGGCCTCGGCGCGGAGATCGCGGCGCGGGTGTCCGAACGCTGCTTCTACCGGCTCGAGGCGCCGGTGCGCCGGGTCGGCGGCTTCGACATCCCCTACCCGCCGGCGAAGCTCGAGAAGCACCACGTGCCCGACGCCGACCGCATCCTCGCCGCCGTCGACGAGGTGCTCGCATGAGCCGCGTCGAGGAGTTCCGGCTGCCCGACCTCGGCGAGGGGCTCACCGAGGCGGAACTGGTGTCGTGGTCCGTCGCCGTCGGCGACACCGTCGAGCTCAACGCGACCATCGGCGAGGTCGAGACGGCCAAGGCCCTCGTGGAGCTGCCGTCGCCGTTCGCCGGGGTGGTGCGGGAACTGCTCGTCCAACCGGGTACGACGGTGCCGGTGGGGACCGTGATCATCCGTGTCGAGACGGCCGGCGACGAGGATCCCCCTGCTCCCCGCCGGGATCCCGTCCTGGTGGGCTACGGCCCGTCGGCACCCGCCGTCAGCAGGCGGCGGCCCCTGCCGCACGCTTCCCGGCAGACGGGAACTCGGTCGGGCCCCGTCCACGCCCGCCGGGCCGCGGAAGACCCCAGAGAGGCCCGGACACCGATCCGGGGGGTGCGGCGGGAGACCGCGGCGGCGATGGTCGCCAGCGCGACCTCCGCGCCACACGTCACCGAGTTCCTGACCGTCGACGTCACCGAGTCCGTGACTCTGCTCGCGCGACTGCGCGCGTCGGCCGCGTTCGACGGGCTGCACCTGACGCCGCTGACCCTCGTCGCCAAGGCTCTGCTGCTCGCGCTGCGCGCGCATCCGGCGCTGAACTCGGCGTGGGACGAGGGCGCGCAGGAGATCGTCACCAAGCGGTACGTGAACCTGGGCATCGCGACCGCCACCGACCGCGGCCTGATGGTGCCGAACGTCAAGGACGCCGACCGGCTGACGCTGCCCGAGCTGTGCCGCGCGATCGGCGCACTCACCGACACCGCTCGGGCAGGACGGGCGACGCCGGCCGATCTCACCGGCGGCACCGTCACGATCACCAACGTCGGCGTCTACGGCGTCGACACCGGCACCCCGATCCTCAACCCGGGCGAGGCCGCGATCCTCGCGCTCGGTGCGATCGCGAAGCGGCCGTGGGTGGTGGGCGACGACATCGTCGCGCGGGACGTGACGACGCTGAGCGTCACCGTGGATCACCGCCTGGTCGACGGCGAGCAGGCGTCGCGGTTCCTCGCCGATCTCGGGGCGATGCTGCGCGACCCCGTGACCGCCCTCCTCACGCTGCTCTGACCCACCGGCTTCCAGCTGAAGGGTCCCTTCGGTAGCTGTCAGCGCACGAAGGGTCCCTTCGGCCACAACCGTCGTTCGGTACAAAGGGATACGTGGACTCCCGAACCGATCAGCCCGTACGTCTGCGTTCGGCTCGTGCCGCGATCTTCGGCGTGTTCGGCATCAACGGGTTTCTGCTCGCGATGTGGGTGGTCCACATTCCCGCGATCGAGGACCGGACGAACATCGCCCACTCGACGCTCGGCTCGCTACTCCTGCTGCTCGCGGCGGGCGCGATCGCCGGCATGCAGTTGGCGGGCCCGCTCGCGGACCGGTACGGCAGTCGACTGCTGGTCGCGCTCAGCGGGACCCTGCTGGCGGTCGCGGTTATCGGTCCGGGTCTGGCGTCCACCGCGTGGCAGCTGGGCCTGGCCCTGATGATCTTCGGGTTCGGCAACGGCGCGCTCGACGTGTCCATGAACTCCCAAGCCGTCCTGGTCGAGCGGGAGTACCGGCGTCCGATCATGTCGGCGTTCCACGGCATGTTCTCGATCGGCGGGGTGGCCGGGTCGCTCGTCGGGGCGGTGACGATCGAGGCCGGGTGGTCACCGGCCACGACGCTGGGGGTCGCGTCCGTGCTGGGGGTCGTGGCGATCGCGCTGTGCACGGGGCGGCTGCTGCCGCCGTCGGCGCATCCGCAACCCGAGCACCACGAGCGACGCCCCCGCGGAAAATACTCGTCGCGGGTGCTGGCCATGGGTGCGGTGGCATTCGTCCTGATGCTCGCCGAGGGCGTCGCGAACGACTGGTCGACGCTCCAGGTCAAGGAGCACCTGGACGCCCCGGCATCCGTGGCTGCCCTCGCGTTCGGGGCGTTCTCGCTGACGATGACGGTGGGCCGGTTCACCGCGGACCGGGTGAGCGCCGCGCTGGGGCCGGTCGAGGTGGTCCGGTACGGCACGCTGATCGCGGCGGCCGGGATGGGTCTGGTCGTGGTGTCGCCGTGGCTGCCGACGACGCTGCTGGGGTGGGCGCTGTTCGGGCTCGGGCTGTCCGGGTGCGTGCCGCAGATCTTCACCGCAGCCGGAAATCTCGGTACCGGGGCCGCGGGCGCGAACATGTCCCGCGTGGTGGGCATGGGCTACATCGGCTTCCTCGCCGGACCGGCGACCATCGGCTGGCTCACCCATCTGGTGCCGCTCACGATCGCGATGGTGGTGCCGTTGGTGTGCGTGCTGGTGGCGTCGCGCTTCGCGGGGATCGTCGGACGTCCGGCGACGCAGTCGGTCGCCGTCGGCTGAAACGGCGGAAACGGCTGAAACGGCGGAAGGGTCCCTTCACACGCTGGGAGCGCGTGAAGGGACCCTTCAGCTGAGTGGCGAGAGGCCTACAGGGCCTTGAGCTCCTCGGTGACCTCGGAAACCATCTTCTTGGCGTCACCGAACAGCATGGAGGTGCCGTCCGCGGTGAACAGCGGGTTGTCGATGCCGGCGTAGCCCGACGACATCGAGCGCTTGAGCACGATGACCGACTTGGACTGGTCGACGTTGAGGATCGGCATGCCGTAGATCGGCGAGCTCGAATCGTTGCGCGCGGCCGGGTTGGTGACGTCGTTGGCGCCGATGACGACGGTGACATCGGTGCGCGAGAACTCGCCGTTGATGTCGTCCATCTCCTTCATCGCGTCGTACGCGACGTCGGCCTCGGCGAGCAACACGTTCATGTGACCGGGCATACGGCCGGCGACCGGGTGGATCGCGTACTTGACCTCGACGCCCTTCTCCTCGAGCAGGGCCGCCATCTCCTTGACCGCGTGCTGGGCCTGCGCGACGGCGAGACCGTAGCCGGGAACGACGATGACCTGGTTGGCGTACGCCATCTGGATCGCCGCATCCGACGCGGAGGTGGCCTTCACGGTGCCGCCCGACGCCGAGACACCGGCACCGCCGGCGTCACCGCCACCGAACGAGCCGAAGATGATCGCGGGGATCGAGCGGTTCATGGCCTTGGCCATGAGGTTGGTCAGGATCGAGCCGGACGCGCCGACGATCATGCCGGCGACGATCATCGCCTGGTTGTTGAGCGCCAGACCCGCGGCCGCCGCCGACAGACCGGTGAGCGCGTTGAGCAGCGAGATGACGACGGGCATGTCGGCGCCGCCGATCGGCAGCACGACGAACAGACCCATGACACCGGCCGCGATCAGCAGACCGACGATCCACAGCGCGGAGGTCGGATCGTTGGCCGGGTCGGCCTGGATACCGATGTAGACGGCGATGCCGATCGACACCAGCGCGAGAACGATGTTCGCCAGCTGGAACGCCTTCGCCGAGGCGACGACCTTCTTCTCGAAGTTCTTGTTGAACAGCTCCTGCAGCTTCGCGAACGCGACCAGCGAGCCCCAGAACGAGACCGAACCGATGATCGCCGCGAACAGCGAGCCGACGATGAACGGCACCGACGGCACCGTCTCGACGGTGGTGAAGCCGTCCGAGTTGAGGAACTCGGCCCACGCGATGAGCGCGACCGTGCCGCCACCGACACCGTTGAACAGCGCGACGAGCTGCGGCATCGCGGTCATCTTCGTCCGCAGCGCGGGCGGGACGCCGAGCACGATGCCGACGAGCAGGCCACCGATGATCAGGCCCCAGTTGTCGGTGTCGCGGATGTCGATGAGGACCGCGACGACCGCGATCAGCATGCCCACCGCCGCGATGTAGTTGCCGCGCACCGCGGTCTTCGGGCCGGTCAGACCCGAGAGACCGTAGATGAACATCGCGAACGCGACGATGTAGAGGATCGTGACGAGGTAGCTCATCAGGCGTCAGCCCCCTTCTTCTCAGCTGCCTTGGGGGCGTCCTTCTTGGGCTTGAACATCGCGAGCATGCGGTCGGTGACCACGAACCCGCCGACGACGTTCAGGGTGCCGAAGACCAGCGCGACGAACAGGATGATCTTGATCGACCACGGGGCGTCGGACGGCAGGTGGCCGAGCACGACCAGCGCGCCGAGCACGACGATGCCGTGGATGGCGTTGGTGCCCGACATCAGCGGCGTGTGCAGCGTGTTCGGCACCTTCGAGATGACAGCGAAACCCACGAACCCGGCCAGGACCAGGATCGCGATGTTCGCCAGAAGTTCGGTGTACATCTAGGGGGTCTCCTTCGATCCGGTCACGCACGCACCGGCGAGGATCTCGTCCGAGAAGTCGGGCGCCAGCGCGCCGTTCTCGTCGAGCATCAGCTCGATCAGGGCCGCAACGTTCTTCGAGTACAGCTCCGAGGCGTGCTCGGGCATCGTCGCCGGAAGGTTCAGCGGCGAGCAGATCGTGACACCGTGCTTGACGGCCGTCCGGCCGGGCTCGGTGAGCTCGCAGTTGCCGCCGGTCTCCCCGGCGAGGTCGACGATCACGCTGCCGGGCTTCATGCCCTCGACCGCGGCGGCGGTCACCAGACGCGGCGCCGGACGACCCGGCACCAGCGCGGTGGTGATGACGACGTCGAAGCCCTTGATGGCATCCTCGAGCGCCTGCTGCTGCTGCGCGCGCTCGGCGTCGGTGAGTTCGCGGGCGTAGCCGCCCTCGCCGGCCGCGTCGATGCCCAGATCGAGCCACTGCGCACCGACCGAGCGAACCTGGTCGGCCACCTCGGGACGCACGTCGTAGCCCGTGGTGCGGCCGCCGAGACGCTTGGCCGTGGCCAGCGCCTGCAGACCCGCGACACCCACACCCAGGACCAGGACGGTCGCGGGCTTCACGGTGCCGGCCGCGGTGGTCAGCATCGGGAAGAAGCGGGTGGACTCCGACGCGGCGACGAGGACGGCCTTGTAGCCGGCAACATTGGCCTGCGACGACAACGCGTCCATCACCTGGGCGCGGGAGATACGCGGAATCGCCTCGACGGCGAACGCGTCCACTCCGGCCGCGGACAGCGCACCGATCTGGTTCTCGGCGTTGCGCGGGGCCAGGAAGCCGATCAGCGTCTGCCCCGAACGGAGCTTGCCGACCTCGTCGTCCGACGGCGGCGCGACCTTGACGACGACATCGGAGGTCCACGCGTCACCGATGGTGGCGCCCGCCTCCTTGTACAACTCGTCCGGAATCAGCGCACCCAGACCCGCCCCGGGCTCGACGACGACGTCGACTCCCTTGGCGGCCAGTGACGCCACGACCTTGGGCACCAGTGCCACCCGTCGCTCGCCGTCGCTCGTCTCCCGAACGACACCGACCGATGGGCGCACCTGTGCCGCGCTCTTCGATGTATCCAATGTTTCGACTTCCTGCGGTAGATGGTGTGCCTGCCGCGACGGGCGGCAACTATCGAGCGATCGACGGACGATGACCCGACCGATGCAAGTGGTCCACGATGGTAAGCAGAACTACCGTGAGCAAGGAAACACACGCAAGTCGGTGGGAGTGTCTGAATCGAGTCCGAACAGAGGTATACCACCGTAAGCGGCTTTTTTTGTGATACAGCTCACTATTTCACATGGACGTAACTTACCGTCTGAATAGGCCCAAGAAACGGAGGTTCGGAGATGCCCACTCGTGCCGTCGATATCGAACGCGTGTACGACCATCCGGCTGCGGAGCCGAGCTTCCGGGTCTTCGTCGACCGACTCTGGCCGCGCGGATTGCGCAAGGATTCGTTCCATTACGACGACTGGGCGAAGGATCTCGCGCCGTCGACCGAACTGCGGCGGTGGTACAGCCACGACGTAGCAGAGTTCGGCGAGTTTCGCTCCCGCTATCTCACGGAGCTGGAATCCGCGGAGGGACGCAGCGCCGTCGAGCGTGTCCTGACGCTCGCCGGGGAGCGTCCGCTGGTCCTGCTCACCGCCACCACGGACCTCGACCACAGTCACGCGGCAGTGCTGCGCGAGCACTTCCGGGACCTCGGGATTCCGGGCTGACCCTCACGCGGGCACGTACCGGGCACGCAACGTGTGCTTGACGAGTTTGCCGGTGGGAGTGCGGGGCAGTTCGTCGACGAAGTCGATCGACCGGGGCGCCTTGTAGTGCGCGACGCGCTCTCGCACGTAGTCGAGCAGTTCCCGCTCCACGTCGGCGTTTCCGGTCACACCGTCCACCAGTTGGACTATCGCCTTGACCTCTTCTCCCATCTCGTCGTGCGGCACCCCGATGACCGCGACGTCGTACACCTTCGGGTGCAACGTGAGGACGTTCTCCGATTCCTGGGGATAGATGTTGACGCCGCCGGAGATGATCGTGAACGCCGCACGATCGGTGAGGTAGAGGAAGCGGTCGTCGTCGAGGTAACCGATGTCGCCACCGGTGGTCCACGTCGGGTGGTCGGGGTGCTGCGCGGACGCGGTCTTGACGGGATCGTTGTGATATTCGAACGGCAACTGGTCCCGTTCCCAGTACACCGTCCCGGTCTCCCCCGTCGGCAACTCGTGGCCGGCCTCGTCGCAGATGTGCACGATGCCGAGAACCCCGTCACACCCCACCGACCCGGGATGCGCCAGCGCCTGGGCGCTGTCGATGAACGTCGCTCCCGATCCCTCCGTCGACGCGTAGTACTCGTGGATCACCGGTCCCCACCAGTCGATCATCGCGCGCTTGACCTCCACCGGGCACGGCGCCGCGGCATGGATCGCGACCCGCATGCTGGACACGTCGTAGCGGTCGCGAACCTCGTTGGGCAGCTTGAGCATTCGTACGAACATCGTCGGCACCCACTGACTGTGGGTGACCCGGTGACGTTCGATCAGCGCGAGCGCCTCGGCGGCATCGAACCGGTCCATCACGATCACGGTTCCACCGACCGAGTTGATCGTGCCGCAGAAGCGCAGCGGCGCAGCGTGATACAGCGGCGCCGGCACAGGTAGACGGTGTCGGCGTCGAAGCCGTACATCGGCGCGAACACCGCGGTGTAGGGATCGACGGTCTCGTGCACCTGCCCCTCGGGCAGCTTCGGCTTGATGCCCTTGGGGCGGCCGGTGGTGCCCGACGAGTACAGCATGTCCTGCCCGCGTGGCTGCGATTCCAGCGGCTCGCTCGACTGCCGAGCGAGCACGGCGTCGTAGTCGTCATAGCCGTCGACCGCTCCCCCGAACACCAAACGACCACGCACCTTCGTCAGCTCGGCGCGATCGGTCGGGAGCGTTGCGGCGGCGTCCGCCGAGACGACGAGCACGGACGCCTCGCAGTCGTCGACGACGTACGCGGCCTCGGCCGGGGTGAGGTGCCAGTTGACCGCGGTGATGTAAAGGCCTGATCGCAGCGCAGCCCAGTACACCTCGAGCACCCGCAGGTCGTTGCCGGCCACGACCGCGATGTGGTCGCCCGGCCGCATCCCCACCGAGTGCAGATACCGGGCCAGCCGCAGCGACCGGTCGTCGAGCTGCCGATAGGTGAGCTGCTCGCCCGTGGCGGGGCGGATGACCGCCGCCTTTTCGGGCGTGGTGGCGACGAAGTTTCCGGGAAACACGGCGGCTCCTCATGTGAACGGTGATTCGCACGAACGGTCTGCGTCGATGGTCCACCTCCGGCCGGGTACCGGGGGACGGTTTCGCCCGAATCGCGCGAAAGACCGACTCGCCGCGATGTTTGCGCGCCGACTCGTCGCCCCGGACGGCGATCGGTCATAGAGTGACAGGGTGAGCACGGACGCGGGAGCCGAGCCGATCACGTCGGTCGAATTCCACTTCGACCCGATGTGCCCGTTCGCGTTCCACGCGTCGCGCTGGATCCGGCACGTACGCGCCGAGACCGCGATCGACATCTCCTGGCGCTTCTTCAGCCTCGAGGAGATCAACCGCCGGGACGACCAGAAGCACCCGTGGGAGCGCGAGTGGTCGTACGGGTGGTCGCTGATGCGGATCGGCGCGTTGCTGCGCCGCGAGAGCATGGACCTGTTGGACCGCTGGTACTTCGCGACCGGACACCTGCTGCACGTCGACGGGGGCAAACCGCACGATCCGATGGTTGCCCGTGGCCTCCTCGAGGGGCTGGGCCTCGATCCGGCGCTGCTCGACACCGCCCTCGCCGACCCCACGACGCACGACGACGTCCGCGCCGACTACGACCGGGTGGTAGCGGCGGGCGGGTTCGGAGTGCCGACGCTGTTCGTCCAGGGCACCGCGTTCTTCGGACCCGTGCTGATCGATCCGCCCGAGGGCGAGGCCGCGGTGCGGCTGTGGAACACCGTCACCGAGCTGCTGGAGTTTCCGCACGTCTACGAAATCCAGCGAATCAAGGGCCCGTCGGACGCCGCGGACATCGGACGCGCGCTGGAACCGTACGTGCGGGGCCGCGACTGGCAGAGTGTCGACCGAGGCGAGGTCGTCGACCTCCCCGTGGCGGAAACGGAGAGTGACAGATGAGCGAGTTCCCCCAGGGCATCCTGGTCGACGCACTGTCCGAGCAGTGGGCCGCGCTCGACGACGTGCTCTCCACCGTCGAGGGCGACGCCTGGCTGACGCCCACCGCGTTGCCCGGCTGGACCGTGCGCGACGTCGTCTCGCACATCATCGGGACCGAGTCGATGCTGTCCGGGCTCGAACCGCCGGCGACCGCGATCGACGTCCACGGACTCGCGCACGTGCGCAACGAGATCGGCGCGCTCAACGAGCGCTGGGTGGAGGGGCTGCGCGCCCACACCGGGGCACAGATCCTCGCGATGTTCCGGGAGATCACCTCCAGCCGGCTCGAGGTGCTCGGCGACATGACCCAGGACGACTTCGACGCCACCGCGGTCACCCCGGCCGGGCCGGCGACGTACGGCCGGTTCATGCGGATCCGGCTGTTCGACTGCTGGGTCCACGAACACGACATTCGTGACGCGCTGGACGTTCCCGCGGGCGACGAGGGCGGCTCGCGCGGCAACCTCGCGTTCCAGGAGATCGAGGGGGCGCTCGGCTTCATCGTCGGCAAGCTGGGCCACGCCCCGGACGGGTCCCGGGTGACGGTCGAACTGTCCGGTCCGCTGGCCCGCACCCTCCACGTCGAGGTCGACGGCCGCGCCGCGGTGGTGGACGAGCTGTCCGGGCCGGCGACGTCGACGATCGCGATGGACTCGCGGCTGTTCACCCGGCTGGCGTGCGGGCGCACCGCCGCCGCCGATCACGTGTCGGAGTTCGAACTGGGTGGGGATACCGAGGTGGGGCGCCGCATCCTCGACCACCTGGCCTACACGATCTGACACCCACGTGCGCCTGTTCCTGTCCTCGTACCGCTTCGGCGCACACGTCGACCGATTCGTGGACCTCGTGGGCGGCCCGGGGGCCGTCGCGGTGATCGCGAACGCCGCGGACGCGTGGCCCGTCCGGGCGCGCGAATCCGCGGTGGTGAGCGACGTCGTCCCGCTGCGCAAGCTCGGGTTCGCCCCGACCGAGGTCGATCTGCGCGACTATGTCGGCTCCCCGGAGCGGCTGGCGGACACTCTGTCGGGGTTCGGGGCGGTGTGGGTACGCGGCGGCAACACGTTCGTGCTGCGCGCACAGTTGGCGCGCAGCGGCGGCGATGCGGTGCTCGGCGCGCTGATCCGCGACGGACGGCTGACCTACGCGGGGTACAGCGCGGGCGCGTGCGTCATGGCGCCGTCACTGATCGGGATCGACAGCGCCGACGACCCGGACGAGGTGGCGCCCACGTGCGGCATCGAACCGCGTTGGGACGGGCTGGGATTCGTCGACTTCTCGATCGTGCCGCACTGCGCGTCGAGCGCCGACGGGTCCGCGGATACGACGAACCCCGGCAGCGAGGCGGCCCGAATGGTCGAGGCCTGCCGCGCTGCCGGGGTTCGGTATCGAATGCTGACGGACGATCAGGCGATCGTCGTGGACGCCGACGCCACCGCGCTGCTGTAGCCGCCCACGGCCACCAGCTCGCGGCGCTCGGCGGGCGAGTCGATGCGGTCCAGGGCGGCCCACGTCATCTCGCAGCGCTTGACGGTCATCTCGTCGGCCTCGGAGAGCAGGGTGTCGAGCAGCGACTTGGGATCGTGACGCCAACCGGCATCGACGCGCGCGACCTGCGCGTTGGTGAACAGACCCGATCCCGCCACGGCGCCGACCCAGTCGCGGACGTCGCCGCGGTGGATGCGCTCGAGCGAGTCGAGGTCGACACCGCCGTCCATGAATTCGTACGCGAACATGGCCGCGATGTAGTTCTCGATGCAGTTCGACGAAGCGCTCACGACTCCGCGCCCCTTTCTCCCCGACGGCCCGATCTCGCTCGGTCGGACATCACGATCCGGGCGACGAGAATGTAGATGTTGTGTCCTCGCGTAACGCTTCGATAGCGCTGGGCGATTGAGATCGACGCTAACGTGACGAATGACTGGGGCGTTACTGTTTGATCATCACGATTAGATAACGAAACCTGGCGTTCACCTGCAGTTACATTCGCACGAAACGCGGTACAGAGAATTCGGGTGAAGTCCGTTCATAGCACCCCGAAAATGTGCTTTGTACTGGTAACCTGCGCCCGCACAGACGGCATCGCCGGCGGCACGGAGGTCGCCGGCGATGCTGTCGGAGAAAAGAAGCGTCAACGCGCCGAGTGCGGCGCCCCCATCCCCGGATCGATCTTCACGGGGCCGCTCGCCGACGGCGCGATCGGGAAATCGAAGATGGCTGTCGGCAGATACACCGTGGCGCACGAATTCGGGATGTCGACCACGCCGGACAACCGACCCTCGATCGGTGCGGCACCCAGCAGCAGATAGGCCTGTTCCGGGCTGTAACCGAACTTCGTGAGGTAGTCGATCGCGTGCAGGCACGCCCGCTGGTACGCCAGCTGCGAGTCGAGGTAGCGCTGCTCCCCGTCGAGCGTCACCGACGTCCCCGAGAACGCGAGCCACTCGGAGTACTGCGGATCGGTGTTGCCGGGCATGAAGATCGCGTTCTCCGAGACGCCGTACGTCTCCATGCCGCCCTTGATGATGTCGACCCGCAGGTCGATGAAGCCACCCATCTCGATGGCGCCGCAGAACGTGATCTCGCCGTCGCCCTGCGAGAAGTGCAGGTCACCCACCGACAGGTTCGCGCCGTCGACGAACACCGGATAGAACACCCGGCTGCCCTTGGTGAGGTTCTTGATGTCCTGGTTGCCGCCGTTCTCGCGCGGCGGTGCGGTGCGGGCGGCCTCGGCCGCGACGCGGTCGAAGTCGGCGCCGGACAGGGTGCCGAGGATCGCGTCCCGCGGTTCCGGAGGCAGCGCCAGCGGCGGCACCCGGTCGGGATCGGTCGCGATCAGCGCGGCCTCGCGGGTGTTCCACTTGCCCAGCAGCGCGTGCGACGGTGCGGTGCCCATCAGACCGGGGTGCACGATGCCGGTGAACTTCACGTGCGGCACGTGCCGCGAGGTCGCCGTCTGGCCCGCGAAGTCCCACACCGCCTTGTAGGCGTCGGGGAACTGTTCGGTGAGGAAGCCGCCGCCGTTGTCGCGCGGGAAGATGCCGGTGTAGCCCCAGCCCTGACCGGCCAGCGGACCCGAATCCTCCTGCGGGATGGGCCCCAGATCGAGGATGTCGACGATCAGCAGGTCACCGGGCTGCGCGCCCTCCACCGCGAACGGTCCCGACAGCGTGTGCACCGTGGTGAGCGGCGCGTTCAGGATGTCGTCGGCCGAGTCGTCGTTGTGGATCGCGCCGTCGAACCACTCGCGGCAGTGCACCCGGAAGGAGTCGCCCGGCTTGACGGTGACGGCCGCCGGGATGTCGGGGTGCCACCGGTTGTGGCCGATCTTCTCCTGCTCGGTGAACTTCTTGTTCGAATCCAACGGGAACAGCAACTCGGGCATCGAGTCTCCTAACGCGGACGGGCCGTTTGCTCAGGGGCGGGGCAACTTTCGGTGGAGCGGATTGGTGGTGACCTTCTGCGGGGTGCGCGTGGCGCCGGGGCGGGGACCGCTGACGACGGTGGGCTCGCTCGCGGACCGGGCGGTCGCGTCGAGCAGTCGCATCGACGCCGAGCCGCCCCGGCCGAGCCGGGTCGCGGTGATCTGCCGACGCCCGTCCGACGCGCAGTGCGGGCAATCGGAGGTGTCGGGGACGTCCGCCATCGAAAAGTGCCGGTCGAAGGGACCGCACCGAGCGCACCGGAATTGGTAGAGAGGAATGACCGCGTCCTTTCGCCGGGGCAAGGATCGAAGTGCCCCGAACGTTAACGGACCCGCGGCACTCCCGCGCGGGATCCGAGTTGTCCCCGGTGTCCGGACCCGGAAGCGTCCAATCCGGGGACGCTGCCGCGTGAACGGGTCCACACTTGAGACGACGTCGAATCGAACCGAGGACTGATCTCCGAGGAGCGCGTATGACCGAAGGACAACCGTTCGTTCCACCGAGCGCGGTGGATGTCGATCTGTCCGCGGTCGCGTGGGGTCAGAGCCGCACCATGTCGGATTTCGAGACCGGCATGTGGCGGATGGAGGAGGTGCGGCCGGAGCTGCGGACGCCGATCGTCGCGGTCGACGTGCTCGACAAGGCGCCGGACTGGGACCGGTTGGTCCGCGCGCACGAGTGGGCGTCGCACATCGTGCCGCGCATCCGGATGCGGGCGGTGGAACCGGCTTTCGGGCTCGGCAATCCGGTGTGGTCGGTCGATCCGGAGTTCGACCTGGACTACCACCTGCGACGGATCCGGCTGCCGGGCGGCAAGACGGACCTCGATCACGCGCTGCGGGTGTGCCGGCACCTGGCGACCGAGCCGTTCGACAAGGCCCGCCCCCCGTGGATCGCGATGCTCATCGAGGGCCTCGACGACGGCCGCGCGGTGTACGTCGTCAAGACGCACCACAGCATCACCGACGGCATGGGCGGCATCCAGATGATGGCCCTGCTGCACAGCCGCCGCCCGGAGCCGACCCCCGACAAGCCCGATCGCGAGCCCGCGCCGCCCGAGCACCTGTCCGACCTCGGGGCGCTCGGCCGCGACGTGGTGTCCGGGATCCGGAAGGCGCCGCGGCGATTCACGGGCCTGGTGTCCGGGTCGGTCCGCGCCGCCGTCACCGCCGTGACGCGGCCGTTCGACGCGGCCGGTGAAGTGCTCGACTACGCGGGGTCGCTGCGCCGCGTCGTGCAACCGCCGCCTGCCACGGGGTCGCCGCTGCTGCGCGAGCGCGGGCTCGGACGTTGGTTCGGGGTGCTCGAAGTGGGCCTGCACGAGCTGCGGATCGCCGCGCACGCGGCCGGCGGATCCGTCAACGACGCGTACATCGCGGCGTTGCTCGGCGGGTTCCGTCGCTATCACGAGGAGATGGGCGCGGACGTCGGCAAGATCCCCATGGGCATGCCGATCAACATGCGGTCGGCGTCGGATCCGTCGGGCGGGAACCGGATCGCCGCGGTGCGCTTCGCCGGGCCGGCCACCGAGCCCGACGCGGCGAAGCGGATCCGGAAGGTGCGGGCGATCGTGCTGGCGCTGCGCGAGGAACCTGCACTCGACATCGTCGAGGCGGCGTCGCCGCTGCTGGTGCGGTTGCCGACCCGGCTGCTCGCCGAGTGGTACCTGTCGCAGTCGTCGGGCCTGGATCTGCAGGCGTCGAATGTAGCCGGGGTGCCGGTCCCGGTGTACCTGGCGGGCGCGCGGATCGAGCGCATGTTCCCGTTCGGGCCGGCGCCGGGGTGCGCGGTGATGGCGACGATGGTCTCGCACGTCGGTACGTGCTGCATCGGCGTCAACATCGACACCGCGGCGGTCACCGAACCCGCGCTGTTCATGCGCTGCCTGCAGGAGAGCCTCGACGAGGTGGTGGCGCTGGGCGGCGCCGCCGAGGACGCGGAGGAGGGAGCGCAGCGATGACCGAACCGGAGCGGCATCTGCGGATCTATCTCACCGAGGAGATGACCGACACCGAGGACCGGGTGTTGCGGACGTGGCTCGGACGCCGGGAGAACGAGTCCGGTCACCCGACGGCCACCGTCGCCACTACCGGGCAGGCGTTGTCGGCGCTGGCGCTGCGCGACGACGACCCCGTCCTCACGCCGGTGCGGGTGGTTTGGATGCCGGACACCACCAACGGTCATCGCGGGCAACGTCTTCGCGAGGTGCTCTCCGCGCGGGACCCGCTGCGCATCGGGGCGAACGCGCAGCGGCGGGTGCTGCGGTCCGATCCAGGACGGTGCAGGGTGATCGAGGGCGATCCGGCGTCGCTGAGCGAGATGCGTGACCGACTGGCCGAGCGGGGCGGCGGGTCGCTGCCGGAGTTCATCCGGCGCCAGGCCGCTCTCGCGCTCGAGCGGGCCGAGCGAAATCTGCTGGGCACGCAGTACAAGGTGTCACGGTTCGTGGTCGAAGAGATCACCGACACCAGCCGCTTCACCGCCGGCGTGAAGAAGCTTGCCGCGCAGCTCAATCTCACCGTCGTGGACGTCGAACGCCGGGCCCGCGCGGACCTCGACGAGATGGTGGCCGCACAGAGCCGCCGGGCCATCGCGTTGTGGGACCAGCTGGGCCGGTACTTCTCCCGCGCGTACCGGCTCGACGTCGACACCACCCGGTTCGAGGAACTGCGCGAACTCAACCGTGAACATTCGCTGGTGTTCCTGCCGAGCCACCGGTCCTACCTGGATCCGCTGGTGCTGCGTCCGGCGCTGCTCGCGAACGATCTGCCGCTCAACCACGTGATGGGCGGGCTCAACGTGAGCTTCTGGCCGATCGGCCCGATCAGCAAGCGCAGCGGCACCGTGTTCATCCGGCGCAAGTTCGACGGCGACGAGATCTACAAGTGGACGCTGCGCGAATACATGCGGTTCCTGATGAACAAGCGTTTCAACCTGGAGTGGTACATCGAGGGCGGGCGCTCGCGCACCGGCAAGCTGCGCCCGCCCCGGTACGGGCTACTGACCTACCTGGCCAAGGCGTTCGAGTCGTCCGAGGCGCCCGACGTCTACCTGGTCCCCGTCTCACTGGTGTACGACCAGTTGTACGAGGTGAACGCGATGGCGGCGGAGGCGCACGGCGCGGAGAAGCGGAAGGAGAGCTTCCGCTGGATGGTCGGCTACGTCCGCGCGCAGGGGCAGCGGCGCGGCGTCGCGCACGTCACCGTGGGACGTCCACTGTCGCTGCGCAAGTCGCTGGCGCAGGAGGACGACTTCCGGCTCGCGATCCAGAAGACCGGCATCGAGGTGAGCCACCGGATCAACGAGGTCACCCCGATCACCGCGTCGTCGCTGGTGATGCTCGCGTTCCTCGGCATCGAGGACCGGGCGCTGACGGTCCCCGAGCTCGGTTTCATCCTGGGGCCGATGGTGGACTACATCACCGCCCGCAAGCTGCCGACCGCGGGCGACGTCGACCTCACCAATCCGCAGGTGATCCGGAAGGCCCTGTTCACCCATCTCGATTCCGGAGTGCTGCGGCGGTTCGACGAGGGCGACGAACGTGTCTATTACCTCGGCAAGGATCAGGGGCTGGTGGCTGCGTTCTACCGCAACAACACCATTCACTTCCTGGTGGTGCGGGCCATCGCGGAGATGGTGCTGTGCGCGGCCGTGGACGAGAAGTTCGCCGACCCCCTCACCGACGGCTGGTCCGAGGCCAAGCGCATCCGCGACCTGCTCAAGTTCGAGTTCTTCTTCAGCGACAAGGAGACGTTCCAGGAGGAGCTGCGGTCGGAGCTGAGCCTGATCGATCCCGCGTGGGAGAGCGATCTGAGCAACCCCGAGCATGTCGAGCACATCCTCGACGAGGTGCGACCGTATCTCGCGCACCGCGTGCTGCAACCGTTCCTCGAGGCGTACGAGGTGGTGGCCGACCACCTGCTCGACGCACCGGTGACGCAGGACTTCGACGAGAGGACGTTCATCGCGGAGTGTCTGGCCCTGGCGCAGCAGCGCCGACTCCGCCAGCAGATCGCGAGCAGCGAGTCGATCTCGTCGGAGCTGTTCGCGACCGCCCTGCAGTTGGCCCGCAATCGCCGGCTGGTCGAGACCGACGACCCCGAGGTGCTCGAGGGGCGCCGCGAGTTCGCGCACGAGATCCGCACGTTGGTGCGCCGGGTGCGGGAGATCCGGGACCGCGCCCACGCCAAGCTCGACCAGGTGTGCGGCTCCGGCACGGTCACCGAGGGCGCGGAGTCGGGCCGATGAACCGGCTCGAGGACATCTACTCGGCGATCGCGGCCGCCCCGCAGGGACCGAAGACGCTGGCTGCGTTCGACCTCGACGGCACCCTCATCACCGGTTACACCGCCGGTGTCGTGTATCGGGACCGGTTGCGTCGCTTCGACCTCAGCGTCGCTGAACTGCTCCGCACCACCGGAGCCGCCTTCGACACGCAGTTCCGGGGCGCCGACGTGGGGCGGCTCATGCAGATCGCGGTCACCGGGCTGGCCGGGCGGCGCGAGGACGAACTGCGGGAATGGAGTCAAAGGCTGTTCCGGCAGGACATCGCCGCGATGATCTACCCCGACATCCGACGCCTGCTCGACGCCCACCGCCGGGCCGGGCACCGGATCGTGCTGGCGACGTCGGCGACGGTGTATCAGGCGCAGGACGTCGCGTACGACCTGGGAATCGACGAGATCCTGTGCAGCCGTCCCGAAGTGGTCGACGGCATGCTCACCGGCAAGCTCACCGGTCCGGCCCTGTGGGGGCCGGCGAAGGCCGCGGCGGTGCGGGCGTTCGCCGAGGAGGCGGGGACACCGCTGTCGGAGGCGTTCGCGTATTCCAATGGTGCCGAGGACGTTCCGATGCTCGACTCGGTGGGGCGCCCGGTGGCGCTCAATCCGGACCGCAGGCTGGCCGGGATCGCGCGGGCCGAGGGCTGGTTGTCGGTGCGGCTGCCGCGGCCGGAGCGGGGCGCGACACCTGTGGCGACCGCGCGCACCGGCATGGCGTTGGGTGCGCTGATGGCGACGACGGCGGTGGGGGCGACGGCGGGGGTGCTTTCGGGCAATCGGCGGACCGCGGCGAATCTGGTGGGGACGTTCGGCCCCGACCTGGCGTTGCGGCTGTGCGGCATCGACGTGCACATCACCGGCGAGGACAACGCCTGGAGCGCCCGGCCGGCGGTGTTCATGTTCAACCACCAGAGTTCGCTGGACATGCTGGTGATCGGCAAGGTGATCCAGCGGGACGTCACCGGGGTGGCCAAGAAGGAGGCGTCGCACGATCCGCGGTTCGCGGCGGTGGGGACGCTGCTCGATGTCGCGTACGTAGATCGGTCGGACACCGTGCAGGCGCGGGCGGCCTTGAAGCCGGCGGTCGACAAGCTTCGCGGCGGCACGTCGATCGCGATCGCGCCGGAGGGCACCCGCTCCCCCACACCCCGGCTGGGCCGGTTCAAGAAGGGCGGCTTCCACCTGGCGATGCAGGCGGGGGTGCCGATCGTGCCGATCGTCATCCACAACGCCGGGGATCTGATGTGGCGCAACTCGTTCGTCGCGCATGCCGGTGAGGTGTACGTAGACGTCCTGGAGCCGATCAGTACCGAGGGGTGGCAGGTGGAGGACCTCGACAAGCACGTCGCCGAGGTTCGGGAGCGGTTCGACGACGTACTGCGGGCGGGGCCGGTGAAGGCCTAGGTACAGTGCCTGCATGATCCGAAACGCCTGGTTTGTTCCAGTGGTTCTCGTTCTTGCCGCGGCACTGAGCGCCTGCGGTTCCGACGACGCCGAGACGGCTTCCCCCGGCACGACGAAGGCCGCGGTCGGCACGGTCTCCGGTGGTGAGGGCGCGGGTGACGGCGGTGACATGGGTGCGGACGTGTTGGCACGGTTCTCGAGTTGCGGGGACGTCGCGCCGGCGGTCGCGCAGTACATTGCGGGGCTGCAGGAGAGCCCGTCGAACGCGGCGGACGAGTACGGCGTGATCTGCAACTGGGAGACCCCGGACGGCGCCACCTCGCTGAGCGAGATCCGCTCCGTCGAGGTCATGATCGAGCCGGGCACCGGTGAGGTGCCGGCGGTGAGCGACCTCGAGGCCGGCAAGCTCTCGGTCCTTCCGGATGCCGCGATCGAGAAGGCAGGCGGTGTCGCCTACACGCTGCCGATGACGACCGCTGTCGCCGGCGTGATCGTCACATTGGTCGAGACGCCCGAGGTCAAGGTGACGATCACCGGTGGCCAGTGGGACGACATGCCCTCGCTGGACGCCCCGGCCGCGGTGTCGGCGGCCAAGCAGCTGATCGGCGTCTAGAGCTGGCGCCGGCCCCGGCCGCCTCAGCTCCCGATGACGGGCGGGGCGGCCAAGGGCAGGTTGCCGATGAGTTCGCTGCCGTTGTCGACGTTCACCAGGTAGCCGGGCGTCTTGTGTTCGGCGTCGTCCTCGCCGCGCCCGCGTGCTCCCGCACCCGGCATCATGCCGCCGCCGGCCGCACCACCTCGCGCGGCGGTGCCGGCGGCCGTCGTTCCCGTTGCTCCGCCTCCGGTGGCGCTCGGAGTCGATCCTGCGGCGCCGCCTCCGGTTCCTGATCCACCGGAACCCATTCCGCCGGAGCCGTATCCGCTGGAGCCGTATCCGCCGGTGAGTATTCCGCCTCCGTAGCCGCCGGCACCGCCGCCTGCTCCTGCGCCGATGCCCGATCCTGCGTTCGATCCCGAGCCGCCTGCGCCCGAGTAGGCTCCAGCGCCTCCACCCATCCCGGGGATTCCGTAACCGGGCTGTCCCGCGCGGCTGCCGTCCAGCCCTGCGGCGGCCGCGGGTGCGGTCCAGGCGGCGGCTGGGGTTGTCGTGGCGTCGGTCGGGGCGGTGAACTGGTCGTTGGAGGTGGACTGGGCGCCCGGAGCGATGGGGTTGAATGCGCCGGGCGTTGAACCCGTTTCGGGTGTTGCGCCGGGTATGGGGCTGCCAGGAGTCTGCACGGGCGGGATGGGCGATCCTGAGTTCGGTCCCCCGGTGTAGGGCGCTGTCGATCCCGGCGTGCCGATGTCGGGTGCACCACCACTCGAGGGCGATGCACCTTGGGTCTCGGCGATGACACGGGGAGGTTCGGGGAGTCTCGGCACGTTGGTGTCGGCCTGCTGCATCACCGGGGTGTAGACGGTCCGCATGATTTGGATGGCTTCCTGGTGCGCCTCGTCCTGGTCGTGGAACAGGCGTTTGAAGAGGCCGGCGGCGGGCATTCCTGCGTCGAATGCGACCTCGAGGAGGGAGCGTTTGGAGACGGGCGGCACGGTGGCTTTGATCTGGTCGACGCCGGTGGCCGCTTCGGTGATCTTGGTGCCGATGAGGGTGCCCGCTTCGGCGAGTTTCCCGGATTCGGTGGCGTATCTTCCGGTCGCGGCGGTGGCGGAATCCTTCGCTACGCCTTCCCATTTGCCGTCGGTTTCGGTGGCGATGAAGTCGCGGAAGTCGTTGAGCGCCTGTTCGAGCGACTGCCCGATCTTGGTCCAGCCCTCCGCGCTGGCCCGCAGGGCGCCGCCGTTCATTCCGTCGACGGCGGCCTTGATGTCCTCGTGGGACATGGCTTCGAAAGCTTCGGGTGAGCCGAGGGCCGGGTCGTCGAACCTGCCGCTGAACCGGCCGTAGAGCCCGGCCTGCTGCAGGTAGATTTCGTCCCGTTCGGCGTTGCCGGCGGCTTGTTCGTCGCGCACGCGGCTTCGTTCGTTGAGGTCGTAGCCGGTGACGAGGTCGAGCACCTTGTTCGCCGGATGCTTGCCGAATTCGACAATGTCCTTGCTGATGCCTTCGACCCAGCCACCGAAGTCCGGCAGTCCCATCCTTCTCCCCCTCGTCTCATGCCTCGGTCGGCGACACCGCCCGAGGCGGATCCGAGGCCGCGCCATCCCCTCAGTGGCGCGGCCCCGGAAGTCTTAGTTGATCTGCGATTCGACAGCAGCTGCGGCCGCGGTATTCGCTTCCTCCGCAGCGGCGTAGCGGTTCTCGATCTTCCGGAACACGTCCCTCATTTCGCCTACCACGCGGATGTGATCGGCGATTGCTTGATCAAGCGAGTACTCGCCGCCCGCCGCCTTCCGCTCAAACTTTGATGCGAGCGTCACTCCAGATGGCAGTGAACCCAATCCATCAATCTTGGCAAGCCCGCGTGTGCCGTCGAGAACCCTTGTCAGCTGGTCAATGAGGCGCTCGCAGGCCCGAGCACAGTTCGAAGCCGTACCACGTTCGAGTTCGAGCTCACCGTGCTCTGCCGCTGCGATCAGCCCGGACCAGCTGGTCATGTCATTCAACGCAACTCCCAAACGGAATCGTTGGCACTTACTTCGGAACGTACTGACCGACCGCCCGGGCCGCTCCCTCGGCAATCACGCACGGCTCCCCCGGATTGCTCGGGGGCGTAAGAACGTGGAATCCGACCGAAACCAGTACCGCGCCTCCGGCCGCGTCCATCGCGACATCGCACGACTCACGATTCGTGTCGGTAGTTTCCCTGTACGAAAAGGACTCCCGACCTTCGAGCTCTATCGGAACGACGTCTTCGTTCCGCTCGTTCGTGCGCACGTCGTTCATCGTGCGGGTAGTCGCAAACACCGACACCGAATACTCCGCGCCGCGCCACCCGCATACGTTCCAGCCGGGCTGTTTGACGCCGAGGATGTCGCGTTCCTCGGTCTCGGGATCGACTCCGAGGGCCCCGACGACCTCGTCAGGAAGGTCATCACAAGGACTAAAAACTGGCTCCCCCGCCGCCGTCCCCTCCGCGTCGGCCTCCCCCGACACCGTTCCCGACCCGCATCCAGCCAACAGCAGACCAGCACCGATCAGCCCGATCACAGCAGTCCCCCGCATCCGGACCTCCTCCCCTCGTTCCAGACCGCTTCACCTTAAACAGACGCAGGTTCGATCTCTCTGGTTCCCCTCCATCGCGAGAATCCTGACGATTCGCCGCTCCAGGTCACCCGAGCGCCGATAACGGGACGGTCGGCAAGTGAATCCACCCCTCGCGACCAGCGCTTTCCGTGTCGGCGCCGTCCGGCACTCGCGTCTGTCCCACCGCGACCGCCCGCGCGATCACCGCCGCCACCACCGCATCGAAGGCGTCGTCCGACGCTTCACACGCTCCACGGAAGTCGGCGAGGTCCAGGTACGGCGTCGCCTCATCGAAGCTCGCCACCAACTGCGCCAGCTTCGCCCGATTCGTCGATCCCTTGTATCCACGAAAGGGCAAACGCCACTGCTGCAGCGCGGCGGCTGGGTAGACCTCGGCAACGGTGCCCGCGACGCGATCCGTGTCGACGCCCTCGACTGCGAGGCGTGCCAGCAAACCGGCGCACCGCAGCGCCACGTGCGCGATCAGATCGGCCGACACGCTGAGCGGGACGATGCCGGTCACCTCGTGCACCAACTGGTCAGTCCGCCGTCGGACCAGAGGCAGTCGTCCGGCGCGGTTGCTCAGCTCGAGCTCGCGTAGGGGCCGTCGCTCGTGGTGCGCCAGCACAAAGTCGACGAACGCATCCGGCCACCCGAACGGTGCGTCGATCCCGCATCGGTCCGCGCCCAAGACCGCCTGCACAAGGTCGTCGTCCCTCGCCCCGAGCCGCAAGCCGACGACCCGAGCGGATCGCTCACCCCAATCGATCGTCGCAACAGCGGTTTTCGCGGGCTCGGCCGCAAGGTCGATGCCGACAGTCCTCATGCCGCGAGGCTATCGACCCTCACCGCATCACCGGCAACACCGGGTCGCCCGCGCGACCCGACGCCGCCTCGACGAATGCCAGCGGATCGGGCACCGCAGCGAGCACGTCCCGCGCCCGCTCGAGGGCCATCGCCTCCGGCTCGTCACCGCCGACGGCGTCGATCACGTCGAGCCAGTGGACGGTCGCCTCCATGATCGCCATGTCGAGGAAGGCGCCGAGCGACACCGACTCCAGAATCGGGTGCGCGATGACGGTGTCGCGACTCAGCCCGGCCAGCCGTTCGAACGCGTCGGGTAGATCGGAACCGAAACGCTGGACGACGCTGTCACGGTCGATGTCGGCCGCCATCTGGCGAACCATCTCGGCGAGCTGCGCGTGCATCGGTTCGGTCGCGGCGGGGTCGGCGTTGAAGACTCGGAGCATCTCCGCCGCGCTGGTCACTTTCGCGTCACCGTCGGCGGCGGGCGCGGCCAGCATCGCGATCAGGAGGTCGGGGGTGACGTGCACATAGACATCGCGGACGGTCCAGCCCGGCAGCCGCGTCTCGGTCGTCCACTGCTCGTCCGACAGCTCCGCGGCCCGCTTCGCCCACACCCGCCACAGTCGAATCAGCAGGTCCCGGTCCCGGTCGAACTCCTCCACCACTACCCCCTCGTCGATGTGCGGTCGCTCCGACGGTATCGCCCGGTCGTTACCTTCGGTCGCAATTCCGGCACGCGGGGGCATGATGGACGCATGACGACGGTGGATCCGGCTGTTCTCGATCAACTCATCGGCGCGCTGCCTGACGGCGCCGTGCTGACCGACCCGGACATGACCGCCGGATACCGCCAGGACTGGGCCGCCGACCCCAACGCCGGCACCCCGATCGCAGTGGTCCGCGCGACCTGCACCGAGGACGTGCAGGCGGTGATGCGGTGGGCGTCCGAGCATCGGATCGCGGTGGTGCCGCGCGGCGCGGGCTCCGGGCTGTCCGGCGGGTCGAGCGCCGTCGACGGCGGGATCGTGCTGAGCACCGAGCGGATGCGGGAGATCACCGTCGACCCCGTCACTCGCGTCGCGGTCACCCAGCCCGGCCTGCTCAACGCCGAGGTGAAGCAGGCGGCCGCCGAGCACGGGCTCTGGTACCCGCCGGACCCGTCGTCGTACGAGATCTGCTCGATCGGCGGCAACGCCGCCACCAACGCCGGCGGGCTGTGCTGCGTCAAGTACGGGGTGACGACCGACTACGTGCTCGGCATGCAGGTGGTCCTCGCCGACGGCACCGCCGTCCGACTCGGCGGCCCACTCCTCAAGGACGTCGCCGGACTGTCGCTGACCAAACTGTTCGTCGGCAGCGAGGGCACGCTCGGCATCATCACCGAGCTGACGCTGCGCCTGATTCCGGCGCAGCCGCCGGCGTCGACGGTGGTCGCGTCGTTCGAGTCCGTCGAGTCAGCCGCCGATGCCGTCCTCGCGATCACCCGGGACATGCGGCCGGCGATGCTCGAATTCATGGACCACGCGTCCATCAACGCGGTCGAGGACGCGGTCCGCATGGGCCTGGACCGCAATGCCCGCGCCCTGCTGCTCGCCCAGTCCGACGCTCCCGGTGCCGCCGGGGCGCAGGAGATCGCGACCATCGTGGCGGCGTGCGAAAAGAACGGCGCCACCGAAGTGTTCGCAACCGACGATCCCACCGAGGGCGACGCCTTCACCGCCGCACGACGATCCGTCTTCCCGGCGGTGCAGGCGATGGGCAGCCTGCTACTCGAGGACGTCGGCGTGCCCATGCAGCAACTGCCCACGCTCATCACCGGCGTCGAGGGGATCGCCGAGGACTGCGACGTCCTGATCTGCACCGTCGCGCACGCCGGCGACGGCAACACCCACCCGTTGATCGTGTTCGACCCCACCGACCCCGACATGACCGACCGCGCCCGCACCGCCTTCGCCCGCGTCATGGAGCTGGCAATCGCCCTGGGCGGCACCATCTCCGGCGAGCACGGCGTCGGACGACTCAAGCGGGACTGGCTGCCCGGGCAGCTCGGCGAGGACGTCATGGAACTGAACCGGCGGGTCAAGACCGCGCTCGATCCGCTCGGGATTCTCAACCCGGGCGCCGTGCTGTCCTGACCCAGGGCCCTACAGCGGGACCCCGAACGACGAGCGCTGCGCCAGAGCGAGGTCGACGACCCGCTCCGCGAGACTCACCCGCTCGGACAGCGGCCCGGTGAGCAACACCCACGACCGCCCGGTCGCCGTCAGCGCGTCCTCGAACCACCGCGCCATCTCGGCCCGGATGTGCTCGCCGTCGCGGATGCCGTCCTGCACGAACGGGACGCCGACGTGATCGGTAAGCAGATAGATCGCCGGCCGGTCGGCCACCCCCGCCCAGGCCCGCGCGCTATCGGTTCCGAGGTAACGCCGCTCCCAGACCGTGGTGGCGAAGGCGTCGGTGTCGCAGATCAGCACCGGAGAGCCGGCCCCCGCGGCGCGTTCTTCCATCCGTGTCTGTTCCCTCGCGATCTCCGCGAAGTCGTCACCGGTCCATTCCAATTCCTCCATCGCGGCGTCGGGGCGCACCGCCCGCAGTCGATCCAGCTTGTCCAGGGTCGCCTGCCGCCCGTACTCGGGCACCCAGCCGGTTCGCGTCCACACGCCGCCGCGGTCCCGGTAGCGCTGCGCCAGTGCGCAACTGACGGTCGTGGTCCCGGTCGATTCGGCACCGACCACGACGACGCGAGTTGCCAGGCCGGCACGCGCAGGCTCGTCCAGTAAGTCCCAGTTACCGGCGAGGTCGGCGCGGCACGCGGTCCCCGATACGGGGTGCGCGACCCGGTCGGGGTCGACGCACACGTGGGTGGCCCCGAACCACTGCGCCAGCTCGTCGCCGTACTTCTCGCTCGAGACCACGGCGTCGATCGGTGTCGTATCGACCTGCCGGGCGGCCGCGCGCATGCACGCGACCTGCGCCGCCCACACCGTGGTCGATTCGAGGTCCATCGGCGCGTCACAGGCGATCCCGGTGACCCGCACCGTCGCGTCTCCTGCGTGGGTCTGTCGCATCCAGGACACCCGGTCGGCGAGCGGGATCGACTCCGCCGCCGATGCCATCACCACGACCGTCACGCGGTCCGCGATCCGCGCGGCCGACCGGACGAGATGGTGGTGTCCGCGGTGCGGTGGATAGAACTTGCCGATCACCAAAGCGTGCCGGTACAGCGCGGTCATCACGCCACCGCCAACGCGGGATCGGTTGCCCGACTGCGTCGCCACGCGAGCAGGCCGCGAATGCACAGCAGCAGGAACCCGGCGTAGAGCAGCGCCGTCAGCGTCAGCCCCTTGTGCAGGTACAGCGGGATGTAGATCAGGTCCGCGGCGATCCACAGCAGCCACGACTCCCACCGCTTGGTCGCCTGCCCCCACGTCGCCAGCAGCGACAGCACCGTGGTGACCGCATCCCAGAACGGGACCGTCGACGACGTCGCCGTATCCAGGAGCAGCATCAGCGCGCCGGTTCCGGCGATACCCGCACCGGCCAGCCACATCCATTCGATCCCGGTGGTGCCGGTAACCGGCAGGGTGTCCCCCGCGCGCCCCTGCACCCAGTTGCGCCAGCCCCACACGGCGAGCACGATGTAGACGATCTGCAGCGCCGAGTCCGCGAAAAGCCCTGCGGTAGCGAACAGCAGGATCCACACCACATTGTTCGCGATCCCGATCGGCCAGTTCCACACCGACTGACGGCCCACCAACCACACGCACCAGGCTCCAGTCACGAAGCCCAACACCTCCGCCCAGCTTGTCGGCGCACCGAATGCGGTGAACGCCGTCGAGTTCAGAAAATCGATCATCACTCCTCCTCGGCTCAACGCCCCTCACATTAGCGCATATTTGCGCTAACCCTTACCGAGGGGTGCCCGGCCGTCCGGACCTCCCGTCCGGACACCGCTCTCACGTGAAGTCGCGCAAGGCGAATCGGTCTTGGGCAGCGACGGCCCCCAGCTCTCCGCGCCTCGCGGGATTGTCTGCGTAGAAGCGGATGAAGTGGAGCAGCAGCACATCGTCCATCGCGAACTTGCGGCAGTCGAGTTCGATCATCGGAACCGGGGGCAGTTTGTCGATTCGCCAGATCGGTGTGGTGTACCGGCGAGTCCACTGCGCGTTCGCGAAGCCGATCAACAGCACCATGCGGTGGTCGCTGTACGCGGCTTTCACCCCGGCCACCGATTCCCACGGCAGGTAGGAGTCGAAACTCCAGCCGCGATGACGAACCCCGCCGGGAGTGAGCAGCACCGAGCCCGGTCGAACCCGTCGCAGGACCACCAGAACGAGGAAGGACCCGAACAACGTTCCGAGCACACCGAAAACCACTGTCGCGCCGGGTACTCCGGACGTCTCCGCGCTGAGGTAGATCTCGACGGCCGGACCGGCAGTGAGCACCGCGCAGCACGCCGTGATTGCCACCAGCATCGCCCACACCCCGCGAGACTGCCGAATCTCCGTGGCCGTCCCCGCCTCTGCCGGAGCGCAGTGCACCGTACCCCCGGAGCGGGGCCACCTCGTGAGAACCCCGTACGCCGCGACGAGAAGGACCAGGCATCCATAGGCCACGCTGTATCGCAGCATCATCGGCCTGCCATCGACGCCTCCGAGGACACCGATAGCCACTGCGCCGCAACCGATTGAGGCGAGTACAGCGATGGCGCCCGTCACGCGCAACGAGAACGACGTGCTGGGCATTCAGCCGGCCGTTGCACTCGATCAGAAGTCAGCACCTCTCCCCCTTCGCCGGCGACGAGCGTTGCACGGCGGGACCACTGTACGGGCGCCGCACAGTTCCGCGCACCGTCGGAGGAGTCACCCGGCGCCGTTCGGTAGATTGACGATCGAACCGGGGCGATCAGGGGAGGTCGCCGGTGCCGAGGGGGAATCGGATGAAGGTGGACTCCGCGCAGCTGCGCACGTTCGCGTCGACCATGGACGACGCCGGCGCGGCGGTCGACGCGCTCGATGTGATCGGCCCGGGTGTCGGGCTTCCTGGTTCCGCCGCAGCTGCGGCGTGTGATCAGGCCGCCGAGTTCGTGGAAGGCGCGTACCTGCGGGTCGCCGACAGGTTGCGGCAGACGGCAGTGATCGCGCGAGGGAACGCCGACCAGTACGACGTCACCGAATCCGACTTCACCGCTCGACTCGCTGCGATGGGCGGAGACGACTGATGCCGAGCCTGCCCGAGGTCCGATCCTGGAACACCGCTCTGCTGTCCGACGCCGCCGCCCGCACTGCCGCCGCCGACTCCCGCTTCCTCGACGAACTGGCTTCCGCATCGCGGGGCATCGACGACCTTGGACACGACTGGTCCGGCATCGCCTACGACGCCGCCCGCGACCGCGTCGACGCCGAGCGCGCGGCAGGCCAGAGTCTCTCCAACGAGGTGCGCAACCTCGCCAAGATCCTCGACGACGGCGCGCAGCGGTTGTACTGGGCCCGGGACGCCGCCCTGGCACGGGTTGAAGCCGCGCTCGCCGACGGGTGCACCGTGCTCGACGACTGGAGCGTTGTCGCCGGCGCGGGCGCCTCCGCGGAACTGCTGGTCGCCCACCGCGACGCGGTCGTGGAGGCCGCCGCGGCGCTCGCACGGGAGGACACCGAGGTGGCGCGTCTGATCGAGGATGCGGCGCAGCGCATCCGCGCGCGCGGTGACCGGATCGGATCCGGGGGCGACCTGTCCGACTCGATTGAGGACGGGGCCGGGCGGCTCGGGCGCGAGGACGGTGACGTGCTCGCGAGCGCCGCCGCCGCCGGCGACACCGCTGCCCTGGACCGCATCGCCGGCCAGCTGCCGGCGCAGGGGCTTACGGCCGCCGAACTCGACACGCTCGCTGCCGGTGGACAGGTCGGCACACTGCCGCAGACGGTGCGCGACTACTACGCCGAGTTGTACCGCGCGGCCGGGAAGGACGGCGTTCTGGCGCTCGGGGATCACCTGCGGACGCAGGAGGCCGGAGGTGATCCGAAGTCCGGACGCGCCCTCAACTCGCTGGCCAACGGGCTGATGGTGGTCTCGAACGAGAACATCGGCAGCGGCAACAACCCGGACGGGTCGCTGCGCTCCCCCGGCTCGTACGACCAGTTGCCGTCCGATCTTCGCGAGGTGATCTCGACACGCACTCATGGCGACGACGCCAACGCGATTCGTTACCCGGGCGAGTCTGGGGCACTTGGTGACCAGTACCGCTTCCACGAGGACACGCGGCGCCTCGGGGACTGTTGAAGGAGTCGGAGCCTGGCTACGCCCCGGGCACCGAGTTCGCGCGTGAACTGACCCGTCAAGCAGCGAATCTTGCTGAAGGAACGGCACTCTCCGGTGCCGACCCGACGCTGGTCGAGCAGTCGATGCGCGACTATCTCGAGGTCTCCGGACGCAACCACGAAGCGATCACCCAGCTGCTCACCGGCGAGGGCTCCGATCGCGTGCCCCTCGACAGCGACTACCGTCCCGCGAACACCCTGACGCCTCTCCTGCAGTTCGACTGGTCCGACGATCGCGGTGCGCCGAACCTGTTCGGCTGGATCGGAGAGAATGCGATCCAAGGCGCCGAGGTGAGCGTGGAGCAGTCCGAGCAGGCGGGCCGCGCGGCGACCGGACTGATCTCCTTGATCACGGACGGCACGTCGGGACAGTTCGAGTCGATGATGAACCTGCCTGGCCATGACGGGCGCTCGCTCGGCGAGGTCAACCCGGCCCTGACTCAGCAGATCGCACAGGCGGTCACGCCCTATCTCGGAGACATCGCGGTCGCTCCCGAACTGCAGACCCACGGATTCGACCGCGAAGCCGCCCTCGGCGAGGTCGGGGATGTCCGGTCGATTCGGTTGGCGACGCTGATGAACACCGACCCAACCGCGTCCGCGCTTTTCAACGGCGCCATCATCGAACGCACCAACGACTACGCCGGTCGGTTCGGCGAGTTGCACGGCGAGTCCACCGTAATCCGGCACCAGCTCGGGGAGGCAAGTGGACGGCTCCTCGGCTACATGGACCAGGGCCTGCGCGCCGAAGCGTACGACCGCGGGCTCGACGACGCCGCCGCGGCGGAACAGACTGCCGGCCGAACGAAACTCGCCATCGACGTCGCAACCAAGACCGTGGTGGGCCTCGGCGGCCCGGCGACGATCCCGCTCGACATCGCGTCGTCGGTGGTGCAGGCGGGGATGGGGAGTGAGAAGCTGACGCTTCCTGAAGAGGCTTCCGAGATCAACGCCGACAACCTGGCCACCCAGCGCGCGTATCGGATGCTCGAGGCTGTTGTGGCCAAGGACCCGAGCATCCTCGACGGGCCGGACGGCACGTCGACCATCCCCGAGGACCTGCGCGACGAAAGAGGCCTTCGGCCACTCACAGAGATCATGGGCGAAGACAAGCGGGGCTCGGCTACCGTGCGCACCGCCGCCGAGGAATTCCTTCATCGCCGCGGACTCGATGTTCAACGGTTCGATCTGCCACTCAATTCGGCCCGCGACAACCAGGCCGGCTATGTCACGGATGAGGCGCACTATCGGAGCCGGATCCTAGGAGGTTCTGCGCGATGAAGCGCGTGGCATGCCTGGCGATCGCGCTTGCGGCCGCGCTGTCGTTGACCGCCTGCACTCGGGAGACGCCCGTCGAGAACGTACCTGATCTGCTGTGGGCAGAGTCGTTCCGATGGGAAAGCACGCCGGGAACCGACCTCGATTCCCCCGCGGCGCAACTGGTTCGCGCGACAGTCGAGAGTGACGAGATCACGTTGACGCTCGGACGTCGGTACACCTATCCGGGTTACATCGACGCTGCCGGTGAGCACGGCACCACCCGAACGAAGGGCCCTCAGGGCGGTATCGGCACCCTGACGATGAAACTCGTCGAACTCGAGCAGGAGCCCGACGCCATCGACGCTCTCGTGTGCCTCGACACCACCCAGGTCTCAACTCTCGTCGACGGCAAATACGTCCTGCCGAAGCAGAGTCCGTTCTATGTTCTGCATGCATACCGTGTCAGCGCGCGACTCTTCACGCAGTCAACCGAACAACCAGGGTCCGCTTCTCCGCGACAGAATCTCGTACCCCGAGAGACTCATCCGCTCTCAGGCCCGTCCGGCCGCAGCGCACGGCCTACCGCCGATGTCTTCGGTGACTGGATGATTACCGAGTTCGCCATGAGCGCCGCACCCGAGAGCCGCGCCCCGTGCCTTGAGTGGGCCGAACAGCGTTGGGGAAGCCCGAACCCGCCGGCACCCACGCGCACCGAATCCGAACCGCCAGTCATCGAGCCGTTCTACCCAGGTTGGTGACTGCACCGCCACCCGCCGAGCCGCGTAGCGATATCTCGAGGTTCTCCGATACATCAACAGTCATCGGTGGTGTCCCGGAACCTGGGGGTTAAACATGAAGGTACGGATGCTGGTCGGGGCCTGCGCAGCGATCCTGTTCGTCGCGGGGTGTGCTGGAGACAATGGCGCGCCGGAACCAACGACTTCTGCTGTTTCACCAAGCGCAGCGGTAACGACGACCTCGGAGACGACACCGCCGCCGGCGCCCACAAGCGAGGCCCCGGCGCTTACCACCTCTGCCGAAGCGGTCACGTCCGACGCGACGGTGCAGGAACCGTACGTTGTCGAATGCCTCGAAGGAACTCCCGGCCCTGCCAGGTGGAGCGACGGGTCGATGGCCTTCTCACAGTGGTGCTTCGACCAGCACGGCGGCAACGAGTACCTGCGGCGGGAGCGGGAAGCGAACACCTTCGAGTGCGACGGCCAGGTGTGCCGAAATCCCTACACGGGTGGCAGCTACCCCGATCCGCATGCCGTCGCCACTCCGCCGGTGGGCACGACGTCCGATCGCGGATACTCGTGCTCGGGCGATCGCTGCTACTGGCCCGACGGCTCCCCGGTGCCGAACTACCAGCGCTGCGGAACCCAGTGCGGTGAAGCCCCCACGTCCGGTGAAATCCAGACCCGACACGGATGCGAGGCCGGATACATCACCGATACGGAGCTGTGTGCAGGCCTAGGGAACTGAACTGGCCCCTACCGATGACCCGGCCCAACGAGTTCGTCGATCCGCCTGAGCAAGACGGCAGTCGCCTCCGCACGCCATACGTCGTTCTCGAGCAGAGATCGCACCGCCAAACTCAGCCCAGCCCGCAGGTCCTCGGACCTGGTCAGCGACTTGGCCTGCCGGTTCGTCACCTGCTCGCTGTCGACCCCTTCCGGAAGATGCAGCGTCCACCAGCCGCTCCTCCGCAGTGCCACCCACGGATCGACAGGGTCCGGCGGCGAGTCGGCTACAGCGAACGGAGCTATGTAGTCAGCCAGTTCCTTCCGAACGGTCGAGAACGACACCGGATTGGGTGAACGCCCCTCTCGCACCACCGCCCAAAGCAGGACGACGTACTTGTAAGCGGCGCTTTCCCGTTGCCGGTGAACACGGGAGTGTTGGTTTCGAGTTCCCACAGCAGACCCCCGCTGGCGTTCTTGGCTCCGTGGTCGACGACGAATCCCAGCTCCGACAGACATCCCGCGACTGTGGCGAGTCCGCCGGAAAACCCGGTGCTATCGACGAAATCTCCTGTTGCGTACCCGTGTGCCACCCCGACGATCGCCTTCGAATCGTAGAACCGCCCACCGTGCACCAAGCGATAGTTCTTCGCCGCCTTGAACCCTCGACGCCGGAGAAACTCCTCCTGACCGAGCGAGTCGAACTCAGCGACCGCGTCGAGCACGGATTCACGAGAGACGGCGGAGAGATCGATCTTGGACGACACAGGCGAGAGAATAGCTTGGACCGCGTCTACGTATCCTCGCCGGAGTTCCGCCGACCCCAACCGAGGCGCACTCCTACAGTCTTCTGCATCTGATCGCCGACCAATCCGATGCCGGCCGCGCCCGCGTCGAATGCCTTCCCCCCGATCGCCTTGGACACGTCGGCGACGATCGCGCCCACGGCCTTCGCCCGATTGCCGAGCTCGGTCAGGGCGTCCTCGATGGTGGGGTCCTCGTGCTCGACCCATTCGGTCACCTGAGCACGCCGTGCGACCGCGAACTCCTCGAGGTCGTCCCGCAGCCGCACCATGTCGCGCTTGACGTTCGACGCCGACATCCAGCGCAGCACCTCGAGTGGCTTGAGCGCGGCGTAGGCGGCAAGTTCGGCGCGAGCATGCGCGAGTAGCTCGCCGTCTCGTTCGACATGTTGTGCAAGGACAGCCCGAGCCGACTCGACAACCGTCTCGAGGTGCTCGGGTTCTGTCCGCCGGACCCGCTCTATCCGGAGACGCTGCCACAGATAGAGCGACTCCTCCGCAACCACAAGCAAGTTGAGCGTCTCGCCGAGTCGATCGTCCTTGACAGCCCTGCCGATGTGGGCGGCCCGATCCTGCACCGACTGGCTGCCGTCGAACCCGTCGATCGTCCGTTTGACATGGTTGCGCAGGCGCTCGACACCAACTTCCAGCTGCGGACCGAGGCCCGCAACCGAGTCCCAGTCGGCCGATGGAAGCGAGCCGGATTCCTCGAGTGTCGCGACGATGTGTTCCAGGGAGTTGTAATGCCCGAGCACGTCTCCTGCTCGCGAGGCCTCGGCGAGGGCAAGGATCGTGTCCACGCTGCCCTGCACCTGCTCGACGGCTTGCTCCACCGAGGCTATGGCGGTTCTGAGCGCAACGGTCGCCATGGCCATCTGCATCCCCAGCAGCTGGGTGGGTTCGAGCGCAACGCTCTGCCAGCGAAGCTGTCCGCGGAAGATCCCGCTCTCGTCGACCACCGTCATCAGGTTGAAGCCGTCGGACCCGGGCAGGATGTTGTATTGCCGAAGCAGATCCATACTGCTCGGTGAGAGTCGGACGAATTCCCCGGACTGGGCCGCGACAGCCGACACAGCGGCAACAGCCGCCCCCATGTCTGCGAGTGACCGCCGATCCACGCCGGCGACGCTGACCGCCCCCGCCGCGGCGTCACGCAGCCTGTCGACATACGTCGACACCTGCTCCGGATCACCGGACACGAGCACACCGTCCGAACTCACTGCGACCGCGAGGTCGCCCGTCCGCGAACCGCCCTCCAACTCTCCGGTCGGGGTCTGCGGTACGCCGCGGTCGTCGTTGTCACTTTCGTTCACGAAAGACATGATGCCCAATCCTTCTGACACTGTTTACTGAATCCTGTTGTCGCCTCGCGCGTTGACCTTGACGTCGTCGAGCGAGCGGCATTGTTGTCCCGGATAGGATCCGGCCCATGGCACGCATTCGCTCGATCAGCAAGGGCACGCAATCGATTCGCCCGCATGACACTCTCGTCGATTGCTTCTTCGATACGGTCGCCGACGAGAACGGCGACACCCTGCTCCACCTGACAACATTCGGTTCGGACTACCGGAGATCGAAGCCGAAGAGCAGCCAGTCCATTCAGATCGACATCGCGATGGCGAAGCAGCTCATCGAGGTCATCTACGATGCCTTCCCCGCCCTCGGCGCCGTCGACGCCTCGGCGTTGCCAGGTACCGCTACCACGGACCCGACAACAGCCGAGGCGTCTCCGATCTACGACGAACTGGCCGACCGCCTCCTCGGTGAGTGATCAGCCGGCCCCGAGCACGCCGGCGAGCTGATCGATGTCGGCGTCCTCCACTCGGTACACCTTGTAGCCGTCGGCACCGAGCCCCTTGTCCCGGTCCGGATCCTCGCCTTCGACGAGGACGATCCGCTGGTCCTCCCATGCCGCCTCGGCAGGCCAGTAGTACCGGCCGATGTCGATCCCGATCGACGGCTTCGGCACTCCACGGATCGACAACGCCAGCAGCAGCTCGACCACCGACGGCGATGTGTGGGTGAGGGTTTCGCCCCATGGTCCATCGACCGCCGCCCGCACCCCTTCGATCTTCAGCTTCTCGAAGATCGCGAGGGCTCCCGCCCGGGAGAGTCGATCGTGGTACCGGTCGTTTCGGTACGAGCGTAGGCATCCGTAGCAGGAGGTTTCCTCGCCGCAGTCACATCGGCCGACGCGGTCGACAGCGAACTGGATGACCCGTTCGAGGTTCTCCGCGATCTTCTTCGCCGCACCGGCGCCCGCGGGGACGGTGTCGAACAGGACGATGCTCCGCTTGCCGTCCTTGCTCCACGACAGGGTGCCGTCGATGTCGTCGCGACTGATCTCAAGTGCCTCCGACGCGCCTTCCAGGAGTGCGTAGAGAACTGACAGCCAGCGCGATTCGGAGTCCTTGTCGTACGACAGATCCGCGAACGTGAACTCGGCGACGTCCGTCTCGTAGCGGTGGGCGAGAGAGACGACGTAGGTCTTGCCTTCGCAAGGCTGGTCGGTCACCGGACGCTTGTGCGACCGCTTCGACGGTTTACCGTCCGACGCTTCCGCCCAGCCACACCACCCGCATAGGTGGAAGCCGGCCCCGCCGCCGTCCGCGATGACGGCCATCCGCGCCCGCGTCCCGGCACGAGCCTGAACCGGGATACCGCCGGTGGACTGCCATTCGAACGTCTCGGTGACGTCCCCAACGTTCTCCACATAGGTGGCACCACCCCACTTACGTTCGGGAGGTTCGGGTTTGACGTCCTCGACCTTGCGATCGGCGACGAATCCGAACTCCGGAATGACGAAGGTTCTGATCTTCCCGAACTCCTCGTCGCAGCTGGGGCAGCGTTCGGAGACGTCGAGTTCACGGGCGCACTGGAACTGTTCGCAGTTCCTGCACACCCGGTACTTGAGTTCCTCGAGTTCCCGTTTCGGCAGCTTGTGCAGGCCGCGTGACGTCCACAGCTTGCCACCGGCCACCACCTGGTTGCCGGGCGCGTAGTCGTAGATGGCCTGAGAGAGGTCCCGCGACAGCTCCAGACGAGCACCGATGTCGCCTTCGCAGTGCGAGGTACGTAGCTCCACCGTGTCGACCGGGAATCCGTATTTCGGCAAGATGTTCTTGTTCGCGAGGTAGCCGAGCAGCTGCCGCTCCTCGATCGTCTTCAATGTCTTCTGCAGCCGCCCGCCGAAGGCAAGCTGGTTCTTCTCCTTCGCCTCCTCGATGAGGTTGCGGAAGGTATCGAGGTCATTGCGCATGTCCTGCTCCGCGATGGACAGCAGGTCGCACAGTCGGTCGACCCAGCTCCCGTCGTGGACTCCGATGGCGTCGGCCACCTCCGGAGGAAGGACCTCACGGACGGCACTGTTCACCCGATCTGGAACCGGGGTGAGGAACGTGCGGACTTGCGCTGCAGGCGAATCTTGCCCTTCCGTTTCTGGGGAGAAGAAGGTGCCGGCGTGCTTCCAGATCATGCTGTCAGCCTCGAACCGGTGCCGGAAGTAGGCGGCGAGCGCCACCGAGTGCGCGTGCCGCCGGCCGATGCGTTCGTTGTCGATGGGGATCCACGGGATGCGCATCTCTCCCGCGATCATCGACTCCGGGTTCTGGTACTTCGACAGGTCGTGTGAACTGCGCTTCGCATAGGTGAGCACCAGCGCCGCCGATGCAGCGCGGCGACCCGCTCGACCGGCTCGCTGAACGTAGTTCGCCGTCTTGGGCGGCATATTCCGCAGCACCACCGACTGCAGGTCGCCGACGTCGACGCCCAGCTCGAAGGTGGTCGAGCACGAGAGCACGTTCACCTTGCCATCGATGAAGTCCTTCTGAATCTTGGCCGCAGCCTTCGCTTCCCACTGTGCCGTGTGTTCCTGGGCGGACAGCGGCACCGGGTTCATGGTCCGGTACATACTCCGGTAATGGTTGGTGTCGTCCGCGACGGCCGGCACCTCGTAGGTCTGCAGCGTTCCGTCGCACGGGCCGTGGGGGCACACGTCGCGCACGTTGTTGACGTTCAGCCGGCGGCACGACGAACACTGGTACCACGTGCTGTCGGCGCCGGACCGCATCCGCAGCTTCGCGTGGTCCACCTGGTACACGTCGCCGGCGAACTTGTCGGCAACCAGCGTCACGTATCCGGAGTCGAGGAGGAACTTCCAGCATCCGCCAAGCAGCTTCGCGGCATCGAAATCGGATCCGAGTGCAGCGAGGACCTTCCGCACCAGGAGGATGCGGTTATTGGTGGTACTGGGACGCCCGCCGGGCAGCCAACTGATGATGCGCCTCTTCTGATCGGAACCCATCGAGCGAATCCGGATCTTCGCGTTGCGCGGTTCGAAAATCTCCTGCTTGATGTCGACCTCGGGGAGCAGCGTCATGGCGCCCTGCAGTCGCACGGTCTTGAGGAGTTCCTCGAGCAGCGCCCAGCTCTCGTCCTCGCTGAGCCCGAGCCCGAGTAGTCCGCGCGGCGGCTCCGTCTTCCGAGTGCGGAGCATCGAAACCCGCATCAGACCGAGCCCCTCGAGGGATTGCCGCTGGTCCATCGCCATCAGTTCGGCCATGACCCACGGGTTCACGACGCGTTCGGTCTCAAGGCGCGTGGCGTCCTCCGGGAAGTACTGCGCCTGCTTGGCCCGCTCCATCGCCAGCGCCGCCAGGTCTTTCGCGGACAGGTTGTCATCGCTGTACTTGGGGTCGGTGAGGGCCTCGGTCAGGTAGCGACGCTCGAGCATCCGGCCGTACGTCTTGTCGAGGTACGGGGCCGCGAACGCGGCGGCCTGCCGGGAGTCGGAGAACATCAAGAGCTTCCGACCCTCGCCCACCTCCTCGACGGTGTCGTCCGCTGCCGGCGGCAAATGCTGGTACAGCGCGGTGGTGATGACGGCCGGGGCCGCGTTGACATCGGTACGCAGCCGGCGCACCACCTGCCGGGCGCGGGCACCGCATTCGGTGCACTTGCTCATCACTCGCGACGCCTGGGCGTGCTCACGTACCCGGAGGACGGGGCCACCGGGGCACTCCCCCAACAGACAGCTACCCGCGCCGAGGGCACCGCACCCTGCGCACAGGTGTCGGACGCCGGTCGAGGCCACAGAGTCGGCGTCGTCCGACAGCGTGATCTCGTCCTCGTCGACCAGCCCCTGCTCCTCCGCGTCAGTGATAACCAACCAGCGCACCGAGCTTTCGTTCTTGGCGGGACGGAAGTACTCACGCCCCTGCTGCCGGGCGACGTCACCTGCCAGATGCACCGCACCGCACCGCTGGCAGGTTCCGAACTCGAAGACGGCACGGTTCGTTTCCGGATCCACCTCGTGCCGTCCGAGCAGGACCTTCGGTCCGGCATCGGCGAACGACACGTACGAACCCTCGGTCGCCCGCACGAACATGTGGTAACGCGCCGACAGCACCGGATTGCCGCTGCCGTCACGCACCTTGGAACCGAGCGCTACAAGGGCTTCCAGCTTGTCTCCCGCGTCTGCGTCGCCGGGCCACAGCTGCTTCTCTAGTTCTCGGATGTCGACGGGCCCGCGAGCCAGGATCGATTTCAGATTGGCAATCGTATTCTCCGCGTGCAGAGAGTCAGCCCATTCGCCGCTGGCGCTGCGCGGGCCGAGCACGCTCAGGTCCGCATCGTCGTCGGCCAACGCGACGAGTTCGTCGTCGTCGAGCGTCCATGTGGGCGGCTCACGCCACTCCTGCCGCGTCGCGGTGACGAGGTCCTGCATGTCGTCCTCGCCGTCGATGTAGTCGAACGGTACATCGAACAGGTGGTGCGCGAACGTGACTGCTTCCTGGCCCTGGGACTCCGGAGTGCGACCGGTCAACGACGCGGAGGTAGCGATGCACTGCAGCTGGCGCCCCTGGGCGACGCGCTCTCGGAGGCGGCGGAGAAGAAGCGCGACCTCGGAGCCCTGAGCACCGTCGTAGACGTGCGCTTCGTCGAGGGCGATGAATTTCCAGGTTCCGGCGTGCTCACCGTCGAACAGGTCGAGGTCGGCGGGCCGCAGTAGGAGGTACTCGAGCATGGCGTAGTTGGTCAGCAGGATGTGCGGGGGCTTGGCCCGCATCTCCTGCCGACTGAGCAGCTCGTTCGGCGGCCGCTCCTGGCCCGGGTTCATGGACCTGTACGTCGATTCAGCGGCGTCGGCCGCTTCCAGCGTCTCACCGGTGTACCGGCCGAAGGTGATGTCCGGCATCCCGGCCAGCAGCGTCCGGAGACGCTTGAGCTGGTCGTTGGCCAGCGCGTTCATCGGGTACAGCAGCAGCGCCCGCACACCCGGCCCGAGCGTGCCGTTGGCGCGCTCTCCGATGAGCGAGTTGAGGATCGGCAGGAGGAAGCTCTCGGTCTTGCCGGAGCCGGTGCCGGTACTGACGACGAGGTTGCGCCCGGACACCACCTTCCGGATCGCACGTTCCTGGTGGCGGTAGAGCGGGCGCCCCATCGGCAACGCGTCGCTGTCCAGGAGCCGGAAGTCCGGGTGCAGCACCCCGGTATCGACGAGTTCGCCCAGCGAGGCACCGGGCGCGTACGGCGGGGTCAACTCGAGCATCGGCCCCTTGGTGAGCAGAGTCGACTCGTCGATGGCGGCGTCGAACGCGGCGGCCAGCTGCGGATCCCGGGGCGCCAAAAGCGTCTTGAGGTACCGCTTGTAGCTGGCTTCGATGCTGGCGCCGGCGGCGAGCGGATCCAGGCGGTCGGTCATGCGGGTTCTCCGATCAGGTCATCGTGAGCGAGATAGGAAGCGACTGCGTCGGCGATGAGCAAGTCGGTGGCCACCATTGCCGGGAAGTACTCGGCCATTCGCGCCCACGCGGTACGCATGTCCGCGGTCATCGGCGAGTACTCGAATTCGCCGCGTGCGTCCAGCCGGGCCACCGCCGCGAGGGTGAGCGACTGCATCGACAGCAGCATCCACGGGTGTTCGACGACGTCCACGCCGTGCAGAGCCTCGTTGCGGGCCTGGATGAAGTCGTAGAGGGCCGGCGCGACGGCCTTGACCTGACGCAGAGTGCGTCCGACGTGCCCCGAGAGTTCCGCACACGCCGCATCCTGGCTCCAGGCGGAACGCCGGTGGAAGGCGTCGGCCACAGCACTGGTTCGGGTATCGACGTCGAGTAGCGCACCGGGCACGAGGTGGACGGCCTCGAATAGTGCCTCGGTCTGTTCGGGTTCCATCGCATCCAACGCGAGGACGCCCCTGTCGAACATCCCGGAGAGGGGATCTTGCAGCCGTCCGTCGCGAAGTAGGCCCATCAGCGCGCCGCCACCCTGGTTCTCGAGATAGGCCAGTGTCTCGGCTCGTTCGCTCGCGACCCTGGCGCGGCGTGCGTTGAGTGACGGCAGGTCCGAGATTTCGACCATGCAGCCCACCCACGGGTCCGGGTGCAGGTCGTTGAGCGTCTCACTGGCGGAGTACGGCAGGTTGACGATCTGTGTGCGGATCAGCAGCGCCATCTTCTCGTCCAGGGGGATCGTGCTGCTACCCAGGGCTTCCAGCGCCGCCCGCGGATTCCGCCCGAGGATCCGGATAAGTCCACCACGGACGCGCTCGGTATCCGAGTCCATTGCACCGGGATCCATCAGCGACAAAGCCGACCATGCCCCGGGCGCGGCTTCCGCGACCAGCGGCGCACCTCCGTGCCCGGAGAGGAAACGCGCAAGGTCGTCGAGGGCCGGATTCTCGTCCCGCACCCATCCCGCCTGCGCGACGCGCAGTGCCGCCTTGTCCGGCGCGCTGGGCCGCGTGATGGTGACCCAGGGATCGTCGACGAAGACCTGCACGATCAGCTCACCGGCGTCGCGCAGCGTGTCCGGAAGCGACGCGCGGTCGCCACGGATGTCGAGCCGCTTCACCGGCCGCCATGGGGCGGTCGCCGCCCACACCCACGCTGCCAGGTCGTCTTCGTCGGCGAGGCCGGTGAACACGAGGTCGCCGCCGTCGAGGTGCGCGTCCTCGCAGAGCCGCGACGGCCGAATGTGCGCGATGGTGATGCTGTGGGTGCCGGTGTGGTCGTCGACGAGCGCCACCAGTCGGCAGGCGCCGATCCGGCGGGCGGTGTCGACGAACGTTCGTGTGGACAGCTGGAAGACGTTGTCGGCGGGCGTATCCGGGTACTCGTCCTGGACGGTCGTGCCGGTGTCGTCGACGAGTGCGAGGCTCACCTTGACGTCCCCGGGGATGCGTGCGGCCACGACGGCGTGCGCCTCGAGATCGGCCGGCGCGAGCACCTGCACGGACGTTCGCCACTGCGCCGGCGCGCCGAGCACGTCCACCCGGGCCTCGAAGTGCGGTGGGGTGACGACCAGCTTGTAGCCGTGGCCTCCGGCGCTCACCCGGACGTGGCTGTCGCGTTCGTCCGAGGCGAACGCGACACACTCGCGGTCGACGGACAGCGGTGCGCTGCAGGTAATCCCAGTGACGCTCTCTTCGAGGCCGCTGGTGGTGGGTCGACGGAACTCGACACCGTGGTCGACTTCGATGCCTTCGGCCAGGAACATCGAGTGCCGCTGGTCGGAGCCCATGGCACCGCTGACCCAGATTTCGTATGAGCCCAGCAGCCCGGCGGGGACGCCGGCGAACGGGTCGAGGTACGCCTCTTCGGTGTCGGAGTCCCATTCGGTATCGGCCAACCAGCTGCGGTCGCCGGCCCGGCGAACGCGGACCCGCCATGTCTCGGGTTCGGAACCGATGTGCGGCGGCAGCACGCTATCGGGACGCTCAGCGTAGACGGGAAGCCCATTGGGAGTCCGGAGGCCAGGCACGGGTTCGCCTGGCTCGAACCGCGGCGACCCCACCGACCGCACCCCGCGAATCGCGCCGTCCGGTCGGCCGGCCCGGCGAAACAGGATCGAGTTGTGGCCTGCGAGGTCCAGGAACTGGGCGTGCCAGCCCTTCCAGCCGGAAGGGGTCCGGGCTTCTTCCTCGAACTCGATGGATTCGCCGCTGACGGCGTCGGCGACCGTGCCGTCCTTTGGGTAGACGGCCAGCACAAGTCCGCGCGGCAGCGCCGTGTGTCGCTGAATCAGCCGGCCATTCTCGGTGAACAGCAGGAGGGGGTCCGCCGAGTCGACGACTGGGATGCGGAAGTTCTCGCCCGACGCGTCGTGGACCATCAGTACTTCGCGCGCCGGCGCGGTGACCGCAATCGGGGTGTGCGGGTGTTCGGCTCCGTCGTCAACACCCCAACCCCTCTCGGCGTAGATCTCGCGAGTGGTTCCGGCGATCGACACCTTCCACGGCGATTCCGGGGATTCGGTGGGGTACGGGACGCCCACCATCACTTGGTCGTCTTCGACGGAATAGGAGACAGCCGGCTTGCGCCGGCGCGCGACCTTCGGAACCGCGACGGCTGCCTGACCGAAGGGGCGTTCACGCAGCCGCTCGATGAGTCCTTCGAGTAGCAATGTCGGAAGGCCGGTCGTCGACGTGTCGAGGGCAAGGTCGTTCCACACGTCCGAGTGCTCGACTGTGAAGAGTAGGAATTCGATGATCCGGTCAAGGATGTCGACGGCGATCTCTCCGGCGAGCTGCAGGAAATTGCGGACCGGCACGTCGAGGCGATTCAGCCGATAGATCATCCCTGGCTCGGTGAGCCATTCGAGAACCGCAGCGCCGGTGGTGTCCCGTCCGTGCTGCACGTGCTCCTCGATGACCTCTACGAGGTCCCCCAGGCAGTACACCGGGATTCCGGCGTGCATGGCCATCAACCGGATGTAGTTGCTCGCCGCGATCTCGGGGAACTCACGTAGGCGAAACTTGCGGAGCAGGTCGTTGAGGGAGTGACGGAGCACGTGCTCGAACTCGTCGTCGGCTTCGAGGGCCAGCTCCTCCCAGTAGCTGTCCCAGAAACGACCCTGTTCGTATGCCAGCCCTGCGTGTCCGATCAGCGTCACGAGGGTCAATGCCGGGTACTTCTTGATCAGCGCCTCGTACGTGCCGGTGCGGAGTTCCGCAGTCGCCACTCGGCCGAACAGCTCCTGAGCACGCCTGATGGCGTCCTCGTCGAGGTTCACTTCGAAGAACAGATCGACCTTGTCGAGGTCCCGCGCAATGCGGAAGTTCTCGTCTCCCGCGAGATCGTTCAGATACGTCGACTGTGCCACTACCGACCGTTCCCCCTTGTTCAAACCGCAACAGATCGACTGTGCCACACGACACGGACAGAGAACGCGAACCCGGCATAACTGTTCTTCCAGGCCGTGCGGCTATTTTGATAGATCCGACCGTTCACCCCGAGGAGTTCGCCCCGCATGACCACAAGCGTCGACCTCAACGTCGCCCCCGGCTCGATCGTCGTGGTGCGCGACGAGGAGTGGCTGGTCACGTCCGCCGAGCAAGGTTCGGACGGGTGGCTGGTGCGGGCCCGCGGTCTGTCGGAGCTGGTCGCCGACACCACCGCGACGTTCTATTCGAGCCTCGACAGGATCGAGGTGCTGGACCCGCGCGACGCCCAGGTGGTCGCCGACGGGTCGTCCGGCTACCGCGATTCGCGGCTGTGGCTCGAGGCGCTGCTACGCAAGACGCCGTTCCCGTACGGCGACCAGACGCTGACGGTGTCGACGCAGATGCTCGCCGATTCGCTCGGCTACCAGCGGGCCGCGGTCGCGAAAGCGCTGGATCCGCAGCACATCCGGCCACGCATCCTGATCGCGGACGCGGTGGGCCTGGGCAAGACCCTCGAGATCGGCATGATCCTGTCGGAACTGGTGCGCCGCGGGCGCGGCGAGCGGATCCTGATCGTCACGCCGAAGCACGTGCTCGAGCAGATGCAGCACGAGTTGTGGTGCCGGTTCGCGTTGCCGTTCGTCCGTCTGGATTCGGCGGGCATCCAGAAGGTGCGGCAGAAGCTGCCGGCCACCCGCAATCCGTTCACCTACTTCAAGCGGGCGATCATCTCGATCGACACCCTCAAGAGTCCCCGTTACAAGGCGCACCTGCAGCGGCAGCACTGGGATGCGGTGGTGATCGATGAGTCGCACAACCTCACCAACGTCGGCACCCAGAACAACGAGTTGGCCCGCGTCCTCGCCCCGAACACCGAGGCGCTGATCCTGGCGTCGGCGACGCCGCACAACGGCCGCGAGGAGTCGTTCGCGGAACTGCTGCGGCTGCTCGACCCGACGGCGGTCGCCGCCGACGGCACGTTCACCAAGGAGGACGTGGCCTCGCTGTTGATCCGCCGGCACCGGCACCATCCGGAGGTGGCCGCGGAGGTGGGCAGTGACTGGGCCGAACGGGCCGAGCCGGTGCACCTGCTGGTCAAGCCGTCACCGGCGGAAGACGCCGTCGCGCAGGAGCTCTCGCAGACCTGGCTGCATCCGACGACGGGGCGGTCCCCGTACTCGGGGCAGACCAAGGCGTTGTTCCCTTGGACGCTGGCGAAGGCGTTCCTGTCCTCCCCCTCCGCGCTCGCCGAGTCGATCAAGCAGCGCCGCGGCAAGCTCGATCCGCGCCATCCTGAGCAGGCGGCCGAGCTGGCCGCGCTGTCCACCCTCGACGAGCTTAACTCGAAGGCGCTGGGTGACTCGGCCGGCAAGCAGGCCGCGCTGGTTCAACGGCTACAGGACATCGGTGTCGGCAAGAAGTCGACCACCCGGGCGGTGGTGTTCGCCGAGCGCGTCGCGACGCTGCGCTGGCTCACCGAGCACCTGCCGAAGGCATTGGGGCTCAAGGCCGAGAACGTGGCAATGCTGCACGGCGGCCTGTCGGATGTGGAGCAGCAGGAGATCGTGGACAGCTTCAAGCTGGAGACCTCCCCGATCCGGGTGCTGGTCACCGGCGATGTCGCGTCCGAGGGCGTGAACCTGCACGCGCAGTGTCATCACCTTATCCACTACGACATTCCGTGGTCGCTGATCCGGATCGAGCAGCGCAACGGCCGCGTGGATCGGTACGGGCAGAAGCATCCACCGGTGATCTCGTCGCTGATCCTTGAACCGTCCGACGCGGACTTCTCCGGCGACCTGCGGGTGCTGTCCCGTCTGTTGGAGCGCGAGAACCAGGCGCACGGCACCCTCGGCGACGTCGCGTCCCTGATGGGCAAGCATTCGGTGACCGACGAGGAGAACGCGATCCGCGACGTGCTGATCGGCAAGTCCACCCTCGACGAGGAGATCCGCGACATCGACGAGGTGGCTGCCGGCGACGACCTGGACGCGTTCTTCGCGCAGTTCGACCTGGACGACGAGACCGTCGACGACGCACCGGAGGCGGCGCTGCCCCAGGCGCCTCGGCAGAGCCTGTACGCCGACGACCTGACCTTCCTCGACGAGGCACTCAAGGCCGCATTCCACGACGTGCCCCACGCGAGCCTCGAGGCCGGCGGCGTGGGCTGGACGATCCACGCCAACCATGCGGTGGCCGAGTTGACGCCGCCGCGGGACCTGCGCCAGCGGCTCGGACAACTGCCGCAGAACTACTTGCAGCATGGCCGGGTCCTTGAACGCCTCACCCTCGCCACCTCGCCGGAGGTCGGCAACGCGCAGCTCGCCGCAGCCAAGGAGGGCAAGGGCGTAGCGGGCACGACGTGGCCGGAGGCGCACTTCCTGGGTCCGTTGCACCCGGTGCTGGACTGGGCCAGCGACCGCGCGTTGAGTGCGTTGGGCCGCAACCAGATCTTCGTGATCCGCGGCGACGTGGACGCGCCGACGGTGCTGCTGATGGGCACGCTGATGAACCGGCGCGGGCAGCTGATCTCGCGCGTGTTCTCCACGGCCGAGTTCCCGAACCCGGCCAATCCCGATTTCTGTTCGGTGACCACCTTGGGGAATCTCGACTTCCTCACCACGGACACCGGTTTGACACCGGGATCGGCCAATCCCGGCCCTGTCCCCGATGCCGACAGCTACCGGCGACTGATACCGACTGCGGTAGACCATGCGACCAAGGCAATGCGGCTGGTGCTCGACAAGCAGGAGAGCACGGCGAACGAACGCCTCGACCACTGGCGTGCACGAGCCGAGCGCTGGCGTGTCGGAGCGACCAGCCAGCTGGAGCTGTTCGCCGCGCAGCGATCCAAGGTGGAGAAGCTCAGCTCCCGCGTGACCGAGGAGCAGCGCCTCGCCGAATCCCTCGCCCCCACCCAGCAGTTGGTGCGTCCGCTGCTGCTGATCGTTCCCGGAAAGGACCAGTAGTCGTGGCGTCTTTCGATTCCATCGTCATCGGCGAGGACTGGATCAGCGAGCACTACTTCACCACCGACTCGGCGAAGGAGTCGTTCCACGGCAAGGTACTCGAGCTGCGCAAGCTGTGGGACGCGGAGAAGAAGGACGGTAGGAGGACGGTCCGCGACGACCTGCTCGCCACCACAGGCGAGCTGCAGACCGCACTCGCCGCGCTGGCGGAGAACCCGGACGCGGCACCCACGGCGCACGCGCTGACCCGCACCACGTTCGGCTATCCGGCCGCGCTGTCTACGTACACCGCCGAACGCGCCGGCTCCGCGCTGGAGATCCCGGATGCGCTGCTCGACGGTGTCACGAGTGTGCTTTTCCTGCAGGCGGTTCCGGTCGCCTCGATTGAGGATCTCCTCGACCCCGACACCGGGCAGCTGATCACCCCGGCCGTGGAGGACGGCAAGCCGATCGATTCGGCATCCAAGGCGGTGTCGGCGGCCTTCCGGTCGGACAACCCACCGGTGTTCGTGGTGGTACAGGCCGGACAGTGGCTGCTGCTCGCGGAGGCAGAACGCTGGGCGGAGGGACGCTACCTGGCCGTCGATCTGCTGGTGGTCGCAGAACGCCGCCACGAGGCGAAGGGCGGCGAGATCGACCGCGTCGCCGCGATGTTCGGTAAGCAGGCGTTGCTGCCGGACGCGGACGGCAACATCTGGTGGACGGGGGTGCTGGAGGATTCGGTCAAGCACACCGTCGGGGTGTCAAAGGACCTGCGCGAGGGCATCCGGCTGTCCATCGAGATCATCGCCAACGAGGTGGTTCGCCGGCGGGCCGACCAGGGGCTGACGCTGGACGGGATCGAGGGGCAGGATCTGGCGAAGCACTCGCTGCGGTTCCTGTACCGGATCCTGTTCCTGCTGTATGCGGAGGCGTCGCCGGAGATGCGGGTGCTGCCGACCGGCGCCGCCGAGTACGAGGAGGGCTACGGCCTGGACCGGCTGCGGGAGCTCACGCTCACCGAGCTCGTGTCGGAACAGTCCCGCACCGGCACCCACCTGTACGAGTCGCTGGCGACGCTGTTCCGGCTGGTGGATCGCGGCCACTCCCCCGCCGTCCGGGAGGATGCCGCGGACGATCCGGCGCCCGGCCTCGAGTTCCAGCCGCTGCGCGCCGACCTGTTCAAGCCGGAGTCCACGGCACTGATCGACGAGGTAGGCCTGGGCAACGAGGCGACGCAGCGGGTGCTCGAACACCTGCTGCTGTCGAAGGAGTCGAAGGGACGGCGGGGCGCCGACCGCGGCTTCATCTCGTACGCGGAGCTGGGCATCAACCAGCTGGGCGCGGTGTACGAGGGCCTGATGAGCTACACCGGATTCTTCGCGGAGGAGGACCTGTACGAGGTCGCGAAGAACGGTGACCCGGAGAAGGGCTCGTGGGTGGTCCCGGTGGACCGCTCCGATCACCTCGACGAGAAGGACTTCGTCCGCGTGGTCGACGAGGCCACCGGCGAGGACAAGCCGGTGCTGCACCGCAAGGGCACCTTCGTGTTCCGGCTCGCCGGCCGCGAGCGCCAGCAATCGGCCTCGTACTACACCCCCGAGGTATTGACGAAGTTCGTGGTCTCGCAGGCCCTCGAGGAGCTGCTGGACCAGAACGACGAGCGGACCACGCCGGAACAGATTCTGGAGTTGACGATCTGCGAGCCCGCGCTGGGTTCGGGCGCGTTCGCGATCGAAGCGGTCCGCCAGCTCGCCGCCGAGTATTTGAAGCGAAAGCAGGAGGATCTGGGCGAGCTGATCGACGCCGACCAGTACCCGGTCGAGCTGCAGAAGGTGAAGGCGCACATCGCACTGCACCAGGTTTACGGCGTGGACCTCAACGCCACCGCGGTGGAGCTGGCGGAGATCTCACTGTGGCTGGACACGATGGTCGCCGGCCTGCAAGCCCCGTGGTTCGGCCTGCATCTGCGCCGCGGCAATTCGCTGATCGGTGCGCGGCGGTCGGTGTATGCGCCGAGCCTGCTGGCGAAGAAGCAGTGGCTCAAGGAGCCGGCGAAGGACGTACCGCTGGGTGAGGAGATCGGCGCCGGCATCCACCACTTCCTGCTGCCGTCGGAGGGTTGGGGTGCGGTGATCGACACCGCCGAAGCCAAGACGTACGCGCCGGAGAAGCGCGAGGAGCTGCGGCTGTGGCGCAACGAGATCCGCAAGTCTCCGAGCAAGGCGATTGTGAAGCGTTTGCAGGCGTTGGCGCAGCGGGTGGAGACGCTGTGGGAGTTCACCCTCCGTCGGTTGACGATCGCGGAGTCGGAGATCCGCCGCGACATCCATCTGTGGGGCTCGGATCCTGTCGAGCACACCCCAGCGGTGACGCGGGAGGAGATCGAGACCGTTCTGAGCGATCCGAATGGTGCGTACCCGCGGCTACGGCGGGTGATGGACGCGTGGTGCGCGATCTGGTCATGGCCGCTCACATCGCAGTTCGATCCGCCGGATTGGGATCAGTGGCTCGGAGGCCTGGAGGCCGTACTCGGCGTGCCTGTGAAGGAAACCGCAGCTGAGCGGCGCGGCCAGATGAGCATCGGCCGCGATACGAGTTGGCAGGAACTCGGTTTCGCCGAGGAAAACGATCTGCTGCTGTCGCGGGCGATGGCGGTCGGCCGTGCGTATCACCAATTCCCGTGGCTATCGGTTGCGCAGGACGTCGCTGAGAGGCAGGGCTTCTTCCATTGGGAACTCGATTTCGCACCGGTGTTCGCCCGGGGCGGTTTCGATCTGCAGGTCGGTAATCCGCCGTGGGTTCGGCCGGACTGGGACGAGGCCGCCGTGCTCGCCGAATTCGATCCGTGGTGGCAACTGACAGATAAGCCTGCCGAAGACCTCACGCAGCAAAAGCGAGCCGAAACTCTCTCCTCACCTGACGTGGCAAAGGCTCATCTAGCCGAGCGAGCAGACCAGGCGGGAGCGAAGGAACACCTTAGATCCAGCGTCGATAGACCCGTCCTCGCTGGACTGCAACCCGATCTGTATCGCTGCTTTATGGAGCGCACGTGGCGATCAACGGAGCCCAACGGAATCGTTGCACTCATACATCCCGAAAGCCATTTCACCGAACTGCGAGCAACTGGCTTGCGCCGCGAAACATATCGGAGGCTTCGACGACACTGGCAGTTCCGAAACGGCCTCCGACTGTTTGAAATCGGACATGCGCGCGAGTATGGCGTGCACATTTATGGTTCGCCGTCAGCAACGCGCTTTCTTCAGGCAGCTTCGCTCTACCACCCAGACACCATCGACCGATCTCTTGAGCACGACGGGTCCGGCAGCGAGCCAGGCGTCCGCGACGAAAAGGGAAAGTGGGAGATGCGGCCACACTCCAACAGGATCACTACTGTAACCGATAACACGCTCGCAACCTGGGCTGGCCTAATCGATACACCCACCACACCAGCGACAGAAGCGCGCATGCTCTACTCAGTGAATCGGTCGAGCGCCGAAGTCCTCGACAAGATTGCAGCCTCACGACGAATTGGTGATGCCCAGTTCGAATGGACACGCGGCTGGGAGGAAGATCGCGACCGTAAAGCTGGATTCTTTGAATTGCGGTCAGCAGTACCCGACCGCTGGGAAGATATCATCCTTCAAGGGCCCCACCTGACCGTCGCCACGCCAATTTACCAACAAGGAAACCCAACGATGCGGAGTAATCAAGACTACTCCAGGATAGATCTCGAAACAGTCGGCAGCGATTTCGTCCCACGCACCAACTATCAGGTATCAAAACCTTATGATGACTACATCGCTGGCTATACAAAGTGGCATAACGAACCCAGCTCCAACTATTTCCGTCTGGCATGGCGTGAAATGTGCGATCCTGCAACCGTGCGCACGCTCCACTCCGCGCTCATCCCGCCCGCGCCCACACATGTCGGCGGCATCCTCTCCCTGTCTGTAGAGGATCCTATAGACCTGGCGGTAATGTCTGGGTTCACTGCATCACTTGTTGCAGACTTCCTCATCAAGGTAATGGGTGTTGGTCACATTAAGACCTCCACGCTCGGCAAGATTCCATATGTACGCAACCACATCCTCGAGTCCCAACTGATACTTCGCACGCTCCGCCTGAACTGCCTTGTCCGCTCATACGCTCCATTATGGACGCAGTTGTATAAAGACACCTGGCAAAACGACATGTGGGTTCCGGGCGCAGGCGTCGCGTACGTCGCCCGTGAACCGATCGGCGCAGTCGGCCGCGAATGGGCGTGGGAGACCGCGCTCCGCCGCGGCGCCGACCGCCGCCAGGCTCTCATCGAAATCGACGCGATCGTCGCGGTCATGCTCGGCATCACTGCCGAGGAGCTGCTAACGATCTATCGTACTCAGTTCCCGGTGTTGCAGAAGTACGAGCGCGAAGCACTGTACGACGCAACTGGCCGCCAGCTCCCGACGAAGCTCGCGTCCGAGTACCGCAAGAGGGGCTTCCTCAAGCCGACCGACCTCACCGTCGACGGCATCACCTACCGGGAACCCTTCGCTACCGTCGACCGCGAACGCGACATGAAAATCGCGCATCGATATTTCGAACATGAACTCAATAGGATCACCCCCTAGAAATGCAACGAGAAATCCGGGAGTCCCAATGAAAAGCGATTTCAACCCCGAGCCCCCTGGAGAATTTGAGGAGCTCGATGACCAAGACGAAAATTCCGCATCGAGCGAGCAGGCCGAGGCCTTGGATCTCACTGTGGAAGAACGCAAGCTTGTAACGCAGCCCTATGACCTGGGAGTTAGAAGCCTCAGCGAAGACATTCGACAGGGTCGAATTAGCCTTACCATTGAGTACCAGCGCAAGTACGTATGGGACTCGGGAAAGGCGAGCCGGCTAATCGAGTCGCTACTGCTAAATGTCCCGATCCCCGTTTGCTACTTCGCAGAAGACGACGATGGCGTATATGAAGTTATCGACGGACTGCAGCGACTGAGCACGATACGCAACTATCTAAACGACGAGTTTTCCCTAAACGGAATATCAGTGCTTTCAGAGCTAGAGGGAAAACGTTTCAGCGAACTAGCCCCCCGCGACCAGCGCAGGCTCGAAGGTCGTACCATCAGATGCATTGTGATAACCGCCGATAGTCATCCTGACATCAAGTTCGACGTATTTGAGCGCCTGAATACCGGCGCGGCGACCCTAACCGCTCAAGAGTTGCGCAATTCCGTATATCGCGGGCCGTTTAATATGCAGCTAAAAGAACTCGCTTCGGAGGAGTATTTCACTGACCTGGTAGGAACATTCTCCAACAAGCGGATGGATCTAGAGGAGCTCATCCTGCGGTTCTTCGCTCTTGTCGAAGGCGTCGCCGACTATCGACCACCCCTGCGCCAGTTTCTAAACTCATACATGCGCGCGAATCGCAAGTCAGTGATTGACGATGCCTCCGTAAACCTATTTCGAGAATGTTGTACAACCGTACACGGTGTCCTTGGCAGCTCCCCGTTCCGAATGCCCGGATCAAGGACCGCGGTAAATAAGGCACTATTTGATGCGATAATGGTGCCTGTCGCATTCTCGGATCGCGGCCAAGTTGTCGCAAATGCCGCCTCGGTGAGGAACTTCATCTCAGAGCTGCCCGAAAACGAGTCCTTTCGTACCTCGATTGGCCGCGCAACTGCCGATCGCTTTCGAATGCTCCACAGGATCAGCGTGGTTGCAGATGGACTCCGCGATCTAGGAATTTCCGTGGATCTTCCCGATAATCTCGGGCTTGATTCCTGACTTCAGCTGACGACGAACAGGCAAACATTGAGCGCGATTACACGCTTCCAGGACGGGGAGTTGGAGGTCAGGCTTCTGCTGAGCCTGTGCGCCGAATCTCACCCAGACAGTGATTCAGAAGAACGTAACAATGCTATTCGGCGAGCGAGCGTTGTACTCCTCGTCAGCCACTTCGAGAGCTATCTGAAAATGCTAGCCGAGGAATTCGTCGACGCTCTCGACTCGGGCGCGCTGCAGTCCAGAAGCATTCCTGTTGGAATCCGCGAGCTTCACACTCTACCCAGAATGGCGGAGATTCTCGAGTGCAACCAACCGCAGCAGCGAGGCGTACTACTCAAAAAGATACCCTCAATGGCGCAGCTTTGGAATGACTCAGCCAAGCCCCCATGCGGCACACTCAGCGCGTCAATTCTCAGTCGAGAAGTTACGAACGCGGACAGTCAGACAATTGACAATCTCTTTGCTCTGATGGGCGATCCACGTGCCGTTTGCGATGGCGATATCGACGTACCCTCAGCGGAAGAGGATTCTCCTACTCCAGTCAATATTCGATTCGGACTCAAGGATGTTGTGAAATGCCGAAACGACATTGCGCATGGCGATATCAGCCGTAAACCAACCGAGGACGATGTTGAACGGTATGCGCGCTTCCTCTCTACCCTCGCGAACAGGATGCAACGAAAATCAGAGGCGTTGATTTCATCTATCGTTCCGCCCGACGAGGGTAAGTAGTAAAGACATCTGACTACCAGTCAACCGCCGGCATGCAACTGATGAGGAGATAGGGAGTATGGGAGCTCTTATTCCCACCCTCCAGGCCAACCACCTTCGTGAGGGCCTGACCGACTACCTCGCGACGACGTTCGCCCTGACCGACCCCGACGCCCAGGGCGCCCTGGCGGACTTCGTCGGCCATCCCGACACCGGCATGTTCAAAGGCCCCTATGTCCGCCTTCGTCTGCCGTTCGCCCCGGCGGGCGGAAACTGGAGTTTGCACCTGGACTGGTGGCCAACGGGATTCACCCCCTACGGCCACCAGGCAGCCGCATTCGAGCGACTGTCGACGAAGTTCCACGACCGCCCACAACCGACGCTCGTCACCACGGGCACCGGCTCCGGTAAGACCGAGGCGTTCCTCTACCCGATCCTCGACAACGTACTGCGGGCGAAGGCTGCCGGCGTCACCGGAATGAAGGCGCTCATCCTCTACCCGATGAACGCGCTCGCCAACGACCAGGCCGAGCGCCTCGCCCGCCTCATCACAGAACACCGTGAACTGTCCGGCGTCTCCGCCGGCCTCTACACCGGTGAGCGGTCCACTGGCGGGCGGACCAAGGTCACCGACGAGGGCCTCATCACCGACCGCTCGTTGATGCACGCCGTTCCCCCGGACATCCTGCTCACCAACTACAAGATGCTCGATCACCTGCTGCTGCATCCCGATCGCGCCGACATCTGGCGCCTGTCGGCGGACTCGCTGCAGTACGTCGTCCTCGACGAATTCCACACCTATGACGGCGCACAAGGCACAGACGTCGCTATGCTGTTGCGCCGCCTCGGCCTCACCGTCAAAGTGCACTGGACCGACACCTCCCCAGTCACCGACGCGGACCGAGCCCGCCCCCTCGGACGCATCACCGCCGTAGCCACCTCCGCCACCCTCGGCTCCAAGGCCGAACCCACCGCGATGCTCGGCTTCGCGCACACCGTCTTCGGCGAACAGTTCGACGCCGACGCCGTCATCGGCGAAACCCGCCTCACCGCCGCCGACTGGCTCGTCGACCGCGACACCGCCCTCGATCGGCTGTACCGGCCCATTACCCCGGCCGTCGCCGACGCCGCCGATCGCCTCGACGAGTTCGCCGCCGGCTCGCCCAGCAACGCAGCGCTGACCACGGCCGTGCTCGCCGAGCTGTTCGAGCGACCCGAAATCTTCGAACGCACCGACCTGTTCGGCACCACCGACGACCTCGACACCGACCGCCGTCTCACCCCCGCCGACCTCCGCCACCTCGAGCCCGTCGAACAGTTGCACTTGCTCAAGGCGCACCCGCTACTGGCCCGCCTGCTAGACCGCGCCGTCGACGCGATCTCGCTCGCCGACCTCGCCGACGCGCTCTTCGACGTCCCGGCCACCGGCCGCGAGACCGGCCATGTCCGAGCCGCGCAGCAACGCTTCCTCGACTACCTGTTCGCCGCGCTCTCACATTTGCGTGCTGAGATCGGCCGCGCCGCTTTGAACGTCGATGTGCACCTGTGGATTCGGGAACTCTCCCGCATCGACCGGGCCGTCGCCACCAACACCACCTACCGGTGGTCGGACGACGGCGTCGACGAGGACGGCGACGTCATGCACCTGCCCGCGCTGTACTGCCGGCACTGCGGCCGCTCCGGCTGGGGTGCCCGCCTCGCCCCCACCGGTCACGCCCTCGACGTCACCGACGAATCCATCCGCGCCGACCACGCCGCCGGCGTCTCCCGTTTCCGCGCACTGATCTCCGCGCCCGCCGAAGCGGCGCTCGTCGCCGCCCGGCCCGACGAGCCGGTCGAGGGGCTGCGCTGGTTCCGCATCGACGACCGCGAGATCGTCGACACCCCGCCCGATCCCGACAGCACCGAACAGCTCGAGGGCAAGGTGCTGCCGATCCTCGTCCTCACCGGCGAGGACGTGGAGGAGAACTCCAAGAACGACATGTGCCCCGCCTGCGGGGCCGCCGACGGCATCCGCTTCCTCGGCAGCGCCGTCGCCACCCAGCTCTCGGTGACGCTGTCGAACCTCTTCGGCGACGCCCGCCTCGACGCCGACGAGAAGAAGGCGTTGATGTTCACCGATAGCGTGCAGGACGCCGCGCACCGCGCCGGCTTCGTGGAGGCCCGCTCCCACACACTCAGCCTGCGCTCCACCCTGCGCAGCGCCATCGGCACGTCGACACTCACCCTGCCCGAGCTGTGCGAGGCCGTGATCGCCCGCGCCGGCGACGACCCGTCCCGCCGCTACCACCTGCTCGCCCCCGACATCGTCGACCACGACGAGTTCACCCCGTTCTGGCAGCCGGACGCGTCCACCGTGGCCCGCAAGAAGGCCACCGCGAAGGTGCTGCGCCGCCTCGAGTTCGACATCGACCTGGAGTTCGGCCTGCAGTCCCGGCTCGGCCGCACCCTCGAACTCACCGGCAGCGCCGTCGCCGAGGTCTACCTCGGCGGGCCGGAGCGTCCCGTCCGGCTCGGCCGTGCCGCCCTCAACGCCGCCGAACACCAGCTGTCGCTGACCCCGCCCGATGCCGCGGCCGTCACCCGCTGGGTGCGCGGCACCGTCGAACGCGTCCGCACCCGTGGCGCCATCCACCACCCGTGGTTGCGCAAGTACATCGACAAGGACGCCAACCGGCGCTGGGTGTGGGGTGCCCGCCCCAAGGGTGAGGGCATGCCCGCGTTCCCGAAGGGCCGCCCGGCGCCCGCCTTCCCGGCTGTCGGATCTCGTTCCGTCCCCGAGGGATTCGACGCGATCACCGCCCCCTCGTCGTGGCACGCGCGGTGGGCGTCGCAGTGCCTGAACGTCTCCCCGTTCGACGGCAGCTTCCTGGCCCGCTCCTTGTTCTCGGTCCTCGCCGAGCAGCGGGTGCTCACCGCCGACCTCACCGAGTCCGGGCTCACCGCCTACAGCCTCTCGGCCGCCTCGGTCGTCGTGTCCGCCCCCACCGACGACAATCTCGCCGCGGGCCGGCACCTGCTGGTGTGCAGCGTCTGCCAGACGCCCACCGCCGGCACCGCCACCGTCGTCGACCAGCTCGACGGCGCTCCCTGCCTGCTCGTCCGCTGCCCCGGCACCCTCGCCCGCGCCCCCAAGGCGCAGAACTTCTACCGCCGGCTCTACGACAGCGCCGAGATGAAACGCGTCGTCGCCCGCGAACACACGTCGCTGCTGCCCACCGCGACCCGGCTCGGCTACGAGACCGCGTTCAAACGTGGCGGCGCCGACCCGCAGTCCCCCAACGTCCTCGTCGCCACCCCCACCCTGGAGATGGGTATCGACATCGGCGACCTGTCCACGGTGATGCTCGGATCGCTGCCGCGCACCGTCTCGTCGTACCTGCAGCGGGTGGGCCGCGCCGGCCGTCTGACCGGCAACTCGCTGGTCCTCGCGTTCGTCCGCGGCCGCGGCGAGCACCTGCCCAAGCTGTACGATCCGACGTCGGTGATCCAGGGCGACGTCCGCCCGCCCGCCACCTTCCTCACCGCCGAGGAGATCCTGCAGCGCCAGTTCGTGGCGCACGTGATCGACCGCCTGGCCCGCGACCCGGGCACGGTCGCGCCCCGTGGCGCCCGCGCCGTGCTCGGCAGCTTCGATCCGGGCAGCTGGATGGCCGGCCTGCTCGCCGCAGTGGACACCGACGCCGACCGCCTCGTCGACGAATTCCTCGCCCAGTTCGACGGCGTCCTCGACGAGCACACCCGGGACTCGTTGCGCACCTGGGCAACTCCCGGCCCGGACGGCAGCGCGAGCGGACTCGTCACCGACCTGCAGGAGGCCGTGCACCGCTGGAACCGGGACCTCACCGAACTCACCGCACGGCGCGCCGCCGTCGAAGCCGAGATGCCGGAATTCGAGCGTCGGGCATCCTCCCCCGCCGCCACCGACGACGACCTACGCGACCTGCGCACCGCCAAGGGTTCGCTGCGGCTGCTCGGTGGGCAGATCCACGACCTCACCGACGACTACTGGATCAGCGTCCTCGAGCGGTACGGCGTGCTGCCCAACTACACGCTGCTCGACGACTCGGTCACCCTCGACGTCGGCGTCACCTGGATCGACCCAGACACCAACCAGTACATGGGCGAGGCCACCAGCTACCAGCGCGGCTCCCGCGTCGCGCTCACCGAACTCGCCCCCGGCGCCACCTTCTACGCGCAGGGCCTGGCGGCGAAGATCGACGCCGTCGACCTCGGCGCCGGTGAATCCAACATCCACACCTGGCGGCTGTGCCCGCAGTGCGGGTGGGCGGGCATCACCCACGCCGGCGAGGAACCGCCGACGGTCACCGCGTGCCCGCGCTGCGAGACCGGCGGCATCGCCGACGTCAGCCAGCAACTGCAGGTGGTCGAGCTGGCGCGGGTGTCCGCGGAGGTCCGCCGCGACGAGGCGTCCATCAACGACTCCCGCGACGAACGGCACAAGGAGTCGTTCACCGTCGTCACCGCCGCCGACATCGACCCGGTCAACGTGGACCGGTCCTGGTTCGTCGGCGATCTCGAGTTCGGGGCCGAATACCTGCGCCGCCTGGACGTTCGCTGGCTGAACATGGGCAAGCGCACCTCGCAGGGCCGCAGCCGCACCATTGCCGGGCAGGAGACCACCACGGGTCTGTTCCGGGTCTGCGCGTCGTGCGGGCAGCTCGACAAGAGCGCCGGCCGCAACAGCCGGCACGAGCACCGCAGCTGGTGCCGGCACCGCAACGCCACCACCGAGCACGTCCGGGAGATCGCGCTCGCGCGCACCCTGCGCACCCAGGGTGTGCTGCTGCACCTGCCGCGGTCGCTCGAGTACGACATGTTCGCGCACCCCAGTCTCAGCGCGGCGATCCTGCTCGGTCTGCGGCAGGTGATCGGCGGCTCCCCCGAACACCTCGACGTCGCCACCATTACCGACGCGCTGCACGCCCCCAGCCAGCGGGCGCTGCTGATCCACGACACCGTCCCCGGCGGCACCGGCTATCTCGCCGAGTTCGCCGACCCGGCCAAGGTGTGGGCGGTGCTCGACGCGGCCCGCACGGTGGTCCGCGACTGCGACTGCGCCGACCACGACCGACTCGCCTGCCACAAGTGCCTGTTGCCGTTCGCGCCGCCCCACGAGCTGGACAAGGTGTCCCGCAAGACCGCGCTGCGGGTGCTCGATCAGCTTCTCGGTGTGGACGGCGACGCCGACCCTAACCTCGACGAGTGGATCGACGCCGTCACCGAGGAGGCACCTCGCACGCCCGTCGGCAGCGAGGAGTCACCGCTGGAGAAGGAGTTCTACGTCGCGTTCGTCGAGCGGCTGCGCACGATGGGCGCGACCGTGAAGGAGACCCCCGGTACCTACGGCCCGTCCGCGACGATCACGCTGCCCGGCAAGAAGATCCGCACCTGGAAGCTCACGCCTCAGGTGCACATGGCGAATTCCAAGCCGGATTTCGAGCTGGCCACCACCGACCCGGAGATTCCGCGGATCGCGCTGTTCGCGGACGGCCGCAAGTTCCACGCGGTACCCGGCTGCAATCGAGTGTCCGACGACGCCTCAAAGCGGGCGATTCTGCGCGGCAGCGGGCACCTGGTGTGGTCGTTCGGGCACGAGGACCTCCAGCGGTTCAAGGCCGGCGAGACCGTGCCGCCGCCGTGGCACACCGAGCAGGCCGCCTCCAACGCGATGAAGGCGGGGCACCTGCGTCCGGCACTGCTCAAGCTGTTGACCGCGGACCCGATCACCACGCTGCTCGCCTTCCTCACCGATCCCGACGTCGACGCATGGGAGGCCATAGGCCGGTGGCTGCCGATGGCGTTCGTGCGGGGCGACAACCGCGTGAAGGGCGCCGCCGACTCGCTCGGTAAAGCCGCGCGCGCCCTGCTCGATACCCACCCGACCTTGTTCGATGACGGCAGCGACATGTGCTGGTCGTATGCCGACGGTCCGGTCGCCGTCACCGCCGCCATGCGCAGCGGCACCCGCACCATCAACGCAGTGCTCGCCGTGGACGACCGGGACGAGAAGCTCGAGATCCACGACGGGCGCGCCTGGAAGGAATGGCTGCGGCTGTCGAACTGGCTGGGGCTCAGCGACCGTCACCGCATCACCACCATGAGCCTGCTCGACGCCGACGCCACCGCGCCTGTCGCCGAACCGATCTCGGAAACCGTCGAGTTATCCGCCGAGTGGCAGGACGTGTTCGACAGTGCGGTCTCCGATACGGAAAAGGCACTCGTGCTGGCGCTGGCCAAGTCCGGCGTCGAACTGCCGGCGCCGGCGCTCGGCTACGAAACCGACGACGGCGACGTCATCGACCTCGCGTGGGCGGATGTCCGTGTCGGCGTGGTGGCGGAGGACCTGTCGGAGCTGACCAATACGATGACCGAACTGGGGTGGACGATGTGCCCACCTGATGCCGGGCAGATCGTGGAAGCGTTGAAAAGGAACGGGGTGGCGTAGGTGCGAACCCGGTTCAAGAGGAGGGGTAGGCAGTGAAGGGCAGTATCAGGCGGATCACGGAGCTGTTCGACGGCAACAGCAAGCACCTGCTGATCCCCGTGTACCAGCGCAACTACGACTGGAAGCTCAAGCACTGCGCAAGATTGTTCGACGATCTGGTCGACATCATCCGCCAGGACCGCGAAACGCATTTCTTCGGCGCGATTGTCGGCCACCCCGAAACGTCCTTCACGTACGTCGTGATCGACGGCCAGCAGCGGCTCACCACCAGCAGCCTGCTGATGCTGGCGTTGGTTCACTCGCTCGAGGACGGCGCCGCCACATCCGAGGACGCCAACCTGGCGGCGACGATCCGTGACAGTTACCTCCTCATCCGAGACAAGCACGACGCTGTCAAGTTCAAGCTCAAACCAGTGAAGAACGACAACGACGCCTACAGCCGCCTCCTGCGAGGCGATACCCCCATAGAGTCCTCCACCGTCACCGCTAACTACCGGTACTTCCGCGAGCGGATCGCCGGGCGCGAGCTCGACGGCGACCAGATCTGGCAGGCCATCGAACGACTGGAAGTGATGGCGTTGGATCTGCAGCGGCACGACGATCCCCAACGGATCTTCGAGAGCATTAACTCGACCGGCCTCGAGCTCAGCGAAGCCGACAAGATCCGCAACGTGGTGTTGATGCACCAGCCGAGCCACGAGCAAGAGGATCTGTACGAGAACTACTGGAACCGCATCGAGCAGGCGGTCGACTACCGCACCGACTGGTTCATCCGCTTCTACCTGGTCTCGAAGACAGGCAAGACGCCACGACAGGATGGTGTGTACGAGGCGTTCCGCGACTATCAGAAGAACGCCAAGGCCAGCACCCGCGACATCCTCTCGGAGATGCGCGACTACGCTGCGTACAGCCACGAGCTCAACACGGCCAGCACCGGCATCGCCGCCGCGGACAAGCGGCTGCGTCGCTTCAACATGGTCAAGCACGACGTGACGCTGCCACTGACCATGCCCTTGCTCGGGGAGGTGAAGGCCGGCACAGTGTCACCGGAGGACTTCACCGAGGTCATCACGATCCTCGACTCCTACCTGTTCCGGCGGTTCGTCTGCGGTGTCCCCACGCAATCCCTCAACAGGGTCTTCGCGACCCTGTACTCCGAGATTCATCGGGTTCGCGGCGAGGTCGATCGCTTTTCGGATGCTCTGACTTACTCCCTGCGCCGACGCACCGCCTCGGGTCGGTTCCCCACCGACGACGAATTCAAGGAGTCCTTCGCCTCCCGCAACCTTTACAACATCAAGGGCGAGAACCGCAGTTACCTGTTCGAGTGCCTCGAGAACAACTCGTCCAACGACACCCACGACATCGCCAAAGCGTTGGAGAGCCAGTCGATCAGCATCGAGCACATCATGCCGCAGACGCTCACCTCGGCATGGCGGCAAGACCTGGGTGATGACGCGGAAGAGATCCACGCGACCTGGTGTAACCGCATCGGCAACCTGACGGTGACCGGCTACAACTCCAGCTACTCCAACTCCCCGTTCGCGGATAAGAAGAAGCGCGACAATGGGTTCGACGCCTCGCCTTATCGACTCAACGCCCTACTGAAGAGTGCCGACGTGTGGACGGTGACGCAGCTCGCGGAACGTACGCATGCGCTGACCGCCGTCGCGCTGAAGTACTGGCCGCTGCCGTCCACCGACTTCGAGCCGTACGTGCCGCCGCTGCCGTCCGTGCCGATGGGTGACGACGAGTCATTCACCAACCGCACCATCGTCTCGTTCGAGTTCGGCGACACCCGTAAGACGGTCGCAAGCTGGAAAGAGGCCTACGTCGAGGTGATCCGCCTTCTCGTCGACGAACGCCGCGAGGAGATCTTCGCCTACGCGGCCGAATCGAACGACCTTACGGTGGTCGAGGATTCGTACGAGGTACCCGGCTGGGAATCCCAGGTGGTTCCGGGGCTGACGGTGATGACCGCGAACTCGACCCGTTCGAAGCTGGCAGGTCTGCGGAAGCTGTTCAACCACCTCGACATCGATACCGACGACCTGGTGTTCACGCTCCGCAACACGGAAACCGTCGAGTCCGAGAAGACAGTGGATCAACCCGGCCCGTTTGCGGAGTTGACCAAGTTCCTTCCCCGGATGGAGGAACTCTCGTCCGCTGCCGCCACCGTGGAGGACACTCGTGACCTCCGCGACGAATTCACCAAGGCGTTCGCCCGATTCACCGTCGCGAACCCCCAGTCGGCGCTTCCGGGTAAGAACCTGCCCGACCTGGAGACCGACGGCTTCATCGAAAATGCAACGGCCGAGGACATTCTCGCGGCCTTGAGCATGATGTTTCAGGTCGAGGGCATGATGCCCCAGTTCCACCGCCTGATCGCCTCGGGAACTGTCGTGGGATGGCTGAGCGTACTGACGTCGGACCGGCTGGGGTTCAGCGACCGTCACCACAGCGCCACTGTCGGCGTGCCCAACGCCATCGCCCCGGCCAGCGCGCCGAGCGTGGTCGCGCTCGCCCCTCGGTGGCAAGGTCTGGTCGATGCCACCGTCTCCGACGCTGAGAAGGCACTCGTTGTCTCCCTTGCCGAATCCCGCGTCGACGTACCGACACCGGCGCTCGGCTACGAGACCGATGACGGCGATGTCCTCGACCTCGCGTGGGCCGATCTCCGCATCGGTGTGGTGATCGAAGAGCAGCCGGAGCTGACAAACACGATGGCCGAACTGGGGTGGACCATGTGCCCACCAGATGCTGGGCAGATCGTGGAAGCGTTGAAGAAGAACGGGGTGGTGTAGGTGGCGAATCTCGTCCTCGCATCGAACAGCAAGGCGATGCCGAAGCTCGACGGTTCGATCAAGAACAAGGTGTGGGCGTTCATCGAGAAGCTGTCCGCCGACCACAAATCCCCCGGCCTGCACATCGAACCGATCAAGGGCGCCGTCGACAAGCGGGTGCGCACCGGCCGGGTGGATCTGAACTTCCGCGCGATTCTGTTCAAGGTCGACGACAAATTCGGAGACGACCCCACGTTCATTTACATGGGCACGTGGCCGCACGACGAGGCGAACAAGCTCGCCGAGCGGTCCCGGCTCCAGATCAACCCGATCAACGGTGTGCTCGAAGGCATTATCGGTGAACTCGACGGCACCGACGATCGCAAGAAGCGGGTCGTCGTCCCCGACCACAGCGGTGAACTGGATCGTGCACTCAAGACCGCGCCGCAGGGCTACCTCGCGGGCCTCGGATTCACGCTCGAGGACCTCACCGACCGACTCGGCATCGACCCAGCCGCCGCGTCGGAAGCACTCACGGCCGTCGATGAGGACGCCGTCATGCTGATCGCCGAACGCGCCGTCGGTTGGCAGGGCGGTGCACTGCTCGATCTTGCGACCGGCACGAGCATCGACGACATCCGTATCAAGTACGGTCTCTCCGACGCACCCGTCGACGAGAACCTCGACGAGGACGAGCAGATCCTCAAGGCGCTCGAACAGCCGGCATCGAAGATGCAGTTCGCCTTCATCGAAGACAACGACGAACTCCGACGCGCCATCGAGAGCGACGACTTCGCGGCCTGGCGCGTGTTCCTACACCCCGAGCAGCGGACGTACGCGGAGAAGAACTACAACGGTGCGTTCCGGCTGTCCGGCGGTGCCGGCACTGGCAAGACCGTCGTCGCGATCCACCGTGCCCGCAACCTCGCGCACGCGAATCCCGATGCCCGGATCGTGCTGACCACCTACAACAAGACCCTCGCGCAGTCACTCAAGTCGGATCTCCAGCTGCTCGACCCCACGCTGCGAATCGCCGAGAAGCCCGGTGAGCCCGGCGTATACGTCGGCGGTATCGATGCCCTCGGGTATGCGGTGCTGCGCCAGGCGACCAACCTTGCCGAGACTGCGCAGTCCGTGCTCGGGTACGCGAGCCCCGATTCGATCAATTCTCGGACCCGCTCGTCGGTGTGGCGCAACGTAGTCGCCGAGGCCGCTACCGGGCTCGACCCGAAGATGGCCACGCCGAGCTTCCTCGAGAACGAATACGTTGCCGTGATTCTCGCGAACCGGGTGACGACGTTGGAGCAGTACGTCAAGGTGGCCCGGCCCGGTCGCGGCGTGCGGCTCAGCCGGCCGCAGCGGATCGCGGTGTGGAAGCTCGTCGAAGCCTACCGCCGGCAGGCCCGGATGGACGGAACCCTCAGCTACGCCGAGGTGCTCGCCCTAGCGGCCGAGTCGCTGCGGCTGCGCACCGACGCGGGTGCGGACCACCTGGTCGATCACGTCATCGTCGACGAGGCACAGGACCTGCACGCAACGCACTGGGCGTTGCTACGGGACCTTGTGGCCGAGGGATCGAACGACCTGTTCATCTCCGAGGACTCGCACCAGCGGATCTACGGCCAGCCCGTGGTGCTGGGCCGGCTCGGCATCAAGATCGTCGGACGGTCGCGGCGGCTCACCCTGAACTACCGGACCACCGCTCAGAACCTGCACTTCGCGGTCAGCATCCTCAGCGGAGCCGAGTACAAGGATCTCGAACAGGACGACGAATCGACGGCCGGCTATCGTTCAGCCCGTCGCGGGCCAGCACCGGAACTCGTCGAATGCGATTCCGCAGCAGACGAACTCGACGAGGTCGCGTCCCAGGTGAAGTCCTGGATCGCCAAGGGCGTCGAACCGTCCTCGATTGCGGTCCTTACCCGCTCCGAGGCGGTCCGCGACCAATTCGTGCGTGCCCTCGGCGAACGCGACGTTGCGGCCCGCGCCCTCGACGACAAGCCGGTCGCCGGCGACTGTGTCCAGGTGCTCACCATGCACCGGTCCAAGGGCATGGAGTTCTCCCGCGTCATCCTCGCCGGCGTCGACGACGCCCATGTTCCCTCGTCGGCGTCGCTCAAGTCGGTTCCCGACGACGAGCAGGCGGAGGCTCTCCTGCGCGAGCGGTCGCTGCTGTACGTCGCCGCCAGCCGGGCGCGCGACGAGTTGATCGTCACGTGGAGTGGGAAGCGGTCGGAGCTGTTAGGGAGTTCGACTCAGTAGTTCCATTGGGGGGTAGGCATGGTTCAAACGCGACGCACCGGAGTGGTTCTGCACACCGGCAATCCGATGTCGAAGGCGCGCACACCTAGCACTGGTGGTCGCGACGTGAAGGGTGCTGGCATTCCGGATGTCGAGCCACGCCCAACCCCGAAGAAGTCTGGTGCGACGGCCTCGAAACCACGAAAGGCCGGGAGCACGTGCGGATGGTGTGGAAACGCGGCGAAGAAACCCGCGAGCGGAAGGGCTGCACGGTGCGGTCGCTGTAAAGGCCTCGAGGAGACGATCGCTGCAGCCGCTCGATACGTGAGCAAGAACGGCCTACGGCCGTTGGGCGCCTCCATAGAATCGGACTCTGAGGAGGAGAAGCACTACCGGGAGACGGCTGCCGCTGCGCGGCGCGTTGTGAACGCAGTGCGAAGAACGCGTTCGCAGAAGAAGACGGGTGCTGACCGGCCGACGGCATCGTCACATGCGCCGGTGAAGCGGGCCGGCGGGCCCGCACCGGTGAAGACCCCGAAGAATCGCAAGCCGAAGCGATCACCGGCACCTGTCCTACCCGAGCCGGACCCCAATGACCTCAACGCAATCAACCGCAAGCTCGCCGAGCTGCGGATCCGGATCGAAGAACAGCAAAGGCGCGGCGCGGACGACACCGGGGCCGGGCGCGCCCGGCTAGGAAAGCTGCAGGCTCACCGCAGGCAGCTCGCCAACAGGGCCGCAGCTCTCAGAGCCGAACGCGCCTCCAACAACTAGACGTCGAGGTCGTCGTCATCCAGTTCGAAGTGATAGTCGACCTCGACTTTCAACTGGGCGATCACAGTAACCAGATACCCGGTTTGGTTCCCGTTCGGCACGGGCACCACGTGATGGCTGACCGGTACGACGTCTACATTAACGTCCGCCGCGGGATGACTCCTACGCGCTAACGCTTCAATTTCATCCCTGTTCTCCTGAGCTGCCTCGGACGCCTCAACACTCAGCAGGTACTCCAACGCATCTGCTACCGCGGCCGGCTCATCTGCGATCCTGCCCCCCCGTCCAAGTGATTTCAAACATTCGATCCCGTCTCACCTTCCAAGATTCGTTCGTCGTTTATACGGCGCAGCTCGCTACCGAACCCATTCGCCCAACGGGCGTCAGTCGAACACCACCGACAACTCGCCAGTCTCCGACCGAGCCACGTCCCCGGCCGCAGCTAGCCGCACGACGGAAGCCTCGACAGTCGAGCGCGCCTCCTCGGTCACGCGCTGCCACCCGAAGGTCTTCACGACCTGCTGGGCAAGCGGGTCGATGTCGATGGAGCGCGCGTCCTGAATGATGTGCGCGACTGCGAGATCGAGTTCCTCGAACGGGATGTGCTCGAGCTTGCGGGGCGGCAGTCCGCGAACGGGAACCCGAACGTCGGGGCGTGGCTTGCCCGGAAGACGGCACACGTCGTCGTTGCCGGGCGACACGGAACGCCCGTCCACTTCCACGGCACGCAGGACGTCCTCCGCGATCTGCCGGGTCGCGGCCCGGAGCCGCTGGATGCCCCACTCGTCCTTGAATCGTTCGAGGAGAACTTCCTTGTGGACCGGGGCTTCCGTCTGGATAGCCTTCGTGAAGAAGGACCGCAGATCACGTTTGCCCTCGGCGGTCTTCACGTCGCGGACCAACCCGCCGTAGTCCCGGTACCGTCGATAGTCGGTTACCCAGTCGGGCTTCGAATCGAAATCGACGTCGACGACCTGTACTTCAGGCACCGACACCGTTCGGTCCACAACGAGGGTGGGCACCGACCCGTCGGCCGCGATCGCTTCCTCGATCGCGGCACGCAACCGCTTCTCCTGCACCTCTCGCTCCCGCCACCAGCTCAGCCCCCAGATCCGGTGGATCTCCCAGCCGAGGTTCCGTAGCACTGCTTCGCGCAACCGGTCACGGTCGCGTGCCGTTCGCGACGAGTGGTACGCGGCACCGTCGCACTCGATCCCGATCGCGTAGCTCCCCGGCTTGTCGGGATGCCGCACCGCCATGTCGATGCGGTAGCCGGCCACACCCACCTGCGGGACGACCTCGTATCCCCAGCTGCGAATCCGGTCGATCACCTGCTCTTCGAAAGGGCTCTCGACGTCGCCGAGGCTGTCCTCGAGATCGAGTGCCAGCGCCTTCTGGCCGCGCTCGGCGAAGTCCAAGTAGTTCTTCAAGTGCCGGATCGCCTCGTTCGACGTTGCCGACATGTGGGCGGCCCGGAAGGACGAGACGATCTCGACGCGCTGGCGAGCACGGGTGATCGCGACGTTCAGCCGACGCCAGCCGCCGTCCCGGTTGAGAGGACCGAAGTTCATCGTGAACTTGCCGTTCTCATCCGGGCCGTAGCCGAGCGAGAAGATGATGACGTCACGCTCGTCGCCCTGCACGTTCTCGAGGCTCTTGACGAAGAAGCCGTCGAGGCGATCGTGGTCGCCGAGCAGGTCCGCGAGCACCGGGTGCGCCGCGGACTGCCGCTCGATCTCGGCCTGGACGGCGTCGGCCTGCGCCGACGAGAAGGTCACCACGCCGAGCGATTCACCGGGGTGGTGCTCGGTGAAGTACAGCACCCGCTCGACGACCTTGGCGGCCTCCACCGGGTTGTCCCGACTGGTGCCGCGCCGATAGGTGCCGTTGACGGGGATCAGCTCCACACCGAGGTTCGGCGCGTCGAATACGGCACTGGGGAACGTGAACAGCTTCCCGTCGTAGAAACGGTAATTCGAGTAGGTGATCAGATCCTCGTGACGACTGCGGTAGTGCCAGTTCAACGGCAGCGACGTCAGTCCACCGGCACCCTTCGCGAGGTCCAGCACGGATTGGAACACGTCGAGCTCGTCGCCATCCTCGTTGTCCGCGATATCGGTGGATGCCGAGAAGAAGTCCGTGGGCGGGAGCTGCTTCTGGTCACCGGCGACGATCAGCTGCCGCCCACGATAGACACAGTTGACCGCGTCCGACGGCAACACCTGCGACGCCTCGTCGAAAATCACCACATCGAAACGCATGTTCGGCGACAGGAACTGCGACACGGTGAGGGGCGTCATCATGAAGCACGGCTTGAGTTCCTGTGCCAGGGAATCGGTTTCCTCGAGCAGGACACGTACCGGCTTGTGCCGGGTCTTCTTCTCGGCCTCGCGGACGATCACCTGGGCCGCACGACTCGTCAACGTCCGCGGCGCACGTTCGTTGCACCGTTCGATCACCCGTGCGTGGGCGTCCTTCATGAGTGCGTGGTCCAACTGCCGGAACCGTTCGACCGCGCCGTCGCGGTTGTCCGCCCGGTACCCAGCCAGTCGCAGGTCTCGTCGGACAGTCTCGTCGATCCACGCCTCAAGGGCGGCATACTCGATCGACTGGGCGACGGTCTCGGCCGATCGACGCGACTTCCGGAGCTCTGCGAGTACCGGCCCGAAGCCGGCCTCGTCGGCCCAGCTGTTCTCGCGCACGTAGGAGCACCAACTCTCGATGTCCGGCACCGCGGTGGCTTCCAGATCGGTCAGCAGTTCGACGGCGTCGTCGATGTCCGCCGTCAGATCCACTTCGACTTCCGCCTGGCGCGCCGGCGTGAAGTGCCGCACGAGGTTGCCGCATGCACGGTGCCACCGTTCGGTAACCTCGTCCAGCTCGGACGCCGGCATGGTCACGAAGGCGAATCGGCTCGCGGCAGCGTCCGGAATCCGCATGCCGACCGCCGAGCGCACCTGTTCGGCCCAGTCCAGCCTTGCGGCGATCCCGGCGAAGTCGGAGTCCATACCGAGCTCGATGCCCCCGAACAGCGCACGATCTCCCGCCGAATCCGCCGCAAGTTCGAGCAGGTTGGCCCGGACGTGCGCCACCTTCTCGAGGTAGTCGCTCGCGAGGCCGATCGAGAGCTCGTTCTGCGCAACCGCGCACACCTGGACGAGCGCGGAACGTACCGGAGCGATCCGCTCGGTCGCCTCCATGGCCCACAGACCGACCTCGTCCACGGCCCGGTCTTCGACGGCCGAGAACGGCACACGATCGTCCAGCTCAGACATCGTTGTCCGCCACCGGTCGAGAAGCCCGGACAGCCGCTCCGCGATCAGGACCAACGCCGGATCCGGCACGCCGTCCCGGCCGAGCTGGTGTGCCAACTTGCCGGCGTCGACGTCCACGCCGGCGAGTTGCGTTGCTCGACGGGCATTGTCGAGCGCCGAGCGCAGTGCATCGAAGTCGGTGGCGAAGCCGGCGTAGGAGGCCCCCAGTCGAGACGAGTGCGCGTTCGCGCCGGCATCCATCTCCCGCACCGACTGTTGCCAGCTGGCCGCCTCGTCGAGGCGCGCGATGAGATCCTTGTCGACCTTGCCCGTCACCGTGACCGCACGCAGAGCCTTCTTGTCCGTGCGCGCAGCCTTCGACAACTTGCGGAACCCGGTGTGCACCTCGCGGAACCGCACGGTGAGCGCGGCGAGGTCCAGCTCCAGCGCCTCCGGGGTGAAGTGACCGCGCATCGCTTCCTCACGGCGGCGGGCGTGTTCGACGAGACTCTCCATCACGGCGATCGACCCGGATACCTGGTTCTGCAACGCCGCGTTGAACCAACTGCTCTCTGGTCGGTGCGTAGCGGCACCGAGAAGGGCCAGTTCCACCAACTCGCCCGCACGTCGCGCAGTCATTCCAGCGGATGGGAGACCGAGCAACGTCGCCAGCTGAGTGGCATCGGAGACCAGAGGTTCCACCTGATCCGTGACATCGGCGAGCTGGCGGTTCAGGGCGTCGATCGAGCTCGGCGTCGCTGAGATCCCAAGCAAGGGATCCGAGAGGCCTTTCCTCAGCGGCTCGAGCCACGACGCCTCGAGATCGTCCCATCGCGGACCAACCGTGCTCTCCAAGTCCGCAATGCCGTCCGAAATCTGCTCCACGGCCGAGCGTGCCTGCGCGAGACGCTCTCGCGCCGGGACCAGAGAGTTGCGGGTGAACCAGTCGACTGGAACATCGACCCGATTCTCCAGGAGCCGAAGTAGATTCGACCGCCGCTGCAACCCCTCGGAGTTGCGTGGGAACCTGAGATTCGTTTCGGCGTCAGCGGTGTCGATGCGTGTCGAGAGGGCCGAGCCGGCCTCGGCGCAGTCACCTGCCGCCCGTTTGAGGTCGCGCGCCTCCGGGGACCCGAGATCGTCGCGTTCGAGCCCGCGCCACAGATAGTCGTCGCCCCGCTCGGTGACATGCCAGAGATTCCCGAGCAAGCGGGCGTGCGCGCGGAGCGCCGCGAGGTCTTCGGCGGTCATGTCGTGCCGCTGCGACCCCGCGATTGCGGAGGCGTCGACGTGTTCCGACAGCGATTCGATGCGACCGACGACCTGGAAGACCGACATCCCCAGGGGAGTGCGAACCTCGTTCATCGCCACCGCGAACGCGGTGAGTTCTTCGCGTGTCCGAACGAGATGGCCCGCCTCGAGTTCGGTGAAGGTGCGTGCTGCAGAGGCCCGGGTCTTGAGGGTCGCGGCGAGTTCCTGCACGACGGCCTTGCGGGTGGCCGCCGCACCGTGGAGCTCGAAGAGGAACTGCCCCAGCCCGGCGCCACGCAACCGGTCGCGGACGACATCGAGTGCCGCGGCCTTCTCACTGACGAACAGCACCGACTTTCCGGTCGCCATGAGTTCCGCGATCATGTTGGCGATCGTCTGACTCTTGCCGGTGCCGGGCGGCCCGTCCATCACGAAGCTCTTGCCGTTGGCCGCGGCCAGAATGCACCGGCGCTGACTCGAGTCGGCATCAAGGATGCTGAACATCTGTTCCGGAGGGCTGATGTCGTCGAGCCGGTCCACCGGCACCGGGTCGAACGCGAAGTCACCGGCAGCGGGCGCATCCGGGCCGACCGCGAGCAGCTGGACCATCGGATGATCGGCCACTGCCGCCGCGTTGTTCTGCAGATCGCGGAAGATCGCTTCCTTATGGAAGGTGAACGTTGAACACACCGCCCGCTCGAGCAGCGCCCACCCCGGGCGACCGTCGATCGCGGACTCGACTGCGTCCCAGAGGTCTTCGATATCGGCGGTGTCAGGATCGACGTCGGGAAGGTCGATTCCGAACTCGTCCATCTTGAGTTTCAGCGCCGGGTTGAGTGAGACATCGTCGTCCGTACGAAACAGCACGAAGGGCGAGTCGGTTCCGGTCCGCTTGAGCTGAACCGGCACCATCAACAGTGGACTCTCGACCGCAGCACCGTCCGCCGGATCGACCCAGCGCAGCACACCGATACCGAGATACAGCGTCCAGACGCCCTTGTCGGCGTATGTCTGCTGCGACAGCACATCGAGCCTGCGAAGTGCCGCCTTCAACGTGTCGGCAGTCTTGTTCGCCACCGTGATGGCACCGGCCGGAGGACGCGGGTCCTCGGCATCCGTGGCCGGCGCGTACAGCGGAGCCTCGCCCTCGGTGACCAACTCGAGCAGATCGATCCCGGTCGGTGTACCGATCTCCAGGGATGCGCTCTTGGTGTGCTTGAAGTACAGCAGCCGCTGACGTCGATCGAGCGCCAGCAGATCCTGGCGCCACACCTCGAGCTGACGGTTGAGTCGACGAGCTACATCCCCTGACATGCCGTCCGAGACCACGTCCGCTTCCCCACCGATCGGCATCTCCGCCACCTTGCGTCCCCTCCTGAAGATCATCAGCGGATGAACTTTAGCGACCGACACAGGCAGGATGGTGACTGCGTCGTGACCCGATCGTCCGGCACAGGCGCAGCGAGATACCGTTGACACCCACCCGCCACCCGACTTTGCAGCGTCCGAACCGTAGATCCGGCCGGCGCCGGACAGGGGAATCATGACCGAGCACGACACCACCGACCAGCCGCTGCAGCTCGATGGCGCGTTCGCGATCGCGACCGACAGCCGCGAGCAGCTGCAGGCCCTGAGCCTTCGCACGCTGACCGAACTCCTCGGCAGCGCGCCGGAGGTTGACGAGGACGGCGACATCGCCATCCCGGTCCACGGCTTCGGGCTCTACGTCACGGTCGCCGAGGACGGTCCGCAGCTGCACGTGTGGGCGTCGATCCTGTCGGAACTCGGTGACGGTGCCGCGGCCATACAGAACCTGCCGGAACTGTCCGCCGAGTGGCCGCGTCTGCGCTTCACGATCGAGGACGGGCACCTGCTGGTCTCGACGCTGGTCGACGCCGACCCGTTCGCGCCGCAGCACCTGATCAACCTGGTCGACGAGATCCACGAGCTCACCCACGACCTCGACGACGACTTCGCTGCCAAGCTCGGTGGCGTCCTCGACTGCGACGCCGACGACGACTCCTACGCCGGTGGCTGCGGCGGCTGCGGCGACGACTGCGCGTGCGGCGACGAACACGACGCCGGCGACCTCGGGGAGACCATCCCAGTCGGAAAGCCGTCGAACTGACGCTCGCTACTCAGTCGCCCGCTGGGCGTCGGCTCGCACCGACGTCCAGCCGGCGATGAGCGACTCCATGTCGCTCCGGCCCCGCAGCGCAGGCCGCTCGCTACTCGTCGAGGGCGCCGGCACGTTGTCGCCGGCGAGGAACGGCCGGATCAGGTCGATCGGCACCGGGAACACCACGGTCGACGTGCTCTCCCCACCCAACTCCCCCAGTGTCTGCAGGTAACGCAACTGCAGTGTGGTCGGATTCCGGCTGATGATGTCTGCGGCCTCGGCGAGCCGCGACGACGCCTGGTACTCGGCCTCCGCATTGATGATCTTGGCGCGCCGCTCGCGCTCGGCCTCCGCCTGCCGCGCAATCGCCCGCTGCATGTCCCGCGGAATCTCCACGTCCTTGATCTCCACGGTCGTGACCTTCACGCCCCACGGCTCTGTCTGCTGATCGATCACCTTCTGCAGGTCCTCGTTGAGCCGCTCCCGCTCCGCCAGCAGGGCATCCAATTCCGCCTTGCCGAGTATCGACCGCAGCGTGGTCTGCGCGATCTGCGACGTCGCCGCGAAGTAGTCCTCCACCCCAACGATCGCCCTGTCCGCATCCACCACCCGGAAATACGCGACGGCGGTGACCTTCACCGGCACGTTGTCCCGGGTGATCACCTCCTGCATCGGCACGTTCAGCGTCACCGTCCGCAGACTTACCCGCACCATCCGATCCACCGCCGGGATCAACAGCACCAGCCCCGGACCGCGCAGGTCGACGAGCCGTCCGAGTCGGAACAGCACGCCGCGCTCGTACTCCCGCAACACCCGAACGGCGGCCGACGCCACGATCACCGCGAGGAGCGCGACGACGATGACGGCCAGAATGATCGTGGTCAACATGGCAACTCCCACGGTTCACGACGACGCACGCTCAGCGTCAGTCCACGCACCCCCTCGACGACGACGGACTCCCCCGTGCCAGGCGTCTCGGTGTATCCGAACTCCATTCGGGCGCGCCACAATTCGCCGCCCAGCTCCACCTGGCCCTGGCGGCCGTCCCAGCTGCGGACCAGCGCATCGGAGCCGACGAGGGACTGCGCGCCGGTGCGCACGGGCTCGCGCCGCGCAGTGAGCACCTTCCGGCCGGTGACGGCGACCGCGCCGAGTCCGACGACGGCGACACCCAGCGCCACGGGTAGCGCGATCTCGAGTCCGAGTCCCCCGGAGGTGAACAGCAGCCATGCCCCTGTTCCGGCGAGCAGGGTGCCGGCCACGCCGAGCGCACCGTAGGTCGGAACGTGCGCCTCGATCACGATCAGCAGCACGCCCACTACCAGTGCCAACACACCCAATGCAGCCATCAGCGGTCACCTGCGAGGACCCGGTCGCCTCGCGTAGCCACTCGCGATCGAGCCCTCACCGTCAAAGGTATGCCCGCATCGTCCGGGGTGCCACCGTGTCGCGCCCCGCCGCTGTCGGTACCTGGTGCAATCATCGCCACATGCATCTGCTCGACGACGGGTTCGCGCCACCGGAGGCCTGCGTGCAGTGGTGTCGCGCCCGCGCCTATCCGCTGCACGTCCTCGACGACAGCGCGCACGTCGACCTCGACTGGTGGAACCACCACCTGCACGAGCACAAGCACGAGATCGTCCTGCACGGACGGGATCTCGACGGTCGGGTGGTCGACCGCGGCATCGCCGTCGTCCAGCGCAACGATCTGCAACTCGGCAGCGAACTGGTCGACTCCGAGCACGACGCCCTCGGTCTGCTGTTCCTGTGCGCGGCCTGGCGCAGCGCGCACCGCAGCCGCCGGGCGACCCGCCGCCTGCCCGACGTCTTCAACCCCTACGCCGAGCAGGAACCACTGGCCAAGATCAAGAACGTGCTGGACCGGTGAGCCAAGGACAAGCGGATCCCCGAACCGTCGGGTGACGCTTGGTCGGGCTGGCCGGACATGCCCGGCGTCGGGGTGCCGCTTGTGGCGCTGTTCATGTGGGCGGTCGGAGTGCGACGCGACGGCGTCCGCGCCCAGCTGATCGACCAGCATGGCGTCTCGACGCTCATCCACGAGGGCTGGCTCGAGGAGCCATCGGTCAGTGGGTTCACGCTCCGCCGCTACGACCGCTATCTGCAACTGCTCAGCGCCTGGGCGATGCAGGTGGGCACCGACCCGGAGCTGATCGAGATGTGGTTAGTGCAGCGCTGGAATGCCCGCGTGCAGGAGGCACGCAGCGGCGCCCGCGCCGAACCGACGCTGTTCTGAAGCCCCTGCAGCACTTCTCGGGGACACTGGCCTCATGCCGACCAATCCCGTCACGATCACCGTCACCGGCCACGCCGAACGCTTGATCGCACCCAATCGCGGTGTGGTCCATCTGAACATCGAGTTCGAGGCCGCCACCCGCGCGGAGGCGGCCGACGCCGCGATCTCGTCAGCCGCCGCCCTCACGCAGCTCGTCGGTTCGCTCGAGAAGGACGTGGGCCGGCCGCTGCGCCGCTGGTCGCTCGATCAGATGCAGCACTCCCGCTACCGCCCGTATCACCCACAGGGCAGGAAGCTGCCGTGGAACTACCGGTCAACGGCCACTGCGGCCGTGACGTTCCGCGATCTCGACGCCGTCGCCTCGTTCGTCGACCGGGCATCGGCTATCGAGGGCGTCAACATCACGCACCTGGAGTGGAAGCTCACCCGGACGGCCCACGCGAAAGCGCTCTCGCGCGTGCGGGATCTCGCCGTCCGAGACGCCCTCGCCAAAGCCAAGGGCTACACCCGAAGCCTGAGCTGTAAGCGCTTCGATGCTGTCGCCCTGGCCGACCCGGGCATGTTGAACGCCGGCAAGCGCCCCGACATCGGCCCACCGATCATGCGCGCGATGGCCGCGTCGGCTCCGGCGCACGACGCCGACAGCCCCACCGTCGAACTGCGACCCGAGCCCTTGCGCATCCGGGCCGACGTGGAAGCCCGGTTCGAGGCCTACTGACGCGGCTGGTGCCGTCCGCTCTCAAGATGCACTCCCGACGAGGAAGTTGGCCCCGACCAGAACGAGGACGCCCACTGTCAGAGCCACGTACGTCCAGTCGAGACGTCGGACGTAGTGTTGCATCGCCGCAAGCAGTCCCGCGATCGGCAACAGCGCGAACATCAACAGCCCGGACACGATAGCGGCGGTCGCCACACCGGTGAACGAGGTATGACCCGCCACCATCCCGATCGACGTCACCGTCACCGCGATGGTGGTGCCGACCCGCAGCAGACGCGCAAGACGGGAAGCAAGACCGCGGTCCGCGTGCATCACGCGCCCACATTCGTGATGCCGGTGGCCGTCATCGCCATCGGTACCGCGAGTAGGACGAGGACGGCGAAGAACACGACCCGCAGGTGCGCCGGGTTCGCGCGCACCAGCACCTTGGCACCGAGAACCGAGCCGAGGACGGATCCGACCACGACGGGGGCAGCGAACCCGAGGTCCAGGTCGCCGCGGATGACGACCGCGGCGGCCGCGCCGGCTGCGGTGATACCGATCATGAGATTCGCAGTCGCCGACGAAACTTTGAGCGGCAGCCGCAGCGCCATGTCCATGGCCGGGATCTTGAGGACCCCGCTGCCGATGCCGAGAAGCGTGGCGAGCATTCCCGCACCGAACATGGCCGCCAAACCTGCGCCCGGTCCATGCACGATGTACGGCGTCTCGACGCGCTGGGGACCGGGAAAGCTGGAATGCAGGCGCAGTTGGGTGGCCCAACTCGTCGGCGCCACATTTGTGGGCGCGGATCTGGGGTGTCGCGTCTGCAGCATCTGTCCGGCAGAGACGACGAGCACGGCGGCGAATAGTCCGTACAGAATTCGTTCGGAGATCGCGCCGACTGCCAGCAGCCCGACCAGCGCGCCGAGGGACGCGGCGATCTCGAGCACGATGGCGAGCCGAATGTTGGTCAGCCGCTTGACGAGCAACGTCGGGCTGCTCGCGCACGAGCAGGCAACGACCGAGACGAGGCTGATCGCTACGGCGGCGCCGAACGACAGGTGAGCCACGGTCGTAAGAAGCGGAACCAGAAAGATTCCGCCCGCCATCCCGAGGGCGCTGCCGAGGCCGGCCGCGAGAAACGCAGCGATCAGGAGCGCCGCTGTTGCACCGACCGTCACGGCGTTCCCGGGTGCCGGTGCAACTGTGTCTCGAAGGTCACGGCGTCGCCGCGGTAGTGCAGGACCTCGTAATCGACGGGCCGGCCGCCGGTGGTGAGCGATGTCCGCTCGATCCTGAACACAGCATCACCGACCGACACATCGAGTGCCGCAGCGATGTCAGCGTCGGCCAGGCAGGCCCGCAGCCGGTACGTCGCCTCGACGAGCGGAAGGCTGTACTTGTCCTCGAGGAGGGTGAAGATCGGCGTGTCTTCGAGATCGTCCTCGGCGATCCGCCGGCCCACCTCCGGAACCAGATAGGTCTGATCGAAGGAGATCGCCCTCCCCTCCGCCCGTCGCACGCGTTCGATGAAAGTCACCGGCGAACCCAACGGGACGTCAAGTTCAGACGCGACGTGACGCGCCGCTGCGACGGTCTGGACACTGACCACCTCGGCGCTCGCTTCGAGTCCCAGCGCGTGCATGTCCTCGACGAATCCGGTGAGCGCGGTCAGCGGCTGCGTAATCTGCGGGGCGGCAACAAAAGTGCCCGAACCATGCCGGACGTCGACCAACCCGCGCGCGGCCAGATTCTGGATCGCCCGTCGCACCGTGATTCGACTGACGCCGAACTGGCGAACCAGCTCCTCCTCGCTGGGCAGTCGATCACCGATCTGCCACTCGACCCCGATCCGCTCGGCGAGTGCTTCCTCCACCTCGGCATACAACGTCACCAAATCATTATAACGTCATAATCTAAGCGTGCAGGGGGCGAGGCGGTCGGAGACCCCAGACGTCGATGCAAGGCTCGAGGCGAACTGACCGGACGGATCACACCCATTCCACGCCCACCACCCGCCCGGCTCCCCCGACGAAGCCGCGGATCAGCCCTATCGCACGGTCGCGGAACCGGTAGGTGGGCAGCAACGCGACCCGCTGGGCAGGGTCGTAGGCGAGCAAACCGATCCGAATACCCCTATCCCACATCGGGACGGACAAATCACACCGACGTACCGTGACCGCGGATGCCCTGCATTGCCAGCGGGCCGCCGCCGAGTACATCGTCGGACGTGGTGGGGACTACGTGTTCACCGTGAAGAACACTCAACGAGCTCTCCGGAATCTGTTGAAGGCGTTGCGCTGGAAAGAGGTTCCCGTCTCATCGTCGATCGGTGAGCGTGGTCGCGGGCGGCGGGAACGACGCACGATCAAGGCCACCGAAGTCGCCTGAGGCTTCGGCTTTCCGCAGGCGGTGCAGGTGTTACAGGTCCGTCGCACCGTCACCCGCGGCGGCCGGCGAAGCGTGGAGGTGGTCTACCTGGTCACTTCGATGCCGATGGTGTCGGCCTCTCCGCTGCAGGTCGCGGCCTGAGTTCGGGGTCATTGGGCAATCGAAAACGACTGCACGGGGTTCCTGATGTCACGCTCGACGAGGACCGCTCCGCCGTCCGCACCGGCACTGGTCCGCAGGTGATGGCCACGATCCGCAACACCATCGTCAGCGTCCTCCGCTTGGCCGGCCACGACAATATCGCTGCCGCGCTACGGCATCACAGCCGCAGCCCGCTCCTGCCGGTAGACCTGCGTCATGTGGCTTGACGTGCGGCTGTGCGACTTTGTCTGGGCACTGGGCCCTGGGCGTCAGGCCGAAGTACACCCGTACCTACCGATAGCGTCGGACGGCTGGGATAGGTTTCCGCCCATGGCAAAGTTTCCCAAGGTCCAGCAACAGAACATCGCGGTCTTCGGCGAGTCGGGGTCGGGTAAGACCGTGCTGGTCTCGTCGTTCTACGGCCGCACCCAGGAGGGCTCCTTCAAGAACGACCTCTGGGATCTGGTTGCCGACAAGATCGGGCAGGGAGTTCGCCTGTACCAGAACTACCTCGGCATGAAAAACAGCGCACAGACGCCCCTGCAAACCCGCTTTGCCAACACCACATACGACTTCTCGGTCAAGCTCAAGACCGGCGATAGCGACGAGGAAGAGAAGCGTCCATTCGACGAGTTGCACCTGGCATGGCATGACTACCCGGGCGAGTGGTTCGAAGACGATCCAAGCAGCGAGGAAGAGGCCCAGCGCCGGATCGACACCTTCAGGACCCTGCTCAGTTCTGATGTCGCTCTTCTCCTCGTGGACGGACAGAAGCTTCTCGATCACCGCGGGGAGGAAGAGAGGTACCTCAAGTCCCTCTTCCACAACATCAACCAGAGCTTGGCTCAGCTCAAGGACCCTCTCCTCGGCGATAACGGGCGGCTGATCGAGTTCCCCCGGATCTGGATCCTGTCGCTGTCCAAGGCCGATCTGCTGCCCGACTGGGACGTGAACACGTTTCGCGATCTGGTCATCCTCAAGGCCGCTGGCGAAATCGAGCAGCTGCACTCGACAATCGCGGACATGATCGACACGCCGGACGCGCTCTCCATTGGCGAGGACTTCATGCTCCTCTCGTCCGCCAAGTTCAAACTCAAGGCAGAAAGCGCAGAGCCGGTCAAGATCGACCTGAAACAGCGCATCGGCCTCGACCTGGTACTCCCCATCGCCTCACTTCTGCCACTAGAGCGCCGGGTCCTGTGGGAGAAGAAGATGGAGCTTCCACGGAAGGTGGCTGACAAGCTCGCTGACGGGGCGGACGTGATCGCAGCGGCCTTGATAGGTGAAAACTTCGCAGTGATCGAGAAGCTCCTGTGGGCGTTCGCCAAGAAGAACCCGAAGGCCGCGATCTTGGTCAAGGCTCTCCCGATGCTCGGTGATGCGATCAAAGTGGTCGGCCCGAAACTCAAAGAGATGAACGAGGAGGCGCGCGCGAAGCACCAATACCTGCGGGCCATGCTCACACAGTTCAAAATCGACCTCGACCAAGCGGTGACCGACAACGTACTCAGGAAGCAAAAGTGACTGCGGACGAAGTGTCACGGTCACGCCTCATCTGGGCGACTCGGGGCCGGAACTGGGGCTTTCGATTCTTGCTCGATGCAGGCCTGGGCGATCCGCTTCCACAGTACGAGCGAGCATTCGCCGAACTCGCGGACGAACCCTCTGGGTGGCGCCGCAACGGTCACGTGGTCGCAGTGCGATTCCCGGACCCGCAGGGGCGACGAGACGCAGCGGGACGAGTCATCCCCCACGAATTCGTGGTCTTCGGAGACGGGGCTGACGTCGTGAACTCCGTGTACGACGGGGAACAGCATCTATGGCCACTGGTCGAACAATCCTTCGAACATGTGTGGGACGCCGATACGACGCCGTCCGTCGCCGACCTGCGCTTCGAATGAGCCGCCTCAGCTGATAGGTAGGAGAGTTTGTCAAGAGGGCATGGTGAGGGCGCCGCCGGGGAGCTACCCCGATGGCGCCTCGCAACTTCCTCGGCCAGAGCGTCGAGGATCCCGGTGTCGGACACTCGGGCATGCAGGGGCGAGGATGAGGCTGCGGGCACGCATCGTTCCTGGTTGTGACGATTGTGTAGAAACTTGAATCATCACCGAGACGGTCGTGCCGCGCCCCAATCGCCGTGGCTTGTCGGGCGCCATCTCGCCCTGAAGTCGCATTCCAGCGGGTAACACTCATAACTTTGCCGCGAAACTGATCTCCCCCCCCCCCTGGAACTGTCGAGAACCTGGTTTGGTGCGCGGGGCGCCAGGATCGGTTCCCTCCCAGCGGAAGAAAACTTGAGCAGTGCTGCGGCACCGAGCAATTAGTACGAAGTCGAGCGTTTTGTACACAACACGCTCGACCCGAACTCCGTCCCTGCTGCGGCCCACTCGCACACGGTCTCGTCCCCGGACGAACTTGCACTGGGCCACGACCGGCGGCTATGCGTACCGATCGTGGCTCCCTCAACGATGGACCAGGTCGCCTTCCCGCTGCGTGAGGGGTCTGACGACGAACTCGGCCGATGGAAGGATCACGCCCAGGTACGGAAACTGATGCGCTTCGCTGCCGTACCGATGCCCGAACTCTGTGTGGCACACGGAGAGCCTGCGACTTGGTCGAAAGGTTTTCGGTGCTACTCACGGCCCACGACCGACTTCGATCGCACGTCACGTCGATCTCGGCTACTGCACGATTTCGTGTTCACCTCGGACCGGATCTTCCGCCAGGTGGACCGGCTGGCGACGGCCTACTCGACCACCGTCACGACGCATGGCTGCGCCGAATGCCGAGGCTGGCTCCGCCGACGGCGCGCCCGGTCCATGGCGTTGCTTTTAGTTGCCCTGCTCCTGCTCATCGCCGTGCCGATGGCACTGGCCGAGTCTTCGCAAGACGGCCTCGTAGCCCTGTCGCTCTTCACGGGGCTTGGCATGCTGGTTGTCACCGCCGCGTCCGCGCGTTGGCATCTCGAGTTCGCCCGCACCACCGTCAGCGATGACGGCGCGCGCCTGATCATCGACAAACCCCACCCCGAGTACGCGCGGGCCGCGGTGGCGATCGGCGCCGCACGAAACCCGCCCGTCGATCGCGCCGAAGAGCACTAGGGTCAGCCCCGCCGCAGCCCACTCGCCCGCAGCACCCGCCGACCCACAGCGGCCCGCACGGCCGCCTCGGTCCCCACGATCCGCACGTGCGTCCGCGCACGGGTGATGGCCGTGTACAGCAATTCTCGGGTGAGCAGCGACGACTCCTCGCCCGGCAGGATCACCGAGACCACGTCGTACTGACTGCCCTGGCTGCGGTGGATCGTCATGGCGTACACCGTCTGCACCGACGCCAGGTGGCTCAGGTGCACCAGATAGGGCTCCTCGCCGCGCGCGAAGGCCGCGACCAAGTCGCCATCCGAACCCTCGACCACAACCCCGGTGTCACCGTTGTAGATCCGCATCTCGTGGTCGTTCGCAGTGACCATCAGCGGCTGCCCGGCATACCAGCGGTCCGGGTCGAGCCGGCCGCCCGTCGCCTCGCCGATCCACGTCATCGCGTTGCGCGCCCACCACGACGCCCCGAACGGGCCCTCCCGGTGCGCACACAGCAGCCGATGCTTCTCCGACGCCCGCACCGCGCCCGCCGCATCCCCGGCCAGTGCGGCCGCCGTCACCTCCGCCGACGTCGACACCACATCAGCGCGCAGCCCCGCCAAATCCTCCGGGTCGACGAATGACACGTCCGCCGCCCCGCTGCGCAGAATCTCGAGCGTGCGGTCCTCGTCACCGTCGCGCACCGCCACCGCGAGCTGCGCGATCGCCCCACCGAACCGGCGGCCGCGGCTGAGGCGAATCACACCGCCCCGCAACCGGTCCCGCTCCGTCGCACTCAGCGCCGCCTCGGCCGGATCGTCCGACGCCGACAGGTCCGCGCCCACCACCCGCGCCAGCACCGGGTTCTCCACGCCGGTCACCGGCCGCGCCACCAGGTCGGCGAGCACCGCTCCGGCGTCCACCGACGTCAACTGGTCCGGATCACCGACCAGCACCAGCCGCGCCTCCGGCCGCACCGCCTCGAGCAGCCGGCACATCATCGTCAGCGACACCATCGACGTCTCGTCCACCACGATCACGTCGTACGGCAGATGATTGGTCTCGTTGAACCGGAACCGGCTGGTCCCCCGCTGCCAGCCGAGCATCCGGTGCAGCGTCATCGCCGGCAACTCCGACCGCAGGCCGACAAGCTCCGCCTGCTCGCGCACCGACTCCTGCAGCCGCGCCGCCGCCTTGCCGGTGGGCGCCGCCAGCCCGATCCGCAGCCCCGGCTGCTGCCGCGCGAGCAGCGCCAGCACCCGCGCCACCGTGTGCGTCTTGCCGGTACCTGGCCCGCCGGCGATCACCGACGTCCAGTGCGTGGCCGCGACGGCCGCCGCGATGCGCTGCCGGTCCGGGGCGTCCGACGGCCGTGACGGGTCCGCGAAGTCGCGGAACAACTCGCCCAGCCCGGCCCACAGCAGGTCCTCGTCGACGACGGGATGGCCGTGCGCGCGCTCGTCCAGGATCCGGCGCACGGTCTGTTCCTGCCGGTAGTACCGGTCCAGGTACAGCAGCCCGTCCACCAGCCGCAGCGGGCGCAGCGGACCGGCCTGGCCACCGACGACGAGGGGGCTCGACGCCAGCCCCTCGGCGACGACGGCGTCGTCGGGCCACGGCAGCGCCGCTGGATCGACCTCGAACTCCTCGTCGACCGTCACCTCACGAATCCGGCTCAGGTCCAGGCACACCGAGCCCGAGCGCACCGCCCGCACCGCCAGCGCCGTCGCCAAGTGCACGGGCTCGCGGGTCTCGCCGCCGAGCGTCGCGAGCCGCAGCGCGACGTGCACGTCGGCGGCCTCGAGCACCCCAGCCTCGTTGAACTCCCGCAGCACACCCTTGCCGCGCTGCGCGACGCGTGCCTCGATCATGCGTTCTCCTCGGCACTCGCCGCCAGCAGATCCGACAGCTCCACCACCAGCGCGGCGGGCGGATCCCAGTCGAACACGCCCGCCCCGTCCGGGGTGTCGGGGCCGACCATGCCGCGCACGAACAGGTACTGCACCCCGCCCAGATGCGTCGCCGGGTCGTACCCGGGCAGCCGCCAGCGCAGATAACGGTGCAGCGCAACCGCATACAGGAGCGCCTGCAGCGGGTAGTGCGAGCGCATCATCTCCCCCGCCATCGACTCCCGGGTGAAGTCGGCGGTGGTCACCTCGCCGGGCGCGATGCGGTTGGTCTTGTAGTCGACGATCACGAACCGGGGCCCCTCGCGCCGCAGCACCGCGTCGATGCTGCCGGTGAGGTAGCCGCGCAGCGGCGTCGGATCCAGCGTTGCGAGCCGGTCCGCGTACGGAGCGAGGACGTCGTCGGACGGCAGATGTTTGCGCAGCAGGTCCACGATCCGGTGCAGCGTCACGGTGAGCACCGCCGGGTCGTCGCCGCCGGCGAGCGGCAGCTCGAAGTCCAACTCCGGCAGCCGGTCCCGCGGGGTGATGTCGGCGAGGGTGCCGCCGCCCGCGAGGGGGCTGCGCAGCACCGGCAGCAGCGCGTCGGCCAGCGCCACCGGATCGACCTGCGACATCCGTGCGGCCACGGCCTCGCGGCAGTGCCGCACCAGCTCGGCCTCGAGGTCCGCGGCGGCGGTGTCGACGTGTTCGAGGATCTCGTGCACCAGGGTGCCGAACACCGCGCCGTAGGGCATGTCGTTCATCGTCGACGGAATGCCCAGGGCGGGCGCGGCCGCGATGAGCGCGGGCTCCTCCGGCTCGTCCTCGATCTCGGGTTCCTCGGCCTCGCTGGTGACTCCCGGATGCTCGTGCGCCGACGCGGTGAGCGCCGTGTACGACGTCCGCCGCCACCCAGCGTCGAGCACCCGCGTGAACACGGCCGCCTTCAACTCCCCGGTCTCCTCCTGCGGCGGCGTCCACGACGGCTGCGGGATCGGATCGGCGCCCACGGCCTGCACCTCCACCGTCACCGGCGCGGCCTCGGCCCAGCGGGTCAGCTGCTCGGCGACCACCGGATCCTCCTGCACGCCCACCTTCTGCGGGACGTCCGACTCCCCCGGTTCGCGCCCGAACAGCATCCGGTGCAGCGGCGCCTCGTTGGTGGAGTACGCGGGCGCCCACCACAGCACCAGCTGGCACTGGGCGCGGGTGAGCGCGACGTACAGCAGCCGCAGGTCCTCGCCCGCGGCCTCGGCGTCGCGCCGACGCCGGCGGTCGCCGTAGCCGGGACTGCCCTCGCCGCCGATGTCGAGGATGCGGCGGCCGTGCTCGTCGTGCAGCAGCAGCCGGTTGGGGTCGGCGTAGCGGCCGGTGCTCCACCCGAACGGCACGTACACAATCGGGTACTCGAGGCCCTTGCTGGCGTGCACGGTCGCGATCTGCACCGCGGCGGCGTCGCTGTCGAGGCGTCGGCTGCGATCGCCACCACCGGATTTCGGGTCCTTGATGCGGTCGGTGAGCCAGCCGGTGAGCGCGGTGAGCCCGAGGGATTCGTCGACGGCGACCGCGCCGAGCAGCTGCCCGATGTGCCGCAGGTCGGTGAGCGTGCGCTCGCCCGCGGCCACGGTCAGCAGCCGCGCCTCGAGCCCGGACTCGGCGGCGAGCCGCTCGAACAGCGCCGCGAACCCGGACTGCGCGAACACCGTCGCCAGCTCCCGCAGCTGCCCGCCGACCCGGGCGACCACCTCGTCGCTGCGGGCGTCGACGTCGGCGGCGGTCCAGCCGATGAGCGGGGTGAGCGCCGCGAGCCTCACCCGGTCGGGGCGGTGCGGCTGCTCGAGCGCCTGCAGCACCTGCAACCAGTGCGTGGCGGCCGGGGTCTCGAAGACGCTGGTGCCGCCCGCGAGAACCGACGGCACACCGACCCGGTCCAGGGCCTCGCGGACCAGCGCGATCTGGGCGTTGGTGCCGGCGAGGATCGCGACATCACCGGGCTCGACGGGCCGCGTGACGCCATTCAGTTCCAAAGTGGCGCCGCTGCCGAGTAGTTCGACGATGTCGGCGGCCACGTCCGCCGCGACCCGCGAACGCAGCGCCCCGACGGCCGGGTAGCCGGAGTTGTTGAGCCGTCCGGCACCCGCCCGGGACAGGTAGCGCAGCCGCAGCGGCGCCGCCCCCCGTAGCCGCGACCCCGGCTTGGCCGCCGACACCGGATGCACGACGATGTCGCGGTGCCCGAGAGCGGCGCCGCCGTGCAGATGACCCAGTGCGGCAACCAGATCAGCGTCGCTGCGCCAGTTGGTGGTGAGCTCCTGGTGGCTGTGCGCGGACCCGACCGCGTCGAGGTAGCTGAGCACCTCCGCGCCCCGGAACGCGTAGATGGCCTGCTTGGGGTCGCCGACCAGCACCAACGTGGAGTGTCCGTGGAACGCGGCGCGCAGGATCCCCCACTGCTGCGGGTCGGTGTCCTGGAACTCGTCGACCAGCACCACCCGGTAGCGGTCGCGCACCCGGCGGCACGCCGCCTCCCCGTGTTCGGGGTCGGTGAGCACACCGTGCAGCAGCGCGGGCAGGTCGTCGAAGTCGCGGATGCCGGCGAGCCGCTTGCGGCGCTGGGTCTCCTGGCGGACGGCGGTGGCGAACGCGACGGCGTCCCCGGCGCGGGTGCCCTCGGCGTCCTCGGGGGCGAGGACCGACTGCGGATCGAAGATCGCGGCCCGGGCGGCGGCGCGGGCGTCGGCGGGGCGCAGCGTGCGGGAGTCGGCGCGGGCGAAGCGGTGCAGGAACAGGTCGGCGATCACCTCCGCGACCAGGTCCTCGGCCTCCTCGACCAGCACCGCGTCCGGGTCGCGCTCGCCGGCGATCCCGAGGCCGTCGAGCATGCGCTGGCAGAAGCTGTGGGTGGTGACGATGGTGCCGGCGTCGAAGTCCGACAGCGCCTGCATCAGCCGTCGGCGCCGCAGCGCGACCTCGGCGTCGTCGGTGGCGGCCAGGTGCGCGACGAGCGGGTCGTCGCTGCCGCGGGCCGCGGCCGGGTCTGCCAATCCGGCTGCGGCGGAGGCGAACCGCTCGCGGGTGCGTTCGCGCAACTCCTTGGTGGCGGCGCGGCTGAACGTGACCAGCAGCAGCTGCGAGAGGTCGATGTCCTCCTCGGCGACGAAGCGGGCCGCGAGCCCGACGATGGCGTACGTCTTGCCGGTGCCGGCGCTGGCCTCGAGCACGGTGGTGCCCTGCGGCAGCGGCGCGAACAGGTCGAAGGCGGTGTCGGTCATGATCGCGGTGTCCGTCACGGTTCCCCCAGGGTCTCGGCCGCGAGCAACGGCCCCCACAGCACCGCGGCCTCGGTGCCGAAGCAGCTCGGTTCGTACGCCCCGGGCGGTGCGGGCTTGGCGGTGAGCACCGCCAGCTCGGCGTCCGGCCCGTGCACGAACCGGGCGTGCCGGTCCTTGCCGTCGCCGAAGTCGCCGGTCCATGCGCGGTCGGCGGCCACCAGTGCCAGCTCGATGGAGCGTCCCCGGAAGCGCTGGTCCGCGTATGCCGCCGACGACGCCGCGGTCATCGGCAACGGCTCCACCAGCCCGCGATCGCGCATGTCGACCAGCCGAGTGAGGATCTCGGCCGCGTTCTCCGGTGCAACCAAGGTCGAGCGCATCACCGGGGTGCGCCCGCTGCCGCGGCCGGTGGTGACGGCGGTGAGGTTCCCGGACCGTCCGGTGGCGGTGACGGCGAGCAGCCGCACCCACGCCCCGATCCGGTGCTTGGGCGCCAGCCGGGAGAACGTGGTGCGCGCGATCACCTCGCCGTGCACACCGTCGACGGTGCCGACCAGGCGTCGTCGGCCCAGGTCGACGTCGATGTCGACGGCCTCGGACGGCCCGGCGTGCACCGGCGTCGACGCGCGGGCCAGCGAGTCCACCGTCCATTCGATGTCCGAGAGTGCGGCGTCACCGAGCCGGGCGGGCGGCAAGGTGCCGCGCCGCCACTCCGCCGCCCGGAACGCCGCCGGGTCGGCGCCGGCCAGCCGGGCGCCGAGCATCCGCTCCCCGATCCCCCAGCGCGCCAACGGGTCGAGCTCGAGGTCGAGGGTGTCGGCGACGTCCTCGTCGAGGTCGGGCACCCGGAAGCCGAGTCGCTGCCGCAGGAATCCCTGGATCGGGTTCTCCAGGAACGAGATCAGTTCGGCGAGGTCGACGTCGCCGGGCTCGACCGGTGGCAGCGGTTCCGGCAGGAACGCGGGCGCCGGCACGGACGGCTGCTGCGCGGCGCGGGCACCGCCGAGTGCGGCGTGGTCGAAGCTGCGTGGGCCCACCGGGTCGAAGTTGCGGGGATCGAAGGGCTGCAACGGGTGCCGCTGGACGACGTCCGCGCCCGCCATCGCCGCGAGCACGTCACGCAGTTCCGCGAGCGGCACCGCGGGCGGGCGGGATGTGCCGTTGACCGGGTCGGCGCCGGTGTAGAACAGCAGCAGCCTCTCACTCGCGGACATGATGGCGTCGAGCAGCAACTGGCGGTCCTCGCTGCGCGGATCCCGTTCCCCCAGTAGCGGATCGCGGGCCAGCACGTCGTCGCCGTCGATACCGGTGCCGCGGGGGAAGACGTCGTCGTCGAGCCCGAGGAGCACCACCACCCGGTGCGGGACGGAGCGCATCGGCACCATCGTGCACACGGTCAGCTCGCCGGTACGGAAGTTGGCGCGGGTGGGGCGGCCGGCGAGGCGCGAACGCAGCATCGCCCGCACGTCCGCGAGCCGGAGTTGCGTGTCGCCGCCGTGCTCGACGGCCGCCGCCAGCTCGCGGCGCGCCTGTCCCAGCTGCCACGCGTCGGCCTCGGCGACGTCGACCAGCAGGTCCAGCGCCCGGGCCAGCGCCGCCGACCACTGCTCGGCCGACTGCGGTCCGGTGAGCCCGCGCAGCGACACGTCGAGCCGGTCGACGTACTCGGCGAGGCGCCCGGTGAGGTCGATGTCGTTGCTCTCGACGTCGTCGAGCGGCAATGCGAGCGACAGCCATTCGCCGTCGGCGTCGTCGGCTGCGGCGCCGAGCAGGATACGGTCGAGTGCAGCCTTGAGGGTGTTCTGTTCGAACTCGCCGAGCCCGAACGCGCCCCGCTCGCGGCGGCCGATCCCCCACCGCGCACCCGCAGCCACGGTCCACTCCCGCATGCGTTCGAGGTTGTCGTCGTCGAAGCGGAAGCGTCGCCGCACGGGCGCGGTCGCGGCCAGGTCGAGCACCTGGCTGACGGTGACCCGGGAGTCCGCGAGGTCGAGCAGCGTCGCCACCACCCCGAGCACCGGATTGGTCTGGTGCAGCGCACGATCCGCCAGCCGCACCCGCAGCCGGTGCCCCGGATGGGTGAGTGGGCCCTGCACACCCTGACCGAACGCGGCCCGCACCAGCGGCGCGTACGTCTCGACGTCCGGGCACATCACCACGACGTCGCGCGGCTCGAGCGTCGGATCGTTCTGGAACAGGTGCAGCAGCCGCTCGCGCAGCGCCTCCACCTGCCGGGCCGGGCCGTGGCAGGAGTGGATCTCGACGGTGTCGTCCACCGGCCATGACGACGGCTCCCGGTCCGCGGCGATGTCGGACTGCAGCTGTCCCAGCAGCGTCGCCGGACGCGACGGCCCCGGGTGGTGCACGTCGACCATCCCGATGGAACCGAGCCGCGACTGCAGCTCCCGCACGTCGCGGGCGAGGCTGGCGAGCAGCGGGTGCGCGACGTCGAGCGCGCGCACGTCGTCGGCGCGGCGACGCGGCGGTTCGGTGTCGGCGAGCTCACCCCACATCTCGATGCTCGGATGCGGGATCCACACGTGCACATCTCGATTGGCGCCGAGCGCGGACAGCACCGCGATCTGGTCGGAACCCAACCGGGTGGGACCGAACAGCGACAACCGTTCGGGCAGCTCGAGCAGCCCCGGCTCGTCGCGCAGCCGCGCGCACGCGGCGTCGAGGCACTCGGCGGGACTGGGGCTGCCGATCCGCTCGCGCAGCTTTCGCCACAGCTGGGCCTGCCAGCACAGGTCGGCGTCGAGCGGAGCGAATCCGTCGGTGTCGCGGCCGGCCGCCCAGTCGACGAGCATCGCCGGGCGCTGCGAGCCGTAGGCGCGGAACAGTTCGGCCAGGTGCGCGGCGGTGCCGTAGCGGCGACCGGCGCGGTGGTCGTCGGCGCCGTGACCGAGATGTCGGGCGAGGACGGTGCACCACGGCTCGGCCAGGCAGTCGTCGATCACCTGCAGCAGCGTCCACAGCATCCGCGACGGGTGCCAGGGGTCGTCGTCGACGTCGTAGCCGGTGGCGGCGGCGAGCGCTTGGTCGATCAGCCGATTCGGCGACGGGAAGTCGATGTTGGCGGCGACCCCGTCGTGGCCGGAATCACCCGCACCCAGCACATGCGACAGCCGCTGCGTCAGCCAGCGTTCGACGCCCTTCGCGGGGACCGCGATCACCTCGCGCTCGAACGGGTCCGCAAGGGGCGTGACCAGCACCTGAGCGAGCGCGGACGCGAGCGTGCCGGCGCTCTCGGCGCGGTGCAACGTCAGCAAGTGCGGATCTCCCTACGGTGTCGGCGACTGTGCAGCATCGGCCAAGCATTATCACACCGATCCGACGAGTCCGACGGCTCGGGAAACGGTGCGAACCTGTTGCTAGGCTGCCCCGCGACAGTAGTAGCCAGGGGGGCGAGTTGTCAGAATTATCCGCGGGGGCGGACTCCATACCGACCGACCGGACAGCCATCACGCTGGCCACCCGTGAATCGGACACCGAACCGCGGCACACGCTCGCCGCACCGCTGCCCGCCGTATGTGCGGTTCACGGTTCTCCTGCCGGACACAGTGTGGCGGTACTGGTGAGGACCAGTCCGAAGGAAGAGATTGACCTCCGCCGCTACCTGCTCGGCGGGTTCTTGGAGATCCTCGCGACGTCGCTCTCTCGACTAGTCGATGCACCCGCGGTTCGAGCCGAGTGGCCGGTGTGCGAGTCCTGCGAGAGGAAACGACGCCGACACCTGCGCGGGGCGGCAGTCGTCTCCACTGTCGGGATCGTGCTCGTCGTTGTCGCGATGGCCCTCGCGGTCGCGGATCTGCGCGGGGTCGTCGCGACCACTGCCTTCGTATCCGGCTTGATCGCGCAGCCAGTCGCAGTGCTGTTGCTTCATGCCGTCAGGCCGCAGAAGCTGCTGCACGCCACCGCGACACCCGACGGCTCCGCCGTGATCGTCACCGACCCGCACCCCGCCTTCGCGGCGGCGGCGCGGGACCTCCAGCGGTAAGCCCGACGCGGCGGCCTCGAACTCTGGGGCCGAGCCCTCGGCAAGTGTGACAATGCATGAGTGGATCTCCGTCAGGCCTGTCGTGCCGCGGGCATCGGTGTGGTGTCCGTCAGCACCCACGACGGCCCGGAGCGGGTGCACCGCGCCGTCCCGACCCTGACCACCCGCCTCGTCGTCAGCCTGGGCGCCCCCATCGAGGTCCGCTACGACGGCCACACCACGCATGACCACGCCGTGCTGACGGGGCTGATGCGACCCGGAGTCCCGACCTCGGCCACCGTGCTCCGACCGCAGCAGCCGACGGTCTACGTCGAGTTGACGGCACCCGCCCTGCAACGGCTCGCCGGGATGCCGCTGAGTGAGCTGGATGCGGGCGGTGTCAGCGCCGATGCGGTGCTGCCGTGGCTGGAGTCGCTGCGCCAGGAGTTGGCCGGCCGCCCGGCCCATCAGCGCGAAGCGGTGCTGCGCGGGCGCCTCCTCGAGCGGCTGTCGGCGGGCTGCAGCCAGGGCAGCGAGGACGCCTTCCGAACCCTCGCCCTGATCGACGCCCAAGACGGAACGATGTCGGCCGACGAGCTGGCGCGCGCCGCGCACCTGAGCCCCCGACGACTGCGGGACGTCATGGCGCAGGCGCTGGGCGTCACCCCCAAGTTCGCGTCCCGGGTTGCACGCCTGGGAGCGGCCGTGAACCGGGCCGGCGCGGGCGCCGCGTCCTGGGCCGACGTGGCCGCCGCCTCCGGCTATCACGACCAGAGTCACCTGGTCCGCGACTTCCGCGACCTCATGGACACCACCCCGACCGCCTGGCTCGACGAAGAGGGCCGAAATTTACAAGGCTGGCGCCGCCCTCAGCCGTGACGATGGAGCACATGAACAGTCAACTGCTCCCCAAACTGCTGGTATCCGACGCCGATGCGGCGATCACGTTCTACCGCGAGGCGCTCGGCGCCGAACTCGTCATGCGGGTGGCCGACGACGACGGCATTGTCAACCATGCCGAACTCGAGGTCGACTCGGCCGCATTCGCCCTCGCCCAGAGCGTCCCGGAATGGGGATGGAACGATCCCGCCGCGACCGGCGGATCACCCGTCCTGCTGATGATCACCGTCCCCGACCCGGACGCGACGGCGGACCGCATGGTCAGCCGCGGCGCCGAGTCGGTGATCCCGGTCGAGAATCGCCCCTACGGCAAACGCCAAGGCCGAGTGAAGGATCCGTTCGGTCACGTGTGGATCGTCAGTGGAGAACCTCGCTAAGTTCCACGGTCACCGCCGCGGCGGTGGGCCCGCCAGCGGAGGTCGTCGTCGAGCGGCGAGGGCCCGCTGGGTGGCACAGATCGACCCGGCCACGTTCGAGTAGCGGCGGCAGGGCCGCGAGCACGGTGTTGAACGCGCCCACTAGCTTGATCCCGATGATCCGGGGACGTCGCCGATTGGCGCGTGTCACACCTGGATGTCGAGAGCGGAATTGAGCACCATGACGTCGGTCGCCAACGCTTCCGACGTGTCCGCAAACGTGGTCACGGTCAACTGCGTCAGATAATGGCGTCCACAACGGTCCACGACAACAAATCGACTTGTCGCGGCGAAAATACTGTCGCCGACGGCAAATGACCCGCTCACGAACAGCGAACGACGGCCCTGAAAGTCCGCGAACGACACTTCTTCCTCACGCCACTCCGGCAACAGGGTGGACGATTTTCGGGCGGCTTCGAGGAGGTCGTCGACCACCGCACGGTTGGAAAGCTCTCCATGCAGTACGACCGCGTTGGGGGTGAAGGTCTCGGACCCGGCACCCGGCGCCGTCAGCACCAACCACGCCCCGGGAAAGAACTCGGGCGCGAGCCGCGTCCATCCGGGCAGGAGTGGCACCGTCACCACCGGAACGCTCGGATCCTCGGTGCGGCACGGGGAACACCGCAGACAGTTCTCGTCCAGGAAATCCTGCAGCGACCCACGTCCGGTCGAACTGTCGTTGACGCCGCAAGTCATCGCGGCGCCGAAGATTCCCGGGTGACTGACGCCGACGTCTGGGCCCACAGGCGCGCTCGGAGTGGTGGTGGGGTCAGGAGCGCGCTAGCACCAGAATCAGCGAGCGAGCGTCGCAGCGGCGCCGATTCCCGCAGTGCCAACATCACTGTCAGCAAAGTGTTCGGTTCCGCTACGAGCAAATGAGCGTCGATTCTCACCCGGTTGGGCTCGTCGAAGCGCAGCCGACTCGATTTCGGAAGCGCTGGCCCACTGATCAACCAGATGATGGGATTTCGAACCTCGAAGACTCCGCGCACCACCTGTTCGTCGGCCTCGAGCTCAACGATGTCGTCCCACGGGACGAAGGTATCGACCGTCCGCGTCGACCACAGCCGGCGGAGCGTGACCATCCGTCGGACACCGCCCGGGTACAACCGCACCTCTTTCACTGAATGGAACCCGAGGAATGCCGCGAACAATGCCGACGCCGCAATGCCTCCCACGGTGAGCAGATGGGCTTGTCCGCGGTCGTCAGCGGCGAGCGGCCCCGCATCGACACCGAGGAACCAGCCTGCTGCGACAACGAGACCGACCACTGACGTCGACCCGAGGCCCACCAGGAGCGGAGCAAGGTGGCGCCGACTCGGAATGGCGATCCCGGCTCCGAGGTCGTCCTGGCTGACGACGATCCTCTTCGACAGCCGCAGATGACGTACTCCGGCAATACCCACCAGCCCCACCGTCGCAAAAGCGGCCAGCAGAGTCATGGCAACGCCGACGAAGAACGCCGCGGGTTCGTTGACAACCAGGCTTTTGAGAACCGCCACTGGCATGACGAGCGTCATACCCCCGGTCACGACAGCGCCCGCCAGCGGAAACCACCGCAGCCGCTGAGGCCACGCCGGCACCCGATTCGCTATCCCCATCGCCTTCATCCCGTCCGTCAACCCCATACCCGCTGTAAGCCCTTCGATCCGCCGTAGGCGGCCACACCACCTGCGAGCGCACCCACCACCAGCCCGACAGCCGTGCCGAGTCCCGGAACTGCCGAACCCGCGGCGGAACCAGCCACTGCACCACCCGCGATAGATCCCAACCAACCGCCGGCGAGAAGTCCGAAGCCCGCGCCTGCAACCTCCGTTGTGACTGCCTTCGTCGTATCCATGCCGCCGTCGATGTCGTTCGCAATGGCAGGAACAGCACCCAGGACCACACCGAACGGGCCCATCCCCCGACCTATCAGCCGCGCCACATCATCACCCGAGGCTGCCGCTGCACTGACGAGTCCTCCCCGCGTCGCGTCCACCATCAGACCCACTGTCGACGCGGCCACGGTGGCCGGCACGTCCGGCTTCCAACTGAACTCACCGCTACCAGAGTCTTCGATTCGGCCAGGTACCGCCGCCTGCCCTGCGGAAGTCACCGCCGACAACGAATCACGCACGCGACCGATCACCTGCGTTGCCGCAGAATCCGCTTGTCTCAGCGCATCGACAACTGCGATGGTCAGCCCCGCTGCCTCTCGCTCGAGCTCCACGCGCGCAACGTCGCGTGCCGCAGGAGGTGCAAGAACGAGCCAGCCGACGAGCCCGCTGGCATCCACTGTTCCGTCGTCGGCGACCTTGAATCCCCGAGTTCGGACGCTGCGCACCAGTGAGGTCAGATGTTCACGAACCGACGCGATGGAGGCTGCACCCTCGCGATACGCCTGCGCTACCTCACCCAACGCGGCGGCCACACGTCCCCCGGTCGAACGTTCTCGTTCGACTCGGGCAGTCGCCGAATCGGCGGCAATGCCGTCCCAGGACTCGACGAGCGTGTTCTGGCCGGCAGCAAGATCGCCCATCCTGTCGTCCAGCTCAGCGATGAGACGGTCCACGCCATCAGCGGTGAGTGCCAATGCATCCGGGTTCCAGGAAAGTACCTGAGACACCGTCGGACTCATGACGGGGCGTCCATCGAGTCGAGCTGGCTTCCGAAGTCGGTATCGCTGACGTCGTAGTTCTCGGCCGATCCCCGTGCGATCTGCGACATTGCGGTAAGCCGCAGACAGATGTTCTTCAGAACCTCCGCTACCGCCGCGTACCCGTCCGGGCCGAGCTTCGAAAAATCGGTCCCCTCCACCGCATCTTGCGAATCCACGAAAGGTGAACTCACATCGGCCGCGGCCAGCGCATCACTCGTCGACGCCGAGATCTCCGCGAACTTCCTCAGCGTCGCCGGATCCACCTTCATCGAAACATCCCCCCAGAGTTTCTTCCCCTGGAGAGGGACGGTATCAGGGCCTCGAACGAACGGCCGCAGAGGCGCGGGTCAGCCCACGATCACCACATGCAGATTCCGCGGACCGTGCACGCCCTCGACGCGTTCGAGTTCGATGTCCGACGTCGCCGACGGCCCACTGATCATCGTGGTGGGCCGCTCGGGCACCAACCGTGCCATCGCCTCGGGCACCCCCACCTCGATGCTGTCGACGGGCACCACGCACACGTGCAGGTCGGGAACGAGAGTCAGGGCGCGACGGCCCTGGTCGGGGCTGCCGTCGAGGAAAATCGTGCCGGTCTCGGCGCACGACACCGCGGACGCGGTGACGACACCGTCCAGGTCACCCAGCTGGGGCGCCGGCACGGTCGGCGAGTCCACCACGACCTCGCCGTCGAACCGGGACAGCCACGAATCGTCCAGTCCGGCAGGCACACCGACGCGGCGCGCGCCGACCTCGCCGAGCACCCGGGCGAGCACGTCGGGCAGCTCCGCAGCCGAGCTACGGTGCACCACGGCCTTGTAGTCCACCAGCCGATCGACCAGCAGCTCCACGCGATCGGCGTCGGGCATCGTGCGACCCGTCCGGTACGCGCGCGGAACCTCGACGGTCTTCGGGGGCGCCAGCGTCAGCGCGTCGCGGACGCGTCCCATGATCACGTCACGCGAGCTCATCGCTGACCGTCCTTCCGTGCGTCGGCGATGGCCGCGCGGCCCTCGGCCGAATCCCACCACTGCCGGAACGTCTGCTTCGGCGGCGCCGGGATGTCCCGGGCGTCGGTCCACCCGCTCAGCGGCGGCGGCAGTGTCGAGATCTTGCCCTTCTTGCCGGCCACGACACGTCCGAGCCCGGCAGCCTTCTGCGCCAGCGTGAACCGCTTCGCCGACGACATCGCGATCGACGCCGCCTTCATCGCGGCGGCCTCGGCGCCGAAGCCGGACTTCTCCACCTTCTGGTGGCGCAGCTCGACCAGCAGCGACGGAATGTCGATCTTCACCGGGCACGCCTCGAAGCACGCACCGCACAGGCTGGAGGCGAACGGCAGCGTCGAGTTGGGGTCGTCCTTGCCGTCCATGCCCGCCAGCTGCGGGGTCAGGACCGCACCGATCGGGCCCGGATACGTCGACCCGTAGGCGTGGCCACCGGTGCGCTCGTACACCGGACACACGTTGAGGCAGGCCGAGCAGCGGATGCAGTTGAGCGCCTCGCGCCCGACACTGTCGGCGAGGGCGGCGGTGCGGCCGTTGTCGAGCAGCACCAGGTGGAAATTCTGCGGGCCGTCGTCGGGCGTGACGCCGGTCCACATCGACGTGTAGGGATTCATCCGCTCACCGGTGGACGAGCGCGGCAGCAGTTGTAGGAACACCTCGAGATCCCGGTAGGTGGGGATCACCTTCTCGATGCCCATCACGGTGATCAGCGTCTGCGGCAGCGTCAGGCACATGCGGCCGTTGCCCTCGGACTCGACGACGCCGAGCGTGCCGGTCTCGGCGATGCCGAAGTTCGCGCCGGAGATCGCGACCGGCACCGTCATGAACTTGTGCCGCAGGAACTTCCGGGCCGCGGCCGCGAGATGCTTGGGGTTGTCGTCGAGCGCGGGGTCGACGCCGTCCATCTCCATCAGGAAGATCTCCCGGATCTCCGAGCGGTTGCGGTGGATCGCGGGCACCAGGATGTGCGACGGCTTGTCGTGGCCGAGCTGCACGATGAGCTCCGCGAGATCCGTCTCGTAGGCGTGGATGCCGTTGGCCTCGAGGTGCTCGTTGAGTTCGATCTCCTGCGTGGCCATCGACTTGACCTTGATGACCTCGTCGGAGCCGGTCTCGCGGACGAGCCGGGTGACGATCTCGTTGGCCTCGTTGGCATCGGCCGCCCAGTGCACGACGCCGCCGCGCGCGACGACGGCGGCCTCGAGCTGTTCGAGCAGCTCCGGCAGCCGGTTCATCACGTCGGTCTTGATCGCCGCTCCGGCGTCGCGCAGGTCCTCCCAGTCCGGCAACTCGCCGGTGACGGCGAGTCGCTTGGCCCGGATCGTGTGGGTGGCCTTGCCGATGTTGCTGCGCAGCTGCGTGTTCGCGAGTTCGTGGTGCGCCGCGGCCGGGAACTTCTCGGTGCCGCGCAGGAAGCCCACACCCTTGGGGGCGCGCGGCGGGAAGGCCGGCAGGCCGAGTGCGACGTCGCTCATGCGGTCACCTCCACGCTCGACTCGACCGAGGCCAGGATCTCGGCGAGATGCACCGTGCGGGTGCCCATCTGCAGCCGCGACATCCCGCCGCCGATGTGCATCAGACACGACGAGTCGCTGGCGCAACAGTATTCAGCGCCGGTGTCGCCGATGTTGCGGATCTTGTCGGCCAGCATCGCCGTCGACGTCTCGGCGTTCTTGATCGCGAACGTGCCACCGAAGCCGCAGCACGCGTCGGCCTCGGGCAGCTCGACGAGGTCGATCTCGCGGACCGCGCGCAGCAATTGCAGGGGCTTGTCGCCCACACCGAGCATCCGCAGCGAGTGGCACGTGGGGTGGTAGGTGACGCGGTGCGGGTAGTACGCGCCGACGTCGGTGACACCGAGGACGTCGACGAGCAGTTCCGACAGCTCGTACGTCTTCGCCTTCACGGTCTCGACCTGCCCGCACAGGGCGGTGCTGCCGTAGCGGGACGCGACGATCTCATGCTGGTGCCGCACCGACCCGACGCAGGACCCCGACGGCGCGACGACCGCGTCGATCGAGGCGTCGCCGAAGTTGTCGGCGTAGTTCGCGACGAGCGGGAGCGCGTCGGGCTGGTAGCCGGTATTGACGTGCATCTGGCCGCAGCACGTCTGCCCGGGCGGGAACACGACCTCGTGTCCCAACCGGGTCAACAGCAGTGCGGTGGACTTGACGGCATTCGGGAACATCGTGTCCCCCATGCACGTCGCGAACAGCGCGATTCGCATGCGATTCTCCAGGCGATCGTCGGTGTGGTCTGACCACAGTAACGCATGGTCACAGCCTCGACGCAACAACAGACACGTTTCTGCCGCAAGTTTCGTGCAGCGCTCGAATGTGATCGGGGTCATGGTGTACGGTCCTGTGGTCTGACCACACAGCGGTCATATCCGGCCTGCCCCCGAACGCCGTCTACCCGCGGCGCAATCCAGGAGTTTCATGTGGAAACCGAGACCCTCGCGGTGACCTTCACCCCCGCGACCGACGCCGTCGGCGGCAGCCTCACCGCCTCGGCGCTGGTCGGCCTCGTCCCGCTGGCCACGTTCTTCGTGCTGCTGGCCGGCTTCAAGCTCAAGGCCTGGTACGCCGGGCTGGGCGCGCTCGCCGCCGCGGCCCTGGTCGCGATCGTCGGCTTCGACATGCCGGCCTCGCTCACCGGACTGTCCGCGCTGCAGGGCATCGCGTTCGGCCTGTTCCCGGTGATGTGGATCGTGGTGACCGCTATCTGGTTCTACGAACTGACCGTCGTGAGCGGACGCTTCGAGGACCTGCGCCGGGTGTTCAACTCGATCGGCCGCGGCGACATGCGCGTGCAGGCCATGCTGATCGCCTTCTGCTTCGGCGGCATGCTCGAGGCCCTCGCCGGTTTCGGCGCACCCGTCGCGATCACCGGCGCGATGCTGATCGCCCTCGGTATGCCGCCCATCCGCGCCGCGGTCACCGTCCTGGTCGCCAACACCGCACCGGTTGCGTTCGGCGCCATGGCCATTCCGATCACCACCGCCGGCAACCTCACCGACATCCCGGCGACCGAGATCGCCGCCGTGGTCGGGCGTCAGACCCCGGTCCTGGCGCTGTTCGTCCCGCTGCTCCTGCTGTTCCTCGTCGACGGCCGGCGCGGCATGAAGCAGGTGTGGCCGATTGCGCTCGTCACCGGCGCGGTGTTCGCAGTCGCGCAGTTCTGGTGCTCGGCGCACTTCTCCTACGAGCTGACCGACGTGGTCGCCTCCCTCGCCGGCCTGGCCGCCGCGGTGATCATGCTCCGCTTCTGGGGACCGAAGACTCCCGACGATCAGCGGTCGAAGGTCGAGGCCGAAGCGCTGAGCCCGTCTCGCGTGTTCATGGCGCTGTTCCCGTATCTGCTGGTGGTCGTCGTCTTCGGCATCGCCAAGCTGTGGACCGTGGGCGTCGACATCCCGAAGTGGCTGTCGGGCACCGACCGGAAGGTGGAGTGGCCGGGCCTGTTCGGCAACCTGCTGACCGGCAGCGGCGATCCCGCGTCGAGCGCGATCTACACCTTCTCGTGGCTGTCGAACCCCGGCACGTTGCTGTTGATCTGCGGCGTCATCGTCACGATCGTGTACGCGCTGTGGACCGACGGCGGTCGCTTCCCGCTCACTCCGCGCCTGTCGGCGGCGACCTTCGGCGTCACGCTGGTGAAGATGCGGATCGCGATCGCGACCGTCGCGACCGTCCTCGGCCTGAGTTACGTGATGAACCAGTCCGGCCAGACCGTCGCGATCGGCACCTGGCTCGCCGCCACCGGCGCCGCCTTCGCGTTCTTCTCGCCCATCCTGGGCTGGATCGGGACCGCGGTCACCGGCTCCGACACCTCCGCCAACGCGCTGTTCGCCAAGCTGCAGCAGACCGCCGGACAGACCGCCGGCATCGACCCGACGCTGCTGGTGGCCGCCAACACCTCCGGCGGCGTCGTCGGCAAGCTGGTGAGCCCGCAGAACCTCACCATCGCGGCGACGGCCGTGGGCCAGGCCGGCAGCGAACCGATCCTGCTGCGCAAGGTCATCGGCTACAGCCTCGGCATGCTGGTGATCCTGTGCACGCTGGTCTACCTGCAGTCCACGCCGGTCCTCAGCTGGATGCTGCCGTGACCGCCGACGATCGACACCGCCTAGGCTGACGTGTCATGTCGTCCGAACCCACTCACCCCGACCTGCTGGTCACGGCGCACCCGCGCGCGTGGGAGCACGTGCTCAGCAGGGTCGAGGAGATGATGGTGTCGGGCGAGCTCGCACCGGGACAGCGCCTCCCGGGCGAACGCACCCTCGCCGCCGATCTCGGCGTCGGGCGGTCGTCCGTCCGGGAGGCGCTGCGCGTCATGGAGGCGCTCGGCCTCCTCAAGGCGCAGACCGGATCCGGCCCCAACGCGGGCGCCATGATCGTCTCCCGCCCCACCGGCGGTATGACGATGCTGATGCGCATGCAGGTCGCGGCACACGGCTTCCCGGTGTCCGACGTCGTGCAGACCCGTCTCGTGCTCGAGTCCGAGGTGATGCGAACGCTCGCCGTCCAGCCGACGGTCGATCTGGGCACCGCCGTCGAACTGCTCGATTCGATGGACGAACCGTCGCTGACGTCCGACGAGTTCCTCGTGCTCGACGCCCAGTTCCACGTTGCGATGGCCGACGCCGCCGGCAACCAGGTGATCGCCGCGATGATGGCCGGACTGCGCGCGTCGATCGAGTCGTACGTGGTGGGCGGCGTGGACCGGATCGCCTGGCCCACCACGTGCACCCGGCTGCGGCACGAGCACCGCGGCCTGGTCGAAGCGGTCACGAACGGCGACGCCGACCTCGCGCAGCAGCGGATCGTCGCCCACATCCGCGGCTACTACGAGGGCCTGCGCCACGACGCCTGAGTCACCCCACGGCGCGCCGCATCAGATTCGCGACGTGCGACTCGAACGCAACCAGGGTCACCACGTCGACGGTGGTGCGCGACGCCCGGATCGCCGAGACCGCCTGCTTCACAGCGTCTTCCGTGGGCCATCCGAACGCGCCCGCCGAGATCAGCGGGAACGCCACGGTCCGCGCGCCGAGCCCGTCCGCCACCGCGAGGCTGCGGGTGTAGCAGGAGCGCAGCACGGCGGACCGGTCCTCGTGGCGGGAGAACCGCGGGCCGACCGTGTGGATCACCCACGACGCGGCGAGGTTTCCGGCGGTCGTGGCGACCGCCGCACCCTCGGCGAGCCCGTCGGGCAGCGTCGTCGACCGGAGCTCGCGGCACTCGGCGAGGATCGCCGGTCCGCCGCGGCGGTGGATGGCGCCGTCCACCCCGCCGCCGCCGAGCAGTGTCGAGTTGGCGGCGTTGACGATCGCGTCGACCCGGAACGTGGTGATGTCGCCCTCGGCGACGTCGATGACGGTCATTTCTGTTCTCCGTTCACAGTGGTGGTCGCGGTGGCTCGCGACGCGATCTCGAGGCCGATCCGGACGAGGTCGTCTCCGCGGTAGCCGGGCCAGCCGTGCAGCATCGCGCGCCAGCGTTCCGGCACCGCCGACGCGCCCCACCGGGCCCCGAGCAGTCCGCCCGCGATGGCCGCGGTGGTGTCGGTGTCGTGGCCGGCGCGAACGGCGCGCTCGAGCGCCGCGGGCAGCTGTCCGGGCCCCTCCGGCGTTCCGGTGATCGCCCACCACGCCGTGAGCAGGGCGTCGACGACCCAGCCGTTGTTCGGGAAGTCCGCGGGCGTGCCGGTCTCGGCGGTGTCGAGCAGCGGCGACCAGTACGCGCGGGTGCCGGGCTCGGCCACCGCGAGGTAGCCGCGCACGCCGTCGAACGTTCCGTGCAGCACGGCGTGCCGGATCGCACACGTCCACATCTCGCACGCCTCGACGGCCCGCTCGTCGTGATGGGTGAGCAGGCCGATCGCCCGCGCGGCCCGCACACAGCGAGCCTCGTCGTCGAGGAACGCGAGCGCCACCGGTGCGGTCCGCATGAGCGAGCCGTTGCCACCCTTGCGCCCCGGCACCGCCCATGCGCGCTCCCGCATCGCGGCAGCGTCGACGGGGCGCGTGGACAGCACCGCGCGCGTCTGGTTCCCGATGTCCGCGGGGTCGGAGTCGTACCAGCGCACGAACTGGGCGGCGATCGCATCCAGCCCGGCATCGGTGGCGATGTCGACGCCGGTGGCGGCCGCCTCGGCGATCGCGAGCGCCATCGACGTGTCGTCGGTCCACTCTCCCGGCGCGAACGCCCCGATTCCGCCACCGATCATGTCGATCACGGTGTCCGGACGCGGCGTGGTGAATTCGTATCCTGCGCCCAGTGCGTCCCCCGCCGCGGTGGCCAGCAGTACACCCCCGACGCGATCGGCGCGAGTTTCGTTCAGCTCCATGCGGAACCCCCTTTAGATCAATGTTGCGCTAAAGATTAGATCATGGGTGCGCTAATCTGCAAACGTGAACGACAAGAGCCTCACCGACTACCCCCGCCCGTCGGTCGCCGTGGACGTCGCGGTCCTCACCGTCGACGACCGTGGACTCCTCGTGGTGGTGGTCGACGGCCCGCGCGGGCTCGCGCTCCCGGGGACCTTCCTGCATCCGGGCGAACGCCTGTCCGACGCCGCCGACCGGGCCCTGAGCACGAAGGCCGGGCTCACCGGCACCGATTTCCACCAGCTCGCGATGTTCGACGCACCCGATCGCGACGATCGCGGCTGGGTGCTGTCGATGGCCCACGGGGCGGCGCTGCCGGCCGGCCGACTCCCCCACGACGTGCGACTGGTGCGGATCGACGACCGCAGCCCCGGCGAGTTGCTCGCGTTCGACCACGCCGAGATGGTCTCCCATGCGGTCGACGACCTACGCGCCCGCTACGCCCGCCACGTCGATCCGTCGGAGCTGTTGCCGGAGGAGTTCACGGTGCTCGAACTCCGCCGGCTCTACGAGGCGGTCTACGGGCGGCCGCTCCCGAAGGACACGTTCCGGCGGCTCGTCGTCGAGGCCCTCGAGACCACCGGACGGAGCAGCAGTGGCGGCGCCGGACGGCCCGCCGAGATCTTCCGCCGCACCGGCACCGAACTCCCCGCCGGCGCGACGGCGCTGCTCGCGGGCTGAGCGGCCACACGCCGGGGTCGCCGTCCACGATCCTGTCGTAGGTCCGCGCTACGTTGATCACCACATCACGCGGAGGACCGATTCCGCAGTGCGGCGCCATCCGGAATGACAGGGGGCTCATGTTCGATTCCGAAACCTTCGACGCAGCAATCGACCGGTCCTGGAACGGTTTCCAGCGCCGGCTCGCCGACCACCTCGCCGCGATGCGCAACGACGACGTCCTCGTCCTCGAGTGGGCCGAGGAATCCACGGTCGAGGGCTTCGCCCCGTGGGTGCAGTTCCTCGTCTGGGACGACGTCATGCTGCGCGGTGAGGTGTCGTCCAACGCCTACCTCGCGCCCCGGCACCAGCTGGCACCGGCAGCCGAGAACATCCTGCGCAATCTCGGCTGGTTGGCGCCCACCCACGGGCCCGACGAGGATCCGGACGAGGGGTCGTCGGCCTTCTTCATCGACCGCGAACAGCGATGGGCCGACCAGTGCGCCGCCATGACGGTGACGACACTGCGCGAGGTGTGGAGTGTCCCGCATCCGAGTTTCCTCCGCCCCGAGATCGTCGGCACGCTCGCCGGAGCAGATCTGCTGGGGATCCCGGACGTCGGCGCCGACGACGAACCCGGTCGTCCACAGGTGGACGACACCCACGCGATCGTGCCCGACGATCCGCAAGAGTTGCGCGATCTGATCGCCGGGGCCGTCGAGCAGGCGCTCGGATTCACGCCCCGACTCGACCAGGACGGCGACGTCATCGTCACGCTCGACGATCAGCCGGTGTTCGTGATCGCGCATCCCGATCAGCCACTCGTGCGGGCGTGGATGCCGTTGCTGCACTCGATCACCGGCCGGACGCGGGCCGCGGAACTGATCTGCGACCTCACCCGGCGCTGGCCCGCCATCCGCTTCACCCTCGACGAGGACCGGTTGAACGCGTCGATCGACGTCTCCGCCAACCCGTTCGTGCCGCGACATCTCGCCGACGCACTCGACCAGCTGAGCCGTTTCGCGGCATCCGTGGACGCCGCCTTCGCCGCCCGGTTCGGCGGTGCCCGCATCGTCGACGATTCGCCGGACGACGGGTTCGACGGCGACGCACCGACTTCCCGCGACCCGTCCGACCACGAACCGAAGGGTGCCGAATAGCGGCGTCTCTCGGGTGGCGGCGTCCCGCCCACCTCTGACGGACGCGGCAACCTCGGCAAACACCGTCCCGGACGGGCCCGTTCGGCGCACAATCAGATTCCGTGGATGATTCGGCGCCGACGGAAGGGGCAGCCATGTCCGACCGCACGCCCGACCACCGGACGCCCGACGGGCTTTTTGCGGGCGACTCGGTGGTCGAGCAGGCCGTGGCGAAGGGGACCGCGCTCGGCGGCGCGGTCCTGCTCGTCACCGTCGGCCTGCTCGAAGCCTTTCAGGGCCTGTCCGCCGTCGCCGGTGACAAGGTGCTCGATCTCGACGCCGACTACCGATTCCAGCTCGGCGAGACCGAATGGGGATGGGTCCACGTGGTGCTCGGGCTGGTCGTCGCCGCCGCCGGCGCGGCGCTGTTCACCGGAAGGCCCTGGGCGCGGATGGCGGCCATGGTGATCTGCGGGGTGTCGATTCTCGTCAACTTCGTGTGGCTGCCGAACTATCCGATGTGGGCGATCTCGATCATCGCGCTGAACGCGGTGGTGATCTGGGCGGTGGCCACCTGGAACCCGGAGGAGACCTCCCAGCCATGACGAACGACACCGGTAACGGTCTGCTCGACAACGACGAACGGGCGGAACTGCGGCGCCTTCGTGCCGAGGTTGCGACGCTGCGCGGCCAGGTCGCCGAATCGGGTTCGGCCACTGCGGCGCCCGCCCGCCCACCACGGCACACGTTGCGCTGGATCGGGGTGACCGTACTGCTCGTTCTCGTCGCCGTGCTGGCGATCGTCTCGGTGTCGTCCCGCTTCGTGCGCAGCCAGATCCTCGACACCGACCGCTACATCACCACCGTCGCTCCACTCGGGGAGGATCCTGCGGTTCAGGCGGAGGTCACGAACCAGATCACCGACGAGATCTTCTCCCGGGTCGACATCGAATCGCTCACCGCGGAGGCGCTGACCGCGATCTCCCAGGGCGCCAACCTCGCAGAGAACGCGCCTCGCGTGAGCCAACTCGTGGTGGGCCTGTCGCCCGTTCTCGCGAGTCAGGCGAAGGGCTTCGTCGAGGACACGGTGGCGACCTTCGTCCAGTCCCAACAGTTCGAGGACCTCTGGATCCAGGCGAACCGCCGGGCCCACAGCGCGCTGGTGTCGGTGGTGACCGGCAACTACGGGATCAGCTCCGTCGAGGTCGACCAGAGTGGCACCGTGAGCATCTCGCTCGGGACCGTCATCGACAACGTGAAGGCCGCGCTGACCGATCGTGGCTTCACAGTCGCCCAGAACATCCCGGCGGTCGACAAGCAGTTCGTGTTGTTCCAGTCCCCGAATCTGGTGAAGGCGCAGCGCGCGGTCAACGCACTCGACAAGGCGTCAGCGATCCTGCCGTGGCTGGGCATCGCGTGCATCGCCGGGGCGGTGGCGCTCGCACCGCGCGGGCGGCGACTGCGCACGGTGTCGCTCGCCGGACTGTCGGTCGCGCTCGGGATGCTCGTACTCGCGGTCGCGATTCTCGTGGCCCGGGCGCTCTATCTCGACGACATTCCGACCAGTGTCCTGTCACCCGATGCCGCGACGGCGGTGGTCGACACCGTGCTGGTGCCGCTGCGCACGAGTCTGCGCGCCGTCGCGGTCGCGGCGCTGGTGGTTGCGATCGGCGCGTACCTCGTCGGAGGTTCCTCGTCGGCCGTGGCCGTGCGGCGGGGGTTCGGGCGTGCCGTCACCGTGGTCAATCGCCCCGTCCACGGCCACACCCCCAACGGCGTCGAGCGGTGGGCGCACCAGCTACGGGTCCCGCTGCGCTGCACGATCATCGGGATCGCCGCGTTGCTCCTGGTCTTCTGGCGCTACCCGACCGGTCTCGTCGTGTTCTGGATCGTCGTCGGCGCCCTGCTCGCCCTCCTGGTGCTCGAGATCCTGGCCAGGCCCACCCGCACCGACGTCGACAGTGATGGTGCCGAGCACACGCCGGACGCGGAACACGTCTCCTCCACGAACTGAGTCACCGGTCGACCGCTGGCAACTGCGCACGCAACCGCCGCCGTCCGCTGACGACGGTGGTGAGCCACCCTGCCCCTACGACGACCTGGCCCACCAGCAGCGACGAGGGCAGTGCCAGAAGCTCCCACCCGGTGGTGCCGAACCCGAGCGCCCACACGACGATCCACACGGCGAGGCCCACGGTCACCCACTGTCCGAGCGCCATCAGAAGAACGCCGGTTCCGGCCTGCCGGCGCCGACGTGCGAGGCATCGGAGGATTCGCCCACGACACCCGCCGTGCACACCGCTGCCGGGAAGGGCCAGATCCGGCGGGCCTCGAGATAGGCCCGGCTCACTCGCCGCGCGAGAGTCTCCACCCGGACCGGATCGCGATGACGGCCACGAGCCACCCGAGCACCGCGCCCGCCAGGGGGAAGGCGAGTGCCGGCAGCAACGACGCGGGCTGGATGGCTACCGAGACACCGCTGTACGTGTCGTCGCCGACGTACGCGAAGTTGGTCCGGACGGGTCCGGACAGCCACATCCAGTCGACGACAGTGACGACCGCAAGGACGAGAAGCCCGAGCACGAGCCCGAAGCAGTCCGCCAGGACCTTCAGCGCACGCATCGTTCAGCTCACCGACTCCGAGGTCGCGGCCGCCATCTCTTTCGCAGGATGCGCCAGCGCACGCCCGTCGGGCATGGACGTCCGGTAGGTCCCCACGTAGGCCGCCCGCTGGAGTGTCAGTACCTCACCGGCGTCGTCCATCATCAGCGCCACAACCGATTCCATGCCAGTGCACTATTCCAGGCGCGACGGGTGATGCCCGTCAGGCGTGGCGGCTCAGCTCAGCGCCCGTTGCTTCCGCTCCTGGAATTCGGCGTCGTCGATGAGTCCGGCGTCGAGCATCTGTTTCGCCTCGTGGATCTGGTGTGCGCGTGAACCCCGCGATATCCGCTCCACGTACTCGTGCTCGGCGTGTTCGACCCGCTCGAAATCGGAGTGCGCCCGGCGCGCCATGTCGTCGCCCTTGAAGATCACGTACACCAGCGTCGACGCGAACGGCAGGAAGATCAGGAAGAGGATCCACAGCGCCTTCGCGACACCCGACATCTTGTGATCACGAAACAGATCGGCGAACACCGCGAACAGCACGATGAGGTACGCGCCGAAGAGGAAGCAGGCGAAGATCACTCCGACGACGCTCCAGAAGCTGTCCATCTTCGACTCCTCCTCGGGTTCGGTTACGACGCCAGAATCCGGGCCTTCTCCGCGGCGAACTCCTCGTCCGTCAGCACGCCCTGAGCCTTGAGCTCGCCGAGCTGGGTGAGGGCGCTGATCCGGTCGACGCCCGCCGGCGCCTGGGCCGGTGGCGGCGGAGGGGCAGCCTCGTACTGCGGCACCGACTGATACTGCTGGGGTGCGGACTCGTACTGGGGCGCGGGCTGCTGTGCGGCCCAGCGCTGTCCCTGCCTGCGCGACACCCTGTTGGACACTGCGGTGGCGGTGCCCGCGACCACGGCGGTGCGGGCTACGCCTCGGAGAAGTCCCGGCATGATTGCTCCTCGATTGTCAGCTGGTGGCGTCGAGCGCGTCGAGCGCCGACAGGACTCCCTGCACGGGGACGCGCCCGGACGCTACGAGTTGCGCCCCCTGCCGGCGCAGCGCCGTCGCGAACGGCGCGGCCCAACTGTTCTCGTAGACCAGGATCGCGCCGGACCGGCCGGGCTCGAGCGCGACCGCGGCCTCGTCGAGATCGGACCGGTCGAGCAGACCCGACGACGCCTCCGCGAAGAGCGTGATGTCGACCTCGGCGCCGAATCCGAAGTCCTCGATCGCGAGACCGACCACCGAGCCGTCCTCGCCCTTGCGGACGAACACCAGGTCCAGGACTCGGATGATCCCGCGCTCGACCAGATCGATCAGGATCGGCAGTGCCGATCCGTCGGGATCCTGCCCGGCAGGGAACTCGACGACCGCGTAGTCGATGGGGCCGAGTTCATCGAACTCCGAGTTGTCCAACTGCTTGTCGTCCACCGCACGACCTCGATTCCTGATGACGGAAGAGCCTCGATGCTGCGCTGTCAGCAGCCACCAGTATCGCATCGACGTGCGGCCCCGAAGCGGTGTTCGGCGGGAATAGACCGGACGGGATCCAGCTTTGTATCGAGGTAACGTGCGATCGTACGCAAAACGAAAGGAGCCCGGCCGTGGCGAACAGGATCGAGCACAACGCGGGCCAGAACCGCTTCGAGATCTACGTCGACGACACCCTCGCCGGCTACGCCGACTACGTCGAGGCACACGGGGTCCGCGACTTCGGGCACACCGTCACCGAGCCGGACTTCCGCGGTCAGGGCATCGCCGGCCAGGTCGTCAAGGCGGCCCTCGACGAAACCCGCGAGCAGGGACTGAAGATCGTGCCGTCGTGCTCGTATGTCGCGAAGTACGTCCAGTCGCACCCCGAGTACGCCGACCTGGTCGCGTAGCCCGGATTTCCGTCGAGTGGGACCTGCCTCACCGCGGCTTCGCACCACGGGGTAACTATGAGGACATAGTGAGAACGGGTTTCAACTAGTCAACGAGGTTGCGCGCATGAGTGATGCTTCGGCCATCGGAGATGGCATCTTCCAAATTACGGTCCCCATGACCCACAATCCGCTGGGCAGCACGCTCGTCTACGCGATGGAGTCGCCCGGCGGATTGATCCTCGTCGACGCAGGCTGGGACGGCGACGAGGGCTGGGACGGACTGACCGCGGGCCTCGAGTCGGTCGGTCACTCGGTGTCCGAGATCGAGGGTGTCGTGCTCACGCATTTCCACCCCGACCACACGGGTCTGTGCGGACGGGTCCGGGAAGCGTCCGGCGCGTGGATCGCGATGCACGAAGCCGACCACGACATGTTCGAGAAGATGTCGTCGGGCCGGGGCCAGGAGTGGATGGACTTCCAGCTGTCCAACCTCGAGCGGGCCGGCGCCCCGGTCGCCGACCGGGAGGCCTTCCAGCAGGCGGCTCAGGGCGACCCGCCGGTCGGCCCGGAATCGGCGCCCGACCGGATCCTCGTCGACGACGAACTGATCGCCCTGACCGGTCGGAGCCTGCGCGCGGTCTACACGCCGGGTCACACGCCCGGTCACGTGTGCTTCTACCTCGAGGACGCCGACGTGATGTTCACCGGCGACCACGTGCTGCAGAAGACCACCCCGCACGTCGGGAACTTCGTCTACCCGCTCGAGGAGCGTGACGCGCTCGCCGAGTTCATGGATTCGCTGCGCCGGGTGCAGAAGATGGACGTCACCCGCGGGCTGGGCGCGCACGGTGTTCCCATCGTCGATGTCGCGGGCCGCGCCGGCGAGCTGATCGAGCACCACGAGGAACGCCTCGAGCACCTGTACGGCGCGTTCGCCGACGACGAGATCACGGTGTGGCAGGTGGCCGAGCGGATGAAGTGGTACCGGCCGTGGGACAAGTTCCACCCCATGGCGAAGGGCATGGCCCTGTCCGAGGCCGCGGCGCACCTGCGGCACCTCGTCGCACGCGGTCAGGTCGGGGAGGTACCGGGGACCGAACCCGCACGCTTCGCTCGCAGCTGAGCGGATACGACTGGGGCCCGGCGGTTTTCACCGCCGGGCCCCATCGTTGTTGCCGGCTACTGCTGTTCCTCGTCCTTGCGCGGACGCCCCGGGCGCCGCATGCGTTCGGCGTCGGACGGCGTCCGCCCCGCGTCGTCGAGGGCGCGCCGCAGCAGGAACTCGATCTGTGCGTTGGTGCTTCGCAACTCGTCGGCGGCCCAGCGCGCCAGCGCGTCGTGCACCGCGGGGTCGAGGCGCAACAGCACCTTCTTGCGTTCGACCATGACGACGCAGCCTACTGGTAGAGCGTGCCGGTGTTGACGATCGGCTGGGCGCTCTGGTCGCCGCAGAGGACCACCAGCAGGTTGGAGACCATCGCCGCTTTGCGTTCCTCGTCGAGTTCGACGGTGTGCTCACGCTCGAGCCGGTCGAGCGCGGACGCCACCATGCCGACTGCGCCGTGCACGATCTGCTCACGGGCCGCGATGACGGCACCGGCCTGCTGGCGACGCAGCATCGCCTGCGCGATCTCCGGGGCGTAGGCCAGCTGGTTGATCCGCGACTCGATCACCTGGACGCCGGCCGAGCGCACCCGCTCCCCCACCTCGTCCGACAGCCGGGACGTGATCTCGTCGGCGTTCTGCCGCAACGAGATCGACGTACCGTCGCCGTCGTAGGGATAGCTGCCGGCAATGTGCCGCACCGCAGCCTCGGTCTGGACGGCCACGAACTCTTCGAAATCGTCGACGTCGAACGTCGCGCGGGGGGTGTCGCGCACCTGCCAGACGATCACGGCGGAGATCTCGATCGGATTGCCGTCGGCGTCGTTCACCTTGGCTTTGCCGGTGTCGTGGTTACGGATTCGAGTGGAAATGGCCCGCCGGGTGTTCAGCGGATTGATCCAGCGGAGCCCGTCCTGGCGCAGCGTTCCCGCATACGACCCCTGCAGCAACTGCAGGACCCGAGCCTGGCCGGGTTCGACGAGAACGAGCCCGACGAGGGAGACCAGGGCCGCGACGACGACCAGTGCACCGGCCACGATCAGCGGGATGTTCACGTCCGACCACAGCAGGATTCCCGCCGCGATCACGCCGGCGCCGGCGAGGACCGCGAGCAGCCCGCCGACCGCGACGGGCCATCCGTTGGCAGACCAACCGAGACGCTCCACCACCCCGGTCGCTTCCACCACGCCCCGGCCGGGGGATTCGGTTTCGGATGCCATCGCGTGCCCTCCTCGTCCGCGCGACTCGATCCGCCGCGCTCGTTCGAAACAGATATTAAAGTGATATCAGTTTTTGGGCAAACTGCCGACACCCCGCGAAGGACCTCCCCACAGACTGGAATCGGTTCTAGTCTTCGGGCATGAGCATCCTTGTCGAGGACCGTGCCCGCGTCCGCACCCTCACACTCGACCGCCCCGAGGCACTCAACGCCTTCAGCGAGGCCCTGTACGACGCCACCACCGAGGCATTGCTGGCAGCCGCCGACGATCCGGACGTCGCGGTAGTGCTCCTCACCGGCAACGGACGCGCCTTCAGCGCCGGCACCGACCTGCGCGAGATGCAGGCACTCACCACCGACCCGAACTACCAGCGCGGCAAGCACGGGTTCAACGGCATGATCGACGCGCTGGCGAGCTTCCCGAAGCCGCTGATCTGCGCCGTCAACGGCATCGGACTCGGCGCCGGAGCGACGATCCTCGGATTCGCCGACCTCACCTTCATGTCCAGCACCGCGCGCCTCAAGTGCCCGTTCACCGATCTCGGCGTCGCCCCCGAGGCCGCGTCCAGCTTCCTGATGCCCCAATTGATCGGGCGGCAGAACGCCACCTGGCTCCTGATGAGTTCGGAGTGGATCGACGCCGAGCAGGCGAAGGAGATGGGGCTCGTGTGGCGGGTGTGCGCGCCCGACGAACTGATGGCCGTCGCCCGCGAGCATGCGGAAAAGCTTGCCTCGAAGCCGATCTCGAGCCTCGTCGCGGTCAAGCGGACGATGACCGAGCCGCTGCGGACCGCTATCGCCGACGCCCGTGAGAGGGAGAACGCTTGCTTCCGCGACATGCTGGGCGGACCGGCGAACAGGGAAGCCCTGGCCGCCTTCGCGGAAGGCCGACCCGCCGACTTCACGAAGCTGCCGGCGGGAGCCTGACGCCGACCTGAGCCGAATCGCCCGATTCGACTCCCCCTGGCCTAGCGTGGGGGCATGGACTCGATCGGCTTGCGGATAACCCTGTGTCTGACGTTCGTGATCGCCGGGATCGCGATCGCCTGGACCTCGCGGGCGGCAGCAAGCGGCCGCCTGGGCCGAAACTCCTTGGCGGGCATTCGCACTCCGACGACGATGCACAGCGACGAGACGTGGTCCGCCGCACACCGGGCCAGCAGGACGTGGACCGACATCGGTGGCGGTCTCTCGATTGCGATCGGGTTCGGCGCACTGGTTCCGATGTCGGAACCGATCCTCACGGCGCTCGGGCTCGCCGGCGCCGCCTGCCTACTCGGATTCACACTGTGCGGGGCATGGGTCGGCGTCCGGGCAGCACGCGACGCCGGCGGCGACCGAGACCAGGCCGTCTCCCCGCGCGCCGGCACCTGAAAGAGGCGCAGCCGCCCGGCGTATCGAGGCGAGCCGGCCATGGGGCCCGGCCGCTGTGTCGGTCAGTTCCAGCGAGCCTGCCCGCCGTCGAGGGGAATGGTCGCCCCGGTGAGGTAGCGGGCATCCGGACCCACGAGGAAGGCAACGGCGCGACCGATGTCGTCCTCGCATTCCCCGATGCGCCCGAGGGGAATTGTCTTGACGAACGCCTTCGCTTCCTCCGGGCGTTCTGCGGTCCACCGCGCCAACGCGGGTGACAGGGCATGGGGCGCAACCGCGTTCACGCGAATTCCGTCTACTCCCCATTCGGACGCGGCAGTCCGGCTGAACGACCGCAACGCCTCCTTGGACGCAGCATGCGCGCCGTAGCCGCTCTGATCCCAGCGCACCGCTGCCGAGGTGACCATGTTGATGATCGAGCCACCGCCGCGCGCCTTCATATGGGGATGGCAGGCCCGCATCAGGCGCAGGGCTGCGAGTGGGCCGGTCATGAACGAGCGCTCGACTTTGTCGAGATCGATGTCCAGCAGATCACCCAACTCACTGGAGACCGCATTGTTCACGAGAATGTCGACACCACCGAGCGATTCGACCGTCTTGTCAACCAGTGGTTCGAGTGCGTCGTGGTCGCTCACATCGCAGACGATCGGCTCGGCGCGCACGCCCAAGCGACTCAATTCCGCGCACGTGTCCACGAGCTTGCTCTCGGTGCGCCCGACGACCGCGATATCCGCACCCTCTCTCGCCAGCGCGAAGGCGACGCCCTGCCCAATTCCCTGGCCCGCACCGGTAATCAAGGCTACTTTGCCGTCAAGAGTGCCCATGTGGTCGTGCTCCCATCGTCGATTGTTCAAGCGAGCGACTGTCTTGTCCGCTTGGTCGCAACGTAGCTCTCCCGTCTCCGCCCGACTCGCGGATTCTCATTCGCCGGGTCATGGCGTGGAAGAAGAGTCGGTACAGGCGAGTGGAGGCTCGCGGGCACGGCCGCCGGCCACGGCGGCAAACACGTCGCGCTAATCGTCCGCGGCCTCCGCTTGTAGCCAGCGCCGCCGCTTCGCACGCAGCCCGATCGCCGCCGCAGTACCACCCACCACCATGCCGACGGCGACACCCGCCCAGGTCGCGGAGGGATCGTCGCTGGACGGCGTCAGAAGCCTGCCGATGATGCCCAGCGCACCGGTCAGGTAGAGCGCCAGCGCGAGTACAGCACGCGGGGTCAACAGCTTTCCCGTCTCGCGCGGATCCACGCGCCGGTGCCGGGCGAACGCCAGTGTGCACGTGGTTATCACCACGGACTCGAGCAACAGGCCGAGCCCGATCCAGGCACCGGTGGTGCCGGCGGCCCAGGGCAGGACCGCGGCGGCGACCAGGCCCACCCACAGGAACAGCTGGTACCCGACAGCCGACGCCTCGTTCCACACATCACGCTGACGTTCGTCGCGATAGAACTCGTCGTCGAGGCCACCCGTTACACGCATGGCTTTCACGAAAACACTCACGGTCATCCCTCCTCGTTCAGCGGGAACAGCACCTCGACCGTGGTTCCCAGCGCAGCTGCGAGACGCAACGCCAGGTAGACGCTGGGGGCATAGTCGCCGCCCTCCACCGAGACGATGCTCTGCCGACTCACCCCTCCGGCACGCGCGAGCTCGGCCTGGGTGATCCCGGCAGCCTTCCGGTGCTCACGAACGCGGTTCTCCCGTGGCTTGTCGGACACGACAAGAAGTAAAGGATGCTTGACATCGAATGTCAAGCATCCTTGTCACTCGGACGTCGGGGCCACATCGTCTCGCAGCACCTTCGCCGCCTCGGCGAACTTCCGCACCTGCGCGTCCTGCCACACGTGCGCCTGGGTACCGCCGCCGAGAACACGGCTGGCGAGCGCCGACGACGTCGCGATCGGGACATCACTACCGGCGATCACGATGTTGCCGTCTCGCTTACCCTTGAGCATCGCCGGGTCCGCGATGATCGCGGTGTGCTCGAAGACCGCGCCGATCGTCGCGGCCTCGGCACGGGCTCCGCGCAGATCGGGGGTGTCGCCGCAGTTGACGACATAGATTCCACCGGGCGCCAGGACCCGGCGCGCGTGCTCGGTGAATTCGAGCGTGGTCAGCGGACGCGGGGTGCTGCTGCCCGCGAACACGTCCCGGACGATCACGTCGCGACTGTCCTCGGAGAGCGTCTCGGTCACCGCTCGGGCCTCCCCCACTCGCACCCGGAGCAGCGGCGCCCGGGGCAGGTCGAACCACTCCCGCACGAGCACGGCGAGGCGCCCGTCCAACTCGACGACCACCTGCCGCGCCTCGGGGTACAGGGATGCGAAAGCTCGCGCGAGCGTGCACGCACCACCACCCAGATGGAGGACGCGCAGCTTCGACGCCGAATCCCACTGGGAACGAATCAGTTCCGAGATCCATCGCATGTAGTCGAAAGCCAGAGTCTGCGGATCCGCCAGGTCGATGTGCGAACTGGGCTCACCGTTGATCTTGACGATCCAGCTCTGCTGGTCGAACGGGTCCTCTTCGAGCTCACACGTTCCGGTGTCGATCTCGTAGGTACCGGCGACGGGGCCACCGCCGCCACGAGGATCGCGGTCCTCGCTCCTGCGGCCGCCCCGCTGCCTGCCCATCGACGCCATCCCTGCTGCTCACCAGCGCCGCAACCTCAGCAGACGCTCGGAGACCAGGGTAGCGGTGGACCGCAGCGGAGCGGCCGCCGGATTCCCCTCCCCTCAGACCGCCGCAGGGCGGCTCGCCTCGACCACCTCCCCGATCCACGGCAACACTGCGTCCCGCACCGTGACCGGCCGCGGCAGCAGACCGTTGGCATGCAGCAGGTCGGCCGCACGCTGCTGCTCGTCCAGGAATTCGTCGGTGACAGCGCCGATCCCGAATGGGCGGCCGCGCAGTGCCTCCTCCCACCGATCGAGATCGGCGGTGCCTCCGCGCCTTTCGGCATCCTCGACGAAGAAGCGGGCCGCCTCGCGAGGGTTCGCGACGATCCACGCGTCCGATTCCTGCAGCGCCGCGACGACCGCCTCGAGTTCCTGCCGGTGATTCTCGGCGAACTCGCGCCGCACGAACCACAGCGACGGGTGGCTGAAGAGACCGTCGGTGTCGACCAGGGTGCGTACCTTCGCCCGCGCCTCCACCTCGGCCAGGCCCGGGTAGGCGCCCACCCAGGCGTCGATCTCCCCGGCGAGCAGCGCGGCGCCACCGCGGTCGACGTCGACGTCCACCGGAACGATGTCCGACCAGGTCAGCCCCTCGCGGTCCAGGGCAAGCAGCACGAGCGTGGTTTGCCACGAGCCGTGCGCGACACCGACCCTCTTGCCGCGCAGATCCGCGGCGGACCGGATCCCCGACTCCGACAGCGCGACCAGTCGGCCGTTCTCCACCCGCGGCCCGGAGATGCCCACGTACACCAGGTCCCGGCCCTGACCGAGCCCGGTGATGGGTGGAGTGAAGCCGGTGCCGATCACGTCGTAGCCGCCCGCCTCGAAGAGCCAGTCCGAGTGCAGCGTCGGTAACCCGTCCCGCGGATCGACCCGCGGGGTTGCCGGCAGGTCGCGCAGGTCCACCCACTCGACGTCGGGCAGTCGGAGTTCGAGCAGGCCGTTGTGGCGCAGCGCGAACAGGGAGTTGTTGTTCGGGAAGTACCCGACTCGAATCGTCATGAGAGTGCTCCTGACTGTCCGGGCTCAGACGAGTCCGCGTCGGCGGGCCTCGTCGAGCAGGCCGCTGCGTCCCCACTGGGCGACGAGGTTGGTGGCGTCGAAATCGACCGTGCCGCCGACGAGTTCGCCGAGCGCCTGGTACTGCGCGCCCTCCTCGAGGAGCACCACGAACTTGGCGAGTTCGAGCAGTCCGGCGCGGCCGATGACGTTGACGCCGCCGTTGGCCTCGAAGATCGCAACGAGGTCCGGGTCGTCGACGAGACGGTCGAGGATGAAGTCGCCGGGCGACTGGCTGCGATCGATGTGCGGCGGGATGTCGCGCGAGAGCGTCAGGCGCTGCGACGCCGCGTACTTGATCCGCAGCGTGCGGTGGGTCTGGGCCCACCCGCCCAGCCACGGGGTGTGCACGTGCACGATCGACGTGATCTCGGGATGCTCGCGGAACACCTTCGCGTAGCCGGTGACGAAGCCGGCCGGGCCGTCGCCGGAGAGGACTTCGCCGTCGAACGTCGCGAGGATCGGTTTGGCGCTGCGGTCCTCGGCCCACGGTCCGGGCTCGTTGAGGGCGACCGCGAGTTCCTCGCCGGGCACGCGTTCGACGAAGTTGACGGTGCCGTTGGCGGAGACGGTGCCGGTCTCGCGGAACACCCGGAAGGCGGTGTCGGCGGCGCGGCGCGCATCGTCGACGAACGCCTCGATCTCGGGAGTGATTCGAATCTCGGTGCTGGTCATGGGAATGCTCCTATCGGACGGAAAGACTACGGACCGGGGTGGGCGTGGTGCGGCGCAACAGCGGCAGCACCTCCTCGCCCACGCGGTAGGCCTCTTCGAGGTGGGGGTTGCCGGCGAGGATGAACGCGTCCACGCCGAGGTCGATCAGCTGGTCGAGGCGCTCGGCGACCTGCTCGTAGCTGCCGACCAGGCCGAACGCCGGCCCGCCGCGAATCAGGCTGAACCCGAACCACACGTTGGGCTGGACCTCGAGGTCGCGATAGCCGGTGATGTTCTCGGGCACCCATCCCGAGATGCGGGCAGCGCCCACCGAATCTCCCTGCGCGGCGCGGTTGGCGGCGTCACGGTCGACGAACGCCCAGCCCTTCTCGATCTCGGCCCATGCCGCCTCCTCGGTGTGCCGGGCGACGATGTCGATGCGGACGGCGAACTTCGGGGTGCGGCCCAGCTTCGCGGAATGCTCGCGGACACCGTCGAACTTGGCGCGCAGATCCGCGAACGGCTCGAGCCACGACAGGTAATAGTCGGCGTGCGCGCCCGCAGCGGCGACCGCCGCTCCGGACGAGCCCGAGAAGAACACCTCCGGGAACGGCTGGTCGGCCAGCAGCGGTGGCAGTGCGGCACCGTCGGTGCGGAAGAATCTGCCGTCGTAGTCGAACGGCTTCCCGTCCCACACCCCGCGCAGCACGTCGAGGAACTCGGTGGTGCGGGCGTAGCGGTCGTCGTGCGCGACCTTGTCGCCCCACCACAGCTGCGGTGCTCCCCCGCCGCCGCTGATGATGTTGTAGACGAGTCGGCCGCCGGTCGCCCGCTGCAGGCTCGCCGACATCCGCGCCGCCTGCACGGGGTGCAGGAAGCCGGGCTGGAATGCCACCATGAATCGGTAGGTGTCGCTCGCGCGGGCCAGCGCCGACGCGGCTGCCCACGGGTCCTCGGTGATCGGGAACGACGGCAACAGCCCGCCGACGAAGCCGGCGGACTCCGACGCCTTCACCACCGCGGCCATGTGGTCGATGTAGCTGTAGCCGTCGAGTTCACCGCCGCGGATCGCCGGTGCGATGTTGCCGGGACCGTGCCCGCCCGCGTGCCCGCGGTTGTAGCGGCGTGGGGTGCGCAGCGACGCGTGGTCGCCCTCCATGCCGACGCGCCAGTAGAAGTCGGTACTCATGCGGGGATCTCCTGTCCAGCGAGCGTGCGTCCGGCGGGGTCCACGAGGTGCAGCAGGTGCTCCCCGGCGCGGTGCAGTTCCTCGAGATGCGGGTGCCCGGTGAGGACGAACACCTCGACGCCCTGCTCCCGGTAGCGCGACAGCGCCTGCGCCACCTGCTGGTAGCTGCCGACGAGACCGATCTGCTGCCGATAGCCGATCCGGTCGAAACCGGCCCAACGGGATCCGTCCAACGCGAGCGCCCTGACGTCCGCCGCGGTGGCGTCGGGATGCACCTCGCGCCACTGCCGCAACACGCGCGCCCACGCCTCGTCGGCGTCCTCGCGCGCGACGATGGGAAGTTCGAGGCCGATCCGGACCTCGCGATCGAATCCAGCAGCGACGCTGCGTAGTTCGGAGGCCACGGCGGCGATGCCGTGCGGCTGCTCCTCCAACAGATGCACGTCGCCGTGCTCGGCCGAGAGTGCGATCGCCTCGGCCGACGTCCCGGACAGATACACCGTGGGAACCGGCAACCCGGAGAGGATGCCGCGGAACCCGCCGTCGATCACGTCGTAGAACTCGCCCGCGAACTCGAAGCCCGTGCCACCGAAACGCCCCGGCAGCACCTGCTCCTCGTTCCACACACCGCGTGCGACCGCAAGGAACTCGCGGGCCCGACGGTAGCGATCGGTGCCGGTGACGCCGTCGCCGCGCGCACGCGCATCCTCGTCGTCGACGTCTACCCGCACTCGCCAGTCGAGCCGTCCGGCGGACAGTCGCTGCAGCGTCGCCGACAGCTTGGCCGCGTACACCGGGGTGCCGAACGCCGGATGGAATTCGACGGTGACGCGGGCGTGCCGGGTCTGCCGCAGTGCGGACCCGGCGACGATCCACGAGTCGTCGCCCTCGGGGTCGTACGGGACGACGATGCCGTCGAGCCCGGACAACTCGGCAGCAAGGATCGCCTGGTCCAGGAAGTCGAACCCGTCCCGGCGTTCGGAGACGGCGCCGACGTGCCGGCCGTCGCCGCGTACCGGCAACTCCCACAGGAACTCGGTCACGATGCCACCTTCCGATCGGATGGGAGCAGCTCGCGCGCCTGGGCCAACGGCTCGGGCGCCACCCACGATGCGAGATCGAAGTCGGTGGCCAGGAAGCCGTGCGTGTAGAGGAACTGCTTCTGGATGTCGAGCAGCTCGAGCCGGTCGGCGTCGAGCGTCGGGTGCAGGTCGCGGTGGAACGTGTCGCCGTACGCGGCCTCGACGCCGGCCGCCCCCGAGTTCGTCTCCCGGGCCAGAACGTCGCGGACCTCGTCGAGGTTGCCGGCGGCCCAGTCCGCGGCCCGCAGCGTCTGCGCGAGGAACGCGACCACCAGTTCGGGCCGGGACTCGAGCAGGTCGGCGTGCACCGTGATCGGCCGCGGGGTGCCGTTGTTGACGCGCAACCGCTTCGACGCGGTGGCGTCGAGGTCGACGGCGACCTGCAGACCGTGTTCGCGGGCCACCTCCTGCGCCCGGGCGCCCTTGACGTAGATCGCATCGACGTCGCCCCGCAACAGTGCCTCGACGCCCCATGTAGTGGCCCGCGACCGGGAGGCGGTGCGTACCTGCGGATTCGGGTCGGCCGGAACCTCGACGGTCACGACGTCGGCGAAGCCGAGCCCGCCCAGTCGCAGCGCCGACGCGAAGCCGTGCAGCGCCATCGCCCGCGGGAAGCTGCGGGCCCGGTCGTCCGCCCACGCGGGAATACCGACGCGCAGCCCGGCCAGTTCCGCGGGTGAATCCAGGGACGCGGCCGGTCCGACCAGGATCGCCTGGGATTCGTCGATCCACGTCAGCCCGACCAGCCGGGTCGGTGCGCCCTCGGCCCGCGCCGCGAGCGCGGGCACGTTGCCGCCCTCCCGGATCAGGCTCGGCAGCCCGTGATCGAAATGCCTGCCGGCCAGTTCGGCGTCGGCGTCCTGGAGGATGCCGAACCGCAGACCGGCGTCGTCGGCCGTCTCGGACAACCAGCCCAGCGAGTTCGCGAGCCCGCTCGCGGTCGGGACGGGGCACCGTGTGTACCAGAGGGTGTCGAGGGGTGATGCGATGGTCACGGGGTACTCCTTCCGAGGTGGTGGGTGGCGTCTCTGCCGACGCCGAGCTCAGCGAGGAACGCCGCGCGGTAGCGCAGGGCCTCGGGGTCGTTGCGATCGCGGGGACGTGCGAGGTCGATGTCGACATCGACCGCGAACGAACCCTCGTTGAGGATCAGCACGCGATCGGCGAGGCGGACCGCCTCGTCGACGTCGTGCGTGACGAGCAGGACTGCGGGCCGGTGCCGGGCGACCAGATCACCGACCAGGTCCTGCATCTGTAGGCGGGTGAGGGCATCCAGCGCGGCGAACGGCTCGTCGAGCAGGAGCAGCTCCGGCTCGCGGACCAGGGCCCGAGCCAGCGCGACGCGCTGCGCCTCACCGCCGGACAGGGTCGCCGGCCAGTCCCGCTGCTTGCCGGACAGACCGACCTCGTCCAGTGCCTTCGTCCCGGCCGCACGGACGGCCGCGGACCGGCGCTGCCCGACGACGACGTTGCCGAGAACGCGCTTCGACGGGATCAGCCGCGGTTCCTGGTAGACGACGGTTCGCTGACGCGGGACCAGGATCTCGCCGCCGTCCGGTCGTTCGAGGCCGGTGAGCAGGCGCAGCAGCGTGGTCTTGCCGGTGCCGCTGGGACCGAGCAGGACGACGAACTCGCCGCGATGGATCGTGAGGTCGACGCTGCCGAGGATCGTCTTGTCGCCGAAGCTCTTCCGAACTCCCTGCAGCCGCACCGCGACCGGTTCCCCGGCGCGGCGCTCGGCCGCGGTCGTCGCCGTCCGCTCACGCTCCGCGAGTGGTGGCAGCGGTGCCTGTGCGGGGGTCATCGGACCACCGCCAGACGTCGCCAGGGCATCGCGAACCGCTCGATGACCCGCACGATCGCGTCGAACACGAGACCGAGGGCCGCGTACAGCACCACGCACAGCACCATGTAGTCGGTGCGGTTGTACTCCTGCGCCAGCGTGACCAGGTAGCCGATGCCCTCGCGGGTGCCGACCTGTTCCGCGGCGATGAGTCCGGTGATACTGAGCGACAGGCAGATTCGCAGGCCCATCAGCACACCGGGCAATGCGGCCGGCAGGATCGCCTCCGCCACCAGCCGCCAGCCGGTGAGCCCGTACCCGCGGGCCGCCTCGACCATCTTCCGGTCCACGTTCCGGACACCGAGGTAGGTGTACGCGTACATCGGCGCGACGGTCGCGACCGCGATGAGCACGACCTTGAACGTCTCGTCGATCCCGAACCACGCGATGAACAGCGGCACCAGCGCGAGGAAGGGGACGGCCCGGTTGATCTGCATCGTCGAGTCGATGAGCTCCTCACCGAGCGTCGACAGCCCCGACAGCACCCCGAGCACCAAGCCGATGACGGTGCCGAAGAAGACACCGATCGCGGCCCGCTGCAGCGATGCGAGCGAGAAGTCGACCAGCTGGCCGGTGGAGTACAGCTCGGCGAACGCGTCCCACACCTTCGTCGGCGAGGCCAGCACGGCCTCGGAGATCAGCCCGGTGGCGGAGCCGATCCACCACCCCGCGATGAGCGCCGCGGGCACGAGCAGACGCAACGGCAGCGACAGCCACGCGGGCCGGTTGCGCCGGCGGCGGTACGCGGGTGTCTCGAGGTCGAGCCCCGCCACCGGGCCGGAGCGCCCGGTGTCCCTCAGCGTTGCGGTCACCGTCAGGCCCCCGGCTTCGACGCAGCCGCACCCTGCAGGTCGAACGTCAGGTCGGCGGCGGTGAGCTGCCGCTGGATGACTCCGTTGCGGTAGAACAGGTCGGCAACGGACTGCAGGTCGGCCTCGTCGGCAGCGGTCGGATAGCGGAAGTCCGTGACCTGGCCGCCGAGCGCGATCGCGTCGTCGAGGCGCTGCCCGCTCAGAGCGCGGGGCCCTGCCTGTTCGAAGACGTTCTCGAACGCGGCCGGATTCTCGCGCTGGCGGCGGGTGAGGTCCTTGGTGACCTCGAGGAACTTCTGCACCACCTCGGGGTGCTCCTGCAGCACCACGGTCCGGCCGGCGATGATCGTGTTGTCGACCGACTTGATGTCGCCCTCGGTGACGATCTCCTTGGCACCCTTGGCCTTCGCCTCCTGGTACGGCGCGAGGAACGACGCCCAGGCGTCGACCTGGCCGGTCGAGAACGCCGACGCCGCATCGGTCTGCTGCAGCGGCACCCGTTCGACCGAGTCGATCGGGATGTTCGCCTCGGTGAGCGCCTTGAGGACGATGTACTCGCCCTTCGCGGCCGGGTTCACCGCGACCCGCTTGCCCTTCAGGTCCTCGAGCGACGAGATCCCCGACGCGGCGGTGGCGACGATGCCGCTCTGATCCTTGTTGTACGGATCCGACGTCGCGAAGATCCGGACACCGACATCCTTGGAGAGCGCGCCGACCACCGGGCTGTAGGCGCCGGTCTGGATGTCCAGTTCACCCGTGTTGAACAGCTTGAGGTTGGAGCTGAATCCCGGTGTGGTCTTGACCCATTCGATCTTGGCGCCGAGCGGTGCGAGCGCACGGGCGAAGTCGCCGTCGCGCTTGCCGACCGCGATCGCCCCGGAGTTGCCCGGGTCGTACACCTTGAGCGTGAACTCCTGGCCGGCCGGAGCGTCGGCGGACGCCTCCGCCTCGTCGCCGCCACACGCGACGACCATGCCCGCCAGGGGAACGAGCGCGAGCGCGAGAGCGGCTCGGGGCAGTCGGCGCATACGGAACATCGGGCACTCCTCGGAGGAAGGGAACACATGAAAAGCGAACGCACCACACCGATTCGAACGGGGTGGGCGGGGATGACGATGAGCAACATTAGGACCGGACGGTCGAGAATCCACCGTTTGACTTTTACGTGAACACAACGCTTGACACACAGGACTTTTCGTGTCGCTCGAGCAACGAAGGTTCACATCACAAGTGGTCCGGTTTAGACTCGGCTACAAGCGGTGAATCGATCCCGCGCCGGACTCGGGCGCGGAGCACACTCCGAACCGAACGATGGGCGTTCGATGGAACAGACAGCTAGCACCTCACACAACGGTCACAGATCCGGCAACGGCGCGATGTCGTTCGCCGACGGCGCGGTGCGGACCGTATCGGGAATCGCCGGGGTGACCACGTCGTCCATCGGCGCGGTCGGCGGTGCCGCAGTGGGCGGTCTCGTCGGGGGCGTGTGGGGCGCGATCAGCGGCGCCGCCGGCGGCACCCGCCAGGGACTCGCACGGGGCAGTCACTCGACCCCCGCCGCCGTGCTCACGATGGCTGCGGCCGGCGCCGTCGGGCTCGTCGAGTGGCCCGTGGTCCTGACCGTCGGGGGCGCCGCGCTCGTGTTGAGGCAACTCCACGAACGCGGCGCGCCTCCCGGCGGGTCTCCCGCGCCCAGCGCGCAGGACCCCGGCCCCGCATCGAAGTCCGGCGCAGCCACGACGACACCCGCTGCCCCGCCGCCGGTAACCACCCCGCCCGCGTCGAAGGTGGCCGCGAACAAGAGTCCCGCAGGCGAGCCCGCGGCGCACAAGGGCGGCACCGCGAAGAGCACCGTATCCCGACCGCAGGGACGTGCCACTAGGTGAGAATCCCGGGGGTCGGGTCGCTCGTCGGGCAGGCACGCAGCCTTCCCGGACGGACTGCGCACGCTGCGATCACCGGCGTCACCGTCGGAACGGCCGCGACCGCAGGAGTGCTGACCGGCCTGTTCGCACCTCCCCCGAGGCCCGCCGCGCTCACCGCTCCGCAGCGGGTCCCCCGCTCGTGGGACGACGCCGCGCTCTCGGCCCGCGTCACGGCGCTCGTCGCGCACTCGCTCGGGTTCGGCCTCGCCACCACCGGCCGCCTGCTGCGGGTGCCACGACTGCCGGCGGCAGTCGCCGCGCCGATCACTCTGGTCGACTACCAACCGGCGCTGCGCCGGGCGCTCGAATCGGCCCTCGGACGCCCACGCGCCGACCTGCTCGTCTCGACCCTGACCGCGGTGAGTTTCGCGCTGGCGCAGGCGCCGCCCCCGCTCGCGATCGAGGCGCTGCTGCGCGCCTCCGTGGTGGCCGAGGTCCTCGCGAACCGACGCGCGTGGCAGCACAGCGAGCACCGGCCGCCCCTCGAAGCGGCACCGCCCACAGCCGCTACCGGGCCCGTCGACCGCCACCTCGAGCGGGCGGCGTGGGCCCAGCTGGGTGGGGTCGCGGCGGTGGGGGTCGCCACCGGCAGTGCCCGGGCCGCCGGAACCGCCGCACTCGTCACCGCACCCAAGGCTGCTCGCAGCGCCCGCGAGTCGTTCGCGAGCACACTGGGCCGCGGGCTCGCGGCCGACCACCACGTGCTGTGCCGCGGCCCCGACGTGCTGCGCCGTCTCGACGGTGTCACCGCGCTGGTCGTCGATCCGCACGCGCTCCTGACCGCCGACCTGCGGGTGAGCCGGATCCGGGGTGTACGCGACGACCGCCGCGCCGCGGTGTGGGAGCAAGCCCGGAACGCGATCGACGCCGGCACCCTGGACGCCGGCTGGCATCCGCTGGCCCGCATCGCAGAGGCCACCGGGCCGGGGGACGATCCCGACGCCGCCGTCCTGATCTCCCCGGTTCGCGACGCGCTGGCGACCGCCGTGCTCGAACAGGCGCGCCAGGCCGGCGTCACCGTCCACTCGATCGACGACGACGCGCTGGGGACGCTGCGCTCCGCCTTCGACGACCTCGGAACACCCGGCGGAACAATCGATTCCGACCTCACGTCGACCGTGGCGAAGCTGCAGGACGAGGGTGGCACGGTGGCGGTGCTAGCCGCGTACTGTCCGCGCGCCGTCCTCGCCGCCGACGTCAGTCTGTGTCTGCCGACCACCACGACCCCACAGGTCTGCGATCTGCTGGTGCCGGACCTGGCCGCCGTTTGGCGGATCCTGCGCGCTCTGCCCGCCGCCCGCACCGCGAGCCGTCGAGGTATCGAAATCGCCTCCGGCGCCTCTCTTCTCGGATCACTGCTGATGATCCCCGGCACCCACGGGCGCGGGCCGGGACCGGTCAGCGCCGGTGCGGGCGCCGCTCTGTGGACGGGCCACACCCTCGCGCGCGGCGTGCTCCGCGCCGAGCCGCCGCGACCGAGCCCGCAACACGACTGGCACGCAATGACGGTCGACCGCGTGCGCCGGACGATCGGCGAGCCGCGGCCCCGCGGGTCGGCGGCAGGCCCCGGTCGTATCGGCACGACCGTCGGCCGCCTCCGCAGCCCGCTCACCGGCGTGTGGGACTTCGGCAGGTCGCTGCGCACCGAACTGGCCGACCCGCTGACCCCGATCCTGGCGACCGGCTCGGCGGCCAGCGCCGTGCTGGGGTCGCCGGTGGACGCGATCCTCGTCGGGACCGTCCTGGTCGGCAATGCCGCACTGTCCGCGGCACAGCGGCTGCACGCCGAGCGGCTACTGACCCGCCTGCTCGCGGTCCAGGACGCACCGGCACGCCTGGTCGACGACGCCGGCCACGACTCGATCGACGCCCACCTCCTGCAACCGGGAGACGTGATCGAGGTGCGGCCCGGCGAGGTGGTGCCCGCCGACGGCCGATTGATCGAGGCCGACGGCGTCGAGGTCGACGAGTCGTCGCTCACCGGCGAGTCGATGCCGGTCGACAAGCAGACCGACCCGACACCCGGCGTCCCGCTCGCCGAACGCACCTGCATGCTCTTCGCGGGCACGACGGTCCTGACCGGCACCGCGATCGCACTGGTCACGGCGGTGGGCGACGACACCGAGACCGGCCGGGCCGCAGCGCTCTCCCCCGCCCCGGTCCGGAAGGTGGGCCTGCAGTCGCAGCTGCGCGCCCTGACCGACCGGGTACTGCCGGTGAGCATCGGTGGCGGCGCCCTCGTCACCGCCACGTCGATGCTCCGCGGCGGCGGTCTGCGCTCGGCGGTCACGAGTGGTGTCGCCGTCGCGGTCGCCGCCGTCCCCGAGGGACTTCCGCTCGTGGCGACGCTCGCGCAGCAGGCCGCCGCCCGGCGCCTCACCCACGCGTCGGTGCTCGTGCGCACCCCGCGCTCGGTCGAGGCGCTCGGGCGTGTGGACGTCGCCTGCTTCGACAAGACCGGAACGCTCAGCGAGGACCGACTGCGGGTGACACGGATCCGCCCGATCGGCGCGCACGACCGGGCCCGGGTGATCCGGTCGGCGGCCCGCACGTCGGTGACCCCGGACGGCCGTGCCGCCGCGCACGCGACCGACCGCGCGGTCGTCGAGGCCGCCGACGCGGCGGCCGGAGCCCTCGGCTCCGACGTGGTGCTGCCGTTCCGCGCGGGACGGCCCTACGCGGCGGCGCTGCGGGGCACCGAACTGGTCCTCAAGGGCGCACCCGAGGTGGTGTTGGCGGCCTGCACCGGCGCCGCACCGGACACCCTCGAGGCGATCGTCGACGACGTGCAGTCGATGGCAGAGGACGGCCTGCGTGTCATCGCGGTCGCCCGGCGCACGGTCACCGGCGAGGACGCCGAACGCGCCGCACAGGATCCGGATGCCGTCGAGTCCCTCTGCGGCCGTGGGCTCGAGCCGATCGGTCTGCTGGGCCTGTCCGACACCGTCCGGCCCGAGGCGACGCGACTGCTGCCGGAACTCGAGGACCGGGGCGTCTCGGTGCGACTGATCACCGGGGACCACCCGGTCACCGCGGCGGCCATCGCCCGGGATCTCGGACTCGACGTGGACGCCCACGACGACGTGATGAGCGGCGGCGAGTGGGAGGCGCTGTCGCATCGGCACCAGGATGTCGCCGTGCGCGAGCGGCGGGTGTTCGCCCGCATGTCGCCCGAACAGAAGGTGCAGATCGTCCAGACGCTCGAGCGGGCCGGGCACGTGTGCGCGATGGTCGGGGACGGCGCCAACGACGCGGCCGCCATCCGGGCGGCGAGCATCGGGATCGGGGTGACCTCGCACGGCAGCCACCCGGCCCGCAGCGCCGCGGACATCCTCCTGATCGGGGGCCACGTCGACGCGATCCTCGACGCCGTCGACGAGGGACGGCAACTGTGGCAGCGGGTGCAGTCCGCGGTCGCCGTCCTGCTCGGCGGCAATGCGGGCGAGGTGGCGTTCGCGTTGCTCGGGAGCGCGATCAGCGGCCGGGCACCGCTCAATGCACGCCAGTTGCTGCTGGTGAACCTGTTCACCGACGCACTCCCGGCGGCCGCCCTCGCGGTGAGCCCGCCCCGTCGGGATCGCTCGTACGACGGCCGCGGCCCGGACCGCGCCGCGCTGTGGCGGACCGTCGCGATACGCGGTACCGCGACCGCGACCGGCGCGGGCCTCGCGTGGGGGATCGCGTCCCTCACCGGACGCCCCCGGCGGGCGTCGACGGTGGGACTCGTCGCACTGGTCGGGACCCAGTTGGGGCAGACGCTCATCGATTCCCGCAGCCCCCTCGTGGTGGCGACGGCGGCCGGGTCGCTGGCCGCCCTCGCCGGGGTGATCAGTGTTCCGGGATTGAGTCAGTTCCTGGGATGCACGCCGCTGGGCCCTCTCGCGTGGGCGCAGGCGCTCGGACCGGCAGCGGGCGCGACGGCGGCCGCCGCGCTCGCCCCCCGTGCCGTGGCGTGGTGGTCGGCCCGCGGCGACCGGGCGTCGCGGCCGACAACTCAGTCGACGACGAGCACCCCGGTCCGCAGCAGCACCGCGTACGCGTGGCGCAACGGCGGCGTCAGCACGGACGTGACGACACCGGTCAACGGGTCGGGCCCGGAGGGGCGGACGGCCGAGGCGAACGCGGAGAGCGTGGATAACGAAACGATCACGGCTTCCACGATGACGGCTTCAGGTGTACGACAGGTGAACGACGAGGATGAACGGGGCGAACGATGACCGAAGCAACCCTCGACCGGGGCGCCGACCTGCGAGCGCAGCGTCCGCACGCGCACAGTCCGGGCTCGCACGGCGCCGCCCTCGAGCGCATCACGCAGGGTTCGCGGTTCGCGATCCGGCTACCGCTCATCGGCGACGTGGGTGTGCCCAAGCCCGAACAACTCGCCTACGTCGCGGCCCTCGGCCTGCTCGCGGCGTTCGAGGTGATCGACTGGCCCGTGGCGGTGGCGATCGCCGTCGGCCACGCGCTCGCCGAGGACCAACGGCACCGCGCGCTGCGCGAGGTGGGTGAGGCGCTCGAGAGCGCCTGACCTCCGGTCAGGACCGCAGGTGCGCGAGCACCGCGAGGACGCGGCGGTGCCCGCTGTCCGAGACCGCGAGCCCGAGCTTGGCGAAGATGTTGCCGATGTGTTTGCTCACCGCGGTGTCGCTGACCACCAGCTTGCGGGCGATGTCACTGTTGCCCAGGCCCTCGGCCATCAGTCCCAGCACCTCGGATTCGCGCGGCGTCAGGCTGCGGATCGGGTCGTCGGCGCGGCGCCGGCTCATCAGCTGGGAGATCACCTCGGGATCCATCACGGTGCCGCCGTCGACCACGCGGCGCAGCGCGTCGACGAACTCCTCGACCTTGCCCACCCGCTCCTTGAGCAGGTAGCCGACCCCGCCCGCCCCGCCGGAGAGAAGGGCACCCGCGTAGCGGTCCTCGACGTACGCGGACAGCACCAGCACCGGGAACCCGGGACGCCGACGGCGTGCCTCGATCGCGGCCTTCAGCCCCTCGTTCGTGAACGTCGGGGGCATCCGCACGTCGAGTACCGCACCGTCGGGCGGATCGGACTCGAACGCGTCGAGGAACTTCTCGGCGTCGTCGACCGCTGCCGTCACCTCGATCCCGACGCTGCCGAGCAGGAGCGCGAGCCCCTCCCGCAGCAGCGCGTCGTCCTCGGCGATCAGAATCCGCACGGCAGTTCCACCTCGAGTCGCGTCGGCCCGCCGAGCGGGCTGTTCATGGTCACGGTCCCCTCGAACGCTGCCACGCGGCGGCGGATGCCCGCCAATCCACCTCCCGGTCTGTCGACCGCGCCGCCCACGCCGTCGTCGAGGACGTCGATCACCATCGTCGCCCCGCCGTCGTCGTCGCGGGTCGCGATGGTGACCTGCACGTGCTCGGCACCGCTGTGCTTGGCGACATTCGTGAGGGCCTCCGCGACGACGAAGTACGCGGCGGCCTCCACCGCGGCCGGGGCCCGGCGCAGGCCGTCGACGTCGAGCACACACGGCACGGTACTGCGGCCGGCGAGCGCGGAGACCGCTCCGCCGAGACCGAGCTCGTCGAGCACGGGCGGGTAGATGTCGTGCACGAGGGTCCGCAGTTCCGACAGTGCGTCCGACGCGGCGTCCTGGGCGCGAAGAAGTTGTGGCAGAGCCTGTTCCGGTGCGACGCGCAGCGACCGCTCCGCCAGCCCCAGCATCATCACGACGGCCACGAGCCGGTTCTGGGCGCCGTCGTGGAGGTCGCGTTCGATCCGCCGCAGCTCGGCGGCGTGGGCGTCGAGCGCGGCCGCGCGGCTCGCGGTGAGCGCCGAGACCCGTTCGGACAGTTCGATTTCGCGCCGCGGGGACAGTAGTCGCGAGGCGAGTGCACACATGCCCCGGGCCATCGCGGGGATCAGCCACCAGGCCAGCACCGCGTAGCCGACGGCGAACAGCGGCATCGGCGCGGCGCCCCACCACGACGTGACGGGATAGATGCTGCTCACCGGTTGGTCGGCGGGGAGCGCCCACCAGTAGAACGGAATCGCCATGGTGTTGACCGCCGCCAGTGGCAGCGCGATCGCCAGCAGGCCGGCGGTCGGTGCCGCAATGGAGTGCACCGCGACCCACCCCACGTCGCGTCGCGTGGACGGTGCAGTGAGCAGCCGTCGAAGGTCGTCGAAACCGGGGCGATCGGGAATCGGCGGGTACCGCTCCCCCACGACGGTCCCGGTGTACCGCCCGGCCCGCTCCCGCGCCAGGCCTGCCCACCAGCGCAGCGCCCGCAGGTACCACGACACCGCGAGCCATCCGACGATGAGGATCAGCGTCGACGCGATCACGAGGCCGACGAACACGAAACACAGCGACACGAGCGCGGCCGCGGCCTCCACCGCGAGGAAGCGGACTGCGCCCCATCTCACCTTCAGGCGTTCGGTCCACGTCATCGGTCCAGCATGCCGCACAGGCCACCCGATGTCGGTACAGCCCGCTACACCATCGGTCGGGCACGTTCGGTCGTGTGCCACCCCTGTTCCTGCACCCGCATGGCGGGTGACCGGTATCCGGTGGGGTTCCGGATTCCGTCGAGCCACGCGGTGAGGCGCGCCGCCTGGGTGTCCAGGGACCGTCGCGCCGACGCCGAGACCGATTCGAGCAGATGGATCCGGACGACGGCGTCCGGATCCTGGTGCCAGCACCCGACGACTCGGCCGTCGACCCAGACCGTGGTGCCGGCGTTTCCCCGGGTATCGAAGAGTTGCGCTCGGTGCGGTCCGAGGTAGAAGGCGCGGTCCTTCCAACCCATGACGGTCGGGTCCAGCGGTGGAAGCAGCGCCGTCCATGCCTCCGGCTGTTCCACCACGTCGAGGTCGTCCGGGAGCAACCAACCGGGTACGGGCCCGTCGAGGGTCACCTCGGCCGCGTCGAGGTCCCGAAGCGCGCGGCGCACGACGGTCTTCGTGGCACCGAGCCACCAGACGAGGTCGTCCTCCGTGCCGGGCCCGAACGCGCGCAACCAGCGTCGGACGAGTTCGCGGTAGCCCTCGCCCGGATCCGGTTGGGCGACAGTCGCGCCGAGCCACCGCTGCGGGAGTTCCCAGAGCGGGCGCGCGGTGGGAAACCGTCCGACGGTCGGGCCACGGACGATCGCGCCCTCGGCGCCGAGCAGGGTGAGGACCTGCGGCGCCGACCAGCTCTCCCCGGCCGTGGTGGGAACGGTCACGTCCACCAGCGGGACGGCGCGCCGTAGTTCGGCGGCGGAGAGCGCGACGGGACTTTCCGCGAGCGCCGCCGTGACGGCGCACCGCGCCCGGTCGAGCCAGGCATTGCCGTCCGGAGCCATCTCGGCGCGTTCGAGGTCGCGGGCCATTCGCGTACGTTCGGTCGTCGCAACGCGCGCGGCTGCACTCGACAGCGCGGCCGGGAGGACATCCCGCGGGAAGGCGAACAGCGTGCGTCGCATCGCGAGTTGCTTGACGAGCGTCCGGTCGTCGTACAGCGCGCGGTCGATGTCCTCGATTCCGACGTGTGGGACCCGCGCCCAGGTCGACAGGTAGACGGACGGTGCTTCGGTGGCGTGCAGGGCCACGACGGCCCGGGCCGCCTCCTCGGGCGAGCCGACGAGCCGCCCGGGCGCGAGCGCGTGGCGGGTCGCGAGCCGCGCACGACGTTCGCTGTCGGTCACATGTCGCATGGTCGGTGTCTCCAGATCTGCAAGTCCCTTGCGGTGCGGGAGATCCGAGTCTTCCGCACCGCGACGGCGAACGAGCTACCGGTCGGCGGCGACGTCGAGGATCCACGTCACCCCGAACCGGTCGGTGAGCATGCCGAAGCCCGGCGTCCAGGCCGCGGCGGCGAGCGGCTCCACGATCTCGGATTCGGCCGCGAGCCCGTCCCAGTACGTCTGCACCTCGTCCAGGGACCCGCCCCGCACGGAGACGAAGAACGGCTGATCGGTGATGGTGGCGCCGTTCTCCCGCCGCGTCGAGCCCGTGCCGACCCTTCCACTGCGCCCGGGGACGTCGTACGCCATCACCCGGAATCCGTCTTCCGCCTCGAGCTGCCCGAAGACGACGTCGTCGGCACCGGGAGCGTCCTGCGGCGCCCCGAGGTCGCCGTAGGTCGCGATCGTGAGGTGCCCACCGAATACGGAACGGTAGAACTCGAGGGCGTCGCGGGCGTCACCGCCGAAGTTGAGGTGCGTCGTGGTCGTGATGCTCATGTCTGCTCCAAGCTGAGAAGGTGGCCGGGCGTGCCCCGACGACACCACCCTCACAGCGGTGTAGGTCGGTTTCCGTCCTACAAGAAAATTACGATCGGAGGCATGACCGCCGCCACGTCCCGACTCCTGAACCTGCTGTCGCTCCTGCAGACCAGGCGGGACTGGCCGGGGTCCACGCTGGCGGAGCGGCTGGGAATCAGTCACCGCACCGTCCGCCGAGACATCGACCGGCTACGCGAGATGGGCTACAACATCCAGGCGACGATGGGCCCCACCGGCGGCTACCGGCTCGACGCCGGCAGCGAGCTCCCGCCGCTGCTCTTCGACGACGACCAGGTCATCGCCTTGGCGGTGGCGCTCCAGGCCGCGGCCGTCACCGGTGTCGGGATCGGGGAGGCCGCCGTTCGCGCGTTGGTCACCGTGAAACAGGTGATGCCCTCGCGCCTGCGACACCGGCTCGACGCCGTCGACTTCACGACGATCCCGGCCGTCCCCGGACGGGGGTTTGCCGCGTCGGTGGCACCCGACGTGCTGGTGGCGATCTCCACCGCGATCCGCGCCCACGAGACACTGCGCTTCGACTACACGACCGGCGGTCCTGCCGCCGCGCCCCCGCTGCCGGCGCCGCGGCGAGTGGAGCCCCATCACCTGGTGACGTCGAACCGGCGCTGGTACCTCGTCGCCTGGGACCTCGGGCGCGACGACTGGCGCGTCTTCCGTGCCGACCGCATCACCCCGCGGGTTCCGACGGGCCCCCGCTTCACACCCCGCGAGGTCCCGGGCGGGGACGTGTCCGATTTCGTGTCCGCCCACTTCAAGGGCTCACCCCGAGCGGACCGATGGCCGTGCCACGGCAAGGTCGTCCTCCACCTTCCGGCCGACCGGGTTCGCCCCTTCGCCGGCGACGGTATCGTCGGGGACCTCGGACCCGACCGGTGCAGTCTCGCAGTCGGTTCGTGGTCCTGGGTGGCCCTGGCGGCCGCCCTCAACCGGTTCGACGCCGACATCGACGTCGTCGGTCCACCGGAACTCGCCGACGGCTTCGCACGTCTCGCGGCCCGCAACGCGCGGACGGCGTCGGGCTCGTCGTAGACCGGCCACGGTAGAGCCAGCTACACCATCGATCGGGTATCGCACGGGATGTTCCGGGGATCCGCCACTCCATAGCGTTCTCTGTATGTCCCCCTTCGCTTCCACACCGCCGCTCGTACAGAGCCCACCGCTGGCCGCCGTCCGCCTGGCCGACGTCAGCAGGACCTATGGATCCGGACGCACCCAGGTCACCGCGCTCGACGCCGTCAGCCTCACCCTCGCGCCCGGCAGCTTCACCGCCGTCATGGGCCCGTCCGGGTCCGGCAAGAGCACGTTCCTGCACTGCGCCGCCGGCCTCGACCAGCCGACCCGCGGCTCGGTCTGGCTCGGCGACACCGAGATCAGTGCGCTGAAGCCCAAGGCCCGCACGGTGTTCCGTCGTGACCACATCGGATTCGTGTTCCAGGCGTACAACCTCATGGCGGCCCTCACCGTCGAACAGAACGTCACGCTGCCGCTGCTGCTCGCCGGACGCGTCGCCGACCGGGCGCATCTCGACCACGTGCTGGACGCGGTGGGCCTGGCCGACAAGCGCGACCGCCGACCGGCCGAGCTGTCCGGCGGTCAGCAGCAGCGGGTCGCGATCGCGCGGGCACTCATCACCCAGCCGCACGCGGTGTTCGCCGACGAACCCACCGGCGCGCTCGACAGCCGCACCGGGCGGCAGGTGCTGGATCTGCTGCGCCGCACCACCACCGAACTGGGCCAGACCATCGTCATGGTCACCCACGACCCCGTCGCGGCCGCCCACGCCGACCGCGTCCTGTTCCTCGCGGACGGGCGACTGGTCGGACGGATGGACTCCCCCACCGCCGCCGCGGTCGCCGACCACATGACCCACCTCGGGGAGTGGTGAGCATGCGCGGGCCACGTCTGCGCACGCTCGCGCGCGCCAACATCCGGCAACGCCGCGGCAGCTTCGCGGCGGTGTTCGTCGCGGTGTTCTGCGCCGCGCTGCTCACGTGCGCGCTCGGCGTGCTGTTCGAATCGGGAATCCGCGGCGGCGTCACCCCGCACCGGTACGCGGGCGCCGACGTCGTGGTCGGGGCGGCGCAGGCCCTGGACGTGCGCGAGGACGTCGACCAGCCGTACGTCGAGCGTGCGCTCCTACCGGACACCGTGACGGACGAGTTGTCCGGCGTCCCCGGCGTTCGCGAGGCGATCGCCGACATCGGCGTGCCCGTCACGACCGACGACGGCGCCGCGCTGGACGCCCACGGGTGGTCGTCCGCCGCGCTGGCGCCGTACACCCTCACGGCCGGGCGGGAGCCGGCGGCGTCGGACGAGGTGGTCGTGACCGGCCCCGGCGCACCCGGTGATCGGATCACCCTGCGGCACGGCGGGATCGGCGACGACTACACCGTGGTGGGCGTCGCCTCGGCACCCACCGCCGAGCCGGTGGATCGGCCGTCGTCGGTGTTCGTGTCGGACGCCCGGGCGCGAGCCTTGTGGCCGCACGGCGGACACGTCGCCGCGGTGGGCCTGCTCGCCGACGACGGCACCGTCGCGGCAGCGTTGGCCGATCGGGTCCGCGACCGTCTGCCCGGTCTCGACGTGCGCACCTACACCGGCAGCGCGCGCGGCGACGTCGAGTATCTCGACGCGGGGGCGGCGCGCAGCGAACTCATGATGCTGTGCGGATCGTTCGCGGGACTGGCGATCCTGATCGCGATGTTCGTGGTGTCGAGCACGCTGTCACTGTCGATCCAGCAGCGGCGCCGCGAGTTCGCGCTGCTGCGCGCGATGGGCGCGACACCCGGCCAGGTGCACCGACTGATCGGCAGCGAGGTACTGCTCGTCGCGGGCGCCGCGGCACTGCTCGGTGCGGGCCCCGGCTACGCGCTCGCCCAGGTCCTGCGCGCCCAGTTCGCCGAGGCCGGCGTCCTGTCGTCGGACTTCGCGCTCGCCTACAGTCCGGTCCCCGCCGTGATCGGCGTGGTACTGGCCGTCGGCACCGCGCGAATCGCTGCTGCCGTCGCCGCCCGACGTCCGGCTCGTCTGGATCCCACCGAGGCCCTGCGCGAATCCGCGGTGGAACCCGCGTCCATCGGCAAGGGACGGCTCGTCACCGGAGTCGTGTTCGGCGCGGGCGGACTGGCCACGTCGCTGCTGCCGGCGGTACTACCCGGGCCGGCCGCACTCGCGGGCGCCGGCTCGTCGGCTGTGCTGCTGGTGATCTCGGTGGCGCTGCTGGGCCCGCTGCTGGTCGCGGGGGCGGTCCGCCGGTTCGGCGGCCCGTTGCGGCGCAGCGCGTCACCGGCACTCGTGTTGGCGGCCGCCAACTCCGGGGCGCGGGCGCGGCGCCTGGCCGCGGCGATCACCCCGCTGGCCCTGGCGATCGCGATCGGTTCGGTGCAGCTGTTCACGCAGGACACCGTCGCCGCGGCCGCCGACCATCAGTCCCGCAGCGGGATCACGGCCGACCTGGTGGTAACCGCTCCGGGCGGCCTGGCCCCCGGACTCGTCGACCGGATCGCCGCGGATCCCGCTGTGCGCGCGGCCAATCCGATCGCCCGGAGTCAGGCCCTGTTCACGACCGGTGGCGAGTCGCCGTCCACCGATCCGTACCCGGTGCAGGGAATCGATCCCGCGGCCACGGGATCGACCCTCGATCTGGACGTACGCGACGGCGATCTCGGGCGACTCGGGGACGGCACCGTGGCCCTCAGTACCGACGCGGCCTTCGGAACGAGTGCCCGTGTGGGCGACACGGTCCCGCTGCGACTCGGTGACGGCACGCTCGTCACGCCGACCGTCGTCGCGACGTACGGCCGTGGCCTCGGCTTCGGCGATGTGACGCTGCCGATCGCGCAGGTCCGCGCGCACACCACGACGGGACTGACCGACATGCTGCTCGTGTCCGCGGAACCCGGGCGGCTCGACGAGGCCCGGGACGCGATCACCGCGATGGGCGGCGTCGCGGTCTCCGATCGCGCGGAGTTCGCCGCCGCCGGCCAGGAGCAGCGCCGCACGCAGGCGTGGGTGAGCATCGTCGCGCTCGCCGTCCTGCTCGGCTACCTCGCGGTCGCCGTCGTCAACACCCTCGTGCTCGCGACCGCCGAACGCGGACGGGAATTCGCACTGCTGCGGCTCGTCGGGGCGAGTAGTAGGCAGGTGCGCGGCATGATGCGCGCCGAATCGGTGATCGTGGTGACCGTGGCGGCAGTCGTGGGATCGGTGATCGCACTGCCGCCACTGGCCGGCGTCGCGGCGGCGGTGTCCGGGCGCCCGATCCCGAGCGTCTCGCCGGTCGTCTACGCCCTGATCCTGGGCGTGACGATCCTGCTGGGGCTCACCGCCATCGCGATCCCGACCCGGACCGCGATGCGCCAGGACCCGGTGACCGCGATCGGCACCCGGGAGTAGTCCCGCGCCGACGCGCCGGTCGACCGGACGGACCGGCCCGTTCGCTCAGTAGGTGCGGCGCAGCCGCATCCGAACGGGCCGCCCGTCGGGGTCGACCACCAGGCGGTAGACCAGGGCGGCGGCGCGCTGCTGCCACTGCGGCGGCACCTCGATGCGGTGTCGCCGCAGCCGACCGGGCGGCCGGGTGCCCGCCGACGGCGCTGTGTGCCAGCGGTCCAGCGCCTCGACACTGCCGGAGACGACCTCGAAGAATCGGTCGGGGTCGATCAGATCAGCATCGTCGTCGTCGGCTCGGCCGAGATGTTCTCGAACCAGTCGGAGCCGCAGATCGCGGGCGAAGCGACGCGCCCCGTCGCCGAGCCCGGACGGGTCGACGGGTGCACGCACGTCCCGCGTCGCATCCACCACCGCGGCCGTCAACTCCGAATCATGTGTCCAGGAGCGACGATTGAAGTTGTCGCTGCCCACTGCGGCCCAGGTGTCGTCGACGATGCAGACCTTGGAATGCACGTACACGGGTATGCCACGGTCGTTCTCGAGGTCGAGCACGAGCACCCGGTCCCCACCGGCCTCACGGATGGTCTCGAGCGCCGACGAGTGCCCCAGCAAGGCGGACGGGATGGTGATGGGGCTGTCGTCGTCGAGGAACTTCGGGACCACGGCCACCAATCGCAGACGCGGTTCGCGGCGCAACGCCTCGGCGAACACGCGCGCGACGTCCACGGACCACAGGTACTGGTCCTCCACGTACACCAGGCTCCGCGCGCGGTGCAGCACCTTGGCGTACGCCTTGGCTGCGCTGCGTTCGCCTTCCTTCGCGAACGGATACGCGGGCCGGCGCCGCGGATAGGTTCGCAGCAACTGCACGGAGCAGGTGCCGCTGGGCTCCGGTGGTGCGGCAGGAGGGGGCAGCTCGGACGGGGTGCGGGTGAGACCGCGCAGGATGTCCGGCACCGCGTGCCACGGCAGCCGGGACAGCGCGGCCGGATCCTCCCAGCGCTCCCGGAATACGTCCTCGACGTCCCGCACCGCAGGGCCGTGGATCTGCAACTGTGCGTCGTGCCATGCCGGGGTCTCGCCGTACTCGGGTGGAAACGGCCGGCTCAGCGGATCGCCGAAGTGGTCGGCGTCGTCACGGCGGGCACGCGCGAGGTCGATACCGCCCACGAACGCGACATCCGGGGTGTTCGCGTCGGAATAGCGGACCACGACGAATTTCTGGTGATGGCTGCCGAGCGCGGGAACCCGCTGATCGAGGATCACCTCGCCCCCGGCGCCCTCGAGAACCTCCGCGAGCTTGCGGTTGCGGCGACCGGGAAAGCCCAGCGTCTCGATGTGCGAACGCCACATCATGCCTCGGACGGTCGCGCCCCTGCGGGCGGCGCCGGCGAACGCATCGGCCACCGTGACGCCGTCCACCAACTCCTGGTCGGCGTCGCCGCGCCAATCCGTGAACAGCACCAGGTCGTCAGAACCTGCGCGGGCCAATGCCTCCGCCAACGCCGCGAAGTAGACCTTGCCGTGGATCAGTGGGATGACGTCGTTGCCGTCCGTCCAGTCCCGGATGCGGGTGTCGCTGTTGCCGCGTTCGGCAGCACTGAGAAACCACGGGTGGGCCGGATCGAACTGCTCACGGCGTCCCGTCAGCGCCAGACTGGATCGGCCGAATACCGACGAGAAGCGGCGCACGACGGCACGGGCCCTGCGCCACAGGGTGGACGCTGTCACTCGGATCCGGTTCTGGGACACGCCGAGATCATCGCATCCCGGCCCGGGTGTGAACCCGGGCCCACACCGATGCAGCGGCGTCGGGCCCGAAAACCGCTCGCACCGTCCGCCGCCGCGCTGTTAGCTTCGGAACGACGTCCGTTCGACCGAAGGCCCGTGCCGTGACCACCCCCGACCAGACGAGCAGCCGACAACTTTCGCCGCTGATCCTGCTCAACCTCGCCACACTGTTCTCCGCGACGGGCAACGGCATCGTGATCGTCGCGCTGCCGTGGCTGGTGCTGGAACAAACGGGGCGCGCGACCGACGCCGCGATCGTCGCGGGCGCCGCCACCCTGCCGCTACTGCTGGCCAGCCTGTTCTCGGGCACCGTCGTCGACCGGTTCGGGCGTCGCCCCACCTCGCTGGCGTCGGATGCGCTGTCGGCGCTGTCGGTGGCCGCGATCCCGGTCGTCGCCGGCACGATCGGGCTGTCGGTGCCGGCACTCGCGGTGCTCGCCGCGCTCGGCGCGACGTTCGACCCCGCCGGGATCTCGGCGCGCGAGTCGATGCTGCCGGCCGCTACGCGGGCCGCCGGGTGGCGTCTGGACCGCGTCAACAGCCTGTACGAGGCCAACTACAACGTCGCCTACCTGATCGGCCCCGGTGTCGGCGGTCTGCTGATCGCGCTGATCGGACCGGAGAGCACGCTGTGGGTCACCTCGGTCTGCTTCGTGCTCTCGATCGTGACGATCGCCTTCCTGCGCCTCGAGCACGCCGGCCGACCCGACCACGCGACGCGGCCGAAATCGATGTGGACCGGCACGCTCGAGGGGCTGCGGTTCGTGTGGCGCGACCGCCTGCTGCGCACGCTCGCGCTCGTCGACATGGTGATCGTGGCGTTGTACATGCCGATCGAATCGGTGCTGTTCCCCAAGTACTTCACCGACCGCAGTGAACCCGCCCAGCTGGGCTGGGTGCTGATGGCGATGAGCGTCGGCGGACTCGTCGGCGCCCTGTCCTACGGCGCGCTCGCGCCCTACCTCAAGCGCCGGAATCTGATGCTCGTCGCCGTCACCGGCCTCGGCCTGGCGATGATCGGCATGGCATTCCTGCCGCCGCTGTGGGTGCTGCTCGGCCTGTCCGTCGTGATCGGCCTGGTGTACGGACCCGTCGGCCCGATCGCCAACTGGGCCATGCAAACCCGCAGCCCCGAGCACATGCGCGGACGCGTCGTCGGCGTCATGACGTCCACCGCGTACGCGGCCGGACCGCTCGGCTACCTGCTGGCCGGACCGCTCATCGACCAACTCGGCATCCGCAGCACGTTCTTCGTGCTGGCGATCCCCGTGGTCGCCGTCGCGGCTGTGTGCTTCGCACTGCCGGTGCTACGCGAGCTCGATGCCGATCGGATGCCGCCGACGGTGAGATTAGGCTCGCCGTCATGACTTCCTTCGACGCCGGCGTGATCGCCGCGGTGACCGGCCACATGAACGGTGACCACACCGACGACAACCTGCTCATCGTGCAGGCGTTCGCCGAGCCGAATGCCACCGCGGCCCGCATGACGGGACTAAACGGCGAGTCCGGCGAATGGGTCGCCGACGTCGACGGGGTGGAGCGGACCGTGCGGGTGCCGTGGCTCGGACCCGTCACCGACCGGGCGTCGATCCGCACCGAGGTGGTGGCGCTGTACCGCGCGGCGTGCGAGAAGACGGGCGTCGCGCCGAACGAGCACTGACCGGCCGCCGACGGTATGGTCCGTCCGTCTGCAACGATCGTTGCAGACGGACGAAAGGATCGCGTCGACGTGGACCTCGATACCGCCCTCACGACCACTCGGACCGTTCGCAAGCGCCTCGACTTCTCCCGCCCGGTGCCCCGCGATCTGATCGACGAGTGCCTGCGTCTGGCGCTGCAGGCGCCCAACGGCTCCAATCGCCAACTGTGGCACTGGGTGATCGTCGACGATCCTGCGGTGCGCGCGCAGGTCGCCGATCTGTACCGCGAGGGTCTGGCCGACGCGATGGGGCGAACGAACATGCGCAACCCCGATCCCGCCCAGTCCGGTCGGATCCGGCCGTCCGTCGAGTATCTCGGCGACCATCTGCACGAGGTCCCGGCTCTCGCCATCCCGGTGCTGAAGGACGATGCCCGCGGGATGGAGGTCTTCATGCAGGCCAGCCGCTGGGGCTCCGTCATCCCCGCGGTGTGGAGTTTCATGCTCGCGTTGCGGGCCCGCGGTCTCGGCTCGGCGTGGACGACCGTGCACCTGCTGCGCGAACAGCAGATGGCGGACCTGCTCGGCATCCCGGACGGCTACACCCAGGTCGGGCTGTTCCCCGTCGCGTACACGCTCGGCACCGACTTCAAGCCCGCGTCGCGCCGCCCGGTCGACGACGTGCGCAGCTGGAACCGCTTCGTCGAGGCGCCGTCGGGCTAGCTGAACCCCATCACCTGGTCGCCCCACGCCACCCGCATCGCGTGATCGGGGTCGGCGACGAGGCGGTCGTGCGCGTCGATCAGCAGCGTCGACCGGGTCTCCTCGCTGTACGGCGCCCAGTGCTTGGAGCCGTCGAGAGCGGCCGGGACACCGTGCCGCGCGAACGCCAGCCAGCGCCGCTGCACGCGGCCGGACACCTCGATCGCACTCCGGCGACCGCCCAACCAGAAGGTGGGGTCCGGATTGAGCGTTCCGAAATTGCCGAACACGTACGGCAATTCGGTCGCGTGCGCCGCGCCGACCCGCGCCGCCCGGAGCAGCGGGGTGGCGTGATCGAACCGGTACACCCAGGTGGGCGAGTGCCGGCTGTGCGCGTCCGCCACCCACAGGGCGGGCATCCTGAACGCCGCGTCCCGCGAGATCGCCAGGACACCTCGCGCTTTCGCGCTGTCGGGGTACGCCGCGACGATTTCCGCGAGCCGCAGCGCCGAGAGTCCGGGGTTGTCCTGGGCGAGACCGGCGAACATCTGCTGGACCGCCTCCGCGCTCACGGGCAGCAGCGGTGAGCGCATGAACTTGAAGATCGACGCCTCGTCCCGGTTGGAGCCGATGATGAGCGGGATCCGATGCGAGTACCCCTTCTGGAACGCCGCGACCGGGTAGTGCGGAACGAGATCGCGGTCGACGACCGGCGCCATCGCCAGCGTGCCGGGCACCTTCGTCGGCACCTCGTTCACGAGGATGTCACCGGCCTTCACCAAGTGTTCGACCGGCATCGCGGCGAGATCGCCGATCCGGTCCGCAGGCAGGTCGAGAATCTCGAGGAACCGGGCCGCGACGGAGGCCGCCCGCTCGGCGCCGTACACCGACGTCGACGGCGGACTCTGCGCGATCGCGCGATGGAACAGTCCCTCGGCCCGTGGCACCGTCATGAGCGTCGTGACGGACCCGCCGCCCGACGATTCACCGAACACCGTCACCTCGTCGGGATCACCGCCGAACGCGGCGATGTTGTCGCGCACCCATTCGAGCGCCGCGATCTGGTCCCGCAGCCCGAGATTCGACTCGAACGTCCGGTCCGCGGTCGAGAACGACGACAGGTCCAGGAACCCGAGCGTCCCGAGCCGGTAGTTGAAGCTGACCAGGACGACGTCGCCCCGCTCGGCCAGGAGGCGACCGTCGTAGATCGACTGGGCGGACGAGCCCAGGCAGTAGGCGCCGCCGTGGATCCACACCATCACCGGGCGCGGGGTGCCGTCCGGGCGCGGCGCCCACACGTTGACCGTCAGGCAGTCCTCGTCGATACGCATCGACGGATCGAGGGGCACCGACGTGTCGTGGCCCTGTGGCGCCATCGCGCCGAATCCGCCCGCATCGAACACGTCGTCCCACGGTTCCGGCGGCGCCGGGCTGCGGAACCGCAGGTCCCCGATCGGCGGCGCGGCGTAGGGAATCCCCTTCCACGCGAAAACCGAACCGTCGGCATACCCGCGGACCGGTCCGCACGGCGCCTCGACCACCAGGCCTCCGGGCGCCTGCGCCGAGGCGATCTCCACAGCTTCCATCGCACGGCCCTCCTCACCGCCGGCAGGCCATCGACCGGGGCTGCCGACCGACTGCCAAGGTACCAATCCTGCGGTGCTAAGGTCGGCTCGTTCACTGACACGGGGTGCTCCGCACGGGCGGGGCTGAGATCACACCCGGGAACCTGCATCAGGTAATGCTGACGAAGGGATGTCATGGCGATGACAACGCCTGTCCACGACACATCTGTCCACTCCGCCGCCACCGACGGCGCGCGTTTCACCGATCTGCTGTGGGACCGCACCGCCGTCCTGCGCGCCGCGATCGACGACATGGAGTTCCTGCGCCGGCTCGGTGACGGCACCCTGCCGCTCGACGTGTTCCGCACGTACATCGAGCAGGATTCGCTCTACCTCGCCGAGTACTCCAAGGCCCTGGCGCTGTTGGCGGCCAAGGCCCCCGATCCCCGGACCGCCGCGTTCTGGGCGACCTCCGCCGCGACCGCCGCGGTCGTCGAGACCGAACTGCACGAGGGCCTCATGAGCAGCGGCGTGCTGCCGGAGGGTGCGGGCGCATCCGAGCACTCACAGGCCTGCCTGGGGTACGTCTCGTACCTGACCGCGACCGCGTCCACCGAGTCGTATCCGGTCGCGGCCGCGGCGGTCCTGCCGTGCTTCTGGATCTACGCCGAGGTGGGACGTCGCCTCGCCGCCGACGCGCACGAGGTGCTGGCGGCCGACCCGTCGCACCCCTACGCCCAGTGGGTGACCACGTACGACGACCCGGCTTTCCACGAGTCCGTGGCGACGGCCCGCCGTCTCGTCGACGAGGCCGCGGACGCCGCGACCGCCGAGCAGCGCGAGGCCATGATCCGCGCGTTCGTCGTCGCGACACGGTACGAATTCATGTTCTGGGACACCGCCCTGAACCCGCAGCCCTGGCCGGCGTCGTGACATCGGTGTCGCGGCTGCGCCGCGTCCTGGCCACGTCGGCGATCGTCGCGTCCGCGATGAGCATCCTCACCGGGTGCGCGAGCTCCGACGATTCCGGGGACACCATCCGGTTCGCGCTCGACTGGACGCCGAACACCAACCACACCGGGCTGTACGTCGCGCTGCAGGAGGGCTTCTTCTCCGACGCGGGCCTGAACGTCGAGGTGCTGCCGTACAACAACACGTCGCCGGACACCCTCGTCGATGCCGGCAACGCCGAATTCGGCACCAGCTTCCAGGATTCGGCCACGTTCTCCCGCGCCGCGGGCGCGCAGACCGTCTCGGTCCTCGCGCCGCTGCAGCACTGGGCGACCGGCATCGGGGTCAAGGCCGACCGCGCCGACATCGCGAGCCCGAAGGACCTCGACGGCAAGACGTACGCGGGCTTCGGCGACCCCGGCGAGCGGGAGACGCTCCGCCAGGTGATCCGGAACAACGGCGGCACAGGTGATTTCGAGACCGTCGTACTCGGCACCTCGGCGTACGAGGCGGTGTACGGCGGGCAGGCCGACTTCACGGTGTCGTATTTCGCCTGGGAGGGTGTCGAGGCGGCCCGTCGCGGCACCCCGATGCGCTACTTCCACTACACCGACTTCGGTTTCCCGGACGCCTACGCGATCGTCGTGAACGGCAACGAGAAGTGGCTCGCCGAGCATCCCGAACAGGCCCGCAAGTTCGTCCAGGCGCTGCAGCGCGGCTACCAGGTGGCCGCCGACGACCCGGACCGCGGCGCCCAGGCGCTGATCGCCGCCAATCCGGGGGTGTTCAGCGACGAGGAGCTGGTCGTCGAGAGCCAGCGGATGCTGGCGGCGGACTACATGAAGGACGCCTCGGGACGCGTCGGCAACCAGACGCGGGAACTGTGGGCCGGCTACTCGGGGTTCCTGTACGAGCACGGGCTGCTCGCCGGCCCCGACGGCAAACCGCTGACGACGGAACCGGACTGGTCGACGTACTTCACCGATGAGTACCTCGCGACTCCGTAAGCGCGACGCGACCACCGCCGTCGGTCCGGTCCGCCGACTGGCGCCGGCGGTGGTCGTCGCGATCGTCCTCGTCGCGGCGTGGCAGGTCTACGTCGCGGTCAGCGGGATCCGACCGCAGGTGCTGCCGTCGCCAGGACGCGTGCTCGCACAGGGGTGGGCTCACCGCGACGACATCGCCGTCCACGCCTGGGCGACACTGCAGGTGACGCTGATCGGGTTCGCGGTGTCGCTGGTCGTGGCGTGGGCACTCGCGGTCCTCGTCGACTTCTCCCCCTGGCTGCGAAGGGCTTTCGTGCCACTGTTCGTGGTGTCGCAGACGCTGCCGATCATTGCGATCGCACCGCTGATGATCATCTGGTTCGGCTTCGGCCTGCTACCCAAGGTCCTCGTCATCGCCCTCGCGACATTCTTCCCGATGGCGATCGGACTGATCGAGGGGTTCGCCTCGGCCGATCGCGAGGCCGGCGCGCTGCTGCGCAGCATGGGCGCGTCGAAGTGGCAGCAGTTCCGTTACGTGCGACTGCCGTCCGGGCTCCCCCGCTTCTTCACCGCACTGCGCATCGGCGTGACGTACGCCGTCGTCGGTGCGGTGTTCGCCGAGTACGTCGGCGCGAGTTCCGGACTCGGGATCTACATGAGTGTCCAGAAGAACTCGTTCCGCACCGACCTGGTACTGGCGGCCGTGCTGGTGACCGCGGTGATCAGCGTCGCGCTGTACCTGTGCACGTTCGCGATCGAGCGGGTCGTCGCGCCCTGGATCCAGCCACCCGGCAGGGAGGACCGTCGTGGCTGAGTCTCCCGTCGTCGAACTGACCGCCGTCACCAAGACCTTCGGCAGCAGGCAGGTGCTCGACGGCATCGATCTCGCGGTCCGGCCGGGCGAGTTCGTCTCGGTGATCGGTCCGAGCGGATGCGGCAAGAGCACCGTGTTCGGGATCGTCGCCGGGCTCGACTCTCCGGATTCGGGCGCGGTGTCCGCTCCCACATGCGCGCACATGCCGCAGAAGGATCTGCTGTTCCCGTGGCGATCGGTGCTCGACAACACCGCGCTCGGTTTGGAGGTGCAGCGGGTCCCGAGGAAGCAGGCCCGCGCCCGCGCGGCGGAACTGTTCCCGCGGTTCGGGCTCGCGGGCTTCGAGGACGCCCGACCGCATCAGCTGTCGGGCGGCATGCGGCAACGCGCCGCGCTGCTCCGCACCGTCGTCCAGGACCGCTCCGTCCTCCTGCTCGACGAGCCCTTCGGAGCCCTCGACTCGCTCACTCGCACCGAGATGCAGACCTGGCTGCAGGACGTCTGGCAGCAGTACCGCTGGACCGTTCTGATGATCACGCACGACGTGAGGGAGGCGGTGTTCCTGTCCGACCGGGTGGTCGTGCTGTCCGCCCGTCCCGCGACCGTCCGTCGTGAGGTGGTCGTGGATCTGCCCCGCCCGAGGGAACTGCCGATCGTGACGTCACCGGAGTTCGCGGCGATCGAGCGCGAACTCATCGAGGTCCTGCACGAGGAGTCCCGCCGAGCGCTGGCGGAACAGGAATCCGCGGACTGATCCGGTACCGGACGGTCCCCACGTCGGGTTCACCGAATCGACTGCCGACCAAGGGAACTGGTCGGTTCATGCGCGATCGAGACGGTCACCCCGCCACCCTCGACGGATCGAGACATCCCCGTTACCCTTCTGTTATGGCGCGTCGGAAACGACGACTTCGCCGCCGGCCGGATCTCGCTACGGTCTCCGCTCCGTCTCCCGGGTGTCGGCACCCGACAGGAAGTTCACGATGACGAAACGCGTTCTGCTCACCGCCCTCGCCACCTTCGCCGCGCTGGCCCCGGCGCTGGCGCTCACTCCCACCGCGTCGGCGGCAACCGGCACCGTGTCGAACGGCATCGGATGGACGGCGAAGCCCGACGCCGGTCCGTCGAACCCGATGCAGAACCAGGAGTACTGCACCCTCGGAGTCGTCGGCACCGACGCGCTCGGCAACAAGATCGCGATCTCCGCGGGGCACTGTGTCTCCGAGGCCGCGGGCGGCGCGACCGAGTTTCCGGACGGGTCGACGGTGTACCGCTTCGGTCCGTCCGGCACCGGCGATCCGATCGGCACCATCGCGTACCGCAACCCGCTGATCGACTACGTCGTGATCGAACTGAACCCGGACGCCGTCCTCTCCTCGGACGGACCGGAGGCCCGCATCGACAGCATCGGGCCGTCGCATCCCGACGGCATGCTGTGCAAGGCCGGGGTGAGGACGGGCCTGACCTGTGGGCCGATCTACGGACAGGAAGCACCGCGGATCAACTCGTTCGCCACGGCGAACGGCGGCGACTCCGGCGGCCCCGCGTTCGTCAACGGTTCGCAACTGGTCGGTATGACCCGGGGCCCGTTCGAGTTCATCGACTTCTCCGCGGTGCTGGGCAGCATCGCCACGCAGACGAACCCCGTCGGCAAGGGTTTCACGGTGACGGACAGCTGAGCCGTCGAACAGCCGTCGAAACGCCACGCGCCCCGCCGCCGGAAAACCGGCAGCGGGGCGCGTGAGTGCGTTTCGGCCTACTTGCCGGCGATGTTCATCGCGGCGATGTGGCTGAACAGCATGCTGGTGCCGATCGGGTTGCCGCCACCCGGGTAGGTGGTGCCGCTCGGGGCCGCCATCGTGTTGCCGGCGGCGTACAGACCCTGGATCGGGTTGCCCGAGGTGTCGAGGACGCGCGCCGCGGTGTCGGTGCGCAGACCGCCCTTGGTGCCGAGGTCGGAGATGCCGAACGCGGCCGCGTGGAACGGACCCTGCTCGATCGGGATGAGCGCCGGGCCGCCGCCGGTGAACGCGCGGTCGTACGCCTCTTCACCGCGACCGAAGTCCTCGTCGACGTCGTTGGCCGCCAACGCGTTGAAGCGCTCGACCGTCGCCAGCAGGTTGTCGGCCGGGATGCCGATCTTCGCGGCCAGCTCCTCGAGGGTGTCGGCGGTGTGCCACAGGCCCGCGTCGACGTACTTCTCGGTCTCGACCATCGAGACGTTCGAGGCGCCCACCGGGGGACGCTCGCCCGCGCGGTCGTCGTAGATCATCCAGTACGGCAGCGTGACCGAGCCGTCCTCCATGCCCGCGATGATGTCGCGGCCGAGGCGGTCGTACGGCGCGTACTCGTTGACGAAGCGCTTGCCGTCCTGGTTGACGAAGATGCCGCCGGTGAAGCACAGCGCGAACGCCGAGCGTCCGTCCGGGTGCGTCAGACCGGGCGACCACCAGGCCTCGCCCATCAGGTCGGTGTCGGCACCGACGGCGATGCCCGCCTGGTGCGCCTGGCCGATGTTGCCCCACGGACCCATCGTGTCGCGGGCGGCGCCCGGGACGCCGTACTTCTGGCGGAGCTCGTCGTTGCCCTCGAAGCCACCGGCGGCCAGGATGACGCCCTTGCGGGCGCGGATCGCGACCTGCTCGCCGTCGCGCTCGACGATGGCACCGGCGACGGCGCCGTCCTCGACGACCAGCTCGACGAGCGGGGTGTTCAGGTTCAGCTTCGCGTTCGGGTACTTGCCGATCGCCTTGAGGAAACGACCGATCAGCGCGCGGCCACCGATCAGCATCTCGGGCAGATCCGCGCCGAGGCGGTCGAAGTCCAGCGGACCGCGCACCAGCTTGTGCAGGTCGCCGACCTCGGAGATCGGCAGCGGGCTCGGGATGGTGTGCCGCTGGCCGTCGTTGCGGGCCTTGGGCGCCTTACCGAAGTAGTCCGGCCACGGGTACGTGGCGAACTCCAGGTCGTCGTCCTCCTCGAGGTACGCGACCAGCGGACCGCCGCCCTTGACGTAGGTGTCCTGCAGCTCGCGCGGGGTCCGGTCACCGACGACCGCGTGGTAGTACTCGAGCGCGTCCTCGATCGTGTCGTCGACGCCGGCGCGCTGCAGCACCGGGTTGCACGGGAACCAGAAACCGCCGCCACCGGAGTAGGCGGTGGTGCCACCGAACTTGTCCGTCGCCTCGACCAGGATCACGTCCAGGCCCTCGCGAGCCGCGGTGTATGCGCCGGTGACGCCACCGGCGCCCGACCCGGCCACCAACACGTCACATTCTTCGTTCCAGTTGACCATCGTTCAGCCTTTCCCGGCGCCGCCGGATTGGGTTCTCCGCCTTGTCGATGCGGAAGTAGGTTGGGGCCCTGCGGCCCCGGCAAGTGCGCCGCGATCAGCCGATCGGGCGCACGGGGTTCGATCCGTCCCAGGTGCGGGCCTGCTCGATGCCGTAGGCGAGCATCTCGCGCATGCCGGCGCTCTGGATGTATTCGAAGACGACGCCCGGTTCGGAGGGCGCATGCACGTAGGCGACCCGGGTTCCCGGCCCCTCCGCCACGAAAAGCTCCTCGAGCCCGCGACTGCGGGCCTCGGCGAGAGTGGACTCGAGGTCGTCGGTGATCCACGCGATGTGATGGGGGCCGACGAGCGGCTCGCCCGAATCGTTCGCGTACGGCGAGGGCATCGAGGACGTGATCTGCATCAGCTCGATCTGGAGGTCGCCGGTGTAGCCCATCGCGACGTCCATGGTCACCACGGTGTCGGCACCCAGGTAGCGACCGTTCAGCGTCACACCGCGGAAGACGGTCCACGGGCCGACACGGGCATGCGTCACCCAGTGGTCGATGGCGGCATCGAGGTCTGCCACCACATACCCCATCTGAACAGCGGGTTCGGGGACCTCGCGACTCATGCACACCTCCAACGGCATTCGACGTGGTGTGTGATGGTAGCCACCCTTACCGGGTGTGATTCAAGTTGTTGTCCCACTGAGAGGACGCACGCGTCACAGGCGTGCACCGGCGCCGGACGCGCCGTCAGCGACCCGATCCGCCGCAGCCCCAGCCGAGCCCGGCGAGTTCCTGTCCCCGGGACAGGACGTCGTCGAGCATCTTCTCGGTGAGCCTTCCGGTGAAGGTGTTCTGCTGACTCGGGTGATAGCAGCCGATCACGTTGAGCGGCTTGCCGTCGGCGGTGCTCAGGACCGCGACCGCACCGTGCCCGAACTTGGGCTTGGGGGTGGGCACGGTACCGCCGGAACGGCGCACGGCGCCGAGGATCGCATCCCAGCCGAACCCACCGAGCGCGACGACGGCCCGCGCGAACGGCAGCAGCCGGGCCAGCTCGGCGTCGAGCCAGCCCGCGCAGCAGTCCCGCTCTTCGATACTCGGCTTGTTCTCCGGCGGTGCGCACCGTACCGCCGAGAACATCCGCACGCCGAACAGCTTCTGGCCGTCGGCGGCATGCTCAACCTCGGCCCTGGTCGCGAGCCCCGCGCGGTGCAGCGCCCGGAACAGCCAGTCGCCGGCCTGGTCACCGGTGAACATCCGGCCCGTGCGGTTGCCGCCGTTCGCTGCGGGCGCCAGGCCCATGATCAGCAGCTTCGGGAAGTCGGCCCCGAAACCGGTGATCGGGCGGCCCCAGTACGGCTGGTTCGCGAACGACGCACGCTTGGTCTCGGCCGACCGCTCACGCCACTCGACGAGCCGCGGGCACGCCCGGCACACGCTGATCCGGGCGTCGATCTCGAGCAGGTTCTTCGCGTCCGCGGCCATCGTGACCACGTCGGCTGCCGAACGGGCCACGGGGGTCTGCTCGTCCGCCGGGTCACCGGGCCACCCGGTACCGGGCGGCACCGGGGACGGGAACAACTCTCCGGTGCCGGGGTGCGGCAGCAACTCGCCGGTCATCGGTTCCGCGCGCTGGTAGGCATGCGTCAATTCAACCCGATCCGCGGGACACGACCCAGTCGGGTGCGGACGAGCCGGACGCGGACCCGCACAATCGACGGTATGCCTGCACACCCGGTCGATCCAGCGCTCGTCGAGGCGGCTCGCGCCGCGCGGAGGGTGGTCGTGTTCAGCGGTGCCGGGATGTCGGCCGAGAGTGGCATTCCGACGTTCCGGGACGCCCGGACGGGACTGTGGGAGCGGTTCGCACCCGAGCAACTCGCGAGCCCGGAAGGCTGGGCGCGGGACAGCGGCCTGGTATGGGCGTGGTACCAGTGGCGCACCGGACTGGTGCGCCTAGTGCAGCCCAACGCCGGCCATCGCGCGGTGGCCGAGTGGGCGCGGCACGCGCACGTGCAGATCGTCACCCAGAACGTCGACGACCTGCACGAGCGGGCCGGCAGCGAGGTGGCCGCGCATCTACACGGGAGCCTGTTCTCCCCGCGCTGCAGTGCCTGCGGCACCGCGCACCCGTCGGACGGCGGCCTCGACGTGGAACCCACCGGTCCGATCACCCCGCCTCGATGCACGCACTGCGGCGGTTCCGTGCGGCCCGGCGCAGTGTGGTTCGGCGAGTCGCTGCCCACGGACGCCTGGGAGCGGGCCGAGAACGCCGTCGACGCGTGCGATCTGATGGTTGTCGTCGGCACGTCCGGGGTGGTGTATCCGGCGGCCGGACTACCGCTGCGCGCGGCCGAGTCGGGTACCACCGTCGTCGAGATCAACCCTCAGCCGACGGATCTGACTCCCTACCTACAGCATTCGTGGCGCACCACAGCCGCCGAGGGATTGCCGGCACTCGTCACTGCGGTCGTCGACGGTCGGTAGCGCGACGACTTCTCCGCCAATACGATTGCGTCGTGCATCCTCGCCCCGCGTCCGCAATCACAGCCTCGGACCGGAAGGCACCCGCTCTGGTCTCGGTCGTGATCGCCGCCAAGAACGTCAAGGGAATCATCGACGTCCAGTTGACCGCTCTCGCCCGGCAGGACTACGACGGCGCCTTCGAGGTAGTCGTCGCCGACAATGGGTCGACCGACGGGCTCGAGCAGTTTCTGCTCCACCACCCGCTCCGAGACAGGCTGCGGATGTCGTGCGTCGATGCGTCCACCGCTCCGGGTGTCAGCCACGCGCGGAACGTCGGGGTCGCGCGTTCCGCGGGCGCTTTCGTCGCATTCTGCGATGCAGACGACCGCGTCCGCCCGGACTGGTTGCGCCACCTCGCGCAGGCCGCAGCACGTTTCGACGCCGTGGCCGGCGGCCTCGACGGTCGCCCCCTGTCGAGTGAACGCTCCGCCGCGTGGCGCCCGCTCTCGGCCGTGACAACCCAGCCCAGCTCGGCCAACGCCCGCTTCCCGTGGGGCGGCGGCGGGAACATGGGCATCTGGCGTGACGTATTCGACGAGATCGGCGGGTGGGACACTTCGTACGTGTACGCCCTCGAGGACATGGAGTTCAGCTGGCGTCTGCAGCTGCGCGGCCGGTCGCTGGGCTGGGAGCCGCGAGCGGTGGTGGACTATCGCTTGCGCGACGACCTTCGTTCGCTGTGCCGCCAGTCGTTCGCGTACGGCCGGGGCGAGGTACAGCTGTACCGGGACCACCGCGCGACGTGCATGTCGGGGCGCCCCGTCCCCTATCTCGTGCTGCTGATCGCCCTGATCGCCGTTCGGAATCCGCTGCTTCCCGTGACCCTGACGAGACTTCCACGCGGACAATGGCTCTGGCATGTGAGCGCGCTTCTCGGACGTGTCGCGGGCAGTCGCGATCTCGGCGTCTTCTACGTATGAAACATCAAGACACACCCCATCGAGGAGGACACGTGCAGGCACGCTCGCCCCGACTTGTGTCGATCGTCATTCCGGCGTACAACGCCGCTCCCGTGATCGACGTCCAACTCTCCGCGCTCGCCGCACAGGACTATCCGGATCCGTTCGAGGTCGTGGTCAGCGACAACGGCTCGACGGACGATCTGCGGGACCATATCGCCGGCCACCCACTGGCCGAGCGGCTGCGACTTCGATATGTGGACGCGTCCGGCGCCCGGGGTCCGTCCCATGCCCGCAATCTGGGTACCGCCGCAGCAGCAGGGGACTTCATCGCGTACTGCGATGCCGACGACCAGGCCCACCCGCAATGGCTCCGCGAACTCGTCCGCCGCGCCGCCGATTTCGACGCGGTCAGCGGCCCGGTGGAGACCTTCACCCTGAACTCCGTCGAAGCCGCCGCATGGACGCCGGTCAACCCGCCGGAGCGGAGAACCGAGCTGCCCGGCATGTTCCCCGTGGCCGGAAGCTGCAACCTCGGAATGTGGCGCGAGACCGTCGATGCGGTCGGCCCGTGGGACACGAAGTACGTGCGGGGCTCCCAGGACGTGGACTATTGCCTGCGAATCCAATTGGCGGGCTGCACCTTCGGACACGCTCCCGAGGCGATGATGGCCTATCGAGTCCAGTCGTCCTACCGGGGGTTGTGGAGCCAGCAGTTCGCGTGGGCCCAGTCCGAGGTCGGAATCTACGTGCAGTACCGCGACCGCGGCCACAGACGCCGGAATCCTCTACTCGCCCTCGCCATGCCGGCCCTGTTGGTGCTGCGGAATCCGCTACTGCCCCGGGCCGTCACGAAACTGCCGACCGGCACGTGGATCTACTATCTCGCCGGGTTCACCGGACGGATCCGCGGGAGTATCCGGAACCGGGTCTTCTACGTGTGAGCACTACAGGTACAGGTGGCGCTGCTCGATGCTGCCCCGGATTCGCCCGGTGACCGCACCGGCCACCCAGTACCACTGGCCGCGGCGCCCGGCCGGCCAGTTCCACGGCAGCGCCGGCAATCGGAACAGCAGCCACCCGAGGTAGCCGAGCAGAATCAGCGGATTGGAACCACGGGCGCCCTGGTCGGCGTACTGCTTCGCCAGCCGTGCCTCGGCCCTGTTGTACTCGACGGCCTGGTCGAACATCTGGCGGCGCGTCGTCCGATACCGATAGGCGACGAGCGCGTCCGGGTTGTAACCGAGCTCGTACCCGCGCAGCTGGGCCCGCCAGCAGAAGTCGACGTCGCTGCCGGCCGTCGGATACGTGTCGTCCCATCCGCCGATCTCGTCGAAGACCGAACGCCAGACGCCCAGGTTGCAACCGAAGGTGCTCGGGAGGAAATGCGCCATCAGCGGCAGCTTCTCCGGGGGCGGGAGCGCCCGCCATTGCGCGATCACGGGATCGTTGAGGGTGTCCCGTTCGAGCAGCCCACCGACGATGCCGTGGTCCTTGGCGGTGACGGTCATCGCCGTGAGCCATCCGGGGTGCACGGCGTCGTCCTGGTCGCAGTACGCCACGAACTCGTGCCGCGCCGCCTGGGTGCCGACGTTGCGCGCGTGCGACGTCCCCGCGACCGCACTCGAATCCACCCACCGCAGCCGCAGTCCGTCACGGAGCGGATGCTGCTCCACGTGGCTCCGAAGTGCCGGGCTACCCTGGTTGTCGCTGACGACCACCTCGAATTCGCCGTCGTAGTCCTGGCTTCCGAGTGCTTCGAGTTGAGTGTCGATCTCCGGCAGAGCGTCGTAGGCTGCAATCACCACCGACACCCCGGACGGCGTCCCGAACTCCCGCCCGGTCGGTCGAGTCCTCGATCCGCTCACCTGTGGCCCTCACCTTCGTCGAGTGTTCCGATCGGCGCCGACGTCTCCACGGTCACCGCCGCGAGCAGCGCGGTGAACCGACGAACGAAGCCGCGCGCGGTCGACTCGTCGAACAGCGCCGTCTGGTACAGCAGACCACCGGTCACGCCCATCGGCACGTCGGCGTCGTCGTAGTGGTCGTTCAGGCTGAACTCGAGCTCGTGCTTGGCCACCGCGGGCGGCACCGGATGCTGGGCGATGCTCAGTCCCGGGAAGTCCGCCGTCAGCCCGTCCGAGGCCCGCTGCAGGATCAGCGTGACCTGGAACAACGGGTTGTGTGCCGCATCGGGATCCAGACCCAACGCCTGCTCCAGGCGAGGATTCGACACGTCCGGGTGGGCGTACGCCCCGAGTGCCGCACGCCGCACCTCCGCGACGAGATCCACGAAGGTGCTCTCCTCGTCGACGACCACCCGCATCAGGACGTCGTCGGAGAAGTTGCCGACCACGTCGTCGAGTTCGGGCTCACCGCGCCCGGCGATCGAGGTCGCCACGGTCACGTCCTTCTCGTTCGCGAACCTGCTGACACACAGGGCGAACGCCGCCTGCAGGACCATGAACAGGCTCGCCCCGCACGCGCGGGCCACGGCCACCAGCGACGCGTGGGTGTCCGCGTCGACCTGGACCGGCACTGCCGCACCGGCCGTGGACCGGACCTCGGGCCGCGGCCGGTCGGTGGGCAGGTCCAGAACGTCCGGGCGGTCCGCGAGCGTGCGTGTCCAGTACCCGAGCTGACGGGTCGCCTCACTGTCCGGATCGTCGAAACCGCCGAGCAGGGCGTGCTTCCATACCGCGTAGTCGGCGTACTGCGCGGCAAGCGGGTCCCACTGCGGTTCGACCCCGAGGGCCCGTGCGGCGTAAGCGATCATCACGTCGCGGGTGAGAGGGCCCGTGCTGTAGCCGTCGGCCGAGATGTGGTGCACGACGACGGCCAGGACGTGATCGTCCTCGCCGATCCGGAACAGTCGCATGCGTAGCGGCAACTGCACCGTGACGTCGAAGTCGCTCCACAGGAACGCCGCCGTCGCGGCTTCCAGTTCACCCTCGTCCACGGCCACGACCTCCATCTCCGGGATCGCGTCGGCGGCCGGGACGATCACCTGGACCGGGCCGCTCTCGCTGTCGGGGTAGAGAGTGCGCAGCGCCTCGTGGCGCTCCACCAGATCCGCGGTCGCGGCCCGCAGGGTCTCGACGTCGACCGCGCCGCGCAACCGCAACGCGAACGGAATGTTCCACTCCCCGCCACGCGTGCGGCGGTTGGCGACCCAGATGCGTTCCTGCGCGGGCGCGAGCGGAATCCGGTCGGTCCGCGGCACCGCGGTCAGGCGCGGCCGGTCCAGGCCCGCGCGGCCGTCGACCCGCGCCGCGAGCGCCGCCACCGTGGACGTTTCGAAGAACTCGCGCACCGTCAGGTCCGTGCCGAACGCCTCGTTGAGCCGTGTCGTCGCGCGGGTCGCGAGCAGTGAGTTGCCGCCGACTTCGAAGAAGCTGTCGTCCAGCCCGATCCGGCCGGCTCCGGTCAGGTCCGCGAAGACACCCGCGACGATCTCCTCGGTCGCGGTGTCGGCTCCCCGGAAGTCCCGGGCGCCCACGAACTGCGGCGCCGGCAGCGCCCGGCGATCGAGCTTGCCGGTGCTGCCCAGCGGCAGCGCCTCGAGGAACACCACGACGGTCGGCACCATGTAACTCGGCACCCGCTCCGCGGCGACGTCCCGAACCTCCGCCTCGTTCGGCGACGCCCCCGTGTGCGGCACCGCGTACGCGACCAGGTGCTCGGCGCCGCTGCCGGTGCGATGCACCACGACGACCGCCCGATCGATGTCCGGGTGCGAGGAGATCGCGGCCTCGATCTCGCCGAGCTCGATCCGGTAGCCACGGAGCTTGACCTGGAAGTCGCTGCGCCCCAGATAGTCCAGCACCGCACCCGAACCGCGGGTCCGCCACCGCACGACGTCGCCGGTGCGGTACATCCGGGTCCCGGGCTCGCCGAACGGATCGGCCACGAAGCGGTCGGCGGTGAGATCGGGGCGTCCGGCGTACCCGCGGGCGAGCTGGGCACCGGCGAGGTACAGCTCGCCGGGCACCCCGACCGGCACCGGCCGCAGGCGTGCGTCCAGCACGTACACCCGTGTGTTCCATTCGGGGACACCGATCGGCACCGTCGCGGCGTCCTCCGGACCGCAGCGGTGGTGCGTCACGCTCACCGCGGCCTCGGTGGGTCCGTACAGGTTGAATACCGGCGCCGTACTGACGTCGGCGAAGCGGCGTACCAGATCGGTGGGCAGGGCCTCACCGATGCAGATCACCCGGCGCAGCGCCGGCATCGACTCGGCTCCGACCGACGCCACGAACGCGGTGAGCAGCGACGGCACGAAATGCGCTGTGGTGACGGAGTGCTCACGCATCAACCCGGCCAGGTACTCCGGGTCCTGTTCGCCGCCGGGACGCGCGACGACGAGTCGGGCACCCGCCGTCAGGGCCCACCAGAACTCCCACACCGACAGGTCGAACGTCGCGGCCGTGCGCAACAGCACCCCGTCGGTACTGTCGAGCCCGAACTGCGTCTGCTTCCACAGCAGCTGGTTGACGATAGCCGCGTGCGACACCGTGACGCCCTTGGGCCGCCCCGTCGATCCGGACGTGTAGATGACGTAGGCGGCGTTGTGCGGGTGCAGCGGCGCGCGACGTTCGACGTCGACGATCGGATGCGTCCCGTGCGCCGAGACGTCGAGGGTGTCGACATCCAGGCGCACCGCGCCGTCGGGTGTGGGCACCGCCACGTCACTGGTGGTCAGCACCACTGCCGGTGCCGCGGAGTCGAGCACGTACGTCGTGCGCTCGACGGGATGGTCGGGGTCGACCGGCACGTACACACCACCGGCCTTGGCGACCGCGTACATCGCCACGAGCAGATCCAGCGACCGGCGGATCGCCAGCGCCACTCTCGTCTCGGGGCCGACGCCCCTTCCGATCAGTTCCCGGGCGAGTGCGTTGGCGAGTCGGTCGAACTCGGCGTAGCCGATCTGCCGGCCGTCCACGATCACGGCGACCGCGTTCGGGGTGGCGTGCACCCGCTCGGCGAACATTTCCGGCAGCGTCGTCGACGGCACCTCCCGGCGGGTGTCGTTCCATTCGACGAGCACGGCGCGACGCTCCGCCTCGCCCTGCAGGTCGATGTCCCCGACCGCCACCCGCCGGTCGACGACGACGGCGCGCAGCAGTCGCTCGAACCGCGTCGCGAAGCGGGCGACCGTCTCGTCGTCGAACAGGTCCGCCGCATACGTGAAGGAGGCCGCGATCTCACCCGGTTCCCCGTCGGTGTCGTGGTGGTCGACGACCGTCAGGTGCAGGTCGAACTTCGCCGGCTCGAATCCGGCGTCGACGACGTCGATACCGAGTCCCGGCAACTCGAACGTGGTGCGGCCCAAATTCTGCAACGACAACGCCACCTGGAACAGGGGGTGCCGTGCCGTCGAACGCTCCGGCGCGAGTACCTCGACGATGCGTTCGAAGGGCACGTCGGCGTTCGCGAACGCCGTCAGGTCGGCGCGCCGGACCTGCTCGACGAGGTCCGCGAACGGGGCGTCGGGACGCACGTCGGCCCGCAGCGCGAGGGTGTTGACGAACATGCCGACCACCCCGTCGAGCGACTGCTCACCGCGACCGGCGACCGGCGCGCCGATCGTGATGTCCGCGGTGCCCGAGAGCCGGGCGAGCAGCGCCGCGAACGCCGCGTGGACCACCATGAACAGCGTTGCGCCCTGGCGCTTCCCGAGCCCCAGCAGCGCCCGATGCAGCGCCGCGTCGAGCGTGAACGCGTGTGTGCGGCCTCGGTACGACTGCGCCGCGGGCCGCGGACGGTCCACCGGCAGGTCCAGTTGATCCGGGAGCCCCGCGAGCGTGTCGACCCAGTACCCGATCTGGCGTGCGGCAGCGGACGTCGGGTCGTGTTCGTCGCCCAGCACCGCCCGTTGCCACAGGCTGTAGTCGGCGTACTGCACCGGCAAGGGCGACCACGTCGGCGCCAGGCCCTGCCGGCACGCTGCGTACGCCACCATCACGTCCCGGGCCAGCGGCGCGAGCGAGAAGCCGTCCGCCGAGATGTGATGCACCACGAGCACCAGCACGTGGTCCTGCTCGCCGAGACGGAGCAACGCCACCCGCAGCGGCACCGAGACCGTGACGTCGAATCCCGCTCCCGCGAGGGCAAGCACCCTGGGGAGCACGTCGTCGGCGGCGACGGACTCCGGCCGGAGCTCCGGAAGCACCTGCGCCGCAGGGACGATCACCTGGTGCGGCCCGCGGGCACTGTCCGGATAGATCGTCCGGAGCGCCTCGTGCCGCTCGATGGTCGCCGTGATCGCCGCGTGCAGTCCGGCCGCGTCGAGGTCGCCGGTCAGCCGCAGCGCCATCGGGATGTTCTCCGCGGCCGAGGTCGGGTCGAACCGGTTGAGGAACCACATCCGTTGCTGCGCGGGCGAGAGCGGGATGCGCTCGGGCCGCTCGAGCGACCCGAGAACCGGCGCGCCGGAGGTGGCCGACGACTCCGCCCGGACCGCCAACGCCGCCGCCGTCGGATTCTCGAACAGTTCGCGGATCCCGAGCGCGGCGCCGAGCGCCGCATTGACCCGGGCCACCAGGCGGGTCGCGAGCAGCGAGTTGCCGCCGATGTCGAAGAAGCTGTCGTCCACCGAGACCCGGGCGAGCCCGAGCAGGTCCGCGAACACCGCGGCGATCCGTTCCTCGATCGGATTCGACGCGCCACGGAACTCGCGCGTGGAGACGAAGTCCGGCACGGGCAGTGCCCGGCGGTCCAGCTTGCCCCCCGCGGTGACCGGCAGGCGGTCCAGCACCACGATCTGGGTCGGCACCATGTAACCGGGCAGGAACGTGCCCAGCCCGTCCCGCAGATCCTGCGGGTCGATCGATGCCTCGCGTTCGGGCACGACATAGCCCACCAGGTGGTCGCCGGTGCGGGCGTCGCTGTGCATCACGGCGACGGACTGCGCGACGTCGGGGCCGCTCGTGAGCGCGGCCTCGATCTCGCCCAGTTCGATGCGCAGCCCGCGCAGCTGCACCTGGGTGTCGGTGCGACCGACGAAGTCCAGTCGCCCGTCCCGGTTCCGGCGGACGAGATCACCGGTGCGGTACATGCGCCGGCCCTCGGCGGTCGCGACGAAACGCGACGCCGTCAGTGCCCGCCGGTGGTGGTAGCCGCGGGCCAGACCCGGGCCCGACAGGTACAGCTCCCCGACCACGCCGAGCGGAACCGGACGCAACCGGGCGTCGAGGATCGTCGCCCCGGCGCCCGGGAGTGGAGTGCCGATCGTGATCCGCTCACCGGCGGTGAGCGGCTCGGTCATCGTGATGATGATCGTGGTCTCGGTGGGGCCGTAGCTGTTGAAGAATCTGCGGCCCGGCGCGAATCGCTCGACGAGTTCCGGCGGGCACACGTCACCGCCGACGATCACCGACTCGAGGGAATCCAGTTCGGTCGCCTCCACCGTGCCCAGAGCAGCCGGCGCGGTGAGGATGTGGGTGACCCGCTGATCCCGGATCACCTCGGCGAGTTCGTGCCCACCGACCACCGACGGCGGCACGACCACGAGCGTGGCACCCGCGCTGAACCCCACGAGCATCTCGAACACCGAGGCGTCGAAGCTCGACGACGAGAACCGCAGGACCCGCGACTGCCGCGTGACGGCCAACTCGGTGCGCGCGTCCGCGCAGAAGGAGGCCAGTCCGGTGTGTTCGACCACCACGCCCTTGGGCAGGCCGGTCGAGCCCGACGTGTAGATCATGTACGCGGCGCCGGTGGGGACGATCGGACCGCCGCGCTCGGCGTCGGTGACCGCTGCGGCCGACTGCGCCGCGCACGCGTGCTCGACGTCGGGGGCGTCGACGACGAGCCAACGCGCCGAATCCGGCAGCCCCGCCGCCACTTCGGCACACGTCAGTCCCACCGCGGCGCCCGAGTCGGTCAGCATGTGCGCGATCCGGTCGGACGGATGGGCGGGATCGACGGGCACGAACGCGGCCCCGGTCTTGACGACCGCCCACATCGCGACGATCGACGCAGCCGAGCGCGGGAACGACAGCGCCACGAACATCTCACGGCGGACGCCGGCATCCAGCAGGACGCGGGCCAGGCGGTTCGATCGGTCGTCGAGCTCGCCGTAGGTGAGCGCGGTCGCTCCGGCGCGGACCGCGATCGCCCGCGGGTCCACGGCGGCCCCGTCCGCGAGGATCTGCGCCATCGTCCGCACCGGCACCGGAACCTGCCCCGGTGCGGCGAGCGCGGCCCGATCCCGCGCATCGAGCAGGTCGAGGTCACCGACCGCCTGCTCGGGGTCGGCGGCGATCTGTTCGAGCACCCTGACCAGTCGATCAGCCATCGTGGTGGCCGTGTCCCGATCGAACAGATCCGTGGCGTACGTGAGTGATCCGAGGAGATCGGTGTCCGCCGAGGGCCGGAAGGTGAACTCGACGTCGACCTTGGCGACGTCGGCGCCCGGATCCTCGACGGCGACGGTCACCTCCGGGAGCGCGAGCACCGCCGCACCCTGATTCTGCAGCGACAACGCGACCTGGAACAGGGGCGAGTAAGCCTGGGACCGCGGCGGATCGACAGCCTCGACGACTCGCTCGAAGGGAATGTCCGCGTGCGCGAACGCGGCCAGGTCGACCGCCCGCGCCTGGGCGAGCACAGCTGCGAAGGAGTGCGCCGGGTCGACCTCGGTGCGCAGCACCAGGGTGCCCGCGAACATGCCGACGAGGTCGTCGAGCGCCCGTTCACCGCGCCCGGCGATCGGGGTACCGACCGCGACGTCGGTGGTCGATCCGAGCCTCGCGAGCAGGACCGCCAGACCCGCGTGCAGGACCATGAACAACGTGGACCCGGTCCGCGCGGCGAGCTCCTCGAGTCGCCGGGCGAGGATTCGATCGACCGCGAAGTCGACGCGGGCAGCGTGATACGACGCCACCGCCGGACGGGACCGGTCGGTGGGCAACTCGAGCACCGCCGGCGCCCCGGCCAGCTGCTCGCGCCAGTAGCCGAGTTGCTGCGCGGCGATCGACCGGGGGTCGGCCTCGTCGCCCAGCACGCGGCGCTGCCACAGCGCGAAGTCCGCATACTGCACCGCGAGCGGCGTCCAGGACGGCTCCTCCGAGCGGGCCCGGTGGGTGTAGGCGAGCATGACGTCCCGCGCGAGCGGCAGCATCGATGCGCCGTCCGCACTGATGTGATGGACCACCAGCACCAGGACGAAGTCACCGTCGGCGGTCCGGAACAGCTTGCCGCGCACCGGTACCGACGCGGTGACGTCGAATCCACCGGACACGACACCGGCCACGGCGCGGCGCAGTTCCTGCTCCCCCGTCACCGTGACGGGTGCGAGATCGAGGCCGACGCGCTCGGCCGGCACGATCACCTGGTGCGGGCCGTCCTCCGACTGCGGGAAGACCGTGCGCAGGGATTCGTGGCGGTCGAGCACGTCCCGCACCGCGGCCTGCAACGCCGCGACGTCGAGTGCCCCGGTCAGCCGCACCACGAGCGGAATGTTGTATGCGGGGGACGACGTGTCGAACTGGTTGAGGAACCACATGCGCTGCTGCGCGAGCGACAGCGGCACCTCCTGGGGGCGAGGCCCCGCGGCCAGTACGGGGCGGGCGTCCTCCCGGGCCGCTCGATCGACCCGGGCCGCGAGCGTCTCGACGGTCGTCGCCTCGAAGAGATCGCGCACTCCGATCCTGATGCCGCGCAGCGTGTTCACGCGGGCGACGACGCGGGTGGCACTGAGCGAGTTCCCGCCGAGATCGAAGAAGTCGTCCTGTGCGCCGACACCGACGATGTCGAGGACGTCCGCGAAGACCTCCGCCACGATCGACTCGGTCCGAGTGCGCGGCTGCACGAATTCACGGGTCGGGAACACCGGTTCGGGCAACGCCCGCGTGTCCACCTTCCCGGACGGGGTGAGGGGGATCGTGTCGACGACCGTGACGACCGACGGGACCATGTACTCGGGCAGTCGGCCGCGCGCGTGCACCGCGAGCGCACGGGTGTCCACCACCGCGCCGGGCGCCGGCACCACGTACGAGACGAGGGCGTCGGCCCCGCCACCGCGGTACCCGACGGTGATCGCCTGGTCCACGGAGGAGTCCGAGGCCAGCACCGCGTCCACTTCCCGCAGTTCGATGCGATGGCCGCGGACCTTGACCTGGAAATCCGTCCGGCCCAGATATTCGAGTCCGCCGGACGCGGTCCACCGGACGAGGTCGCCGGTGCGGTACATCCGGGCGCCGTCGCCCGCGAAGGGGTCGGCGACGAACCGCTCCGCGGTGAGCGCCGCCCGACGGTGGTATCCGCGCGCCAGGCCCTGCCCGGCCACGTACAGCTCACCGGCCACGCCGACGGGGACCGGATGCAGGCGCCCGTCGAGCACCATCACCCCGGTGCCCCGGACCGGACGTCCGATCAGGACCGGCTCACCGACGGCCATGGGGCCGTGATGCGTTGCCATGACCGTCGATTCGGTCGGCCCGTAGGCGTTGAACATCTTCCGTCCGGGCGCCCACCGGCGCACGAGCGCGTCGTCACACGCGTCGCCGCCCACGACGACCACACCGATCCGGTCCAGCCCCTCGGGATCGACGGTCGCGAGCGCACCCGGCGTCACGAAGGCGTGTGTGACACGGTGCGTGCGCAGCACGTCGGCCAGTTCGTCGCCGCCGTAGACACCGACGGGGACCACCACCATCGCCGCCCGTCCCCCGACCGCCAGGAACAGCTCCAGGATCGAGGCGTCGAAGCTCGGCGACGCGAAATGCAGTGTGCGCGAGCCGGGAACCACACCGTAGTGATCCCGCTGCTCGGCCACGAAGGCCGCGAGGCCGACGTGAGTGACCACGACGCCCTTCGGTAGACCTGTCGAACCCGACGTGTAGATCGCGTACGCGGGGTGCTCGGGTCGCAGCGGCACGATCCGCTCGGCGTCGACGATCGGGTCCGACGAGAAGCGCTCGACGTCCGCCGACGCGTCCGCGCCGTCGAGGACCAGCCAGTCCACCGACCCGGGCAGCGTGTCGACGGCCGAGCCGACCGTGACTCCGATCCGGACGCCCGAATCGTCGAGCATGTGCGCGATCCGCGCGGGCGGATACGCCGGATCGACCGGGAGGAAGGCGGCACCCGTGCGCGCGACCGCCCACAGCGCGACCACCGACTCGATCGATCGTGACAGCGACACCGCGACGAACGACTCCGGCCCCACGCCGCGGCCGATCAGCACGCGGGCCAGCCGGTTGGACCGCGCGTCGAGCTCCCCGTAGGACACCACGACGTCGCCGTACAGGAGGGCATCGGCAGCCGGATCCGCGGCGGCGTCGGCGAGCAGATCCGGCAGCAACCGGACCGGCACCGGCGCGACCGGAGCGCCCGTGAGCGTTGCGCGCTCCTCGACGCCGAGGAGCTCGAGGTCACCGACCGGACGTTCCGGATCCGCGACCGCTTCGGCGACGAGTCGCACGAAGCGGCGCAGGAGAGCCTCCACGGTCGACCGGTCGAACAGGTCGCACGCGTAGGTGAACGCGACGGTCGCACCGTCGGCCGCACCGTCGGTGTCCACGCGCTCGGTCACGTCGACCTGGAGATCGAACTTGGCGATTCCGAAATCCGTGTCGAGTGCCGCAATCTCGAGGCCCGGCAGTTGGATCGACCGCGGCCGCGGCCCCTCGAGGGACAGCACCACCTGGAACAGTGGATGGTGTGCGGTGGACCGTGCCGGGCTGATGACCTCCACCAGTTGCTCGAACGGGACGTCGGCGTGGGCGTAGGCCGCGATGTCCGTGCCCCGCACACGATCGAGAAGATCGACGAAGGATTCGGCCGCATCCACCGAGGTCCGCAGCACCAGGGTGTTGACGAACATGCCCACGAGCCCGTCGAGCGCCGCCTCTCCGCGCCCTGCCACCGGCGTACCGACCGTGATGTCGTCGCTACCGGAGGCGCGCGCCAGCAGCACCGCGAGTGCCGTGTGCAGCACCATGAACGGCGTGGCCCGCGCGCGTCGGGCGAGCGCGGACATCGCGTCGTACGTGGCAGCGTCGATCACAGTCTCGACGGTGCGGCCACGGAACGTCGGCGCGGCCGGACGGACGCGGTCGGCGGGCAACTCGAGCAGCTCCGGCACACCGGCCAGCTCGGCCGACCAGTACGAGATCTGTCGCCCCGCGGCCGAGTGCGGGTCGTCGTCCGCGCCCAGTACGTCCCGCTTCCACAGCGCGTAGTCCGCGTAGTGCACGGGCAGCGGGGTCCACGCCGGCGCCGCGCCGCTCGCCCGGGCCGAATACGCCTGCACCAGATCGGAAGCCAGCAGCGGGATGGACCAACCGTCGATGCTGATGTGGTGCACGACGACGACCAGGACATGACTGTCGGCACTTTCCCGAAGCAGCGTCAGCTCGATCGGGATCTCGGCGGTGACGTCGAAGCCGGACGCCACGGCGGACCGGATACGGTCGGCGACATCCGTCGCCGCGCCGTCGTCCAACTCGTCGAGAGCCAGTTCGTCGAGCGCCTCGTCGGTCGACAGCACCCACTGGTACGGGCCGTCGGCCGAATCCGGATACACGGTGCGCAGCGGTTCGTGGCGCTCGAGGATGTCGCGCACCGCCGCGACCAGCGCCGCCGAGTCCAGGTCTCCCGTCATCCGCAGCGCCATGGCGACGTTGTAGGCGGCCGACTCCGGATCGAACCGATTGAGGAACCACATGCGGGACTGGGCCGGCGACAACGGGACCCGCGTCGGACGCTCGACAGGCACGAGTGCCGGAACCACCCGGCCGTCACGGCGGGCCGCATCGACGACCACGGCCAACTCCGCCACGGTCGGTGCCTCGAAGAGTTCCCGCACGCCGACCTGCACATCGAACGCCTCGTTGACCCGCGCGAGGAGTCGCATCGCGGTCAGTGAATTGCCACCGAGGACGAAGAACCCGTCCCCCGCGCCCACCGCTGCGGCGTCGAGATCGAGGATGTCGGCGAAGATGGACGCGAGCGTGTACTCGGTGGGCGTGATCGGCGCGGTGTACTCGCCGGTCCGTCCGAACTCCGGATCCGGCAACGCCCTCCGGTCGAGCTTGCCGTTCACCGTGACGGGCAACGCATCGAGGACGATCAGTGCCGACGGGACCATGTACCGGGGCAGGACGAGGGCCAGCGCGCCGAGCAGATCGGTCTCCGACCGGTCCGCACCCTCGTCCGCGACGACGTAGCCGACCAGGTACTCCCCCGCGACCTGGTGACGGCGCAACACCACCACGGCCTGTGCGACCCCGCGCTGCGCGAGCAGCGCAGTCTCGATCTCTCCCAGTTCGATGCGTTGTCCGCGCAGCTTCACCTGGAAGTCACTGCGGCCGAGGTACTCCAGCTCGCCGGCCTCGGTCCACCGGACGACGTCGCCGGTGCGGTACATCCGGCTGCCCGGACCGCCGAACGGGGCGGCGACGAACCGGTCGGCGGTGAGGTCGGGCCGGCCGACGTAGCCGCGCGCCAGCTGGACGCCGGCGAGGTACAGCTCCCCGGCAACCCCCACCGGCACGGGGCGGAGCCGTGAATCCAGCACGTACAGTTCGGTGTTCCACACCGGAGCGCCGATCGGCACCGTCCGCGAGCCCGGCACGGTGCGGTGGTACGTCACGTCCACCGACGCCTCGGTCGGGCCGTACAGGTTGTGCACTTCGACAGCACACCGCTCGTGTACGCGGTCCACGGTGTTCGCGGGCAGCGCCTCACCGCTGGTGAAGATCCTGCGCAGCGACGTGCACCGCTCGATCGCCGCGCCGGCCACGTACGCGTCGAGCATCGACGGGACGAAGTGGATCGTCGTGACGCCGTGGTCCCGGATCGCCCGCTCGAGATACTGCGGGTTCCGATGGCCGTCCGGTTCCGCGATCACGAGATGAGCGCCGACCTGCAGCGGCCAGAACAACTCCCACACCGAGACGTCGAACGTCACCGGGGTCTTCTGCAGCACCACATCGGCCGTGTCCAGCGGGTACGCGTGCTGCATCCACTGCAGCCGATTGACGATCCCGGCATGCGGTACCGCTACGCCCTTGGGGCGGCCCGTGGAACCGGAGGTGAAGATGACGTAGGCGATGTCGGACGACCGCCGCGGGCCGGGTAGTTCTGCGGCGGTGAGCGGTGACGAGTCGAGGTCGTCGACCGGGATCGCGTCGACGACCACCCCGACACCGTCGGGGAGCGCATCGAGTCCACGCGCATCCGTGAGCACCAGAACAGGATCCGCCTGCCCCAGTACGTCGCCGATGCGTTCGCCCGGCTGCTCCGGGTCGATCGGGACGTAGGCGCCCCCGGTGGTGACGACTGCGTACACCGCGACCAGCAGGTCGAGCGAGCGCGTCATCGCGATCCCGACCGCCGACCCGGGGCCGACCCCGGAGCGCAGGAGGTACCGCGCCACCCGGTTGACCCGGGCGTCGAAGTCGGCGTACGACAACGTGACGTTGCCGAACGACACCGCGGACGCGTCGGGCGTCCGGGCGACCTGTTCGGCGAACAGGTCTGCGAGCGTCGACTCCGGCACAGCGTGCGTCGTCGCGTTCCACGTCTCGAGCACGAGGACGCGTTCGGCCGGCGCCAGAACCTCGACGTCGACCACCCGCACGGCGGAATCGGCCACGACAGCCTCGAGAATCCGCCCCAGCCGCTGCGCGAGTGCCGTCGCGGTCGGCGCCTCGAACCGGGAGGGTTGGTACCGCAGTGTGATCCGGACGCCGGGATCGAGCAGCGTCATGAGTGTGATCGGGTAGTGCGTGGCGTCGGCACCGCTGAGTCGACGCACGCGCATCCCGCCGATGTCGGTGTGCTCGTCGAGTCCCGCACGTTCCACGGGATACGACTCGAAGACCGTGAGGGTGTCGAACAGGTCGCCGATGCCGACCGCGGCCTGGATGTCCGCCAACCCCACGTGGTGGTGGTCGAGAAGTGCGGACTGCGCGGCCTGCAACCGCGGCAGCAGTTCCGCGACGGTGTCGTCGGCGCCGAGCGTCACCCGCACCGGGACGGTGTTGATGAACAGACCCACCATGTCCTCGGCACCGGGCAACTGCGGTGGCCGACCCGACACGGTCGCGCCGAAGACCACGTCGTCCCGGGAGGTCATGCGGGAGAGCAGGATTGCCCAGGCCGCCTGGATCACCGTGTTGACGGTGACGCCGGATGCCCGAGCGAGCCGTTCGAGGCCCGCGACGAGTGGCGCGGGGAGGGGGACGTCGATCTCGACCGGTTGTGCCGGCACCGTGCCGCCGTCGGTCGGCGGGGCCAGCAGCGTCGGTTCGGTGATGCCGGCGAGGGCGCCCTTCCACGCCGCGGTCGACTGCGCGACATCTCGCTCGGACAGCCAGGACAGGAAGTCGCGGTACGGGCGCGGCGCCGGCAGCCCGATCGCGTCCCCGGAGGCGTATCGCACCAACAGCTCCCGCACCAGCAGCGGCATCGACCACCCGTCGAGCACGATGTGGTGGTTGGTCAGCGCCAGCACGTACCGATCCGTCGAGATCCGGATCACGAGCCCGCGCAGCAGCGGCGGTCGGTCCATCTCGAACCGCGCCCGCCGTTCCTCGTCGAGGACCCGCTGCACCTCGCCGTCGACCTCCGCCGCCGGCAGCGACGTCAGATCCAGCTCGCGCCACGGCACCGGGGCGGCGTCGACGACCACCTGGACGGGAATCCCGTCGTCGTACACGAAAGCGGTCCGCAGGCTCGCGTGGCGATCGACCAGACCCGTCACCGCCGAGCGCAGCCTCTCCGCGTCCACCGCACCGGCCAGGTCCATCCGGATCTGCGCGGTGTAGACGTCCAGGTCGCCTTCGACCATTCGCGCGTGGAACAGCAGACCCGCCTGCAGCGGAGACAGCGACCACACGTCGCGCATGCCGGGGAAACGGTGGCGCAGCCGATCGAGCCCGTCCTGGGTCGCCGAGACCAGCGGGACGTCCGACGGCGTCAGGCCACCCGCACCGGGCAGCGCCGCATGGGCAGCGAGGCCCTCGAGCGCGCGGCGCCACAGATCTGCCAGTTCCGCGACCTCGGCGTCGCCGAGCACTCCTGTCGGGTAGGCGAACGTCGCGGTCAGGTGCGGCCCGTCGGGACCGTCGACGACCATCGCGTTGATGTCGATCGCCGCGCCGACCGCCATCGCCGATCCGCTGCGGGCCACCAGGTCCGGGGCGGACGGGTCCGGGAGCCAGCCGAAGTCGCCGTCGGCCGCCGGTCCCGCGGCGAGCCGTCCGAGATAGTTGAAGCTGATCTGCGGGCGGCGGAGCGCGGCGAGTTCGTCGCGGGTGGCGGGATCGAGATGCCGGAGCACACCGAAACCGATGCCGCGGCTCGGCACGGCGATCGACTGCTCCTTGATCGCCTTGATCACCGCGCCCGCATCCGGGCCGCCGGTGAACGCGTCACCGAGGTCGACGTCCGGGAGCGTCAGACGGACGGGGAAGACGCTGGTGAACCAGCCGACCGTGCGGGCGAGGTCCGCACCCGGCGCGGCATCCTCCTCACGTCCGTGACCTTCCAGGGTCAGCAGGACCGAGCGCTCCGGAACCCCCTGCTCGTGACGCCAGTGCACCATCGCCATCGTCAACGCCGCCAACAGTCCGTCGTTGACACCGCACCCGTACACGTCGGGAAGGCGATTGAGGACCGTCTCGGTGACGACCGCTCCGACATCGATGCGGACGCGCGCCGACGCGGCGACGAGATCCACACCGGGGTCGAGGGGCCGCGAGCCGACCAGTGGATCGGTGCCGGACAGGCATTCCCGCCAGCGATCGAGCTCGTCGCGGTAGCGGCCGCCGGGTCCCGACTCGTGCAACGCGTGCGACCAGCGCCGGAACGACGTTCCGACGGGCGGAAGCTCCACCGTCTCCCCCGCGCACGCCTGCAGCCACGCCGACGCCAGGTCCGGAAGCAGGATGCGCCACGAGACGCCGTCCACGACGAGGTGGTGCGCGACGACGAGCAGCCGTGCCCCGCGGTCCCCGGCGTCGAGCCAGACCACTGCGAGCATCACGCCGGCTTCCGGGTCCAGGCGCCGTGCGGCACGGTCGCATTCGGCGATCACGACGTCGTCGAAGGCGGGGGTGCCGGGGGCGACGTCGACAGCCACCCTGGTGACGAGAGCCTCCGGATCGATCACACCGGGGGCGTCCACCATCAGGACCCGTTCGCCGTGAGCGGTACCGGACAGACGCGAGCGGAGCACGTCGTGCCGGTCCACGACCGCGCCGACGGTCCGCGCGAGGAGCGTCTCTCCGAGACCCTCGGGCGCGGTGACGAGCACGGATTGGTGGAAGTCGGAAAAGTCCCCACGACCGATCATCTCGTGCATCACGGGGGACAGTTCGACGGCGCCGACGCCGCCACCCGGAAGTTCCTCGAGCGCAGACGCGGGACCGTCGAGGGTCGTCACGACGCGCGCGATCTCGGCGACGGTCTTGTGTTCGAACACCTCACGCGCGGTGAGACTCCAACCGGCCGCGCGCGCCCGCGAGACGATCTGCATGGCGATGATGCTGTCGCCGCCGAGCGCGAACAACGAGTCGTGCACGCCGACTCGCTCGACGCCGAGGGCCTCGGCGACCATCGTCGCGAGCAGCTCCTCCACGGGCGTCGTGGGCGGCGCGTACTCTGCTGTCGCCGAGTGGAACTCGGGAACCGGAAGCGCGCGGCGATCGAGTTTTCCGGCGGCGGTGACGGGCACGTGATCGAGGCGGACCACGGCCGCGGGCACCATGTGCGCGGGCACGATGCGGGCGACACCCGCGGTGAGCACGGAGGCGTCGAAGTCGACCCCGGCGTCCATCCGCACGTACGACACGAGCACCGGCCCCGCCGCCCGCTGGTGCGCGACCGTGGCGGCGAAGTTCACGCCGGTCTGCGCCAGCAGCGCGGCGTCGATCTCGCCCAGCTCGATACGGAAGCCGCGGATCTTGACCTGGAAGTCGGAACGCCCGACGTAGTCGAGCTGATGGTCGGCCGTCCACCGAACCTCGTCACCGGTGCGGTACATGCGCGTACCGGGCGACCCGAAGGGGTCGGCGACGAACCGGTCGGCAGTCAGCGCGCTGCGCCGGTGGTAGCCGCGCGCCAGCCCGACGCCGGTGAGATAGAGCTCGCCCACGACACCGACCGGGACGGGACGCAGTTTGCGATCGAGCACGAGGGCCCCCGCGCCCTGGATCGGTCTGCCGATCGGAATGGCGTCGCCGGGACCGAGTGGATCGCCGGTCGTGATCACGATCGTCGTCTCGGTCGGGCCGTAGCTGTTGGTGAAGCGGCACACGGACCCGAACCGCTCGACGAGATCCGGCGTGCACACGTCGCCGCCGACGACAACGGCCTCGAGATCCACGAGGCCCTCGGGGTCGACCGTGTTCATCAGGGTCGGTGCCGAGATGATGTGCGAGACACGCTCTGCTCGAAGCAGTTCCACCAGCTCGATGCCGCCGTGGACATCGGCGGGCGCCACGACCATGGTCGCACCGGCACTGAATGCGGAGATCATCTCGAAAACCGAGGCATCGAAACTCGCCGACGAGAAGCGCAGGACACGCGCCGTCGGCCCGACGCCCAGTTCCGGCCTGGCCTCGGACGCGAACGCCGACAGGCCGGCATGGGTCACCAGGACGCCCTTGGGCACCCCGGTGGAGCCCGACGTGTAGATCATGTAGGCGGCGTGCGCGATCCTGGTGGGCGCCGCCCGGTCCGCGTCCGTGACGGCGTCGGGCGAGAAGGACTCGACGGCAACGGAAGTCGCATCGTCGTCGACGACGATCCAGTCGGTGCCCTCGGGGAGTTCCGGACGTTCGGCGACGCACGTGAGCCCGATTCCGGCGCCGGAGTCCTCGAGCATGTGCACGATCCGGTCATCCGGGAGTCGCGGGTCGACCGGCACGAACGCGGCACCGGTCTTGGCGACCGCCCACACTGCGATGAGCGCCTCCGCCGATCTCGGCATCGCGATCGCGACGAACGTCTCGGGGCCCGCGCCCCGTGCGATGAGCAGCCGCGCCATCCGATTCGACGTCGCGTCGAGTTCTCGATACGTCATGTCGCCGGACTCCGACGCGACGGCCACGTTGTCGGGGTGACGGTCGGCTCCGAGCCGCAGGAGGTCCGGCAGCAACTGCGGCGCCGGCGCGGCCGGGCCGCGCAGCGGGACGAGCGCGGCGCGCTCGTCGGCATGCACGACGTCGACCTCGCCCACCGCCGAGGCCGCCGATTCGGCGAAGGCCGTGAGGAATTCGAGGAAACGCTCGTGGTGCGCGGTGAGATCACCGGGGCTGTACAGGTGGGGGTTTGCCTCGAAGTCGATGTGGGCACCGGCCCCCGCCGCTGCCGGGTAGATGTTGACGGACAGGTCTTCCACCGGTCCGGTGGTGAGCACGTGGAGTCGGCCGGTATCAGGTCCGAGCCGGACCGCGTCGTGGAACATCATGACGTTCACGGCCGGGCCGAAGAAGCCTCGCCGGCCCCCGCCGGCCCCCGCGTCCCGTCGCATGTCCTCGTGTCGGTAGCGCTGATGCCGCAGGACGCCGGTCAGTTCGACCTGGACCCGGCGCGACAGTTCGGCGCACGTGACGCCACCGCCGGTGTCGAGGCGGATCGGGACGACGTTCGAGACCATGCCCCCCGAACGTCGCAGCTTCGCAGTGGTCCGCGCCGTCACGGGCAGGCTGAGGACGACGTCGTCCTCACCGGTCAACCGGGACAGGAATGCACCGACCGCGGCGATCACGACCGCGGCGAAGGTGATCCCGTCGTGCGAGTCGAGCAGCCGCCGGATGGCCGACTCGGCTTCGGCCGGCAACGGTCCCGTGGCGCGCAGGGAATGGGGGCCGACGTCCGCGGAGCGCCCGGCGAGGCTGATCGGGTGCGGCAGGTCTCGCGTCCGCTCGGCCCAGTACCGCCGATCCGTCTCGAACCGCGTGGAGGTCCGATAGCGTGCCTCGTCCTCGCTGATTTCGCGGAGGCCACTGGGTTTCCAGTCCGCAAGTGTCTCGCCGACGACCGCCGCGGTGTAGCGAGCGGCGGTCCGGTTCACGAACGTCATGGCGCCGAAGCCGTCGAGCGCGATGTGGTGGATGCGGTTGTACCAGTAGTAATGCGAGTCGGCGATCCGCAGGGTCGCGAACTCGAACAGCCTGTCGGACAGCAGATCGGTGGGCGTGCTGTATTCGCGCCGCATCCAATCCTGTGCCGCGGCGGCGGGGTCGGCCTCGCCACGGAAGTCCAGGTGCGTGGTGCGGGTGTTGATCGAATGGTCGATCTGCTGGAAGGGCTCACCGTCGATCTCGACGATCCGGAACATGCCGGTGCCCAACTCGCGCGCACTGTCTACCGCGGCCGCCGAGAGCACATGAACATCGAGGTCACCGGCGATCTCGATGTACTGGGCGATCGCGATCGGGACCGATTCGATCAGGTGCTGAGCGAACCAGATTCCGCGTTGCGCCGCGGAGAGGGCAAGCACGCCCGCGTCGGCGATCGATCCGCTACCCGTTACATCCGATTCTGCGGACACGAAGCCTGCAGAAACACGTTCCGACGCCAACCCCAACTACCCTTCACGTCAACCTAGCGACACAACACAGGCGACCGAAGTGGTGATTCTTCTCCCATGCCGGACGTGACGATAGCGCGTCAGGAGGGCGTGCTCGGTGCGAATCTGACGGACTGGGCGAATTGCAGCAATTGGAACGCGTTTCCCCGGCTACGCTGGGCCGTCGGGGCTCGTCAGCGTCCTCGATAGATCGAGGCGATCTCGTCGGCGAAGCGATCGGAGACGACGTTCCTCTTGATCTTGAGCGTGGCAGTGAGTTCTCCGGATTCCTCCGTGAGATCCCGCGGGAGGACCGCGAACCGCTTGATCGCCTCCGCGTGTGACACGGTCGTGTTCGCGTCGTCCACCACGGACTGCAGGGCGCTGCGGAGATCGGGGTCGTCGGCGAGGTCCGCGACGGAGGCCGAAGCAGGCTTGCCGTTCGTCTCCTTCCAGTTCTCGAACGGTTCGGGATCGAGGGTGAGCAGTGCCCCGATGAAGGGCCTGCCGTCGCCCACGACCACGGCCTGCGAGATCAGCGCGTTCGAACGGAGCCGATCCTCGAGCGGTCCGGGCGAGACGTTCTTCCCCCCTGCCGTCACCAGCAGGTCCTTCTTGCGTCCGGTGAGGGTCAGATAGCCGTCGGCGTCCAGCTCGCCGAGGTCCCCCGTTCGCATCCAGCCGTCGTCGAAGGCGTCCGCGGTCGCCTCCTCGTTGCCCCAGTACCCGCCGAAGACGACACCTCCCGCGAGTTCGATCTCGCCGTCCGACGCGATGCGCACCGAGTTGCCGCTCAAGGGCCGGCCGACCGTTCCGATCTTCTGCTCGCCCGGCACGTTGACGCAGTGCGCCGCCGTCGACTCGGTGAGTCCGTATCCCTCGAAGATCGGAATGCCCGCGCCGCGGAAGAAGTGTCCGAGCCGCGGCATGAGCGCGCCTCCGCCGGAGATCGCCCACCAGCACTCGTTCCCCATGGCGGCGCGCAGCTTTCGGAAGACGAGACGATCTGCGATCGCATGACGAGCCTTCAGGACGAACGACGGACCACCGGCGTCGAGGGATTCGCTGTACTCGATGGCCGTGGACTCCGCGAACGCGAATACCGCCCGCGGGATCGGACCGCCCTTCGACGCGGCGTGCGCGGCGCTGTCCCGTACCTTCTCGAAAACCCGCGGCACGCCCAGGATGACGTTGGGCCGGAACCTCTGGAACTGTTCGGCGACGGTGCCGAAGTTCGACCAGTGCGCCTGGATTCCGCCGGCTTCGAACATCGCCAGCGACACCGCACGGGCGAGGACGTGCGCGAGGGGAAGGAAGGTGAGCATGCGGTTCCCCGGCCGCGCCACCTCGCCGATCGACGCGACGAGGATTCCGCGCACCTCGGACAGGAAGTTGCGGTGCGTGAGGATGCACCCCTTGGGCCGACCCGTCGTTCCCGAGGTGTAGACGAGCGAAGCGAGGTCGTCGGCGCTCACCCCGGCGATACGCTGCCGCACGATGTCGTCGGCGAGGCCCGCACCCTCCGCGATCAGCTTCTCGACCGCCCGGTCCTCGATCTGCAGCACTCGGGTGAGTTCCGGTCCGGCGTCCGCGAAGCCCGCGGCGTGACGAGCCCGCTCGACGATCGCCAGAACCGCCCCGGAGTCCTCCACGATCCACCCGACCTGCTCGGGCGAGGAGGAGTCGTAGATCGGCACGGACACCGCCCCGGCGGCCCAGATGGCGAAGTCGAACAGGGTCCACTCGAACCGGGTGGCCGAGAGCAGCACGACACGATCGCCCGGCTGCACACCGGAAGCCACCAGGCCCTTCGCGACACCGGTGACGAGGTCTGCGAACTCGGTTGCGGTGACGTCGACCCACTCGTCGCCGATCGGCCGGGAGAACAGCACGCGCTGCGGGCTGCGGCGCGCATGTTCGTAAACGGTGTGGACGATCGATTCCTCTGCTCCGATGGTGAATCGAGCTTCGGCGCCGTACTCACGCATGTACGTCATCTCCATCTCCGTGGAAGGCCTCGGAAAGCTGCGGCGGCGTCTGCGCAGTGCGGAACCGCCGCAGGATGTTCGCGAACTGGGAAATTTCGTTGGGCGACCAGCCGTCGACTCGGGCACGGACCTCGTCCAGGCGCCTACGGTCCGCGGCCGCGAGCACCGCGGTGCCCTGATCGGTCAGGTGCAGCGGGTAGCCGGTCCGGAGCGGGCCGACCTCGGAGCGCACCCACCCCGAGTCCAGGCACCCGCGCAATTGCCGCGAAACGGTCGAACGGTTGACGCCGAACGCGTCGGACATGTCGGTGGCGCGACAACCCGGGTTGCGCGCGACGAACGAGAGCACCGAATGCTGAGCGAACGACGGACCGCCCTGGGACTCGCGCCCGCCCGCGACCAATTCGCGTGCCAATTGGACCAGTTCGGCGTGCACTGCCGCCACGTGGTCGACCGTTCTTTCGTGTTGCACAGTGCAACTGTACGCCGACGGTCGCGCCATGCAGCGGCGGTGTACCGGACGTAACGTATAGACCGCTGCCGCGACTAATAATCAGACAGCGTCGCAGCGGCGGCCCTGCGCGCACGAGACCGAAGGAGACGATGTGTCCGTACAGACCGAATCGTTCGCCGTCCACGCCACCGGGTCCTCCGGAGAAGCCGACACGGCCATGCTCGACCGGCTCGAGCAGGAGATCCTCGACCTGGACGCCCTGATCCTGGAGGCGGTGCAGCGACGCAGCGAGCTGGCGCGCAGCCTCGCCCCGGCGGTGGCGGCCGCGCCTTCCGAGACTTCTTCCCAGTTCGACGACCTGGGCCCGGACGGGTCCGCATTCGACCGACTGCTGATGCGTCTGGCGGCCCCGGGACGCCAGTAGGAAACGTCCCGATCACACCGCGAGCCGCCTCCACACCCGTGACTTCCGTCACGCCGGTGGAGGCGGCTCGGTCGTTGTCCGGGTAGATCCCGTCGGCGATCAGCGCCGACCGTGGAGCGCGTGCGCGGTGATGGCCCCGACCGCCCGTTGTTCGACGACGTCCAGCGAGTCGCCCACGTGCGCATGCAGCGACGCGAGCGCCCCGGCCAGCTCCCCGTCCAGAATCTGCTCGACGATCCCCAGATGCTCGGTCACCGTCGCGTCCACCCGCTCCGGCGTCCGGTAGTCGTACATCCGCACCAGACGGATCTGGCTGTTCACGGTCGCGAGGGCGCGCGTCAGCGCCGGATTGCCCGCCGCCGTGGACAGATCCAGGTGGAACTGCTGGTCCAGTAGGACGATGTCGGGTGACGGCTCCGGCGGGTCCGCCTTCAGTTCCAGCCAACGCCGGCGAACCGATTCGAGCAACGGCCGGTCGAAGCGGAGTTCGGAGTTCGCGGGTTCCTCCAGATGGCGGGCGATGCCCCGCAACTCCAGCGTCACCCGTAGCTCGTACAGGTCCCGGATGCTGTCGAGGTCGGGGAACATGGGGTAGTACCCGTCGTCGCGGCGCGTGACGATCCCGTCTGAGTGCAGCCGAACGAGCGCCTCGCGCAGCGGTGTCCGCGACACCCCGAGCGCCTCGCACAGGCGTCCCTCGACGAGTCGCGCATGGGCGGGTAGCCGGCCGCTCATCACCTGCTCGCGCAGCTCCCGGTACACCCTCTCCCCCAGGCCGATGGCGGATTGTCCGGCGGTGGTCATGTCTCGGCCTCCCTCTCGCGTCAGTGGATCGATTCGTGCACCATCGCCGCGATGCGACGTTCGAGATCATTGAACGCCACCGATGTGACGTCGCGGTCGTCGCCCAGATCGATGTCGACGACGTCCCGGATGTGCCCGGGTACGCCGTGCGAGGCGCCGCCGGTCATCACCACCACCCGATCCGACAGATACACCGCCTCCTCGATGCTGTGCGTGACGAAGATGACCGTGGTTCCCTCCGACCGCTGGATCCGTGCCAGTTCGTGTTGCAGCGTGGTGCGGGTCAACGCGTCGAGGGCGCCGAACGGCTCGTCCATGAGCATGACGGCCGGGTTGTTCGCGAGCACGCGCGCGATCGCCACCCGTTGCTGCATACCGCCCGAGAGCTGGTGCGGGTACTGGTCGGCGAATCGTTCGAGCTGCACGGCGCGGATGTACTTGTCCGCCTGGGCGTTCGCCTCCGCGCGGCGGCGTCCGCACTGCCGGGGGCCGTAGGCCACGTTCTCGCGCACCGACATCCACGGGAACAGCCCGTAGTCCTGGAACACGACGCCGCGGTCGGGACCCGGCCCGGCGACCGGGGTACCGCCCACCAGGAGCTCTCCCCCGCTGTGCGATTCGAAGCCGGCGAGCATCCGGAGCAGGGTGCTCTTGCCGCAGCCGCTCGCGCCCACCAGGCACACGAACTCACCGGATTCGATGGTGAGGTCGACGCCTGCGAGCGCCTGCACCGCACCGGGCCCGTCGCCGTACTGCTTGGCGAGATCGCGGACGACGATGTCGGCGGCCTTCGTCGCGGGAGCATTCGTTCCGGCATCCGCTACTGCGTACGACATGGTGAGGATCCTTTCGTCGTGGGAATCATGCTGCGGGTCAGGACAGCCCGGGACGTCCGCGGGTCGCGACCCGCAGGATCCACCCCATGAAGCGGTCGGTGGCGAAGCCGGCGAGTCCGATGAAGACCATGCCCGCGATGATGAGGTCGGTGCGGCTCATGTCGCGAGCCTGGGTGATCATGGCGCCCAGACCGGTCGAGATGCCCACGGTCTCACCGACGACGAGCACGACCCAGGAGAGACCCAGGGCGATCCGCAGACCACTCGTGATGCTCTGCATCGCACTGGGAATCACGACCTTGTAGAGCGTCTTCGCCTTGGGCGTGCCGAGCATCGCGGCCGCCTCGAGCAGGCGGGGCGGCACCTGTGCCACGCCGACCGTCGTGTTGAGCAGGATCGGGAAGAACGCGGCGACGAAGATGAGGAAGATCGTCGAGCGGTCGCCGTAGCCGATGATGAGCAGCGTCAGGGGCGCCCACGCCGTGACCGGAATGGGGCGCACCAGGTTGACCGTCGTCTCGAGCGCCCGGCGCACCGGACCGAACCGACCCATCAGTACACCCAGCGGGATCGCGAGGACGGCCGCGAGCAGGAATCCGTTGAGGACCCGCAGGGTACTGGCGGCGAGGTGGCGCCACAGCGATCCGCTGTAGGCGTCGTCGTGGACGCCGCCGACCGCGACATCCCACATCCGGCCCGCCACCTCGCCGGGCGGTGGCAGGAAACGCATCTGGACGCCGAGCGGAAGTGTCCATCCGAAACGGACTCCGAGGCTCCAGAACCCGGCGAGCAGGACGAGCGCGGGCAGGCCGTAGAGCACGGCGGCCTTCTTCTTCACGGTGGTTGCGTCAGGCATCTGCGGACTCCTTCAGGAACGAGTCGTCGACGAACTCGTCGAGGTCGGGTGCGACCGGGATCTGCCCGAGCGCAACCATCTGACGGACCAGCGCCGCCACCTGGCCGCGGTAGTCGGCCGACAGATCCGATCGCGGCCAGATGTTCGTGATCGCGGTCGCCGCGACGTCGGGGTTCAGTCCGAACTCCTCCACGACGCCCCGGTGCCATGCGTCGCGATCACCGTCCATGAACTCGGCTGTCCGGACGTGGGTGTCGACGATCGACTGCACCAGTTCGGGTTTCGCATCGATGGTCCGCTGCGTGGTGGCCAGACCGATGTTGACGCGGCCCACCGCCGTGTCGTACGGCGAGACGAGACTGTGCGCGCCCGCCTCGATCGCGGTCGCCGGTCCGAGTTCCGCGGACGCGAACGCCGAGATCTGGCCGGTGGCGAGGGCGTTGGCCATGTCCGAGAACGGAAGGTTGACCAGCTGGACGTCACGCGCCGGGTCGAGTCCCAACTGCGCGAGCGTCAGCCGCAGCAGGATCTCCTGCGACGACCCGAGCGGGAACCCGACCTTCCGTCCGCGCAGATCGTCGACCGACTCGATACCGGGTGCCGCGACGATACCCGTACCGCCGTCGGCAGCCGACGCGACGAGTCGAACATCCTGTCCCGCAGCAGATCCGGCGAGGAAGGCGGGGACCCCGGCGACACCGAAGTCGATGGCACCGCTGACCAGCGCGTTCTTGATGTCCGGCGAGCTGTCGAAGACGACCACGTCGACCGCGGTCCCCACCGGGACGAACCGCTCGTAGAAGAACGGATGGAACAGATGGGGCTGCCCCCGCAGCGTCCCGATCTTGACGACCGCGGCTCGATCGCCGCCGCCGGCAGGCCGGGCCGCGAAGGTCGAATCGATGTTGCTGCACGCCGTCGTGAACAGCACCGCTATCGCGGCGGCGACGATGGCGAACCACCGGGGTGGACGAAGGGGCATGCGGGCCTCCTGGGGTAGAGCTTTCGAAATGCACTGCAGCGAGCCGGTATACGACGCTGTATCCGCTCACGAATACTGTCGTTCGACGCGATTACGCGGTGTGGTCCGCGCTGTGTTCGCAGTGTTAACGAATCCACCCGGGAGGCCCGATCCGCGTTACCTGCGCGTCACGCGGGCACGCCGGCGAGGAAGGCTCGCCAGCCGCCGAATTCGGTGATGTCCACGCCCGTCGCGGCCGCCGCGGGGGTGCAGGTGAACCCCACCGCACGAGTCCCGTCGACGAGTGTCATCGCCGTCAGCGCCATCGGCTCCGGCAGCGCGGCCAGGAAGGACCCGAGACCGGCGCGCGAGATGCGGTACAACTCGCCCGGAAGCGACCGGCCCGCACCACCGTCGGACACCCGCACCAGTCCCGGCTTGGGCGGCTCGGAATCCAGGCGCACCATGAGGTAGTCGTCCGTGGTGGCGACGGCCCGCTCGAAGCGCGCCCCCAGCGCCTCCAACTGGTGGTGCAGCGGTTGTCCGCGCAGGTGCGCACCGAACACTGCCAGCAGGATGCCCTCGCCGGGCGCGACGACGGCGGTGTCACCGACGACGATCCGGGCGGCGACGTCGAGCGCGACCTGGTCGCCGAACGCCGGCGCCACCGTCATCACTCCGAAGGATTCGCCGGGATCGCCGGGCGCCGGCACCGCGACGGACGCCAGGTCGAGGAGGTTGCAGAAGTTGGTGAACGTGCCCAGACGCCGGTTGATCTCGACCGGATCGGCGAGCACGTCGTCGACGAGCGGATGCTCGGTCGTCGTGGGAAGCAGCAGCACGTCCACGTCGGCGAACAACTCCGCGGCGTAGTGCTTCGCGGCAACGAGAGCACCGGCGTCGCGGACGAACTCGTGGGCCGACGGCCGGGCCGACCCTCGGACGATGGCAGCCACCGTCGGGTCGAGTGCCGCATCGGGACGGGAGACGACGAACTCCCCGACCGCGTCGAACCTCTCGGCGACGAGCGCGCCGTCGTAGAGCAGGCGCGCAGCAGCGAGCAACGGGTCGATGTCGACGCGCACGATGTCGAGCCCGGCGTCCTCCGCCGCAGCCACGGTGGCCGCGAAACTGCGCCGGTAACTCTCGGAGAGCACGCCCAGTTGCGCCTCGATCGGGACGCCGACCCGGGCACGCTGCGGCGCCGCGAGTACGACGTCGGCCGGCCACGCTCGGCTACGGGCATCGGCCGGGTCGGACCCGATCATGATCGACATCGCGAGCCCCGCGAGGCCGACCGTCGGCGCCAGCACGGTGACGCAGTCGAAGTCGGCGCACGCCGGCACGACGCCCCGGGTCGGCACCAATCCGAGGGTGGGCTTGATACCGACGACGCCGTTGAACGCGGCCGGAACACGGCCCGAGCCGGCGGTATCGGTGCCGAGGGCGAAGTCCACCAGGCCCAGGCCCACCGCTGCGCCGGACCCGGAACTCGAACCGCCGGACACCCGGTCCGGGTGGTGGGCCGCTCGGACGACGCCGTACGGGCTGCGGGTACCGACGAGTCCCGTCGCGAACTGGTCGAGGTTCGTCTTGCCGACGAGCACCGCGCCCGCCGCGACGAGCCGTTCCACCGCCGGCGACGACGCCTCGGGGACGTAGGCGAACTCGGGACAGGCCGCCGTCGTCGGCAGACCGGCCACGTCGATGTTGTCCTTGACCGCGAAGACGGTGCCGGCGAGCGGCAACGTCTCCCCCGCCGCGAGCCGCTGTTCCACCGCGGCGGCGTCGGCGAGGACGTCCGACTCGGGCCGCACGTGAATCCATACCTCGGGGCGGGCACTGTCGGCGATGCGCACGAGGGCCGTCCGCGCGCGATCGGTGGGGGTGCTGGCGTCGAATGTCGTCATCGGTGGCCGCTTTCTCGCACGGGCCACCACAGGCGGCCCAACCATGTATACGTCGCCGTATACGCTAGGTGAGCTGCTGTTACAGGCGGGCTACACGGCGTGACGATCACGTGTCCGATCTCGACCCGCCCGGTCGGCCGTTCGGCGAGCCGATCTGCGGGGGACGCGGCCGCGTGCGATATTCACTGGAATCGAACCGTCGACTTCCAGGAGTGCGTGCGATGCCCCGAAATCCCGTCCTGATCCGCTCGCTCGGGGCCGTCGGCATCGCCGTCGTGCTCACCACCGCGGCCTGCGGCAGCGACGAGAGCGGCACCGCCGAACCGGTGGCCGGCACCGCCACCTCCGTCACTGCGGCCGCCGCTGCCGCCACGACGAAGGCCGCTGCGGCATCGACCCCGATGACCGCGGCGGGGACCGCGGCCGCGCAGCAGCAGGCCGGCTGCGTCGCGAGCGAGCTGCGCCTGACCCTCGGGCAGACGCAGGGCGCAGCCGGGTCTACCGAGCTGCCGCTCGTCTTCACCAACGTCAGTGGTCGCACGTGCGTGCTCGACGGCTTCCCAGGAGTTTCCTACGTGCAGGGTGGCGCTGACGGCGCCCAGGTGGGCGCGGCCGCGACCCGCTCCGGAGAGACCACCGGACCCGTCACACTCGCACCGAACGCGACCGCCACCGCGATGGTCCGTGCGGTCGAGGTCCGGAACTACCCCGAGGACACGTGCGCACCCACCCCGGTCGCCGGCCTGCGTGTCTACCCGCCCAACGACACGGGCTCGATCTTCGTCCCGTACGCGACGACCGGGTGCTCGAAGACAGGCGACGGCCTGAACCAGCTGTCGGTCCAGACCGTCACCGGCTGATCGGGTCGGCTCAGGAGAGGCCGAGGGCCTTCGCCAGCGTCGGCCATGCCTTCGGCAACTGGACGCGCCAGTAGTCCCAGGCGTGAACGCCGGCACCGGAGTAGTCGACCTTCACCGGGATGTCGAGCTGCTCGAGACGCGCCTGGAAGATCCGGGTGCACACGTTTGTCGCCCCCTCGATCGCGCCGCCGAGGTACAGCCGTCGGACGTCGTCGGATCCCTCCTCGAACTCGCCGGGCAACCCGTTCGACACCGACAGGTAGATCGGCTTGCCGCGCAGTTGTTCGGCGTTGCGGACCGAGTCGTGCGACACCCACTCGGGGCCGTCCGGATCCGACCACAGGTTCGTCGGATCTCCGCCCTGCGAGGTGACCGTGGTCTGCACGACGAGCCGTCCCAGCGGGTCGCTCGTCGAGTAGCAGCCGCTGAACGCCGCCACACCGCTGTAGAGCTCGGGGTTGCGGTGCGCGAGCATGACGGCGGACTGCGCGCCCATCGAGTTACCGGCAATCGCATTGACCCCGTTGGTCTTCAGCTTCGCGTCGATCAGACCGGGCAGCTCCTCAGTGAGGTAGGTCTCCCACCGGTTGAGGCCGAGCTTGGGGTCGGTCTGCTCCCAGTCCGCGTACAGGCTGGCACGCCCGCCGTTGATCAGTACGACATTGACGTTCTTGTCGGCGAAGAAGCCCGGCGCGTCACCGAGTCCCGCGCTCATCCACCCGCTGCCGTTGTTGCGGGCGCTCACTCCGTCGAGCATGTACAGCGTCGGCCGTGGCGCGGATCGGTCCGCGGGCAACAGCACCTGCACCGTCACCTCGCGGCGGAGCGCCGGAGACGCGACCGTGAGCTGGACGGCCTGAGCCGACAGCGACTTCTCACCGACGATCGCCGCGGCCGTGATGTCGTCGCGCAGCGCCGGCGGCGGACCCGGGTCCTCCTGCAGGGACTCCGGGATCGACGATCCCGCGCCGACGCTCCCGGCGCCCGAACTGCCGGTGACACTACCGAGGCTGCCCAGGCTTCCGGACAGGCTGCCGTCGGCCTCCGCCGCCGTCGCGGTACCGGCCGAGAGAACCAGCGCCATCGCGGCGGCGCCCACCGCAGCGATCGAACCTACTCGACCCGATCGAGGAGAACTGCCACCGTTCCTGCAGTTCTGCTCGCGAACCATCCGCATTACATACCTCCCAGTATCGAACTCGATTCGGGACATTAGGCGATGGCGCGGACAAACCGACATTCGGCTCCGATCAGGCAGGACGGGCGGCCTCGGACCGCCGCTTCGATTTCCACTCGACGGGCGCGATACCGTATTGCTGTGTCCGAGTTCTCGAACAGTTCTGCCGGAAACGACTTCGATCGCGCACTCGACGACGCTTGGGGTTCCTTCCGTTCACGCCTCGCCGACCGCATCGCCGCAGCGTCCGTCGACGACCAGTTGTTGCTCGAGACCACGTCGGAGACCGATGACGCGGACGGACGGCTGCCGTTCGTGCAGTGCCGGGTGACGGCATCCTCCGACGGCCCGGTCGTTCGGTGCGAGATCCCGACGGACCTCCAGCTGCCGCCTCGTCGACGCCTGTCCGGCGCCGACCGCGCGCGGCTGCTGACCCAGGGTTGGATCGCACCGGAGCCTGCCGAGCCGCCGTTGCAGTTCGAGGACTTCGACATCGGGGACGAACCTTCGCTCCTGGTCGAGAAGCCGGCGCGGTGGGCGGATCAGCTCGCGGCGATGGTCGTCGCGGTCTTCCGAGACACCTGGGACGTCCCGCACCCGAGCTTCCTGAGGCTGCATCACCTCGGCGAGAACGCCGAGCCGGTGCCCGACGAGACTCCGGACGCGACGCCGCGCCCCACTCCCCTCGACCGGTACCTGGCCATCCGTCCCCGCGACACCGAGCATCTACGCGAGGTGATCGCCCGGACCGTCGCCGACATCCTCGGCCACGAACCCGAGCGCGATCAGGACGGCGACATCGTGCTCCGGTTCGGCGCTGCCCTCGCGCTGGTGATCGCCAACGAGGCGGCGCCCGAGATCCAGCTGTGGGCGCCCCTGGTACGCGACATCAGCGGGCGCACCCGCGCCGCGGAACTCGTCACCGACCTCAACCGCCGGTGGCCGTACCTGCGCTTCGCGCTCTACGAGGATCGACTCCGGGTGATGATCGACATGCTCGCCGACCCGTTCGTCCCGCAGCACCTCGCGGACATGGTCGAGCACCTCGGCGACTTCCTCAACGGCGTCGACGAGGAATTCGCGTCACACTTCGGCGGCGTCCTGCACTTCGCCGCGGTGCCTCCCACCACCGTCGGCGATCCGCCACCGGCACCGGTCGAGACACCCCCCGAGGCACCGGATCCCCGTCGAGACGAACTGCCGGACAACAAGTCCGAGCGTCCCCGTCCGGTCGAGGAACCCATCCAGCCGTCGCTGTTCGACGACCTCGACGACCAGTAGCGTCGCTCAAGCGGTCAGCAGGGGTTGGGTTCACCGATCTTCACGACGGACAGGACGGCGTCGCCCTCGCCGATCGGCGCACCCACGGAGGGGGTCTGTCCGACCACGATCCAGTTCGAGTCGACGACCTGATTTCGCCCCTTGCCGGAGGCATCGGCGCTGCGGGAGAAGAAGACTCCGTTCTCCTGGATGAGGTTCTGCGCGTCCTGGAGATTCATGCACATCACGTTCGGCATCGGCACGAGCGTCGGGGCAGGAGCCGGCGCAGGGGACGCGGCCGGCGGCGTCGTGGACGGGACGAGGGCCGTACTCGACGACGACGGCGGCGCGAAGGATGCCGCCGGCTCGGAGCTCGTGGTAGTAGTCGTTGCCCGCGCCTCCGTGGTCGCGTCCGAAGACGATCCGCACGCCGCCAGCGATCCGGCGACGGCCACGCCGAGCCCCAGCGCGACCGCTACCCCCGCACGGCTGTTTCTCCGCACGCAAGCAACATGTGATGTCTTCATCGAAAGCTCCCCCGGGTTCGGCCACCGACCCGGTGGCATCTCTTGGTCGACGGCCGAAGTTATACAGCACCGAGGTGGGTGCGCACTGCGCCACCCCGAAAAAACCGACTGAAAGGTTCTGCGGTAAACAGTCCTGTCCCGTCATCACGAGGTCGCGTACCCCGTGGCCTCGACGTCGAATCGAGATCACATGCGTCTCCGCACGCTCACTCTGTCACTCGTCGGCTGCGCGGCGGTTTCCGTCGCGGCACCGGCAATCGCGTCGGCATCGACCGTTCACGACTTCCTCCCGCCCGCCGTCGCAAATGCGATTCCGCAGTTCGTCGCGGATGCTGTCCAGCCTCTGCTTCCGCCGGCACCCGTCATGCGCGCCGGAACGATCCAGGACTTCCTGCCTCGCGAGATCGTCGGTCTGATCCCGACCGGGTCCGCCGACGCGCTCGGTCCGATGCTTCCTCCGGTCGCGGCACCGCCGCTCGCAGCGCCGAGTTCCGTCCCCGCCCCCGCCCCGGCCCCGGCTCCGGCCCCGGCTCCGCAGGCAGCGCCTGCCCCGCAGGCTCCCCGTCCGCAGGCCGGATACAAGAACTGCACCGAAGCACGCAACGCCGGGGTCACCCCGATCTACCGCGGGCAGGCCGGATACGCCCCGCACCTCGATCGCGACAACGACGGCATCGCCTGCGAGTAACCCACGGTCGTCCCGCGCGGGAGGCGAACTCGCGCGCGGGACGGAAGCCGACCGGTCAGGCGCCGCTCATGGTCGGCGTGATCACGATGTTGATCGGCCGTTCCTCGGGACGGTCGCCGCGAAGTAGTTCGATGCCGTACTCGAGGCGATCGAATCCGAGCACATGAGTGCGCATGCGGCTGAGCGGGAATCGGCCCGACGCGACGATGGTCGCCGCCTGTTGGTACGACTGGACACTCGACCCGCCGCACCCGATCAACCGGATGTTCCTGAGCGTCAACAGATCGATCGGGAAGTTCTCGATCGGCCGGGTCTTCAGTCCCGCCGACACCACCGTGCCACCGGTGCGGACGATGTCGAGGGCGTCGAGCAACGGGCCGGTCGCGTGCGGCGACGTGTCGAGCACGACGTCGAATCCGCGTCCGCCGGTTGCCTGGCGCGCCGCGTCCCGCAGGTCCTCGGTCTCGACGTCGACGACGACGGCGGCACCGAACTCCTGGGCGAGGTCCAGCTTGTGCCGGTCCCGCGACAATCCGGTCGCGAGGATCGTGTCGGCGCCGGCCGCCTTCGCCGCGACGACGGCGGCCAAACCACGCTGGCCGCAACCCAGGATCGCGATGGTCGTCCCGATCGTCGTGCCGGGTGTCGTCACCGCCCAGTCGATCGCTGCCGCCAACGGATTCCACAACGTGGCATCGAGCGGGTCTGTGCTCTCCGGGAACGGGTGCAGGATCGCATTCGGGTGGATGTAGACGTGCGTCGAATAGCCGCCCCACAGCGAGGGCGCATGCCGGGTGGGGATGTACCCGTACGCGTTCGGGCGGAACGGCCACCCGACGCATCGAATGGTCGCGCCCTCCCGGCAGGCGTCGCACCGGCCGCAGCCGAGGAACGGGTTGACCGCCACCCGGTCCCCCACCCGGACGCCGTCCGCACGTGCACCGCCGCCGACGTCCTCGATGATGCCGACGATCTCGTGACCGTTGATCCGCGGGAACGGCGACACTCCGGGTTCGTAGGCCGAGTGCTTCACCTCCCACGAGTCGATGTCGCTGGCGCACAGTCCGTTCGCCTCCACCCGCAGCAGCGCCGCGCCGGGCTCGAGGACCGGAAGCGGGAACTGCTCGAACCGCACCTGCCGCGGGCCCGTCTGTACCAGTGCGGTTGCCTCGGACGCCATGATCAGCCCTCCTCCACGAATGCGCGGGACGCCTCGGCAGCCGCGATGCGACGGCGGACCAGATCGATCGCCTGGGCCGACGCTCCGGACTCCTCCAGATACGCCAGCTCCGCTGTGGCCTGTGTGACGACCGCGTCGAGCCGTTCGGCCGCGAGGTCCCGGGTGAGCAGATCCTGCTCGACCCAGTCGTCCGCCTCGATCCGATCCTCGGCCGTCATCGGGGTGATCGGCGGCTGTTGCCAGCCGAACGGATCGGGCGAGATCATGCCTTCGCCCCGTCGTCGTAGAAGTTGAACAGCCGGCGGGCATTGGTCTCGACGATCTTGACGACCTCGTCGTCCGGCACGTCCTGGAACCGGAACTCGGCGTGCTTGCGGCTGTTGGGCCAGTACGAATCCGAATGCGGGTAGTCGCACTCCCACGTGATGTTGTCGATGCCGACCACGTGCCGGTTCTTCAGACCGAAGTCGTCGTCGATGAAGCAGCCGTACATGTTCCGGAACCACAAGGTCGACGGCACCACGTCCTGCACCACGTTCTGGTAGTGCCGGTGACGCTCCCACACGGCGTCGATGCGCTCGAGCATGTAGGGCACCCAGCCGATGTTGCCCTCGGACAGCGCCACCTTGAGGTTCGGGAACTTGTGGAACACCGGCGAGAACAGCAGGTGCGAGGTGGACGACATCATGTTGGTCGCGTACAGCGAGATGGTGACCGCGTACGGGGCCTCCTCCGCGGTAGCCGGCGGACGACCGGAGGAGCCGAAGTGCATGCACAGCGGCATGCTCGTCTCCTGCGCGGCAGCGAAGACCGGATCCCAGTGGTCGGTGTAGTACGACGGCAGCCCGAGCGGAACCGGATCCTCCGGGAAGGTGATGCCCTTGGCTCCCTTCGCGGCGGTGCGGTGGATCTCGCTGACGCACTCGGCGATGTCCCACAGCGGCAGGATGATCACCGGAACGAAACGGTCGGGCGCGGCCGCGCACCACTCGTCGAGGACGTAGTCGTTGTAGGCCTTGACGCTCAGCAGCGCCAGCTCCATGTCGGTGCTCTCGACGGTGAAGAGAGCCCCCGCGAAGCGCGGGAAGGACGGGAAGCAGGTCTGCGCCCAGACGCCGTCGAGGTCCATGTCGGCCAGGCGCGCCTTGGGGTCGTAGCAGCCCGGGATCATGTCCGAGTAGCGGACGGGCTCCATCCCGAAGTCCTCGGGATTCTTGCCCGCGACCGCGTTGAGGCCGATCGCCGGGAAGCGCTTGCCCTGGTAGTTCCATACCTGCATGGGCGCGCCACCCGACGGCGACGGCTCCTCGACGATGCGCGGGCCGGCGTCGAGGAACTTGGTCGGCAGACGGTCGGCCCACACGGTGGGGTGCTCGATGAGGTGGTCGTCGACCGAGACGAGCTTCATCCAAGGCTGGAGTGGCATTGACGTGCCTCCTGTAGAAGTCTGTAACAAACGATTGTTGCAAGAGAAGTGGGCGGTGTCCGCGGAACCGCGGCGGAGCGTCAGATGACGGCGGAGAGATAGCCTGGTCGGATCCGCGTCGCATCGATGTCACCGGGCTGCCACCCGGGGACGAGGGCCGTGCCGTCCAGTGTGCGGACCGGACGTTCCAGTTCCACCAACAGGCCGAGGTTGCGAGTGATCTTGCCGGTCAACACCTTCGGATCCCCGGTGCACAGCGCCAACGCGGCCTCCGCGATGGTCTCCTCCGGTTCGGAGTTGCCCGTCGTGACACCCGGCACGGTGAGCGCGTTCTCGGTCGCGATCGAGTATTCCGGAGCCAGCGTGTTGACCGCGATGTTGTCGTCGTACAGGTCCATCGCGGCGCCCGTCGTGATCCGGTCGATCATGGCCTTGGTGCCGCCGTACAGGCAGGCGCCGAACGTCGAGTTCGGGGCGAACGGCGGGCCCTTGCGCGGCCCCGCCTGGGTCGAGGAGATACTCAGGATCCACCCGGCCCCCCGCTGCCGCATGCCCGGCACGGCCGCGGTCGCCAGATCCCAACCGGCCCACACGTTCGTCTCCACCGAGTCGTAGAAGGACTCCCGGGTCATTTCTCCGTACAACTGGCCGAAGTGCCGAGTGGCCGCGGCGTTGTTGACGAGGATGTCGACCGGCGCGCCGAATACGGACTCGGCGTGCGCGATCACGGAGGCGCGGTCGGCGGTCGGGTCGCCGAGGTCGAACACCAGGGCATCCGCGGTGCCGCCGTCGGCGCGAATCCGATCGACGGTCTCCTCGAGCGAGCCCTGCAGACGGCCGTCGCCGGCCCGCATCGACCGCGACACTGCGAGAACGTGGATGCCGTCGGCGGCGAACCGTCGCGCGATGGCCCGGCCGATGCCGCGGCTGGCGCCCGTGACGACGGCGACGTGCGGAATGCCGTTGCCGATCATCACTTCACCTCATCGACGGTCGGCGCGAAGTACGGCAGCACCACGCCGTGCTCGACCTCGTGGAACTCGACCGCGACGGACATCCCGATCCGGACGTCGGCGGGTGCGCAGCCGACGATGTTCGACACCATGTGGTAGCCCTCGTCGAGTTCGACGATGACTACCACGTAGGGACTGGTGAACGCCGGCGTCTGCGGCCTGGTCACCTCCGTGTAGCTGTAGACGGTGCCCCGTCCGTCCCCGACCTGCCACGCCAGAGCGTCGCTGCCGCAGCCGCGGCACAGGCGGTTCGGATCGAATTCGGCGCGGCCGCATGCGGTGCAGCGCTGGTACCGCAACTCCCCCAGGGCGCACCCGTCCCAGAACGGCTGCGAGAGCACGGTCGGCTCGGGCAGCGGGATCCCCGCCCGCTGCGGGGCCAGCACGGTTGCGATGGCGTTCTCGCTCATGGTCGCTCACTTCCCAGTAGCAGTACATCGGTGAAGAAGGCGCCCGCACCACCGTTGCTGCACAGCACCACCTCGGCGTCGTCGACCTGGTTGGTCTTGCACACGCCCTGGAGCTGGTGCACGGACCGGGCGATGCGCTGGGTGAGCTGCACGATGCCGCCGCCGTGGCTGTAGGACATCAGACCGCCGTCCGTGGTCATCGGCAGCCGCGGATCGTCTCCGGTGACGTTCTCGACGACCCACTCGCCGCCCTCGCCGTCGGCGCAGAAGCCGAAAGCCTCGAACTGGCGGATGATCTCGAACGAGAACGGGTCGTACAGCTCGGCCACGTCGACATCGGACGGGGCCAGCCCGGCCATCGCGAACGTCTTGCGGGCCGCGCGGCGCCCGACGTACCCGTTCGGGATGTCCGACGATCGGCTCCCGAGGTCCCAGCTGGGGGCGTGCTGATAGGACGGACCCATGTGGTCCAGGCCGCCGCCGAGGACGTAGACGGGCTTGCCGGGCAGGTCCTTCGCACGCTCAGCGGTGGTGACGATGAGCGCGCAGCCGCCCTCGGAGGTCATGGCGCAGTCGAGCAGGTGGAACGGATCGGCGATCATGCGCGACGTCAGGATGTCGTCGACGGTGAACGGACCGCGGCCGTAGTAGATCGCGTCGGGGTTGACGGTGCCGTTGTTCCGGATCCGGGCGGCCACCGACGCCATCTGCTCGGACGTGGTGCCGTGCTGGTGCATGTGCCGACGCGCGATGAGCGCGAATTCCGAGGCGGTGTAGAGACCGAACGGCGCGACGAACTCGTTGGACGGCCGCGTCCACGGTGCGGTGGACTCGCGTTCGGTGTACCGGCCGGCTTCGCCGTCGGCCACCAGAACCGTCTCGCACAGTCCGGCAGCCACGACACTCGCCGCGTGCAGCACACCGGTGATGCCGCCCGGGTTGTTCGCGTTCCACACCGGGCCCAGACCCAGCGAGTAGATGAGCTGCGGCGCGGTCTTGCTGTACACGCCGTCGATCGTGGTCGGGTCGATACCCGATTCGGCGATGACGCCGCGGGCAGCCTCGAGGCTGATGGTGAAACTGTTGTGGCCCTCCAACACCCGAGCCTGCTCGGTGTTGTAGGCGGCGACGATCGCGACGTCGCGGAAGGGATGTGCACTCACATCGAGTACTCCTGTCGGAATCAAAGATGAAGGGGGCGTTCGCCGATCACATTGCTGTCGTGAAGATCTCCGAGGCGGGACGCGTCCAGACCGGCCAGCGCGGTCAGCACCTCGTCGTTGTGCTGGCCCAACGTCGGGGCCGCCGTCGTGAACGCCTGACCCGGACGCGTTGCGAACACGACCGGGAGCCCGGGGATCTCGAGCGGCCCGAAGACCGGGTGATCGACCTTCTCCGCGAAACCGCGGGACCGAACCTGCGGGTTGTCGAGGATCCGGCTCGGATCGACCACTCGTGCGGCCGGTACGCCCCGGGCCGAGAGTTCGCCGACGAGTTCCTCGGCGTCGCGCTCCGCGCAGAACTCGGTGAGCAGTTCGTCGAGCCGATCGTGATGCCGGCGACGCCCGCCCGCGGTGGCGAAATCGGGTTCGAGCACGGTGTCCGGCAGACCCAGGACCGCGGCGAGCGCCGCCCAGTGGGCGTCCTCGGTGACCGCGAGCGCAAGCCAGTCGTCCGCCCCGCCCGCGCACCGATACATGCCCTGAGGCGCGGCGACCGGACCGCGATTGCCGTCGCGGGACAGCGAGTTCCCGTAGGCGCTGTACTCGATGACCATCTCGGCGGCGACGTTCAACGCGCTCTCCACCATGGGCACCTCGACAAAGCACCCCCGGCCCTCCGCTCGGGCGTACTCGAGGGCCGACAGCGTCGCGACGGCCGCGTGCAATCCCGCCACGGGGTCACACGGTCCCTTGAGGACCATCGGACTGCCGTCGCGGTACCCCGTCATCCACGACAGGCCCGTCGCCTGCTCCATCGTCTGCGCGAATCCGGTGCGGTCCCGCCACGGGCCGGACAACCCGAAAGCCGGCATCCGCACGAACACGGCGGCAGGGTTCGTCTGGTGGATGCGGTCCCACGTCAGCCCGAAGTTGTCGAGGACTCGGGGAGAGAAGTTCTCGATCACGACGTCGGCGTGCCGGACCATCTCCAGCAGGACGTCGACCCCCTCGGGGCGGCTCAGATCGAGTGTCACACCGAGTTTGCCGGCGTTGGCGCCCTGGTAGACGCCGCCGGCCTCCCACCACGCCGGCTCGCCGGGCGATCGGGTCGACGTGAAACGCATGCCGTCGGGTCGCTGCACGGACTCGACCTTGATCACCTCGGCGCCCATCCCGGCGAGCACCTGCGTCGCGGCAGGACCCGCCCAGAACGCGGTGAGGTCCAGGACCCGGACACCGGCGAGGGGCGCGGCGTCCGATTCGTCGAGTGGCCGGTCCGGCTGCACGCGTGGTGCCCACGGCAGCGCGCCGTCGTGCTCTCCGAGCCGGGGCGCGGGGCCGATCGAGCCGGGCAGGACCGAGTCGACGAGATACGGCCGCCGCGGTTGGACGAAGCCTGCCGGGTTCTCCACGAAAACCCCGCGTTCGACGAAGTGCGGATTCTCGGTGACCGTTTCCGGGGTTCCGATCGGCGATACCGGAATCCGCATCGCGCTGGCGATCTCCTCGATGGCATCGACCGGCATGGCCGACGTCCACGCTTCGATCATCGCCTGGAACTCCGCGTAGCGCCCCTGCCGTCGCCGCACGTCGACGATCGACTCGTCGGCCAGCAACTCGGCCCGGTCGATCATGATCAGGAAGTCCTGGAACATCTGGGCGGTGATGGTGCAGAAACCGACGTAGCCGTCCAGGCAGTGCTCGATCGACGGGATCTCCACCGTCCGCGCTGTGCGGCGGCCCGGCGCGCCGGACAGCGTCGCCGTCACCGGGTGATAGAGAGCCATTGCGGTGCACATCGATTCGAGCATCGACAGGTCGGCCCATTCGCCACCACGGCCACGGCTCCGGGAACCGACACGCAGGCCGAGCGCCGTCGCGGCAGCGAACGATCCGGCGATCCACTCGCCGAGTCGACCGCCGGCCTGCAGCGGTTCCCGACCCTCGGGGCCACGGATCGCCATCGAACCCGCGAGGGCCTGGAGCGTGAAATCGGTGGCGGGTAGCTCGGCCCACGGACCGGTGCGCCCGAACGGAGTGATCGACAAAACGTCCACACCGGGCACGGTCGCGCGGACCTCCTCGATGTCCGCGACCGTCAGCTCGCCGGATTCGACCACGAGATCCGCACCCGCGACGAAATCGCGGACATGCCTGTCGCGCAGTGTCCCCCGGACCGATCGCTTGCCGGCTGCGAGGTACCGGAAGAGGGCGGCGTCGGACGATCCGGAAGCGTCACCTTCATCCCGACGCCGGAGTGGGTCGCCGTCCGGTCCGGCCTCGATCTTGACGACGTCCGCCCCGGCGTCCACGAGCATCTTGGTGCAGTACGGCCCTGCGATCCCCGTCGTGAAGTCGACCACCCGGAAATCGGCGAGCAACGATTGACGTGCGTTCTGCTGTTGCACTCTGGCTCCTCTCGATCTCGATCAGGCGGTGATGGGCACGAACTCGTCGCGCAGGACGCGACGCAGCACCTTGCCCAGGTCGTTGCGCGGCACGTCCACTCGGAACTCGACGAATGCCGGCACCCGGGACGATCGCAGTCTGGCTCCCACCCAGTCGCGAATCTCGTCGGCCGTGAGCGCACCGTCCGGACGCGCCACGACGGCCGCCACGACCACCTCGCCCCACTGGTCGTCCGGAACGCCGTAGACGACGACGTCCTCGACCGACGGATGCTCGCCGATCACGTCCTCGATCTCACCCGGCGACAGGTTCTCGCCGCCGCGGACGATGACGTCGTCGAGGCGCCCCTCCACGTAGACGTATCCCCCGTCGTCGATCCAGCCGCCGTCACGGGTCCGGAACCAGCCGTCGGCGTCGAGCAGCGAGGCGCCGGAGTACTCCCCCGACACCTGTGCGCCGCGCACCCACAGCTCGCCCCGTCCACCGGCCGGAACGTCACGGCCGTCGTCGTCGCGCACCACGATCTCGACGTCGGGAACCGGAAGACCGACCGACCCCAGACGCCGCCGGACGACCGGATCCGGCGACGAGATCGCGGCACGATGCTCGGCGGGACCGAGAACCGCTACGGACGAGGATGTTTCGGTCAGCCCGTAGCCGTTGACGAAGTCGACCTCCGGCAGCAGCTCGAGCGCGCGCTCGATGACGGGAAGCGGCATGCGGCCGCCGCCGTAGGACAGATGGCGCAGCGACGGCAGACCGTTCCCGTCCTCGGCGAGCACATCCACGATGCGGGCGAGCATCGTCGGCACGACCATCGCATGGGTGATCTCCTGCTCGCGCACGAGGCGCACCCATTCGCGCTCGTCGAAGTTCGGCATCTGCACGATCCGGCGGCCGCTGTAGAGACCCGTGAGCAGGCCGGCGACACCGGCGATGTGGTACGGCGGAACGCTGACGAGAGCGGCTTCGTCGGGCCCCGCGCTGAACAGTTCGGTGCCGCCGAGGACGTACGACACCAGGTGTCGGTGACGCAGGATGGCGACCTTGGGCGTCCCGGTGGTTCCGCTGGTGTGCAGGAGGACCGCCGGGCTCTCGGGGTCCTGGTCGGCCGGCGGGATCTCGGCCGCGACCGCAGCGCCGAGACTCTCGACCAGCACGTCCGGTTCCACGGTCTCGATGCCGTCCACTCGGCCACCGATCCGGGCGACGGTGCCGTCCGCGACCAGAAGGGCCGGCGCCCGGCCCGCCACGAGCCCGCTTAGCGGCTCGTCGGCCAGCCGATAACTGACCGGCGCGAAGGGAATTCCGGCCCAGGCGGCACCGAACAGTGCGATCGGGAAGGCCGGCGACGCCGTCGATCCGTACAGCACGGTGTGCACGTCAGCGCCGGATCGGTCGGCCGCGAAACAGCGTGCCAGCTCGAGCAGGCGACCGTAGGTGAGACCGTCGTGCTTGTCACCGATGGCGATTCGGTCACCGTCCGCGCCGGCGGCGATCTCGAGAAGTGTCAGAATGTTCATCGATTCCCTCAGTCCGAGGCGGGCATCGCCTTGGGCGCCTTGACACCCAACGTCTCGCCGTCGACCGTGAGCACGCCGGTTCCGGGCTTGGTGCACAGCAGTTCGACGGTGCCGTCGGCGTTGCAGTATCGCTTACCGAGCTGGAGGTCTCCGCTCGTGTCCCCCACCGGATCTGCGGCCTGCTCCGGTGCGACCATCGGTGCGCCGTCGCAACGGACGTCGACGTCCTGTCCGGGGACCCGGATCACGATCAGTTCGGCGACCGACGTGGTGCTTCGCAATCTTGCTCCGACACGCAACTGCATGAGATTGACTCCTTGAGGTTCAATTCGAGATCGATGCTCGCGGGCACACGGTGACGACGTCGTTGCCCGCGTGGATCAGCCCGGTCCAGAGTCCGAGCAAACGTTTGTTGCAAGCAACTATGGCAGCCCGATGTGAGCCACGTCAAACACCGCGAACAAGCGCATACACCTCTCCCTCATCTCGCGTACACCACACGGCCGTCGATGAGAACCGTTCCGACAGCAGCAGAATCGGGGGCATCGAGCATCACGCGCAGCGGTACATCGAGAATCACCAGGTCGGCCACGACACCAGGCCGGACCCGCCGGGGCGGGCCTCCGGGCCGATCCGGCGGAGCCAGACAGGCGGCGAGCGCCGCCGCTGCGTCGATCCGCTCGCCCTCGCCGAACACCGCACCCGATTCGGTCGTGCGGGTGGCGGCGGCACGAATCACCACCCACGGATCGAGTGGGCCGTAGGGGGCGTCACTCGACAATGCCACCGGCACGCCGCCGTCCAGGAGCGTGCGGCACCGGTACAGGTCGGCGTGGTCGCGCGCGTCGACCCGGGCCCGGTAGTCCTCGCCGCGATCGGCAACGAAGCCGGGCTGGGTCACCACCGTCAGTCCGTGCCGACGCAGATCGGCCACGGCTTCCGCGGGGACGACGGACGCGTGCTCGATCCGGTCCCCCGGAACGCAGCCGACGTCGGCGAGGACGGCGAGCAAGACCGCCAGCGACTCCCGGCTGACACTGTGGACCGCGAACGCGCGTCCGCCCGCGTGTACCCGCCTGATCGTGTCGGCCAGGCGGTCGAGGTCGGGCACCTCGGAGTCCGCGAGCACGATCTTGTAGGGCCCCACGGTGACCCGGTCGGCGTGCACGTCGATGTCGGTGAGCGGCGCACCCAACAGTTGCAACCGCTGCGGCAGGTCACCGGATCGCGTCGCGTCGACGAGCGCCTTCAGTGAACCGGTGCTCAGGTCCGGCGTGGCATCGGTGACCGCCGTGACACCCAGGCGGGCGAGTTCGGCTCCGACGGCGTCGAGTGGGGGCGGACCGGTCGCCGGGAGCAGGGCCCTGAGCAGGTCGTCGGCACGAACGACGCGCCCGGTGGGTCGGCCGTTGCTGTCGCGCTCGACACCGGGGTGCACGGCCGAGTCCAGACCCGCTGCGCGGATCGCCGCACTGTTGAGAATCCACATCGCGCCGCTGCGGTGTTGGATCCGCACCGGCCGGCGGGAGTGGAGACGGTCCAGCCCCGCCGCGTCCAGTTCCCCGGCGACGGTCTCGACATAGCCGACGCCGCGAACCCAGCCGTGCTCCGAGACCGCCTCGGCCAGTGCTCGTTCCAGCCCCTCCGGCCCGCACACGTCCGGCGGACCGCACCGCACCGACGCCCGGGACGCGGCCATCGCATGCAGATGCAGGTGGTGGTCGACGAGTCCCGGCAGCACCGCCCCGCCGCGCGCATCGATCGAGTTCCCCGGGCCGCGCGGCAGATTCGGCCCCACCTGGGCCACCCGGCCCCCGACTACCCTGACGTCGACACCCGGCCGGCCGTCCACCTCCGCGTTCCGGACGACGCAGTCGCCCGTCATGCAGGAACTCCCAGTTCGCGCAGCACCCGGCCGGTGTCGCGCCCGGAAGCGGGAGCGGGGGCGAACGACCCGGTCCGTCGGTGCGGTGGGGCGATCTCCACCTCACCGGATTCGACGTCGACCACCCAGCTGTCACCGCGCCGGCGTACCCGGGGTGAGGGCGAATCGATGTCGACGAGCGTCGTCGCCACCACCTCGGACATCGAGATTTCCCACAGGTGACCGGGGCCCGCCGGCGGCGCACTCATCGCGCGGACGGCAGCGGTGAGCCCGGTGAGCGGATCGGCGATGGCGTCACCGACGAACATCGGACAGCCGGCTTCGTCGGCCGCGACCAGCCCGCTCGACGCTGCGACGTCGTCGCCGAATCCGACTGCCGGCGAATCCCGCCCACGCGCGGTGATCGACACCCACGTGGTCCCGGCGGCGCAGGCGGTCCTCGCGTCGAGCCCGAACCGCTCCAGTGCGCGAGGGCGTGATGCCTCGACGACGATGTCTGCCGCGGCAACGAGGCCCGCCATGGCTCGTCGCCCGGAATCGGTGTCCGGGTCGAGAACCACCGACTCGTGACCGGAGTGCAGCAGATCGTAGAACCCACGATTCCCGAACCGCGCGCCGTCCGGGCGATTCGGTGTCTCGACCTTGATCACCCGAGCCCCGGCCGCGCCGAGCAGATGCGAACACAGCGGCCCCGCCCACAGCGCGCTGAAGTCGACGACCACCAGGCCTTCCACCGGTCGGGGGCGACCCTCGATCGGGGCCGGTGCGGGCGCGCGGCGCACCACCGGACCTCCGGCGATACCGAGCATGTCGGCACCCTGTGCGAGCTCCGCGCCCGAATGCTCACGCAGCCACGACGCAACCGCGGGCCACGGGTCGTCGCCGACGTCTCGACCGACGAGCGCGCCGAGCAACCCGGCGTCGTCGGGTCGCGCGCACGAGACCGCCGCCCACCCGTCCGCGGTCGGCAGTAGCCGGCAGTGCCGTCCCACCGAGATGCTCCCGCCGCGAGTGCCTCCCGTGTACGCGGCGCGCTCGGAGAGCAACCGGGCACCGTCGACACGGACGGGGTGCGCGGTGCCGGCCGTCGCCGCGCCGATCCAGTCGGAGAGTTCCCGGGCGTACGACGCTGCCCGACCGGGTGGCACGACCGGCGAGCCGTCCGGTGGACCGGTCAGCGCCACCACCCCGCTCTCCGCCCAGTCCCGGACCCGGTCCACCTGCGGCGACGACCGCCGGGGCACCGTCATCGAGAACCTCGTTCTACACTCCACGCACCTACACTTGCACAAAGCTTTTCGATCTACGAGGACCGAATGCCTTTCCACCCTCCTCGCATCACCGCCCGCGAGCTCGCCTGCGGCGCCGCCGATGCACCGCTACTCGGCGACACCGGCGAGATCGACACACCGCTGATCGTCGTCGATCTGACTCCCGACTCGGACGGGGTCGACGACCCGGCAGTGGTCGCGGCCGCGGCCCGGCGGGCGCGCGAGGCCGATCGGATCCTCCTCGGCATCACCGGCCACCCCTCGGCCGCCTCGCGGGCTCTGGCGGACGAACTGGACGTCACGTACACCGAATCCGACCGGGACGCGGTCCGGTCTGCCGTCGCGGTCGCCGACCTCGGCCGCGCCGTCGAGGATTTCGCGTCGTGCATCGCCGCCAACCCGCAGGCCTCGGTCGTCCTGCGCCAGGTCCTTCGGGGCGGCGGTGGCGTCGATACCCGCGCGGCCGTGGACATCGAATCGCTGGCGTACTCGACGCTGCTCGGCGGACCGGAGTTCGCCCGCTGGCTCGAACATCGCGGAGCGCGACCGCTGCCTCCACCACCGGAGTACGACCCCGTGCTCGTGGCCCGCGACGGCGACGAACTGCGGATCACGCTCAACCGACCCGAACGACGGAACGCGTACGGCGCGCGCCTGCGTGACGCACTCACGACCGCACTGACGGTCGCCACATCGGATCCGTCGATCACCCACGTCGTGCTCGACGGCGCCGGGCCGTCGTTCTGCGCGGGCGGCGACCTCGACGAGTTCGGCACGACGCCCGATCTCACACTGGCGCACCTGATCCGCACCCGCGCGGGTGCGGGCCTGCTCGTCCACGAACTGTCCGAGCGGATCGAGGTACGCGTCCACGGGGCCTGCGTCGGCGGCGGAATCGAGATTCCGGCGTTCGCGGGCCGTATCGTGGCGAGCGCGGACGCGTGGTTCCGCCTGCCCGAGGCCGAGATGGGACTGATCCCGGGAGCGGGTGGTACGGCGAGCATTCCGCGACGGATCGGACGGTGGCGGGCAATGCACCTGTTCGTGACGGGCGCCCGGTTGGATGCACACACCGCGTTGGGCTGGGGGCTCGTGGACGCGATCCGCTGACCGGGACCCGACACGGGGTACAGCAAACGCTTGTTGCAGCCCCCGGCTCCACCTGACATGATGGGGAATCCTCGGAACCGAGCGCGACCATTCGCGCTCACTGTCGCAGAAGGGCCGTGCACATGCCGTCGAAGCTCGATCAGGAGTCGGCGAGCGATCGCCCCAGCGACGCCAAGACCGCCTTCCTGACCAGGATTCGTGAGGCCGCGGTGCGTCAGTTCGCCGAGAGCGGCTACAACGGCACATCGATGCGGGACATCGGTTCCCTCGTCGGCGTGCACGCCGGCAGCCTGTACGTCCACATCAAGAGCAAGGAAGACCTGCTCTACCAGATCGTCGGCGAGATCGCGGAGAGCGGCGAGGCTGCGTTGCAGCTGGTCGAGGCGTCCGACGTCGGAGCCATCGACAAGCTCCGCATGCTCGCCCGCATCCACCTGCGCTGGTCCATGGCCAACCCGGACGCCGCGAAGGTGTTCGAGCGGGAGTGGATGCGGCTCAACGGAGCCCAGCTCGCCGAGGTGCAGGTCAAGCGCCAACGTTGGGCGGACGCTGTGGAGCGGATCATCAAGGCGGGCGTCGACGACGGCACGTTCCGCGACATGGATGTCGCATTGGCGGCCGTCGCCTTCCGCTCCGTGCTGAACGCCAACTACACGTGTGACGGCGACCCCGACGTGGACGGTGTCACGCTCGCCGACGAATTCGTCGACTTCCTCTTCAACGGCTGGGTCGCCTCCGAGCACCGCTGAGCCCGGCCGTGCACTGCCCCTGCCATGCCGTTGCCGCGTCTCGGCCGGCACGACCCCCGAACATGTGAGGACCCCGACATGACTGGAACAGCGTTCGTCACCGGCGGAACCGGCGCACTCGGCGTCGCCGTCACCAACCACCTGCTGTCGATCGGCTGGCGCGTGGTGGTGCCGTTCATCGAGCCGTCGGAGGCCTCCCGCCTGGAGGCGCACGACCGTCTCGAACTGGTCCGCTGCAATGTGTCGGTCCCTACCGAGCTTTCCGCGGCCGTCGCCGTCGCCGCCGGTGACGCCGACGCGCCGCTGACGGCACTGGTCAATCTCGTGGGCGGATTCGAGTCGGGCCCGCGCACCCACGAGGCCGATGCGGAGGCCATCGACCGCCAGCTCGATCTGAATGTGCGGACCACGTATGCGGTTCTGCGCGAAGGTCTTCCTCATCTCGTCGCGCTCGGCGGCGGCTCCGTCGTGTCGATGTCGTCGGGTGCGGCGCTCGCGCCGTTCCCGGGCGGCACGGCCTACAGCACGTCGAAGGCCGCCGTCCTCGCGCTCGCCAAGTCGATCGCGGTCGAGTACAAGGCGGATCACATTCGGTCCAACGCCCTGCTTCCCGGTGTGATCGACACCCCCGCCAACCGCGTGGCGATGCCGAACTCGGACCGAGCCAACTGGGTCGCTCCGGCCGATATCGCCAAGGTGATCGCATTCCTGCTCTCGGACGACTCGGCCCCGATCTCCGGTGCCGCGATTCCCCTGGGTCTCTGAATGATGATCCTGGAGGTCGACCGGGTCAGTCGACCTCCAGGAATTCTGCCGGATTGCGTTCGAGCATCGCACGCACAGCCTCCGACGCGAGCCCCGCAGACTCGAGCGCCGGAACGACCTGACGATTGATGAACGTGAAATCGACTGCCGGCTCGGCTGATTCCTCGGCCTTGAAGTCCTGCCACGAGCCGAAGACCCCGAAGTAGGTCGCCAGGTCGTGCGACAGCAACAGCCGGTCGCCGTACCCGCGCGCACACAACTCGACGATCGTGCCGACCCGGTCCGCGAGGCTGTTGCCGGCCGCGCAGTGGCCGAATCGATCCATGCCGAGGTAGCAGCCCCGCCGGAGCATCTTCTCCAGGTACCCGAGATCGTTCGTGTCACCGCTGTGCCCCAGTACGACCTGGCTCGGCGTGACGCCGCAGTCCTCGAACAGATCCAGGATCGCTTCGCCGTTCCCGACCTCGATGTGATGGTGACAGAAGATGGGGAGGCGCTGCTCGGCCGCGACCCTGCCGATCGCGCGGAAGACCCTGTCGAGAGTCGGGGTGATGCCGTCGACCGCGCAGGCCGCCTTCATGATTCCGGGTCGCACGCCGGTCCCGGAAACGCCCTCCTCGCACTCCCGGCTCAGCCAGGCATGGATCTCGCCCTCGCTGCGCCAGTTCAGGAAGACCTCTTCCTGATAGTAGAAGCCGCTGGACACGATGAACTCGAGCCCGGTCCGCTCGGCCACCTCGCGGATGAGACCGATGTCGCGTCCCATGTTGACCGGAGTCCCGTCGACCACCGTTCGCACGCCGCTCTGCTTGGCACGCAGAAACTGCGCGACAGCCCGGTCGACGATGACGTCGTGCTCGTAATAGTGCTCTCCGAACGCCATTCGCATCGACCAGTCGGCCGTGACGATGTGCTCGTGGATCAGGGTCTGGCCCAGTTGCGAGCCGTCGATCGGACCGTGGACGGTGTTCACCGGCATGTCGATCTTCCTTCGGTGTGGTCGAGAAGTGTTGGTATCCGTGACGATCGGAGCCGATGCCCGTTCAGACCCATCGGCCTGTCTGGATCGAGACCAGGCGGTCCAGGGCGTCCGCCGACCAGGTGTCGGCGTGGGTGCCTGCTACCCACCGGCCCCGGGTGGGCCCACCCGGTGCCGGGATGAGAATCCGCGACACCTCCTCTGCGACATCGACCACCAAGGGCGCGACACGCTCGAGGTGGGCGGTCCGAGCGTCCCCGCACAGCGAGATGCCGGCGACCGGCCCGTCGCCACCACGGATCGAGACGCCGACGCACGCGACACCGCGGACCGACTCCCCCTCTTCGAAGGCCAGGCCGCGGCGTTGCCGAATCCTGTTGAGTTCCTGGTGCAGCGTTGCGATGTCGGTGATCGTCCGGTCGGTGCGGCGGACGAGCCCCTCGCCGTACAGGTCGTCGACGCGCCTGGGGTCGAGCCATGCGAGCATCGCCTTCCCTCCCGCCGTCGCGTAAGCGGGGCCGCGGCCACCGACACGCGACGGCAGGCTGGACGCGAAGGGACCGCCCCTCTTGTCGAGGTAGACGCACTCGGGCCCGTCGAGGACCGTCAGATGCACGACCATGCCGGTCCGCATGTGCAGCTCGTGCAGCAACGGGGCTGCCGCGGCGCGGACCTCACCGTCGATGCTGCCGCCGAAGCTGCGTGCCCGCCGACCGAGGCAGTAGCCGAACGAGGCGTGCTCCACCCAGTCGAGACCGATGAGCTGATCCAGGATTCGGTGCACCGTCGAACGAGGCAGCCCCGCCCGGATTCCCACCTCTTCGAGCGTGAGGCGAGTCGATCGGTCCTCGAAGACCTCCATGATCAACGTCATTCGCTCGATCATCGAGGGTGCGACCCTGGTGCTCCGCCGGGTTGCGGCAGTCGACTCGGCGGGATCCACGCGCGCCATCGAGACCTCCAAACTTGGACACTGTGAGCATTCGAACCGTCGGCCGTCAGGATCGGCTACGGCTCCATCCAGGCTTCGTCGAAGAGGACGACGTTGTCGATACTGACGTTGGCGCCGTGCAACTTCGGCGTCCACGCCGTATACACGACGGACGGCGCCCACACCGCGTACGGAACGGTCTCGTCGGCGAGCTTCTGGATGTCGTCGATGGCCGACTGCTTCGCGTCATCGTCACCGGCGGTCTGCAGCTTCACCAACAACGCGTCCATCTCGGGCGAGTTGTAGCCGGCCGCATTGTTGTTCGACGTGCTGCCGAGCGACCCGTACAACCGCAGCAGGGGTGCGGCGTCGATGAGGGACGCGCCGCTTCTCGCGATGTCGAAATCACGATCGACGTAGACACGGCGGGTCAGATCGGTGACGCTGTTGGCGTACACGACCTCGACGTCGAATCCGATCGAATTGAGCGCGGCCTGGACGGCGAGAGCTCCCTGCCGAGACGCTTCCTCGTTGATGGCCACGTACGTGAGCTTGCCGTCGTAGCCGTCGGCCTTGGCCTGGCTCAGCAACGCCCGCGCCTCGTCCGGGTCGTAGCCGACACCCTGCACTTCCTCGTTGTGCCACTGCGAGCCGTCCGGGAACATCGCCGAGCCGGAGGGCCCGTGTCCGCCGCTCACCCGCTGGTTCAGGGCCTCCGGGTCGACACCGAGTGCGATTGCCCGACGAACCCGGACATCGGCGCCCGGACGACCCTCGCGCTGATTGATCGTTCCGATCGCGCCGAGCCCCTGCAGGTCGAGGTAACCCTCGAGGCCCGAGTCGATGGCGCTGTCGATGACCTCGGTGTTCCGGTACAGGTAACCGGCGTTGAGCTCCCCGCTGCGAATCGACTCGAACATGCCCTGGGCGTTCGCCGTCGGGACGAAACGCAGACCCGCCAGTCGCGGCTTGCCACCGACGTAGTCGGCACGCGGCGCGAGCTCGAGCACCTCGTTGGGCGCGAACCGGGTGACCGTGAACGGCCCGGCACCGATGGGCGTGAACGAGCCCGATGCCTCCGAGCTCGGCGCCACGATCACACCGGGTCCGGCGGCGAGCAGTACCGGGAAGTCGGTCCACGGACGCTGGAGCCGGATGACGACCGTCTTCGCGTCGGGAGTCTCGACACTCGCGACCGAGTTCGTCCACACCTGCGCCACATCGCGTTTGGCCGCGGCATAGCGGTCGAGACTCCACTTCACCGCTGCCGAGTCCACCGGCGTTCCGTCGCTGAAGGTGGCCCCGTCACGCAGCGTGACCGTCCACGTCTGCGCCTCGTCGGAGGAGCTGAGACCGGCGGCCAACTGCGGGACGTACTGGGACTTCTCGAAGTCGAAGCGCACCAGCGTGTCGTAGATCGCCGCCAGCTCGGTGCCCCCCGTGGATCCGGCCATCAGCGTCTTCGTCGGATCCAGCGTCGCCGGGAAGCCGTACGACCCGTAGGTCACGACGCCTCCGTCGACCGGGTCTCCCCCGTCGGCACGATCGCCGACGTAGCCGATCGAATACGCGCCGCTCACGTTCGACACATCGCCGGAATCCTGGCCGTCAGCCGATGCGCAGGCCGTCAAGGCCAGCGCGCCGATGCTCACGACAGCTACCGAGCGCCAACCGCGCCACAGTCGATGCAACATATCTGTCCTCTCGATGTGATGACTTCTCGTTGTTCACCGGGCCGACTGCACCGACCTTCGTCGTGACGTCGCCCCGATCGACGTTGCCGGTCGCCGTACGCAGCTGACGGCCGCACCCCTCGTAACAGCACAAGCGGCCGGGAGCGAGACGGCCGTTCGCGCAGCCTCGCCGAAAGAAAGAATCTCGTTCCAGTGACATGGAACACCATGGACGCTCAGATATGCAAGACATCTGGCCTAATACGCTCATGTCGATGAATCTGAATAGAAGCAGGTTCTAGCACTTTGGGAGCCGGGGCCGGGAGTCGCGGAGACCTATCGGTCGTCGTGATCTTCAATTCCTCTGCTGTAGAGTCGCTCTCGCGTGACAGTGCCCTGCAACCACATCGCTATCGGTCCGAACCGGACGTATCCCACCCAGAGATGTGTGACTCACAAGCGGCCGGCGCCATTCGCGGGACCGACCGTGTGGTCGGGCTCGCCGATTGATCCTGCAGGAAGTATCACCAACGTATGGGAACCACATGACGACACCAACGACAGGCAGCAGCGAAGTCCGGATGATCGAGGCCGGCGAGGCTCCGACGCGATTCGCGCGAGGTTGGCACTGCATCGGCCTCACCGGGGATTTCAGGGACGGGAAGCCGCACTCGGTCGAGGCGTTCGGCACCAAGTTGGTGGTGTTCGCCGACAGCCAGGGCGATCTGAAGATCCTCGACGCGTACTGCCGGCACATGGGCGGCGATCTGAGCCAGGGCGAGATCAAGGGCGACTCGGTGGCGTGTCCGTTCCACGACTGGCGCTGGAACGGCAAGGGCCGCTGTACCGACATCCCCTACGCCCGCCGGGTGCCGCCGCTCGCGAAGACCCGCGCATGGACCACGATGGAGAAGGACGGACTGCTGTTCGTCTGGCACGACCCCGAGGGCAACCAGCCGCCGGCGGAGGTCACCATCCCGGACATGACCGCTCCCGGTGAGGAGTGGACCGACTGGGTGTGGAAGCAGATCACCATCGACACCAACTGCCGCGAGATCATCGACAACGTCGTCGACATGGCGCACTTCTTCTACGTGCACTACGGCTTCCCGATCAAGTTCGAGAACATCTTCGAGGGCCACATCGCCACCCAGTTCCACGAGGGTGTCGGACGCGAGGACATGGCCCGGCCGCGCCGGGACGGCGAGCCTGAATCGACCGGCAACAGTTCGGTGGCCGCGTACTACGGCCCGTCCTTCATGATCGACGAGTTGACTTACCACTACCCGGATTTCGACATCGACTCGATTCTCATCAACTGCCACTACCCGGTTTCACCCGACAAGTTCGTGCTCATGTACGGCATCAAGGTCAGGCAGAGCGAAGCGGTGAGCGGCGAGAAGGCGCAATCCCTCGCGACCGGTATGGCGAAGTTCATCGCGATCGGTTTCGAGCAGGACGTCGCGATCTGGAAGAACAAGACGCGCATCGAGAACCCGCTGCTGTGCGAGGAGGACGGCCCGGTCTACCAGCTGCGTCGCTGGTACGAGCAGTTCTACGTCGACGTCGCCGACATCACCCCGGACATGACCAACCGTTTCGAGTTCGAGATGGACACCACCAAGCCCGTCGCGGCCTGGCGGCGCGAGGTCGCCGAGAACATCGAGCGGCGGGCAGCGGCTTCCGAGCGGGAGGTGACGGGGCAGAGCGCCTAGAGGCGCGGAGTATCTGCTGGGAGGGGACCGCCCGCGCGAGGCATCGCGCGACCGGTCCCCTCCCAGCAGTGTCGTCGTGGGTGGACGGCCGTCACCGTTCTTCGAGTACCAGCCGCGACACGTCCTGGACGTTGCGCAGCGCCTCGGGAAATCCGATTCTTCCGGTCGTCCACAGGACGAGCGAGTTGAGCATCGTGCTGCCGATCGACAGCGACGCGAGGCGTGCCCGCTCGGCGGGCACGCCTTCCATCAGTTCGAACAGCAACTTCCGGTTCGCGGCGGAGCGTTCGTCGAGTGTGTCGCGCACGTACGGATCGTCGGAGGTCTGGAGTTCGACCTCGAGACGCGCGAAGTTCGGTCCTCGCTGAAACGCCTTCATCTGCCGCGTGTACAGGTCCACGACGCGTTCGAGGACCGATCCGTGCGCACTTCGGCGCCGACCGGAATCGCGTTCCTCCGCCAGCCGTTCGGCGAGGATGTCGTTCCAGGCGACCATCGCGGCGGCGAGGAGATGCTGCTTCGCGGGGAAGTACCGGTAGAGCGTGCCGAGGGCCACCCCGGACCTCTCCGACACCTCACGCATCTGCATCCGGTCGGGGCTCGTCTCGCCGAGCATCTCGATCACGGTGTCGAGAAGGTGCCGCCGCCGCGCACGCTGCGCGTCGGTCATGTCGTCGGGGCTCATCGGTACGGCCACGGATTCGGTCACGAATGCAGCCTAATCGTCAACTCGTCACCGCCGACTCCGGCTCCGGTGACGCCGGCGCGAGGTACCCGCCCAGGACGTCGTCCAGTTCGTCCTGGCTCCACCGCGATGCCGACCTCAGGCTTGCCTCGACCGAGGGCGCCGTCATCACGTCGATCCGGTCTCCGTAGGCCACCAGAACGCGCCCGTTGACCTTCTCGGACGCGGGCGAGGCGAGGTACACGACGAGCGGCGCAACGTGTTCGACGGACAATGGATCCTCACCGGCCTCCGGACCCGGACCGAACACGTCGCTCGTCATGGCTGTGCGCGCCCGGGGACAGATGGCGTTGGCCCGCACCCCGAACGCATCGCATCCGCGCGCCGTCGACATCGTCAGAGCGACCACGCCCGCCTTGGACGCCGCGTAATTGGCGGCACCGGGCGGACCCGAGGCGTACGCCTCCGACGAGGTGTTGACGATGCGCGCGTAGACCGGCGCCCCCGCCTCCTTCGCCCGGCGCCGCCAGTGGTCGGTGGCGGCGCGCGTCGTGAGGAACGTGCTGCGCAGGTTGACCCGCAGCACGTCGTCCCATTCGTCCGCAGACATGTTGAACACCATGCGATCCCGAATGATGCCGGCGTTGTTGACCACGATGTCGAGTCGGCCGAACCGCTCGACCGCGAGTGCGACGAGTCGATCCGCGGTGGCCTGCTCACCGATGTCACCGACGCACGTCACGACGGAACCACCGGCACTGCGGATCTCCGAGGCGACGTCCTCGATGCGAGCACTGCGCGCATTGATCACGAGGTCGGCGCCGGCCTCCGCGAGCGCGAGGGCCTCGGCACGGCCGAGACCCTCGCTGGCTCCGGTGACGATCGCGGTGCGGCCGGCCAGCAGCAGACCGGTCATCGCGGCTCCCGCGGCAGGCCGAGGATCTGCTCCGAGATGACATTGAGCTGGATCTCGAGCGTGCCGCCGCCGATCAGCAACTTCGGCGTCGCCAGGTAGGCCTTGGCCGCTCGCCCACCGCCGGCGACGGCGACGCCCAGGCCACCCACGGCCGCCTCCGGCCCGAACCACTCGAGCACCTGGGCGGTGGCGTCGGTGATGTGGTGTGCGGACGCGGCTTTGAGCGCACTCGCCTCGACGCCCGGGTTGACGCCCGACAACCGCTTCAGGACACTGCGGTGCGCGAGCGCGTCGAGAGCCCCGGTGGTCGACGTGAGCCGGCCGAGCGCGGGCAGCGCCTCGTATCGGGTGTCGGGATCCAGCGACCGCGCCACCTCCACGGGATCGAAGCGGTACCCGCCCGCAACGGGAGTGTTCCCCATCGCGACCCGCTCGTTCGCGAGGGTCGTGCGGGCCACCTTCCAGCCCTCGCCCGGGGCACCCACCAGGTCGGCGTCCGGAACGAAGACCCCGTCCAACGCGACCTCGTTGAACATGCTGTCGCCATTGGCCTCCCGCAGTGGCCGAACCTCCACCCCGGGTGCCGACATGTCGACGAGGAAGAAACTGATCCCCCGATGCTTGGGGGCGTCCCGGTCCGTGCGTGCCAGACAGATGCCCCAGTGCGCCTCGTACGCCTTGGAGTTCCACACCTTGTTGCCGTCGATTCGCCATCCGCCGTCGACCTTGGTGGCGAAGGTCGTCAGCGACGCGAGATCCGAACCCGCGCCGGGCTCCGAGAACAACTGGCACCAGACGATCTCCCCGCGCAGGGTGGGAGCGACGAGACGTTCCATCTGGTCCGCGGTGCCGTACTGGAGGATCGAGGGCAGCGCCCACTCACCGATCACCGTGCTGGGCTGGGCCATCCCCGCGCGGTCGAACTCCTCGGCGATGATCAACTGCGCGGCGGTGTCGGCGCCCAGGCCGTACGGCTCGGGATAGTGCGGCGCGACCAGACCGCGGTCGGCGAGCAGGACCCGTGCGGCCGCCTCGTCGAGCGCCGCGGCCTCGGCGATCGTTGCCGCCACGCCGGCCCGGAACTCGGGACGGTCCGGCACCCCCAGCACCGAGTCCCGTTCGGTCGTCAGAGCCAACTCACCGGCCCGACGCGCCCAGACGTCCGGCGCACCACCCAGCGCGAGCAGGCTCACGACACGACGCCAGTACAGGTGGATGTCGTGCTCCCACGTGTTGCCGATCCCGCCGAGCAGTGTGAGCGCCTCGAGCACCACGTCGACCGCCTCACGGCGTACCGCCGTCGCCGTCCGAGCCGCCGCGAGGGCCAACTGCTGCCGGTCCCCGCTGTCCGCGGCCAGCGCGGCATCCCACACGGCGCTGGTCATCACCTCGATCCGGATGAACAGCTGCGCGCACTTGTGCTTGATCGCCTGGAACGAACCGATGGGACGCCCGAACTGCTCGCGGATCTTCGCGTACGCGAGACTGGTCTCCTGCGCCCAGCGCGCGACGCCGACGGCCTCCGCGCACTGCAGCACCGCGGCCAGCGCGGCGACCTCCTCCGCGCCGGCCCCGAGGACGTTCTCCGCGGGGATCCGGGTGTCGGACAGTCGCACCCGACCGATGTCCCGCGTGAGGTCGACGCCCTCCTCGGCGAGGACCTCCACGCCCGCGTCACTCGCCGACACGACGAACCACACCGGACGCTCACCGGACTGCCCCGCCAGAACGAGGATCTCGGCACCGGGAGCACCGAGAACCGGAACCGTCTCGCCGCCGGCGACCACCTCGTCGCCGTCACCGTCGAGGGTGACGGTCCCCGTCCCGAGCGCCACCGCTGCGGTGGCGCCGCCGGCCAGTCGCGGAAGCAACGCCTTGCGCGCCGCGTCGGTGCCGTGGGACTGGATGACGGCGCTCGCGGTGACCGTCTGCAACAGCGGACCGGGGATCAACCCGTAGCCGGACTGCTCCAGTGCCACCGCGAGTTCGAGCAGGCCCGCGCCCGCCCCGTCGTACTCCTCGGCGAGGTGTAGCGACGGAATCCCCATACCCACCAGCTGTTCCCAGAAGGCAGGCCGATCACCGCGCGCGAACTTCTCGAACTGCCCGCGGGTCCGTTCCACGGGAGTCTCGCGGGCCGCGAACCGCGCGAGCGAGTCGGCGAGTGCGTCGTGATCTGCTCCGATACCGATCGGCATGTCCGATCAACCTTTCAGTTTGAGCACCTTGCGGGCGTTCTCGTGCAGGAACTTGGGCCACACCTCGTCCTTGAACGGCACGCCCGGCATGTCCCCGAAGATGCGGTCCAGGGTCAGCCCCGCAGGGAAGTACCCGGCGTAGATGATCTTGTCGGCGCCGCGAGTGTTCGCGTAGTCGACGATCGCCTTCGGGTAGTGCTTGGGCGCGAACGCCGATGTCGAGTAGTAGAGGTTCGGCCATTTGATCATTAGTTTGACGGCCAGATCCTCCCACGGTTCGCAGCCGTGCCGCGTGACGAATACCAGATCCGGGAAATCGAACATCACATCGTCGATCAGTTCGACGTGCTGGACCGCTGATCGGACTCGCGGGCCTGCGATTCCGGCGCACGCGAAGATCGGGATGTCGAGTTCGACGCACTTCGCGTAGATCGGGTACATCTGCGGCGCGTTGAGCGCCACCTGCGGGAAGGTGCCCGCGGCAAACGAACTCACCGAGACGATGCCGAATTCCTCGTACTCGCGGGTCATCCGGTTCAGCGTGCCCATGATGTCGTTGGGGTCCACTGCCGAGCCCTGTGGGACGAACCGGTCCGGGAACAGCTTCACCGCCCGCTGCCCCGACTCCTTGGCCATGCTGACCATGCCGATCTCGATACCGTGCTTGTCCATCTGGTGCAGCGTCACCGAGATCGGATCGTCGGTGGCGAGATCGTCCGGCACACCCTTGAACATGTACTGCGCCGGCATGCTGAACTCGTCGCGGCTCTCCCGGTCCTTCGTCTGCTGCGTGATGAACGCGTACTCGTCGTAGCCGGCCTCCCGGAAGCCGATATGGGTGTCGACGATGGGAATGCCGTCGTAGGGCGTCATGCGTTCTGCTCCTTCGCGATAGGCCTGCCGTCGAGACCGTGGACCGTGACCTTCTCACGCTCGAGAATGTCCAGGCTCGCCTCGACCTTGCCCGTGTGGTGCGGCGCGGCGACGCACAACCACGTCACCGCCTCCACCATCTCCTCGAGCGACTCGGGAACGAACCACTGCGAGCCGACCATGTTCGACGCCACCGACATCGCCCCGGCGGTCGCGACCGCCGAGCGCGGGCGCACCGCGTTGACCCGGATTCCCGTGCCGTTCAGCTCGGCAGCCAGACCGGCCGTCATCCGGTCCTGCGCTGCCTTGCTCATGCCGTACAGCGCGGTGCCGTGGATGTCGGCGTCCAGGTCGGTTTCCCCCTCGGGCAGCGGCTCGACCGGACGGATCCGGGCGGTGCCGCTGGTGATGTTGACGATCCAGCCCTCGCCGCGCTCCCGCATGCCGGGGATCACCCGCTGCGCGAGGTCCAGCGGCGCATGCACGTTCACCTCGAACGTCAGGTGCGCACGCTTGGACGGGTAGTCGCGCAGCGGCTGGAAGATCGCGGCCGCAGCATTGTTGACGAGGATGTCGATCGGCCCGCCCAGCGCCTTCTCGGCTTCAGGGACGATCCGCGCACGGGAGTCGGGATCTTCCAGGGCTGCGGGGACGATCGCCACGGTGCCCCCGTCCGCGCGAATCACCTCGGCCGTCCGGGCAAGGGTGCCGTCGAATCCGCGATCGGGCTCGTCGACCGTGCGCGCCACGATTGCGACGGCCGCGCCCTCGGCCGCGAGCCGTTGCGCGATCCCGGCGCCGATACCTCGACTGGCTCCGGTCACGATCGCACGCCGTCCGTGGAGACGGCCGGTCATACGCTGAGCTCCGCCTCGAGCTGCTTGGCGAACGACTCGCGCAGCAGAACGTCGTTCGGCTCGTCCGGCAGTTCGGTGAGCGGCTGGGCGACCTCGGACGGCGTCGGACCGTACTTCGCCGCCAACGGAGCCAGCGCGTCCAGGTCGAAGTCGTACAGCTCGGCAGCGTTCGCCGCGAACAGCTTCCGCAGCTCGGCCTCGTCCACATCGTGCATGACCTGACGGATGCACTCGCGGGTGAACGGGTACGTGCCCTCGTTGTGCGGGTAGTCGCTGCCCCACATGAACTTGCCCTCACCGAGGGTGTCGCGGGTGGCCATGTCCTGCGCCGACGGCATCGTGACGCCGACCCACACGTTGCGCCGGAAGTATTCGCTCGGACGCAACGGCAACTGCTCGTCCTCGCTGTAGAACAGCTCGCCGATCCGCCCGGTGCGCTTGACGCGCAGATCGACGGTGTCGAGCTGGCGCATCAGGTCCGGCGCCCACGCGCAGCCCTGCTCGGACACCGCGAACTTGAGCTTCGGGAACCGCTCGAAGACGCCCGAGAGAATCATCTGCACCAGCGGACGCATCGAGTAGAAGCCGACCTCGTTGATGTAGAGCAGCGACGACGTCTTGTAGCGGCCGTAGTCGGGCAGGCCCGTGCCGGCATGGCTGTTCACCGGAACGCCGAGGTCCTCACAGACCTTCCACAGCCGGTCGTACTCGGGGTCGTACAGCGGCTTGACCCACTTGATGTCCGGCGCCAGGTTCGGCAGCAGGATCCCGCCGCGCAGTCCGTTCTCCTTGACCCACTCGACGTCCTTGATCGCCTCGTCGACGTCGTTGAGGAACACCTGCGCGACACCGGCGCGCTGGGCGGGAGCATCGTTGCAGAAATCCTTCAGCCAGCGGTTGTGCGCCCGCACGCCCGCGAGGCGCTTGTCGAAGTCCTCGGCCCGCGGCGGACCCGCCAGCACTGCGGCACTCGGGAAGAAGGGAGGCACCGTGTTGGGGAAGAGCACCTCACCGACCGTGCCGTCTCCCTGCGTCTCGCGCAGTCGACGCTCGTTGTCCCAGTTGCGGGTTCGGCCGTCGTCGACGAGGTCGCGGTAGGGGTTCTTGTACTTCCCGCGCCACGCGTCGAACTCCTCGTGCCACTTCGATTCGAGGTATGAGCGATAGGTGGCGTGATCGGCGCCGGCGTGGCTGTCGGCAGAGATGAGGATGTACGGGGTTTCGTTCGTCACTATGACACTCCTGATCGACGGCTTGATTGAAACCGTGTTCTATGCGCTTGCATCGAGAGTAGCGCGGATCATGGACATGTCAAGACGTGTACTCGAAAGCGTGTAGAACCGTGTTCCATACCGAGTGTGGCCGTTCGCCGGAACGCCACGAGCCCCCGGCCAGGAGGCCGGGGGCTCGTGCAGAGATGGAGGTGCTACTGCTTCGCGGCCGCGAACTTGGAGGCGAACGCGTGGATGCTCGCGACGACGTGGTCGAGTTCCTCGTCGCTCATGCCATGGCTCATGCCGAGCGACATGCCCCGCTCGAACACCTCGTCGGCGAACGGCAGACCGCCCTCGGGGATGCGGTACTCGACGTTACGCATCATCGGGTGCCGGGTGACGTTGCCGCTCCACACCGTGCGGGTGTCGATGCCCGCCCCCTCGAGCGACTCCTGCAGATCCCCGCGTGCGAAGCCGGCATCCTCACGGATCGTCACCGGGTAGCACAGCCACGCGGTGTAGAAGCCCTCCAGCGGCTTGGGCAGACGGAACAGCTCCGGGTAGGCGCCGAATGCCGCGCTGAACGCGTCGAAGATCTGGTGACGGCGCTTGTAGTTGACCTCGAGCTTGCTGAGCTGCACCAATCCGAAGGCCGAACCCAGCTCCGACGGTTCGAAGTTCCACGGCAGGACGTCGAAGATGAAGTCGTTGTCGTACGCGACGCCGTCGAGGTCCTCACGGAAGACGCGGCCGGTCTTCGCCTGCTCGGACCCGAACAGGTGCGGCTCGGAGCGGCGGCCCCAGCGGCGCAGCATCAGACCCTTGTCGCGCAGCTTCTCGTCATCGAGACACACCATGCCGCCGTTGCCGGCAGCCGTGATGATGTGCGACATCGCGAAGCTGGTGACCGTGATGTCCGAGCGCGAGCCGGTCTTGGTACCGCGCAGGGTGGTGCCGATGCAGTCGCACGAATCCTCGATGACCTTGAGATCGTGCTTGTCGGCGATCTCGCGGATCGCATCCCAGTCGGGGGCGTTGCCGGCCAGGTTCGGCACCAGGATCGCCTTGGTCTTGTCGGTGATCAGCTCCTCGATCTTGCTGACGTCGACGTTGTAGGTGTCGGGCTCGACGTCCACGAACACCGGCACCCAGCCACCGCGCACGATCGGCGACACATCCGTCGAGAACGTCAGCGGCGAGGTGATGACTTCCGAGCCCTTCGGCAGATCCAGCAGCTCGAGCGCCAGGTACAGCGCGGACGAGCCCGAGTTGCACATCAAGCCCAGCTTCTTGCCGTACAGGTCGGCGACCTTGCGCTCCATCTCGGCGACGTTCTTGCCGATCTTCAGCGCGAACGGGCCACCACGCAGGACCTCGAGGCAGGCCTCGATCTCGCGCTCGTCGTGAACACTGCGGGCGTAGACAACCCTGGTCATGAAATCTCCTCGTCGCTTTCGGGAAGGTGTCCGCATGGGCGGTTCGCGCGGATACCGGGCGGCCTCGCGCCACGAACCGGGCGGAAAGAGCATGGGCGGGCGTCACATCCGCGCAGGCACCGCGTCACTACGACCGCGGGTCCGCATCGTCAAGCGGCGCCCTTCATGCCCGAATAAATCGTATTGAACGTTCATTCAAGGCGAATATAGGTCGGGCGATGCGAGCCGTCAAGACGGGGACACGGCACCCCGCCGCGGCGCTGCGATCCGAATCGATACGCCGTCCACCAGGTTCGGCGGTGCAGGAAGCAGCGGCGGCATCACTTTGACGCGACGCGACCGTCGCGGTTAATGTTGTTGAATGAGTGTTCAAATCGGAAGGGACTGAAGTGGCGGGACCCCACGACCGGAAGTCCGAGATCCTCGACGCTGCGGCCACCCTGTTCGCGGCGCGTGGCATTGCTGGGACGTCGATGCGGGAGATCGGCGACGAGGTCGGCCTCAACGCCGGCGCGTTGTACCACTACTTCCGGTCGAAGGGCGCCATCGTCACCGAACTGGTGACGGTGTTCCTCTCGGATCTGCTCGCGAACTATCGCGCGATGGAACTCGATCAGCTCGAGCCCCGGGCGCGGTTGAAGGCGATCGTCGACGTCTCGCTCGCCACGGGCGCCGCGCGCCCCGACGCGACCAAGGTCTACCACGCAGAGTTTCCCAATCTGCGTGGCCTGCGCGACTTCGCCGAGGCTCGCGCGATCGCGGACGAGATCCAGACGGTCTGGCTCGACGCCATCGAGGCCGGCAAGGACGCCGATGTCCTCCGAAAGGACGTTCCGTCCAAGGTGTTCCACCGCTTCCTCCGGGACTCGGTGTGGTTCACCGTCTACTGGCGGAAGCCGGACGACCCCTACACGATCGACGAGCTCTCGAACGACTGCATCACGGTGTTCCTCGACGGCATGGCCGCCCCGGCCCGTTGACACACCGTTCCCACCCCCCCAGTACAGCGAAGGAAGAATCAGCTGTGAGCAACACCGACACCACACCCACCGGCACCTCCCCCGTCGCGTCGCTCGCCCAGGTCGGCACGGCGCGCGTCAAGCGGGGCATGGCCGAGATGCTCAAGGGCGGCGTCATCATGGACGTGGTCACCGCCGAGCAGGCCAAGATCGCCGAGGACGCCGGCGCTGTCGCGGTCATGGCGCTCGAGCGTGTGCCCGCCGACATCCGCGCCCAGGGCGGCGTCTCGCGCATGTCGGATCCGGACATGATCGACGGCATCATCGAGGCCGTCTCCATCCCGGTCATGGCCAAGGCCCGCATCGGCCACTTCGTCGAGGCCCAGATCCTGCAGTCGCTGGGTGTCGACTACGTCGACGAGTCCGAGGTCCTCACCCCGGCCGACTACGAGAACCACATCGACAAGTTCGCCTTCACCGTCCCGTTCGTGTGTGGTGCCACCAACCTCGGTGAGGCCCTGCGCCGCATCAACGAGGGTGCGGCGATGATCCGCTCGAAGGGCGAGGCCGGCACCGGCGACGTTTCCAACGCCACCACCCACATGCGCAAGATCCGGCAGGAGATCCGCCGCCTGACCTCGCTGCCCGAGGACGAGCTGTACATCGCGGCCAAGGAACTGCAGGCCCCCTACGATCTCGTCGTCGAGGTCGCCAAGGCCGGCAAGCTGCCCGTCACCCTGTTCACCGCCGGCGGCATCGCGACCCCGGCCGATGCGGCGATGATGATGCAGCTCGGCGCCGAGGGCGTGTTCGTCGGCTCGGGCATCTTCAAGTCCGGCAACCCCGCCGAGCGGGCCGCCGCGATCGTCAAGGCCACCACCTTCCACGACGACCCGGACGTGCTCGCCAAGGTCTCCCGCGGCCTGGGCGAGGCCATGGTCGGCATCAACGTCGACGACATCCCCCAGCCCCACCGCCTCGCCGAGCGCGGCTGGTGATGTGAGCCGGCTCGCGGGCGCCGCGAACCCCCGACGCGCGGCGCCCGCGGGCCATTCCACCGGGCCGGGCGCGGCGGTCAGATGCCCAGGCGCCGAGCCAGTTCGGGACCGCCGACGCGCGTGATCAGATCGGGGTCACCGCACACCACCAACTGGTCACGAGCCCTCGACAACCCCACGTACAGCCGCTCGCGCGAACGCTCCTGCACCACAGCCTCGTTCACCGCCAGCACGACGGCGCGACGCTCCAGCCCCTTGAAGCCGAGGACGTGCCCGTAGAAGACCTGCTCGGAGTCCCAGAAACTCTGCCAGTACTCCTCGCTGCCCTGCTGCTGCCGGGACACCTGTTCGGGATGCCTGCTCCCGGTGGTCAGCAGGGCCAGGTCCTCCGGGCGCCACCCCTCGTCCATCAGTGCGTCTATCCGGTCGTCGGCGACCCCGAGTGCGTCGGCCGACTCGCAGGGTACGAAGCGGACGTCCGGACCGTCGCCGCCGAGAAGCTTCATCCGCTGCCCCACCAACGACGTGAACGATCCCGCGATCTGTCTGGTGTTGCGAAGATTCTGGTCGAGTACCAGCGGGACGAGTTGAACCGGCGGCACGCCCTGCCGGTCGAACACACGTTGGCCCTCGTCGCTGAACACGAAGATCCCGCCCTCGTCCTCGTCGCTCAGCGCAGCCAGCAACGGTTCCCACCACGCGTCCGCGAAGTCCTGCGCCTCGTCGACCACGACGGCGTCGAATCGCTGCTCCGGCGGAAGCTCCGCGGCGAGTGCCGCCATCTGACGAGGCAGTTCGTGCTCCCAGAACCTGACGGTGTCGTCGTTGCGAATACTCTCGTCCGGGCCGACCGGCGCACCCCACCGCTGGCCGAGAGCATGGAACTCTCCGACATACGCCGGGCGGTGCTTGCGCGGCCACGTCGCGGTGAGCCGCTCGAGGTACGACGCGAGGCCGTGCGAGTAACAGATCAGCGCGACCCGCTCCCCCGACTTCGCGAGCCGCCGTGCCTGTTCCACCGCGAGGAAGGTCTTGCCGCTGCCGGCACCACCTCGAACCTCGACCCGGCGCAGCAACCGGATCGCATCGAGGATCGCGGCCTGCTGGGCGGTGAGCGCGTCCGCAGCGTCCTCGTTGGCGATCGCCCGCGCCACGACGTCGCGCTGCGGAAGCCCTCTGCCCGACAACGCGTCCGCGAGGCTGTCGATGCCGGTGGCAGTGAGCTCGGGACGATCGAGCAGCTGACCCGCGACCACCTTTCGGATCATCTCCCCGATCCGGTCCAGGTCGGTGCGGTCGACGACCTTCCAGCGCGGGCAGTCGGCCACCGCGAAATCCTGCGAGATCTCCGTGTTCGGGAAGACCACCATGTGGTCCCACCGCAGCCGTCCATGACTCCATCGCGGATCGGCCTCGACGAATCGGCGTAGTGCGTAACACGATTCCCGCACCTGCCGGACCGGGTGGACCGCCCGGGGCCCCTTGCGCTGCTGCTGGAACCAGTCGGTTCCGTCGTGCCAGATGTGTCCGCCCTTGACCTCGAGGCACACGATCCCGCCGCCCTCGGTCGCGACGACGAAATCGATCTCGTGGTCCTTCTGGTGATCGGTCACACGCTGGTTGGCAACCAGCAGATCACCGGGACCGAGTTGAGCAGCCAACGCGGACCACACCGCGGCCTCGGCGGGGTTCACGAGCCTGGGGTTCTCGGGGATCTGTATCGGCACCCGACCAGCTTGACATGCAAACGGCACCAAACGGACAGCGGCACACCGACGGTCGGACCCGGTGACATGTGCCCGCTAGCGGGCGAGCAGTCGCTCCACCTCCGCGACCGCGGGCTCGAGATCCGTGGCCCGGACCGCGTCCGCGAGTTCGGTCAGGCCGAGGGACCCGAGCATGTGCGGCAGCCTCGATCGCAGGCGGCCGAGGGTCCACGTCCGGGCGTCGCCCTCCGCGAACTGATCGAACCGCACCACGACATTCTGCTGGTCTTCCTGCCGGATGTAGTGGTAGTGCGGTTCGTTGTCGAAGCAGTCGAACCGCAGGTGCTCCGATCGGTCCGCGGCGCTCAACACGTGGACACACGCGCCCCCGTCGTCGATGCCGCTGTCGTACGTCGCGTCCGGGCGACCGCGCTCGACCGCGTTCGAGTTGATCGCCTCGTCGGTGAGCCGACGAGACTCGACGACGAAGACAAGAGGGCCCGCAGGCACGTCGACGCAGTGCGCGGGATCCATCGGGATCGGCATGACGTCGAAGCTGCGGCCGAGTCGGTACGCCTCGATTCCACTGGGGTTCATGTCGACTCCGTTCGCTGACAGCAGTCGTGGTCCGCTCCGCGGCGGGCCACGTCGGAATACTAACTTGCAAAAGTTAGGAAGGATGACTGCCCGAAGCGCTTCTCCCGCTCCGCGGGACGGTCGATCGGCGACACCCGGCGGAGCCGCGGGCGGCTACCCCTCTCCGCGGGAGGTGAGAGCCGCGATGTCCCCGCCCAGCGCCGCGCGATACGTGCCCATGAGCTCCTCGACCCCGCCGAACTGATCCCCCACGTGGTGGGTGTTGTCGGCGGACAGCTCCCGATCGCCGGAGCGGGCGATGAGCTCGTCGATCCGGGTGTCGAGACTTGTGGCCCAGCGCATCGACTCCGACGCGCGCAGATGGGATTCGACCTGATCCAGCAGATCCCCGATCCGCGCGAGCGCCGCGACCCGGACGACCAGCTGATCCCACACGGGGGCCAGCGCGTCCCGACGGGACTGGACGTGCTCGCGCGCCTCCGGGCTGGACAGCAGTGCGCCGTCGAGTTCGCCGACGATGCCGTGCAGGGCCACGGTGTCGACGGCGATCTGGGTGAGTTCCTCCCCCAGATCCAGCTGCGCGCGCTGGATCGCGAAGTGCTCGGAGTGCCAGACCGGTGCTCCTTCGATGCGGTCGTAGAGGGTCCCGGCGAGAAACAGCAGCGTGTCGTAGCGGTCGACGAAGCGGTCGTCGTCGGCCTCGACGGCATGCTCCAACGCTTCGGCTGCGCGGCGGCCCACGTCCTCGGCCCGGGTGTGCTCGGACATCCGGACCACACGTTCGGCGGTCGACTCGAGCATCGCATTGCGCAGGTCGTGCAACTGCCGGCGCTGCACCGGTAGCGGCGCGGGTGTGCGCTGCAGCGCCACGAACAAGGCGTCGCGCTGCGCCGGATCCAGGTGTACCCCGTCCCGCCGTTCGCGACGGATGGCCCGCACACCGCCGCCGTAGTGCGCGGCGGACATCGTCACTGCCGATCGCAGGCCGGCGATGCGTTTACCCAGTTCAGCGGCCCGATAGCGGTACGCCAACTGGAGTGGGCCCGGGCGCAGGGACGCCGCCTTGGCCGCGACCCGGGCGTACTCGTCCGATATCAGGCGCAGTTCCCCGAATCCACCGACCGAGGGAATGGTCCGCCCCGCTCGGCGACGCGCTCCGAGGATCTCTCGGGTGGAGGCGTCCACGCGGGCGGCGGCGATCGACACGGCCGCCGCATCGGAGAGTGGCGGATGGTGGCCGTCGAGTCGCGCGCGCTCGCACGAGTAGCGCACGTGCTCGTCGATCCGAGCCCGACGCTCGGCCGCGAACGAATCGGATGCGGGCATGATTCCTCCTCGGAGAGGTTTCCGCCCACCACTGTTCCAGAAACCTCGCCTCGGCGCGGTCAGCCGATCGGGCAGCGCGATTCGAGGCGTCCGCGCGACTCGGCGCGGACGCGCTGAGCAGCAGGCCCGAGACCCGACGCGACGATGAGCGCCCGGACCGTGGTGTGCACGTGCGACTCGACGAGACCGACACCGGCGGCGACCAGACCCGCGAGGAACGCACTCACCGGATCGACATCGACTGCAGCGCACTTTCCTGTCGTGCCGCTCCCCCGGTGGGAGCGACACGACGGGAACGAGGCACCGGTACCGATCCGATACGAGTCCGCAGCCGATCGGTGCCGGGCGATTCGACCGTCAGTCGATGACGGCGTCCGAGAACGACGGCGGGTTGCCGAGGAACTGGCGGTGCGACGGCGGCTGCTTCCCCTCGAGGTCCTTCACACCGAGTTCCTCCGCGACCTCGGCGCCGACCAACACCTGGCCGCTGCGCTTCATCAACTGGGGATCACGGGCAAGGGCGTCGATGACCCGTCCGGGGAACTCCGCCGACTCGGCGGTTGCCGCCAGGCCGTCGTATGCGCCCGGGTTCGCGTCGAACCCGGCCTTGGTGCGCTCGGTCAGGAGCAGACCCATCCACAGCGAGACCACCGCGACGCCGAAAGGCCGGAAGTCGACCGCCATGTCGTGGGCCATCTTGTCGACTGCGGCCTTGCCGGCGCCGTAGGCGGGACCGTGCATGTAGCAGGTGCCGCCGAAGGACGACGTATTGACGACGAGACCCTCACCGTTCGCGGCGAGCAGCGGCGCGGCGTAGTAACTCGAGACGTAGCTCGAACGCATGCCGACGTCCAGCACGTCGAGCAGCGCCAGCGACTTCTCCCAGAACGGGCCCTTCGTGGTCAGCTCGTCCGGCACCGCCAGCGCGTTGTTGACCAGGATGTCCAGGCGCCCGTGCTCCTCACGCAGACGCTCGAAGAACGCCGCGACCTGCGCGTCGTCGCTGTGGTCGAGCACGACGGGCACGCCCTCGCCGCCGCGGCGGGTGACCTCCTCGGCCGTCGCGAACACCGTGCCCGGCAGCGGGGCGTCGCCCTCGGTCTGCGTCCGCCCGGTGACGTACACCTTGGCCCCGGTCTCACCGAGCGCCAGCGCGATTCCCTTACCCGCGCCGCGACTCGCGCCGGTGACCACCACGATCCGATCCGAACTCAGACCCACCATCCACTCCAACCGTTTGTCGGGAGACCACACGAGAGGTGTGGCCTGCGTCTCATTCAGCACACCGTAGGCGCGGCCGCCTGTGCATGTCACTTCCCGATGGACGGGAAAAACGGGGCGGACCCGGAACTGCTTGAATCGAGGCATGACGCAGGACAACCCGACGCGGCCCCTCGACGGAATCCGTGTGCTCGAGCTGGGCAACTACATCGCGGCACCCACGGCAGGCCGGCTGCTCGCCGACTTCGGTGCCGAAGTGATCAAGGTCGAGCGTCCCCGCACCGGCGACGAGCTGCGCAACTGGCGCCTGTATTCGGGCTCGACCTCGATGCTCTACCGCACGATCAACCGGAACAAGAAGTCGATCGTGCTCGACCTGCGGTCGGACGAGGGGCGCCGCCTGGTCCTCGATCTCGCGGCGAACTGCGACGTCCTGCTGGAGAACTTCCGTCCCGGCACCCTGGAGAAGTGGGGCATCGGGCCCGAGCAGTTGAACGCCGTGAACCCCGACCTGGTGATCACCCGGATCTCCGCGTTCGGGCAGACCGGGCCGCTCGCCGAACGCCCCGGATTCGCCGCGGTCGCCGAGGCGCTCGGCGGCTTCCGCGAACTTGTCGGCGACCCCGATCGCCCGCCGGTGCGCGTCGGTGTGTCGATCGGTGACTCCATCGCGGGCCTGTACGCCGCATTCGGATCGGTGATGGCGCTGTACCAGAAGCAGTCTCGCGCCGGAGAGCGGCTCGCGCTGTCGCAGCGAACCATCGACGTGGCGCTCAACGAATCGATCATGTCGATGATGGAATCCCTGATTCCCGACTACCTCGCCTACGGCGTCAAGCGCGAACGGGTCGGTGGCCGGATGGAGGGCATCGCCCCGTCCAACGCGTACCCGTGCAACGACGGCACCAGCATCATCATCTCCGGCAACGGCGACGCGATCTTCCAGCGCTACATGGAGACGATCGAACGACCCGACCTCGCGGCGGATGCGGACCTGCAGACCAACGCCGGACGCTGGGCGCGCCGCGACGAACTCGACGCCGCCATCGGCGCGTGGACGTCGCGCCACACCCGCGACGAGGCCCTGCGCATCCTCGACGACGCGCACGTCCCGTCCGGGCCCATCTACACCGCCGCCGACATCGTCGAGGACGAACAGTACAACGCACGCAACATGATCCAGACCTTCGACGTCGATACCGGCGCCGAATCACCGCAGCCGGTGGGGTTCCCGGGCATCGTGCCCGTGATCGGCGACAAGTCACTGCCCATCGACCACGTCGGCCCGGATCTCGGCGAACACACCCGCGACGTGCTCGCGACCGTGCTCGGACTGTCCGGTGCCGAGATCGATCGCATCGTCACGGAGACGGAGTCCTGATGAGCTACTCGCTTACGCCCCGGTCGATTCTGCGGGACGTCACCCTGCGCGACGGGCTTCAGCTGACCGGCAAGGTGCTGCCGACCGACCGCAAGCTCGAGATCGCCCGGGGGCTGCTGGCCCTCGGCGTCCCCGAACTCGAGATCGGCTCGATGGCGCGGCCCGATCTGGTGCCGCCGATGGCCAACACTCTCGAGCTGATCGGTGAGCTGACGCCGGACGAGCTGGATCACTGCTGGGTGTGGGTCGCCACGCCCCGACACGTCGAGAAGGCCGCGGCCGCCGGGGCCCGCAACTTCCAGTACTGCTTCTCGGCGTCCGAATCCCACAACCGCGCCAACATCGGACGGTCCACCGACGACAGCCTCGCCGCGATGCCGGCCGCCGTCGAACTGACCCGTGCCGTGGGCGGACGCATCCAGCTGTGCATCGCGACGTCGTTCACGTGCCCGTTCGAGGGGGACGTGCCGGCCGACCGCGTGCTGGCGATCGCGAACGATCCGCGCGGTGACGGCGCCGACGACATCGTCCTGGCCGACACGCTCGGCCAGGCCGTGCCCGCGCAGGTGGCCGCACTGGTCGCTCGGGTGAAAGCCGAATCTCCGCAGCGCCGCATCGTGTTCCACGGCCATGACACGTGGGGGCTCGGCGTCGCGAACACACTGGCGGCGATCGGTGCCGGGGCGAGCGTCGTCGACGGCTCGCTCGGCGGGCTCGGTGGGTGCCCGTTCGCGCCCGGCGCAAGCGGGAACACGTCGACCGAGGACATTGCGTTCGCGACGCGACCGGACTGGCTCACCCCGCAGACGCTGACCGCCCTCGTCGACATCGCGACGCCGATGCTCACCGAACTGGGCGAGCCCAACCGGTCCCGGACCGCCGAGGGCACCCGCTCGGAGGCACACGCCTTCGAGTGGGTGCGCCCGGCCTGAACGGCTGTCGCCCTACGCGCGCACGGTTCGGGAGAGCCCAGCCAGAACGTTCGGCAACGGACCGCGATGCACGACTCCGAGGCGTTGGGTGGCACGGGTGAGCGCGACGTAGAGTTCCGCGGCGCCGCGGGGACCGTCCGCGAGGATCCGATCGGGGTCCACCACGAGGACGGCATCGAACTCGAGCCCCTTCGTCTCCGACGCCGCCACCGCGCCCGGCACGTCGGGCGGCCCGATGACGACACTGGTCCCTTCCCGCCCCTCTTCGTCGCGCACGAATTCTGCTATGACAGAGTCGAGTTCATCGGCGGTGACGCGCCGGGACCACGGGTGCACGCCGCACTCGCGGACCGAATCCGGTGGCGTCACATCCTGCGCGAACTCGGCCAGCACCGCGGCGGCGACGGCCATGATCTCCGCCGGGGTCCGGTAGTTCACCGACAGTGATCGGTAGACCCAGCGGCCCGGCACGTACGGTGCCAGCATCGCGTCCCACGAGGTCGCACCCGCCGCGGACCGGCGCTGGGCCAGATCGCCGACAACCGTGAACGACCGACTCGGACAGCGGCGCATCAGCACCCGCCAGTCCATCTCCGACAACTCCTGCGCCTCGTCGACGACGATGTGCCGGTAGGTCCAGTTCCTGTCCGCAGCAGCACGTTCCGAGAGTTCACGGGTATCTCTCTCGACGAAGCGCTCGGCCAGATCCTCGGCATGGAGCAGGTCGGTGGCGAACAGGTGGTCGTCGTCGTCCATGTGGTCCGCGCGGCCGACCATGAGGTCGAGCACGCCTGCCGCGTACGCCGCGTCGGCCTGCGCCTCGGTCCTGCGCTTCCGCTCCGCAGCGCGCTCCACCGACGGATCGGGGCCGAGCAGATCGGCCAGTTCGTCGAGCAACGGGACGTCCGACACCGTCCACGCGTCCCCGTCGGCGCGCCACAGCGCGGGATCCGCACCCGCCGCGTGCAGCCGCTCCGGTGACGCGAACAGCTGCGCGAGAAACGATTCCGGCTCGAGGATCGGCCACAGGTCGTCCAGCGCGGCCGTGAACTTCTCGCTCTCGGCAAGTTCGGCGAGCAGATCAGCGCGCAGCCGCTCCCACGCATCGCGATCCGCGCGCGTCAGCCAGCCCCGACCGATGCGTCCGATCGCCCGCTCGGTGAGCACGTACGTGACGATGTCGCGGAATACCTCGCGTGCCTCGTTGTGCGGGAGTCCGCTCGCCCGCGCCTCCTCCCGGCCCCACTGCGCGGTCTCGGCGTCGATCCGCACCGTGACGTCGGCCAGGTCGATCGACAACGGGTCCTCCGGCAGCCGCTGTCGATCGGCTATTCCCGCGGCCAGCACCTCCAGGATCCGCAGCGACCCCTTGAAACGGGCGACGTCGGGAGCGTCCTCGTCGGTGACGTGCAGGCCCGGCACGAGATCGCCGGTGGTCGTGAACACCACGTTCGACTCGCCCAACGACGGCAGGACGCGGTCGATGTGGCTGAGGAACGCCGGATTCGGGCCGACGACGAGCACGCCGTGATGCTCGACGCGTTCCCGCTGCGTGTAGAGCAGGTAGGCGACGCGATGCAGCGCCACGACGGTCTTCCCCGTGCCCGGGCCGCCTTCGATGACCAGCACCCCGGAGTGGTCGAGCCGGATGATCCGATCCTGTTCGGCCTGGATCGTCGCCACGATGTCGCGCATGCCGGCGCCCCGCGGCGCGTCGACCGCCGCGAGCAGGGCCGCGTCGACCCGATCCACGCCGCCACCGGGCTCCTCGCCCTCGGGGCGACCCAGGACCTCATCGGTGAAGTCGACCACCTCACGTCCCCGCGTGTGGAACTGGCGACGCCGGCGCATGCCCTCGGGGTGCGCGGCGGTGGCAACATAGAACGCCCGGGCCGCCGGCGCCCGCCAATCGAGCAGTAGCGGCTCGTATTCGTTCGCTTCGTCGAACAGACCGATACGCCCGATGTAGGAGGGCTCACCGGTGAGGCTGTCCAGCCGGCCGAAACACAGACCGTGATCCGCGACGTCCAGCCGGGTGATCTCCCTGGCCAGCGCCCGCACGCCCGCATCCCGTTCCACCAGCGTGCCGCCGTTCTCGGCATCGATCGGACTCCGCAACGTCGCGCTGTACCTGCCCTTCACGCGTGCACGCTCGACGTCGAGTCGCGAGTAGAGCCCCGCCACGTATGTCTGCTCGTCCTGCAGTTCGTGTTCGTATTCCCGAGTTGACACGTACCCTCACCTTCCCCGGGCCGGCTGCCCCGACTGGCTCACACCGGCCCTGCCGGACGGATTCTCGACCTGAGAATTCCGGCTCAGGCCAGCGATTCTGCGCCACACCCGGGGCCTTGCCGCAAGGCCCCCAGTGCGTTATAAGTTGATAGTGGAAGGATGTGAATTTCCCTTCTCGCGCTGGTCCGCATCTCGCCGGACAATCCCCCGCGTTGCCGACTGACGGTCTTCATACTGTTCACCATGACCATCACACGGTGTGTCGACCTGTCGGCCGCGCGCTGGCTCGAGCAGCGCGACGACGACTGGCGACGGCTCGCTGCCCGCGGACCACGCTGCTACGACAGCTACGCGCGCTTGCGGATCATCCCCGATCCCGCCTATCCCGGACAGCTCGAAGGCGAGGTGAGCGTCGGCCCGGATGCGTTGTCCGACAACGCACAGATCGGCATCGTCCTGACCGCGCTGGCCGGTCACACGAGCACGCCCGACGACTGCCACTTCTGCGTCTGGGACGGGTGGCCCAGCTTCGCGATCGACGATCCGATGCCGAAGATTTCGATCCCGAACCGGGACTACTTCCTGTTCCACGGAACGGTTGCCGATGCCGCCGACTGGGACGCACAGATGAAGGCCTTGCTGCACGATATCGGCGCTCCGACCCTTGCCTTCGCGTGGCCGGCCGATCGCGCGTGGTGCGTGACGTGTGATATCGACCCGCACTTCGCCACGATAGGCGCCGGCACGGCCGCGATCGACCAACTCATGGCCGAGGCCCAGGTCGACATCGTCGCCGACGACCCCGACGTAGAGCCGCCTTATTACGGCTGAGCGCCCTCTCACCCAGTTATCGAGGCCCGATCGGTCGGCCCATCAGGATCTCGGCCGTCCCCAGATTGGACGACACGTAGGTCTCGGCGGCGCCGGGCGCTTGCAGGGTCGAGGTCAGGGTTTGCGTGTTGCAACCCGGCGCGCTCGGCACACCATCGATCCTGTCCCCCAGCCAGTTCAGCGCGTCCGCGGCGCCGGTCACGATGAGCGTGGCGTGCAGGCTCGTCTCGTCTCGGCGGTACGTGAGCGGTGTACCGCCCGCGCAGTACGTGTCGGCCAGCCGATCTACGGTGGCGATCGGAACGATCTCGTCGTTGACGCCGCTGTACAGATACACGGGTGCCGTGGGTGCAGTGCCGCCGAGTTTGGTCTCCTCGACGGCGGCGGCAACCGCCGGCACCTGCAACAGTTCCGTCAACGGGACCGTCCAGTAGCCGGTGTTGTCGCGAAAGAGGTTGGTGGCAATCGTCGACGCCAGGCATTGATCGGCTGGAGCGGCCAACGCCGCGCGGCCCTCCGGAGTGAGGCGTGCATCGATCTCACGGCCCGCGTCGGGGAATATCTCCCGTGTCGACGCGAGAACCATTGTCTGCAGTCCGGCCCAGGGGGTTCCATTGAGACGGTGGACGACCGCCGCAGGATCCGGCGACGGCGAACCCAGAGCGAATCCTCGTACGTTCAGTTCGGGCGCGTAGGTGGGCTGCACCTGCGCAGCCCACGCGGATGCAAGCCCGCCGCCCGAGTAGCCCCACAATCCGACCGGCGTCTGCGCGCCGGAAAGTCCGAGCGGAGCGAACTGCTCCGCTGCCCGGATGCCGTCGAGCACTACATAACCGGGCTCTCGTGGAGTACCCACACGCGGCGCGGGCCCTTCGTGATCGGGAACCGATACAGCCCAGCCCCGTTGGAGCGCCTGACCGACGAAGGTCATCTGCCCCTGACTGGTGAACGCCTCGAGTCCGGATCCGGGCTGCATGGCGACAGAAGCTGCACAGCCGGGATCGATACTGTCCGTGGCCATCTGATACGAGAGCAGTGGGCGCCCACCGGGAGGAGGTGTACCGGCAGGCAGGATCACGGTCGTAACACTCGCCATAGGAGCGCCCGCGAGATCCGTTGTCCTATACAGAATTTGCCATGCCTGCGCGTTGAACGGCAATGCCGAGTACGACGCCAGTTGCACGGGCCGGTCACGAAGGATGGTGCCGGGCGCCGTCGACTCGAATCCGTCCGGCGCACGATAGAAGTCGTCGACAGCCGCCTGCACCGGAGCGGCATCCGCGAGCGCAGGAGCCGTGACCCCACCACCCCAGACCGCCACCAGAGTCGAAAATGCCCCCACTGCCGCCAAGATCCTCGATCTGCGCATGGTTCGCAGCGTAGCCAACCGACACGCCCCCGCAGGGTGTTTCGCGCAACTACGTCTACCAACCGTCGAGCCATTGACTCGAACACCCGTTCGAACTACACTCGCATCATGAATCCGGGGGGACTCAACAATTCGAGCATCGCAGTAACCGCACCGCGGCCCGAGGACATAGGCGCGCTGCCCGAAATCACACTGCTGCAGACCGCGCTCGACATCTTCCACGCAATGGAACAACTCGACACCCTGCGGGTGGTTGCCGTCGCTGAAATCGACGCGCGCGCAGTGTCGTTCGACACCCTCGGGTTCCGGAGCGTCAAGCAGTGGCTGGCTGCGAACACGTTGTTGGAAGTACCGGCCGCGGCACGGATCCTCGCGTTGGGCAGGATGCTGAGCCGGCAACCCGAGATCGCCGACGCCTTCAACGACGGCGCCGTCTCGGCCGAGCATGCGGCGTTGATCGGGAAGTTCTGTGAAAGTCCACCCCGCGGCATGCCTGTCGAGGCGTTGGGTTCGTGCCGGAAAGTGTTGCTGGACGCCGCCACTGGGCCTGCCGCGACCACCATGACCGTGCGCACCTGCATCGCGAGGCTCGAGCGGATCTTCGAGTCCGACGACCTGCCGCCCAGCGAGGACGTCGAACGCAACGAATTCCACGCTTCGAAAACCCTGAACGGACGCGTCGCCGTGAAGGGCGATCTCGATGCCGTGACCGGGGAGATGCTGTTGACAGCTTTGTCTGCGTTGACCAAGCCGAGGAATCCGGTCGACGACCCCGCCGGGGCGCGCACCCCGGCACACAAACGTGCGGACGCGTTCGCCGAGATCCTGCGCCGCTACCTCGACTCCGGCGACGCACCCATCGAAGGTGGAGAGAAGCCGCACCTGTCGCTGCACGTGAACGCCGCCGACCTTGCCCGCTCCGGGGCGGATCATGGCCAGTTCGATCAGAGTGACGACCAGGATTCCGGCCGGAAGACCAGTCCGGACATGTTCGGCGACAAGGATGTTGCACGCATGCCGCACTTGGGGCCACTCACCATCGCCACCGCCCGCCGACTCGCCTGCGACTGCCACCTCACCCCGATAGTGATGCACGACGGCGTCCCCATCGACCTCGGCCGCACCAGCAGAACCGTCTCCAAGAAACAACGCCGCGCACTCATAGCCCGCGACCACGGCTGCGCCTTCCCCGGCTGCGGAGCACCACCAGCACATTGCGAAGGCCACCACATAAAACACTGGGCCGACGGCGGACCCACCGACCTCGACAACCTCGCCCTCCTCTGCCGGCACCACCACCGACTCCTGCACCACAGTCACTGGCACGTTCACATAGGCACCGACCGAAAGCCGTGGTTCACCCCACCCAGCTCGGTCGACCCCTACAAGAAACCCATCCCCGCCCACGGCCGAGAAGGACCCCGCGCCGCATAGGGGCAGATCGGAGTCTGCGAAACGAGGCGGTTATCGACGAGTTTCGGAGACCGGGCCCTCCACCAGTTCACCCACCAACCGGTTGACCTCTTCGCGGGTCAAGTGGGCGCCCATTGCTGCGTACTGCTCGTATTCCTTGTCCTCGAGTGCGTCGTGAACGACGGCTGCCTCGATCGGCCCATCGACCGCGTCGATCCAGGCCGGCAGAAATCCTGCATGCGCGCCGAGAGCGTCGACCGCCCCCATCAACACAGCACCGTCCGCCGGGCGGCCGGACGCTGCCAACACCGCCGCCGTCGAATGGATCATCACCAGCCACGACGTGACGTCACCCTCCTCCTCCAGATCGGCGCGCATCACTCGCATCGTCGACAGGGCGCCTTCCACGTCGCCGGCGTCCGCGTCCGCCTTCATCAACGCCCAGGTCGACGACGTGACGGCCCAGCGATGGCCACAGCGCTCGCCTATCCGAATCGCCTGCCGCAACTCGTCCCGCGCCTCTTCGACTTCCCCCACCGACCGCAACAGCATGCCGAGCAACATCCGCCCCTCGGCCTCCGCCCACAGCGCATCGTGTTCGACCGCAAGTTGCACCGCGTGGCGGCAGATTTCGACCGCGACCTCGGGTCGGCCCTGAATGGCCACGAAATGGGCCCGCCACGCCTCGTCGCGCGCCACCTCGCCCATCTCACCGATCGACGACCACAACTGGGCACCTCGTCGCACCGAGTCCTCCGCTGTCGACGCATCGCCGGTGAGGTACGTCAACGAAGCCAAACCATCGAGCGCCCGCGCCATCACCCTCGGCTCCGGCGGCCGCCAATCCCCCGCGACCAGATCCAGTGCGGTTCTCAGGAACTGCAGGCCCTCACCGACGTTGCCGATGCGGTACCAGAACCAGGCGAGATGCCCCGCGAGTTCGAGCGCATAGTGCGCATCGTCGACTGCGAACGCAGACTCGAGAGCCGCACGGTGCTCGGCCTGATCGACCGCGAGCATATCCACCGCCTGTCCGGCCCGGGCACTGCGCAGCAGCGGCGAGATCGCCTCCACCCGAGCGAGGACGTAGGCGCGGTGTGCCGCCCGTATCCCGATCGATTCCGCGTCGTCGGCCTGTTCTCGCGCGAAGCGGCGCACCGTCGCGAGCATGCGATACCGGGGAGGCGAGGAGCCGGGAACGACTCGGATCAGGCCCCGCCGAACCAGACCCGTCAGAACCGCCGACACCCGATCCAGTGCGCCCAATACACACACCGCAGTCGCGGCCTCCGCGTCGAACGAGCCGGCGAACACCGACACCCGACGCAGCAGTCGCGCCTCCCCGTCGGACAGCAGCCGGTTGGCCCAGTCGATGGTGTCCCACAACCGTCCCCGCGGACCGATAGCTGGATCCGGAGTGCCGTGCAGCAACGTGAAATGCGTGGCGAGACGCTCGACGATCTGCTGTTCGGTCATCCATCGCAGCTGTGCCGCAGCGATTTCGATGGCGAGCGGCAGCCCCTCCACTGCGCGGCAGATCGTGTGGACGGCGTTGGAGTTGTGCGAGTCCAACGTCCACCCCGCCGTGACCCCCGCGGCTCGTTCGGAGAACAGCTCGACGGCGGCACCGTCCACCTCGAGCGGCGTCACGACGTGCACCGCCTCCCCCTCCACCCCGAGCGGATCCGCACCCGTGACGATGATCCGCACGTCCGGGCATTCGGCGACGATCGCGCGCGCCACGTCGGCCGCGTAGCCGGCGACGTGCTCGCAGTTGTCGAGGACGAGCACGCATGCGCGCGCGGCCAGTACATCGGCGAGGTGAGTCGCCGACCCGATTCCGGGCAGCGCCAGCATGGTCGCGATCGTCGACGGAATGAGCGCCCCGTCGCTGACTTTGGAGAGGTCCACGACCCACGGCCCGTCGGAATTCTCACGCCGACGGCAGGCCTCGACCGCGAGCCGCGTTCGACCGACACCGCCGGGTCCGACGAGGGTGACGAGTTGCCCGGTCTCGAGTAGTTCCATCAGCTCGGATACGTCCCGCTCGCGATCGATCAGGCGGGTCCGCGGCGCGACGAGGTTCGATCCGCGAGACTTCCGTGGCTCGGACACCCGGGCCGTTTCGAGATACACCGCATCGTTCGTCAGGATCGCGGTCTCGATTCGCCTCAGAGCCGGACCGATTTCGCAGCCGAGGCGATCGTCGATGATCGCGCGACACCTGCGGAGCGCGGCCAGAGCGTGCGCCCGCTGGCCCGAGCGTGCCAGTCCGAGCACCAACAGTTCCCACGCACGCTCGTCGAGGGGGTGGTCCGCCACCAGCGCCTCCGCCTCGACCGCGGCGGCGGCGGGTGCTCCGCTGTCGAGTTGCGCTGTGGCCAAGGACATTCGGGCACCGAATCGGAGACCGGTCAGCCGGAACACCTCGGTCTCGATGAACACGGTCTCGAAGAAGGCGGTCGTCGGTATCCCCGCGTAGGCGATGCCCCGCCACAGACGTAAGCCTTCGCGATACGCGTCGGCGGCGGCGTCCGGCGCGGTCGCCACCATCGCATCCCCGCGCCGCACCTCGTCGACGAACCGCTGGGAGTCGACCGCGTATCGGTCGACGAGCAGTTGCACCCGGGTCCCGTCACGGACAAGATTCCGCTCACCCTCCGCGGCGCCGGCCTCGAGCCGCTGCCGCAGGCCCTCGAGGGCCTGCACGAGCGGGTCGGGACCCCCGCCGACCTGCCCGTCACCGGCCGCCGCGGCACCGGTGTAGCGCACCTGGGCGCGCAGTCGTTCGATGTCGACGGAATGCGGGAACGCCACCAGGAGAGCCGCAAGCAACGCGCGCTGCTGGGCGTCGAGCACGATCGGATTCCCGTCGCGACGCACCGTGACAGGACCCAGGACCGCGAACTCGAGTCCGTCCGCCATCGGTAGCTCCCTTCGGTGAGATCGCCCTGTGGTCCTGTAACCCCTGCGGTCCTGGTACTCCTGTGGTCCTGACTACCTCCGTGGGCGTGTCACCCGGCCACGTTCACCATGTCGTGGCCGGCGACGTCGGCTGCGAGCACCCTGAGATGATCGTCGGCGGAACCGAGTGTGTGCTCGATCGCGGTCAGCCTCGACACGTAGTGGCCCACCGAATACTCCGCCGTCATGCCGATGCCGCCGTGCATCTGGATCGCCTCCTGCCCGATGTGGCGCGCCGACCGCCCGATACGCAGTTTGGCGCGCGAGGCGACCACCGGATCGACCACTCCGTCGGCGAGGGACATGGTGGCGTACTGGCTCATGCTGCGCGCCAGCTCGAGCGAGACGTACATGTCCGCGGCGCGCTGCGTCAGCGTCTGGAAGCTCGCCAGTGGAACGCCGAACTGCTTTCTGGTCCTGAGGTATTCGGTAGTCAGCCGCAGCGCCTCCTCCATCGCGCCCACCGCCTCGGCGCACAGCGCGGCCTGCGCACGCACCTGTGCGGCCCGGATCGCGACTACCGCGTCACCTCCCACCCCCAACGGCTCGGCGGGAGCGTCGCGCAGTTCGATCTGCGCGCCGCGCAGCCCGTCGTGCGTCGCGTACGACTTCCGGGTCACGCCCGGGGTGTCGGCGTCGACGAGGAACAGGCCGACTCCGCCATCGGGCAGCAGCGCCGACACCACCACGGTGTCCGCGCGGTCGCCGTGCGGTACGGGATTCTTGGTTCCGCTGATCGTCCACGAATCCCCCCGCTGCACAGCGGTGGCGCGCACGTCCAGCGAGGGCCAGCGTTGCCCCGGCTCGGTGTGCGCGAACGCGAGCAAAATGGTGCCGCCGACGACGCCCGGCAGGATCTTGCGGCGCTGGGCCTCGCTGCCGACCTCCGCGATCACACCACCGGGCAGCAGCACGGCGTCCAACACGGGTTCCGGGGCGAGCCGGCGCCCGAGCTCGGTCATGACGATCCCGACCTCCACCGGGCCGGCGCCGGAACCACCGTCCACCTCGTCGAAGCCGAGCCCGAGGAGGCCGGTCTCGGCGAGCATTCGCCACACGTCGTCACGCCAGCCGCGCGGCGTCCCCTTCGCCGCCGAGAGCTGTTCGAGGTCGTAACTGCGACCCAGGAGCTCGCGCGTCGTGTCGCGCAGCAGCTTCTGTTCGTCGTCCAGATCGAATTCCATGTCGCCGCCTCACAATCCGAGGATCGACGACGCGATGATGCTGCGCTGCACCTCGCTCGACCCGCTGTAGATGGACACCTTGCGGTAGTTGAGATAGGTGGGTGCGGCCCGCTGCGCCCACAGTGGGGAGTCGATGTCGTCCCCCGCGTCGAAGGGCAGCGAGTCCGGGCCCGCGATGTCGACGAGCAGTTCGGTCGCGGCCTGCTGCAGTTCCGACCCGCGCAGCTTGAGCAGCGACGACGCCGGATCGGGTTTGCCGTTCGCGGACGCGGCAACCACCCGCAACTGCGTCAGCTCGAGCGCGAGCAGTTCGTTCTCGAGCTCGGCCACGCGCGCCGCGAACAGCGGATCGTCGAGCAGCGTTCCGGATCCGAGCGGCGTCTGCGCGGCACGTTCCTTGGCCCGGGCCAGCCGAACCTTGGTGCGGCCGACGCCGGTGACGCCCGTGCGCTCGTTGCCGAGCAGGAACTTGGCGTAGCTCCAGCCCGCGTTCTCCTCTCCCACGAGGTTCTCGGCGGGAACCCGGACGTCGTCGAAGAACACCTCGTTGACCTCGTAGCTCCCGTCGATGAGCCGGATCGGCCGGACCGTGACGCCCGGTGAGGTGAGGTCGATCAGCAGGAACGAGATGCCGGCCTGCTTCTTCGGCGCGTTCGGGTCGGTCCGCACCAGGCAGAAGATCCAGTCGGCGTACTGCGCGAGCGTGGTCCACGTCTTCTGTCCGGTGACGATGTAGTCGTCGCCGTCACGAACCGCCCGTGTCTGCAGCGACGCGAGATCCGAGCCCGACCCGGGCTCCGAGAAGCCCTGGCACCACCAGATGTCGAGGTTCGCGGTTGCCGGAAGGAACCGCTCCTTCTGTTCCTCGGACCCGAACGCCGCGATCACGGGGCCGACCATGTTCGCGTTGAACGCGAGCGGTTCCGGGACGGCGGCGAGCTGCATCTCGTCGAGCCAGATGTGACGCTGAATCGCCGTCCAGTCCCGTCCACCCCACTTCACCGGCCAGTGCGGGACCGCTAGACCCGCGCCGTTGAGGATGCGCTGTGTCGCGACGAGATCGTCCCGGCTCACCGTGCCACCGGAGGCCACCCGCTCCCGGATGTCGGACGGAATCTCCGTCCGGAAGAACGTGCGCATCTCGTCCCGAAAAACACGTTCTTGCGGGGTCAACGCCAGGTTCATCGATGGTTACCTCCACGCGCACGGATCCGGACCGGTCCTCGGTGCGAACGTTACCCTCCTGGCATACGCAAACAGGAGGCTTTGCGCACGCGTCAGCGAGTCTCCAGAACGAGCAGGTATCCGCCGCCACCCGCATCGATGCGAGTGGTCACGTCGAGCTCCGGCGCGAAGCGCGACAACCGGTCGACCAACCACTGCGCGGCAGCCTCCGCATCCGACTCGCCGGGGCAGCGGGCCACCGCCACGCGACCCCCCTTGCGGCTCAGCTGCTCCACGACCCCGACGATCGGCGCCGGATCGACCACGAACAGGTGGTCCGGCCACGGCACGACGGGCTTGACCGCACCCTTCCTGGTGTTGCACGCGCGATGCGCCAGGCGTTCCTGAACGGCCTTGGCCTTGCTCTTCTTCGCCGTCGCGATGCCGTCGACACTCGGGCCACGCGGGTCGTTGACGGACATGTCGGGGTCGACGGGTTCGTCGCACAGCCAGCAGCGCCAGCCGTCACGATCACCGATCTCTTGCAGGTTGCTCACGCGAAAACGGTACCTTCGCCGCCGAAGCCGCGAAGGTACCGTCCTCTGTTCCGGCCTTGCCGGCCTACATGTCGGAGATCGCTTCGAGCGGCTTGGTCCGTGCGGCGCGGGAGGCAGGCCACAGGGCCGCCAGCACGCCCACGACACCCGAACCGATCAGCATCGCGATCACCTGGCCCCACGGCACCGAGATCTGGTCCAGGCCCTGATCCGCGAGTGTCCGCACGAAGCCCCACCCGAACACGACGCCCAGCACGACGCCCACCAGGGCGCCGAACACCGCGATGAGTACCGACTCGAGGTAGATGGTCCGGCGCACCTGTGCACGCTGCATACCGACTGCCCGGAGCATGCCGATCTCACGGCGACGCTCGACCACCGACAGCGCGAGGGTGTTCACGATGCCGAGGATCGCGATGACGACCGCGAGTGCGAGCAGGCCGTAGAGCACCGAGAGCAGCATGTCGATCTGCTGACCCTGCGCGCCCTTGAACTGCTCCCGGTCCTGGACCTGCACGACGACGAAGGGGTCGGTCACGGTCGCGAGGTCGGTGGCCATCGCGTTCAGATCCGCGCCCGGGGTCGCCTTGATCAGTACGGCCCATTCGGCCCGCATGTTCGCCGGCGTCATCTCCCGGTACACCTCGTCCGACACCATCCACGGACCCAGCAACTGGTTGTCCTCGTAGATGCCGGTCACCGTGACGGTCGTCTGCTCGCCGTCACGATCGGTGAGCGTGACGGGTGTGCCCATCTTCCAGCCGTGGTCGGCGGCCTCGGTCTCGCTGACCATCATGTCGGTGCCGCCGACGGACGCGGAGCCCTCCTTCATCGCGTAGTCGAGGACACCGTCCGGGGAGCCGCTCAGCGCGGTGCCGAAGACATCGTCGTCGTCGATCTTCGCGGCCACCCCGTGGAGGGAGACCGCCTCGGCGACACCGTCCACCCGGCCCGCTGCGCCCGCTGCGCCCGCCGGCACACCGATGCCCTGCGGCCCGGTGAGCACGAAGTCTGCCTCGACGCCCTTGTCGACGAGGGAGTTCACGCTCGACTTGGCCGACGCACCGAACACGCCGATCACCGACACCAACATCAGCCCGAGGGTGAGGGCGAACGCGGTCGCGGCGGTGCGCTTGGGGTTGCGAACCGCGTTGGTGCGGGCCAGACGCCCCACCGGACCGAACGGCTTGGCGAAGACGGCACCGAGACCGCCGACGATCGGACGCGACAGCGCCGGTGCCGCGAGCAGCACCGCGAGGACGAGCGCGAGAGCGCCGAGTCCGACGATCGCCGCCGCACCGCCTCCGGTGGACTGCGCGCCGACGACCAGCGCGAGCACGCCGAGAACCGCTGCGATCGCACCGATCAACGTGCGGACGCGCAGGGTGTCGCCGGTGGACGCGAACTCCTCGCGCATCGCGGCGACCGGTGGCACCTTCGCGGCGCGACGGGCCGGCGCGTACGCGCTGACGACGGTGACGATTACACCGAGCACGATCGCCACGACGACGGTGCGGGGCGCCACCTGCAGCGACCCCTCGGGCAGGCCGAGATCGAACGCGTTGAGCAGCGCGCGCAGACCGTAGGCCAGTCCGACACCGGCCGCGAGTCCGATCGCGCTGCCGATGACGCCGACGACGAGCGCCTCGAACACCACGGAACGGCCCACCTGCTTGCGGCTCGCGCCGATCGCCCGGAGCAGCGCCAACTCACGCAGTCGCTGCGCGACGATCATCGAGAACGTGTTGTAGATGATGAACGTGCCCACCAGCAGCGCGATCGCGCCGAACGCCAGCAGGAAGTAGTTGACGAAGCTGAGAGCCTCGCCGATCTCGTCCTTCGTCTCCTGCTTCACCTCGGCACCGGTCTGGACCTTGGTGTCGGGCAGGGCGGCGGCGATCCGATCACTCAACTCGTCCTGCGACACCCCGGACCCGGCGACGTCGATGTAGCCGACGTGGCTGCCGTCGGTGAACAACTCCCGCGCCTGGGCGTCGGTGAACAGGGCACCGACGTAGCCGCCGGTGTCGGTGTCGGGCGCGTAGATGCCGGAGACGGTGACGTCGTTCCAGCCGCGCATCGTCAGCACTCGGGTGTTCGACCCGACGTCGAGACCGGCCCGCGTCGCCGCGCCCTGGTTGAGCGCGATCTGACCCGTCTGTTTCGGCGGCGTCCCGGCAACGAACGTCGTCGGTTCGCCGAGCGCCTGGTCCGGCGGCAGGTACGACGAGCCCATGCTCGGCGCGCCGCCGTTCTGCATCGGCTTGCCGGACGAGTTCAGGACGACGATCTGTCCGTCCACCGCCGGCGCGACGGCACGGACGCCCTCGATCGAGCGGAGTACGTCCACGTCGGCGATCGGGACACCGCTCGAACCCTGCTCCACGGCGCTGACCCGGACGTCCACGCCCTGCGCGGTGTCGTCGAAGATGCTGTCGAACGTCTTCTGCAGGGTGTCCGTGAACACGAACGAGCCCGCGACGAAGGCGGTGCCGAGCACCACCGACAGCACGGTCAGGACGAGCCGCACCTTGTGCGCGGCGAGATTGCGCAACGACACCTTGCGCATCGGTGAATTGGTCACAGCCATGGCGTCAGACCGTCTCGAGGTTCTTCATGCGGTCGAGGACCGACTCCGCGGTGGGCTCGCGCAGTTCGTCGACGATCCGGCCGTCCGCGAGGAACACGACACGGTCGGCGAAGCTCGCCGCCCGCGGATCGTGCGTGACGATCACGACGGTCTGGTCGAACTCGTCGACCGCTGCCCGCAGGATCGACAGCACCTCACCCGACGAACGCGAGTCGAGGTTGCCGGTCGGCTCGTCACCGAAGATGATCTCCGGCTGCCCGGCGAGCGCCCGCGCGCACGCCACACGCTGCTGCTGACCGCCCGACAGCTCACCCGGACGATGGTCGAGCCGGTCGCGCAGGCCCAACCGATCGACCACGGTGTCGAGCCACTGCTGGTCGGCTTTCCGGCCGGCGATGTCGAGCGGCAGCGTGATGTTCTCCAGTGCCGTGAGCGTCGGCACCAGGTTGAATGCCTGGAACACGAACCCGATCCGGTCGCGGCGCAGCTGCGTCATCTGCTTGTCCGAGAGCGTGGTCAGATCCGTCGCACCGATCAGCACCGCACCCGACGATGCAGCGTCGAGACCGGCGAGGCAGTGCATGAGCGTCGACTTGCCGGAGCCGGACGGCCCCATGATGGCGGTGAACTCCCCCCGCGCGAACTCCGCGGACACGCCCGCGAGCGCATGGACCTGGGTGTCCCCCGACCCGTAGACCTTCGTCAGGTTGACCGCGCGCGCGGCCGCGGTGGTTTCGGTGGGCATCTCGGTTTCGGTTGGCATGCCCACCATCCTCGCCCGTGGACACGACAGAAAACCATCGGGGACATCCCTGATCTTGTACCCCGACCTGCGACGAATGCGTCAATCGTGCGAGAACGCCCGCGCGATCTCACGCTCGATGTCGAGGTACGGCTCGCCGGACACGTCCGCGGTGACCTTCGCGATGGACCCGCCCCGGAAGCGGAACGGCGCGCGATACGCGACCGACACCGACTGCCCGGGATCGCGTCCGATCCGGATCCCCTCCCCGACGCCCGAGAACATCGCGGGCTGCATCCGGACTCCGGAGCGCGAGCCCACCGGCCGGCCGTCGATGTGGAGCGTCACCTCACCGTCCGGCGTGAACTGGTCGTCCCGCACGCCTGTCCGCTCGAATCGCACACCGAGGACGTGGGCGCCGGCGGTCACCTTCTCCGTCGAGACGACGACCTGTTCCTCCTCGCCGAGGAAGTTGTAGACGTACGTGAGACGGCCGTCCTGCACGAACAACGTGTGCCCGCCCAGCCGGCCGCCGTGCGCGAACAGCACACCCTCGACGTCGTCGGCCGACTCGACGGTCACCTCCGCGAGCAGCGAGAAGGACCTTCCCCGCATCTCGAGCGCGGCCCCCGGACCGACCACCGCCGAGTCCGGGTAGTAGACGAACGACGTCCGCGCCCCGGTCAGGTACGGCCGGTAGCGCAGGAACGCCGACAGGATGTCGAGGTCGTTGAGCGGCAGTCCGCCGTACTTGTCGGCCTCCGCGAACCACAGCGCCCGCATCTCGTCGAGTTTGTCGGGGCGCGCGGCCGCGAGGTCGTGGACCTGACTGCGGTCGCGCTCGATGTGGAACAACTCCCAGCGGTCGTCGTCGAAATGGGACCAGTTCGACGGGGCGGCGGGGTGGACCGTGTTCGCGAACCAGCCGTCGTGCCAGATCCCGCGGGTACCGAGCATCGAGTAGAACTGGGTGACCTTGCCGGTGGCCGCGTCGGGATCGTCGAGGATCGGACGGAAACTCACCCCTTCGAGGGGCCGCTGCGGGACGCCGCCGACCAACAGCGGCGGGTCGACTCCGAGGAGTTCGTAGACGGTGGGTGTGATGTCGCAGACGTTCACGTAGCGGTCGCGCACCTCGCCCCGCGCCGCGATACCGGCCGGCCACGAGATCAGGCACGGGTCCGCGATCCCGCCCTCGTGCGATGCGTACCGCTTGAACAGCTTGTACGGGGTGTTGAAGGCCATCGCCCAGCCGAGGCAGTAATGGTTGTACGTCTCGGGACCGCCCAGTTCGTCGATCTTCGCGAGCCCGTCCTCCACCTCGTCGGGGTAGCCGTTGAAGAACTTGTACTCGTTGACCGAGCCGTTGGGTCCGCCCTCACCGCTGGCACCGTTGTCGGAGAGCAGCACGACGATCGTGTTGTCGAGTTGGCCCGATTCCTCCAGGTAGTCGAGGACCCGGCCGATCTGCGCGTCGGTGTAGCTCTGGAAGCCGGCGAACACCTCCGCCATCCGGCGGAACAGTCGCTTCTCATCGTCGCTCAACGAATCCCACGGACGGACGGTGTCGAGCGGCGGCCACGGCAGCCCCTCGGCGCTCACCTCGTCGGCGTACGGATTCATCGGCGACAGCTCGGTGTCGGCCGGAACGAGCCCCAGGTCCTTCTGGTTCTGCAGGACGATCTCGCGGTACTTCTCGTAGCCCATGTCGAAGCGGCCCGAGTATCGGTCGGCCCATTCCTGCGACACATGGTGCGGTGCGTGGCCGCAGCCGGGACACAGGTACATGAACCACGGTTTGTCCGGCGCGATCACCTTCGAGTCGCGGATGAACTCGATCGACTTGTCCGCCAGGTCCTTCGACAGGTGGTATCCGTCCTCCGGCGAGTACGGCGGCTCCACCGGATGGTTGTCGTAAACCAGGTTCGGATACCACTGGTCGGCCTCGCCGCCGAGGAATCCGTAGAAGCGCTCGAACCCCCGCGAAAGCGGCCAATTACGCTTCGTCGCAGCCAGATTCGATTCCTCGAGCGGGGTGAGGTGCCACTTGCCCACCGCATAGGTGTTCCAGCCGCGCTCACCGAGCACCTCCGACATCAGCGCGCAGTCCGCCGGAATCCGGCCGCTCGCGTTGGTGAAGCCGTCGGTGAACTCCTCGACCGTCGCCATGCCCACCGACGTGGGGTTCCGCCCAGTCAGCAGCGCGGCCCGCGTCGGGGAACACAGGGCCGTCGTGTGGAACTGGCTCAGCAGCACCCCGCGATCGGCGATGCGCTCGAGATTCGGCATCTCGACCAGACCGCCGTACATGTCCCACGTACCGATCCCGGTGTCGTCCCACACCAGATACAGGACGTTGGGCGCGCCCTCGGGCGCCCGCGGCTCGGCGAACGGCGCCCAGTCCGGCGTCGAGTCCCTGATGTCGACCGAAACCTTGCCGGCGAAATCCTTGCCCGTGAAATCCGTGCCGATGAAATCCGCAGCCATGACCGGGTCCTCCCGATGCGCGTGAGGAACTCATCATCACACGCACCGGGAGGCGCCGGGGCAGGTTCGCGCTACTGGGTCCGCGTCTCCATCATGACGTTGAAACCCCTGGTGAAGTCCAGATAGTCCACCACGTCCGTTCGGACGACATCGGGGCTGTCGGGTCCCGCGTAGTAGTGCTCGCGGTAGTCGTCGACGGTGTCGAACCACAGTTCCGAGATCGCCTCGATCGCGCCGGCGCCCGCACCGTGGGCATCGACGACGAGGTTCTGCACGTATCGGCTCACCGCCGGATGGTGCACCCGCGCGATGTCGGCGTGCGCGGCGTAGCGGCGCTCGAACTCGGCGCGCGGGACATCGGCGCGGCGCGCGACGAAACACACCTGCTTGATGCCACCCCCGATTACGGCGGGACCGCGGCGGTCCCAGCGGACCGACTCGGCGAGCGTCAGCACCGCAGCGGGATCCACACTCACGCCGGCAGGCTCGTCGTCCCACGACCACACGACGGTCCGGAACGGCACGTCGTCCGACTGCGGTGCAACGGAATTGGTGCGGAAGATACCGGCTCGGTGGACATCGACAGCCGACCGGCCACCGACGTCCACCGCACCGAGCGCTTCGGCGAACGCGAACGCCCGCTTGACCGCCGTCACGACCAGCGCGCCTGCCCGCCGTCGAGCGGAATCGTCGCACCCGTCAGGTAGGCCGAATCCGGTCCGACGAGGAACGCGACCGCGTTGCCGATGTCCGTCTCCGGGTCACCGATGCGACGCATCGGAATGCTCGCGACGAAAGCCGCGGCCTCCTCCGGACGAGCCTCGGTCCAGCGCTGCAGACCCGGCGACATGGCGTGCGGAGCAACAGCATTGACACGAATGTTGTCGACACCCCACTCGCAGGCCGCCGCACGGGTGAGCGAGCGCACCGCTTCCTTCACCGACGCGTACCCGCCGTACCCGCTCGCGTCCCAGCGCACCGCGACCGACGACACCATGTTCACGATTGCCCCGCCACCGCGCTCCTTCATGGAGGGGTAGCAGGCCTGCATCGTGCGCAGCGCCGCGATCGGCCCCGAGGTGTACGCACGCTCGAGGATGTCCGCCTTCAACTCGTTGATCGGCCCCAGGGGGTTGAGGCTGGCGTTGTTGACCAGGATGTCGACACCGCCGAACAGCGCGATGGTCGTCTCGACCGAGCGCGCGATGTCGTCGGCGTCCGAGACGTCCGCGACCACCGGTTCCGCGATTCCGCCGAATCCGGCGATCTGCTCGCACGTCTCGATCAGCTTGGACTCGGTCCGACCGGACACCGCGATCCGCGCGCCCTCCTTCGCGAGCGCGAAAGCGACGCCCTGACCGACTCCCTGACCGGCACCCGTGATGAGTGCGACCTTTCCGTCCAGCTTGCCCATGTGGTTTCAATCTCCCGCAGTAAACGATGTGCCGACCGACACACAACCAGGAACGGGCGACCCTCGGGTCGCGTTTCCCGTTGATCGGGACCGCTCCGCCGCTACGCTCGACGACATGCGGATCGGAGCCCACGTCCGGCAGGACGCCGACCCCATCGGGGCCGGCGAACACCTAGGTGCCGACATCGTCCAACTGTTCCTCACCGACCCCCAGAAGTGGGACAAACCGGAACCCCACCCGCAGACCGACCGGATCCTGGCCAGCCCCATCGACGTCGTCGTGCACTCGTCGTACGTCATCAACGTCGCGAGCCTCAACAACCGGCTCCGCATGCCCTCGCGCAAGGCCGTCGCCGACCAGGCCGCCGCGGCCGCGGAGATCGGCGCGGTCGGCCTCGTCGTGCACGGCGGCCACGTGCGCGACGGCGAGGACCCGGCCGCCGGAGTCGCGAACTGGCGCAAACTCTTCGAACGCCAGCAGGACAAGGGCGGATTCCCCGTGCCGATCCTGGTGGAGAACACCGCGGGCGGCGACTTCGCGATGGCCCGGCACCTGGACGCCATCGCCCGACTGTGGGATTCGATCGGCGAATTCGACGCCGGGTTCTGCCTCGACACGTGCCACGCGTGGGCCGGAGGGGAGGAACTGCTCGGCATCGTCGAACGCGTCAAGGCGATCACCGGCCGGATCGACCTGGTCCACCTCAACAACTCCCGCGACGAGTTCGACTCCGCGCGCGATCGCCACGCGAACCTCGCGACGGGCCTGATCGACCCTGCGATGCTCACCGCTGTCGTGTCCGCGGCCGGCGCCCCCGTCATCCTCGAGACGCCGGCGGACGGAATCGCGGACGACCTCGCCTACCTGCGCGACGCCCTCGCCGGAGATTGAACGCGTCCGACGTCACATACCGAAACGGACACGACGCCGCGTCGGACCACGACGGTGTCGCAGCCCAGCCCTACCATCGCCACTCATGACGTACCTTCGGTCCCGCCGCACGCTCGCAATCTCCTCCGTCGCTCTCGCGGCGATCGCTCTGGCCGGCTGCTCCAGTACCGATTCGGAGCCCACCGCCTCCTCGACGTCGATCACCGCGTCGACGTCCTCCCCGGTCAAGGCCGCCCCGTTGGCGGCCGACGAGGGCACGCTGACCGCGGCGCCCACCGCGCAGGACGCCCAGACCGGTACCGCGTCCGCGGATGCGGCGCTCACGATCAGCGACATGAGGATCGGCACCCACGACGGTTTCGACCGCGTCGTGTTCGAGTTCGGAGGAACCGGCACCCCGGGCTGGCGCTCCGAGATCGTCTCCACCGCCAACCAGCAGGGCAGTGGCAAGCCGCTCGCCGTGAGCGGTCAGGCGATCCTGCAGGTCATGATCACCGGTGCGTCGATGCCGTACGCGACCGGGGTCGAGGAGTACGCGGGTCCCAACCCGCTCGAGGCAGCGCCGGGCGGCATCGTGACCGAGGTCCGTGACGCAGGCATCTTCGAGGGCACGGACCAGACGCTGATCGGGCTGGCCCGTCCGGACGCCGACTACCGCGTGTACACCCTGGACAACCCCACGCGCCTGGTCGTCGACGTCGCCCGCTGACCTGGGGCTTCCGCGCACCCATTGACCTCAACCAATGTCGAGGTCTTACCGTCGTGTCGTACCCCGGTCCTAGCGTGACCGGGCGACGGGAGGGTGCACACCATGAGCATGGAAGTCACCGCGTGGAACGCGATGTACAACGCGATGCACGCGCAGCAGGACAGTCGGCCGTTCTCGCGGGCGACGCTTCGTCGCGTCGCGGGGTACGCGCGACCGCACCGGGGCCACATCGCGTGGTACCTGGTGCTGAGCGTCGTGACCGCCGCGCTCGCGGTGGCCACACCGCTCCTCGCCGGCCGTGTCGTCGACGCGATCGTGGCCGGCGACGAGACCTCGGTGGTGGTGCGCCTGGCCCTGCTGATCGCGGCGATCGCGCTGGTCGAGGCGGGCTTGGCGATCGTCACCCGATGGCTCTCCTCGAGCATCGGCGAGGACCTCATCCTCGACCTGCGTCGAGCGGTGTTCGACCACGTGCAACGCATGCCGGTCGCCTTCTTCACCCGCACCCGCACCGGCGCCCTGGTCAGCCGGCTCAACAACGATGTGATCGGCGCGCAGCGCGCCTTCAGCGACACCCTCTCCGGAGTCGTCGGGAACGTCGTGACCCTCGTGATCACGCTCGTCGTGATGATCGGCATCTCATGGCAGATCACCCTGCTGTCCCTGCTCCTGCTGCCGGTGTTCGTCTTGCCCGCCCGACGGATGGGCGCACGCCTGGCCCGGCTCAACCGTGAGGCCGCCAACCACAACTCGGTGATGAGCACGCAGATGACCGAGCGGTTCTCGGCGCCCGGCGCCACCCTGGTCAAACTGTTCGGCCGGCCCGCCGACGAGTCCGCCGAGTTCTCGGTGCGGGCTCGGCGCGTGCGCGACATCGGGGTGCGGACGGCCATGCTGCAGTCGGTGTTCGTCACCGCCCTGACGCTCGTCTCCGCGCTCGCGCTGGCACTCGTCTACGGGCTGGGCGGGTTCTACGCGCTGCGCGGTCAGCTCGAGGCCGGTGCCGTGGTGTCGCTGGCGTTGCTGCTCACCCGGCTGTACTCGCCGCTCACATCGCTCGCCAGCGCGCGCGTGGACGTCATGAGCGCGATGGTCAGCTTCGAGCGTGTCTTCGAAATCCTCGACCTGAAGCCCCTCATCGCCGAGAAGCCCGACGCCGTGGAGGTCCCGGCCGGTCCGGTGGCGGTGGAGTTCCGGGACGTGAGCTTCGCGTACCCCGCGGCCGACAAGGTCTCCCTCGCCTCGCTCGAGGAGGTCGCGACCCTCGACAGCCGCGGCGGCTCCACCGTCCTGCACGACATCTCGTTCCGCATCGAACCCGGGCAGATGGTCGCACTCGTGGGGTCGTCCGGCGCGGGCAAGTCGACCGTCGCGAGCCTGCTCCCCCGTCTCTACGACGCCGATTCGGGTGCGATCGAGCTGGCCGGCACCGACGTCCGCGACCTGACGTCCGACTCGATCCGCCGCACCGTCGGTATGGTCACCCAGGACGGTCACCTGTTCCACGAGTCCGTGCGGTCCAACCTGCTCCTCGCCCGTCCCGGAGCCACCGAGGACGAACTGTGGGACGTGCTCCGCCGGGCGCGGCTCACCCAGCTGATCGAATCGCTGCCCGACGGGCTCGACACCGTGGTCGGTGAGCGCGGCTACCGCCTGTCGGGAGGCGAACGCCAGCGGCTCACCATCGCCCGGTTGTTGCTCGCCCAGCAGCGCGTCGTGATCCTCGACGAGGCCACCGCGCACCTGGATTCGACGTCGGAGGCCGCCGTCCAGGAGGCCCTCGGCGAAGCACTCGAGGGCCGGACCGCCGTCGTGATCGCGCACCGACTGTCGACGATCCGGGCCGCCGACCTCATCCTGGTGATCGAGGACGGCCGAATCGTCGAGCGCGGCAACCACACCGAACTCCTCGGCCACGGCGGTCGCTACGCCCAGCTGTACCGCACGCAGTTCGACACCGGAACCCCGGTACTGACGGAGGTGCTGAACTGAGCCCTGTGCCGCTCCGGCTCAGAAGAACCGTCGGACGTTGTGAATCGTGAAGTCCGACAACGGCCGCAGCCCGGTCGGGACTCCGGTGCCGTAGGCGTTGAACACCATGCCGTTGCCGGCGTAGATGCCGACATGACCGGCGATGTCGTAGGTGTCCATCGTGATGACGTCACCGGGCTGGAGCACCGAGAGCGGCACGAGCATCCCGCCGGTGAAGCGGGCCATCTCCTGGCTGGTGCGGGGCAGGTTGATCCCGACGGTGCGGAACGCCCACTGGACCAGGCCCGAGCAGTCCCACGCGTCGGGGCCGTTGCCTCCCCACAGGTAGGGCTTGCCGGTCTGGGTGGTGGCCGCGGCGAGGGCCGCGAGGCCGCGTGGGCTGGGTATCGGGAGCGGAATCGCGATCTCGCCGCTTCCGGCGAACAGGCTGGCACTTCCGGTGCCACCACTGCTTCCGGAGCCGACGGACGACACGACGTCGGCGAGGCTGTCGGTGAGGTCGGCGGCGTTGGAGATGGAGCCGACGATGTCCGGTTGCGCCGCGGCGGGTGCCGCCAGGCCGACGGATGCGCCGGCGACTAGTGCAGCTGCGATCAACCCTCGACGAATCGGGTGGGCCACGTTCGTGCCTCCTTGATGAGATTGCGCGGATCCCCCGACCGCAAACTGTGAGGCACATTACAGAGCAGCTTTCACTCCCGTCACAGAATCCATCTCATTCACAGAAACGGGCGCCGGCGAGTCGAGGACTCGCCGGCGCCCGTTCCGAAGGCCGTTCTTCAGGTGAGCGTCAGTCGCGGGGACGCCGCTTCGGGAACCGGTCGCCCCGATCGCCGCGGTCTCCCCGATCGCCGCGCTGACCCCGGTCACCGCGGTCGCGCCCGAACTTGCCGCCCGCGCGATCGTCCCGGCCGCCCCGGGACGGGCGGGACGTCGGCGCACCCTGGTCGGGCTGCAACTGGATCAGCACGCCCGAGATGCGCGTCGCGCGCAGCGCCTCCATCGTCTCCTTCGGCAGGTTCGCCGGCAGCTCGACGAGGCTGTGATCGGGACGGATGCTGATGTGCCCGAAGTCGCTGCGGCGCAGCCCACCCTCGTTGGCGATCGCGCCGACGATCGCGCCCGGCACGACCTTGTGCCGCTTGCCGACCGCGATGCGGTACGTCGCGAACTCCTGGCCGTCGCGACCGACGCGCGGCCCGCTCGGACCGCCGTCGTCGAATCGGCGGGCCGGCCGCTCCCGCGGCTCACGCTCGCGGCGCGGCGGGGCCGGCGGCTCGGGCTCCATCAGGAAGGACTCGCCGTCTCGGGACTGCACCGCCAACGCGGCGGCGATATCGGCGAGCGGAACGTCGTGCTCGCGCTCGTAGTCCTCGATGAGCTTGCGGAACAGCGCCAGATTCTCGGAGTTCAGGCTCGCCGTGATGGAGTCGCCGAACTTCGAGACACGCTGCGCGTTGACGTCCTCGACGGTCGGCAACTGCATCTCGGTGAGCGGCTGCCGCGTTGTGCGCTCGATCGACTTGAGCAGATGCCGCTCGCGGGGTGCGACGAAGAGCAGCGCGTCGCCGGTGCGGCCGGCACGGCCGGTGCGGCCGATGCGGTGCACGTACGACTCGCTGTCGTGCGGGATGTCGTAGTTGACGACGTGCGAGATCCGGTCGACGTCCAGACCGCGGGCCGCGACGTCGGTGGCGACGAGGATGTCGAGCGCACCGGACTTGAGCTGGCCGATCGTGCGCTCACGCTGCGCCTGCACGATGTCGCCGTTGATCGCGGCGGCCGAGAATCCGCGGGCCCGCAGGCGCTCCGCGAGGTCCTCGGTGGCCTGCTTGGTGCGGACGAAGATGATCATCGCCTCGAACGACTCGACCTCGAGGATGCGGGTGAGCGCGTCGAGCTTGCGCTGATGTGCCACCTGCACCCAGCGCTGGGTGATGTTCGACGCCGTCGCGGTCTTCGCCTTGACGGTGATCTCGACGGGATCGTGCAGGTACTGCTTGGAGATCTTGCGAATCGCCGGCGGCATGGTCGCCGAGAACAGCGCGACCTGCTTGTACTCGGGAGTGTCGGCGAGGATCCGCTCGACATCGTCCTGGAAGCCCATCTTGAGCATCTCGTCGGCCTCGTCGAGGACGAGGTACTCGAGATGGGAGAGGTCGAGCGTGCCCTTCTCCAGGTGATCGATCACGCGACCGGGCGTGCCGACGATGATCTGGGCGCCGCGACGCAGACCCGACAGCTGGACGCCGTAGGCCTGACCGCCGTAGATGGGCAGCACCTGGAGACCCGGGATGTGTGCCGAGTACTTGCCGAACGCCTCCGCGACCTGCAGCGCGAGCTCACGCGTCGGCGCCAGGACCAGTGCCTGCGGCACCTTCCGGTCGACGTCGAGGCGGGACAGGATCGGAATCGCGAACGCGGCCGTCTTGCCGGTACCCGTCTGGGCCAGGCCGACGACGTCCTTGCCCTCGAGCAGTGTCGGGATGGTCGCGGCCTGGATCGGCGAGGGCGACTCGTAGCCGACGTCGGAAAGGGCTTTCAGCACCCGTTCGTCGATCTGGAGGTCGGCGAAGGTGATGGGATTGTCGTCGGTCTGCGGCTCGCGCTCGGTGTCACTCATTTGACCAGTCAGTTTAGTCGATGCATGGTATGGCCTTCGATCCGAGTGCCTCCTACGTGCATCGACGGACCCCGAGTGCAACCCGGCAATGACCGCCATCACAATGTGGACGACCGTCCTGCCACTCTCCGAGAGGAACCAGCAGTGTCCGACACGACACCCATCCCCACCCACTGGTACAACATCGTCGCGGACCTGCCGGTCGCCCCGCCGCCCCATCTGCACCCGGGCACCAAGGAGCCGGTCACGCCGGCCGACCTCGCCGCACTGTTCCCGAGCGCGCTGATCGAGCAGGAAGCGACCACCGAGCAGTACATCGAGATCCCCGAACCGATCCGTGAGGCCTACCGCACCTGGCGGCCGGCCCCGCTGATCCGTGCCCGCGAGTTCGAGAAGGCGCTGGGGACGCCCGCTCGGATCTACGTCAAGTACGAGGGTGTGAGCCCGGTCGGCAGCCACAAGACCAACACCGCCGTCGCGCAGGCGTACTACAACGCGCAGGACGGCGTGAAGAAGATCACGACCGAGACGGGCGCCGGTCAGTGGGGCAGCGCGCTGTCGTTCGCGTGCGCCAAGTTCGGTATCGATCTCGAGGTGTGGCAGGTCCGGGCGTCGTACGAGTCGAAGCCGTACCGCCGGCACCTGATGGAGACCTACGGCGGCACGGTGCATCCGAGCCCGTCGGAGCTCACCGAGTCGGGCCGCAAGATGCTCGCCGACTTCCCCGACACCCCGGGCTCGCTGGGCATGGCTGTCACCGAGGCCGTCGAGGTCGCCGCGAACGATCCCGACGCGCGTTACGCGCTGGGCAGCGTGCTCAACCACGTCGTGCTGCACCAGACCGTGATCGGGCTCGAGGCCGTCGAGCAGCTGCGGAACGCGGGAGAGGCCAACGCCGACGTCGTGTTCGGTTGCGCCGGTGGCGGTTCCAACCTCGCCGGTCTGGCGTTCCCGTTCATCCGTGAGGTGCTGCACGGCAAGGCGCAGACCCGGATCATCGCCGCCGAGCCGGCCGCGTGCCCGTCGATCACCAAGGGCGAGTACCGCTACGACCACGGTGACGTCGCCGGCCTGACGCCGCTGCTGAAGATGCACACGCTCGGTCAGGATTTCGTCCCGGACCCGATCCACGCCGGCGGCCTGCGCTACCACGGCATGGCACCGCTACTGAGCCACACCGTCGAACTCGGTTACGTCACGGGCCAGGCCGTCGACCAGACCGATTCCTTCGACGCCGGTGTGCTGTTCGCGCGCACGCAGGGCATCGTGCCCGCCCCCGAGTCGGCACACGCGATCGCCGCCGCCGCGGAGTACGCGCGCGGCCTGACCGAGCCCGAGGTGCTCGTGATCGGCCTGTCCGGACACGGCATGCTCGACCTGCCCGCGTACCAGTCGCACATCGACGGCAACCTGGTCTCGACCGCGTAGCCTCACGACCGAGACGGCGTCGTGGGGTCGGGTTTCCCGATCCCACGACGCCGAATTCGTCTTCGCCCTAGAGACTTCCGGGAACGAGACGACGGATGTTCTCCCGCACCGCCGCGACGTCCGGGTACCCGTTGACGCCCATGAGCAGCTCCGCCTCCGCCAGCAGCATGCGCAGGACGTGGACGAGGCCCGGCACTCCGCCCATCGCGAGACCGTATACGTAGGGACGCCCGATCCCGACCATCGTGGCCCCCAGCCCGAGCGCCTTCACGACGTCGGAGCCGGAGCGGACACCCGAGTCGAACAGCACGGGAACCCGGTCGTCACACGCCTCGACGACCGCCGGCAGCGTCTCGAGCGCGGCGATTCCGCCGTTCGCCTGCCGCCCACCGTGATTCGAGCAGTAGATGCCGTCGACGCCGGCGTCGATCGCCCGCCGCGCATCCTCGGGGTGCGAGATTCCCTTGAGGACGATCGGCAGCGTCGTCAGCGAGCGCAGCCACTCCAGATCCGTCCAGGTCAGCGAGTTCCCGAAGGTCTGCACCCAGTGCAGCACGGTCATCTGCGGATCGTCGGAGCCGACCATCTCCCGGAACACCGGATCGGATGTGTAGTTCTTCAAAACGTGACCGCGGAGCTGCGGAAAGTTGCCGGTGGTCAGGTCGCGTGGGCGCCAGCCCGGGACCCAGGTGTCGAGGGTGACGGTGATCCCCCGGTAGCCGGCGGCCTCGGCGCGCTTGACGAAGCTCTCGGCAAGTTCCCGATTCTTGGGGGTGTAGAGCTGGAAGAAGCTGGGGGTGTCGCCGGCGTGGGCGACGACGTCCTCGAGCGGATCCTCCATGAGTGTCGAGAACATCGCGGGCACGCCCGTCTGTGCGGCGGCCCGGGCGACAGCGATGTCGCCGTGGTTGTCGCGGTCGCACAGTCCGATGACGCCGACCGGCGCCATGAAGATCGGGGAGGCGAACGTGTGGCCCCAGGCCTCGACCGCCAGGTCCGGGGTTTCGGCGCCCACCAGCATGCGCGGAATCAGCCCCCACTGCTCGAACGACTCGACGTTGCGGCGCTGAGTGGCCTCGTCACCGGCACCACCCGCGACGTACGAGAAGAGCGACTCCGACATCGCGGCGGTGGCCCTCGCCTCCAGCGCCCCGTATTCCATCGGAAACTCGGGAACGCGCCCTCCCAGCGCCGCGAGGTAGATCTCGTTCTGGTAGCTGCCGAACTGCATGATGTCTCCATCCTGGTGCGAAATGATCGGCGCCGGCGAGGGTTTCGAGGCCAAGCCCGCTGCGCGGGACAGCGTAGCCACGCATCGGCGTATCGTCGAGAAGGAGGGCACACCTTTTCGACGGAGCACGCGAATGCACTACGCGACGCGAGCGAGAGCCGGTCGGGCGCTGACCGAGTCGCTCGGTCACCTCCACGGATCCGATCCCGTCGTGCTCGGACTTCCCCGCGGCGGTGTCCCGGTCGCCTTCGAGATCGCCCAGGCTCTCGCCGCACCACTCGACGTCCTACTCGTCCGCAAGTTGGGGGTCCCCTGGCAACCGGAACTCGCGATGGGCGCGATCGCCGAAGGCGACTTCGAGGTCATCAACGACGACGTCGTCCGACTGTCCCGGGTGACGCCGCAGGCCGTGAACGCCGTCCGGGTCGACGAACGCCGCGAGCTGGAGCGACGCGCCGAGGTTCTGCGCGGCGGTCACCCCCGGGTACCGCTGCGGGGACGCACGGTCGTGCTCGTCGACGACGGGATGGCGACCGGCGCGACGGCGGCCGTAGCGTGTGTCGCCGCGCGGGCGGAGGGCGCCGAACGGATCGTCGTCGCGGTGCCGGTCGCGTCGTCCGAAGCGGTGGCTCGACTCCGGGTGACCGCGGACGAGGTGGTGTGCCCGTTCGTTCCCGCCGACCTCGGTGGGGTGGGCGGGGCGTACGTCGACTTCCATCAACTCGACGACCGCGAGGTCACCGACCTGCTGTCCCGCGCTCGGCACCAGCGGACGTGACGGGTGCAACATTCGAGGCGGTCCCAGCGATACACGTTTCGCCAGGCCCCGCTCCGTCAGGGAGGAACCGTGAGCGTCTCGGAACATCAAGTGCAGGCGGTTGCCAGTGCATGCCGGAACCAACTCGGCGATCCGTCGGGCTGGGTGCCGCCGGACGAGTACCGGCGCAGCCTCGCACTGTGCATCATCGAGTCCGTCCAGGCCGCCGGATCGCGCTACGCCGATGCCGGGACGGTGATCGACCGGTACCGGGCCTACCGTCGTGCACACTCCCCGGGCCCCGTGGACGACGGCGCCCGCGAACTACTGCGAACCTTCGAGGAAGCCGGCAGCTCCGACCAGTGGGCCGGAAAGATCGGTAGCTACAAGCGCCGATACTCCGAGGCTGCGGCACCACTGCGTGCAGCCGAGATCCAGCGGACGGCCGAGAAACTGCACACACTGCGCATCGACTCGGTCCGGGATCTGCTCGACGCCACCCGTGACGAGCCCGGTCGTGCCCGCCTGCACGACGCCTGGGTGGAATGCAGCGGCGCGCACGACGACACCACGTGGGAACACCTGATGCTGCTGGCGGGGGGACCGCACACACAGCGTCCCGGTGCGATCGACGAGTTCGTCGGTTCGGCACTCGCGAACGACGCCGACGCGGCCGGGCCCGCCGCGCCGTCCCCGGAGATCCTGGCCGCGGCGGCCGCATCCCTCGGCGTCGCACCGCCGGCCCTCGAACACGCCGTACGGCGCTGGAAGTGCGCTCACGCGGACGCGTGCGACACCGTCGCCTGACGCGGCGAGCCCGCTACCTGCAGAAAGTTAGCAGGACTTACAGTTACACCTATTTCCGCAGGTGAGCGCACTCAATGCGGCAAATCGGGCACTTGACCTAGTGCAAAGCGCCTCCGAATGTGATCCAATGCACATCCATCATGTCATTTTCTTGGAGGGGTCAAAGTGCGTGAGTATTCGGTTCCACAGTCGTTCACCATTCCGGAAGACGCGTCCATGGCCGACACTGTGTTCCGGTACGAAGCCGAGTGTCCGAACCTCGTGCCCTTCAAGAAGCCCGGCAACGGCGGCTGGGTGGACGTCACCGCCGCCGAGTTCGCCCAGCAGGTCAAGGCCGTCGCGAAAGGCCTGATGGCGTCTGGCATCGAACTCGGCGACCGCGTCGCGATCCTCTCGGGCACCCGTTACGAATGGGTCGTTCTCGACTACGCGATCTGGACCGCCGGCGGTTGCACCGTCGCGATCTACGACACGTCGTCGGCGGATCAGGCCCAATGGATCCTCGAGGACTCGGCAACGTCGTTACTCGTGGTCGAGAACTCGAGCCACGCGGAGACCGTCAAGGATGTCGCCGAGGCCGCACCCGCGCTGCGCGAGGTTCTGCAGATCGAATCCGGAGCGCTCGACGAGCTGATCACCCGCGGCACCGGCGTCACCGACGACGAGCTGCACGAGCGTCGGCACCAGGTCCGCGCGACGTCCGCCGCGACGCTCATCTACACCTCCGGCACCACCGGCCGCCCCAAGGGCGTGCAGCTGACCCACTCGAACTTCTACGCCGAGTCCGCCGCCGTGAAGATCGCGCTCGGCGACGCGATGCAGGAGGGCAGGCGCACGCTCATGTTCCTGCCGCTCGCGCACGTGTTCGCCCGCGCCATCTCGTTCGGCGCCTTCGACGCGAAGGTGACGGTCGCGCACACCTCCGACCTGACGACACTGCTCGACCAGTTCGCGGTCTTCAAGCCGAACTTCATCCTGTCCGTGCCGCGCGTGTTCGAGAAGGTCTACAACTCGGCCAAGCAGAAGGCCGAGGACGGCGGCAAGGGCAAGATCTTCGCCAAGGCCGCCGCGACCGCCATCGCCTGGAGCGAGGCCCAGGACAACGGCGGCGCCGGACTCGGCCTGCGTCTGCGGCACGCGCTGTTCGACAAGCTCGTGTACTCGAAGCTGCGGACCGCGCTCGGTGGAGAGTGCGACCGCGCGGTGTCCGGCGGCGCTGCCCTCGGCGCCCGCCTCGGCCACTTCTTCCGTGGCGTCGGCGTCCCCGTGTACGAGGGCTACGGACTCACCGAGACCAGCGCTGCCATCACGGTCAACACCACGCGCGACCAGAAGGTCGGGACCGTCGGCAAGCCGATCAACGGGCACGCCGCGAGGATCGCCGAAGACGGGGAGCTGCTGGTCCGTGGGCCGGTCGTGTTCGACGGCTACTGGCACAACGAGCAGGCCACCGCCGACGCGATCCGCGACGGCTGGTTCCACACAGGCGATCTCGGCTCGATCGACACCGAGGGCTACGTGTCGATCACCGGCCGCAAGAAGGAGATCATCGTGACCGCCGGCGGCAAGAACGTCGCGCCGGCGGTGCTCGAGGACGCGCTGCGTGCGCACCCGCTGATCAGCCAGTGTCTGGTGGTCGGCGACTCGAAGCCGTTCATCGGCGCGCTCATCACCCTCGACCCGGAAGCGCTGCCCGGTTGGAAGGAACGCAACGGCCTGGCCGCGGACACGCCGATGTCCGAACTGGTCAAGCATCCCGGCCTGATCGCCGAGATCGACTCCGCCGTCGTCGAGGGCAACACGAAGGTGTCCAACCCCGAGCAGATCAAGAAGTACCGGATCCTCGAGGTCGACTTCACGGTCGAGACCGGTGAGCTGACGCCCACCCTCAAGCTCAAGCGCAACATCATCCACGAGCAGCACGCCGAGCTGATCGAGCGCATCTACACGTAAGCGCAGCAACGGTCTCCGGGCCCGGTCGCGAATTCCCGTCGCGTCCGGGCCCGGGTCGTGTCGCGGGGCCTACAGGGCGGCCGCGCCCAGCAACGCGCGGGCGACCGCGGCCTCGCCGACGATGTCGAGACCGTCCATCGGCCGCCGGCGCCAGAGCGTCAGAAGCAGATCGTGCGCCGAACCCCGCAGCGCCACATCGGCTTTGCGATGTTCCCTGGTCGCCTCGATCGAGTCGCCGTCGAACGCGAGATACCACTCGGCGGGCGAGGCATCGGTGCCGTGGAGGTGGATCGAGCGGCCGGCGAGCGAGTCCGGGAGCTTTCCGGCGCGGCCGAGGCGAGGGAGGAACGTCGTGGTCCACTCGTCGACACCGTCGGCCGCCACGGCCGGATCGAGGGCCGGGGCGTCCGGCCCGCCGCCCGCACTGATCGCATCGGAGACGTCCACCCGGTGGATCGACACCTCGTGGGTCTGTCTCCGGATCCACCAGGCGACGGTGCCGGGGCCGACCATCGTCGGAACCGGATGACCGGCGCCGAGCCGATCGAACTCGTCGAGGACCAGGTCCAGCGCGGTGCGATAGGCGGCGACACATTCCGGACCACGGGGCATGTCGCCGATCCGCCGGATCTCCGACACCGGCGTCTCGGGCCCGGAGCGCAGCGCTGCCGCCACCCACAGGTGGACCTTGCCGGTGTGCCGCAGCACGTGCTCGACGCTCCAGTCCGGCACCGTCGGAACCGGTTCGGCGAGGGCGTCGACCGGGGTGCCCGCCAGCAGGTCACCCTGAGTGCGCAACGCGGACAGCAGAAATGCGGTATCCATCAACCCACGGTAGCGCCGAGGACGAATTCTGCGACGTCGTCGGTGACGGTGCGGTGCACCTTCTCGTGCAGCAGGTCGTGGCCGGCGTCGGCGTACTCGCGCAGTTCGAGCCCCGGCACCCCCACCGTCCACTCGCGGACGCCGTCGATCGGCGCGAGCCTGTCGTCGACGCCGTGCACGGCCAACACCGGGAATCCCGAATCCGCGAAGTCCGACGTTCCGCGGTGCTGCACAACGGACCTGGGTGTTCCACACAGCACGGCGGCCCGGAACGGCGCGCGCTCGCGGCGCAGCAGGGTGACGGCGACGGCGGCGCCGAGCGAGTGTCCCATCACCACCAACGGCAGGCCGGGACGGTCGTCGACGGCGAGCCCGGTCAGCCGGACGGCGTCGTCCGCCAGATCGGCGACAGCACCGGGCGCGCCGGGCGTCCCCTCCGACAGTCCGTGCCCGGCCTGATCGATGCCCCACATCTCGATGTCGTGGTCGGCGAGCCTCGCGGCGAACCGGTGGTAGTGCCCGGTGTGCTGCCCCATCCCGTGCAGGAACACCACTCCGGCCCGGGGCCGGCGGTCGCCGGCGAGCGGCCAGCGTCGGTAGTGGATCTGTCCGGTAGCCCCGGCGAAGAACGGCATGCGTCCATTGTCCCGGCACGGTTCGCCGTCCGCGCACACCTCCCCCACCTGTCGGGGTGCGGTGGCACAATCGCCCGAACCGACCGGGAAGGGGCGCGATGTTCCTGCAGGGCGACGCGATCGTGTACAGCACGGGGGACCTGACCGCGGCCGCCGCGTGCGAATTCGCACTGCTGCGTCGGCTCGACGGCCTGCTGGGGTTCGCCGCCCGGTCACCGGCCCCGGGCGCCGATCCCATGCTGCAGCGCGCGTCGCGACTCGGCGCGGCGCACGAGCGCCGGGTGCTCGGCGACTTCGAGTCCCGCTACGGACGGGTGGAGACGCTCGCCCGCCCCGAGTACACGGCCGTCGGCCTGTTCGACGCGCACCGCGCCACGATCACGGCGGCGCTCGCGGGCGTCCCGGTGATCCACCAGGGCACGTTCTTCGACGGTAGGTTCCTCGGGTTCTGCGACTTCCTGGTCCGGGAGGACGAGAACGGGCCCGCCTACACGGTGTACGACGCCAAACTGTCCCGCCACGTCGAGGTCGCCGCACTGCTGCAACTGGCGGCGTACGCCGACGCGCTCGACGCCGCGGGCATCCCTCCCGCTCCCGAGGTGCACCTGTTGCTCGGCGACGGCACGGACTCGGTGCACTCGCTGGCCGATCTCCTCCCGGTGTACCGGGCCCGCCGGGCGGCGCTGCAGCGCATCCTCGACCGACACCGGGCCGGCGACGCTCCCGCCGTGTGGGGCGACGACCGCTATATGGCGTGCGGTCGGTGCGAGACGTGCGCGCCCGAGGTCGGCAGTCGCCGAGACCTCCTGCTGGTGGCGGGGATTCGGATGAGCACCCGGGAGAAGCTCGTGTCTGCCGGGGTCACGACGATCGACGCGCTGGCCGCCGCAGACGCCCCGGTTCCGGGCATGTCGCCGGCGGCACTCGGCGCCCTGCGGGCCCAGGCCGCGATCCAGATCCGTCAGGAGACCTCCGGAACGACCGAGCACGAGGTCTTCGATCCCGCCGCCCTCGCAGCGCTGCCACCACCCGATCCCGGCGACATCTACTTCGACTTCGAGGGCGATCCGTTGTGGGCCGAATCGGGATCGGCGAACTGGGGTTTGGAGTATCTATTCGGCGTACTCGAGGAGTCCGCAGCGGGCGGCACGCCGCTGTTCCGGCCGTTCTGGGCGCACGATCGAACCGAGGAGCGCCGAGCGCTGTCGGCTTTCCTCGCCTACGTCCGGGAGCGACGCGCCGCGCATCCCGACATGCACATCTACCACTACGCGGCGTACGAGAAGTCCGCGTTGCTGCGCCTGGCCGGGCGCCACGGGGTCGGCGAGGAGGATGTCGACGAACTGCTGCGGGACGACGTCCTGGTGGACCTCTATCCGATCGTTCGCGCGTCGCTGCGGATCGGCGAACGGTCGTACAGCATCAAGAAACTCGAACCGCTGTACATGGGCGATCGTCTGCGCGGCAACGACGTCACCACCGCGGCCGACTCGGTCGTCGCATACGGTCGCTACTGCGACCTCCGCGATCAGGGCCGGTCCGGCGAGGCCGCCGAGGTGCTCCGCGAGATCGGTGCCTACAACGAGGACGACTGCGTCTCCACTCGCGAGCTGCGCAACTGGCTCCTGGCCCGCGCCGCCGAACACGGCGTCTTCCCCCGCCCGCGCGACACCCCGCCGACGGCAACCGAACCCGAGGAGGACAGCGCCGCCGAACGCACCCTGCGCGATTTCGCGGGCGAGGGCCCCGCCGCGGCACGGAGCGCCGACCAGCAGGCCGCGGCGCTCGCGGCAGCGGCTGTCGGGTATCACCGGCGCGAACGGAAACCGTTCTGGTGGGCGCACTTCACCCGCTTGAACGATCCGGTGGACGAGTGGCCCGACACCGGCGACGTGCTGGTGGTGGACGACGCCGAGGTGGTACAGAGCTGGCACAAGAGCACACCGAAACAGCGCAAGCAGCGTCGGCACGTGCGGCTCACCGGCACCTTCCGCACGGGTAGCGCGGTGACGGCCGGCGCAGAAGTGTTCCCGCTGTACGACACTCCGGTTCCGGGCGCCAAGACCGCGGCCCGCCCCGGCGGACGCGCCTGGTCGACGGCCGTCGTGCTGTCGGTGGGCACGGATGCGAACTTCGACGACGTCGTGGTGATCGAGGAGTTGCTCACCGGCGACGCCGAGTTCGACGCCACGCCGATGGCGCTGACGCCCGGGCATCCGATCGCGACGGTCCGGATCGAGCGCGCCATCGAGGAATTCGCGCGGGCCACGGCGGACGCTCTGCCCGGTCTGCCCGCGAACGCGGCAACGGACATCCTGCGGCGGGTGCCGCCGCGCCTGCGTAGCGGCTCGGCGCTGCCGACGATCCGGGGATCCGACGCCGCCACAGCGATTGCCGCCGCGCTCGCCGACCTCGACGACTCGTACCTCGCGGTGCAGGGTCCGCCCGGAACGGGCAAGACGTTCACCGGCGGCAGGGTCGTCGCTCGCCTCGTCGCCGCACACGGCTGGCGGGTCGGGGTGGTGGCGCAGTCGCACTCGGTGGTGGAGAACATGCTCGATGCGATCGTGGACGCGGGAGTCGACGGCTCCCTGGTGGCGAAGAAGGCGGGTCCGGCGCAGGGCCGACGATGGACCACGATCCCCGCGACTGCATACCCGGACTTCGTTTCCGACGCGCCCGCCGGGTGCGTGATCGGCGGGACGGCGTGGGACTTCGCCCATTCCGACCGCGTGCCGGTCGGGAGCCTGGACCTCCTGGTGATCGACGAGGCCGGTCAGTTCTCACTGGCGAACACGATCGCGGTGAGCGCGTGCGCGCGGAACCTTCTCCTCCTGGGCGACCCGCAGCAGCTCCCGCAGGTCAGCCAGGGCACCCATCCCGAGACGGTCGACGAGTCCGCCCTCGGATGGCTCGCCGCCGGGTACGACGCGCTACCCCGCGACCGCGGCTACTTCCTGGAGCGCACGTGGCGCATGCACCCGTCGCTGTGCGAAAGGGTGTCCCGGCTGTCGTACGACGGCCGACTCCGTTCGGAGGAACCGGTCACGACCGCGCGACACCTCGCGGGCATCGAACCCGGAGTGCACACCGAGATCGTCGAGCACGTCGGAAGATCGACCGATTCCCCCGAGGAATCGGCGGCGATCGTCACCCGGATCCGGGCACTGATCGGCCGGGCGTGGACCGACCCGAGCGCGTTCGACGGCACCCGGCCGCTCGGCCAGGCCGACGTCCTCGTTGTGGCGCCGTTCAACGCGCAGGTCGCGCGGCTTCGACAGTATCTCGCCGCGGCTGGGCTTCCCGACGTCCCAGTCGGGACCGTCGACAGGTTCCAGGGCCGTCAGGCCGCCGTCGTCCTCGTGTCGATGACGGCGTCGACAGCGGACGACGCCCCACGCGGGATGTCGTTCCTGTTGTCCCGCAACCGGCTGAACGTCGCGGTATCGCGCGGAAAGTGGTGTGCGGTCGTCGTGCGCTCACGCACGTTCGCGCACCACCTGCCGCCCACACCCACCGCCCTCGCCGAACTGGGGGCGTTCCTGCGGTTGGCCCCGGAGCCGGACGAGGACCGCGACGACATGCGGCTCGGTCAGCCGAAGCACATTCCTTCACCGCGATAGGTCGGGGTCGCCGTCGCGCGCCCGTCCTCGTCCACGAGATGGACCTCGGTGAAGCGCTCGCACAGTTCGCCTGCCTTCGCGTGGCGGAACCACACCCGGTCCCCCACTGCGAGTTCGGCCGCGGCGGCGCCCGTCACGGGCGTCTGCACCTCGCCGGCGCCCTCGTTGCGCAGCAGCTTCAGTCCGCTCGGCCACACGGGAGCCGGCACACGTGTCTTTCCCGCAGGCCCCGAGGCGATGTAGCCGCCGCCGAACAGCGTGGTGATCTTCGGGGTCGGCTTGCGGACCGCGGGCAGCGCGAAGAACATGGCCGGGCGCGGCGAGAACGAGTGGTACCGGTCGAACAGTGTGGGCACGTACAGACCGGAGCCCGCGGTCACCTCGGTGACGACCGAATCGGCCGAGCTCACCTCGAGCGAGCCCGTGCCACCGCTGTTGACGATCTCGAGTTTGCCGACCTCGGCGGTGACGGCATCGACGACTGCCGTTCGCCGGGTGGACAGTTCGGCAGCCGACAACTTCTTGACCATCCGGACCGCGAAGCTGGTGTCCGGCAGCCCGGCGATCTGAGCCTCGTAGAACATGACCCCCACGACGGCGAATCCCCGATCGGCCGCGGCGGCGGCGAGGCGGGCAACCTGGCTCGGGTCCCGCAGCGGCGACCGGCGCACCCCGAGATGCGCGGGACCGAGCCGCAGCGACGCATCGACGTCGAGGCAGATCCTCGGCCGCACCCGGTCCGAGCCGACCGCGTCGCGGACGAGGTCCAGCTGGTCGACGTCGTCGACCATGAGGGTGATGCGGTCGAGGAGCGCACTGTCGGAACCGAGTTCGGCGAGCGCGGCCCGGTCCACCGTGGGGTAGCCCATCAGCACGTCCTCCGCACCCTGCCGAGCGAGCCAGACGGCCTCGCGCAGCGAGTACGACATGATGCCGCGGAAGCCTCCCGACGCCGTCAGACCGGAGCCGAGTGCGATCTCGAGGACGGCGCGGCACCGCACCGACTTGCTCGCGACCCGTACCGGCGTACCCTCCGCGCGCCGAACCAGGTCGTCCGCGTTCGTGCGCAGCGTCGCGAGATCCAGTGCCGCCAAGGGCGGGTCCAGGCTCGCGGTCGCAGCGGTGAGTCGCTCGATCGTCGCAGTCACATCAGTTCCGTTCGTCGGTCCCGCCGGGCACACGGGAAGCAGGCGTCCGGATCAGTCGATCACTCTCCTGAACGATTGTCCAGGTCTGCGCCCTCCTCGACGGCCTTGCTCCCGACGATGCGAACCAGGTCGTCGAGCTCGGTGAGGATCGCGGCACTGTCGCGATCGACCAGCCAGCGCAGCACGATTCCGTCGATGACCGCGAGCGCGAACCGCGCGATCGCCTCCACCGGCTCGGTCCACGTGCAACCCGTGCGCCGAGCGCTCTCCTCGAGGAACACGGTGGCCTCGATGTCCATGACCCGGTACTGCTCGTCCGCGACACTCCCGGCGAGCGGCGCGCCCGCGGCGCGGTGCCGCAGCGCGTAGGCGGTTATCTCGTACGTGAGCAACTGGCGGTCGGCCGTGGCCTCTATGAGCGGCCACATTCCGGTGAGACCCGTGTGGAGCACCTCGCGCAGGTCACGGAGCCCGCTGAGCTCCTGCGCGTCCCAGACCGACGCGAAAGACTCACGCATTCCACCGCTGAGCTGCAGCACCAGGCTCTCGGCCATTGCCGCGACCAGCGCTTCCTTACTCTCGAAGCAGTAGTGCACCACGCCGAGCGAGACGCCCGCCTCCTCGGCCACGGCACGGATGGTCACTGCCGCAATGCCACCCCGTTCGGCAATGTTCAACGCCGCTTCGACGAGCTGGGCGCGGCGCTCTTCCGCTGGAAGCCGATTCAACATCCCATGATCGTAAAACCCGGAGACGAATTTTCGTGTCTCATTTGCCTGGACGCTCGTCCAGGTGAATAGTTGCGGGAATGGCACAGGACACGTGGCGCAACTGGGCGGGGACCCACTCGTCGACACCACACCGTTTCGAGACTCCTCGATCGGTGGCCGAGCTGAGCATGCTCGTCGCGAAAGCAACCGAGCAGGGATTACGCGTCAAAGCCGTGGGGGCGGGCCATTCGTTCACCGGGGTAGCCGTCACCGACGGCATCCTCGTCAGTCTCGACAACATCTGTGGCATCGAGTCGGTCCGGCAGACGCCGGAAGGCCCGGTCGCCACCGTGTTCGCCGGGACACGCCTGCGCAGCCTCAACGAGCAGTTGTGGGACCGCGGGCTGGCGATGATCAACCTCGGCGACATCGACGTGCAGTCGATCGCCGGCGCCCTCGGCACCGGTACCCACGGAACCGGGGCCCGCTTCGGCGGCCTGGCGACACTGATCCGCGGACTGCAGATCGTGCTCGCCGACGGCACCGTCGCGGACTGCTCCGAGACCGAGAATCCCGAGCTGTACCAGGCGGCCCGAGTAGGACTCGGCGCCCTCGGCATCATCACCAAGCTCGATCTGGCGGTCACCTCCGCGTACGCGTTGCACGCGTCCGAGGGACCGGCCCGATTCGACGAAACACTCGACGGGCTCGAACACGACCTCGAGAGCGTCGACCATTTCGAGTTCTACTGGTTCCCGCACACCAATCGCGTACTGACGAAACGCAACACCCGGCTCCCCGGAGACACCGCACTCGAACCGCTGAGCAGGATTCGCGGCTGGTTCGACGACGAGCTCACCTCGAACACCCTCTTCGAGGGCATCAACCGACTGACGACGGCCTTCCCGGCCACGATCCCGCAGATCAACCAGATCTCCGCACGGGCGCTGTCCGCACGCCAGTTCACGGACCGCAGCTATCGCGTGTTCGCGTCGCCACGGCGGGTGCGCTTCCGCGAGATGGAATACGCGGTGCCCGTCGAGGCAGTGAAGGACACGCTGCGGGAGATCGCGAACTGGCTCGACCGATCCGGGTGCAACATCGCTTTCCCCGTCGAGGTGCGATTCGCGCCCGGCGACGACGTGTGGATGTCGACCGCGAACGGCCGCGACAGTGCCTACATCGCGGTGCACCAGTATCACCGCCGCGATCACCGCGCCTACTTCGACGCTGTCGAGACCATCGCGCGTGCCGCCGACGGCCGTCCGCACTGGGGCAAGATGCACGGCCGCACCGCGGAGGACCTGCGTCCCACGTACGCCCGGTTCGACGACTTCTGCACGGTGCGCGACAAGCACGACCCGTCACGCACCTTCGACAACGAGTACCTCCGCCAGGTTCTGGCCTGACACCCACCCGATCGACCGAATTACCGGTCGGCACATCGCTAGTGTGAGCGATGTGCCGACCGGACCGGAGCCACCACGACTCGATCGTCGCGCCTTCCTGCGGGCGGCCGGCGCTCTGGCCGCCGTCGCCGGGGGGACCACACTGATCGCGGGCTGCGGAGACGGCCCGAAGGACCCGGGGGTTCCGCCACTTCCGGGCGGAGACGTCGTCCCCGACGACAAGTCGATCTGGCGCGTCCTCGGCGATCCACTCGTTCCCGCAACGGGTTCCGGACCCGCGGGCGGCCTACGGGTGGCGGTCACCGATCTCTTCGCGATCGAGGGACAGCGCATCGGCGCCGGCAACCCGGCGTGGCTGGGTCAGGCATCCACGGAGACGGCGACCGCGGACAGTGTGGCCCGCTTGCTCGCGCTGGGCGCGACCGTCACCGGCATCGCGCAGACGGTGGGCTTCGGATTCGGACACTCCGGAATCAACACCGCCTACGGAACGCCCCCCAACCCGGCGGCCACCGGACGGGTTCCCGGCGGCGCGACGTCGGGCGCGTCGGCAGCGGTCGCCCGCCGCACCGCGACCGTGGGGCTGGGCCCGGACACGACGGGATCGGTGCGAATCCCCGCCTCCTACCAGGGGCTGTACGGGTTCGGCGCCACCCACGGTGCCGTGTCGACCGCCGGATTGATGCCGCTCTCGCGCACGTTCGACACTGTCGGCTGGGTGTGCGCCGACGCGGCGACACTCACCACCGTCGGCGACGCCCTGCTGCCGGCCGCACCGGAAGCTGCGATCGACGCGGCAGTCACCTCACCGGCGCTGGTCGCGATCGCCGACGCCGGGGTCCAACCCGCGGTCCGGTCCGCTCTCGGGCAGTGGAAACGCTCGGGCCTGCCGACGCTCACCGAGGAAGACCTGGACATCGCCGCGCTGCCCGACTGGTACGACGCGGTCGCCGCGGTCCAGGGGTACGAGGCGTGGCAGCAGTACGGCGGCTGGGTGTCCACCGCGACCGGTTCGGTCACCGACGAGGCTCGGGTGAACTTCCTTGCCGCGTCCAAGGTCTCGGAGTCCACCTACGAACGCAGCCTTGCCGAGGTGCGTGCGGCTGCACAGATCGTCCGCGACTTCCTGGGCTCGCGTGTGCTGCTCCTGCCGACGACGGGATCGGTCGCGCCGTCGACTGCCGACGATCCGGGAAGCGTCCACCTCGCCGCCACGCTGCGGACCACCGGGCTGCTGATCTCGGTGGCGACCGTCGCCGGGCTCCCGGTGGCCACTGTGCCCGTCCGATACGACGGCGGACTCCCGGTCGGGCTGTCGGTGATCGGCCCGCAGGGGCGGGACCGCGACGTGCTCACTCTGGTTGCGCGGCTCGTCCGAGCCGGTGTCGCTGCCTGACCACGCCATCCAAACCGACGGCCGGTCATCAGCATATTTCTTGAACTGATTACACTCGATCCACTTACCTTCGGAGAGAGTGAGGCGACATGCGTGACGCAGTAATCGTCGAGGCAGTACGTACCCCCATCGGCAAGCGCAAGGGCTCGCTTGCGGACGTGCACGCAGTGGAGCTGTCCGCCCACGTGCTCCGCTCGATCGCCCAGCGCACCGGCATCGATCCGGCGATCGTCGACGACGTCTACTGGGGCAACGTCAACAGCGTCGGCATGCAGACCGGCAACATCGGCCGCATGGCCGTCCTCGGCGCCGGCTGGCCCGAATCCGTTCCGGGCCTCACGGTCGACCGCCAGTGCGGCTCGTCCCAGCAGACCATCTCGATGGCCGCCGCATCGGTCATCTCGGGCCAGGCCGACGTCATCGTCGCCGGCGGCGTCGAGATGATGACCGCGGTTCCGCTCGGCTCGTCGAACGTCCCGGGCACGGGCGATTCCGCCGGACCCGCGCGTGAGCGCTACGCCGCGCAGCTCGAGGCCCCCGGCTTCAATGGCCGCTTCAACCAGGGCGTCGGCTCCGAGCTGATCGCACAGCAGTGGAACATCTCGCGTGCCCAGCTCGACGAGTACTCGGTGGCCTCGCACGAGCGCGCCGCCGCCGCGCAGGACTCGGGCGCCTTCGACGCCGAGATCGCGCCCTTCACGCTCGCCGACGGCACCGTGTTCTCCGCCGACGAGGGCATCCGCCGCGGCTCCACCACCGAGAAGCTCGGCCAGCTGAAGTCGCCGTTCCTCGAGGGCGGCGTCATCACCGCCGGTAGCGCGTCGCAGATTTCCGACGGCGCCGCCGCGGTGCTGGTCATGACCTCGGAGAAGGCCAAGGCGCTGGGCCTGACGCCACTGGCTCGCATCCACACCGCGGTCGTCGCCGGCGACGACCCGGTCAAGATGCTGACGGGTCCGATCCCCGCGACTGCGCTGGCGCTGAAGAAGTCGGGTCTGTCGATCGACGACATCGATGCATTCGAGGTCAACGAGGCCTTCGCGTCGGTGCCGATGGCGTGGCAGCTCGAGACCGGTGCGTCGTCGGAGAAGATGAACCCACTGGGCGGCGCGATCGCCCTCGGCCACCCGCTGGGCGGCTCGGGTGCACGTCTGGCCGCGACGCTGGTGCACCACCTGCAGCGCACCGGCGGCCGCTACGGTCTCCAGACGATGTGCGAGGGCGGTGGCACCGCGAACGCCACCATCTACGAACGCATCTGAGCTCAGGCAGCGAACTCCGAAGGCGGCCGGCCCCGAACGGGACGGCCGCCTTCGTGGCATCTCGGGCCCGGCCCGCGTGCAGCGTCGCGATCGTGAGACCGACGGCGCCCTCGACAGGTGGGGCGTCAGGGCCCTTCTACCGCAGCCTCCGCCTCCCCGACCCGGTCGAGTGCTCGCCGCAGCTCCTCGCGCGCAGCTTCCGCCGCCTCGCCGGCAGCACGCTCCGCCCGGCGGGCGAAATCGGCCTGCTCTTCGAGTCGACTCCGTTCGCGATCGAGCTCTGCAAGGCGAGTGGTAATCGCCGTCAGATCCTCCGCGGCACGGGCATGCTCGCGGTCGCGGGCAGCGGAGCCATCCCGAGCCGCCGCTTCGTCCGCACGGGCGGCATCGAGTTCGGCACGGGCGGCGACATCGAGTTCGGCACGCGCCGCCGATGAGTCGTCCTCTGCTCCGTCATCCACCTCCTGACCTTTCTCCGAATCGACTGCCGCGCCGACGGATTCGAGCGATGCCGGGCCGAATCCGCTGTAGCTCGCCGCACCCAGGATCCGCCCGCGCCGCACGGTCTGCGCCAGCTCCGGGTCCGCCATCGCAGCATGGAGGGTCTGTGCGACGTCCCGCAGCGCCGCCTCCCCGACGCTTCGACCGCGCCGTGCAGCGAGCTCACCCGCGCGCGCGGCGAGTACCCGGACCAGGCGCTGACGCTGCGCGGTCAGCTCGCGCAGCGCCTGGGGATCGAGTCGCCGCTGCGCGGTTCGCAGCGCATCCCCGAGCGAGAGGATCGCGTCTATCTCGTCCGGCCGCTCCCGCGCCAGCAGGTTCACCAGCCATCCGACGACCGTCGGCTTCTTGAGCCCGGAGACCGCCTTGGCCGCGTCGCGATCCTTCTCCGCCCGCGCCCGTTCGACCCATTCGGTGCGCGCCCTGACGAACTCGGCGGGATCGAGTTCGTAGAGTTCGTCGGCCACCCTGTCGACATCCACAGGTCGATCCTGACACCGCGCGGCACCCTCAGCCGAGGACCTTGTTTACGCTCTCGAGCTGCGGCAACTTATCTGCCGTGCAAGACATAGATTTTGTAGTACCGTTGGAAACGACAACATCGCTTCACCGAGGAAGAGTTCGTATCCGGCAACTCGGATGCGTGAACCCCACGGCGAAGGGGAACACCTGGAGAGGACGAAAGGACAGACGATGACGAACTTCACCGTTCCGGGACTGACCGCCGAACAGGGCTCCGAGGTCGCCAAGACTCTGCAGAACCGGCTCAGCGCCTACAACGATCTGCATCTCACGCTCAAGCACATCCACTGGAACGTCGTGGGACCGAACTTCATCGGTGTGCACGAGATGATCGATCCGCAGGTGGAACTGGTTCGCGGGTACGCGGATGCCGCGGCGGAGCGCATCGCCGCTCTCGGTGCCTCCCCCAAGGGCACGCCGGGCGCCATCGAGAAGGATCGCTCGTGGGACGACTACTCGGTCGGCCGTGACAGCGCGCAGGCCCACCTCGCGGCCCTCGACCTGGTCTACACCGGCTTGATCGAGGACAACCGCAACGCCATCCGCACAGTCGGCGAGATCGACCCGATCACCGAGGACATGCTGATCGGCCAGACGGCCGAGCTCGAGAAGTTCCAGTGGTTCGTCCGCGCGCACCTGGAGAACTCCGGTGGTCAGCTCGCGAACGAGGGCGAGCCCACCGAGCAGAAGGCGGCGGCCGCAGCCCGCTGATCGACCCGACCGACAGACCACCAGAGGGGAAAGGATTCGCGATGAGCGATCAGCACAAGAGTGGACCGGCCGAAGGCGCCGAGGGCGTCGTCGAAGGTATCAAGGGCAAGGTGAAGGAGGTCGCAGGCGCACTGACCGGCCAGGACGATCTCCGCCGCGAGGGTGCAGCCCAGCAGGACAAGGCAGCTGCCCAACGCGAGGTCGCGCAGAAGGAGGCCGAGGCCGAGAAGGCCCGCGCCGAGGCCTCTGCGCAGGAGGCGCGTCAGCGCGCCGAGCAGTAACCGCAGCCCGACGAATCCCGGTCCGGGTGGCCAGTCGGGGGCGCCCGGACCGTCCTCTTCTCGAAAGGACCGCTCATGCTCTCTCTCGGAATTCTCGGATGGATCATCATCGGCGGTCTCGCCGGCTGGATCGGCAGCAAGGTCATGAAGACCGACGAACAGATGGGCATCATCCTCAACATCGTCGTCGGCATCATCGGCGGTCTGCTCGGCGGCTTCATCCTCAGCGCCTTCCTCGACGTCGAAGGTGGCGGACTGATCTTCAGCTTCTTGACGTGCCTGTTCGGCGCGATCATCCTGCTGTTCCTGGTCAAGCTCGTCACCGGACGACGCTGACACCCGACGGAGGTGCCCCGGTCACGGTTGTGACCGGGGCACTTCCACGTGTGCGGTCAGGGCGTCAGGAGCTCGGCCTTGCGCGCCTCGCTCGCGAACGACGCCTCGATGGAGTTGCGGGCCAGTACCTCCACTTCCGCATCGGTGAGACCGATGCCGCTGCGCAGTTGCGCGAAGTTGTCGCCGACATCGCCGCCGAAATAGGCGGGGTCGTCGGAGTTCACGGTGACGCGCAGGCCGGCCTGCAGCATGGTGCGGAGCGGATGGTCCGATATCGAATCCACCACCCGCAGGCGGACGTTCGACAGTGGGCACACCGTGAGCGGGATCTCCTCGTCGACCAGGCGCGCCACCAGCGCCGGGTCCTCGAGACATCGCACGCCGTGATCGATGCGTTCGGCGCCGAGCAGGTCGAGTGCCTGCCAGATGTATTCCGGCGGCCCCTCCTCCCCTGCGTGCGCCACCACATGCAGGCCCTCGGACCGGGCGCGGGCGAACACGTCCTCGAACAGCGTCGGTGGATATCCGACCTCCGCCGAATCCAGGCCCACGCCCAGGAGGGGCGCCCGCAGGCGCAGCAGTTCACCGAGCATCTCCTCGGCATCGTGGACGGGCTGGTCACGGAGGAACGCGGCGAGCAGACCGCTGCTCACTCCGAACTCGCGCTCACTCGCCCCGAGTGCGTCGAGAATTCCGTCGAGCACCTCCTGCAGGGGGACGCCGCGGGTGACGTGCGCCTGCGGATCGAAGAAGATCTCCGCGTGCCGTACCCCCGCCGCCGCGGCGCGGCGCAGGTAGTCGCGGGTGAGGTCGGCGAAGTCCTCCGCGGTCCGCAGCACCGCCATGTTGGCGTAGTACAGATCGAGGAACGACTGCAGGTCGGTGAACTCGTACCGTGACTCGAGGTCCGCGAGCCCGCTGTACGGAAGGTGCATGCGGTTGCGCTCGGCCAGCGCGAAGATCAGCTCCGGCCCCAGCGCACCCTCGATGTGCATGTGCAACTCCGCAAAGGGTGTCGTGGCCATGACCGTCAGCGCCCCTTCCACACTGGGGCGCGCTTCTCCGCGAAGGCGGTGGCGCCCTCACGTGCGTCCTCGGAACCGAACACCGGCGCGATCACCTCGAGCTGCCTGGCGAACGCCTCGTCGGCCGACCACTCGCCGGACCGGACGAGCACCTCCTTCGTCTTCGCGACGGCGAGCGGACCGTTGACCGTGATCCGTTCCGCGAGCGCAAGAGCCCCCGCGAGCGCGCCGCCGGGTTCGGTCAGCGTGTTGACGAACCCGTACGCGGCAGCCTCCTCGGCGGTGAACTGATCGCCGGTGAGCGCGTACTCCATCGCCTTCTGGTACGGAATCCGCTGGGGCAGACGCAGCAATCCGCCCGCGCCCGCGGCCAGCCCTCGCTTGACCTCGGGAATGCCGAAGCGCGCCTCCCTCGACGCCACCACCAGATCGGTCGCGAGCACCAACTCGGTGCCGCCCGCGAGCGCGTAGCCCTCCACAGCGGAGATGATGGGTTTGCGGGGCGGTGCCTCGGTGAATCCGAGCCCCTTACCCGGTGCCACGATGTTCTCGCCCGCCACGAATGCCTTGAGATCCATGCCCGCGCAGAAGTTTCCGCCGGCGCCGGTGAGAATGGCCAGCGACAGGCCGTCGTCCGCGTCCAGATCGTCGACGGCAGCTGCCAGACCCCGGCTCACCGCCCCGTTGATCGCGTTGCGGGCCTCCGGACGGTTGATCGTGATGACCAGCACCCGATCGCGGCGCTCGAGCAGAACCTCATCCGACATCGACACTTCCCTTCTTCGTGGAACACGAGCCTTCCAGCCACGCACGCACCGACCGGCGATCGACACGCCCCGTCGATCCCCGCGGCAGGCGCTGCACGCTCGCACACAACCGAGGCGGCAGACGGTGTCCGAGCGGGCGGTCGAGGTATTCCCGGACCGCACCGATGTCGAGCACGATGCCCGGCGCCGGCACCACCGCCACCCCGAGATCGGGTCCCCGCGGCGTCGAGACACCCACGACGACGGCCTCCTCGATGCCCGGGAAGTCGAGAAGCACGTCCTCGATCTCGCGACCGTAGACGACGCCGCGCGGGATCTCGACGGCGTCGGCCGCGCGGCCCGCGAACCGCACGTCCCCGCTCGGCCCGACCCGCACGACGTCGCCGGTGTGCAGCCAACCACCGGCGATCGTGCGCGCGGTGGCGGCGGGGTCGCCCCAGTACCCGCGCATGACGCTCGGCCCCCGGCACCACAGCTCGCCGACTCCGCCCTCGGTACCCGCAACCGCGAATTCCATTCCCCCGTGGAGCGATTCGGGGCGATGCGCATCCGTACCCATCCGCACGACGAGACCGGCACCACCGGTCTCGGTCATCCCCCAGCCCGAGACGACCTCCGCGGCGGGAAACCGCTCACGCAACCGGTGCAGGGTGGCCGCCGACAGCAGCTCGTCGTCGAGGGTGAGGAACCGGAGCGACCCGAGCGCCGACGAAGCGGCACGCGCCACCTGCCGGCAGAGCGGGGCGGGAGCCGAAAGCCTGCCCACACCTTCGGTATCGATTGCGTGCAGCACACGGTCGGCGTCGAAATCGGGCGCCAGCACGAGCGTGCCGCCGGACACCAGGGTGGGCAGCAGCTGCGCGACACACGCGGCAGCGGAACTCAGCGGCAACGCCACCGCGTGCCGCACACCGTCCGCCGCGCCGCCCCACGACCCGATCACCGCCTCGACGGTGGACAGGACGTTCTCGTGACTCAGTTCGACGCCCTTCGGCGTTCCCGTGGTCCCGCCGGTGTAGAACAGCAGGGCCGAATCGCCGGGCGATGCACCGTCGTCCATGAACGGCGTCCCGCTGGGCAGTGCGTCGTCGAGCACCAGCAGGCTGCCACTGTCGTCGAGGATGTGCCTGACCTGCCAGCTCTCGTGCCCCGGGTGCACCGGGACCGGCACGCCGCCGGCAAGCAGCACCCCGAGGAAGGCCTGCACCCACCGCGCCCCGTTCGGCATCCGGATCGCGACCCGATCACCGATGCCGACTCCCTGCTCGAGCAACCCGCCGGCGACCATCGACGCCGACGCCCACAACTGGGCGTAGGTCAGCCGCGGACCACCCCCGAACTCGACGACGGCCTCGCGGCCCGCGAACCGGTGCGCGCAGATGTCGAGCAACTCGGTGAGGCACGGCGTGAGCCCGGTGTAGTGCAGCAGGCCGTCGGCACGGCGCACCATCCGGTCGCCGAGCGACGGATCCGTCGCGGCCGGGTACTCGAGCAGCGACGCCATAGCCACCTCCACCGAGTCGGTTTGGCCCCGACTATATGACCCCCGTCACAGAAGTGGCGAGCGAACCACGCGGCCGGCGTTGCGTCATCGCCCGGCGTACGTCGCGTGCCCGGGCCCGACATCCAGGAAGCTGCGCACCGCGCGACGCAGGTCGTCGGTGCCGAAGAGTTCCCCCGACACTTCGGGGGTGACCGAATCGGCGTGTCCGACACCGCCCGACCGCCAGGCCGCGACGATGCTCTTGGTCGCGGCGTGCGCACGGGTCGGGCCGTCCGCGAGCCGAGCGACCAGCGCCCGCGCCTCCGCGTCGACGTTCTCGTGCACGTAGTTGACGACGCCCCATTCGCGCAGGGTCGCGGCGTCGTACAGGTCGGCGGTCATCACCAGTTCGCGGGCCCGCCCCGATCCGGCTCGCTCCGCGAGGCGCTGCGGGCCGCCCATCGACGGGGTGAGGGCGACGACCGTCTCCACCAGGCCGAACCGCGACTTCGGTCCGGCGACGACGATGTCGCACGCCAGTGCGATCTCGAACGCCGCGGTGAGGGTGAGTCCGTGCGCCGCGAACACGACCGGGCACGGCAGCGCCTCGATCGGGTGGCAGATCCGCGCGAACAGCGACTCCCACAGTTCGGCCCCCTGCTCCGGCGTCAGCCCGTCGAACACGTGGACGTCGACGCCCCCGGAGACCACCTTCCCCTCGGCCCGGAGCAGCACCGCCCGCGGCGGGTGCGCCGTGAGTACCGCGATGTCGGCGACGACGGCGTCGAACATGGCCTGATCGAAGAGGTTCAGCGGCCCGTGGTCGAGGGTGAGGACGGCGATCTCGGCACCGGCGTCGGTCGTGAATCGTTCGAGGCGGGTGGGACGTGAACTCCCCGACGCCTGCCCGGTTGTCTCGGTCATCGCCCCAGCGTCGCACAGGCCGTCAGACCGCGGCACCCCTCGTGGACCGCAGGACGCTCCCCATCGCCCGGCCGAACCCGTCCGGGTCACCGATCAGCCAGCCGTGGCAGCCGGCGACGCGATGGACGGGCGGCTCCCGCAGCGCGGTCCGCAGGGACTCGAAGCTGGCGCGCGGAATGAAGGTGTCGCCACTGCTCCACACCAGCGTGGTCGGCAGTCCCCGGTCGACGAGCTGTGCGGCCTCGGACCGCAGATCCGCGGATCGGGCCAGTTCACCGATCCGCCACAGCGCGGCCGGATCCCGCACCGCGTTACGCAGACCCGCGCTCGCGATGGACGCGATCGCCGATGCCGGAGTTCCGGTCAGGACCGCGTCGGCGATCGCGGACGCTCCCCACCGCCACAGCGGCCGGTGCCGGATCTCGCGGACGGTTCCGCTCGGGGACCATGCACCGCCGCCGACCGAGTTGACGAGCACCAGCTCCGACACCCGGTCACCGAGCCCGTGGGAGGAGGCTAGAGCCACCCCTCCTCCGAACGAATGACCGACCATGGTGACCGGCTCGTCGATCCCGAGAGCGTCGAGGAAACGGGCGACCCACCCCGCGTATCCGGCGAATCCGTGGCTGCTCGCCGGCAGGGCGTTCGTGCCGCCGAAACCGGGCAGCGCCGGCGCGTACACGCGCACTCCCGTGGCTGCCAGGCGCTCCACAGCGCCCCCGTAGGTGTGCGGCGCCAGACCGAAGCCGTGCAGGAACACGACCGGCGCGCCGGAACCCGCAGTGCCGTACGGGACGGCGCGACCGTCGACGGCGACGTCGCGCCAACGAATGCGTCGACGAACCTCGGCGACTCCGTCCGCGGAGGGCGCGATCGAACGATGTGCGGGTGCGTGGTCGTGCACGTCGGGTACCTCGACTTCCGGTATGCGATGCGTCACACACTTCTCGGAACCCGAGAATCCCGGGACGGTCGATCTACCCGTTTCGACTACGTGTTTCCGCTCAGTCCCGGCCCTGCTCGGCCACCCACGCAGCGATCTGGGTGCGGGACCCGAAACCCAGTTTGGCGAGCACCCGCTCGACGTGTCCCTCCGCCGTCCGCTGCGAGATCACCAGGGTCTCGGAGATCTCCCGGTTCGTCAGACCCCGAGCGACGAGGTCGGCGACCTGCCGTTCCCGGCGGGTGAGGGCCGGCGCCTCCTCGGTAGGTACCACGATCCGCATCGGTGCCGTCGGCGCATCCATCTCGCGCCGGGTGAGGCCGGAGGCGTCGCTCCGGCCGAGCGCGTAGTCCGCGGCCTCGGCGAACTCGAGCGTGGCCCCACGCGCGAGAGCACCCTCGAAGGCACGGTCACCGAGCAGGCTGCGGCTCTGTCGCCGGCACTCCTGGTGGTACATCAGCATGGTCGGCAGCAGCACGGGCGGCACCCCCATCGTCTGCCGCAGCGACTGCGCGGCACCCGAGAGGACGGCCGCCCGGTCGCCGTCCCGCGTGCGGGCAGCCTCCCACGCCAGCGACTCGAGACACCCGGACCCCGCGAAACGGTCGTCGACCTGGACGGTGAGTGCGAGAGCCTCCGCGACCAGGGAGCTCGCACGCTCGTGATCTCGCTGTCGCCACAGTGTCAGGCCCAGCAGGAACATCGCTCGCGCGCGGTACTCCGATTCACCACGCGACCTCGTGATCGCGAGCACCTCCTCGTGGCAGGCTCGGGCCAGACCGATGTCCCCGTCCATCCCGGCCACGAGCCCGAGTGCCTGCAACGACCAGATCAGCCGGTGCGGATCGGTCAGGCTCCGGAACGGACCCATGGACTGTTCGAACAGCTCCATCGCCACGGACAGCTCGCCCCGGTACAGCGCCTGACGCCCGCGAGCATGCCCGACCATGGCGTCGACGACCGGATCCCCGACGGCCGACGCGAGACGGTCGGCCTCGGCGACCAGCGCGGCACCCGCCACGAAGTCCTCCTGCATGCCCGCAAGTTGGCTGGCCAGGCACAGCGCCGAGATCCGTGCGCGATCCGGACCGGAATCCGACGAGGCGAGCGCCCGCGTGAACCAGTGCCGCCCCTCGCCGAGCATCCCGCGACAGAACCAGAACGGATACAGCGCGTTCGCCAACCGGACCGCGTACTCACCCGCGCCGGGCTCGGCGACACTGAACTCGAGCGCGTCGCGCAGGTTGGCCCGCTCCCGGGTGAGGCGGGCGATCAGCTCCGGCTGCCGGGGACCGATCCACTCCGCCCGCGAGCGCTCGGCGAGACCGAGGTACCAGTCGCGATGGCGGGACCGGACCGGTCGGCACTCACCTGCCTCCTCGAGCTTCTCCTGCCCGTAGTCCCGGAGCGTCTCGAGCATCCCGTAGCGCACCCCGGTCGCCGACTTCTCGACCGTGAGGATGGACTTGTCGACGAGCGAGGCAACCAGGTCGAGCATGCTGCTCTCCCCCGGCCCACCGACGCAGACACCCTCGACGGCGTCGAGCTCGAAGCCTCCCGAGAACACTGCGAGCCGGCTCCACAGTCGCCGCTCCTCCCGCGTACACAGGTCGTAACTCCAGTCGACGCTCAGCCGCAGGGTCTGCTGACGGGTGGGCGCCACCCGGCTACCCGCGGTGAGGATGCGGTAGCGGTCGGTGAGGCGGTCGAGGATTTGATCGAGCGAGAGCGCCCGCAGCCGCGCAGCCGCGAGTTCGATCGGGAGCGGCAGCCCGTCCAGACGGTGACAGATCCGGGCGACCGTCTCCCGGTTGTCTTCCGTGAGCGTGAAATCCGGTACGGCCGCGCGGGCGCGTTCCTCGAACAGCGTCACCGACTCGTACCGCGGCAGCGCATCGAGGCTCGGCGGCCGGTCGGGGTCGGGCACCGGCAGCGGGGCAACACGCAGGACGACCTCGCCGCCGACGCCGAGCGGCTCCCGGCTCGTGGTCACGATCCGTACCCTCGGACATTCCCGCAGCAGTTCGTCGACGAGCTTCGCGGCCGCGTCCAACAGGTGTTCGCAGTTGTCGAGGATCAGCAGGACGTTCCGGTCCGCGAGGTGATCGACCAGTAGATGGGACGGCGACTGCGCGGCCTGGTCGTGGAGGCCGAACACCGCCGCGACCGTGTCGGGCACCAGACGCGGGTCGTGCAGGTCGGCGAGCTCGACGAACCACGCACCGTCCGGGAAGTCCCGCCGTACGTCCTCCGCCACTCGCAGTGCGAGGCGGGTCTTGCCGACCCCGCCGATCCCGATGAGCGTCACCAGCCGGGACTCGGCGAGCAAGCGCTTGGCGCCGGTGACGTCACGCCGCCTCCCGACGAACGTCGTCAACGTGGAGGGCAGGTTTCCCGGCCTCCTCCTACCTGCGGTGGGCGACATGAGCACTCACGCTCCCTCGATCCGCTTGCTGCTTCGACGGTACGCCGAACGACACCGGGCCAGCGTGCTGCGGACACGCACTACCGTTGAGCGCGTGGACGGCCATCAGATCGACATCATCCGGCTGGCGTGGGCTCGGGAACTGGGCCTTCCCGACCGCGCTCTCGGCGACCCGGGGACCCGTCACGTACGGGTCGACGAGGCGGCCGACCGGATCCGCTTCGTGACGGTCGCCGGCGCGAGCGCCCTCGTCGGCCCCGGTTGGGCCGTGGAACGGGCCGGGCAGCAGGACGACGACGAGCTGGTTCACGCGGGCGGGCTGCTCACCCTCGCGAAGGACCATGCCGGGCGCTGTTCCGGTCCCGTGGAGCTGGGCTGGGCTGCCGATTTCGGCAAGAGCATCGCTGTCGAGGAACCGCTCGTCTCCCACAAACGCGATCACGTCGTCGAGCTTCAGGGCCTGTGCCCGCCGGACGACGTCGCCGAGGCCGACCTGACCGGTAAGTCCACGTGGTACACCATCGTCGACGACGATCACCGGCCGCTCGCGTCCGCCGGCTACGCGGAATGGCAGGGCATCGTCGCCGACATGGGCGCGCTGACCGTGCCGTTCGCCCGCCGTCGCGGCCTGGGAGCGACCGCGGCCCAGCTGGCGACCAACGACGCCCTCGACGCCGGCCTGATCCCCCAGTGGCGGGCCCACCGCGACAACGTCGCGTCGCGCCGGTTGGCCGCACGTCTGGGCTACGAGGAACTCGGAACCCACCTGTCTGTCGCGGTGACTGCCAGTACCGTGTGAGGAAGCCAGGTGAGACGGAACATCGACACACGGAGCGGAGCTGATGTGCGATGAGCGACTACGGTAGCGGCGACCACACGGACCCGACATCCGCCCCCGACGTGGGCGCCGATTTCGTGGCACCCGGTGAGGAATTCACCCGCGACACGCGCTACATCACGACCCGGATCACCGCGGACGGCCGGGACGGCTATCCGGTCGAGCCCGGGAGGTACCGGCTGGTCGTGGCCCGCGCGTGCCCGTGGGCCAACCGCGCGATCATCGTCCGACGGCTGTTGGGGCTGGAAGGCGTTCTGTCGATGGGCATCTGCGGCCCCACCCACGACGAGCGCAGCTGGACGTTCGACCTCGATCCCGGCGGTGTCGACCCGGTGCTGAAGATCCCGCGATTGCAGGACGCCTACTTCGCCCGGTTCCCCGACTACCCACGTGGCATCACGGTGCCGGCGATGGTGGAGATCTCGACCGGCCAGGTGGTCACCAACGACTTCGCGCAGATCACGCTCGACCTGTCCACCGAGTGGAAGGAATTCCACCGTGAGGGGGCGCCCGACCTGTACCCGGAGGATCTGCGCGCCGAGATCGACGAGGTCGCGGACCTGGTGTTCCGCGACGTCAACAACGGCGTGTACCGCTGTGGCTTCGCGGGATCACAGGACGCCTACGACGCCGCGTACGACCGACTGTTCGACCGGCTGGACTGGCTCACCGAGCGCCTGTCGACGCAACGATTCCTGGTGGGCGACACCATCACCGAGGCGGACGTCCGGTTGTTCACGACGCTCGCCCGGTTCGACGCGGTGTACCACGGGCACTTCAAGTGCAATCGCAGCAAGTTGTCGGAGATGCCGGTGCTGTGGAACTACGCGCGAGATCTGTTCCAGACACCGGGTTTCGGGGACACGATCGACTTCACCCAGATCAAGCAGCACTACTACATCGTGCATCGCGACATCAACCCGACGCAGATCGTGCCGAAGGGCCCGGACCTGTCGCACTGGCTCGAACCGCACGGCCGCGAGTCGCTCGGCGGACGACCCTTCGGCAACGGCACGGCGCCACACCCGCCGCGTCCGGAAGAGGTTGTGCCACTGTCGCACTGGGCCACCGCGCAGCGGGACTGACGCCGCTCACTCCCCCGTGTAGGTACCGAAACTCCAGTACACGCCCTCCGGGTCGCGGCACGTGAATCCGCGCGAACCGTAGTCCTCGTCGCGCAGACCGTCGACGACGGACGCCCCGGCGTCCACAGCCCGCACGTAGAGCCCGTCCGGATCGTCCGTGACCAGGTACACCGCACCGACACCGCTGGGCAGATCGGTGAGCACGGAGTCCTCGCGCGGCGAGCCGAGCATCACGCCCCCGCCTCCGGGCCACACCAGTTCGGCGTGATCGACGCGGCTGCCCTCGCCGTACACGGCCTTCTCCTCGAAACCGAACGCCTCGACGAGGAACACGATCGCCGCGCGGGCGTCCGCGTACCGCAACGCGGGCCAGACCCCGGTCGTACCGGCCATGACGAACACCCACCCTCCGCTCGGCGTCACGGACCCGCCCAGCCTATCCGCGGCGCCGGCTCCTCCACCGGGAATTCGGCGGCCGTCCCGTCCGTTTCCATAGAGTCGGTGGCGACCCACCGGACCGCCGACACCAGATCCCGACGTGAGGACCGACGATGGCCGAGAAGCAGAGCCGAATGGAGTCGACGATCGTCTCCGTCCTGGACAACGCGAGTCGACTGCAGGCACCCGCAGTCGCGAAGTACGTCGAGCGCGTTCGCCGCGCCCATCCCGACGAGACACCCGCCCAGATCGTCGAGCGCATGGAGAAGATGTTCCTGACCGCCGTCACCGGCAGCGGCAGCGCGGTCGGCGCGGCCGCGGCGGTGCCCGCGGTGGGAACGGTCGCGTCGATCGCCGCGGTGGGCGCCGAAACCGCGTTCTTCCTCGAGGCGTCGGCCCTGTTGACGCTCGCGATCGCCTCGGTCCACGGCATCTCCCCCGTCGACCACCAGCAACGTCGCGCCCTCGTGCTGGCGGTGGCGCTGGGCGAGTCCGGGATGGAGATCGTCGAACGGACCACCGGGATCACCGCGACCAACTGGGCACGCCTGGTGACGGGCCGCATTCCGCCCGGAACGATGAAGGCGATGAACAGTTCCCTGGTCCGCAAGTTCGTGACCAAGTACGCCGCCAAGCGCAGCGCGCTGATCCTCGGCAAACTCCTGCCGGCCGGCGTCGGCGCCGTCATCGGCGGCGCCGGAAACCGAGCGATCGGACGCGGTGTGATCGACAATGCACGAGAGGCGTTCGGCACCGCCCCCGCGCAGTGGCACGATGGCATCGCCGCGCGCGGCGCGGCCCGACTGCACGTGGTCGAACCGCTCGACAGCGAGACCCGCGTCATCCGGCGCTGAGACCGAGGGCCGGACCCGAGGAAAGGACGGGCGCCGTGCTTCCCGAGAATCCCACTCCCGACCCGCCCCACGTCCTGTCCGCAGGCGCCGGAGACCGCACGGTGGTGCTCGTCCACGGGTACTCCGACCACGGGGGCACGTGGCAGAAGGTGATCCCGACGCTCGCCGAGCGCTACCGGGTGCTCGCCGTGGACCTGCCCGGCTTCGGGCGCAGCGCCGGGTACTGGCGCGAACCGCTCATCGACGGCTACGTCGACACCCTCGCCGATCTCGTCGCCGACGAACCCGAACGCGTCAGCGTGATCGGCAACTCGCTCGGGTCGGTGGCGGCACTCGCCTTCGCCTCGCGGCGTCCGGATCTCGTCGCGAACGTCGTGCTGTCGGACATGCCGGGCGTCACCCGGATTCCGCGCTCGTGGACTCGCGGCAGCCAGCTACGCCTCGACCGGATAACCCGTCTGCTCACCGCGCCGCTGCCCGACCGGTACCTGCAACAGATGATGGGCGCGGTGTACGCGGGTCTGGCGCTGCGTCATCCCCTCCGTGCCGACGCAGCCGTCCGCGCCGGGTACGCCGAGCACTACGCGACGCGGCAACAGGTCGCGAATCTGCTCGCGATCGGCGCCGTCGTCATCCGCGAGATCGCGCAACTCCCGATCCCCCGGATGCTCGACGAACTGACCGTGCCGGCGCTGCTGCTGTGGGGCGAGAACGACCTGCTCACCCCTGCCCGGGCGGCCCGACGAGTGCAGATCACCACCGACCGCTCGGTCGCCGTCATTCCGAGTTGCGGGCATTGTCCGCAGTTGGACTGTCCCAGCGAGTTCCTCGCGGAGGTACTGCCCTTCCTCGCCCGGTGACCCGCCCTCCCGGTCGGTACAGTCGAACCATGCCCGGCCAGCTTCGAGTGACGTTCGCTCGACTGGTGGCCCTGTGCGCGCTCGCCCTCGGCGTGCTGGCGATGCACCACGTGACGACGGGGACGCTCGCGGACTCGGCGTCTGCCTCGGGGTCGGCCAGCCATCACGGTCCGGGACCCGGCGGCGACTCGGCGCCGGCCGCCCCCGGCGACCCGAGCGACCCCGGACACGCTCCGGACCACGGGGCATTCCACCTCTGCCTCGCCGTGCTCGTCGCGGCCACCCTGACCCTGGCGATCTGGCTGCTGTTACGGACCGCCCGAGCGCAGCGCGTCCGGTTGCACAGAGCGGCAGGACCGGGCGGCCGGGCCGGCCGTGGACCACCGTTCGCTCGCACCACGTCGGCATTCCTCTCGTCCCTCTGCATCCTGCGGGTGTGACAGGGCCACTGCGGCGCGGCTCGTCGCCGTCCCGGCCGCAGTCCGGACCCCGATCACCGAGTACGTGAGGAACGAAGAAACCATGAACAGCAAGCGCATGCTCGTCGCCGTCGGCTCCGCCGCAGCGGTCGTCGCCCTCGTCGCAGGGTGCACCGACGACACGTCCGACGAGAACTCGACCACCAGCGCCACGACGAGCGCCTCCGCCACCGCGTCGGGCACGGCCGAGCAGGGCGGCGCGCACAACCAGGCGGACGTCGAGTACGTCCAGATGATGATCCCGCACCACGAACAGGCCGTCGAGATGGCCGAGCTCGTCCCGAGCCGCAGCGGCAACCCCGACGTCATCGCGTTGGCCGATCAGATCGAGAAGGCCCAGGGGCCGGAGATCGAGCAGATGGAGGGCTGGCTCAAGGCCTGGGGCGTGCCGGAACCGAGCAAAGCCGAACAGTCGCCGGACGCCACGACCGGATCCGAGCACGACGGGATGGACCACGGAACCTCGGTACCGGCCACTCCCGGCTCGACGATGTCCTCGATGCCGGGCATGGAGGGCGGCGGCCACGGCATGATGAGCGCCGACCAGATGCAGGCACTCGAGAACGCGAAGGGTGCCGAGTTCGACAAGATGTGGCTCGAGTTGATGATCGCGCACCACCAGGGTGCGGTCGCCAGTTCCGAGGAGATCCTGCAGACCGGGGAGAGCGAACAGGTGCGTCAGCTGGCGCAGCAGATCGTCTCCAGCCAGCAGGCCGAGATCACGCAGATGGAAGCGCTGCTGAACAAGTAGTCGCCGCGGTCGTCCCGGGTGCCCGGCCTCCCCGGCCGAGGTCGGGCACTCCGACCCGGACCGGTCGGTACCCTCGCTGTGATTCGATCGGGTGCGATCGACACGAGGGGGAATCGTGAGTATGCAGTTCGGAACGCCGGCCATCGAGGCCCGCGGGCTCAGCAAACGGTTCAAGGCCGTCCGGGCGGTGTCCGACCTGAGCTTCGCGGTCCCGTTCGGATCGATCACCGGGTTTCTCGGCCCCAACGGTTCCGGGAAGACGACGACCCTGCGGATGCTGCTGGGCCTGGTGCGCCCGACCGGCGGAGACGCCCGGATCCTCGGGGTTCCGTTCCACACGATCGAGGACCCCGCACGCGTCGTCGGTGTGGTCCTCGACTCCCGCGGCCTGCACCCCGGCCGCACCGCCGTCGACCATCTGCGCGTGTACGGGTCGGCGATCGGTGTCCCGGACGCCCGCGCCGCACAGGTGCTGCACCTCGTCGGCCTCACCGACGCCGCCGACCGCAAGGCCGGCACCTTCTCGCTCGGCATGCGCCAACGTCTGGCCCTGGCCACCGCCCTGCTCGGCGATCCACGGATCCTCGTCCTCGACGAGCCGTCGAACGGACTCGACCCCGAGGGCATCGCGTGGTTGCGTGACTTCCTGATCGGCTTCGCCCGCTCGGGCCGCACCGTGCTGGTGTCCAGCCATCTGCTGCGCGAGGTCGAGCAGATGGTCGACCATGTCGTGATCGTCAGTCGCGGCACCCTCGTCCACCAGGGTTCGATGGACGCACTCCGCGCCGCCCACCGGGCTCGGCTGTTGGTCGCGTGCTCGGACCCCGCCCGCCTCGCGACCGCGCTCGCGGCGACGGGAGTCGTCGACATCCAGCACCTCACCGACGGTCGCATCGCGATCGGCGGATCCGATCCCACCACCGTGGGCCGCGTTGCTGCCGGAGCGGACGTCACGGTGTTCGGCGCGGCCGCCGAGCACGTCGACCTCGAGCAGGTGTTCCTGGCGATGACGTCGGGGCAGTACGCCGCGCCCGGGCCGAGTGCCGCGCCGGGTTACGGCCCGCCGCCGCCCGGCTACGGCGCACCTCCGGGATACGGCCCGCCGCCCGAATACCCGCAGGCCCCGACGCCGCCGCCGATCCAACCCTGGTTCGGCCCCACGAACGGCGGTGGACCGCGGTGACCAGGCTGTTGACCGCGGAATTCCGCAAGGTGACCTCACTGCGATCCTGGTGGGCACTGGGCCTCGCACCGCTGTTGATCGGTGTGCTGTCCGGCGCGATCAGCATGCCGCTCGTCTCGTCGATCGCCGCGGAATCGGAGTCCGACGAGATCGGGGTCGCCGTCGCCGCCATCGGCCTGTTCGTCGCGCTCGGCTCGGTGTTCCTGTTCGCCGCACTGTTCGGCGCGGTCAACGCGGGCGCCGAGTATCGGCACAACACCTTCGCCGGCACGTTTCTCACCACCCGAGGACGAGACCGCGTCGTCGCCGCGAAGCTCGCGGTGACGGCCGGATTCGGGCTCCTGTACTGCCTGGTCATCGAGATCGTGAGCGTGCCGCTTCTGCTCGTCGCCGCGCCCGACGAGTTCCGGGTCGACGGGACGATCCTCGGCGTGCTCGTGATCGGGCTGCTCGCGTCGACGCTGTGGACGCTGCTCGGTGCCGGCCTCGCCCTGGCGACGGCGTCGTCGATCGGCAGTGCCGTCGCACTCGTGGCCTGGTACGTACTCGGCGAGGGCGTCGCGCGTCTCGTGCTGTCCGGGTTCGGACTCGACGCTCTCGGTCAGTGGCTGCCCGGATCGGTCACCGTCACCGCCTTCCTCGGCGCCGTCGACGAAGGCGCCCTCGACGGCGCGCCGGGATGGCCGCAGTCCCTGGTCGCGCTGGCACTGTGGGCGGCGGTGTCGTGCACGCTCGGGTGGTGGGCCACCCGCCGCCGCGACATCACCTGATCGACGGTCCCGCTGCCTCCGACGGCGCTGTCGGGGCGCCGGACTACCGTTGAGCGCGATGGCAACACAGGATTCGACACCGGGCACCGACAACCGCCGCGGCTGGGTACGACGTCTCACCGCGGAGTGCTTCGCGCACCGCAGGACCGCTGTCGGGGCGCTGGTGGTGACGGCGGTGGCGGCGGTCATCGACATCGCGTTCCCGCTGCTCACCAAGGTCGCGGTCGACGCCGCCTCGGGTGGCCAATCCACCGCCACCCGCGTCATCGCGGGCATCGCGGCGGTCATCGCGCTCCTCGGATTCGTCCGGTTCGGCTGCCAGTACGGACGCCGCATGCTGGCGGGACGCCTCTCCCTCGACGTGCAGCACGACCTGCGGCTGGGCCTGCTCGGCTCGCTGCAACGCCTCGACGGTCGCGGCCAGGATCAGATCCGTACCGGCCAGGTCGTGTCGCGGTCGATCACCGACCTGCAGCTCGTCCAGGGGCTGCTCGCGATGGTGCCGATGTCGGCGGGCGTGGTGCTGCAGTTCGTTCTGGCGCTGGTGATCATGGCCTGGCTCTCGCCGCTGCTGACCGTGGTCGCGCTCGTCGTGGTGCCCGCCGTCGCGCTCGTCGTGTATCTGGTGCGGCCCACCCTGTTCGCGGCGACGTGGTCGGCCCAGCAGCGCGCCGCCGACCTCGCTCAGCACGTCGAGGAGACGGTCACGGGTGTGCGCGTGGTCAAGGGCTTCGGGCAGGAGTCGCGGGCGGTCGACCAGCTCGAGGGCCTCGGGCGCACCCTGTACGCCGAGCGGCTGCGAGCCGCCCGGATCAATGCGCGGTTCGCACCGTCGATGGCCGCGATCCCCCAGCTCGGACTGGTCGGCGTGGTGGCACTCGGCGGCTACCTCGCCCTGCACGACCGGATCACCGTCGGCACGTTCCTCGCGTTCGCCGCATACGTCACGACGATGACGGCCGCCACCCGCACGCTGTCCCAGGTCGTGATCATGGCGCAGCTGTCGCGCGCCGCGGTCGAGCGCGTGTACGAGGTGATCGACACCGAGCCCGAGGTGTCCGATCCGCCGCACCCGATCGACCTCCCGGCCGGCCCGCTCGGCGTCCGGCTCCGGGACGTCGGGTTCGGCTTCGACGACGACCGCGCCGTGCTGTCCGGGCTCGACCTGACCATCGCGCCGGGCGAATCCGTCGCCGTCGTGGGCCCGGCCGGGTCCGGCAAGACCGCGCTGTCGCTCCTGTTGCCCCGCTTCTACGCACCGGATACCGGCACCGTCGCGCTCACTGCCGACGGCCGCGAGTTCGACGTCGCCGACGTGCGCGCGGACCAACTCCGCGAGGCCATCGGCCTGGTCTTCGACGAACCGTTCCTGTTCTCGGACACCGTCGCGGCCAACATCGCGCTCGGCCGCCCCGACGCGAGCGCCGAGGAGATCCGGACCGCCGCGCAACTCGCGCAGGCCGACGAGTTCATCACCGCGCTCGCCGACGGGTACGACACCGTCGTGGGCGAGCGCGGCCTCACGCTCTCGGGTGGTCAGCGCCAGCGGGTCGCGCTCGCCCGCGCGCTGCTCGTCGACCCGCGGGTGCTGATCCTCGACGACGCGACGTCCGCCGTCGACGCCACCACCGAGGCCGTCATCTTCGACGCGATCCGGTCGGGCCGAGAACGGACGACGCTCATCCTGGCGCACCGGCGATCCACGCTCACCCTCGCGGACCGTGTGGCGGTCCTCGACGAGGGCCGCATCGTCGACATCGGCACCGTCGACGAGCTCGACGGGCGCTGCCCCCTGTTCCGCGCGCTGCTCGCGTCGCCCGACCCGTCCGACTCGGCCGCCGACGACGCCGAACCCGTCGCCGTGGCGCCCGACCCCACCGAGGCGCAGCTGTGGCCCCACGTCGAGAGCGACGAGGACGAACACGCGTCGGGCGACGGTACCCCGAGTCACGGACACGGCGGCGGGCACGGCGGCGGCGGGCACATGAGCGGCGCACTGGGCGGCGTGGCCGCGACGCCGGAGTTGCGGCGCGCCGTCGACGCCCTGCCCGCGGCCGACGAGGATCCCGAGACCGACACCCGCCGACTGCGGCGCGACGATTCCGAGTTCCGGTTGAGCCGACTGCTGCGCCCGGTGCGGTGGATCCTCGCCGGCGTCGTGGTGTGCCTGGCCCTGGACTCGCTGATCGGGATCGCGTTCCCCGCGATCGTCCGATACGCGATCGACCACGGCGTCGTGCCGGGCGACGCCGGACCGTTGTGGGCGGCCGCCGGCGTCGGCACGGTACTGGCACTGGTCGGCTGGCTCGTCGTCGCGATCCTCACGGTGATCACGGCCCGCGCGGGCGAGCGGGTGCTGTTCGGGCTGCGCGTGCGCAGTTACGCCCACCTGCAACGACTGGGCCTGGACTACTACGAGCGCGAACTGTCCGGCCGGATCATGACCCGCATGACGACCGACGTCGACGCCCTGTCGTCGTTCATCCAGACGGGCCTGTCGACGGCGGTGGTGTCGCTGCTGACGCTCGTCGGGATCGCCGTGGCGCTCATGTTCACCGACGTCACGCTCGCCCTCGTCGCGCTGGCCGCGCTCGTCCCGCTGACCGTCGCGACCGTCGTCTTCCGGCGCGTGTCGAGCACCGCGTACTCGGTGTCGCGGGAGCGGATCTCGCTGGTGAACGCCGAGTTCCAGGAGAACGTCGCCGGCCTGCGCGCCGCGCAGGCGTACCGCCGGGAAGAGTTCACCGCGCAGCGCTTCGCCGAACGCGCGGACAGCTACCGCCGCAGCCGCATGCGGTCGCAGCGGGCGATCTCGGTGTACTTCCCGTTCATCACGCTGCTGTCCGACCTGGCGCTCGCGGCGGTCGTGTTCGTCGGCGCGCAGCGAGTGGCCGACGGGTCCGCGACGGCCGGCACGCTCGTTGCGTTCGTGCTGTACCTCGGCCTGCTGTTCGGACCGATCCAGCAGTTGTCGCAGGTGTTCGACGGCTATCAGCAGGCCGACGTCGGATTGCGGCGCATCGGCGATCTCCTGGCCACCCCCAGTTCGATCGAGACCGCCGACGACGCGCGAACCGTGCCGATCACCGGCCACCTGCGCGGGGACGTCACCTTCGACGACGTCACCTTCCGCTACCAGGGCGCCGAGTCCGACGCGCTCAGCGACATCTCGCTGCACATCCCGTCCGGCACCACCGTCGCGCTCGTCGGGCGGACCGGCGCGGGCAAGTCGACCGTCGTCAAGCTCCTCGCCCGCTTCTACGACCCGACGACGGGATCGGTGCGGGTGGACTCCGAGGATCTGCGCCGCTATCCCCTGCACGACTACCGGCGTCGGCTCGGCGTCGTGCCGCAGGAGGCCCACCTGTTCACCGGGACCGTCGCGAGCAACATCGCGTACGGGCGGCCGGACGCGAGCCGGGCGGAGATCGAGGCCGCCGCCCGAGCGGTGGGCGCCCTCCCGACGATCGCGGCACTGCGCGGCGGCATGAACCAACCGATCGGTGAACGCGGCCAGGGATTGTCCGCCGGGCAGCGTCAGCTGATCGCGCTCGCCCGCGCCGAGATGGTCGATCCGGACCTGTTGTTGCTCGACGAGGCGACCGCGACGCTCGACCCGGCGACCGAACGACTCGTCCTCGAATCGAACCGCATGGTCACCCGGAAACGCACGTCAGTCGTGGTGGCGCACCGGCTGGCGACCGCCGCCCGCGCCGATCTCGTCGTGGTCGTCGACGGTGGCCGAATCGTCGAAAGCGGTGCTCACAGCACACTTCGTCACGCGGGTGGTCACTACTCGCAACTCTGTGATGCGGCGGCACGTGAACAGGGGAATAATTCGTCGGCGAGAACCGTCTTCGATGGTGACCCCATCGCAACAGTGTGAGACAGCCGACACGCGGCGGACCGGATGGCCGAGCCCGACGCGCGGAGGCTAGCCTCATGTGTATAGGCGCTCTGATCGGGTACCGAAGAAAGAAACGAGGCGAACACCTGCCGTGAGCAGCAGCTCTACTTCCCAGTTCGGACAGAACCAGTGGTTGGTTGACGAGATGTACCAACGCTTCCAGGATGATCCCTCATCCGTGGACGCGAGTTGGCACGAGTTTCTGACGGATTACTCGCCCGATGCGGCGAATGCCGCCGGGAACGGTGAGGCGCTGAACGGCGCCGGTGATGTCGCCACCAAGGCCGCGAACGGGGCCACCGCCTCGGCACCGGCCGCTGCAGCTCCTGCCGCACCGGCACCTGCTGCGCCCCCGGCCCCATCCGCCGCTCCGGCGCCCAAGGCTGCCGCTCCGGCACCGAAGGCCGCCGCTCCGGCCCCCAAGGCCGCCGCTCCGGCCCCCAAGGCTGCCGCTCCGGCACCGAAGGCTGCCGCCCCGGCACCCAAGCCCGCGGCTGCTCCCGCGGAGACCTCGACGCAGGACACCAACCAGGTCCTGCGCGGTGCGGCCGCCACCGTGGCCCGCAACATGTCTGCCTCGCTCACCATTCCGACGGCTACCAGTGTTCGCGCCATCCCGGCCAAGTTGATGTTCGACAACCGCATCGTCATCAACAACCACCTCGCCCGTACCCGCGGCGGCAAGGTCTCGTTCACCCACATCCTCGGCTACGCGATCGTGCAGGCGGTCAAGGCGTTCCCGAACATGAACCGGCACTTCGCCGAGATCGACGGCAAGCCGAACGTCGTCACCCCGGCGAGCACCAACCTGGGTCTGGCCATCGACCTGCCGGGCAAGAACGGCAGCCGCTCGCTGGTCGTCGCCGCCATCAAGGGCACGGAGTCGATGAACTTCGTGCAGTTCTACGGCGCCTACGAGGACATCGTCCGTCGTGCGCGTGACGGCAAGCTCACTGCCGAGGACTTCTCCGGTGTCACGATCTCGCTGACCAACCCGGGCGGCATCGGCACCGTGCACTCCGTGCCGCGCCTGATGCAGGGCCAGGGCGCCATCATCGGCGCCGGTGCGATGGAGTACCCGGCCGAGTTCCAGGGTGCGAGCGACGAGCGCATCGCGGATATGGGCGTCGGCAAGCTCATGACGCTGACCTCCACCTACGATCACCGGATCATCCAGGGCGCCGAGTCCGGCGACTTCCTGCGCACGATCCACAACCTGCTGATCAGCGACGAGTTCTACGACGAGGTCTTCCACTCGCTGCACATTCCTTACGAGCCGGTCCGCTGGCGCAAGGACGTGCCGGAGGGCGCCGTCGACAAGAGCACCCGCGTGCTCGAGATGATCGCGGCGTACCGCAACCGCGGCCACCTGATGGCCGACACGGATCCGCTGCAGTTCGTCAAGGACAAGTTCCGCAGCCACCCCGACCTCGACGTCACGAGCCACGGTCTGACCCTGTGGGACCTCGATCGCGAGTTCAACGTCGGCGGCTTCCACGGCAAGTCCCGGATGAAGCTGCGCGACGTCCTGTCGATCCTGCGCGACGCGTACGCCCGCCACATCGGCGTCGAGTACACGCACATCCTCGAGCCCGAGCAGCAGGCCTGGCTGCAGGAGCGCGTCGAGGCCCCGCACGTCAAGCCGACGGTCGCTCAGCAGAAGTACATCCTGAGCAAGCTCAATGCCGCCGAGGCGTTCGAGACGTTCCTGCAGACCAAGTACGTCGGTCAGAAGCGGTTCTCGCTCGAGGGCGCCGAGTCCGTCATCCCGATGATGGACGCGATCATCGACCAGGCCGCCGAGCACAGCCTCGACGAGGTCGTCATCGGCATGCCGCACCGCGGCCGCCTGAACGTCCTGGCGAACATCGTGGGCAAGCCCTACTCGAAGATCTTCACCGAGTTCGAGGGCAACATGAACCCGGCGGCCGCCCACGGCTCCGGCGACGTGAAGTACCACCTGGGCGCCGAGGGCACCTACATCCAGATGTTCGGCGAGAACGACATCAAGGTCTCGCTCACCGCGAACCCGTCGCATCTCGAGGCGGTCGATCCGGTCCTCGAGGGCCTGGTCCGCGCCAAGCAGGACCTCCTGGACAAGGGCCAGGACGGCTTCACCGTCATGCCGCTGATGCTGCACGGTGACGCGGCGTTCGCCGGCCAGGGTGTCGTGGCCGAGACCCTGAACCTGGCGCTGCTGCGCGGCTACCGCACCGGCGGCACCGTGCACGTCGTCGTCAACAACCAGGTCGGCTTCACCACCGCCCCGGAGCACTCGCGTTCGTCCGAGTACTGCACCGACGTCGCGAAGATGATCGGCGCGCCGATCTTCCACGTCAACGGCGACGACCCCGAGGCCTGTGTCTGGGTCGCCCAGCTGGCAGTCGACTTCCGCGAGAAGTTCGGCAAGGACGTCATCATCGACCTCATCTGCTACCGCCGTCGCGGTCACAACGAGGGCGACGACCCGTCGATGACGCAGCCGGCAATGTACGACCTGATCGACACCAAGCGCAGCGTCCGCAAGAGCTACACCGAGGCCCTGATCGGCCGCGGCGACATCTCGCTCAAGGAGGCCGAGGACGCCCTGCGCGACTACCAGGGCCAGCTGGAGCGGGTGTTCAACGAGGTCCGCGAGCTCGAGAAGTTCAAGCCGGAACCGTCGGAGTCGGTCGAGCTCGACCAGACCCCGCCGGCCCGCCTGGAGACCTCGGTCGACGCCGCCACCCTCGCCCGTATCGGCGACGCGTTCGTCAACGTCCCCGACGGCTTCACGGTGCACCCGCGCGTCAAGCCGGTCATCGAGAAGCGTCGTGAGATGTCCCGCGAGGGTCACATCGACTGGGCGTTCGCCGAGCTTCTCGCGTTCGGTTCGCTGGCCGAACAGGGCGCCCTGGTGCGCCTGGCGGGCCAGGACTCGCGTCGCGGCACGTTCACGCAGCGGCACTCGGTCCTGATCGACCGCAAGAACGGCAACGAGTACAACCCGATCGCCGACCTCGCGACGGCCGCCGACAACGGCGGCAAGTTCATGGTGTACGACTCGGCACTCACCGAGTTCGCGGGCCTGGGCTTCGAGTACGGCTACTCGGTCGGCAACCCCGACGCCCTGGTGCTGTGGGAAGCGCAGTTCGGTGACTTCGTCAACGGCGCGCAGACCATCATCGACGAGTTCATCTCGTCCGGTGAGGCCAAGTGGGGCCAGCTGTCCGACGTCGTGCTGCTGCTGCCGCACGGCCACGAGGGCCAGGGCCCGGACCACACGTCGGGCCGCATCGAGCGCTTCCTGCAGCTGTGCGCCGAGGGCTCGATGACGGTGTCGATGCCGTCGACCCCGGCCAGCTACTTCCATCTGCTGCGTCGTCACCACCTGGACGGCATCCGCCGCCCGCTGGTGGTGTTCACGCCGAAGTCGATGCTGCGCAACAAGGCCGCGGTCAGCAACCTCGAGGACTTCACGACCGGCAAGTTCCGCTCGGTGTTCGAGGAGCCGTCGTACGAGTCCGACGGTGGCGACCGCACCAAGGTCAAGCGCGTGCTGCTGACCGCGGGCAAGATCTACTGGGAGCTGCTCGCCAAGAAGCAGAAGGAGAACCGCGACGACGTCGCGATCGTCCGGATCGAGCAGCTGTACCCGATCCCGCGCCGCCGCATCGCGGAGACGCTGGACCGCTACCCGAACGTCGACGAGTTCTTCTGGGTCCAGGAGGAGCCGGCGAACCAGGGTGCCTGGCCGTTCCTCGGCCTGGCCCTGCCGGAGCTGCTGCCCGAGAAGCTCGCGGGCATCAAGCGCGTCTCGCGTCGTGCGATGTCGGCCCCCTCGTCGGGCTCGAGCAAGGTCCACGCCGTCGAGCAGCAGGAGATCATCGATGCGGCGTTCTCGCCCACGAAGTGATGTCGCTGATCGGCTGAGAGGCTGAGACACGAGACCGGCCCGTCCACTCCGAGGAGTGGGCGGGCCGGTCTCGTGTCGCCTGTCCGCGACACGTGCGCAAAGCGCGAGAATCTGGCCCCGGCTTCTCGCGATAAGTGCGCAAAACGCGAGTCAGAGGGCCCGGGAGTCGCGACAAGTGCGCAAAACGCGGGGGGACGGTCAGCCGCGGAGCAGGGCCTCCGCGGCGCCGGCGCTGAGCGCGACCGCGGGTAGCGCGGCGACCAACAGTTCGATCAGTTCGTCGCGGGGGATCTCGGGTGTCCGGAGCCACGTGATGGTGGCCTCCTCGACGAACGCGATCCACCCTCGCACCGACAGGGCGATGCGGGCGTCGGGTTCGATTCCGAGGTTCGGCAGCTGCTCGACGACGCGTCGGGCCATCTCGGCCCGGGTGCTCTCGAATACCTCGCGCATGGCCGGGTCGCCGCTCGCGGTCCCCCGCAGCAGTGACACGTAGGTGTCGCGGTTCTCGGTCACGTAGTCGACGTACGACGCCATGACGTCCCGCAGCATGTCGATGGCGGGGAGCTCGAGGTCGGGCGCGGTTCGGGCGAGCATCTCGGTGCTCGTGTGGCGCACGATCGCGACGTGGAAGTCGTGCTTGGACGCGAAGTAGTGGAACAGCAGGCCACGGGACACACCGGCCTGGTCGGCGATGTCCTCGACGGAGATCTGTTCGAGCGGCCGCTCGGCCAGCATCCGGACGCCGAGGTCGATGAGCTGGGCGCGCCGCTCCTCCGGGCTCAGGCGTACTCGTTTGACGGCATCCATGGACCACACCTTACTGAATTGCAGTCAGTAAGCTATTGACTGCTGATCAACAAGCTCCTACGCTCCCATACATGAGTCTTCCAGTCACAGATACTTCCGCCCGGGCCGCGTCCCCGCGCCAGGTCGACACCCTGATCATCGGCAGCGGCTTCGCGGGCCTGGGCGCTGCTATCAAACTGGTACAGGAGGGCAAGCACGACTTCCTGGTGCTCGAGCGCGGCAACGACGTCGGCGGCACGTGGCGCGACAACACGTACCCCGGGGCCGCGTGCGACGTCCCGTCCCACCTGTACTCGTACTCGTTCGCGCTCAATCCGGAGTGGACGCGATCGTTCTCACCGCAGCCGGAGATCCAGAACTACATCTCCTCGGTGTCCCGCAAGTTCAACGTGCTCGACAAGCACATCTTCGGGTGCGAGGTGCAGTCGGCGCACTGGAACGACGCGTCCGCCCACTGGGAGGTGCGGACGTCGAAGGGCGACTTCGTCGCGAAGATCGTCGTCGCCGCAGTCGGCGCGCTGTGCGAGCCGTCGCTGCCCGACATCAAGGGCATCGAGGGTTTCGAGGGCGAGATCTTCCACTCCGCGCAGTGGAACCACGACGCCGACCTGAACGGCAAGCGGATCGCAGTGATCGGTACTGGCGCCTCGGCCATCCAGATCGTCCCGCAGCTGGCGGCGAAGGCGGCCCAGCTCGACGTCTACCAGCGCACGGCGCCGTGGATCCTGCCACGCGCCGACCGCGAGTACACCAGGGCCGAACACCTGGCGTTCAAGTACATCCCCGGCTTCCAGAAGCTGTGCCGCACGGGCATCTACTGGATGCGGGAGACGCAGGTCGTCGGTCTCGCGAAGGCGCCGATCTTCATGAAGCCGCTGCAGTTCGCCGCCGAGCGGCACCTGCGCCGCCAGATCAAGGATCGGGAGTTGCGGCGCAAGGTCACTCCCAACTTCCAGATCGGCTGCAAGCGCATGCTGATCTCCAACAACTACTACCCCGCGCTCGCGCAGCCGAACGTCGACGTCGTCACCGACGGCATTGCCGAGGTCCGCAAGGATTCGGTCGTCGACCGTAACGGAGTGGAGCGCAAGGTCGACGCGATCGTCGTCGCCACCGGATTCCACGTCACCGACTCCCCCACGTTCGCCGGCATCTTCGGCAAGGACGGGCGCTCGCTCGCGCAGACCTTCGACGACGGCGGTCAGCAGGGGTACAAGGGTTCGGCCATCGCGAACTTCCCCAACATGTTCTTCCTGGTCGGCCCCAACACCGGGTTGGGCCACAGTTCGATGGTGTTCATGATCGAGTCGCAGGTCAACTACGTCGTCGACGCGATCAAGGCGATCGAGCGCTACGACATCGCCACCGTCGAGGTACGCAAGGATGCGCAGGACGCCTACAACCGCGAGCTGCAGGCCAAGATCTCGAAGAGCGTGTGGAACAACGGCGGCTGCGCCAGTTGGTATCTCGACAAGCACGGCAACAACACGACGCTGTGGCCGGGCTTCACGTTCGAATTCCGCAACATGACCAAGCAGTTCGATCTGGGGGCCTACCGCAGCGTGACGACCGGCGACCTGCCGGCGGTGACGGCGCAGACGCCGGCCGTCCACGGGGACCCGATCGACACCGAACTGACCGATCTCGACGACGACAAGGTGGCGGCACAGTGAGCGAGTTCGCAGGAAAGGTCTGCGTCATCACCGGCGCGGGCTCGGGAATCGGCCGGGCCCTGGCCCTGAATCTGGCGGGACAGGGCGCGAAACTGGCTCTGTCCGATATGGATTCGGTGGGGCTGGCAGAGACCGTCCGGCAGGTGGAGGCCCTCGGCGCGGACGTCAAGTCCGACCATCTCGACGTCACCCAGCGCGAGGCGGTGCTCTCGTACGCCGACGCCGTGGTGGCCCACTTCGGCAAGGTGAACCAGGTCTACAACAACGCCGGTATCGCCTTCCACGGCGAGGTGGAGCGCTCGGAGTTCAAGGACATCGAGCGGATCATGGACGTCGACTTCTGGGGTGTCGTCAACGGCACCAAGGCGTTCCTGCCGCACATCATCGCGTCGGGTGACGGGCACATCGTGAACGTCTCGAGCCTGTTCGGCCTGTTGTCGATCCCGGGCCAGAGTGCCTACAACGCAGCGAAGTTCGCGGTGCGCGGATTCACCGAATCGCTCCGTCAGGAGATGCTGATCGCCAAGCATCCGGTGAAGGTCACGTGCGTCCATCCCGGCGGGATCAAGACCGCGATCGCGCGGAACGCGACGATGCCCGACGGCGACGACCAGGTGACGTTCGCGCAGTTCTTCGACAAGCGCCTGGCCCGCACGACACCCGAGGATGCCGCGAAGACGATCGCGAACGGCGTCCGCAAGGGCAAGCCGCGCGTGTTGATCGGTGCGGACGCGAAGTTCCTCGACGCGTGGGTGAGGATCGTCGGCCCGAGCTACCAGCGGGTGGTCGCGATCGTCACCTCCCGCGTGATGCCCAAGTCCGCGTAGCGAAGGGTTCGACAGTGCGTTCGGTTCGTCTTCCCCTGTCCCTCGTCGAGGCGAGCGTCAAGCCGTTCTATCGACTCGCGCTCAATGCTCGTCTCCCGTTCCGGGTGCAGCGCGCACTGTTGGACCTCGCCGCACCGATCCAGACGCTGCCCGACGGGACGGTCGTCGAGAGGACCACTCTCGCCGGCCGTTCGGCCGAACGGATCACCGTCGGGGCCACCGAGCGCCGGAACGCGGTGCTGTACCTGCACGGCGGGGCGTATACCATCGGGTCGCTCGCAACGCACCGCTCCCTCGCGGCACATCTGGCGCGCGACTCCGCCAGTGCCGTCTACACGCTCGACTACCGCCTGGCACCCGAGCACCCGTATCCGGCGGCGCTCGACGACGCCGTGGCCGCGTTCACCGAGTTGGTGACCGAGCACGACTTCACGGCCGACCGGGTTGCGGCCGCCGGCGATTCGGCCGGCGGCGGGCTGGCGCTCGCGACGGCCCGCCGGTTGATCGACACGAGCGGTCTGTCCCCGGCCGCGTTGGCGCTCATCTCACCCTGGGTCGATCCCGGTTCGCGGGAGGCTCCGTTCGCCCGCGACACGGTGGTGAACACCGCGTGGGCCTACACCTCTGCCGGGGCCTACCTGGGCGCCGGCGACCCGGCCGACGCGGGCTACGCTCCACTGCACGGGGATCCGGCGGGCCTGCCACCGACGGCCGTCCACGTCGGCACGGCCGAGGTCCTGTACCCGCAGATCGTCGACCTGGCGGCACGCCTACGCGCCGCGGGGAACAGCCTCCACTTCGTGGAGTATCCGCGCCTGTGGCATGTCGCCCACCTCCAGGCGTCGGTGCTCGGGGAGGCCGCCGACGCCGTCGCCGACCTCGGTGCCTTCCTCCGCGCCGCGTTCGCGTCAGACGTGCTCTTCGAGCCACGCCGCGGCGGCGTCGGCTGACGAGAGCTCGCCGTCGCGCACCCGAGCCGCCATCGCCGTCAGGTCCGCTGTGCTCAGCTGCAGGATCACGCTGAGGCTCCGGATGTCGTCGGCGGTCAGCACGCCGCTGCGGAAGAGCGGCACCACGTTCTGCGCCGTGAAGGCGCCCTCCTCGTCGGTGAGCACGACCAGCTCGTCCTGCGCTACCACCGAATCGGCCGCCGTCGTCCCGTGCACCGGGGACGCACCGGCGGCCAGTTCGCGCGTGCCGGCGGCCGGTGATCCGGCCGGCACCACCTCGGCGAACGTGCACCCGTACAGCGACTGGAGCCGGTCGAGAGCACCTGCGTCCGCTGCGAAGTCCTCGGACGCGTAGAGCGTGAGCGTGGAGCACCGGGGCGCGAGGTCGGCGACGGAGCTCGCACCGAGTACGTCGGCCTGCTCCTCGGTCAGCACGAGCGCGGAGCGGTCGTCGGCGGGTGCGTATTCCGACACCGAAAGCCCCTCCGGCAGAGACCTGCTGAGCGCGTCGTACACGTCCTCCTCCTCGGTGACCTCCGCCGCGGAGTCGAAGCGGTGCAACAGTCGCCCGGTGTGCTCGGGCACGAGGGAGACACGGTTGCCGTCGAGCGCGGCCAAGCGGTCCGCCTGGTCGCCCAGCCCGAGGACGAGTTCCGTGGCGGTGCCGTTCGCGCCGAGCGCGCCCGCGTACAGGCGGGCGACGAGTTCGCTCTCGATCGTGTCGGCCGCGCCGACGACGACCGGTCCGGAGCCGACGGACCCACCGGTGCGACTGCTCGTGTCGACCCCGCACGCCGCCGTGAGGGCGACCACGGGAATCGCCGTCAGGCAGGCCGCGAGTATGCGGATGCGCCCATTTCCGTTCGGTGCCACCGTGTCCCTCTCCGATCGACGTATCGTGCGACCCCCGGCATCGTCGTGCCGTGCGTTTGTCGTACCTATCGTTACACTGAGTTCGCGCACCATCACGAGCGGTCGAGAGATCCGGCTTGCCACCGCGCGACGACCATTCTCCGGAGTTGCGGGGGCGGCGTCACGCCGGATCCGATGGAAGGACGACATGAAGGTTTCCCGGATTCGCATGCGCCGCCGCTTGGGCACGGGGCTGATCGCCGTGCTCGCGCTGTCCCTCGCCGCCTGTGGCGGCGACCCGCTCGACGGGGGCGGATCGAACAGTGACGGTGACGCGATCGTCGTCGGCTCGGCGAACTTCCCGGAATCGGAGACCGTCGCCTTCGTCTACGCCGAGGCGCTGCAGGCCAACGGGTTCGACGTGCAGACCAGGATGAACATCGGCACCCGCGAGGTGTACGTCCCGGCGCTGCGCGACGGGTCGCTCACGCTCATCCCCGATTACACCGGGAATCTGCTCGAGTACCTCGATCCCGCGTCGGCGGCCACCACCGCCGCGGAGATCGACGCGGCGCTACCGGCCGCGCTGGCACCGGATCTCGCGATCACGACGCCCGCGCCCGCCGAGGACAAGGATGCCGTGGTGGTCACCCGGGAGACGGCCGAGAAGTGGAACCTGACCTCCATCGCCGACCTGGCGGCGCACTCCGCGGAGGTGACGTTCGGGGCGCCGGCCGAGTTCCAGGAGCGGTCGGTGGGACTGCCCGGCCTGCGCGAGAACTACGGGCTCGACATCGCACCGGCCAACTTCGTGCCGATCGGTGACGGCGGCGGGCCCGCGACCGTCAAGGCACTCACGTCGGGGCAGGTGACGGCCGCGAACATCTTCACCACCTCCCCCGCGATCGAGGCGAACGACCTCGTGGTTCTCACCGATCCCAAGAGCAACTTCCCGGCCCAGAACGTCGTTCCGCTGATGCGGGCGTCGGCGAGGACCGACCAGCTGACGCGCGTCCTCGACACCGTGTCGGCCAAGCTCACCACCGAGGAACTCGTCGGCCTCAACGACGCGGTGTCCGGCGACAGCAAGACCGAGCCTCAGGACGCGGCGAAGCAGTGGGTCGCGCGTCAGGGCCTGGACACTCCCGTCTCGTGATCTCCTTCTCCGCTGTCTCCAAACGATTCCCGGACGGCACGGTCGCCGTCGACGGGCTCGACCTGAAGATCGACGCCGGATCGTTCACCGTCTTCGTCGGCCCGTCCGGCTGCGGCAAGACCACGTCGATGCGGATGATCAACCGGATGGTGCTACCCACCGCGGGCTCCGTGACCGTCGATGGGCGCGACGTCGCCGCAACCGACGCCGTCGAACTGCGCCGTTCGATCGGGTACGTCATCCAGGGCGGCGGCCTGCTCCCGCACCGCACCGTCGTCGACAACATCGCAACGGTGCCCGTCCTGCGGGGGCAGTCCCGTCGTGCGGCCCGACGCGCGGCCCTGGACGTGCTCGACCGCGTGGGACTCGATCCGGTGCTGGCGGGCCGATATCCGGCGCAGTTGTCGGGCGGTCAGCAGCAGCGGGTGGGTGTCGCGCGAGCGCTCGCGGCCGATCCTCCGATCCTCTTGATGGATGAACCGTTCAGCGCGGTCGACCCGGTGGTGCGGGCCGAGCTGCAGTCCGAGATGCAGCGTCTGCAGGCCGAACTGCGCAAGACGATCGTGTTCGTCACCCACGACATCGACGAGGCCGTCCGGCTCGGCGACCGGCTCGCGGTGTTCGGCCCGCACGGCCGGCTGCAGCAGTTCGATGCCCCGAACACCGTGCTGTCCGCTCCCGCAACCGATTTCGTCGCCGACTTCGTCGGCCGCGACCGCGGCTACCGCGGATTGTCCTTTCGCAGCGCCGATTCCGTCCCGCTGCACGACATCCGTCGCCTCCGCGAATCCGAGATCCCCACCGCGACACTCGCGCCGGAAGAGTGGGCGCTGGTCGTCACCGGTGCCGGGCACCCGCAGGGCTGGATCGACGCGGCAGGCCTGGAGTCGGTGCGGGCGGGACGACCCGTCGCGGAGGCGTCGGCGGCGGGTGGGTCGCTGTTCACGGTCGGGACCGATCTGCGGCAAGCGCTCGACGCGGCGATCTCGTCGCCGTCGGGCATCGGGGTGGCGGTCGACGCGTCCGGCACGGTCGCCGGCGGCATCGATGCGGCCGACGTCGTGGCACTGCTCGCCGAGCAGCGGCGCACGGAGGATCGTCTCCGGAACGGCCGGTGACGGTGTGCGCTACCTGACCGAGAACTTCTCGTACGTGCTGGAACTGACGCGCGAGCACCTGTACCTGGCGCTGCTCCCGTTGCTGCTGGGACTGGTGATCGCGATTCCGCTCGGCACCGCGGTCCGGCGGGTGCCGTGGCTGCGCCGCACGACGCTGGTCGTGGCGAGCATCGCGTTCACGATTCCCTCGCTCGCGCTGTTCGTCACGGTGCCCACCGTGTTCGGGCTGGGAATCCTCGATCCCGCGAACGTGGTGATCGCACTGACGGTGTACTCGGCGGCACTGCTGGTACGCGCGGTACCGGAGGCGCTCGACGCGGTACCTGACGACGTCGTGGACTCCGCCACCGCGATGGGGTTCACCTCGCTGCGCCGGGCGCTGACGGTCGAACTGCCGCTGGCACTTCCGGTCCTCGTCGCGAACATCCGCGTGGTCGCGGTCACCAACATCTCGCTCGTCTCGGTGGGCGCGCTCATCGGCGTCGGCGGACTCGGCGAACTGTTCACGAAGGGATACCAGCGCGACTATCCGGAACAGATCGTCGCCGGCATCATCGCGATCGTCGCGCTCGCGCTGCTCTTCGACGCCGCGTTGTACCTCGTCGGCCGGTTCCTGACGCCCTGGCAGCGAACCGGTAGCCGCCGGGTCGGGGCGCGGCGTTCGACGGTCGCGCTGTCGGAGGGTCCGGCCTGATGCTGACGAGCGCGTGGGACTTCATCGTGGACCCGGCGAACTGGCAGGGGCCGACCGGCATCGGCGCCCGGATCCTCCAACACCTCTGGTACAGCGTGCTCGCGGTCGCGGGTGCGGCCGTGATCGCGGTGCCGATCGGGTTGGCGATCGGACATTTCCGCCGCGGCGAGATCGCCGTCGTGGGCGTCGTGAACGCGCTGCGGTCCCTGCCGACCCTCGGCGTGCTGACGCTGCTGGTGCTGCTGCTCGGACTGGGTCTGGTCCCGCCGATCCTCGCGCTGGTGCTGCTCGGCATCCCGCCCCTGCTCGCCGGCGCGTACGCGGGCGTCGCCAACGTGGACCGGCGGGTGGTCGATGCTGCGGAGGCGATGGGGATGACGCCACTGCAGGTGTTGCTGCGCGTGGAGGTCCCGAACGCGCTGCCGCTGATCCTCGGTGGGTTGCGCAGCGCGACGCTGCAGGTGATCGCGACCGCAACCGTCGCCGCGTACGTCAATCTCGGTGGCCTCGGCCGCTACATCTTCGACGGCCTCGCACTGCGCAGCTACGACCGCGTCCTCGTCGGCGCGTTGCTGGTCGCGGCTCTGGCCCTGATCGTCGACGGCCTGCTCGCGGCCGCGGTATGGGCGTCCGTGCCCGGCACCGGGCGCCTGCGGCGCCGGGTCGCGATCACACCGTCGCGAGAAACGTCAGAATCCGCGCGTTGACCTCGTCCGGTCGCTCCAACTGCAGGAAGTGACCCGCGCCCGCGACGACGTGCGCCGCGCTTCCCGGTGGCAGCCCGGATGCCGCGGACGCCGCGAGACGCGGATCCAGGCACCCGTCCCGGTCGCCGTGGAGATAGAGCGTCGGGGTGATCGGCGCACGCATCTCCGCCCCCGCCCACCGCCGGTAGCGAGCCGGGGGCCGGGGAAAAGGCCGAGCCATGTCGCGGTAGTAACCGATCACCGCGTGCCGGTGCTCCGGATCGGCCATCGCGGCCGTCACGGCGGGCAGGTCGTCCGCGGCGTCGTATCCGGGGGACCAGTCCGACCACAGCCGCGGGACGATCCGGTTCGCCCACCGCTCGGGCAGGACGGGCAGTTGGTTGAAGAGGATGTACCAACTGTTGCGCAGTTGCCGGGGCAATGCGGGGAGCGCCGCCGGAGTACGGAGCGTCGGGAAGGGCGGCACCGAGAGCGCCGCGACCGCGACGAACGGGTTCTCGGGGTGGGCAGCGAGTGCGTTCGCGGTGATCGCACCCCAGTCGTGCCCGATCAGAACCGCGTCCGCTCCCCCGTCCAGGCGGGTGTGGATCGCGACGGCATCGTCCATCAGCGCGGCGACGTGGCTGCTGCCGTCCTCGGGCACCGCGGACGGCGCGTAGCCGCGCATGAACGGTGCGACCACCCGCCAGCCCGCGTCCGCGAGCGCCGGGCCCAGGTGTCGCCAGGTGCGGGCCGTATCCGGAAAACCGTGCAGCAGAACCGCGAGCGGGCCCGTGTCGGGACCCCAGGTCAGTGCCCGCAGCCGAACCGCGTCGAGCTCCAGGGTGATCTCACGCATACGGACGATCCTGGACGAGCGCGCCCGACCGCGGCGCGTTATCGCCGACATCGCCCGCGGCGAGCAGAAAGGGGCCCCGTCGCAACTGCGACGGGGCCCCACTCACGGATTGTGGCGAGTCGTCAGGCGACGCCCTCGTCCTTGGCGGCCTGCGCGACAGCGGCGGCCACGGCGGGAGCGACCCGCGGGTCGAGCGGGCTCGGCACGATCTTGTCGACCGCGAGCTCGTCGCCGAGCACCGACAGGATCGCCTCGGCGGCCGCGAGCTTCATGCCCTCGGTGATCCGGCGGGCACCGGCGTCCAGTGCACCCTTGAACACACCGGGGAACGCGAGCACGTTGTTGATCTGGTTCGGGAAGTCGCTGCGACCCGTCGCGACGATCGCCGCGTACTTGGCGGCGATGTCGGGGTGGATCTCCGGGTCCGGGTTCGACATCGCGAAGATGATCGACTCGGGCGCCATCGTCGCGATGATCTCCTCGGGCACCGTGCCCGCGGAGACGCCCAGGAACACGTCCGCCCCGTCGAGCGCCTCGACCAGGCCACCGCTGCGGCCGGCCGGGTTGGTGCGGGCCGCGAGATCGGCCTTGATCTCGTTGAGATCCTCGCGGTCGGAGGACACGATGCCCTTGGAGTCGAGAACGGTCACGTCGGCGATGCCCGCGGCGAGCAGGATGTTGGCGCACGCGACACCGGCGGCACCGGCGCCGGAGATCACGACGCGCAGCGCGGTGATGTCGCGGTTCTGGACCTTCGCCGCACCCCGCAGCGCGGCAAGCGCGACGATCGCGGTGCCGTGCTGGTCGTCGTGCATGACCGGGCAGTCCAGGGCCTCGATGACGCGGCGCTCGATCTCGAAGCAGCGCGGCGCCGAGATGTCCTCGAGGTTCACTGCGCCGAAACTCGGGCGCAGTCGCACGAGCGTCTCGACGATCTCGTCGGGGTCCTTGGTGTCGAGAACGAGCGGGATCGAGTTGAGACCCGCGAAGTTCTTGAACAGCGCCGACTTGCCTTCCATGACCGGCAGCGACGCGCGGGGACCGATGTCTCCGAGGCCGAGGACCGCGGAGCCGTCGCTCACGACCACGACGAGACGGTTGGTCCACGTGTAGCGATCGGCCAGCGTCTCGTCGGCGTGGATTGCGCGGCTGACCTGCGCAACACCGGGCGTGTACGCGATCGACAGCGCACGCTGGGAATCGAGCGGGGCGGTGGTCTCGACCGAGAGCTTGCCACCGATGTGGCCCGCGAAAATTTCCTCGTCGGTTATTTCGACCTTTGGCGTAACGGAAGCTTCAGACACAGTGGACACGATGACACTCCTCTTGAGGCCAGACTCACTCGGGTCCTGGTTACTGAGAAGTAACCGAATCGTGGGAGGTGAAAACGATGCGGCACTCGACGAACACAGGATTGATCGGTTGCAGCTACCGGGACGCGCGATCGTTGCACTGCTTGCCGGAGCGTGATGGCGCCGGGCGGGGTGGGCCCTGGCACAAGTTCTGCCACCTGAAGAACTCCGACGAAGGGCGGTAGCACCCACGCGGAGTGGAATGATTTTGCACCATCGGAAGGCAGGAATCAAATCCGCCAGAACGGTCACGGCCTCACATAAACCGGCCTCTACCTGTGAGGATGCCTCGAGCCGCCGCGAAGACTCAGGACCACCACTGGGTCCACAGCAACACACCGATAATCCCGAGGATCACACCGGAGGCCACGACCGACGCACCTCCGCGACGACGGTCGGAGAAGACCTGCAATCCGACGACGACCACACCGGCGACGATGTGCGCGGCGATCGACTCCGCGCCCGGGCCCGGAAAGTCCCGACTCGACGAGAGGTACGCCGCGACGACCACCACGACGGTGAGCACGACGACGCCGCCGGCGACCACACCGGACAGCCCGCGCAGCATCCTCGCCGCCCACGAATCGCGCGGGCGGCGCCGGACGGAACCGGCGTTCTCGTACGTCATCGACCCGCTCCCCCGGCCGCGGGGACGTCGAGAGCAGCGGTACCGCTCAGGACCGGGACACCGGTCGCACGGTCGACGATCCGCTCGTAGGCCTCCGGCGCCGTGGTGTGCTGTCCCAGGGCGATCGTCTTGTTCGATCCGTGGTAGTCCGACGATCCGGTCACGACGAGGTCCAGTTCCGCGGCCAGCGAGCGCAGCAGGGCCGTGTCGGCCGCGCTGTGGTCGGGGTGATCGACTTCGAGCCCGCCGAGACCGTGCTCGGCGAGCTCACGGATGTGGCCGAGATCGAGGAGCCTTCCGCGGGCGCGGGCTCGCGCGTGCGCGATCACGCTGACACCGCCCGCCTCGGCGACCATCTCGACGGCACGCTCGAGTGGGGTGTCGGACTTCGCCACGTAGTAGGGGCTGCGCGTCGACAGCAGATCCGTGAACGCGTCTCCGACGCTCTCCACGACGCCCGCCCGGACGAGCGCGCGCGCCAGGTGCGGACGCCCCACGGCGGGCCCGGCGTCCGCCAGGACGGCGTCCGGATCGATCGGCAGTCCGGCGTCGGCCATGCGAGTGGCCATCGCCGTCAGCCGGGTCACTCGCTCGCCCCGCAGTCGCTCTCGCTCGACGGCGAACTCCCGCGATTCGGGATCGAACAGGTAGGCCAGCAGGTGCACGGCGACGGGTCGACCGTCCTCACCGCGACCCTCGCACGACATCTCCATTCCGCGCACCAGTCGCAGTCCGGACGGCAGGGCCGCGGCGGCTTCCTTCCATCCCGCCGTGGAGTCGTGGTCGGTGATCGCGAGCACGTCGACCCCGGACGCCGCGGCCTTCCGCACCAACTCCGCCGGGGAGTCGGTGCCGTCCGAAACGGTCGAGTGGGTGTGGAGATCGATGCGCACCCGAACAGTGTGTCAGGTGCACCGCGCAGGCGCCGAGCACCCGCCCCTCACCGCCGGCCCGGGCGATCGATTCCTTCTGCACCACAACCGAATCGGACATTCCGGTGGACGGACGCCCAGCGCGGCCGGATCACAGCGTGGCGGCTCCGCGATTCGGGTCGCGGACGTCGATGCCGGCCTCCGCCCACGCCTCGCGCAGCGCGGCGGCACCCTTCAACCGGACCCATGCCGCCTCGGTTCCGGTGAGGGGCACCACCTCGAGGAACTGCACCGGGTCGAGTGGGTCGGGCAGGACGAGGTCCGGGATGTCGCTCTCGCCGAGCAGCACCGCCGTGAACGGCACGCCCTTCCACAGCGGTTCCCCGAGGTCGATCAGCCCATCGGGGCGCAGCACGACTCCCTCGACGGACGGCGCGGCCGCGAGCACGGCCAGCGTCCGATGCACGCCCGACGCGACACCGGCGCCACCGATCAGGCTCAGGACGAGTTCCGCGCGCGGACCCCGGGTCGGGTCGGCGATCATGTCGCTCGGATCACCCATCGGGTGTCTGGAACAGCCCAGGCTCGCGTACCGGACGGGCGCGTCGCCGTCGCCCGGGTAGCGCAGGACGTCCACGGGTTCCAGGCCCAGGAAGGTCACCGACGCCGCGGTGGGCTCGGGACCGCCGATGTGCTGGTCGAGATGGGAACGCACGGCCGAGACAACGCTGTCAGTCACACACCCATCTAACACCGGCGTTCGACCCGCCCCGTCGACGCCTCGAACAGCCCTGCGCGCGAGGCCTTTCGGCCCCGTCTCCCAACCACAGGGAAGGCGACTGTACTTCTCGGCGCGAACCCACTAGTTAAATGAGATAAACAATTTGCAATTCTTCTCGCCGACGCACTCGATGGCCGACGCCCTCGCTTCGATTCGGCTCGACTTCGCACGTCTTCACCCAGGAGCCCTCTTGTCTCGCCCCGATAGGCGCGCGCCCCGCGCGGGCACGCCCGGAACGCTGCTCACCGCGGCGCTCTGCTTCGTCATCCTCGTCGTTTCCGTCCAGCAGACCGTCGTCCTCCCCCTGTCCGGCGTCATCAGCCGCCAGCTGGACATCGGCACCACCGCGGTCGGCTGGACACTCACGTCCGGGTTCCTCGCGGCTGCCGTCATGACCCCCGTCGCCGGGCGGATGGCCGACCTGCGCAGCAAGAAGACGGTGCTGCTCGCGGTGCTCGGCATCGTGCTCGCGGGGTCGATCGTCGCGGCGGTGACCGAATCGCTGCCGCTGCTGATCGTCGCCCGCATCCTGCAGGGCGTGTCGTTCGCGGCCTTCCCGGTGAGCCTGGCGATCGTCCGGGAGGAACTGGCCCCGGGCAAACTGACGTCGGCGATGGGACTGCTGTCCGGAACCCTCGGATTCGGTGGCGCCGTCGGCATGGTCCTGACGGGACTCGTCGTGCCCGACGGCGCGGACTACCGACACGCGTTCTGGCTCGCGACCGCCCTGACCGTCGTGGCGATCGTCCTGGTCGTCGCCGTCGTGCCCCGGCGCGAGACTCCGGTCAGCGGCCGGGTGGACTGGGCCGGCGCGGCGCTCCTCGGCGTCGGGCTGGTGCTGATCCTGCTCCCGCTCTCGGAGGGCAACACGTGGGGATGGGCGTCCGCCCGCACGCTCGGCTGTGCGCTCGCCGGCGTCGTCGTGCTCGTGGCGTGGTTCGTCCTGGAGCGCCGCATCACCCATCCGCTGGTGCCGATCGAGATGCTGACGCATCGCCCCGTGGTCTTCACACATCTCGCCGGACTGCTGGTGGGCGCCGGCATGTTCGTGAACATCACGACCCTCACGTACTTCGTCCAGACGTCCCGGGAGGACACCGGCTACGGGTTCGGGGCGAACCCGATGGAGTCCGGACTGGTCTACATCCTCCCGGGGGCGACGGTCGGGGTCGTCGCGTCGATCTGCTCGGGCACGCTCATCACCCGCTTCGGGGCGCGCGCCGTCATGACGGCCTCCGGGGTGCTGGGAGTCCTCGGATTCGGCTCACTGATCGTCGCGCACGACGCGTCGTGGCAGGTCGTCGCCGGCTCGATGGTGGCGTCGGCCTTCACGAGCCTGGCCTACGCCGCGATGCCGGCGCTCCTGGTCGCGGAGGTGAGCAGCGACAACACCGGCGTCGCGAACAGCGTCAACTCCATCGCACGCACCGCGGGCAGTTCCGTCGCGAGCGCACTGCTCGCGACGCTGCTGGCGAGCCTCACCATCGCGGACACCGGCTTCGCCCGGGTCGACGCCTATCTGATCGCGTTCGGGTTCGGCGTGGTGTGCGCGATCGTGTCGACCGTGCTGGTCTTCGCCGGCGGCGGAGGCCGTCGCACCACGGACGCGTGGGCCGCCGTCACCGCGTCGGATCAGAGTGCGAGCTTGGCCAGCATGTCGCGGGCCGACTCGGCAGTCTTGGGGTCGCACAGCACGTCGTAGCGTCCGGCCACCAACTGCATCGTCGACGAGAAGTCACGGGTGCCACGGGCGGCCGCGTACGGAATGGTGGTCGAGATCAGGCCGAAGACGATGCCGCCGAGGATGCCGACGAGCAGCGGCCCGAGGAAGCCGCCGGTGAAGATCCCGAGCAGGAGACCGAAGAAGACGCCCAACCAGGCACCCGAAATAATACCGCCACCAATGACTTTCGCCCAGGTGAGGCGCCCGAGTACGCGCTCGACCTGCATGAGGTCGACACCGACGATGGTGACGTCCTCGACCGAGAACTGTTGATCCGAGAGGTAGTCCACCGCCCGCTGCGCCTCGGCGTAGGTGGGGTACGAACCGATGGGCCAGCCGGTCGGTGGCGTCGGCAATCCGCGCCCCTGTCGGTTCGGCTGTGAGAGTGGATTCGTCATCGTCTTCGTCTCCTGCTCGGCGGCGTGCGATATGTCCGGTTTCTAGCGGTGGCCGGTCCTTGATATCAATTGTGCCCGCCCGGCCGACGCGGTGCCCCCGGCTCGGGCTACTCCGCGGGCGGCGTGAACGACGACGTCCGCATCATTCCCGCGGCACGCCCCTTCGCCGAGATGACCAAGGCCATCTTGCGACTCGCCTCGTCGATCATCTCGTCGTCGAGCATCACCGCACCGCGGCCGCCCCCCGCCGCCGAGGTGTGGAACTCGTACGCGTCGAGGATCAGTTCGGCCCGGTCGAAGTCCGCCTGGCGCGGGCTGAACACCTCGTTGGCCGCGTCGATCTGGGAGGGGTGCAGTACCCACTTGCCGTCGAAACCGAGCGCGGCGGTGCGCTGGGCCGACCGCCGGAACGCCTCGACGTCGCGGATCGCGAGGTAGGGGCCGTCGATCGCCTGCAGGTCGTGCGCGCGGGCCGCCATCAGGATGGTCATCAGGATGTGGTGGTAGGCGTCGCCGCGGTCGTAGCCGTCGGGCTGTTCGCCGACGACCAAGGTGCGCATGTTGATGCTGGCCATGAAGTCCGCGGGCCCGAACACGAGCGTCTGCACGCGCGGGCTCGCGGCCGCGATCGCGTCGATGTTCGTGAGGCCGATCGCGTTCTCGATCTGCGGCTCGATCCCGATCCGTCCCACCTCGAGGCCGTTGGCCTTCTCGATCTGGGTGAGCAGGAGGTCGAGCGCCTGAACGTGACTGGCATCGGGCACCTTCGGCAGCAGCACCGCGTCGAGGTTGGCTCCCGCACCGCCGACGACGGTCGCGACGTCGGCGTGCGTCCACTCGGTGGTCCAGTCGTTGACCCGCACCACCTTGAGCTGGTCGCCCCACCCGTCCTCGCACAGCGCATCCACGATCCGGCCCCGCGCCTCGGCCTTCGCGATCGGTGCCACCGCGTCCTCCAGATCGAGGAAGATCGCGTCCGCAGCAAGCCCCTTCGCCTTGTCGATCATCTTGCGACTCGAGCCCGGAACTGCGAGAACCGACCGACGCGGTCCGAAGCGAGAAGTCATGACCGGCGGCCTCCGAATTCAGTGGATATCCCCATGAGGATTTAGCCTTTTCATCATGGCAGCTGTGAGCAAGGTCTTCGCAGCCAGGCTCGCCGGCCTGGTCGTTCTCGGACCCGACGGTGAGTCGATCGGTCGTGTGCGCGACGTGGTGCTCACCATCCGAATAGGCAGACAGCCGCCGCGGGTGCTGGGCCTGGTCATCGAGATGTTCACGCGCAAACGCATTTTCGTGCCCATGCTGCGCGTCACCGCGATCGAGCCGGCGTCGGTGACCCTCAAGACCGGCAACGTCAGTCTGCGCCGTTTCGACCAGCGCCCCACCGAAATCCTCGCGCTCGCCCAGGTGCTCGATTCCCGGGTCCGCATCGACGATCCGGAGGTCACCGACGCGATCGGCTCCGAGGCCGTCATCGTCGACCTGGGTATCGAACTGACCCGCACCCGAGACTGGGTGGTGTCCCGCGTCGCGGTGCGTGCGCAGCGCGGCCGGCTGGGCCGACGCTCGGCGATCCATGTCGTCGACTGGCAACACGTACACGGGCTGACCCCGACCGCACTGTCGATGCCCGGACAGGGTGTCTCGCAGTTGCTGATGCAGTTCGACGGCATGCGCGCCGCCGACGTCGCGCACGCGATGCGCGAGCTGCCCGAGAAGCGCCGGCACGAGGTGGCCCTCGCGCTCGACGACGAACGCCTCGCGGACGTCGTGCAGGAGTTGCCCGCCGACGACCAGACCGACCTGCTGCTGCACCTCGAGGTCGAACGCGCGGCCGACGTGCTCGAGGCGATGGACCCCGACGACGCGGCCGACCTGCTGGGCGAGCTGCCCGAGACCGACGCCGAGTCGCTGCTGCAGTTGATGGATCCCGAGGACTCCGAACCGGTCCGGCGACTGCTCGAGCACTCCCCCGACACCGCGGGCGGACTCATGACCCCCGAGCCGGTGGTGCTGACGCCGTCGACGACGGTCGCCGAGGCCCTCGCCCGCGCCCGCAACGCCGATCTCACGCCGGCCCTCGCGAGCATGGTGTTCGTGGTGCGCCCGCCCACCGCGACACCCACCGGCCGCTACCTCGGCTGCGTCCATCTGCAACGGTTACTCCGGGAGCCACCCGCCAACCTGGTCGGCGGTGTCCTCGACGACGACCTGCCGCGACTCGACCCCGAGGACTCGCTCGCGACCGTCACCCGGTACTTCGCGACCTACAACCTGGTGTGCGCGCCCGTCGTCGACGACGAGCACCACCTGCTCGGTGCCGTGACCGTCGACGACGTCCTCGACCACCTCCTCCCGACCGACTGGCGCGAGGAGGACCACGACCATGAGTGAACCGAGCGGACGACAGCGGCTCGAGACCCCGCGCGGGACGCGGGGACTGCGATTCCACATCGACGTCGAGGCCGTGGGCCGGGTGAGCGAGAACATCGCCCGCTTCCTCGGTACCGGCCGTTACCTGCTGATCCAGACGGTGATCGTGATCGTGTGGGTCGCGCTCAACATCTTCGCGGTGAGTCTGCAGTGGGACCCCTACCCGTTCATCCTGCTGAATCTGGCGTTCTCGACGCAGGCCGCGTACGCCGCGCCGCTGATCCTGCTGGCACAGAACCGGCAGGAGAACCGCGACCGGGTGTCCCTCGAGGAGGACCGGGCGCGCGCCGCACAGACGAAAGCCGACACCGAGTTCCTGGCCCGCGAGCTCGCGGCGCTGCGCCTCGCGGTCGGCGAGGTTGCGACCCGCGACTACCTGCGGCGCGAACTCGACGACATCCGGCAGATGCTGACGGAGCTCGGCGAGCGGGACTCGGGTCGGGTCGACGACGAGTCGACTCCGCCGGTCTCCAAGCCGCGCTCGCGCAAGTAGCGACCCGAACCTCCCTCGCCGGACGTTCCGAACGCTCGGCTCCGTTCTCCGACACGACCGGTCACCGATATGTAACGTGTGTCACATCGATCGAGATCTACCGGACGGCGACGCTCGGTCGTGCAATGCGAGTGGATGCGGGTTTCCCGCAAGGAGGGGTCTGAAGAGTGCGTGTGCGTGGAATCCTCGGTACGTCGTCCCTCGTCCTCGCCGGAGTCGTGACCGCAGCGGCATCGTTCGGAGGCGTCTTCGACACCTCGTCGCCCGAGTCCGCGTCCACCGCGGCGACGTATCCGCTCGTGACGACGACCGAGGCGCCGGCGGCGCAGGCCGCGATGGTCCCGACCGTCGGACTCGTGCCCGCCGCGCCCCGTCCCGAGCGCCAGCTGCGCACCGCCAGGCCCGCAGCGGCCCCGGTTCTCCCGGACGCGACGGCGCCGGCACCGGGTGCGGCGCCGAGGTCGGTGCCGGTTCCGGTGGTCGTCGGGCCGCTCGGCATCCCGGAGATCGTCCTCAACGCCTACCGCTCCGCGGAACTGGCGATGGCGGGCGCGCAGCCGGGGTGTGGCCTGCAGTGGAACCTTCTCGCCGGCATCGGCAAGATCGAGTCGGGACATGCCGGCGGCGGCCAGACCGATGCCGCGGGCACCACCGTGACGCCGATCCTCGGCCCCACACTCAACGGCCACCTGGCCGGCAACGAGATCATCACCGACACCGACCGCGGTGCGCTCGACGGCGACCCGGTGCACGATCGCGCGGTGGGTCCGATGCAGTTCATCCCGAGTACCTGGGTGCGCTACGCGTCCGACGGCAACGGGGACGGCATCGCCGACCCCAACAACGTCTTCGACGCGACGCTGTCGGCCGCGCGGTACCTGTGTGCGGGCGGGCTGAACCTCGACGATCCGGCCCAGCTCACGCGCGCCGTACTCCGCTACAACAACTCCTCGACCTACATGGCGAACGTCCTGTCGTGGTCGGCCGCCTACCGGACCGGTGGCACGCCGGCCCCCGCGGTTCCGGTCGCCCCGGCACCGCCCGAGCGGACCCCGGACACGGAGGCGGTGGCCGAGGCCGCGCCGACGCCGACGCCGTCGCCGTCGCCGACCGAGCCCACGACGACCCCTGCCGCACCGCCCGCCGACCAGGCCGCGGCGACGGTTCCCGCTCCCCCGCCGCTGCCGACCGTCCCGGGTCTGCCGCAGCTGCCCTGCCTCATCTTCTGCCCACCACCGGCGCCTGCACCGACGCCGGGGCCCGCCGCGTAGTCGGTGCCGCCTAACATGGGGGCATGGCAGCCCTGACCGAGACCGCCGTCCGCACCGCATTGTCGAAGGTGCAGGACCCCGAAATCCGTAAACCCATCACGGAACTCGGCATGGTCAAGAGCATCGACATCGGCGACGACGGCAGCGTCGACGTCGGTATCTACCTGACCACGGCGGGATGCCCCCTGCGCACCGAGATCACCGAGCGGGTCACCAAGGCCATCGCCGACGTCGAGGGCGCCGGGGCGGTCCGCGTCGAACTCGACGTCATGAACGACGAGCAGCGCACCGAACTGCGCCGCTCGCTGCGGGGCGACTCCGCCGAACCCGTGATCCCGTTCGCGCAGCCCGGCAACCTCACCCGGGTGTACGCGGTCGCGTCGGGCAAGGGCGGCGTCGGCAAATCGAGCGTCACGGTCAACCTCGCGGCCGCGATGGCCGCGAAGGGCCTCTCGGTCGGTGTGCTCGACGCCGACATCTACGGTCACTCGGTCCCCCGCATGCTCGGCACCGACGCCAAGCCCACGCAGGTGGAGCGGATGATCATGCCGCCGCAGTCACACGACGTGAAACTGATCTCCATCGCCCAGTTCACACAGGGCAACACCCCCGTCGTGTGGCGCGGACCGATGCTGCACCGGGCACTGCAGCAGTTCCTCGCCGACGTGTTCTGGGGCGATCTCGACGTGCTGCTGCTGGACCTTCCGCCCGGCACCGGCGACGTCGCGATCTCGGTCGCCCAGCTCATTCCGGGCGCCGAGATCCTCGTCGTCACGACCCCGCAGCAGGCGGCCGCCGAGGTGGCCGAGCGGGCCGGCGCGATCGCCCTGCAGACGCGTCAGCGCATCGCGGGCGTCGTCGAGAACATGTCGTGGATGGAACTGCCGGACGGCACCCGCATGGAGGTGTTCGGCTCGGGCGGCGGCCAGGCCGTGGCCGACCGGCTCACGAAGGCCGTCGGCGCCACGGTGCCGCTGCTGGGTCAGATCCCGCTCGAGCAGGCGGTTCGTGAGGGCGGCGACGCCGGCCTCCCGATCGTCCTCGGCGCTCCCGATTCCCCCGCGGGCACCGCGCTGCGCGACATCGCCGACAAGCTGTCGGTCCGTTCGCGCGGCCTGGCCGGCATGTCGCTCGGGATCGACACCGTCCGGCACCTCTGAGACGGGCCTCGGACCCGACGTAGCCGAAGGGCCGGAGAGCATCGCTGGATGCTTTCCGGCCCTTCGGTCGTCTCGGGGTGGAGATCAGGTGGCGTCGGGATCGACCGGCGGTCGCTCACCCGCTGCGAGCGGCTTCGATTCGGGGGCGGTCGGCGCGGCACCCGAACCGTTCGAGCCGCCGAGCCCCTTGTCGAACGGCTTGCCGTCGAAGGTTCCCTTGAGCACCGAGTCGTCGCCGTCCAAAAGGTGCTTGGTGATGACGGCGCGCGGGGTCATGCCGCGCAGTTCGTTGAGGTCGGCGAGCGGCTTGCGGAGGTCGTCGAACTCCGGGCCCAGCTCGTCCTTCAGCTGCTGGCTGGCGCCGCTGGCGTAGTCCCGGACCTGGCGGAGCGACTTGGTGACCCAGCTGACGGCACCGGGCAGCCGCTCGGGACCGAGGATGACGAGCGCTGCGATGAGGAGCACCATGAACTCGCCCCAGCCGATGTTGCCAAACACGGGTTCAGAGTACGTGTCCGCACGTGGAAACGCTCGTGCGATACGCAAATTTCACATCCGCGACACCCGACGTCAGTCCGAGGTCGGGGTCACCTCGACGTCCACGAGCCGACCGGACCGGAACAACTGCACCGTGACGGGCTTCCCGACTTCCTGGTCGTGCACCGCGACGATCAGTTCGTCGGCGCCGGACACGGACCGGTCGCCGACCTTGACGATCACGTCGCCCTCCACGATGCCGGCCTTCTGTGCCGGGCTGTCTGCCTGCACGTTCGCGACCTCGGCACCGCTGGTCGCGTCGTTGATGACGGTCCGGGCGTTGACGCCGATCTCCGGGTGGTGGACGACGCCGTTGCGGATCAGTTCCTGCGCGACGGCCGTGACGTCGTCGATCGGGATCGCGAAACCGAGGCCCACCGATCCACCGCTCTCCGAGCGGATCGCCGAGTTGATCCCGATGACCCGTCCATCCATGTCGATGAGCGGGCCACCCGAATTGCCGGGGTTGATCGCGGCATCGGTCTGCACGGCGTCGATCACGGCATCGGTGTCGGTGCCGGCGCCGTTGAGCCGGACGGGCCGATTGAGCGCGCTCACGATGCCCCGGGTCACGGTCTTGTTCAGGCCCAGCGGCGACCCGACGGCCACGACGTCCTGGCCGACCTGCACGTCCGAGGACTTGCCGAGATCGGCGACGGTGAGGTTGTTCGCGTCGGTCTTGAGCACCGCGAGGTCGGTCTTGGTGTCGCGGCCGACGATCTGGGCCGGCACCTTGGTTCCGTCGGAGAAGGTCACCCGGATCGTCGCGCCCTCGGGGGCCGTCGCGGCCATCGAGATCACGTGATTGTTGGTGACGATGTAGCCGGCACCGTCGACGACCACTCCCGATCCGGTACCGGACTGATCGCCCTGCGCGACCTGGATGGACACGACCGACGGCAGGACGGCATCGGCGACTGCGGCGATCTGCCCCACGGGCTCGTCGCCGTCGTCGCCGGACTGGGCCAGAGTGACGCTCCGGCTGGTGAGGCTGTCACGATCCGACGTCGCCGCGATTCCGACGAGTCCGCCGACCAGCCCGATCGCGAGTGCGAGGGCCGCCAGCGCCGCGAGCGCCTTTCCCTCCACGTGATCGCCGAGCAGGACGTCCCGGACACCCAGCTTCGGGGCGTCGGGCGTGCGGGCCGGACCGGACGCCGCCTCGGCGGGTGCGCCCAGTCGGACGGGGGCATCGGGATCGCGCCACGGATCGGCCGGAACGTCGTCTGCGGCGACCTCGACCGGGGACTCGGGGGCACGCTGGATCGACTCCGCCTCACCGTCGGGGCGTCCGAACGCCTCGGCCAACACGGGATCGGGCCGAGCCACCCGGATGTCGGACGGCCCGGCGGAACGGGGATCGGATGCGCGCACGAACGAACCGGAGACGTCGGCCGGGCGCCCGAACGCGTGGGCCGCGGCGGGGTCCACATCGGGGCGGTACACCGGACGCGGGGCCAGCCGTGGCCGCTCGGGATCCGATCCGGCGTCCGCCGCTCCGGGCGTCCTCGAGTCAGCGGTCACGCGCGTGTATCCCCTCGTGTGCGTCGATCACGGATGCCAGTATCGCCGATTCGGGCGACCGCGCGGGTCGCGGCACGTCAGCGACGACGGCGGAACGGCCAGCGCCGCGCGATGTCGCTGTCGCGCTCGAAGGAGATGATGCCGGGCACGGAGTCCTGGCGGGGCGAGGGATCGGGCTCGGCCGGGTGGCACCGCGGAATCTGACTGAGGAGGCCGAGCAGCGAACTCGGCATCGACACCTCGGCGGCGCGACGCAACGCGATGCGTGCCTGCTGCTGCGCCTCGACCTCGGCGGCGCACTCCGGGCACATCGCCAGGTGCTGGGAGGCCCGCAGATAGGCGTTCATGCGCAATTCGCCGTCCACGTACGACGCGATCGCCTCACTCGCAAGGTGCTCGGTAGAGCCGAACTGACGAGGTCTGCGCGCCTGCGTCATCAAACCCTCCTGCATTGCCTACCGGACACCGATCTGGTCGGCATCAACCTTTCCATTCGCGGCGAGGTGCTCACGCAGAGCCTGTCGTCCACGATGGATCCTGCTGCGAACAGTACCCAGCTTGACGCCCAGTGTCGCACCGATCTCCTCGTACGACAGACCTTCGATGTCACAGAGGACCACGGCGGCGCGGAACTCCGGGGCGAGTGAGTCGAGCGCGGACTGCAGGTCGGGCGCCAGTCGGGCGTCGTGGTAGATCTGCTCCGGATTGGGCGAGTCGGAAGGAACGCGGTCGTAGTCCTCGGGCAGGGCTTCCATACGGATGCGGTTGCGGCGCCGGACCATGTCCAGGAACAGATTGGTCGTGATGCGGTGCAGCCAACCCTCGAACGTGCCGGGCTGGTAGTTCTGCAGCGACCGGAACACGCGGATGAAGGTGTCCTGCGTCAGATCCTCGGCGTCCTGCGCGTTTCCCGACAGGCGGTACGCCAGGCGATAGACCCGGTCGCCGTGTTCGCGGACGAGTTCGTCCCACGACGGCATCGCCGACTTGTCACCGGTCGCGTCGAAAGCGGCCGTGCCGGTGGGTTCGGTCAGTCCTGATTCGATGCCGAGCGCGGACACACCTGAATCTGTGCCCGCCGCGAGCGTACGGTCGGCGGTGTCGGTGATGGTGCGTTCGGCATTGATCATGTGGATGGGTGGATCCTCCTACTCAGGACCGCTGATCACGAGACACGGGATTCTGCCGGTTCAACTCCCGAGAACGAGGAATTGTTCCCGCCGATCCGCTGTCGCATGATCTTCACGCCGTGCGGTCTAGTCGTCCGGCGATGGGATCACCCTCTCGCACCTGGATATGTGCCGAATATGAGCAAGCTGAGTGGGGCCTGAGAATTCTGCCGAGCCGGGGCACGCGCGAGCCTCGACACCGCGCCGGGAGTGCCCGGCTAGCCTCTATTGCGTGCTCACCAACGCCGAACGAATTCTCACTCACACCGAGGACACGATCCTCGAGGACGAGATGCTCGCCACCGCGCGCGATCGCGCCGTGGAACTCGGCGCTGCGCCCGTGCCCCCGCCCGTCGGTGCGGCCCTCGCGCTCTTCACGAAGATGCTCGATGCCAAGACGGTTGTCGAGGTGGGGACCGGTGCGGGTGTGAGCGGGCTGTGGCTGCTGCGGGGCATGCGCGAGGACGGCGTCCTGACCACGATCGACAGCGAACCCGAGCACCAGCGCGCCGCCAAGCAGACCTTCCGCGTCGCGGGCGTCGCGCCGTCTCGCACCCGACTGATCAACGGCCGCGCGCTCGACGTCCTGCCGCGGCTCGCCGATTCGGCATACGACCTCGTCTTCGTGGACAACGCGCCCGCGGATCACCCGCACTTCGTCCGCGAGGGCGTGCGCCTGCTGCGTCCCGGCGGGGTGATCGTGCTGCACAATGCGCTGCTCGGGGGCCGGGTCGCCGACCCCGGCCAGCGCGACGCGGCGACGGTCGCGGTCCGCGAGGCCGCACGCGCGATCGCGGACGACGAGCGCCTCACCCGTGTGCTGTTTCCCATCGGCGACGGCCTGCTGTGCGCCGCGCGCCTCTGACGGCTAGATCCAGACGCCCTTGCCGATCGTCACGACGCCGCCGTTGCTGACCGCGAAGCGCTGACGGTCGCGCTCGAGATCGACCCCGATGATCTCGCCCTCCCCCACCACGACGTTCTTGTCGAGGATGGCGCGGCGCACCACCGCACCCTTGCCCACGCGGACGCCCGGCATCAGGACGCTGCCCTCGACGGTGGCGCCGTCCTCGACCATCACGTTGGAGCTGAGCACCGAGTTGCGGACCGTCGCCGCGGACAGGATCGAACCCGCGCCGACGACGGACTCCTGCGCGAGCCCGCCCTTGACGAACTTGGCCGGCGCGAGGTTCTCGGCTCCGCCGCGGATGGGCCAGCGCCGGTTGTAGAGGTTGAACACGGGGTGCACCGACACGAGGTCCATGTGCGCGTCGTAGAACGCGTCGATGGTTCCGACGTCGCGCCAGTACCCGCGGTCGCGGTCCGTCGCGCCCGGCACCACGTTGTTCTTGAAGTCGTACACCGACGCCAGGCCCGCGTCGACGAGCGCGGGAATGATGTCGCCGCCCATGTCGTGGTCGGAGTCGGAGTTCTCGGAGTCGGCCCGGATGGCGTCGACCAGAACCTTCGTGGTGAACACGTAGTTACCCATCGACGCGAACGTGACGTTGGGATCGTCCGGGGTACCGGGCGGATGCGCGGGCTTCTCCAGGAACTGGGTGATCCGGCCGGACTCGTCGCTGTCGATGCATCCGAACGCGTACGCCTCGCTGCGCGGCACCCGGATGCCGGCCACGGTGACGCCGGCGCCGGAGTCGATGTGGTGCTGGACCATCTGCTCGGGGTCCATCCGGTACACGTGGTCGGCGCCGAACACCACGATGTACTCGGGGTCCTCGTCGTACACGAGGTTGAGCGACTGGAAGATGGCGTCGGCACTGCCGGTGTACCAGCGTGGCCCGAGTCGCTGCTGCGCCGGCACCGGCGTGATGTACTCGCCGGCGAACCCGGACAATCGCCAGGTCTGCGAGATGTGCCGGTCCAGCGAGTGTGACTTGTACTGGGTGAGCACGCAGATGCGCAGATAACCGGCATTGACGAGGTTGCTCAGCACGAAATCGATGAGCCGGTACGCGCCGCCGAACGGGACGGCGGGCTTGGCGCGGTCAGCCGTGAGCGGGTACAGGCGTTTACCCTCGCCACCGGCGAGCACGATCCCGAGCACATGGGGCTGACTCCTCACACCAGTCAACCTATCGGGCGCCCCCCGACCGCCGCCAGCGTTGCAGGGAACACGCCCGGCGCCGCTGGCCGGAAACGGGTTTCGGCGGTTACGTTTAGCCGGTGCGGGTCGCGATGATGACGAAGGAATACCCCCCGGAGATCTACGGCGGCGCCGGTGTCCACGTGACCGAACTGGTCTCGCACCTGCGCGCGCTGTGCGACGTGGACGTCCACTGCATGGGTGCGCCTCGCGCAGGCGCCGTCGTCCACGTCCCGGACGCCGACCTGTCCGCCGCCAATCCGGCCCTGCGCACCCTGTCGGCGGAGCTGCGGATGGCGAACGCCGCGGGCGACGCCGACGTCGCGCACTCGCACACGTGGTACACCGGCCTCGCCGGGCACCTGGCCGGAGCCCTGTACGACATCCCGCACATCGTCACCGCGCACTCGCTCGAGCCGCGGCGGCCGTGGAAGGCCGAGCAGCTGGGCGGCGGGTACCGCATCTCGTCGTGGTCCGAGCGCAACGCGATGGAGCACGCCGACGCGGTCATCGCGGTCAGCGCGGGAATGCGCGCCGACGTCCTCGACACCTACCCGGCGATCGATCCCGCCCGAGTGCACGTGGTGCACAACGGGATCGACACGAGCGTGTGGTATCCGGGACCGGCCGATCCGGGTACGCCCTCGATCCTCGCCGCGCACGGTATCTCCCACGATCGGCCGATCGCGGTCTTCGTCGGGCGCATCACTCGGCAGAAGGGGCTCGCGCACCTCGTGGCGGCGGCACACCGATTCGATCCTTCCATCCAGCTGGTGCTGTGCGCGGGCGCGCCCGACACGGCGGAACTCGCGGAGGAAACGGAGCGGGAGGTCGCCCGTCTCGCCGCGGCCCGGGACGGCGTGTTCTGGATTCGGGACATGCTGCCCACCACCCAGGTTCGCGAAATACTTTCCGCAGCTACGGTTTTCGTCTGTCCCTCGGTGTACGAACCGCTGGGAATCGTGAATCTCGAGGCCATGGCGTGCGCGACCGCGGTGGTCGCGTCGGACGTCGGCGGCATTCCCGAGGTGGTGCAGGACGGCGTCACCGGCCGCCTGGTCCACTACAACTCGTACGAGACGGACGCCTTCGAGCACGCCCTGGCCGACGCCGTCAACGCCGTGGCCGCCGACGCCACCGTCGCGGCGGAGATGGGCCGCGCGGGGCGCGCACGCGCGACCGCGGAGTTCTCGTGGGCCCGGGTGGCACAGCAGACGCTGGACGTCTACCGGGACGTACTGGCCCGCCGATAGGTGGACACCACGACCGACGCCGTCACCGGGAACGGTTCGGGCAGTGCGCCGATCGCCTCGGCTCGGCGGTCGGGCGGCAGGTGCCGCGCGGAGGGCCCCATCCCCACGAGGTGGTCGACGTCGCGATGCGACAGCGACATGGTGATCTCGACGGGCGCGCGGTGGACACGGTCGAACCGGCCCGCCATCGTCTCCCCGAGTCGCTCGACCTTGCGGTCGTCGACACGCACCATGCCGAGCAGGTCGACCAGCTCGTGCAGGTGCCGGTCGGTCGGGGTCAGAACGACGAGGGTTCCGTCGTCGGCGAGGACCCGGTCGATCTCGGCGGCGTTGCGCGGCGCGAAGATCGAGAGCACATGGGTGAGCACGCCGTCACGGACGGGCAGTTGCCGCCACACGTCGGCGACGACGGCGGCGGCCCGCGGGTGCGAGCGCGCGAGCCGGCGGGCGGCCGGCTTGGAGACGTCCAGTCCGATGCCCTGGGCGGAGGGGGCCGCGTCGAGGACGCGGGCCAGATAGTGGCCGGTTCCCGCCCCTACTTCGAGAATCCGGGGATCGACGTCGTCGGGCGTGGACTGCACGACCGCGTCGGCCACGGCCGCCATGAGAGCGTCGAAGTGACCGGCGTCGAGGAATTCGCAGCGGTCCGCGATCATCTCGGGACTGTCGCCGGTGAACTTGGTGGCCGCGCCGGTCAGCAATGTGACGTAGCCCTGGCGGGCGACGTCGAAGCTGTGCCCCCGGGGGCAGAGGAGCGTTCGATCGACGAGATCGAGCCCGTCGCCACATTGAGGGCACGCGAGTAGTGCACTCACATCCGCCAGCACCGGTACCGCCGTGCCCTTTCCGCAGAAGTCGTCGTTCGGGTGGACCCGCGGCGAGCAGCACACAGGCATCGGCCGGGTGGTCTCACTGACATTCGTGAGCCGACCCGGCCGAGACACCGCGGAGGGATACTCCGATCAGCTGGTGACGCCCTTGAGTTCTTCCCCGAGCGCAGCAGCCTCTTCCGGGGTGAGTTCGACGACCAGACGTCCACCGCCCTCGAGTGGAACCCTCATGACGATTCCTCGTCCCTCTTTGGTTGCCTCGAGGGGACCGTCCCCGGTCCGGGGCTTCATGGCCGCCATCCTCTGCTCCCTCCAAATCTGCGCCGGACTCCGCTAGCGCCTCGGGTTACCCGTTTGCCTCGCCAGCACTTGGCGAGGCTCCTGGTCCATTCTTCCCTATCGAGCGGGTTGCCGGGTAGCTGAGGCGCAAAACCGCTCGAACCCGGCGCCGTCAGAGACCCGGTTCGACCCAGCAGGACGCGAGGTGATCGTCGACCATCCCGGTGGCCTGCATGAGCGCATATGCCGTGGTAGGACCCACGAAACGGAAGCCACGACGTTTCAGTTCCCTGGCCATCGCCGTGGACTCGGGTGTGACCGCCGGAACGTCGCCGACTCGGTCCAAGCGCCTGGCGCGCCGCGGCGGCGCGAAAGACCAGAGCAGCGTGTCGAGGTCGGTCCCGGACAGGTCGAGGACGGCGCGGGCGTTCCCGATGACGGCCTCGATCTTCGCTCGATTGCGGACGATGCCGGCGTCCCCCAGCAAACGTTCGATGTCGGCGTCCGTGTAGGCGGCCACCGCCTCGGTGGCGAACCCGTCGAAGGCCTTCCGGAACGCTTCTCGCTTGCGCAGGATCGTGATCCACGACAGCCCCGACTGGAACGCCTCGAGGCACAGGCGCTCGAACAGTTCGTCGCGGCCGTGCAGCGGCTGCCCCCATTCGAGGTCGTGGTAGTCGGTGTACAGCCGCGAGCCGTCGGAATCGACCGCCCACGGGCAGCGCGTCCGGTCGTCGACCGTCATCGCGACGCCTCCGGATCCGCGGAGGCCCCGGTGCCGTCGGTGCCGGCATCACGAATCGCCAATTGCGCTCGCAGCGAGTCGATCTCCTTGCCGAGACGGTCGAGGGCCCAGTCGACCTCGCCGGCCTTGTAACCACGCAGCGTCTGCTGGAACCGCAACGCCTTCACATCCGCCCCGGTGACGTCCGCGGCGGGCAGCACCGTCGCGGTGGTTCCCGGCGGCAGCGGCGGCAATTCCTCGGAACGACCGAACACGGCGCTCGCGCCGAGGAACAGCAGGCCACCGACGAGCACCATGACCAACAGGTAGATCAGGACCGTCAGCATGCCCCGATCCTGTCACGAACCTCCGACACCGGGCGTCAGGCGCCGGCGGTCAGGGTCGGACGGTGTTCATCGGCGGACGGTCCGCGAGCGAGACATCGGTGTGCGCGGGCACGAAGGAGTCGCCGTCCACCAGGAACTGGGTCAGTCCGGCGCCCGTGTCGTCGACGCCGCAGCGCCGCAACATCGTGCCGATGATCTGCCGGCTCATCACCCCGAGTTCGGACAGCGGCCGGTTGCGGTGCTTGCGCACCCCGAGGTTGACCTGGCCGATCGCTCCCAGACCGAGGCGGTCGTAGGTGTCGAGCAGCAACCCGATCTCGACGCCGTAGCCGGGGGCGAACGGCACCGACGACAGCAACTCCCGGGTGCCGGCGTACTCGCCGCCGAGAGGTTGCAGGACGCAGGTCAGTTCGGGCCGTAGCGCCGCCAGCATGGGACGCGCCACGAGTTCGGTGACGCGTCCGCCGCCGTTGGCGTCCTCGGTGCCGCTGACCCGCAATGGCCGCCGGTAGTAGCCCTTGACCAGGTGGATGCCGTCGACGGTGAGCAGCGGACCCAGCAGCTTGGGCACGAAGGCGGGGTCCGGTTCGACGAGGTCGGAGTCGACGAACGCGATCAGGTCGCCCGTGCTCGCGGCGATCGACCGCCACAGCACCTCACCCTTCCCGGCGACCGGCGCCAGCCCCGGCACCGCAGCCTCGCGGCTGATCACGGTGGCCCCGGCCGCAGCCGCCCGCTCGGCGGTGGCATCGCTCGACCCGGAGTCGAGCACGATCAGTTCGTCGACCAGTCCCCCGAGCAGCGGGTGGATGGTGTCGACGACGCCGGCGACGGTCTTCTCCTCGTTGAGCGCGGGCAGCACGACGGAGACGGTGCGTCCGGCCTTCGCGCGCTCGAGCTCGGCGATGCTCCAGTCGGGATGATCCCAGCTGTTCGCGTCCGTCCAGGTGCGTGACGCCTCGGTGATACTCATGCCAACCCCCGTACGGTCCGGACAGGCTGCCGTGTACCCATGATCGCGGCGACCATGTCGACCACCCGACGGGTCGAGGCAACCTCGTGGACGCGGAAGACGCGGGCGCCCCCGGCGGCCGCGAGTGCGGTCGCCGCCAGAGTTCCCTCCAACCTGTCCGTCAGTTCCACACCTAGAGTCTCCCCGACGAAATCCTTGTTGCTCAGGGCCATCAGGACAGGCCATCCGGTGTTAACGAGATCTTCCACACGGCGCAACAATTCGAGCCCGTGGAAGGTGTTCTTCCCGAAATCGTGGGTCGGGTCGACGAGGATCGAGTCGGGCTTCACGCCCAGGGCGGTCGCGCGTTCGGCGGCCCGCACCACCTCGTCGACGACGTCGGCGACCACGTCGGTGTAGCGGACCCGGTGCGGTCGGGTGCGCGGCACCGCGCCTCCGGTGTGCGAGCACACGATTCCGGCACCGAGCTCCGCCGCAACCTCCACGAGGCCCGGATCGGCGCCCGCCCAGGTGTCGTTGATCAGGTCGGCGCCCTCGGCGCACGCGAGCCGAGCGACCTCGCTGCGCCACGTGTCGACGCTGATGACGACATCCGGGTAGCGCGCCCGGATCGCCTCGACGAACGGAACCACCCGGCGGGTCTCCTCGGCGGCATCCACGAGCGTGCCCGGGCCCGCCTTCACCCCACCGATGTCCACGAGATCGGCACCCTCGGCGACCGCACGATCGACGGCGGCCATCGCGGCCTCGTCGGAGAAGGTCGCGCCCCGGTCGTAGAAGGAGTCGGGAGTGCGATTGACGATCGCCATCACGAGCGCACGGTCGGTCGCCACCGGCCTGCCACACAGGGTGGGCAGGACGCGACCGGGTGCCGAAACGGGCGGAACGGCCGAAGTGTCGTCGGAGGCGGGGCGGGGTGCCATGCCCCCCATATTCGCATGACCGACGTCTCACTACGCCCCGGGAGCAGTCCCGTCGGCCACCTCGCGCGCGTAACCCTCGTAGGCGGGCCGATATCCGTCCGCGCGACCGGCGAGCACGTACAGCCGATCGAGTCCGGACGAGTACGCCTCCTCCCGTAGTTCCACCTTGCGGCTCTTGAACGTCGACGTGGTCTCGAGCGTGTCGACGATCCGCACGAACAGCGGCACCGCGTACGACGGCAGTCGGTCGAACAGATCCGCGGCCAGCCGAGCGCCGTCGAACTCGTGGCCGTCCCGGACCGTCACCGCCGCCATCCCCGCCTTGCCGTCCGTGCCGGGTACCGCGACCCCGTAGACCACCGATTGCTCGATCGCCGGGTGCGCCGACATCGCGCCCTCGACCTCGGTGGTCGCGACGTTCTCGCCCTTCCACCGGAAGGTGTCGCCCAGCCGGTCGACGAACGCGACGTGCATGAAGCCCTGGTCCCGGACGAGGTCACCGGTGTCGAACCAGCAATCGCCGTCCTTGAAACCGTTTCGGACGAGCTTGTTTTCGCTGGCCTCGGGATCGGTGTAGCCGTCGAACGGCGCCCGGTCGGTGACCTTGGACAGCAGCAGTCCGACGCCGCCGACACCCACCCGCCGCAGCCGCCCGTCCGCCCCGCGTCGGGCCCGCCCGGTGTCCTGGTCGTATTCCACCACCGCGTACGGCAGCGGACACACGCCGGCGGTGCGCTCGACACCGAGCGCATTGACGAACGCGATGTTGCACTCACTGGCCCCGTAGAACTCGGCGACGCGGTCGATCCCGAAGCGCTCGGTGAACTCGGTCCAGATCTCCGGTCGCAGCCCGTTGCCGACCATGAGCCGAATCCCGTTGTCGCGGTCGGACGGTCGCTCGGGCTGATTGAGCAGGTACCGGCACACCTCACCGATGTAGACGAAGGCTGTCGCACCGTTGCGCTTCGCATCCTCCCAGAACCGCGACGCGGAGAAGGTGCGGGCGATCGCGAACGCGGCCCCGGACGACAGCACCGACGACAGCGACACCGTCAACGCGTTGTTGTGATAGAGCGGCAGCGCACAGTACAGGGTGTCGTTGCGGCGCAGCCGGACCCCCATCGCCCCGAGCCCCGACATGCTCTTGAGCCAGCGGAAGTGGCTCATCAGGCTCGCCTTCGGCATGCCGGTCGTGCCCGACGTGAAGATGTAGAACGCCCGCTCCTTGGCTTGGATACGCTCGCACACAGCGGGATTCGACGTGCTCGCCGTCGCGGCGAGCACGTCCAGCTCGGCCCCGGACAGCACCGTCTCCGCGTGCGGCGCGACCGACAGCGATTCGATCGCCTCGTCGCACTCCTCCCCCACGACCAGCACGCGGCTGCCGAGCAGCGACAGGCTGTGCGCGAGCACGTCGCCGCGCTGATTGTGGTTGAGCATGCCGGCGACCGCGCCGAGCTTGACCGTCGCCAGAGTGACCAGCAGCGTCTCCGGCCGGTTCTTCATGAGGATCCCGACCACGTCGCCGCGCCGGACGCCCTGCTGGGCGAGCACGTCCGCGTAGCGGTTCACCTGCTCGTTCGCGTCCCGGTAGCTGATCGAAGCGCCCTCGAACCGGATGAACGGCCGGTCCGGCTGCCGCCGCGCCAACTCCTGGAAGACGCGGCCGATGGACTCGCGCGCGTCCGGCTTCCGGGCGAGTCCGAGCGCTCCGCGGGCCAGGCTCGGGATCTCCGTCGCCATGCGCGGCAGTTGCAGCGCCAACTGCACGAGACCGATCGTCGAAGCAGCGGCGTCTGAACTCATCGGCATCCTTGTCGGGAGGGGACGGGTCGTTTCTTACTCCACAGTAACCTTTGTGACCCGTCCCCGGAACCCCTCGAGGGGAACCGCTTTCACCCCACGCACGCGTCCAGAGCCGCCTCGACGTCACCGGTGACGATCAGCCCGTCCAGCGCGCGCTGCGCCACGAACCCCTGCGCCTTCAGTCCGTCGAGCCAGTGCAGCAGACCCCCGAAGTGGTCGACGGGATCGAGCATCACCACCGGCTTCTCGTGCATCCCCAGGTAACCGGCGGTCCACGTCTCGAACAGTTCCTCGAGCGTGCCGATGCCACCGGGCAGCGTGACGAACGCGTCCGCCCGGTCCTCCATGATCTTCTTGCGCTCGCGCATCGTGTCGGTGACGATCAGCTCGTCGGCGTCGACGTCGGCAACCTCCTTGTGCACGAGCGCCTTCGGAATGACGCCGACGGTCCACGCCCCGGCCTCGCGTGCCGCCGTGGCGACCGCACCCATCATCGAGACGTTGCCGCCGCCGGACACCAGCTGCCAACCGCGGCGACCGATCGCCGTGCCCACCTGCGACGCCAACTGCAGGAACTGCTCGTCCACGGGTCCCGACGCGCAGTACACACACACGGCGAACTTCCCGGCAGCCTTCTCTTCGTTCACCATTCGTCCTCGTCTCCCAGAAGTGCCGCCTCGTCCACGCCCTGCTGCGACTCGACGACGATGCGGACCACCTCGTCGATGCTGTCGGTGACGTGGATGAGATCGATGTCGCCGGGCGAGATCTTGCCCGACTTCTCGAGGACGCCGCGCAGCCAGTCCATCAGCCCGGACCAGAACTCCGTGCCGACCAGGACGATCGGGAACCGCGTGATCTTGCGCGTCTGGACGAGGGTGAGCGCCTCGAACAGCTCGTCGAGCGTTCCGAACCCGCCGGGCAGGCAGATGAACGCCTGCGAATACTTGACGAACATCGTCTTGCGCGCGAAGAAGTACCGGAAGTTGATACCGAGGTCGACCCAGTCGTTCAGTCGCTGCTCGAACGGCAGCTCGATGCCGAGTCCGATCGAGTAGCCCCCGCTCTCGCTGGCACCACGGTTGGCCGCCTCCATGACGCCGGGGCCGCCGCCGGTGATCACCGCGAAGCCGGCCTCCACCAGTGCGGCAGCGAGGTCGTGCGCCATCGCGTACTCGGGCGACTCGTCGGGCGTGCGGGCGGAGCCGAACATCGTGACCGCACGGGGCACCTCCGCGAGCGCCCCGAAACCCTCGATGAACTCGCTCTGGATGCGCAGCACCCGCCACGGGTCGGTGTGCACCCAGTCGGCGGGGCCGCGCTGATCGAGCAGCCTGCGGTCGGCGGTCGTCACCCCGGTCTTGCGATCACGGCGCAACATGACCGGACCGCGGTGCTTCACCGACGAACTGTTCTGCCGGGCGGAACCGGTCTTCCTGTCAGGTGCCATGCGGCCAGGCTAGGCGCTCACGCGCTCAGGTATCCACGCAGCACTCGGGCCACTTCGGTGATCTGCTGCACCGGCACGTGCTCGTCGCGCTTGTGCGCCAGGTTCGGGTCGCCCGGGCCGTAGTTGACCGCCGGGATGCCCAGCGCCGAGAACCGCGAGACGTCGGTCCAGCCGTACTTGGCCCGGAACTGCCCGCCGGCAGCGGCGATCAGTGCGGCCGCGGCGGGGTTCGCCAGTCCCGGGAGCGCGCCGGGCGAGCTGTCGGTGACCTCGAACCCCAGTTCCAGACCGCCCAGCGCCGCCGGATCGAACACCTCCCGCACGTGCGCTACCGCCTGCTCGACGCTCCGGTCCGGCGCGAATCGGAAGTTGACGTCCATCTCCGCTGCGTCGGGCACGACGTTGCCGGCCACCCCACCCGCGATCCGCACGGCCGACAGGCCCTCGCGGTAGACGCAGCCGTCGATGTCCACGGATCGGGCCTCGTACGACGACAGCCGCTCGAGCACGGGGGCGAACTTGTGAATCGCGTTGTCGCCGAGCCACGATCGAGCCGAGTGCGCCCGGACGCCGGACGTGGTGAGCCGGACCCGGAGGGTGCCCTGGCAACCGGCCTCGATGAGGCCGCCGGTGGGCTCGCCGAGGATCGCGACGTCGGCCCGCAGCCACTCCGGCAGTTCCCGCTCGATCCGGCCGAGGCCGTTGTAGCGGGCCGCGATCTCCTCGCAGTCGTAGAACACCAGCGTCAGGTCGTGGGCCGGATCGGAGACAGTCGCCGCGAGGTGCAGGAACACCGCGTTACCCGACTTCATGTCGACGGTGCCGCAGCCGTGCAGCAGGTCACCGCGCTCGTCGACCGTGCGCCGGCTCGGGACGTTGTCGGCGATCGGGACGGTGTCCAGATGCCCGGCGAGCATCACCCGGCTGGGCAGGCCACGATCGGTGCGCGCGAGAACGGCGTCGCCGTTGCGGATCACCTCGAACCCCGTGGTCTGCTCCCGCAACGCCTGCTCGACGGCGTCGGCGATCGCGCGCTCGTCGTGCGACACACTGGGGATGTCCACGAGCGCCGCGGTGAGGTCGATGGGGTCGGCATGCAGATCGAGGAGACTCACGCCTCCAGGTTAGGCGCTACCGCCTTCGCGCCCCCCCGACCGGTCGGAACGCGCACAGGATCACAATCGGACTCACCGGACAGGAAGCTTCGCCGTGACTCGCGTAACCTGTGCACCCGTGAGTGCACAGGGAGCATCTGCAGTAGGCGTCGCCAACGTGACCGAGTCGGGCACGGTTCTCGACACCTGGTACCCGGCCCCCGAACTGGGCGAGTACCAGGAGAACGGAACCGTCGCGCTCGAGGGCACCGACATTCCGTCGGACCTCGCGTTGCTCGCCGGCCACGACGAGGCCCGCGAGGTCAAGCAGGTCGTGGTGCGCACCACGATCACCGATCTGTCCGCGCCGCCGGTCGACGCGCACGACGTCTACCTGCGCCTGCACCTGCTGTCGCACCGCCTGGTGCAGCCGCACGGCGTCAACCTCGACGGCCAGTTCGGTCTGCTCGCGAACGTCGTGTGGACCAACTTCGGTCCGTGCGCGGTGGACGGCTTCGAGCTGGTCCGCTCGCGCCTGCGGATCCGCGGCGCCGTGACGGTGTTCGGTGTCGACAAGTTCCCCCGCATGGTCGACTACGTCGTCCCGTCGGGCGTGCGCATCGCCGACGCCGACCGTGCCCGCCTCGGCGCGCACCTGGCGAGCGGCACCACCGTCATGCACGAGGGCTTCGTCAACTTCAACGCCGGCACGCTCGGCTCCTCGATGGTCGAGGGCCGCATCTCGGCGGGTGTCGTCGTCGGTGACGGCTCCGACGTCGGAGGCGGCGCGTCGATCATGGGCACGCTGTCCGGCGGCGGCAAGCAGGTCATCTCCGTCGGCGAGCGCTGCCTGCTCGGCGCCAACGCCGGCCTGGGCATCTCGCTGGGCGACGACTGCGTCGTCGAGGCCGGTCTGTACATCACCGCCGGCACCAAGGTCACCGGCCCGGACGGCACGGTCGTCAAGGCGGCCGATCTCAGTGGCCAGTCGAACATCCTGTTCCGCCGCAACTCCGTCTCCGGTGCCGTCGAGGTGGTGCCGTGGAAGGGCACCGGTGTCGAACTGAACGCTGCCCTGCACGCCAACGACTGATTTCAGGTTCTGTGAGCTCCACCGATACTCCCGTTCGACTGGGCCACGGCCTCAAGGTCCGTCATCTGACGATGATGGGCCTGGGGTCGGCCATCGGCGCCGGTCTGTTCCTCGGCACCGGCGTCGGGATCGCGAAGGCAGGCCCCGCGGTCCTCATCTCCTACGTGATCGCCGGATTCGTCGTGGTGTGCGTCATGCGCATGCTCGGCGAGATGGGCGCCGCCCTGCCCGCGAGCGGATCCTTCTCCCACTACGCGCGCATCGGTATCGGCGAATGGGCCGGCTTCGTCATGGGCTGGCTGTACTGGTTCATGCTGATCATGGTGTTGGGCGCCGAGATCACGGGCGCCTCCGCGATCGTCAACGACTGGCTGCCCGGCGTACCCCAATGGGTGATCGCGCTGGTGTTCGTCACCTTCTTCGCCGTCGTCAATCTCGCGAAGGTCAGCAACTTCGGCGAGTTCGAGTTCTGGTTCGCGGCACTCAAGGTCGCCGCGATCATCGGATTCCTCGCGGTGGGCGTCCTACTCGTCTTCGGCCTCCTCCCGGACACCGACCCCGTGGGATTCACGAACCTGCTCGGCGAGGGCGGCTTCATGCCCAACGGGTTCAGCGGTATCGCCGCGGGCCTGCTGGTCGTGGCGTTCGCGTTCGGCGGCATCGAGATCGTCACCATCGCCGCGGCCGAGTCCGAGGATCCCGAGCGCTCGATCGCCACCGCCGTCCGCACCGTCATGTGGCGGATCAGCGTCTTCTACATCGGCGCCATCGGCATCATGGTCCTGGTCCTGCCGTGGAACGATCCCGAACTGCAGGACGGCCCGTTCGTCGCGGTGTTGGAGAGGGCGAACATTCCGTACGTCTCCGGGCTGATGGAACTGGTCGTCGTCATCGCGCTGCTGTCCGCGTTCAACGCCAACGTCTACGGCACGTCCCGCATGGCCTTCTCGCTGGCCCGGCGCAACGACGGCCCCAAGCCCCTCGCGAAGCTGTCCCGGACGGGGGTGCCGACCAACGCGGTTCTGCTGTCGGTGTTCTTCGGGTTCGTCAGCGTGCTGCTGAACTGGTTGCTGCCCGACGATCTGCTCGGCATCCTGCTCAACGCCGTCGGCGCGGCCCTGCTGGTGATCTGGGTGTTCATCGTGATCGCGCACCTGCGGTTGCGCCCGCGCCTCGAGCGCGAGGGCAAGCTGTCGGTCCGGATGTGGCTGTTCCCCTACCTGAGCTACCTCACGCTGGCACTGCTGGCGGGGTTCGTGGTGCTGATGGCGTTCGACGAGGACGCGCGGCAGCAGCTGATCTCGACCGCGGTGCTCTTCCTCGCGATCCTCTCCCTCGCGCTGTTCACCTCGCGGCGCCGGGCGCGCAAGGCCGCGGTCGAATCCACCCTGTAGAACTCACTTTCGACGCGGCCGGGCGCCGGACACGCGGGCCCACACGGGAAACGGGCACCCACGGAACCCCCGGCGCGTAGGGTCGGCGCACATCGCCCCTCTGCACGTAGGAGTTCCCGTGAGCTTCGTCCTCGTCGAACGGCCGCGCGAGAACGTCGCGCTGGTGACCCTCAACCGGCCGGAACGGATGAACGCGATGGCGTTCGACGTCATGATTCCGTTCCGCGAAGCGCTCGAGGCCATCAGCAACGACACCTCGGTGCGGGCCGTGGTGATCACCGGCGCGGGCCGGGGCTTCTGCTCGGGGGCCGACCAGCGTTCGGCTGGCCCGATCCCGCACATCGAGGGGCTCACCCGCCCGTCGATCGCGCTGCGCTCCATGGAACTGCTCGACGACGTCGTCCTGACACTGCGACGGATGCACCAGCCGGTGATCGCAGCGGTCAACGGCGCCGCCATCGGTGGTGGACTGTGCCTGTCGCTGGCCGCCGACATCCGCCTCGCCGCCCCCGAGGCCTACTTTCGCGCGGCCGGCATCAACAACGGCCTGACCGCCAGTGAACTCGGCCTGAGCTACCTGCTGCCGCGGGCGATCGGATCGTCGCGGGCGTTCGAGATCATGCTGACCGGCCGGGGCGTCGACGCCGACGAGGCCGCACGGATCGGCCTCGTCTCCAGGATCGTCGCCGGTGACGACCTCCTCGACGAGGCGTTCGACATGGCGCAACGGATCGCGATGTTCTCGCGCCCGGGCGTCGAACTCACCAAGCGCACCCTGTGGTCGAGCCTGGACGCGTCGTCGATGGCGCAGCACATGAACCAGGAAGGCCTCGGCCAGTTGATGATTCGACTGATGACCGACAATTTCGAAGAGGCGACCCTCGCCCGCAAGGAGAAGCGCGACCCGGCCTTCCGCGACACCCGCTAGGGCACGGAGATCTCGCAGTCGGCCTCCGCCTTCGGGAACTGCGCCTCGAGGCGGGGCCAGCGCTCTTCCGACCCGCATCCGCTCCGCGACGGCGGGGACCTCGGTGTCCGCCGTCACCGTGACGTGCGGTCCGATCCCGGGCGCGATGTGTTCGATCCTGCGCCGGTACTGGCAGTCGACCTCCTTCGGACGTTCCTGGGGAACCCGCCCGATGACGCGATCGAACTCCGCCGAATAGACGCCGCAGTTCACGTAGAAACGGATCGACTCGTAGCTGTTGCCGGCCGACCGTTGAGACCATGGCGCCATCGTTCCAGACGCGATTCCCCCTGCCCATTGACATCTTTAAGGCTGCGGCCTTAAAGTCCTTCGTGTGACTCAGAACACGTCCCGAGTGGCGATGATCGAAGCAGCAGAGCAGATCATCGCCGAACGGGGAATGCCCGCGCTCACGCTCAAGGACGTGCAGATCGCGGCCAACCAGTCCAACAAGTCGGCGGCCAAGTACCACTTCGGGTCCCGCGAGGGGCTCATCGAGGCGCTCGTCGAACTCCGGATGGCGCCGGTCAACGCTCGGCGGCAGGAACTACTGGACGAGATCGAGCGTCTCGGCGCCCCGCCGACGGTTCGGCAGGCCGTCGAGGCACTGGTCCGTCCACTGGCGGCCGAAACGCTCGGCCGACCCGGCAGCAGATACGCGCGCTTCCTCGTCCAAGGGCTGTTCGATCCCGCGCTCGCGGACACGATCCAGAAGCATCTGCGGGCCGAGACCTACCGGCGCGTGCATCGCATGCTGGTCGGTCTCTGCCCGATCCCGGGCGACGTCGCGAAATGGCGCGCCGACAAGGTGGCGACGCTCGCCATGACCACCCTTGCAGCGCACGAGGGCCGCGACCGCACGCGGCAACAGACCGCCGCGATCGTCGCGGACCTGGTCGACACGTGCGTCGCCGTACTCGAGGCCCCCGCATCCGTTCCACGCAGCACTCCCGACCCGACGGAACAGACCGATCCCCAAGGAGTTTCGCTATGACCACGTCCGCCAACCCCGACATCTTCCGGACCTTCATCGAGCCGCGTCCGACGGACCCGCTCTACGCCGTGGGCCCCCTCGTCGCGCGACGGACCACCGAGTCCGCCGACGACCGCCCGTACGAACTCTTCTCGCTCACCCCCAAGACCCCGACCATCGGAGCCGAGATCTCCGGGATCCGGCTGACCGGCGACCTGCCCGAGGACGTGCTCGCGGAACTGCGTCGGGCACTGCTGGAGTGGAAGGTCCTGTTCTTCCGCGACCAGGACATCGACCGTGCCGATCACCGTGCGTTCGCCGCCCGGTGGGGCGAGCTCGAGCAGCACCCGTTCTTCAAGTACACCCAGCCCGGGCAGAGCGACGCGGACGTCGCGACCCTCGCGAAGGACGCCATGGCGGCCGGTGTCGAGAACATGTGGCACAACGACGTCACCTGGCACGAATTCCCCTCCTTCGCAGCGATTCTGCGCGGCGTCGAGGTCCCTGCAGTGGGCGGCGACACGCTGTGGACCGACACCGGTGCGGCCTACGATCTTCTTCCGGAGGACCTCCGGGCGCGCATCGACCCCCTCGAGGCCGAGCACGACTGGATCAACTCGTTCGGCCGCGGCATGCCGGCCGAGACCGTCGAGATGCTCCGCCCCGCATTCCCCGCGGTGACGCATCCGGTGGTGCGGGTGATCCCGGAGACCGGACGCCGCGTGCTGTTCGTGAACTCCGTCTTCACGCAGCGCATTCTCGGTGTCTCCGAGGAGGAGTCGAACGAGATCCTGCGCGCGCTCTACCGGCACGTCCAGCGTCCCGAATTCCAGGTGCGACTACAGTGGCAGCCCGACACCATCGCCTTCTGGGACAACCGCACCTGCCAGCACTACGCGTCGAGTGACTACTTCCCGGCACGCAGGGTCATGGACCGCATCTCGATCGTGGGCGACAAGCCCGTGGGCGTCACGTCCTGACGCTCATTCCTCCGGACCCACGCGGACCACGAGTTTGCCGAAGTTCTTGCCGTGCAGCATTCCCAGGAACGCGGACGGCGCGTTGTCCAGTCCGTGCACGACGTCCTCCCGGTACTTCAGCCGGCCCTCGGCGATCCACCGGGAGGCGTCGCGTTCGAAGTCTGCATACATGTCCGCGACGAACTCGGACTGGATGAAGCCGCGCACGGTCAAGCTCTTGGTGAGTACGAGTCCCATGAACGCCGGCAGCCGGTCCGGCCCCTCCGGTGTCGTCGCCGCGTTGTACTGGGACACCAACCCGCACACCGGGATCCGTGCGTATGGGTTGAGCAGGGGCAACACGGCCGCGGTGACGGGTCCGCCCACGTTCTCGAAGTACACGTCGATGCCGTCGGGGGCGGCAGCCCGCAACTGGTCCGCGAAATCCGGTGCGCGATGGTCGATCGCGGCGTCGAACCCGAGTTCGTCGCGCACGTAGGCACACTTGTCGGGCCCGCCCGCGATGCCGACGGCACGGGCACCGTGGATCCTCGCGATCTGCCCGACGGCGGACCCGACCGGACCGGACGCCGCCGCCACCGCGACGGTCTCGCCCGCCTGCGGGCGGCCGATCCTCAGCAGACCGGAATAGGCGGTGAAGCCGGGCATCCCGAGTACGCCGACTGCCGTGGACAACGGCGCCCGGGACGGATCGAGGACGCGCACCGCGTCGCCGTCGGCCACGGCGTGGGTCTGCCATCCGGTGTACCCGACGACGTAGGAGCCGGCGGCAATGCGGGGGTTGCGCGACTCCGTCACCTGCGAGACCGTCCCACCGACCATGACGTCACCCACCTCCACCGGGTCGGCATACGATTCGGCGGCGCTCATCCGGCCCCGCATGTACGGGTCGAGCGACAGGTAGATCGTGCGCAGCAGCACCTGACCATCGGACAGTTCGGGCAATTCGACTGTCTCCGTACGAAAGTTGTCCGCAGTCGGCTCTCCGCGCGGTCGTGAGGCGAGGACGATTCGGGTGCTCGTGACAGCGCTCATACCCCGACGGTACGCCCGCCCCCACTCGGCGGGGATAGGGTCGAAGGGAACCGGCCGGCGCCCGATTCGGCCGCACGAGAGCCTGGAGGTTTCATGACGGACATTCGGAAGGTCACCGTACTGGGCGCGGGAGTTCTGGGTTCCCAGATCGCCTTCCAGACGGCGTTCAAGGGATTCGACGTCACTTCGTACGACATCGACGACAAGGCACTCGACGCCGCGCGCGGCCGCTTCGCGGGCCTGGTCGAAACGTATCGACAGGACGTCCCCGGCGCCGACGACGGCAGCGCCGCCGCCACTCTGGACCGCCTCACCCTGACGTCCGACCTCGACGCTGCGGTGGCCGACGCAGATCTGGTGATCGAGGCGATCCCGGAGATCCTGTCGCTCAAGCAGGACACGTACCGCCGTATCGGCGCCGTCGCCCCCGAGCAGACGATCTTCGCAACCAATTCGTCGACCTTGCTGCCGAGCGACCTCGCCGAGGCCACCGGCCGTCCCGACCGATTTCTCGCGCTGCACTTCGCGAACCGGGTGTGGCGGTTCAACACCGCCGAGGTCATGGGCACCGAGGAGACGGACCCTGCGGTGTTCCGCACGGTCGTCGAGTTCGCGACCGAGATCGGCATGGTCCCGATCGAACTGCACAAGGAGAAGTCCGGTTACGTGCTGAACTCGTTGCTCGTGCCGTTCCTCAACGCGGCCGCGGCCCTCGCCGCGGGCGGCTACGCCGAACCCGCGGACGTGGACAAGACCTGGAAGATCGCCACCGGCGCGCCGATGGGCCCCTTCCAGATCTTCGACATCATCGGCCTCACCACGCCGTACAACATCATGGCGCACGGTGACGAGGCCGCGCAGAAGCTGGCCGTGTGGCTCAAGGAGAACTACATCGACAAGGGCAAGCTCGGTGTCGCGTCCGGCGAGGGCTTCTACCGCTACACGTCCGACTGACGGAGCAGAGGACGAGGCGGGCGCCCGCGCCGGGTCTCCCCGACCGGTGCGCCCGCCCGACGTGGTCAGAGCGTCGCGTCGGCCGCACTCCGCGGCGCCTCGTGGACGGCGTCCGTCCGCGGCGACGGCCGGAGCCTGTCGATGATCACGACACACAGGAGCGACACCACACCCCAGATCACGAAGGTCACCACATGTGACCCGACCGTGTCGCCGGCGAAGTACAGGATCGATCGCACCGACTCGACGGCCGCCGGCATCGGCAGGATGTCGTGCAGGAACCGGAAGAGCGCCGGTTCCATGTAGATCGACAGCGCGCCGCCCGAGGCCGGGACCCCGAGGAACATCAGGATCGCGACCACGGGCAGCACGGCCAGCAGACCCAGTAGCCGGACGAAGACGGTGGCGAACAGCGCCGTCGCGATGATCGCCACGATGCCGGTGCCGACCAGCGGCAGGAAGTGTCCGTCGACGGCTCCGACGATCGGGCCCGCGATCAGCCAGACCACGACGGACATGAACACCGCCCACCCGGCGAGGATCGGCAGCAGCGTCCGCAGGCCCATCACCATCGGCGCGGCGTTGGAGGCGACGACGACGATCATGAAGCCGGCCATGATCCAGCCCATCGCGACGTACAGGCTGACCGTGCCCATCGTGTCACCGGTGTCGAGCGAGGTGACGGTCTCACCGGACAGCGGGACCTGCTGGCCCGCGGCCACCTGACCGAACACCTGGGTGACCACCTGGTGCTGGCTGACGCCCGCGGCCTGGTTGGTGATCAGTGTGGCGGACGGGTTGTCCGCCGACGGCAGCACGTACGCCGCCACCACGGTGCGATCCTCGACCTGGTGGCGTGCCGCGTCGACCGAATCGGATGCACGCAGGTCGAACAGACCCGGCATGTTCCGGTCGAGACCGCCCACGGCCTGCTCGGCCTGTTCGGTGTCCGCGGCGACGACGGCCACCGGCATGTCCTGCGGCGCAGGCTGATACATCGCCCCGAGCATGAACGTGATCATCATGGCCACCATGCCGAGCGGGAAGATCGCCAGCGTGGCGTAACGGACCTTGTTGCTCGTCGGTCGCGGACCCGCAGTCAGCGACGGCATCGTCACCTGGGGCGTCCCGGCGTCGGGGTTGCGCCGGCGTTTGAGCGCGTCGACCCCGAGGGTGGCGGCCAGCGCCAGCACCGCGCCGACGCCGAGCACCGCCAGGTGGGTGCCGACTCCGTTGCCACCGAAGTAGAGCACCGAGCGCAAGGCTTCACCGGTCGCGGGCGTGGGCAGGAACGTGTGCAGCGTCGCGTAGAACGAGGGCATGGTGAAGACCGACATGCCCATGTTGGATGCCGGAACGCCGAGCACCATCAGGAACAGCATGCCCGCCAGGACCGCCATCGGACCGAGGATCCTGGTGAGGAACAACTGCACCGAGCCGACCGCGAACACCGCGAGCCAGCTGACTCCGAGGATCGCCGCGGTGTTCCCGTCGAGAGCGCCGAGGATCGGTCCGGCGACGAGCCACACCAGTCCGGCGATCAACGCGGACCAGCCGGCCAGGAGCGGCACGAATCGGCGGAAGCGCAGCAGTTCCGGCGAGTTCGACAGCATGACGCTCAACGGCATGTAGCCGGCCAGCATCAGCGCCGTCGTCATGAACATCGCGGTGAGTCCGGCGGAGTCGTTCGCCGGGAGCGGCGCGAGATCCTCGGCCTCCAGAGTCAGACCCTGCGCGAGCACCTCGGGTGCCAGGAGTCCGGTGACCGTGCCGACCTGCGATGCACCGGCCGCGGTGGCGGTGTACACGGTCGCGGTGCCCTGCGCCTGTTCCGACAGCACCACCGCGCCCGCAACCTCGCGGTCCAGGACCGACTGCCGGGCGTCGGCGTCGGTCGCGACCACCCGGACGTCGACGGCGGACGGATTCTCGGCGGCGAGCGCGTCGGCGAACCGCTCGGCCTGCGGTGCCGGACCCGCCACGGCGACGGGCATGTCGTGCGGGGTGGGCGCGTGCATCGTCGCCAGGTAGCCCGTGATCATCATGCCGACCATGAGGAACGGCAGCAGGATCATCGCGACGTAGCGGCCGATCCGCTCCTTCCTGGCGCGGGCCGGATCGACCTCGACCTCGGAGTCGGGGTCGTGCGCCGAAGGGCCCTCGCCGGTAGCGGTAGGTGTGGATGTCACAGTCGTGCTCCCGGTGGTCGCTGGTGGGGGTGGGTGAAGGCGTCGATCCGAACCGACACCCCAAAATTACGCCGCCTGACTTAAATTGCACAATTGGTCGGTGCGGTGACGTTCGTCCCACCAGCACGCCGAAGCCCGCGACACGACCCACGGTCACGGCGCAGCGCGGAACGACCGGCACGAGGGGAAACACATTGGGACAGCACAGCGACCGGGTGCGAAACGCGCTGTTGGATGCGGCCGAGGAACTGTTCGCCACCGACGGCATCGACGCCGTCTCGAACCGACGTATCGCCGAACACGCCGGCAACTCCAACCATTCGGCGGTGAGCTACCACTTCGGTGGGCGCGAGGAGCTGGTGCGGGCACTGCTCGATCGCCACACCGCGTTCGCACGGGCGCGACGAGCCGAACTCGTCGCGGAACTGGGCGAGGATGCCCCGATCACCGACCTACTGGCCTGCATGATCCTGCCGTTCACCGATCTCCTGGCAGCGCGTCCCGCACCGAGCTGGCGGGCACGGTTTCTGCAGCAGTTGCGCACGGTGCCGTCCGTGGCCGCGTCGGTCGCCGAGAACGTGCGGGCCGATCCGCTCACCGACCAACTGATCCACCGGACCCGACAACACTTCTCGGCGGTTCCCGACGGGGTGTTCGCCGGGCGCGCTCGGATACTCGGACACGTGATACTCGATGCGTGCGCGGAGTACGAATCGCGCGTCCAGGCCGGGTCCGTCACCGCGGACTGGACCGGACTCGGCTACTTCCTCATCGACTCCGCCGCGGGCATGCTCGGCGCGCCGGTCACCCACGCCGGGGACTTCCTCGGCGAGTCGACCGCGACGTATCTGCTGTAGCGGGGCAGGAGGCCGTCCCGCGTCAGGCGAGCAGCTTCTTCTGCACCTTGCCCATCGCGTTGCGCGGCAGCGAGTCGACGAGCCGGACCTCGCGGGGCCGCTTGTGGACCGACAACTGCGACGCCACGTGGTCGATCAGCGCCTGCTCGTCGAGTCCGTCGCCGACGACGAACGCGACGACGCGCTGGCCGAGGTCGGCGTCGGGGAGACCGACGACCGCGGCCTCCTTCACGCCCGCGTGCCCGAGCAGCGCGGTCTCGACCTCGCCGGCGCCGATGCGGTAGCCACCGGACTTGATGAGGTCGGTGGACTCGCGGCCGACGATGCGGTGGAAACCGCCCGCGTCGATCACCGCGACGTCACCGGTCTTGAACCAGCCGTCCTCGGTCCACGACTCGGCAGTCGCCTCGGGCCGGTTGAGGTAGCCGTCGAACAGCGTCGCCCCGCGGACCTGCAGACCGCCGATACTCTCGCCGTCGTGCGGTACCTCTCCCCCGTGCTCGTCGCGCAGCCGGGTCTCGACACCGCGGACCGGGAGGCCCACCCAGCCGGGACGGCGCTCGCCGTCGACGCGAGTGCTGACGGTCAGCATGGTCTCGCTCATGCCGTAGCGCTCGATCGGAGTGAGCCCGGTGAGTTCGCGCAGCCGATCGAACACCGGGACCGGGAGCGGGGCGCTGCCCGACACCAGCAGCCGGGCGTCCCTCAGCGCTCGCGCCGAGTCCGCGTCGTCGGCGATCCGCGACCACACGGTCGGCACCCCGAAAAACAGCGAGCCACCGGCCCGGGCCGCCTCCGCGTACGCGTGCGGCGTCGGCTCGACGGTGTGGATCAGTCGGCTCCCCACCCGCAGCGGGCCGAGCACACCGAGGATCAGGCCGTGCACATGGAAGAGCGGAAGGCCCTGCACCACAACGTCCTTCGACGTCCACCCCCACGCCTCGGCGAGCGCGTCGATGCCGGCGGCGATCGCCCGGCGGCTCAGCAGCACGCCCTTCGGTGGGCCCGTCGTGCCGGACGTGTAGAGCACGAACGCGGTCGACGACGGGTGCGGTTCGGGGTGGCCGTGCCAGTCCCGCGCGTGCACGCGCACCGGCACCACCGGCAGTGCGGATCCCTCCGGCGCCCGGCCGAGCCACGCCTGCGCGCCGGAGTCGGACAGGATGTGCTCGAGTTCGGCCGGTCCCGAGTCCGGCGGCACCGGCACCACCGTGACGCCCGCGAGCAGGCAGCCGACGACGGCGATCACGGTCGCCGGGGTGGGCTCGGCCGACACCGCGACCACCCGGGCACCGGCGATGCGTTTGGCCAGCGCCCCGGCCGCGCCGAGGATGTCGGTGCGCGAGAGCGTGGTGTCGCCGATCCGGACGGCGTCGGGCATGTCGTCGCCGCGCGCGACGGCGAGGGGATTGAGCGAACTGAGCAGCACGACGCTCACTGTCTCACATCGCGCGTCAGCCGCGAGAGAGCGTCGAGCGCAAGAAGAACCCGAGGTTCGACGGCCGCTCGGCCAACCGCCGCATGAAGTATCCGTACCATTGCACCCCGTACGGCACGTAGACCCGTACCCGGCGGCCCGCGTCGACCAGGCGTGCCTGCTCGAGATCGCGGATACCGAACAGCATCTGATGCTCGAACCCGTCTGCTCCGCGGTGGGTGCGGGCAAGCATTCCGTCCACCGCATCGATCATCGCGGGATCGTGGGTGGCCACCATGGGGTAGCCGTCGCCGTCCATCAGGATGCGCAGGCACCGCAGGTACGACGCGTCGACATCGGACCGGGACCGGTAGGCCGCCGACTCCGGTTCGCGGTACGCACCCTTGCACAGCCGGATCCGCGATCCCGCGCCCGCGAGGTCCCGGCAGTCGCCCTCCGTGCGGCGCAGGTATGCCTGCAGCACCGTGCCGAGCCACGGAAAGTCCGCGCGCAACTCCCGCACGATCGACAGTGTCGAATCGGTCCGGGTGTGGTCCTCGGCGTCGACCGTCACCCACACCCCGTGCTCGTGCGCGGCCGCGCAGATCGTCCGCGCGTGATCGAGTGCGATCTTGTCGCCGTCGCCCGGCAGGCCCTGCCCCAGCGCGGACAGTTTCATCGACACCTCGAGAGGGCGGAATCCCTTCGCCCCCGCCTGCGGCAGACGCGCGAGCTCGGCGAGCAGTTCGAGATACGCGACGACGGTGTCCCGCGCCCCTTCGACATCGAGCGTGTCCTCGCCGAGATGGTCGATGCTGACCGACCGGCCGGCGACCAGCAGGGTCGACGCCGCGGCCATGGCATCGGCCAGCGACTCCCCCGCGACGAAGCGACGCACGATCGACTTGGTGACCGGCGCCCGCGTCACCGCGCTCTTCACCCGCGACGAGCGTGCCGCGGCGAGGATCGCCGGCCGCAGCGGATTCGACAGGACACCCGGCGTCATCGATCGTGCTCCGGCCCCATGTGCGGGTAGCGGTGGTCGGTCGGCGGAACGAACGTCTCCTTGATCGTGCGGGCCGACACCCAGCGCAGCAGGTTGAGCGGTGAGCCCGCCTTGTCGTTGGTGCCGGACGCCCGCGCGCCACCGAACGGCTGCTGCCCCACCACCGCGCCGGTCGGTTTGTCGTTGACGTAGAAGTTCCCCGCCGTGTAACGCAGTGCGGCGGAGGCCTGTTCGATCGCGGCACGGTCGGTGGCCACCACCGCGCCGGTCAACGCGTACGCCGCCGCCGTGTCCACCGCGGTGAGCACGTCGGCGAACGCGTCCGGGGCTGAGTCGTCGTACACGTGGACCGAGAGGATCGGGCCGAAGTACTCCGTCACGAGTGCCTCGTCCCGAGGGTCGTCGACCAGCAGCACGGTGGGCCGGACGAAGTACCCGACGCTGTCGTCGTACTTGCCGCCCACCGCGATCTGCACGTCGGCGGCGCCGCGCGCCCGCTCGATCGCCGCGACACTCTTGTCGTAGGCCCGCCGGTCGATGAGCGCGCCACCGAAGTTCTCCAGGTCGCTGACGTCGCCGTACGAGAGGGCGTCGACCTCGGCGAGGAACTGATCCTTCATTCCCTCCCACAACGAACGCGGAACGTAGGCCCGCGAGGCCGCGGAACACTTCTGGCCCTGATACTCGAAGGCGCCGCGGATCAGCGCGGTCGACAGCACCGCAGGATCGGCGGACGGGTGCGCGACGACGAAGTCCTTGCCGCCGGTCTCGCCCACCAGACGCGGGTAGCCCCGATAGTCCGCGATGTTCGCGCCGACCTCACGCCACAGATGCTGGAACGTCGCCGTCGAGCCGGTGAAGTGGATCCCGGCCAGCCGCGGATCCCGCAGTGCCACATCGGAAACGGCGAGACCGTCTCCGGTGAGCAGATTGATCACCCCGGGAGGCAGGCCGGCCTCTTCGAGCACGCGCAGCGTCCAGTAGGCGGCGAGCGTCTGGGTGGGCGACGGCTTCCAGATCACCGTGTTACCCATCAGCGCGGGGGCCGTCGGCAGGTTCCCGGCGATCGCGGTGAAGTTGAACGGCGTGATCGCGTAGACGAACCCCTCGAGTGGGCGGTACTCGAGCCGATTCCAGACCCCGGGCGACGATGTCGGCTGCTCGGCGAGGACGCCGCGCGCGAAGTGGACGTTGAACCGCCAGAAGTCGACCAGTTCGCACGGCGCGTCGATCTCGGCCTGTTGGACGGACTTGGACTGCCCCAGCATCGTCGCCGCCGCCAGCTTCTCGCGCCACGGCCCGGACAGCAGATCGGCGGCCCGCAGCAGCACCGCCGCGCGCTCGTCGAACGGCAGCTCCCGCCATCCGGGTGCCGCCGCCGTCGCGGCCTCGATCGCCGCCGACGCGTCGTCGTACGTCGCGTTCGTGTAGGTACCGAGGACGGCGGAATGCCGATGCGGTTGAACCACTTCCATCGGTTCCCCGCGGCCGTGGCGGTGTTCGCCACCGATGACGTGCGGGATCTCGAGCACCGCGGAGGAATGCTCGGCCAGTGCCCTGGTCAAACGTTCGCGCTCGGGACTGCCCGGCGCGTAGGAGTTGACCGGCTCGTTGTACGGCGCCGGGACGTGCGTGACGGCATCCATGCTGCCCTCCTCAGCCAGAGCCAAGTGACTGCAACCAAGCTCAGGCTACGCCCGACACCACCTCCCGCGCCCCGCAACAAGTGCGCGAAACGCGAGAACCCGGGTCCCGCGTCCGCGACAAGTGCGCGAAACGCGAGAACCCGGGCTCCGTGATCAGGACAGGCGCGCTACCGCGGCCTCGATCCGCTCGTCCGTCGCGGTCAGGGCGATCCGGACGTGCTCGGCACCGCGCGGACCGTAGAAGTCGCCCGGGGCGACCAGGATGCCGCGTTCGGCGAACCAGTCGACCGTGGTGCGGCAGTCCTCGCCGCGGGTGGCCCACAGGTACAGCCCGGCCTCCGAGTCGTCGACGGTGAAGCCCGCACCGCGCACCGCGGCCAGCAGGATGTCACGGCGACGGCGGTACCGCTCGCGCTGCTCCTTCTCCTGCTCGTCGTCGGTGAGCGCTGCCGCCATCGCGGCCTGGATCGGCGTCGGCATCATCATGCCCGCGTGCTTGCGTACCTCGAGCAGTTCGGCGATCAGCGCCGGATCGCCCGCGAGGAAGCCGGCCCGGTAGCTGGCCAGGTTCGACGTCTTCGACAGCGAATGGATCGCGAGGAGACCGGTGTGGTCGCCGCCGCACACGCGCGGGTCGAGGATCGAGACGGCCTCCCCCTCCCACGTCAGGCCCAGGTAGCACTCGTCGGACGCGACGATGGCACCACGCTCGCGGGCGAACTCGACCACCTTGCGCAGGTGCTCGACGCCGAGCACCTTGCCGGTCGGGTTGGACGGCGAGTTCACGAACATCAGCGCCGGCTTCTCCGGACCCAGCTGCGCGGTTCCGTCGGCGCGGAGCACCCGGGCACCGGCGAGCAGCGCACCCACCTCGTACGTCGGGTAGGCGACCTCCGGAATCACCACCAGGTCGGCGGCGCCGAGGCCGAGCAGGCTCGGCAGCCACGCGATGACCTCCTTGGTGCCGATCACCGGCAGGATCGCCGCGGGATCGATCCCGGTCATGCCGTAGCGGCGGGCCAGCGACGCCGACGTCGCCTCACGCAGCGCGTCGGTCCCGTGCGTCGTCGGGTAGCCGGGCTCCGCCGACGCCGACGCCAGCGCGTCCCTGACGCCCGGCGCGACCGGGTCGACCGGGGTGCCGACGGACAGGTTCACGATCCCGTCGGGATGAGACTGGGCCTTCTCCTTCGCGGACGCGAGGGAGTCCCACGGAAAATCGGGAAGGGACTGGGCCACGGGTGTGCGAGGCAACGCCGGAACCCCTACCTACTCTTCGCCCATGGGAGGCAGCGCCTTGATGAACGGCGGGTCGAAGTCGACCTTGCCGAGCTTCGCCGCACCGCCGGGCGAACCGAGATCGTCGAAGAAGTCGACGTTGGCTGCGACGTAACCGGTCCACTGATCCGGGACGTCGTCCTCGTAGAAGATGGCCTCGACGGGGCAGACCGGCTCACACGCACCGCAGTCCACGCACTCGTCCGGATGGATGTACAGCATGCGACCACCCTCGTAGATGCAGTCGACCGGGCACTCCTCGATACATGCCTTGTCCATCACATCGACGCACGGTTCGGCAATCGTGTAGGTCACTGCTGCTCTCCCTGCCTTTCTGACACGGGCGCTGGGCGCCTCGGCGAGCCGGCCGTCGGGCTCTCGCCCGACGAACATCCGGAAGTCCAGTATGAAGCGCACGGGATCCTCCGGTCAGGTAAGGGTGACCTTTGAAGCCCCGGGCCGCACCACACGGTACCGCCGGGTCGTTTGCCGCCGTGAGGGTGCGGGTAGTCGGAGGCATCTGCTCCCGATCGATCTGTGCAGGAGGCACGATGGCCGACCGGAACGTCGCGGACTACCTGTTGGAGCGTCTGCGGGCGTGGGACGTCGAGCACGTCTTCGCGTACGCAGGCGACGGCATCAACGGGATCCTGGCCGCGTGGGGACGCGCCGACAACCAGCCGAAGTTCATCCAGGCCAGGCACGAGGAGATGTGCGCGTTCCAGGCGGTCGGCTACGCGAAGTTCTCGGGTCGGGTCGGCGTGTGCATGGCCACCTCGGGGCCGGGCGCGATCCACCTTCTCAACGGCCTCTACGACGCGAAACTCGACCACGTGCCGGTGGTGGCGATCGTGGGACAGACGAATCGGAGCGCGATGGGAGGCTCGTACCAGCAGGAGGTGGACCTCGCCAACCTCTTCAAGGACGTCGCGGCCGACTACGTGCAGACCGTGACCGTGCCGGAACAACTGCCGAACGTCCTCGACCGAGCGATCCGCACCGCGCTCTCACAACGCGCGCCGACGGCCGTGATCATCCCCGGTGACGTGCAGGAGCTGCCGTACTCCCCGCCCACCCACGAGTTCAAGATGGTGCCGTCCAGTCTCGGGTTCGATCTCCCGCGGATCGCGCCGGACGACGACGCGATCCGTCGGGCCGCCGACGTCCTCAACGCCGGCTCCAAGGTCGCGATGCTGGTCGGTACCGGGGCGCGCGGGGCCCACGCGGAGCTCGCCGAGGTGGCCGATCTGCTCGGTGCGGGCGCCGCGAAGGCTCTGCTGGGCAAGGACGTGCTGTCGGACGAGTTGCCCTGGGTCACCGGGTCCATCGGTCTGCTCGGTACCCGCCCGAGCTACGAGATGATGCGCGAGTGCGACACCCTGCTGACCGTGGGTTCGAGCTTCCCGTACAGCCAGTTCATGCCCGAGTACGGGCAGGCGCGCGGGGTGCAGATCGACATCGACGCGCGGTTCGTCGGCATGCGGTACCCCAACGAGATCAACCTGGTCGCCGACGCCCGCGCCGCGTTGCGCGCGCTGATTCCGCACCTCGAGCGGAAACAGGATCGGTCGTGGCGCGAGAAGATCGAGTCCGACGTCGCCCGCTGGTGGGAGACGATGGACATGCAGGCACACGTGTCGGCCGATCCGGTCAACCCGCTGCGACTGTTCTCCGAGCTCTCGACGCTGCTGCCGGACGATGCGATCGTCACCGCCGACTCGGGGTCGTCCGCGAACTGGTACGCCCGCCAACTGCGGTTCCGGGGCCGGATGCGCGGCTCGCTGTCCGGAACCCTCGCCACCATGGGACCCGGCGTCCCCTACGGCATCGGTGCGAAGTTCGCGCACCCCGACCGACCGGCGATCGTCTTCGCCGGTGACGGCGCGATGCAGATGAACGGGATGGCCGAACTCGTGACGGTCAAGCGGTACTGGCACGAGTGGACCGATCCACGGCTGATCGTTGCGGTGCTCCACAACAACGACCTGAACCAGGTGACCTGGGAGATGCGAGCGATGGCCGGCGCACCGAAGTTCACCGAGTCGCAGACCCTGCCCGACGTCGACTACGCGGCGTTCGCCGCCGGGCTGGGCCTGCAGGGCATCACCGTCGACGACCCCGACTCGATCAGCGGCGCCTGGGAACGGGCTCTGGCTGCCGACCGACCCACCGTGCTGGACGTCCACACCGACCCCGACATGCCACCGATCCCCCCGCACGCGACGTGGGAGCAGTTCAAGGACGCGACATCGGCGGTTCTCGGTGGGGACGAGAACGCGTGGGGATTCATCAAGACCGGAATCAAGGCGAAGGCGCAGGAGTTCCTGCCGCACCGGGAAGGTTGACCCGCGTCGGCCGGCTGTGACGCTACAGCGTGACCGTCTCGCCCCGGTCGACGTGGACCACCCGATCGCCGAAGCCACGCCGGATCGCTTCGTCACGGAAGTCCGAGAGCGGTGAGGCGAAGACCGTGTAGTCGTCGAAGTGCACGGGAACCACTTTCGGCAACGCCAGCAGTTGCACCAGATCGGCCCCCTGGCGACCGTCCATGGTGACCGTCAACCCGAAGGGCAGCCGCGCACCGGCCGGCAACCGCGTACCTCCCAGGTGCACGACGCCGGCATCGAGATCGGGGTGCCGGCGCGGAATCTCCTTCAGGGCATCGACGAACAGCGTGTCCCCCGAGATGTACAGCCGGCGCTCCACGGGGCCTCCGACGGGACCGAACTCGAGGACGCTGCCCATCACCGGCGGCAGCAGCCGACGTGCGACGACGGGAGCGTGTTCCCCCGGCATCGACGTCACCACCACCTGAGCGCCGCTCGTCGTGAGCGTGTGCCGCTGCCACGTGCGCAGTCCGATCGTCCGCGAGAACCCCTTGCGGTGCAGCTTCTTCGAAGCGTGCGGCGTGGTCAGCACCGGCAGATCCCGGTCGAGGTGTCGCTGCGCGACCCGGTCCCAGTGGTCACCGTGCAGATGGGAGAGCAGGATCGCGTCGAGCGGTGGCAGATCCCGGACGTCGATCGCGGGATCGTGGCGGCGTGCCGAGACCAGACCGTAGCCGAGATAGGCGTGCTGACCGCGGTGCAGGAAGTTCGGATCGGTCAGCACCGTCAGGTCGCCGTATCGCAGCAGCACAGTCGCGTTGCCGACGAACGTCAGTGTCAGGTCCATCTCGCGCTCCCCTCGGCCTGTCGACCTCGGGTGCCCCGACACGGACCTTCCGAAACGGCGAACTCACAGCACCGGAATCGGTGCGCCCTCCCGACGGCTGTAGTTCGTCAGTCGTTCGTGCGTCGGACGGCCGATTCCCTCGGCGATCGCCCGCAACTCCTCCACGGTCTTCTCGGACCCGTGCTGAGACCCGGCCATCCGCGAGATGGTCTCCTCCATCAGCGTGCCACCGAGATCGTTGGCACCGCCCTGGAGCATCGCCTGCGTGCCCGCGACACCCAGCTTGACCCAGCTGGTCTGGATGTTGTCGATCCTGCCGTGCAGCATGATCCGCGCCAGCGCGTGCGCCGCCCGGTTGTCGCGCTGCGTCGGCCCCGGACGGGACGCGCCCGCCAGGTACAGCGGCGCACTCTGGTGCACGAACGGCAGCAGCACGAACTCGGTGAAACCACCGGTCCGGTCCTGGATTCCACGGATCACGTTCAGATGACCCACCCAGTGCTTGGGGCTGTCGACGTGGCCGTACATCATCGTCGAACTCGACCGCAGCCCCACCTCGTGGGCGGTGGTGACGACGTCGACCCACGCCGACGCCGGCAGCTTGCCCTTGGTGAGCACCCAGCGGACCTCGTCGTCGAGGATCTCGGCGGCCGTGCCCGGGATGGTGTCGAGGCCGGCCTCGCGCAACTCGGTGAGCCAGTCGCGGATGCTCTGGCCGCCCCGGGAGGCGCCGTTGACGATCTCCATCGGACTGAAGGCGTGCACGTGCATCGACGGCACCCGGCGCTTGACCGCCCGCACCAGGTCCGCGTATCCGGTGACCGGCAGTTCGGGATCGATGCCGCCCTGCATGCAGACCTCGGTGGCCCCCGCGACGTGCGCCTCCCACGCCCGGTCGGCCACCTCCTCCGCAGACAGCGTGAACGCGTCGGCATCACCCTTGCGCTGCGCGAAGGCGCAGAACCGGCAGCCGGTGTAGCAGATGTTGGTGAAGTTGATGTTCCGGTTCACGACATACGTGACGTCGTCACCGACGGCTTCCTTGCGCAGCGCGTCCGCCAGGGCGACGACCGCCTCGAGGCCGTCGCCCTCCGCGGTGGCGAGTGCGAGGTACTCGTCGTCGGACAGCGTCGCGGGATTCCGTTCGGCGCTACGCAGGGCGGCCACCACGTCGGTGTCCACCCGCGTCGGTGCGGCGCGGCCCAATTCGAGGACCTGCTCACGCACGGTCTCCCAGTCACCGAACGCGCTACCGAGGTCGGAGCGGGTCTCGGTGTTGCGGCCGTCGGTGTCGATCTCGGTGTTCAGGTCGACGCGGCCCGACGAGATCCATTCCTCGTCGGGTTCCTGCCATGGCAGGCCCGCGGGCTTCACGCCCTCGCGGGCGAGACCGGTCACCGGGTCGGCCAGGGCCCGCACGTGCGCCCCGATCCGCGGGTCGATCCACGGATGCCCGGCCAGCACGTACTGCGGCTGCGCGGCCGTCCGCTCGACCAGGGTGTATCCGGCCTGTGCGGTGATCTCGGCCAGTGTGTCCAGGTTCGGCCACGGCCGTTCCGGATTCACGTGATCGGGCGTCAGCGGCGAGACGCCGCCCCAGTCGTCGACGCCCGCGCCGATCAGCGCCCGGCACTCCGCCTCGGACACAAGGTTCGGCGGCGACTGGATCCGCATGCCCGGCCCCAGCAGCAGACGCGCAACCGCGATGGTCGCGAGGAACTCCTCGAGGCCGGCGTCGGGGGCGTCCCGCATCGCGGTGTCCGGCTTGGCCAGGAAGTTCTGCACGATCACTTCCTGCACGTGCCCGAAGGCCTTGTGCAGCTTACGGATCGCCATGACGGACTCGGCGCGCTCGGCGACCGTCTCGCCGATCCCGACCAGGATGCCGGTGGTGAACGGCACCGACAGTCGGCCCGCATCGGTGAGCGTGCGCAGGCGCACCTCGGGGTCCTTGTCGGGGCTGCCGTAGTGGCACTCCCCCTTCTCGGTGAACAGCCTCGACGATGTCGTCTCGAGCATCATGCCCATCGACGGCGCCACCGGCTTGAGCCGGGAGATCTCCTCCCAGCTCATGACGCCCGGATTGAGGTGCGGCAGCAGACCGGTCTCCTCGAGCACCCGGATCGCCATCGCCCGGACGTAGTCGAGCGTCGAGTCGTAGCCGCGCTCGTCGAGCCACTGCTTGGCCTCCGGCCAGCGATCCTCCGGCCGGTCGCCGAGCGTGAACAGTGCCTCCTTGCAACCTAATTCGGCACCCTGACGCGCGATGTCGAGGATCTCGTCCGGCTCCAGGTACATCCCGTGGCCCGCCGCCCGCAGCTTGCCGGGCACTGTGACGAACGTGCAGTAGTGGCACTTGTCCCGGCACAGACGCGTGATCGGAACGAACACCTTGCGCGAGTACGACACCGTCTTCGGGCGGCCCTCCGCGACCAGTCCGGCGTCGCGCACCTTCGCGGCCGACGCGCACAGATCCTCGAGGTCGGCGCCGCGCGCGTGCAGCAGCGTCGTGGCCTCATCGACGTTGAGCGTCGCCCCGTCCCGGGCTCGACGCAGGACACGCCGCATCGCACTCGCGGACGGCGCCTCGGAGGGAACCGGCGGAATCGGCAGGATCGTGGACCGGTCGGTGTCATCGCTCGAGTGACTCACCCGACGATCATGCGCCACCGACCGGTCTCGCTGCCACCGCGGGTCTCACCGATCCGGCTATCCGTGCGGGTAATCCTCGTCGACCGGGACGCTCCGCCGCTGCTCCGCGGCGTCCGCCGGATTCACCTCCAGCGGTGTCGGTGGCGGCGTCGAATCCTCACGGTCGTCGTTGCCGTCCGCCGGTGTCAATTGTTCGACGAGATCGGCCTCGGGCACGTCCGCGGCCCCCACGTCGTCCCCGGTGTCTTCAGCTTCGGTCGGAACCATGGCGACCACCTCCCGTCGGCAGACTCGCACGGCTGTGCGGCCACTTCCACCATAGGACGCCGCGCGCCGCCTCGGGCAGGATGAGGTCGTGAGCGTTCCTCCCGACCCGATCAGTCCGGCGCGTCCGGTGACCATGGCCGACCCCGCGTGGCGGCCGAGCACCCGGGCGCCCGCGCTGTGGGCCACCACCGCGACCCTGGTCTGGCTGCCGGTTTTCGTGGCTCAGATCGTGTGGGCGGGCGTGACCGGGCAGTGGACGACGTGGCCGCACGTGACGGTCTTCGTCGTGACCGTCGCGGTCGCGCTCGCCGACGTCCTGATCGTGCCGCGGTGGCGCTACCGCGTACACCGCTGGGAGATCAGCGACGACGCGGTCTACACCCGCACCGGCTGGTTCAACCAGGAACGCCGCATCGCCCCCATCACCCGCATCCAGACCGTCGACACCGAACGCGGGCCCCTCGACCGCCTGTTCGGTCTCGCGACCGTCACCGTCACGACGGCGTCCTCGGCCGGTGCCGTGAAGATCACCGCACTGGACCTCGACGTCGCCGACCGCACCGTCGAACAGCTCACCGCGATCACCGCCCGCAACGCCGGGGACGCGACATGAGCGTGCCCGTCGAGAAGACCGGAGCGGCCGCTCAGGCCGTCGAGGACGAACAGCCGTGGCTGCGTCTGGACAAGCGGATGCTGCTGGTCCACCCCGTGAACGAGGTCGTGAAGCTGCTGCCGGTGATCGCGGTGTCGTGGATCGTGGGCAGCTCGAGCGGCAACCACTACTGGGGGCTGATCGCGGTGGCGCTGCTGGTCGCCTACGGCGTGCTGCGCTGGTTCACCACGACGTACCGGATCGGCCCCGTGCACGTGCAACTGCGCCGCGGCGTGTTCGAGAAGAAGGTGTTGTCGGTCCCACGCAATCGAATCCGGTCCGTCGACGTCGAGGCGCGAGTACTTCATCGACTGCTCGGGCTCGCGGTGCTGCGGATCGGCACCGGACGCCAGAGCGGGCGCGACGAGGAGAAGTTCGAACTCGACGCGCTCGATGCCTCGCTCGTTCCGGGCCTGCGCGCGGCGCTCCTGTCGGGTCACGGACAGCACCTCGACGGCGCCGACGACGCCGGTGCTCCGGCTGCCCCCGACCCGGCCGGCGTCGAGATCGGCCACTGGTCGCCGACCTGGGTGCGGTACGCGCCGTTCTCGGTCACCGGGCTCGTCGCGATCGGCGCCCTGGTCGGCGTCGTCTTCCAGTACGGCCTCGTGGACAGCATCGCGAGATCGCCGGCATTCGAGGAGGGCTTCGATTCCGCCCAGGAGGCGGGCGGGCTCGTCCTTGCGGTGCTCGGACTGCTTGCCCTGGTCGGGTTGTTCGTCGCGGCCAGCGTCCTCGCGTGCGTCCGCTATCTCGTCGTCTACGGCCGGATGACCGTCGCCGACACCGGCCGCACCCTCCACGTCAGTCACGGCCTGCTGCGGACGCGCCAGACCACGCTCGACCGGCAGCGCCTGCGCGGCACCACGCTGAAGGAGCCACTGCTGCTGCGGTCGGCGGGCGGAGCCTCGCTGGACGCGATCATGACCGGGGTGTCCGCCGAGCATCGGGAGTCGTCGCTGCTGCTGCCGCAGAGTCCACGCGCGGAGGCGGTACGCGTCATGGCGACCGTGCTCGGCGACGACCGCCAGGCCGAGACGCCGCTGGCCCTTCACGGCCCCGCCGCGCGGCGGCGGCGCTACACCCGCGCACTGTGGCCGGCCGTCGTCGCGGCCGTGGTCGCTGCCGTCCTCACCGTGGCCGGGCGGGATGTCCCCTGGCCGGTGTGGGCCGGCATCGTGGTGCTCACCGTGGCCTGCGCCGGACTCGCCTGGGACCGCTACCGCGGACTCGGGCATGCCGTCCTGCCCGGCTGGCTGATCACCCGCAGCGGCTCACTCGACCGCCGGCGCGACAGCCTCGAGGCCGACGGCATCATCGGCTGGACCGTGCGGCAGACGTTCTTCCAGCGGCGCGCCGGGGTCGCGACCGTCATCGCCGCCACACCCGCCGGCACCGGACGGTACGTCGTGCACGACCTCCCCGCCGAGCAGGCCTGGGCCCTCGTCGACGCCGTGACGCCCGGCGCGGGCGGGATCTGGCTGCGCGCTCAGCGCTGAGCGGCCGCCACCATCGTCGAGAGCCGGACCTGGAACAGGTACAGGCCCGCGGGAAGCAGCGCCGCGACGAACAGCAGCAGGGTGCGCCAGTCCTCGAACACCAGCACGTCCCCGCCCGGCCCACCGATCGCGCACAGCCCGAAGCCGAACAGCCACCCGAACAGCGGCAGCGCGGCCACCAGGGCACGGTCGGTGAACTTCCGGGCGCCCAGCACCAGCAGCAGGTTCACCACCGCCGAGATCAGCACGGTGATGGGGAACGGCGTCGTCCCGATGTAGGCCGGCAGGAACAGCACCGACAGCACGGCGCAGAGGAAACCGTCGAACGTGAGCAGGGCGAGGGTCGTGCGTGCCTCGGCAGGCGACGCGGGCGGTTCGACGGCGATGCTCGGGGCGGTCATGGTTTCAAGGGTCCGTCATCGACGCCGGAGCGGCGACATCGGGGTCCCGTCACGGGACCGGCGGGTACCCCATCGCCGTGAGCAGGTCGCTCATCTGGTGGGCGAACGCGTGGAGCGATCCGATGTACAGGTCGTGGAAGTACGGCGCCATCGGCCGCAGACTGTCCACGAACGCCGTGATCGCATTCTGGAGTTCCCAGTTGTACATCCGCAGCGACCTCCCGTTCGACAGGGGCTGGTGCCGACGCACGGACCCCCACGAACGTGGCGTGGATCACATCATACGGCGGTCGGTCAGGAGATCCCGCCGAACAGATCCTTCTCCCGTCCGTCCGTTCCGGCCGAACCCGCCGCCCCTCGGACCAGCGCGTAGTGCTCGACGGTGAGGATCGGTTGGACGACGTCGTTCGACAGCGCGAACTCGGCCCCCGACGGCGCGACCGTCACCTGCGTGGCGTGCGCGCGCATGGCGGCCCGCTTCGCCGCCAGCACGGACGCGACGTCCACTGCGGCGGTGACCGTCGCGTCCGGGACGGTCGGGAGCTCACCGGCGTCCGGCATCCGCCATCCGGTCGGCACGTCGGCGATCGCCGCGACCCCCGCCTCGAGCGCGGACTGCTCGGTGACGGTCCAGTAGAACTTCGCGACGTCCCACGGCTGCCCGGACTCCGGGAACGCATCGGTGCCGGCCGCCTCGACGGCGGCCGTCGTGAACCGGTGTGCCTGAACGTGATCGGGATGTCCGTAGCCGCCGATCGGGTCGTAGGTGACCACCACGTGCGGGCGCAGTTCCCGGATCACCGCGACGATCGCACCCACGGCCTCGTCCGGGTCGGCGTTGACGAACGCTCGCGGGTTGCGCGCCGACGGGGTGCCCGCCATGCCCGAATCCCGCCAGCGGCCGGCGCCGCCGAGGAATCGCGGCCCCGACGCACCCAAGGCCCGCAGCGCCGCGGTCAGCTCCAGGATCCGGTAACCGCCCAGCTGATCGGCGGCGTCCGCGACCAGCCCGGCCCACTGGTCCCCGATGACCTCGCCCTCCTCGCCGAGCGTGCACGTCAGCACCGTCACCTCGGCGCCCTCGGCCGCGCACCGGGCGATGGTCCCGCCCGTCGTGAGCGTCTCGTCGTCGGGATGGGCGTGCACGAACAGGATGGGTCGGGCGTTCATCTCACTCACTCACTCACTTCGTCGTGCGGGTCCACACTCCGGCATCGCCGAAGATGCCGACCGGGATCGGACCGGTCAGCGACACGCCCTCCACCCCCGGACCGGCGACCACGATCGCGTTGTCCTGGAGCACCGGCAGAACCGCGGCCAGCTCCCACAGCTTCGGCTCGGCCTCGGCGATGACGCGCACGGGATCGTCCAGGCCGCGCAGGGCGGCGTCGATCGCGGGCTGCAGACTGGGATCACACAGACCCGACAGGTTGCTGGGCGACCGCACCGACGGTGCCGACGTCGGGGCGGATGTCGGCGTGGGTTCCGGGGACGTGGTCTCCCGCGACGATTCCGACGTGTCCAGCGGCAGGCACCCGAATCGGGACGCCAGCGACGTCGCCGGGTCCGATCCCGCGCGTTCCCAGCCGACGACGGCGTCGACCGTTCCGGACGTGAGCGCCTCGCCGTACAGATCCTCGGCCTTGAGCACCCGCACCGACGCCGCAATGCCCGCACCCCGCCACTGGTCGGCGACGGTGTTGGCGACGGCGATCGCGATGTCGTCGTTCTCGGGGGCTCCGAGCACGAGGGTCAACTGCTCGCTGTCGCGCACCAGGCGCCCGAAGGTCACGTTCTCCGGATCGTCGCCTTCGGCGAGGGTCGGCACCACCTGGAATCCGGCACCCGCGAGCACACCGAAGGCCTGCTCCCGTGTCGGTGCCGGAGGGGCGGTCGGCGCGTAGCCGGGATCGGACGGCGCCAGTACCTGTGCCCGCGCCGGGGTGGCGGACGATTCGCTGCCCGCACCCACCGTCGCCAGCAGATTCGGGTCGAGAAGTCCGAAGAGCCCCTTGCGGACCGTGGGCTCGGCCAGCGCGGCAACCCGGCCGTTGAGCGTCACCGACAGCACCCGGGGCTGCAGTTCGGTGCCGGTGCGCACACTAGGAATGACCGACAGCTGTCCGAGGGTGGCGGCGCCGCCGTGCACCCGGGCCACCTGGGCGTCACCGGAACGGATCGAGTCCGCCAGCTGCGCCGGCGAACCGCCGCGGCGCATCAGGATCTGATCCGCCTTCGCGGGGGTGCCCCAGAACCGGTCGTTGCGCTCGAGCACGATCTCGTCGCGGCCGCGATCGACCGACTTGATGTGGAACTGCGCCCCCGAGACGGGGATGCTGTCCCCGAGTCCGCGGGCGAAGCCGCCCGGGGTGTCCTTGACCAGATGCGACGGAAGCAGGTCGGTGAAGAGTTCGCGCCACGCGGGATACGGGGCGGTGAGGGTGACGGTGACGGTCTTGCCGCCCCCGGATGATTCGACGTCCTCGACGAGGCCGTAGCCGGCGGGATCGACGACGCCCGGCTGCGTGATCATCTGCTGCCACAGGTAGCGGAAGTCCTCGGCCGCGATCGGAGCGCCGTCCGACCACTGCGCCTCGTTCCGCAACTGGTACGTGATCGTCGTCGGCGCCTCCGGGGGCACGGCCGTCGCCGACACCAGCACGGACGGGTCCGGGACCCACAGCGTCACGCCGGGGCGTGCCGGATCGGCAGCCGGACGGAAGGGACTGGGCAACACCAGCGCACTCACCGCGGAGTTGACCGGCGACTGGTCCGCGAGGAGATGCGGGTTGAAGCCGATGCCGACGTCGTCGATCGCGACGGCGACGGTGTTCTTGGTCGGGACCGCGGTCGTCGGCTTGGGGCTGTCGGTGCTCTCGACCGGCGGCGGCGGATTGGCGGTGCACGCCGCGAGTGCCAGCATCGACACCGCCGCGACGGCGCCCAGCGCCCGCCGTCCCAGCGTCCTCGGCCCGAATGCACGGAACGATCCGTGCCGTACGTGCGCCACTACCGGCCCTCCCCTCCGCGAGCGGCACCCCCGCCCGTGCGCGTTGCGCGAGGGTTCAGCCTCGCACAACGCGCACGGAACGCGTCACACACTTACAGCGCGGCCTTGTCACGCGACTTGGCGCGCGAACGCTCGCGAGCGCGATCGGTCTGCGACAGGTGCAGCTTGCGCACGCGGACCACCTCGGGAGTGACCTCCACGCACTCGTCGGCGGCGCAGAACTCCATCGCAGCCTCGAGCGTCAGCTCGATCGGCTTCGCGAGGGTCTCCGTCGCGTCGGCGGTGGCCGAACGCATGTTGGTGAGCTTCTTCTCCTTGGTCACGTTGATGTCGAGGTCCTCGGCACGCGGGTTGATGCCCACGACCATGCCCTCGTAGGTATCCGAGCCCGGGTCCACGAAGAACGTGCCGCGGTCGGAGAGCTGGATCATCGCGAACGGAGTCACCGATCCGGTGCGGTCGGAGACCAGCGAGCCGGTGTGGCGGGCGCGGATCTCGCCGGCCCACGGGGCGTATCCGTGCGAGACGGCGTTGGCGATGCCGGTGCCGCGGGTCTCGGTGAGGAAGTCGGTGCGGAAACCGATCAGGCCGCGCGACGGGACGATGAATTCCATGCGAACCCAGCCGGTGCCGTGGTTCGTCATCTGGACCATCTTGCCCTTGCGGTTGGCCAGCAGCTGGGTGATCGCGCCGAGGTGCTCCTCGGGGGTGTCGATCGTCAGCTCCTCGAAAGGCTCGTGCAGCTTGCCGTCGACATGCTTGGTGACCACCTGCGGCTTGCCGACCGTGAGCTCGAAGCCCTCGCGACGCATCTGCTCGACGAGGATGGCCAGCGCCAGCTCGCCGCGGCCCTGCACCTCCCACGCGTCGGGGCGACCGATGTCGAGCACGCGCAGCGACACGTTGCCGATCAGCTCGGAGTCCAGGCGGGTCTTGACCATGCGGGCGGTCAGCTTGTGGCCCTTGACGCGGCCCACGAGCGGCGACGTGTTGGTGCCGATGACCACGGAGATCGCGGGCTCGTCGACGGTGATCGTCGGGAGGGCGACCGGGTTCTCGACGTCGGCGAGGGTGTCGCCGATCATGATCTCCGGGATACCGGCGACGGCGACGATGTCACCGGCGACGGCGACCTCACCGGGCTCACGGTTGACGCCGACCGTCTTCAGCAGCTCGGTGATCTTGACGTTCTTGACGCCGTCGGCGTGCATCCACGCGACGTTCTGACCCTTGCGCAGCTCGCCGTTGTGGATACGGACCAGCGCGAGGCGACCGAGGAAGTCGGAGGCGTCGAGGTTGGTGACGTGGGCCTGCAGCGGCGAGGCGGAATCGCCCTTGGGGGCCGGCACGTGCTCCATGAGGACGTCGAACAGGACGTCGAGGTTCTCGGTGTCGGGCGCATGGCCGTCCTCGGGACGGTTCATCGACGCCTTGCCCTCACGACCCGACGCGTACAGGACCGGCAGGTCCAGCAGCGCCTCGGCGGCCGAGGCCGCCTCGTCGTCGAGGTCGGACGCCAGGTCGAGGAGCAGGTCCTGCGCCTCGGTGACGACCTCGTCGATGCGGGCGTCGGGGCGGTCCGTCTTGTTCACGACGATGATGACCGGCAGCGACGCGGCGAGCGCCTTGCGCAGCACGAAACGGGTCTGCGGCAGCGGTCCCTCGGACGCGTCGACGAGCAGGACGACGCCGTCGACCATCGACAGACCGCGCTCGACCTCGCCACCGAAGTCGGCGTGGCCGGGGGTGTCGATGACGTTGATGACGGTGACGGTGCCATCGGCGTTGTGGCGATGGACGGCGGTGTTCTTCGCGAGGATGGTGATGCCCTTCTCGCGTTCGAGGTCACCGGAGTCCATGACGCGGTCGACCAGCTCGGCGCGCTCGGCGAAGGCGCCGGACTGGCGCAGCATGGCGTCGACGAGGGTGGTCTTGCCATGGTCGACGTGCGCGACGATGGCGACGTTACGGAAATTGGTGGTGCTCACGCGGGGCGTTCTCCTGGCTGCTGACGGGGCCACACGAAGTTGCTGTCGTACGGCTTCTGGCTGCCGCTACGCGCATGCGTGATTCCCATTCGCGATCCCCGAACATCGAACTGCACCGGACGTCGCACGAGAGTCACGACGTGTGCATCGACGGGGGGACTGCGGCCAGCGAATACCCTACCCGCCCGCGGCGCCGCTCTTCGCATCGCGTCCCGCGTTCGATAGCCCTGACCAGGCGATAGTGATATGCGCCACTCGAATCGGGAGAACGGGGGTCGGCGACGCCCGAGTGGGAGTCACCGTTGCCACGAGCCCGGATAAGGGTACGTTTACTCCGTGTCGGTGCGATTCGGGCACCGCACTCGGGAGGAAGGCCGGGCACGCCCATGGGCAAGGGAAAGGTGAAGGCCAGCAAGGTCTCTGGCCTCAAGCCCAAGAAGAAGTGCTGCCGGAAGAAGACGCGCTGCCTCAAGTGCCCGGTGGTGATCATGCGGATGAAGAAGCTCGAGAACGAGGGCGCGACCAAGAAGGAACTGAAGAAGGGGCTCAAGAAGGCCCGCGCCGCGTGAGCGGCGGCTCACGCGCCGAGCAACGCCACGAGTTCCGGCACCCAGCCACGGTCGTTGTCTACCAGCGCGATCTCGCCGAGTTCCCGCGCGTCGACCCAGCGCAGCGCGGCGTGTTCGAGCGCCTGCGGCGTGCCGTCGACCAGCTCGGCACGGTAGGCGCGCAGCACCAACCCGTCGTGCAGCGGGACGTCGGCGCCGATCCGCTCCCCCGCCGTCACCTCGACGCCCAGTTCCTCGCGTAGCTCGCGGCGTACCGCGGCGGCCGGTGTCTCCCCGGGCTCGACCTTGCCGCCGGGCAGCTCCCACAGACCCGCCAACTCGGGCGGCCGGGTGCGCTGCGCGAGCAGCAGGCGTCCGTCCCGGATCAGTGCGGCCGCGACGACCTCGCGTTCGCCGGTCATTGCGGTCCCCTCGACATCGCACCATCATGGGGTATGGCCGAGTTGCTGTCCGACACCGAGATCGATACCGCACTCACGAAGCTGCCGCACTGGCACCGAGACGGCGCCACGCTCACCCGAACCATCGAGTCGGCGAGCTTTCCCGCCGCGATCGCGCTGGTCGGCCGGGTCGCGGAGGCCGCGGAGTCGATGAACCACCACCCGGACATGGACATCCGGTGGCGCAAGGTCACGTATTCGCTCTCGACGCACTCCGCCGGCGGGATCACCGGATCGGATCTGGAGCTGGCTCGGCGGATCGACGATCTGGCGGCGGCGGCGTAGCGCGGTGCCGCCGGCCCGCGTAGGCCACCCAGGCGAACACGACCAACGCACCGACGACGTTGACGGTCCCGGCCCACGCGAGTGCACCCGGACGGGAGATCGGCTCGTCCTCGATCTGTTTGAGCACCCACGGCACGCCGACCACTGTGACCAGGAGCCATCCGGCCGCGAGGACCCGGGAGCCGAGCAGTCGCCCGTAGGGGCCGTGCACCAGCCAGATCAGCATCGGTAGCACCCACACCCAGTGGTGGACCCAGGAGATCGGGGACACCAGCAGGCCGAACAACTGGACGATCACGAGTGTGCCCAGCCGGTCGTCGCGCGCGAGGGCGCGCCACGCGAAGAAGGCGAGGGCGGCGGAGACGACGACGGCCGCGATCCACACCGCACCGGATTCGACGTCGTGGCCGGCGAGGCGGCTCAGGGCGCCGCGCAGCGACTGGTTCCAGGCCGAGCCGACGGGTCCGATCCGGTCGGCGTCCCCGAACTTCGACGTGAAGTAGTCGCGGGCCTGCGCGCCGATCACGAGGTAGCTCACGGCGACCGTGCCGAAGAACGCGACTGCGGAGAAGATCGCGGCGCGCCAGCGCCGCTGCGCCACGAAGTACAGACCGGTGACGGCCGGGGTCAGCTTGATGCCCGCGAGGATGCCGACGATGCCACCGGACAGCCACCAGCGGGCACTGCGGACGGCGATCATGGCACCGAGCACCAGGAACACGTTGACCTGCCCGTAGTCCAGCGTCGTCCGGACCGGTTCGGTCCACACGCCCACCGCGGTCCATACCGCTGCCACGTACTGCCAGTGCCGCTCGCGAGCGGCCTCGCCGAGCAGGAGTTCGAGGCTGATGCGGATCACCCAGAACAGCGCCGCGACCGTGGCGAGCTGCCAGAGCAGACCGACCAGGCCGAACGGCAGGTAGTGCAGCGGCAGGAACACGAGGGCCGCGAAGGGCGGGTACGTGAACGGCAGCGGGAAGTCGGGAGTCTCCTCGGAGTACGTGAAGGCGTACAGGTCGCCGCGTAGCAGCGCCGCCGAGCCGTCGACGTAGACGTGGAGATCGACGAAGTTCGCGCCGTTGGGAGTCAGGTACGTCCACGCCAGTCGGAGGATCACCGACAGCGCGAGGAGGAGCGGCGCCCACCGGAGAAGTCCGCGCTCGGCGGCAGCCGCGCGCGGCTGCCGGTCGGCACGTGAAAGCTGGGACACTGGCGGCGCTCTCCGTGTTCGTGTGCTGGCAGGACGCACCCAGTGTGGCGCGGGAGCGGAAAAGACCAGGTGTGGCGTCAGCCTAACGCGCCATCCCGATGCGCCGAAAATACCTTGCTCATCCGTAACAGTTGCATCAAGGTTCACATTTTCCGCATTCGTCACAGATATTGTCACCAGGCGATGGCAGTTACGTCACAGGTTGAATAGACTCCGCTGGGTTGTGGATCACGAATGCGACGTGCAGAACAGTCTGTACACATCGGGGGGTCGATCCATAGAGTGACCCGCGACGTACTACCCGCGACCACGAGGCCGTGGGTGCCCGCGCGGCAGACCTGACGCTGCAGAGCATGCGTCTGAACGACAAGGATGGGGAAACCGTGATTCGTAACCGAGGAATGCGACGAGCAATCACTGCCTGCGCAGTCGTGGCCGCCGCTGCGCTCGCCGTGCCGGCCACCGCGGCCGCACAGCCGACGCCTCCCGGCCTCCCCGAGGGCGTCCCCATCGATGCGCTGACGTCGCTCGCTCCCGCCATCCTGGGTGCCGCCGCGGCCCCCGCGGACATGCAGGACGTCGACGCCAAGGCCGACCTGCTCGCCCAGGCCCGCATCCTGCTCGAGGGCGCGAACCTGCCCCCGGAGCTGAAGTCGACGCTCGAGCGCGTCATCACGTTCCTGGACGGCAGTGGTGGCGGCGGACCGGAGATTCCCCAGGACGGCCCGGTCATCGCACAGTTCCTGTACCCGACCGTCGGCCGGGGTTGCATCGCCCCGTCGGGCGACTCGGTCGGCACGGCGCTCGCCGTCCCCGGCCCCGCGCACCTGCCGCCTCCGGGCCCCGGCGCCGGCCAGGCAGGCTTCGTCTTCACCGCGCTCGGCACCGAGAAGGCGTCCGCGAACCAGGGCATGACGGTGTCGTGGATCAACGTCGACAACGGCCGCCGCGAGACCCAGCCCCTCACCACCGAGGCGCGCATCAACCCGGACGGACCGGCGACACTGTCGGCGATCGCGAACACCGGTCCGGGTCGCGTGCTGGCCGTCATCTCCGGCGATCTCACCACCGAGCCCGAAGGATCCGCACCGATCACGTGCAACTTCCTGCCGACGGTCGGAATGTTCACGGTCGCGTAGTCACCCGCTCCACAGGAAAAGGCCCCACCGCTCGGTGGGGCCTTTTCCTGTTCACGCCCCCGGTTCGCGTGGTAGACCGAGGAATGGCCGACACGACGAAGTCGATTCGCTCACGCCACTCCCGGCGGTCCATCCTGTCGATCCGATCGGAGGGTTCGATCCTGTCGATCGGCAGCGTGGGCTCGATCCTGTCGATCGGATCCGCCGGCTCGATCCTCTCGATCGGATCCGTCGGCTCCGCCGGTTCGGCGCTGTCCTCGTTGTCGTTCGGGAGCGTCGGTTCCGCACTGTCGGGGTTGTCCCGCTGGTCGCTGCTGTCCTGGCGCGCCGTGGGGCAGTCGCCGGAGCAGCGTCCGACGCTCGTCGTCGTGCCGGACGAGCCGGACCTCGCCGAGTCGACGACGTTGCACGTCCAGTCCTAATCGGCCTCCGGCCGCGGCCAGGCTCGACCCTCGAGTGCCTCGACATCCCGGTTGAACCGCACCAACAATTCGTGGAGCAGCACCATCTCGTCCGCGGCCCAACCCTCGAGCACCCGTCCGGCACCGTCGCGGTTGAGATCACGATCGGCGCGCATCCGCGCCAGGCCGGTCTCCGTGGCGCGAATCTTGCGCGCCACCCCGCCGTCCGGATCGGCGATGCGTTCGACCAGGCCGTGCCGTTCGAGTGCCCCCACTTGTCGGTTGACCGTGGAGATGTCGAGCACGAAGGCCTCGGCCAGCTCCCTGAGGCTCATCAGGCGATCGAGTTCCAGGCGCGCGAGGATCAGGTAGGCCGAGCGGTCGAGGGTCTGCTGTCCGCGTTGCCACGACAGGGCGTGGTAACGCGACAGGAGCATCAACTCGTACTCGACGCCCGCTACGGTCCGGTCTTCGTCGGACAAGCCCGACCCCTTCCACCTCGATTGCCCGCATTGTCCGCGTTGTGCGGTGCCGCGAACGATGTGTACGGTACACATTCTTCCAATTTTCTTTTTCTGCAGTTTTTTCGAGGAGTTTCCTTGTCCACACCCGTCGCGTCCTCGACGGTGAAGACGACCCCATCCGTATCCGGCAACGCCATCGTCGCGGTTCTCGGCTTCTGCGGCATCGTCGTCTCTCTGATGCAAACGCTCGTCGTCCCGATCATTCCCCAACTGCCACACCTGATCTCGGCTTCGCCGGCTGACGCGTCGTGGGCCGTCACCGCCACGCTCCTCGCCGCCGCCGTGGTCACGCCGATCAGCGGCCGACTCGGCGACATGTTCGGCAAGAAGAAGATCCTCATCATCAGCCTGGGCCTGGTCGTCGCCGGATCCGTGGTGTGCGCCTTCGCCGACTCCCTGATCCCGCTCATCGTCGGCCGCTCCCTGCAGGGCGCCTCGGTCGGCGTGATCCCACTCGGCATCAGCATCCTGCGTGACGAACTGCCGCCCCGGAAGGTGGCCGGTGCGATGGCCATCGTCAGCGCCACCCTCGGCGTCGGCGGGGCGATCGGGCTACCGATCGCGGCAGCGGTCGCGCAGGTGGCCGACTGGCACGTGCTGTTCTGGATGTCGGCCGTACTCGGCCTCGTCTGTGCGGCACTCGCCGCCGCCGTCATCCCGGAATCCTCCGTCCGGAACCCGGGTCGATTCGACTTCGTCGGCGCGATCGGACTCAGCGCGGCACTGATCCTGTTCCTGCTCCCCATCACCAAGGGCGGCACGTGGGGCTGGAGCGACCCGCTCACTCTCGGCCTGCTCGCGGGATCCCTCGTGTTGTTCCTGGCCTGGGGCTTCCTGCAGCTGCGGACGGCGCGGCCGCTGGTGGATCTGCGGGTGTCCGCGCGCCCGCACGTGCTGTTCACGAACCTCGCGTCGATCGCCATCGGCTTCGCGATGTACGGCAATTCGCTGACGCTCCCCCAGCTGCTCATGGCGCCCGAGGCGACCGGCTACGGACTCGGCCTGTCGATGGTCACGGCAGGCCTCGCGCTCGCCCCCGGCGGCCTGGTGATGATGGCCCTCTCGCCCGTGTCCGCGAAGCTCTCGGCCTGGCGCGGGCCTCGGATCACCCTCATGGTGGGCTCCGTCGTGGTGGGCCTGGGCTACACGTTCGTGTACTTCCTGTCGTCCTCGGTCTGGATGATCGTCGTCGGCGGCATGATCATCGGTGCCGGCGTCGGGCTCTCGTACTCGTCGATGCCGGCGCTGATCATCGGCTCCGTTCCGATCTCGGAGACGGCCGCCGCGAACGGCCTGAACTCGCTCATGCGGTCGATCGGAACGTCCAGCGCGGCCGCCGTCATCAGCGTCGTGCTCGCGAGCATGACCGTCACCCTCGGCACCGCCACGATCCCCTCGTTCGACGCCTTCCGTGCGACGTTCGTGATCGCGATCGTCGCAGCAGTCGTGTCGTTGGCGTTCGCGTTCCTGATTCCGAGGAGCCGCCCGCCGGCCACCGCGGCGCCCCACGCCTGACCGGTGTGGAGAACGCAGAAGGCCCGCACCGGCGATCCGGTGCGGGCCTTCGCGGTTCTCGTGACGCCTGCTTACTGGCCGCCGCCGGAGGAGGACCCGTCCGAGGAGCCCAGGTACAGGTTGGCCGCGAGTGCGTAGAACAGGTTGATGAGGAAATCCACGAGAGCCTCCGAGTCGTAGGTGTTTTCGGACTGGTAACGGTAGCCGAACGGTCCGACACCCGGACCGGCACTGGGCATATCGGAACACCCGTCCAACTTGTTTCACCCGGGCATCGCGGTAGCGTTGAGGACGCATCGTGAAGCCACTCCAGACGGGAGTCACGACCATGAGTAGAGAGAAGTGGTGGGTCGTCGCCGGTCCGAACAGCGACTGGTCGCTCGAACAACGCGCCAACGGGGATCACGTGGTCGTCAACGCGTCCACCGCCGAGGAACATGTGCTGAACGGCTACCAGTGGATGCACGTCAAGCACGCCGACGCCGCGACCGGCACACCCGAGCATGCCCTGAAGGTGCTCGGCGAGGGTCCCCCGCCCTTCGGCAGGTGGACCGAACTGCACGGCACCTGACCCCCACCCGACCCCGCCGATTCCGACAAATAACTGAAACACGTTCCAGTGGTGCGTTAGGTTGCAGTCGAGTCCGCCGGTGACGCGGGCGACCGCAATCGACCGCGAGGAGCGCTGTCATGGGTTGGACCCGGGAAGAACTCGAAGGAGCCTTCGAGAACTACCAGAAGACCGTCGTGCAGGCGACGCAGACCGGCGACTGGAATCTCTTCGCCGACCAGTTCACCGAGGACGCGACGTACGACGAGCATGCGTTCGGCCGCTTCGCCGGGCGCGAGGAGATCCGCCGGTGGGTCACTCGCACCATGACGGCGTTCCCCGGCAACCGCATGCCCGAGTTCCCCGTCTCGTGGTACGTGATCGACGAGGACCGCGGCTGGGTGGTCTGCGAGGTGCAGAACCCGATGGAGGACCCGGGTGACGGCACCGAGCACGGCGCCGCGAACATCACCATCCTCCACTACGCGGGCGACAACCTCTGGTCGCACGAGGAGGACGCCTACAACCCGATGAACTTCTTCGCGATGGCGAAAAAGTGGTGCAAGCACGCCGATGCAGCGGGCAACCTGCCCGACGACGCGCGTGTGTGGCTCGAGAAGATGGCCAAGCTTCCGGGCTGATCACCCGCCCCCACACGGCGAACGGGCGCCCCCCATGCGGAGGGCGCCCGTTCGCGCGTGCGGAAGCAACGGTCAGTAACTCGTCCAGAGCACCGCGATCAGTGCATTGACGATCGCCAGGATACCGACGATGTGCGCGAAGTTCGGGTTGCCCTCGCCGCGCTTCTGGCGGGCCCGGCCGATCTCGGCGACCGCGACGATGATCAGCGTGATGAGCAGCTTGACGCCGATCTTGGCGTGGTCGTAGTCCTTGCCGAGCGAGTCGACAGCCTCGCCGAGACCGACGATGACGAGGCCCGACAGCAGCTGGATCCGAGCGCCCCAGACCATCACCTCGCTGATCCGGGGGGCCTTCAGGACCGAGAGGTAACCACCGACGATCGCGGCCATGCCCAGCAGGTGCACGGCGACGAGGATGTTGTAGACGACAGACATGCCATTACCTTAGCTTTACGTATCCGGCGGTCTCACAATTCCGCACACAAATCCATCGTTGGATGGATTCCGTCTGCGACCGACGCCTGACGACTACGACAGGAAGAACGGCTTCTGCGCCGACCACTGACCGTACTGCGGCTTGAGGATCGAGTTGAGGTCGATGCCGATGCCCTCGATCTGACGCTTGTCGATCTCGAACTGGTGCAGGTGCGCGGACGGATGCACGTAACCGGCCGGCGATCCCCAGTTGTGCTGCCAGAACAATCCGCCCACCCCGGCCCGCAGGCAGCGATCGATGGTCGGCGTGTTCGCGTAGACACCGACGTTGCGGCGGCCGAGGACGTCCTCCCAGCCACGCAGGTAGGGCGCGATGAGGTTGTCGAATTCCCACGGCGACGGGTTGTCGTCGATGGAGGCGTAGATCGGGCAGTTCTCGGGGCCACCGGCGGCCCGGTGCAGTTCGAGTCCGCGCCGAGCATGGTGGATGCCGGCGTCGTATCCGCCGCGCCAGTCCGACGTCTGCCCCTTGCCGAACTGGTAGCAGGAGACGATCTGCAGGCCGAAGGCCGCCATGGCCGCGGCCTCACCGAACTGCATGGGCTTGCCGAGCATCCATTCGGCGCCCGGTCGGCGGTCGGACACGTAGCGGATCGCCCCGACGTGACCGGCCGCGCGGATGCCCAGCGGGGACGGGACACCGGCCGAGTAGTCGATCAAGGTGGCGGGCCCGGCGTTGGCAACCGAGGGCCCCGCGAGTGCCGCGAGCCCCGCCGCCGCGGTGCCTGCCGCCGCATACTTGAACAGTTCGCGCCTGGAAACCTGCACAGCACAACCTCGCATCACCGGAGAAGTCCGGCATCGCCGGATGTGGGTGCGGCGACGGATCGACCGCCCGCACTTGTCGATTCGAGGGCTATTCCACCACAGTCACTCTGGTTCCGTCAGTCACATCGGTGACTTCGGTATCACTCAGCTCGACTCGAGACCCGCGAAGAATCCGGTGTTGACTGCGACGTCCTCGACGACGCGGGTCCGGGTCTGTACGCCCAGTCCGTGCTCCTTGAGCAGCTCACAGAGTCGATCCCCGTCGATGAGATCCACGGGCGGTGCACCGTCGCGCCGCGATTCGGCGCGGGCCTCGCTCGTGAAGGTGGCCGTCGTGATCAGTAGGCCCTTCTCGCCCCGACCCGCCATCGCGCCGCGCAGGTCCCGGACGGCCCCGGCACCGACGCTGCCGCTGACGCGCTTGCACTGGAACGCCACCGGGAAGCTCAGCAGCGAGATCTGGCACATGCCGATGCCGTCGATCCCGCCGTCGGCGGTCCGTCCGGTGATGGTCGCCGTGGAGAACCCCGCTTCGCGGAGCAGTCGCTGCGTCAGACGCTCGAACGCGGTGGACGACATTGCGAGCACCGCTTCGAGCACCGTCGACTTCCAGGCGGCCGCGTCGGCCTCGCTGTAGACCTGATCCGGCGCGGCGTCGGTCTCGGCGTCGGCGAGCGGAAGCACTTGCGCGTCAGGCGTATTGGCCTTACGACTGAGCCGCTGGCGGCGCTTGTCGGCAGTGAACGCCAGCAGCAGCGGCCGCAACTCGGGTTCGGTGACCGCACGCCCCTGCTTGGTGACGCTCCACACCGCACGCCGACTGTTGGCGAGCAACCCCATACCTTTGAGATAGGTTCGCGCCCAAGCCAACCGGTACTCCACTTCGGTGCCGGGCCCTTCGCCGTGCAGGATGCCCTGCAATTCCGGGGACCAGCCCTCGCGCTCCACCACGGCACCGTCGAGTTCGTTGTTCGACGCCGATCCGCCCAACGCGATGAGCGCCTGGAGCGTGGGCCACAGCAGTTCGGTGTAGGGCGGCAGTTGAGCGATCAGCTCCTGCTGACCGGCGACGCCGTCACGCCGTGGCTCCTGTTCCTGCACACCCGCTCCCATCCGCGCCGTCCGTCGGTGGCCGCTCGACACGAGATCGGCCAGCCGACCTGGATGTTATCGGGTATCGCATCCTCCCCCGAATCCGGTGGTTCCGCCGGAGCGGCGGAACCACCGGTGCCCGGTCAGACGCGGGCAGCGGCCTCCCGGCCGGCCACCCGGCCGAACGCGAGTGCGTCGCCGATGTGGAATCCGCCGTCCTTGCGCCAGCTGTAGGTCGAGCTCACCTCACCGGCGGCGTACAGACCGTCGATGGCCTCACCCCTGGTGTCGAGGACACGCGCCCGTCCGTCGCGGCGCGGGCCACCGTTGCTCCAGCCCAGCAACGGCGTCACGTCGAGCACGTAGAACGGGGCCTGCACCACCGCACCCAGAGTCTCCGGGTCGCGCCCGAAGTGGTCGTCCCGGCCCGCCGCGCAGGCCGCGTTGTACTGCTCGACGGTGCGCTCGAGCGTCGCCGCGTCGACCCCGACGAGGACGGCGAGCTCGGCGATCGAGTCGGCGCGGCGAATCCAGCCCTTCTCGATCTCCGCGCTGTTGTCGACGCTCCAGCGACTCCCGTTCATCAGCAGGTTCCAGCCCACCGGGAGGACGTCGGGGGTCGGGCTCAGCGGACCCGCCGTGCGCATCTGCTCATCGAAGATCAGGTGGAAGGGGCGCAGCGGGAACAGTTCGTACGCACCGCCGCGAGCGGTGTGACCGTGCTTGGGTTCGGCGGCCTCGTCGGTGAACCGGCGCCCGTCGCCCGACACCCAGAGGTAGTTGTTCGCGTTCCACAGAGCCAGGTAGTGCCCGAACTCGTCGTCACCGCGCACGCCGGTGATGGTCATCATGTTGTCCATGTGCCACAGGTCGGCGCCGACGGCCTGCGCCATGCGGTGACCGTCGCCGGTCGAGGCCGGCGACCCCCACAGCACGTGATCCTCGACGCGCAGGTAGTCGCGCACCATCGTCGGGTCGGCCGCGAATCCGCCGGTGGCCAGCACGACGCCGCCCCGCGCGCCGATCCGGCGTCGTCCGCCAGGACCGTCGACCACGACGCCGACGACGGTGCCCTCGTCGACGATCAACTCGACGGCGGGTGTACCGAACCGGGTCTCGATGCCGCGCTCGGCGAGGGCACCGCGCAGGAACTCGTGGAGCAGCCCGTTGCCCATGCGGCCGCCGAGGGTGTCCATGCCGGCATAGCAGTCGCTGCCGTCGAGCTCGAGATATTCGGGCTCCGTATGGTATTCGCCGCTCATGGCGACGTCCGCCCCGAGCTTCTCGAGCCACGACGAGATCTCGGCCGTCTCGGTCGCCCACGCGTCCACGACATCCTCGGCGACGGGGAACGGGCCGTTCAGTGAGCGAAGGAAGATGCGAGCCCGCTCCGGGTCACGGTTGACCCACCAGCCGCTGCCCGAGACGCGCGTGTTCCCGCCCGCCGTCGCCTCGTCGCACTTCTCGACCACCAGCACCCCGGCACCGGCCTGGTGAGCCGCGAGCGCGGCCGCGGAACCGGCCGCTCCCGATCCCACCACCACGATGTCGTATTCCTCGTCGAAGCCCGCAACACCCACGTCTGCCCCTCTCGATCGATGTGACCCGGATCGCCATTCGCCATTCGATGTGATCCACGACATCCTCACCGGTACGTGGGCCGGGCGCGCCCCGGGTCCCGCCCAACGGGAGGGCCGCTCCGGTCAGCCTTCGACGAGGACCTGCAGGGCTGCGCCGTAGCGGTCGACGATGTCGTCGATCGGCGCGGACCGGAGCCACGGACTCTCCATGACGTACAGCGCGGCCATCAGCCCCGACAACTGCGCGGCGAGCAGGTGCGCACGCAATTCCGCATCCTCGCCCGCCAGCCTCGGAGCGAGCGGGGCGATGATCATCTGATCGATCGCCTCCTGCAGGTGCTCGCGCACGACGGGGCGGTCGGACGCGCGCACCAGGGCCGCATAGACGGCTGTCGGCTTGTCGGCCTGCCGGCGGCGCGTGCGGCGGACGACGAAATCCACCAGCGCCCTGCCCAGCCCGTCCAACGGGCCCTCGACGACCTCGACGAAGGCGTCGGACATCGTCATCGTCCGGACGAAGAGTTTCTCCTTCGATCCGAAGTAGCGGATCACGAGCGCCGGATCGACACCGGCATGCCGCGCGATGTCGCGCACTCCGGTGGCGGCGAATCCCTGCTCCGCGAACAACTCCGCGGCGGCAGCCTGAACCGCCTCCCGGTTGTGCGCACTGCTCGCACGAGCGTGGGGTTCGGGTGTCTCGACGGTCATCGATCGTCCTTCGTTCGGAGTGTCCGAGTCCAACCTTGCCGCACACCCTATGTCAACAGTGTTGACAACTCCGTGTCAACACTGTTGACTTACCGGCCGTCAACACTGTTGACGTTTTGTCGTTCCAGGAAGGCCGATGCGGATGCCAAACACTCACGATCAGCGCCACCAGGAGTGGAGCCAGGCCATCGAGGCCGATACCGAAGCGATCGCTCCCGCGCTCCACCTCGATCACGGAACGCCCGACGGCTCCGCCGCCGGTCGGACCCCGTGGCGCACCGTGGTGGAGTCGATGGTGTTTCCGCTGTTCTTCGCAGTGATGTTCGCGCTCTGCTACGTCAGTGCGTTCCACAACCCGGCGCCGCGCGATGTGGAGGTCGTCGTCGTCGGACCCGAGGCCGCCACCACCGCGCTGGTCGACCGGCTCGCTCCGACCGTCGGCGACAAGTTCGCGCTCGAGACCGCCACGGACGCCGCGGGGGCAATCGATCGCCTGCAGAACCGCGAGATCGCCGGCGTCATCGAACTGGGGCCGACGATGAATCTGCACGTCGCGTCCGCCGAGGGCACGATGCGCGTGCAGGCGGCCGAGGGACTGGCCCAGCCGCTCGCCGCCGCCCAGGGCGTGGACTTGAACGTCGTGGATCACGCGCCGCTCGCCGCGGACGACCCGACGGGCACCGGACTGTTCTATCTGGTCATGGTCAGCACGATCGTCGGTTATCTCACGATCACCGTGCTCTCCCAGGTGGCACCGCGAATGCGTCTGCGCCAGCAGCTCGGCGTGCTGGGGGTGATGTCGGTCGTCGGCGTGCTCGCGGCGTACCTGGTCTCGGCCATCTTCGTCGGCTTCTACGGCGCGTCGTTCGCGGCGAGCCTCGCGCTGCTCGCGGTGGTCGTGGCCTACACGATCGCCGTGGGGTTGGTGAGCATCCTCGTCAACCGGGTGTTCGGCAAGGCCGCGATCATGGTCGTGATGGTCCTGATGATCTTCGTGAACTTCCCGAGTGCGGGCGGTGCTTTCCCCGCCGACTTCCTGCCCGGATTCTGGTCGGCGCTGAGCCACTTCTGGATCGGCGCCGGTGCGGTGGATGCGGCCCGCTCGATCGTCTACTTCGGCGGCACCGGCGTGGGCCACGGCCTGCTCGTGATCACCGGCTGGTTCGTCGTCGCCGCGGCGCTGCTGGGCCTCACCCAGCTTCGCAAGCCCAAGCCCGAGGCACCGCAGCACCTGGCGAGCTGACCTCACTCGCACTGCTCGAAACGAGAGCGCCGCCCGACACTTTTGGGCGGCGCTCTCGTTTCGATCAGCTGAGGCTGCCGTGCACCGTCGTCCCCGCGAACACCGTGGCCTGCACCTCGATGTCCGCGAGCCGCTCGGGATCGACCGCGAGCGGATTCTCCGACAGCACGACCAGATCGGCGTGCATCCCCGGCTTCAGCGCACCGATGGAGTCGTCACTGAACAGCTGCCACGCCGCGTCGACGGTCTGCGCGCGCACCGCCGCCCCCACCGGGATGCGCTCGTCGGGCGCGAGCACCCGTCCGCCGCGGGAGCGCCGATTGACCGCATCCGCGATGTTGCGCAGTGGATCGGTCGGGGTGACCGGGCCGTCGTTGTGGAACGAGATGCGGTGACCGGCGGCGAGGGCCGACCCCGCCGCGGCCCAGTGCCCGCCGTGCTCGGCACCGAACAGGTCGTCGACCAGGACGTCGCCCCAGTAGTAGAGGTGATCGACGAACAGGCTGCAGGTCACCCCGAGGTCGGCGGCACGCCGGAACTGGTCCGGGCGCATCGCGCCGACGTGTTCGAGGCGCAGCCGGTGGTCCTTGCGCGGACTCGCCGCGAGCATCTGCTCCCACGCGTCGAGGACCATCGTGATCGCCTCGTCACCGTGCGCGTGGCACGCGATCTGCCAGCCCTGTTCGAAGTACGGGGTGCTGATGTCGAGGATCTGCTCGCCCGTGTAGTTGGCTCCGCCGTGGCTGCACGCCATCCCGAGCGCGCGCGTCGCAGGGGTGTCGAGGTAGGTGAAGCTGAGCGCGATGTTGCCGATCCACGGCGAACCGTCCGACCAGATCTTGATCCCGACCTGGCGCACCAGATCGTCGCCCGCGCCCGGTTCGAGGTCGGATCCGCGGGCGGGGCCCGACATCTCGTACAGCCGCAGGCGCGTGGTGAGCGCCCCGGCCTCGGCGGCCGCGGCGAGCGGCTCCCGCATCGCGGGATCGAACGCCATCTCGCTCACGGTGGTGACGCCGGCAGCGTTGAGGCGCGCGGACTCGGCCGCGATCAATTCGGGAAAACGTCCGGCGGCCGACGCCAGCACCGGTCCGGCGATCGCGATGACGGCCGCCGACTCGTACGCGACCCCGGTGAGGTCACCGGTCCGACTGTCGCGCCCGAAGCGGGCGCCCTCCGGATCGGGGGTGTCGTCGGTGACTCCCGCGGCGGCAGCGGCCGTCGAGTTGAAGTAGGCGGCGTGCCCCGAGTTGTGCAGGATGATCAACGGCTTGTGCGGCGACTGCCCGTTCATCCACTGCAGAGTCGGCTCGTCGAGCCCCTTCTGCAGCAGCGGATCCCACCCGTTGAGGACCGCACCCTCGGGGCCGGCTTCGGCGACGGCCTCCGCGATCGCGGCGAGCACGCCGTCGGCGTCGGGGATGGTGACGGGCCGGATGTCGACGACGGGCTCGCCCAGCAGGACTGCCTCGTTCAGCGGATGGCCGTGCGCCTCGATGAATCCCGGCATGATGCAGGCGTTTCCGACGTCGTGCACGGCCGTCTCGGGGCCGATGAGGTCGGCGACGTCGGCATCGGATCCGACGACGACGATGCGCCCGCCCTCCACGGCGATGGCGGTCGCCCGCGGATTCGTGTCGTCCATCGTCAACACGTCACCGAACAACACCAGGTCAGCCATCGCCACTCTCCGATCCGTTCCCGGCTTTCGGCGGCCGGTTCTCGCCCGACAGGGTACCGACCGGGCGTTCTCTTCGCGCGTCGTACGCGTGCGCACCGGCCTCGTCGTGTCCCCGTGAGGTAGGAAGGACACAGGGCGTCCGAGCAGTGCGGACGCCGCCCGGTGGACACGGAAGGGACGAGCACATGGCGAAGCGCAAGTGGGCCGAACTGAGCCCGGTAAAGCGCGCGCTGATCATTGCTGCGGGCTCGGTCCAGTTGAGTCTGGCCGCGAGCGCGTGGGCGGATCTCGCGCGTCGGCCGCGCGACCAGATCAACGGCAGCAAGCGTAGGTGGGCCGCACTCATCGCCGTCAATTTCGTCGGTCCGCTGTCGTACTTCCGGTGGGGACGTCGCACGTCGGCGTGATCACTGGGGGCCTGTCGTCGACGGCGCGCGCTCCTCGACGAGGTCCGCGAAGACGACGGTGTTGTCACGGTAACTGCGTGCTGCGGTGTCGAATTCGCCGCCGCACGTGATCAATCGGATTCCGGGGTGGTCGATGTTGCCGTACACCGCGGCCGTCGGGAACTCCGCCTTCGCGTAGCGATCGACCCGCGTCACACGGAACACGGCCGTGACACCGTCGGACCGGACGGTGTCGATGCGGTCACCCGGCGCCAGTTCGTGCAGGCGTAGGAACACCCCGGGTGCACCGTCCCAGTCGACGTGGCCGGCGAGGATTGCGGGCCCGAGTTCCCCGGGAACCGGTGAGCCGGAATACCATCCGGCCGGGAATGCCCCCGGCGGTACCTGCAGTGCGCCGTTCGGTTCCAGCCCGAGGTCGACCAGGTCGGTGTCGACCCCGATGGCCGGGACGACGAGACGGTCGGGACGAAGCGTGGTGGCCACCGGATCGGCGACGACCTGCGACGTGGGTACCGACGTGGACCGAGACCGGTCACCGGCTTCCGTCGCGGTACATCCGGTCAGGAGGCTGCCGCACGCGAGAAGGCTAACGAGGACGGCCGACAGGCCGGTGCCGGATGTTCTCCGGTACCGGCCTGTCGGGTTGTTGCTCACCTGGGGACCCAACGCCTACTGCTTGCGGCGGTGCCGTCCGGTGGCCGCCGCCGTTCCGGCGGTGGCAGCGAGGAGCAGCGCGGTGCCGAGAAGCAGTCCACGCCCGGCAGTGTCGCTCGGGTCGCCCTTGTCACCGGCCTCGACGCCGCCGACCGGCACCGCAGAGATCTGGGCGCCTGCCTGTGCCGCAGCGGGAGCGCTGATGTTCTGCACAGCAGCGTCGGCACCACCTGCGGCTTGAACGGCGATCGGCTGGGCGATGTCGATCCCGCCATTGCCCTCGGCTTCGGCGCCCGCGCCGCTGCCGACGTTCCCGTTCGCGGCGAGGGTGCTGCCGAGTGCGGCTCCTCCGGCGAGTGCGCCGCCGAGTGCGGCGCTGCCGAGCGGAGCCCCGGCTGCAACGGCGCTACCGACGGTGAGCCCGCCGACTACCGCGCTTCCCAGCGCTGCGCTGCCGAGGTCGGAGCTACCGGCCTCTCCGCCACCGGTGCTGCCGGCGTCACCGGCACCGTTCGATCCGGCGTCACCGCTGCCGTTGACCGCAATGCTGCCGAGACCCAGCGCCGCACTTCCGAGGACGGGAAGCGCCAGGCTACCGAGGTCACCTCCGGCGCTGCCGTTCTCTGAGCTTCCCGCCTCGGTTTCGCCGAGGCTGCCCAGACCGAGGCTGCCCAGCGCAAGATCCGTCAGGCTACCCAGCTCCAGATCGCCACTGCCAGCAGTCAACTCACCACTACCGGTCTCGACGCTGCCCGAATCGCTCCCCGAGTCACTACCGGAACCGAGGTCCGCGAGGCTACCGAGGTCCAGGCCCGAGCTACCCGCCTCCGTCCCGCCCGCGCTACCCGCATCACCCGTCGAACCGAGCGCAGCAGCGCTACCGACCACAGGCAGAGCCAAACTACCGAACGGAAGCGCCAAACTACCCAGCACCACCTCGCCCAGGCTGCCCAAATCCAGATCACCACTGCCCGCGCTCAGCTCACCGCTGCCGGTGTCACTACCGGAATCACTCCCCGAGCCCAGACTCCCCAGCGCAAGATCCGCGAGACTACCCAAATCCAGATCGCCACTGCCGGAGCTCAACTCACCACTACCGGTGTCAGCGCTGCCCGAATCACTCCCCGAGTCACTACCGGAACCGAGGTCCGCCAGACTACCGAGATCCAGGCCCGAGCTACCCGCCTCCGTGCCGCCCGCGCTACCCGCATCCCCCGTCGAACCGAGCGCAGCAGCGCTACCGACCACAGGCAGAGCCAAACTGCCGAACGGAAGCGCCAAACTACCCAGCACCACCTCGCCCAGGCTACCCAGATCCAGATCACCACTGCCCGCGCTCAACTCACCGCTGCCGGCGTCGCTACCGGAATCACTGCCCGAGTCACTCCCCGAACCGAGATCAGCGAGGCTACCGGTCGGAAGACCCAAGCTGCCCAGCGTCAGATCCGCGAGACTACCCAAATCCAGATCGCCACTGCCGGAGCTCAACTCACCACTACCGGTGTCACCGCTACCGGTCTCGCCGCTGCCGGAATCGCTGCCCGAGTCACTCCCCGAACCGAGGTCCGCCAGACTACCGAGGTCCAGGCCCGAGCTACCCGCCTCCGTGCCGCCGGCGCTGCCCGCATCACCCGTCGAACCGAGCGCAGCCGCGCTACCGACCACCGGCAGAGCCAAACTGCCGAACGGAAGCGCCAAACTACCCAGCACAGTCTCGCCCAGGCTACCCAAATCCAGATCACCACTGCCAGCAGTCAGCTCACCGCTGCCGGTCTCGACGCTGCCGGAATCACTCCCCGAGTCACTACCCGAACCGAGATCAGCGAGGCTACCGGTCGGAAGACCCAAGCTGCCCAGCGTCAGATCCGCGAGACTACCCAAATCCAGATCGCCACTGCCGGAGCTCAACTCACCACTACCGGTGTCACCGCTACCGGTCTCGCCGCTGCCGGAATCGCTGCCCGAGTCACTACCGGAACCGAGGTCCGCCAGACTACCGAGGTCCAGGCCCGAGCTACCCGCCTCCGTGCCGCCCGCGCTACCCGCATCCCCCGTCGAACCGAGCGCAGCAGCGCTACCGACCACAGGCAGAGCCAAGCTACCGAACGGAAGCGCCAAACTACCCAGCACCACCTCGGCCAGGCTACCCAGATCCAGATCACCACTGCCAGCGGTCAACTCACCACTACCGGTCTCGCCGCTGCCGGAATCACTGCCCGAGTCACTCCCCGAACCGAGATCAGCGAGGCTGCCGGTCGGAAGACCCAAGCTGCCCAGCGTCAGATCCCCGAGACTACCCAAATCCAGATCGCCACTACCAGCGGTCAACTCACCACTACCGGTCTCGCCGCTGCCCGAATCACTCCCCGAGTCACTACCCGAACCGAGGTCCGCCAGGCTACCGAGATCCAGGCCCGAGCTACCCGCCTCCGTCCCGCCCGCGCTACCCGCATCACCCGTCGAACCGAGCGCAGCAGCGCTACCGACCACAGGCAGAGCCAAACTGCCGAACGGAAGCGCCAAACTACCCAGCGCCACCTCGGCCAGGCTACCCAAATCCAGATCACCACTGCCAGCGGTCAACTCACCACTACCGGTCTCGCCGCTGCCGGAATCACTACCCGAGTCACTGCCCGAACCGAGATCAGCGAGGCTGCCGGTCGGAAGACCCAAGCTGCCCAGCGTCAGATCCGCGAGACTACCCAGATCCAGATCGCCACTGCCAGCGCTCAACTCACCACTACCGGTGTCACCGCTACCGGTCTCGCCGCTGCCGGAATCGCTGCCCGAGTCGCTGCCCGAACCGAGGTCCGCGAGGCTACCGAGGTCGAGGCCCGAACTTCCCGCCTCCGTGCCGCCGGCGCTGCCCGCATCCCCCGTCGAACCGAGCGCAGCAGCGCTACCGACCACAGGCAGAGCCAAACTGCCGAACGGAAGCGCCAAACTACCCAGCGCAGTCTCGCCCAGGCTGCCCAGATCCAGATCACCGCCGCCCGCGGGGATGTCCAGGCTTCCCGAAGCCAACTCGGCCAAGCTGCCGAGATCGAGAGTGGGGTCGGCGCTTCCGGCCGTCAGGTCCGAACTGCCCGCGCTACCCAGATCGATTCCGGTACCGAGATCGCCCAGACTGCCGGCCCCGAGATCGGCGCTGCCCGCAGGGAGCCCCAAGCTGCCGAGGGCCAGGTCTGCCAGGCTCCCGAGGTCGATTCCACCTTCGCCCGCGCTGCCCACTGCCAGCTGCGCCAGGGCCGCCAGGTCGATGCTGCCGCTGCCCGAGGTGAGGTCGGTCAGACTGCCCGTGTCGCTGCTCCCGGACGCATCGCTCCCGGTCTCGCCGCTCCCGCTTCCGACCTGGCCGGCACTGCCGGCGGCCAGGTCGCCGATCGCTCCGAGGCCGAGTTCGACGCTGCCCAGCCCGAAATCCCCTTCGCTGCTGCCGGATCCGGAATCGCTACCGGTGTCGCCCACGCTGCCGCCGCCTGCGTTCCCCAGGCTTCCCACACCGAGATCGGGCACGACATCCGCCACACTGCCGACGTCCACGCCGCCACCGCCGAGGCTGCCGGTACCCAGGTTCGCGAGGCTACCCAGCGCCACCTGCGCGAGGTTCGCCAAGTCGAGGTTGCCTGCGCTGCCGGCGTCGATGCCGCCGTTGGCGCCGCCCGGTCCTGCCGTGCTTCCGACGCCGGCGTCACCGTTGCCGCCGATGCTGCTGCCCAGACCCGAGAGCCCCCCGTTCGCACCGCCGTTCGCGGTGCTGCCGAGCCCGTTCTGGGGTGCGGGCTGGGCCTGGCCGACCGCCGGGCTGGCAATCGTCAAAGCCCCGACCGCGGTGGCCGCGACCATGATTCGGCTCTTCATCCGCAGTGTTCTCAAGTTCCGGGCCCTGTGGGTAGACATCGTTCCTCATCCTCCTCGATCGGCATGCCAGCGACGCACAACAAACACCCAGCCGCATGAAGACAGAAAACCGGCGAAGAACGCCCCCCGAAAAATCCGTCAGACCCCCATCTGAACGGATAGCAAACCCCCAGCCACATGCATACAGGCGTGGTCAAGATAGCATCTCGAACCTATCTCGAAAACTGTTCCATTCGAGGCCAGCGCCAGAATTCCATTCGCATCACTAATCAAATCGGGCAGTACCCGCGGCCCAACTGCAGGTTTTCCTCGGGAACAGCGGCGTACCGCTGGAGGATTCACCCCGATATTCACCCTGCGAGACAGAACCGCTGGAAGACCAGCATTTTTCCTGTAACGCCGGAGCCCGACAACGCGATCACCCGCGCACACGACCGGCTATCCCCCGCGCACGAAATCCGCGATCTCGTCAATTTCCCAAGGCTCCGCGGACCCGTGATCTCGCCACGCCAGCACCCGCGGGTGGGAATTCTCGAACTCGCCGAGGAGGCAACCCGAGCCCGCGAATACTCGTCCGGTGATGTCCTTCGACAGTTCGGAGACGAGGTAGGCGTACAGGCGTGCGACGTATTCGGCCGGGGCAGGGAGCCGTGGTACATGGCATCACTGAGCAGTCCGCGACGATGGAGCATCTCGATCTGTGCTCGATAGTCGGGGCCGGACCCGCCGTAGCAACCGAGGTAGGCGTACGAACTGGTGGTGACGATCGCCCCACCACCACGGGCGACGAAATGCGGAGCGGCAACCCGGCACGCCCGGAACGTGCTCGTCAGGTGGGCGTCGATCAGATCGGCCCAGTCGTCGAACGCGATGTCGAGAATCGAGGACCCGGGCGGCTCCGCCACACCGGCACAACAGATCAGCGCTGTGACGTCGCTGAACTCGGCCAGCCCCGCCGACAGCAGGCCCTGGGCCACGTCGGCGTCGGCCGCCGATCCCGGTACGCCGATCGCGCGACCGCCCGGCCGATTCCCCGGCTCGAACCGGTGACGATCACCGCGCCGTCGCCGAACGTGCTCGCGCGCAATCCATCCCTCCGCTCCGCGACGTCCGGGCCTAGTCGAGCCGGTAGGCGTGGCTGTGCGCGGCCGCGTGCGCTTTGGCCCACCCGTAGTCGGGCTTGCCGCTCGGGGTGCGTACCACCTCGTCGGCCATCCAGTAGGTCCGCGGGATCTTGTAGCCGGCGAGCTGGCTGCGGGCGTGCTTCTCGACCGACTCGAAGTCCGGTTCGACGCCGTCGCGCACCCGGACGACGGTGGCAACCCGGTTGCCCCACCGGTCGTCGGGTATCCCGATGACGATCGCGTCGTAGATGTCGGGGTGCGCCTTGACGACCGCCTCGACCTCCTCGGCGAAGACCTTCTCACCGCCGGTGTTGACGACCATGTTCCCGCGCCCCAGCAGGGTGATCGAGCCGTCGTTCTCGATCCGCGCGCGGTCGCCGGTGACGACCGCGCGTCGACCGTCGACCTCACGGAAGATCTCGGCGGATCTGACGGGATCGTTGTAGTACCCGACGGGGACGTTGCCGAGCTTCGCCAGCCACCCCTCGGCCCCGGAGCCCGGCGCGAGAATGCGGTTCTCGTCGTCGACGACGACCGAGTACTTGTTCGGCCCGACCTTCGGACCGCCGTGCTGCTCGAACCCCTTGGTGGCGAATCCGATTCCACCGAAACCGGTTTCGGACGAGCCGACGGAATCGGAGATCATCAGATTCGGCATGACGTCGAAGAAGGCGTCCTTGACCGCGGCGGAGAACAGCGCCGCGCCGGACGCGAGCACGGCCAGGCTCGACGTGTCCCGGTTCTGCTCGCGGTAGGCCTCGACGAGTGGCCGACCCATCGCGTCGCCGGTGATGACCATGACCTGCGGCCGGTGCTCCGCGACGACCTCCCACACCCGGGCGGCGTCGAACCTCGGCTCCATGATGACGGTGTTGCCGGTGAAGAACGCGGTGAACGTCGGCATCATCGCCGACGTGTGGATCAGCGGCGGCAGCATCACCCAGCGCATCGCCTCGCCGGCGGCCACCCCGCCCCGGGACTGCTGGAACTCGTCGGCGATCGGCTCGCCGGTGTAGAAGTCCAGCCCGCCGCCCAGCACCCGCCAGATGTCCTCGTGCCGCCACACCACGCCCTTCGGGCGACCGGTGGTGCCACCGGTGTAGAAGATGTAGTGATCGTCGGGGCTGCGCTTCTCGAACCCACGCTCCGCGCTGCCCCCGGCCAGCGCGTCCCGGTACGCCACGGCTCCGGGCACCTCGCCCTCGTCACCGTCGGCCAGCGCGTCCGGAACCGAGAGGAGGTGCCGGATGCGCGGGACGTCGGGCAGGACCTCGGCGACCCGGTCGGCGAAACCCTGATGGAACACGAGTCCTTCGAGATCCGCGTTGTCGTAGAGATAGCGCAGCTCGTCGGAGGTGTAGCGGTAGTTCACGGTCACCGGGATCGCGCGGAGCTTGAACGCGGCGAGGATCACGACCATCGTCTCGATCGAGTTGTGCATGTGGACACCGATGTGGGCTCCCGCACCGAAACCGGTGTCCTCGAGGTGGTGTGCGAGACGGTTGGCTCGTTCGTCGAGTTCACGATAGGTGACCTGCTCACCGGTGACGATCATGGCGACACGATCGGACATCGCGTCCACCGAATGCTCGAACAGGTCAGCGAACGTATAGGCCATGCGGTTGTCCCCTGTCTGGGTCGGGCGATCAGATCACATAGAGCGGCAGCGGAATTCCACGGTCTTCGAAGGAGAATGCGGCTCCGGTGCTGACCTTGGTGATCGCGACCTCGACGCATTCCGGCGCGGGCTCGTCGGTGACGTCGACGACGACGTGCAGTCCTGCGTCATCGTCACCCGCGACCCGCACCGTGAAACGTGGATTGACACCGCGCACCAGGGCCTGCAGCGCCTCGAGGTGTCCGGCGTCGACCAGCGTGGGCCATCCGCCGTCGATATCGACGAGCCCGCCCCGCCGGATGACGAACGACAGCTGCTCGCCGTCGAAACGGAGATCACTGTCCACGTACTGTTTCGGGTTCAGCAACGGGTGCAGCGACAGCACGGCCGTGAGCCCCTCCAGGTCGCTCGGCAGGCCGAGTGCGTCACGGATCCGCTGCGCGGTGACGCCGGCGATGCCGGTGAGCTGCTTGCGGGTGATTTCGCGCGCCTTGTCCTCGTCCACCCGCTTGCGGACGGCGATCAGGAAGCCGAGGGCCAGCAGGTGCTGCTGCAGACACACCTCCTCGGCGATGCGGACGAGCGCCGACTGGGAGAAGTCCCGGAACCGCAGGTCCGACAACAGCGGTCCCGCGTAGTCGTGGTTGCCGTCGCCGCCGGTGTCGATCGGGCTGAGTTCCACGGTGTAGGCGGCGGTTCGGCCGATCTGCTCGGTGTGCGGCTGCATCGTCGGCGGGACGTGGGCGTCGTCGATGATCACCGTCCACGCGCAGTGCGGGTGCCGGTCCGCCGGCCGGCGCGGCGGACGGTGGAGCGGCCGGACCTGCGCATACGAATTGGTGGCCAACGCGGTGGCGTCGAACGTGGGGTCCTCGATGTCGTGACACATCGCGGTCACGTACTCGTCGCCGAGCGGTTCGACATCCATCAGTGCACCGCAGTGGTCGAGCCAGAACTCGCCGTGGTGCGGATCGTCGACCCGGAAGCGGAAGTCCATGAACTGCGGCGGTGCCCCGATGTCCAGTTGCAGACCCTTGAAGATGGTGACGACGTCGTCGCCTTCGTAGCGCAGCGCGCGCTGCATGCGACGGGTGTACCAGGGGCTCGACGCCTGCCATTCCTCGATCGCGACCTGCGCCATGCCCTCCCGCCCGAACTCGACGATGAGGTGGGCCATTCCGGACCGGTCGATGAGCTGGCCGCACAGCAGCAGCTCCGGGACCAGTGTCGCGAGGTCGGCTCGCGACAGCGCCGCGAACGAGCGCGACGGGTGCGTCTCGGTGCTCACCACAGCGGGACCGGAGCCTGTCCGGCCGGGTACCAGCCCGGCAGCTTCTCGCCCGAGATCGAGCGCTGGATGCGGGCCTGCATGCCGGTGGAGAGCGCGTTGTTCCGGATCATCTCCATGAACAGTGCCGAGACGTTGCCGAAATCGAAGAAGTCCCGCTGCCAGGACCACTCGAAGTTCCCGGCGTACCGGAACCAGCTGCCCCCGATGCCGTACACCGAGTAGTTGGTGCCGTCGGGGCGCGCGGCGTCAGAGATCTGCTTCCACAGACCGATCACGTTGCCGCTGCGCTCGTCGATCACGAACTCCTGGTACGGATACTCCCAACCCTCGAGCCCTTGCATCTCCAGTCCGAGCGCGACGTCGCGGATCTCGTCCCGCCCGACCGCCATGAAGTCCTGCTTGGGGCCGTAGTTCCAGCCGTAGGTGGCGTCCTCGGTGTAGAAGTCCGCCAACGGCTTCCAGTCGCCTGCCGCCTCGGCCTTCTTGTTGGCGTCCACCCAGCGCTGGACCATCTCGTCCAGTTCACCGCGGTCGAATCCGGTCATGCTGTCGTCTCCTTCGATAGTCCTGGTGTGGTACGAACGCGAAATCTCGTCAGTCCTCGGCGATTCGTAGAGCCTGGGTCGGGCAGTACCGGACGGCGTTCTCGACGTCGGCCCGCAACGCCTCCACCGGGTTCGCGTCGCGGACGGTGACCTTGCCCCGCTTGGGTACCTCGAACACGTCGGGCGCCTCCATCTCGCACGCGGCATGCCCCTGGCAGAGGTCGAGGTCGGCTTCGACACGCATGATCAGGCCTCGCTCGTGTGGGCGACCGGGCACTCCGTCGGCGCCCCTGTTGCTGCGGCCGCCCCGACGGATGCCGCCCGCACGGTGCGCCGGCGGTAGCGGACCCGGCACGGTTGCTGCAGCTGCACCACCATCTTGCTGTGGTCGTTGCGGTACGAGTCGGCCGGTTGCGCCATCTCGAATTCGTAGTCGCGCAGCAAGATCGAGAAGATCGCCTTGAGCTGCATCTGCGCGAACGCCGCTCCGACGCAGCGGTGCCGGCCGGCGCCGAACGGGATCCACGTCCAGCGATTCGCGGTGTCCTCCTGGTTGGGGTCGATGTACCGACCCGGATCGAACGAATCGGGGTCGGGAAAGTCCTCCGGGATCCGGTTGGAGATCGCCGGTGTGGCCGCCACCAGGTTGCCCTCGTGGATCGAGAAGCCGCCCACCTCGAAGTCGCCGCGCGCGACGCGGAGAAGGATGATCAGTGGCGGGTGCAGCCGCAGGGTCTCCTTGATCACGGCCTCGAGGACCGGGATCTGTCGCAGCGCATGGAAACTGATGTCCGCACCGTCGGCGTACAACTCGTCGAGCTCGGTGGTGACCTGCCGCATCGTCTCCGGGTGTCGCAGCAGCTCGATCAGCGACCAGGCCGCGGTACCCGAAGTGGTGTGGTGACCGGCGAACATCATCGAGATGAAGATGCCGGTGATCTCGTCGGCACTGAACCGCAGGTTGCCCTCGTCGTCCTTGATCGAGACCAGGACATCGAGCATGTCCCGGTCCTCCTTGCCGCGAGGAGGGTTCGCGATCCGGCCGTTCATGATTCCCTGGACCAACTCGACGAGCGCGACGCGGGCGGCGTCGCGGCGACGGAAACTCTCGATCGGGGCGTACGGGTCGACGAACGCGATCGCGTCGGTGCCCTGCTCGAGTTCGTGGTAGAGCCTGGCGAACCGGTCGTCGAGTTCGTCCCGGAACTTCTTGCCGATCAGGCACGCCGAGGATGTGTAGATGGTCAGTTCGGCGAAGAACTCGAGCAGGTCGATCTCACCCTCGTCGCCCCAGCGGGACACCATGTCCTCGACCTCGATGCCGATGGTCGTGGCATGCCCGCGCATCTGTTCGCCGCGCAGCGCGGAGTTGTGCAGCATCTCGGAGCGTCGTTCGGGGCTCGCGTCGAACACCACACCCTCGCCGAAGATCGGCTTCATGAACGGATAGGCGGCCTGCTGATCCAGGTCCTCGTCGGAGGAGCGGAAGAAGAACTCGTTGGCCTCGGCCCCGGTGAGCAGGACGACGTCGCGATCGACCAGCCGGAAGACCCCTACGTCGCCGCACTCCTCACGCACCCGGCGCATCAAGGCGATCGGGTCGGTGCGCAGTTCCTCGAGGTGACCGTGTTCGTGGACGCCGCCGGAGACGCGGGGCGGATCGGGCAGGGTCATTTCGTCTCCTCGGAACTCGGAAGGGGCGCGAGTGGCGCCTCGGGCTGAACCTCGATGAGCACGAGGTGGACGCCGCGGGGGGCGCCCACCACCGCGGAGACGGCGTTCGCCATGTCCGACGCGCGCAGCATGTAACCGTGGCGCGCGAATCCCCACTTGCCCCACAGCTCGGCGACCGGAGCGAGGATCTCGGGGGTGGAGTTCATGCCCATCCCGGTGAAGGTCGGCCCCGGACGGACGATCGAGGCGCGAATGCCGGTGCCTTCGAGCTCCATTCGCATCTGCCGACCCATCGCCTCGAGGCCGGCCTTGGCGGCATCGTAGGCGCCCATCATCGGGCGCTGACGGTCGGCGCAGTCCGACCCGATGAGCACGAAGTCGCCGCGTCGGCGTTCACGCATCCCGGGCAGCACCCGGTGCGCGAGCCGCTGAGCGCCGACGAGGTGCACGTCGATCTGCTTCGCGAAGCTGGCCGGATCCATCTGGTCGGCAGCACCGAACTCGAGGTCGCCCGCACCGGAGACGACGATCTCGGCCGGGCCCAGGGCCTCCTCGGCGGCCGTGACGAACGCGTCCACCGAGGCGTCGTCGGTGACGTCGAGGAAGTGGGCGAACGCCTCTCCCCCGTTGCTGCGGATCTTGTCCGCGATCGCCTCGGTCTCCGCGACCCGGCGGGCACCGAGCGCGACCGGGTGCCCCAGGTCGGCGAGCGCGTACGCGACGGCCTCGCCGATTCCGGACGACGCGCCGCTGACCAACGTCGGCCTGCGGGTGGGGTTGGGTTCGAAACGGGGCATCAGCGCACCTGCACCTTCATCGGCAGGGCCGCGAAGCCCCGCACGTTCGTGGAATGGACACGTTCGATTCCGGACTCGTCGACCTCGAAATGCTTCACCCGCTTGGCGAATTCGGCCAGGGCGATGTTCGCCTCGAGCCGTGCGAGGTGTGCGCCGAGGCAGAAGTGCACACCGCCACCGAAACTGACGAGTTTGTTGGTCGAGTCCCGGCCGATCCGGTAGCGGTCGCCGTTCTCGAACACGTCCTCGTCGCGGTTCGCGGACCCGATCAGCAGCAGCATCTTCTCCCCCGCCGGAACAGTCTGCCCGTAATACTCGAGATCCACGGCGGTGGTGCGGGCGACGATCTGGCTGGAGGTGTCGAATCGCAGCGTCTCCTCGACCCAGTCCGTCACCCGCTCCGGATCGTCGAGTACCTGCGCGACCTCATCGGGATGGTGCGCGCCCCAGTACGCCGCGTTGCCGAGCAGCTTGGTCGTCGTCTCGTTGCCGGCGACCACCATCAGGAACAGAAACCCGAGAACCTCCTGGTCCGACAGCTTGTCGCCGTCGATCTCGGCGTCGAGCAGCGCCGACGTCAGATCCTCGGTGCGCGAGCGACGACGGTGCTCGATCATCTCCTTGTAGTAGGTCATCAGGGTCAGCGACGCCTCCACCGACGCCGGCGGCACGTCGAGGACGCCGTCCTCCCGGTGCACCACCAGGTCCGCGAGCCGCCGAAGTTCCGCGCGGTCGGTCTCCGGCACGCCCATCAGTTCGGAGATGACGTCCATCGGGAGCTTGCCCGCGACCTCGGCGATCCAGTCGAATTCGCCGGCCTCCAAAGCCGGTTCGAGGTACTGCCGGGTGAGTTCGAGGATCCGCCCGTCGAGCTCGGCTACGCGGCGCGGAGTGAATCCGCGGGAAACCAACTGGCGCAGGCGCGCGTGCCGCGGGTCGTCCATCGCGAGGAACGACATCACCAGGTGCGCGTGCGGCCCGTACGCGGCGGGGTCGAGGGAGACCCCGTTGGCACTCGACAGCCGGGTGCTGTCGCGAAACGCCCGCAGGACATCGGAATGGCGAGACAGTGCCCAGAAACCGATCTCCGGATTGTGGTAGATCGGGGACTCGTCGCGTAGCCGCGCGTAGATCGGGTACGGGTCGTCGTGGAAGTCGTAGTCGTAGGGATTGAAGACCACCGGGTCGACCAGCGCTTCGGTCATGTGTTCACTCCAGAATCATTGTGGCGGAACGCTCCAACTGACCGGCGAGGTCTTCGTAGGAGCCGTAGCCGATGCCGGCCCGGAGCAGCGCTCCGGCGTACAGGAGGTCGAGGGTCTCGAGAAGTTCGGGATCGGCGGGCTTCCCCAGCGCCTCCTCGATGCGACCGCGGATCTCGATGCCGATCCGCACCCGCAGGTGCTCGACGTCGGGATCGCTTCCGAGGAGCGCGTTGGTGACGGCGCTCGACAATCCCGGCTCGTCGGCGAGCAGGAGAGCGATACCGCGCAGCACCGCGACGACGCGGCCGGTCCGGTCCAGCCCGTCGGACTCGGGCCGCGGCGACTGCGAGAGTCTGCGCCAGAACACCTCCGCGACGAGGTGCTCCTTGGACGAGAAGTAGGTGTAGGCAGTGGCCGGCCCGACGCCAGCGCGCGAGGCGACCGCGCGGACGGTGAGGCCGGCGAAGTCGTCCTCCCGCAGGACCTGCACCGCGGACTCGCACAGTCGGTCGACAGTATCGGCCTGCTTCGGCGTCAGACGCCGGCGCGTGGACTCGAAACTCATACTAGACACATGTCCGGACACTACTACAGATTCCTGTCCATCGGGAGTGGTCACAGGCCGATCTTCATGCCGGCACCGGCGTCGATTCGCAGCTGCTGCCCTGTGACGTAACGAGACTCGTCCGAGGCCAGGTATACGACGGCATGCGAGACGTCCTCCGGTTCGACCCACGGAATCGGCATCGACTGCATGAACGGGAACGTCAGCGCGGCATCCTCCGCGGTGGGGTTCTCGAGGTCCGGCCGGAAGGTCTTGTACATCGGTGGACTCTGCAGCATGTCGGTGTTGCAGTTGGTCGGATGAATCGCATTGACCCGGATCGAACCGGGCCCGAGCGTGAGAGCCAGCGAATTCGTGTAGGCCTGGATCATCTTCTTGGCCAGGCCGTAGCCGTCACCACCCGGCCCCTGGAGCGCCTGCTGCCCGTTGAAGCCGGTCTGCGGCACGAGGCCCGCGACCGACCCGATCGCGATCACCGAGGCCCCCTCCCCCAGGTACGGCAGGGCGGCGTGCACGGTGTTGACGACGCCGACGAAGTCGACGTCGAACGCGTCGACGAACGCCTGCGCCGGCAGATGCTTGCCGAGCGGACAGATGCCCGCGTTGGCCACCACGACGTCGAGGCGCCCCAACCGCGCGACCGCGTCGGCGAGGTGCGCCTCGAGCGAGGCCCGGTCGCGGACGTCGACCTTGGCGGTGACGACCCGGCGGCCGGCCTTCTCGACCATCCGCGCGGTCTCGTCCAGATCCGCCTCGGTGGCGAGGGCGTACTCGTTGGTGCCGATGTCCGCACAGACATCGAACGCGATGACGTCGGCGCCCTCCTCCGCCAATCGGATTGCATGGCTACGCCCCTGCCCCCGGGCGGCGCCGGTCACCAGGACAACCTTGTCGGCAACTCTCTTCACGACTGCTCCCTTGCACGTACGGCAATGGATTCCGAATGTCATTCCATCGGAACGGCATTGCTGGCGACATTTGTTCGTACTATAGTCCAGACACCTGTCCAGTCAGAAAGGTTTTGCGCAATGACGCTTCGACCGACCGACAGCTCCGCACTCCTCGTCGACGGCAAACTGGTTCCCGGGTCGGGCGGTGTGTTCGCGGTGATCGATCCCGCCACCGAGGAGGTCGTGGGCCACGCGGCGGAGGGCACGGCCGCCGACATGGACGCGGCGATCGCGGCGGCGCGGCGGGCCTTCGACGACACCTCCTGGTCCCGCGATCACAGTTTCCGAGCCCGGTGCCTGCGCCAGCTGCGCGACGCCCTGCAGTCGCACATCGAGGAACTACGCGAGATCACGATCGCCGAGGTGGGCGCACCCCGGATGCTGACGGCCGGACCACAACTCGAGGGCCCTATCGCGGATCTCGGGTACTTCGCCGACCTGGCCGAGTCGTACGCGTGGGAATCCGATCTGGGCGTGGCGGCGCCGATGGGCATCAGGACGCGCCGACGAGTCCTCAAGGAGGCTGTCGGCGTCGTCGGAGCCGTCACGCCGTGGAACTTTCCGCACCAGATCAACTTCGCCAAGATCGGGCCCGCGCTCGCGGCCGGCAACACCGTCGTCCTCAAGCCGGCGCCGGACACCCCGTGGTGCGCCGCCCTCGTAGGCAAGGTCATCGCCGAGGAGACCGACATCCCGGCCGGCGTGATCAACATCGTCACCTCGACCGACCACCGACTCGGCGCCCAGCTGGCCGAGGATCCGCGCGTGGACCTGATCTCGTTCACCGGCTCGACCGCGACCGGTAAGGCCGTCATGGCCGCGGCCGCGCAGTCGCTCAAGAAGGTCTTCCTCGAGTTGGGCGGCAAGTCGGCGTTCATCGTCCTCGACGACGCCGACCTCGCCGCCGGCTGCGCGATCGCCGCGTTCACGGTGTGCACCCACGCAGGCCAGGGGTGCGCGATCACCACCCGCCTGCTGGTGCCGCGCGAACGCTACGACGAGGCCGTCGCCGCCACCGCCCGCACGATGGCGGGGATCCGGCCCGGCAACCCCGATGCCCGCGGAACCGTCTGCGGCCCGTTGATCTCCGCCCGTCAGCGTGCGCGCGTCGAGAGCTACCTGAAGCTCGCCGTGGAGGAGGGCGGGACCATCGTCGTGGGCGGCGGCCGGCCCGCCGAGCACGAACACGGATTCTTCGTCGAGCCCACACTGATCTCCGGTCTGGACAACAGCTCCCGGGTGGCCCAGGAGGAGATCTTCGGGCCGGTCCTGGTGATCCTCCCCCACGACGGCGACGACGACGCGATCCGCCTCGCGAACGACTCCCCGTACGGCCTGTCCGGCTCCGTGTGGGGCACCGACCCCGACCGTGTCCGGCACGTCGTCGAGGGGGTCCGGACCGGGACACTCGCCGTCAACGGCGGCGTCTGGTACGCCGCAGACGCCCCGTTCGGCGGCTACAAGCAGTCCGGGATCGGCCGCGAGATGGGTGTGGCCGGCTTCGAGGAGTACCTGGAGACCAAGCTCGTCGCGGAACCCGCGACCGACTAGCCGAATTCGACGACAGGAGACATACAGATGGGACGTTTCGACGGACGCACCGCCATCGTCACCGGCGCCGCCCAGGGCATCGGCGAGGGGTATGCCCGGGCACTGGCCGCCGAGGGCGCCGACGTGGTCGTCGCCGACCTCAACCGTGAACTCGGCGAGACCGTCGCCAAGCAGATCACCTCCGACGGCGGGTCTGCGGTGTTCAAGGAAGTGGATGTGGCCGAACCGGATTCGGCGCTGGACTTGGCGTCGTTCACGATCGAGAGGTTCGGCCGCATCGACCACCTCGTGAACAACGCGGCGATCTACGGCGGGATGAAGCTCGACTCGCTGCTCACGGTGCCGTGGGACTACTACAAGAAGTTCATGAGCGTGAACATGGACGGCGCGCTCAACGTGTGCCGGGCCGTCGTGCCGCACATGCGTGCGAGCGGCGGGTCGATCGTCAACCAGTCGTCCACCGCCGCGTGGGTGTACTCCAACTTCTACGGGCTGGCGAAGGTCGGCATCAACGGCCTCACCCAGCAGCTCGCCTTCGAGCTCGGCTGGTCGAACATCCGGATCAACGCGATCGCCCCGGGCCCGATCGACACCGAGGCCACCCGCACCGTGACTCCCGGCAACATCGTCGCGGACATGGTCAAGCGGATTCCTCTGCAGCGCATGGGCACTCCCGACGACCTCGTGGGCATGTGCCTGTTCCTGCTGTCGAACGAGGCGAGCTGGATCACCGGCCAGATCTTCAACGTGGACGGCGGGCAGGTGATCCGGTCGTGAGCGAACCCACCCGCGCGGTCGGCTACATCGGCCTGGGGAACATGGGAGCCCCGATGGCCACCAGACTGCTCGAACGCCCGGGCAGGTTGATCGTGTGCGACGCCCGGCCCGAGGCCGTCGAACCGTTCACGACGGCGGGAGCCGAGGCCGTCGCGACACCGGCCGCGGTGGCGGACCACGCGTCGGTGATCTCGGTGACCGTCCTCGACGACGCCCAGGTCCGCGACGTCGTCACCGGGCCGGACGGGATCCTGTCCACGGCCCGGCCGGGCACGGTGATCGCGGTGCACTCGACGATCGGTGACGCGACGGCGACCGAACTGGCCACGACCTGCCGCGCCAAGGGGGTCGATCTGATCGACGCGCCCGTCAGCGGCGGTGCGCCTGGAGCTCAGCAGGGGCGGCTCGCGGTGATGGTCGGCGGGAGCGACGAGGCGTTCGAGGCCGTGCGCGAACCGTTCGGGTACTTTGCCGAACTGGTGATTCACGCCGGGCCGGTCGGTGCCGGGACACGGATGAAGCTGGCGCGCAACCTGCTTCACTTCGTCTCCTTCACCGCGGCGTGCGAGGCGCAGCGACTCGCCGAGGCTGCCGGCATCGACATCCGCAAGCTGGGCAAGGTCGTCCGGCACACCGACGCGATCACCGGTGGCGCGGGGGCGATCATGCTGCGCGACACGACCGCTCCGGTCGCGGACGACGACCCGTGGTTCTCGATCCTGTCCCACGTCCGCAACCTCGGGGAGAAGGACCTCGCGCTGGCCCTCGACCTCGGCGAACGGTTCGACGTCGACCTGCCCCTCGGCACCCGGGCCCTCGCCGGCCTCGGCACCGGACTCGGCGTCGGCACCGGACCCGTCGCCGACCGGGCCGCCCACCAGAAGGAGAACGCATGACCGACCACAACGGCGACGCCACCACGTCGGAGCGCCGTGAGCGCGGAGTCGCGATGATGAACCAGGTGTACGGCTGGGAGATGCCGTCGGACGTGCCCGGCGACTTCTTCGCCGTCACCGCCGACCACCTGTTCGCCGACATCTGGACCCGCCCGGGGCTGAGCCTGCGCGACCGGCGCCTGCTGCTGCTCGGCGCGATCGCCGCCCAGGGCCAGACGGACGTCGCCAAGATCCAGATCAACGCCGCCCTCGGCAACGAGGAACTGACCGAACAACAGATCGAGGAGGCCGCGATCTTCCTCTGTCACTACGTCGGCTGGCCGCTGGGCACCGGACTGAACAACGCGCTGATCTCAGTGAAGGCCGACCGCCGCAAGGCCGCCCGGGCGGCGGAGAAGCAGCGATCCGAGTAGTCCGCCCGATTCGGGTACGTCGGCCGCCCGATACGCGGATACTGATTTATAGAACACGTTCTACCCAGTCGAAAGGATCCACCCACATGTCGCAGCCGGTGTCCGGGGCCACCCCGGTCCGTCCCTTGTCCGCCGAAAGCATCGACGCCTGGGACTACGAGGCCGATGTCGTGATCGCGGGCTACGGCATCGCCGGTGTGAGCGCCGCGGTCGAGGCGGCCCGCGCCGGCGCCGAGGTCCTCGTGCTCGAGCGGGCCGGCGGCTGGGGCGGCGCGGCCTCGCTGGCGGGCGGGTTCATCTACATGGGCGGCGGCACGCCACTGCAGAAGGCACTGGGGTTCGAGGACACGCCCGAGAACATGAAGACGTTCATGATGGCGGCGCTCGGGCCCGGCGCCGACGAAGCGAAGATCACCGACTACTGCGAAGGCAGCGTCGACCACTACAACTGGCTGGTCGACTGCGGCGTCCCGTTCAAGGAGACCTTCTACGGCCAGCCCGGCTGGGAAACGCCGTTCGACGACGGCCTGATGTACTCGGGCGGCGAGAACGCGGCGCCGTTCAACACGATCGCGACCCCCGCCCCGCGCGGCCACGTCCCGCAGATGGCCGACAAGAAGGTGGGCGAGAAGGGCGGCGGCTACATGCTCATGAAGCCGTTGGTCGAGACGGCCGAGAAACTCGGGGTGCAGGCCCAATACGACATGCGGGTGCAAACCCTGGTCACCGATGCCACCGGCCGCGTCGTCGGCGTGCAGGCCAAGCAGTACGGCAAGGACGTCGTGGTCCGCGCCCGCAAGGGCGTCGTGCTGGCCACCGGCAGCTTCGCGTACAACAAGGACATGGTCGAGGCGTTCGCGCCGCGACTGATCGGACGTCCGGGCGCCGCGATCGAGGAGCACGACGGCCGGTCGATCCGGATGGCGCAGGCCCTCGGCGCCGACCTCGCGCACATGGACGCCACCGAGGTCGCGTTCTTCGGCGATCCACAGATGATGGTCCGCGGCATCCTCGTCAACGGGCGCGGTCAGCGCTACGTCAACGAGGACACCTATCCGGGGCGAATCGGCCAGCTCACGTTGCTGCACAACGACAATCAGTCCTACCTGATCATCGACGAGGACGCATACGAGGAGGCGAAGACGACGCCGAGTTCGACGCCGTTCTTCCGCTTCCAGCCGAAGTGGGTCGCGGAGACCGTCGAGGAACTCGAGTCCGAGATGGGGCTGCCCGAGGGCACCCTGCAGGCCACCGTCGAGGTCTACAACAAGCACGCCGCGAACGGGCAGGATCCGGTCCTCGGCAAGAAGCCGGAATGGGTCAAGCCGATCGGGTCGCCGATCGCGGCACTGGATCTGCGCAACTTCACCGCCGGTTTCACGCTCGGCGGCCTGCGCACCAACACCGCCTCCGAGGTGCTGCACGTGTCGGGCGATCCGATCCCCGGACTGTTCGCCGCCGGCCGCTGCACCGCGGGCGTGTGCGCGTGGGGTTATGCCTCGGGCACCTCGCTCGGTGACGGCAGCTTCTTCGGTCGTCGCGCCGGCATCAGCGCCGCGAAGGGCTGAGCGCGAACTGACACTGCGGACATGCCGGATCAATCGGTCCGGCATGTCCCCACGTGCTGACCTCGGCCGTCCGAAGGTGGATACTCGGAGGGGACCGTCGCCCCGCACGCGGGGCGGAGTCCAGCCGTCCGGGGATGCGCACATGACCGACGTCGAGACTGCCGACGGGAACGATCTCGTCGTCGACGCGTTCGAAAGCACTCTCGACAACGCACGCAACATCATCGCGATCGAGGGTGACAGCGCGTTCGGGTTCAGCGGCATGGAGATCGAGACGATCTGCCGGTACCGCTTGCCCGTCGTCGTGCTCGTTTTCGACAACGGCGGCGTGTACCGGGGCGACGAGATCAACCCGCACTCGGCCGATCCGGCGCCGACCGTGCTGCTGCACTCGAGCCGGTACGACACGCTGATCGAGGCGTTCGGGGGCGTCGGCTACCACGCGGAGACGTCCGAGCAGGTGGCCGCGGCGGTGCGCTCGGCGCTGGCGTCGGGGGAGCCCGCGCTCGTCGACTGCGTGATCGACCCGGCCGTCGGAACGGAGAGCGGCCACCTGCAGAAGCTCCGCCGCCCGTCGCACGAGGAGGAAACATGACCGAGCACGACCCCGGCGGACATCTCGACCCCACCAAACCGCAGGCGCTCGAGGGCATCACGGTCGTCGACTTCACCCACGTGCTCGCCGGGCCGACGTGCACGCGGATGCTCGCCGACGCGGGAGCCCGGGTCATCAAGATCGAGCGACCCGGGATCGGGGACGACGCCCGACAGATGGGGCCGTTCGCGGACGACGGCAGTTCCGAGTACTACCGGTTGGCCAACATCGGCAAGGAGAGCATCGCGCTGAATCTGAAGGACGCCGACGACATGGCGCTGGTGCGCTCGATGATCAAGCACGCCGACGTGGTGGTGGAGAACTTCCGCCCGGGTGTGATGGCGCATCTCGGCCTTGCCCCGGACGACCTCGTGGCCGAACATCCCCGACTGATCGTCTGTTCGATCTCCGGCTTCGGCCAGTACGGGCCGATGCATCAGGAATCGGCCTACGACACCGTGATCCAGGCACTGTCGGGAATCATGGACGCCACCGGGTGGCCCGACGGTCCCGCGACCCGCGTGGGAACGTCGATCTCGGACATCACCGCCGGCATCATGGGGTACTGCGGGATCCTCACCGCCCTGGTCGCCCGCGATCGGACCGGCCGCGGCACCACCGTCGACATCGCGATGCTCGACAGCACGTTCGCGTTGATGGAGCACGGACTCATGGACGCGCTCGGTCCCCGCGTGCGGCCCACCCGGCTCGGCAACCGGCATCCCTTCATGTACCCGATCGACACGTTCGAGTGCAGTGACCGTCCGATCGCGATCGCCGTCGGCAACGACCAGTTCTTCGCGCTCATGTGCGGCGCTTTGGGACTGACCCATCTGCCGGAGGACGCACGATTCGCCACCAACGTCGACCGCTGCGCGAACCACGACGAGCTCGAGACCGCGATGGAGGACGTGCTGCGCACCGACACCGCCGAGGCCTGGCGTGGCCGCCTGATCGACGCCGGGGTGCCGGTCGGCATCGTCCTCAACGTCGACGACACCCGCAAACTCGATCAGATCGCGGTGCGCGGAATGATCAAGAACGTCGGCGGCTTCGACGCCCCGGGCACGCCACTGAAGTTCGGGACGTGGGATTCGCTCGGTGCGACGATCCCCTCCCCCGAGCTCGACGACTGCGGCGACATGCTGCGCCGCGAGTTCGCGCCCCGGCCCGACTGACGGTCACCCGCGAGGAGTCACCGAGACCGTGACCTCCTGCCGGGTGGCCGGCGCCCGTAGCGTGAGGATCCGGGCGTCCGGATTCCAGTTCGCCACGTGCGCGCCGTCGACGTCGGCGCCGTTCGGGAACGTCCGGGCCGGCAGGTACACCTCGGTGGGCGCCGTGATCGACAGGTTCGGTAAGTAGGCGAACTCGAGCCGGTCGGCATCGGCCGACCATCGGGTGGGTTGGCCGGCGATCGCGCGTGGATACGGCTCGTCCAGCGCCGCAACCAGATTCCGTTCGGTGCCGTCCTCCTCGTACGGTCCCCACGGGCCGGGGTCGCGCGCCCAGTAGGAGACCCCCGCACCCATGTCGCGGGCGGTGTCGTAGATTCGGTCCACGTAGTCCAGGGCACCGTGCAGCGTGGTATCGAGTCCGAACTCCCCCAGGATGATCGGCGCGGTCCCGAGGTCCTTCGCGGTGCGCAGGACGTTGCCGCGCCACGCGTCGATCGTCGCATCGACCTGGGTCCGCGAATTGCCGGTGTACCCGCCGCCGAGATCCATCGGCAGCGGGTAGATGTGCGGGCAGTACGCGACGCGCTGTTCGCCGTCCCGGGCGTCGTCGATCGGGCGCAGCCCGCTGGGCGTGCCCCAATTGGTGCCCATCGCCTGCGGGGCGACGCACACCCACGTATCCCTGTCGACTTCGCGGATCGCGTCGGACGTCTTCTGGTACAGCGCGGTCAGCGGTCCGGCCTCGAACACCGGCCCCTGCAGGGTGCCGCCGTAGGGTTCGTTCATCAGGTCGTACGCGACCACCGCGGGGTTGCCGGCGAACCGCTCGGCGACCGCGCGCCACGCGTTCGCGTAGTGGTCGGTGAGTTCGGGGTGTTTGCCGGTGGTGTTCCAGAAGTTGTCGAACGCGCGGATCACGCCGGGCTCGAGGTAGTACATCTCCCACATGTCGTTGTCGCCCACGGGAAGATCGTCGAGGTACGTCGCCCACGCCGGCGCGCCGTTGCCGTTCTGCCCGCTCGGGGTGATGGCGCTCGAATACAGGTCCTGGTGCATGTCGAGCATGACGCTGTAGCCGCGGTCGGCGTACCAGCCGACACGCTCGGCGACGCGGTCCAGATACTCCTGGCTGTAGACACCCGGTTCGGGTTCCACCGACCTCCACGAGATGAGGAACCGCACGAAGTTGGTGCCCATGTCGGCGTGCTCGCGGTCGAGGTCCGCCTCGGTGAACGTCGGCATGCCGTCCGGCGTGCTCTTGGCGCTCGACGCGGTGTTGAAGCCGTTGAGGATCAGCGCGCGTCCGGCGTCGTCGGTGAGGTACGCGGTCGACGGTGCCGGGTCTGCCCGCAGCGCGGCACCGATCCCCCCGGCGAGGACCAGCGCCCCGACGGCCGCCAAGGCCAGCACCCTCACACGCCCCACCGCTCCACCATCCACTTTCGTTCGCAAAACCTGGACGATCGTCCTACTTCCTGGGCTAATGTTGCGCCATGTCTGTCCAGTCCGGGGCGTTTTCGGCAAGGCCGTTGATCCGGCGAATTGCGGCGGGGCCGTGGCCCGCGAGCACGACGCTCGTCCTGGCGTCGATCCTGTTCGGCGCGTGGTCGATCACGGGTCGGGTTCTCACCTTCAACCCGGAGTTGTTGATTCCCAGCGCAATCGGGCTACCTTTCGGCATCCCGCCGGTGCGCCTGTTCCCGTTGGGTGACACCCCGTGGACGTTCTGGTTCGTCGACGTCGCCGCCGCCGTCGTGATGATCGCGGTGGCGTGGACTCAGCTGTCCGGGAGCCGACGCCGGCCGTTCCTCACCGGCCTGCTCGCCACCGTGCTCGGCGTAGCGACCGGCAACCTCGTCCGCATCGTGTACCTGAGCTTCGAGACCCATCAGGGCCTCGGCACGTACGCGCTCGCGGTGCTTCTCGGCCTCGTGGTAGCGGCGTTGTGGGGCACCGTTCTCGGCGTCTTCGTCGGACTGGTCCAGCTACTCGACCACCGACTCCGACCGCCCGCCGAACCGGCTCCCGAGGCCGAACCCGCCCGGCCACGCGCCAAGGCCGGTTCTCGCTGAGCCGGGGCGGCGCAAGGTCACCGCCGGTCCAGGGCGTGGAGCAGCGCGCGAAGCACCTCCGCCTCGTCACGCAGCATGCGGGAGCCGAGTTCCGTGATCCGGATCCACGAGCGGGTCCGTCGCCCCGTGTATTCCCGCCGCACGTCGATACATTGCGCGCCGAGCAAGATATCGAGGTGCCGCCCGAGATTTCCGTCGGTGAGGCCCAGCCCGTCGCGCAGGAACACGAAACTGACCTCGTCCGATTCGCTCAGCATCGCCAGGACCGCGAGCCTGGTCTTCTGGTGAACGGTGTCGTCCAGCCCCAGTACTCGACGCTGAACGCTATCCAATCTCCGCCAGCTCTTCCGACTCGGCGAGGTAGGAGAGGACTGCCAGCGCGATCACGACGACCCCGAACGAAGCAGTCACGACGCCCGTGGTCACGGCCCCCGTGGCCGCGTCGGACCACAGCCTCGAACGGATCGGCTCCGCGGCGGTGGCCAGCCCGAGCAGCGACCCGAGAGCGGCTGTCACCCACAGAGGTCGGCACCGCTCACGCCACCCCAACACCACGAACCCCGCGGCGAGCACGGTGAGTGCGCCGACAACATACGACGCCAGGAAGACCCATGGGATCGTCACGATCGACGCCACTGCGAGCGGGACGTATCCGACCTGGCGCCTCCTGACCCCGATCCGGTTGCTGCGCAGGGTCATTACTACTGCCAGCGCGGTGAACGAAGCCGGAACCAGGAGCCCGGTGAGACCGATGGCCGAGTCCGATCCACCGAGCATCCAGCCCAATCCGATCAGGGCGGCGGCACCACCGAAGAACAGCAGATCCGTCGATGCGACCCGACGGCGCAGCCGGCCGGTCCGGGCCGCATCCTCTGCCCTCGCAATCGACGGGATCGCGCAGCGTTCCTCACTGTGGGCGGTCATACACTCACTCTGTAACGCAGAGTAACTGTTGTCAATGACGAGGTCGGTCGGTGCCGCCACGCCTGGTCGCACCGCGATATGGAAATGTCGCATCCATGGGGAGAACCAGTAGCTGGCCGATGCTCGACCGTGGAACGCGCCTGTGGTGGCGGACGGTCGGCAGGCGGATCGACCTCGACCGCGAGCACGCGTGGCTGACCGCGCCCGTCTCGGGACGCGGAACTGTCGCGGACAGTTGGCTTCCCACCGAGGCTGCACGCATCGGCGGTCGGCTCGACCGCGATCCCGACCCTCGGTCCGGACTGCTCCCGAGCCTGGACGCGCTGGCGGGTCCGGGATTCGATCCGACATCGGTGCATCCGTCCCTGCGCAGCTTCTACGAGCACACGTCGTCGTGGCGGATGGACGCCTGGACCAAGTGGTCCCGCGGATTCGCCGGGCCGGGAGCTGTGATCGAGTCGCTGTACGGCAAGCGCCTGCAGCAACTCGCGCTACCCGTCGATGCACTGGCCGTCGCGCACGGCGTCGACAGCGAGATCGTGCGGATCGTCGGAGCGGACGGCGCTCACGCCGGCTCGGCGTGGCTGCGAACGCTGCGCCGGACGGGCGACTACATGTTCAGCGGCTACTACCGCACCGGACGACTCCCGGGACATGATCAGCCCAGCGTCCACGTCAGCTTCCCGCTCGAGCAGGGCAACGTCCAGGTGTACCTTCGCCCGTCCAACGGACCCGACGGTTCGATGACGCTGTCGTCGCCGCCGGGGTCCTTCGGCGACGACGGTGCGTACGTCACCGTGATCGACGGTGGCCGGACGTACGCCGCTCGCGTACCGGTCCACGAGGAGTTCCGGCTCTACGTCGACGACGAGGGCGTCGCCCGGACCGACCACGTCCTGAAGATGTGGGGTGCCACGGCGGTTCGCCTGCACTACCGCCTGGTTCCCGTCTCCGTGGTGCACCCGATCTCGACTGCCGCCCGCGCGGCAGCCGAGATCGAGTGAGAGGCAGCCGCCGCCGTCAGAAGTGCCGCGTCAGCCAGTCGACGAGAATCTCGTTGGTGCCCTGCGGGTCCTCGAGCTGCGTCCAGTGCCCGGTGTCGATCATGCGGCGCTCGAACGTCTCGAAGTACTGCAGCAGGTTGTCGGTGAGCATCGGATGGCAGATGGGGTCGTGGCGCGCCGCGACGAGCAGTGCGGGAACCCCCACCTTGGGCACGACGCCGTCCGGGAACAGTTCGGTGTGCACCTCCCAGTTCCGGACGATGCTGTGGTACCAGCTCAGTCCGCCGCCGAAGCCGGTGCGTGCGTAGGTGTCTGCGTAGTACCGCATCTCGTCGGCGTCGAGGACGACCTCACCGGGCCAGCTGGACTCGTCGTCGGCGAGCCAGTGGATGTAGCTCATCGACTCGGGGTCGTGCCGCCCCGAGCGGGACAGGTTGGTGCCGGATCCGGTGTCGCGTCGCATGAAGAAGCGGAAGGTGCGCCCGGCGTCCTTGTCGAGGAGTTCCTCGCACTCGGGGGTCTGGAAGTGCGCCACGTAGTTCCGCGGACCGTACGCCTGTTCGTACTTCTCGATGGGGTTCTCCCGCGAGTACCCGAACGGCGTGTTGAGCGTGATGACACCCGCCACGGAGTCGGGCTGCAGGTAGGGCATCATCCACGACACCATGCCACCGAAGTCGTGACCCACCACGACGGCCTTCTCGTAGCCGGCGTCCGCGATGAGGCCCGCGACGTCGGCGGTGGTCTCGGCGATGCTGTAGGCGCGGCGGTCGGCGGGCCCGGACGATTGCCCGTAGCCCCGCATGTCGGGGGCCATCACGTGGAAGCCGGCGTCCGCGATGGGCTGTAGTTGATGCCGCCACGACGCGGCCAGTTCGGGAAAACCGTGGCACAGCACGACGCACACGTCGCGGGTGACGTGCTCGGGCCTCGCCTCGAAGACGGCGAGGCGGACGCCGTTGGTGTCGACGAATCTCGGTTCGGGAAGCATGGCGGTTTCCTTCCGGGGCTCAGTGGGTGTGGGACGCAGCGGCTTGCTTGATCCGCGGGACGGCGAGAGAGACCAGCGCGCCGATCGCGGCGGCGCCCGCCGCGATCAGGAACGCGCTGCGGAATCCGGCGGACTCGTAGGCGACGCCGTGGCCGTCGGTGGCCACCACATAGTGCGCGAGCACCGTGAACCCGATCGTCGAGATCAACGTGCCGGCCAGGGTCTGTGCCACGCCGACGAAGTTGGACCCGACGGCGCGCTCGGTCTCCGGGAGCGCGAGCAGCGCCAGGTTCGGGACGGCCGCGTAGATCATGCAGCCGAGCCCGAACACCACCCACGCGAGGACGATCACCGCCGGGACGGTCGGGACCGCGGACAGCACCGCGGCGGCGATCGCGATGAACACCGCACCGAACACCAGGTGGTTGCGGAAGCCGATCGACTTCGCGGTGGCGCCGACGATGAATCCGCTTGCGACGATCATCAACTGGCCCGGCAGCAGCCAGCCCGCCATCTCCGTCGCCGACAACCCGAACCCGTACGACGTACTCTCGGGGGCCTGCAGCAGCATCGGGGTGAGGCTCGCGAGCAGCGTGGTGGCGCCGTATGCGATGCCGCCGCCGATGAGCGTGTACCGCAGGGCCGGCTTCGCGATGAGGTCGAGGCGGATCAGCGGCTCGTCGGTACGACGCTCCCACCACACCCAGAAGGCGAAGCCGACGAGCGCGACCGCGACGCACGTGATCGTGCGCCCGTCGGTCAGGCCCCATTCCTTGCCGCGCGAGAGCCCGACCATGATGACGAACATGCTCGCCGCCAGCAGCACCGCACCGAGCCAGTCGATGCGTGCGTGCGAACGGATCGGGGTCTCCGGCACGAAGAAGAACGTGAGCAGCGCACCGATCGCACAGAACCCGAACGCGAACCAGAACACCGACCGGACACCGAGGTGGTCGATGAGCACACCGGCGACGAGCAGCGCCCCGACGCCGACGGCGCCGACGCCGGTGTTCGCGATGCTGATCGAGATGGGCTGCAACCGCGCCGGGAACGTGTCCCGGATGAGCGTGTACCCCAGTGCGAGGCAGGCGAAGCCGGCGCCCGACAGGAAGCGTCCGGCCACGAGCACCGGGAAGGTCGGCGCAGTTGCGGAGATCAGCGCGCCCAGCGCCCCGATCGCCGCGGTGACGACGAGCATCTTCTTCTTGCCGTACAGATCGGCGAGCTTGCCGATGATGGGCGACGCGACCGCGCCCGACAGTGTGAAGGCCGTCATCACCCACACGACCTGCGTGGTCTGGAACTCCGCAGCGACCTTGGGCAGCGTGGGCGCGAACAGCGAGAAACCCAGCGCGGACTGCTCGGTGAGGAGAAGCAGGATCAGGAGGGTGCGCACCCAGTACCGGGTGGGCTGCTCGTTCGCATCCGTCGGCACACGGCCGACGCGGTGTTCATCCGGTCCGTCATTGGTCCGCACAGACATGAATACCTCGCTCAGATGAGTAGGGGCAGAACTGAATCGGACTCCGTGATCGAAGTCCAACAGGCGTCACGCCGAGGCGACACCTCGGGGAAGGACCATGATCTTGACGTGGTCGTCGGGGGCTCGCAAGGCGTCGAACGCACCCGCGACACCGTCGAGATCGACCCGGCCCGTGATGATCGCGTCGGCGTCGATCTCTCCGGAGGCGAGGCGTTCGAGCACGATCTCGTAGCCGCGCTCGGTGGGGCCGTGCCCGAAGTTGATCGCGAGTCGACGCAGTTGTCCGATGACCGGGATGATCGTCTCGTCCGCGAACGGTGCGGCCAGGACCTGGATCCGGGAGTCGTAGGGCAGGTTTCGCAGGAGCATGTCGAGCATCCCCTTGCGCCCGCTGCACTCGTAGGCGATGAGGATTCCTCCGCCGCCGCGCTGCGGGTCGTTGTGGCCACCGGCGACCATGCGGTTCCACACCTCGACAGGATCGTCGGACGCCGGGTCCACCACAACGTCCGCACCCATCCTCAGCGCGAGTTCACGGCGCTTGGGCGAGGGTTCGGACGCGATCACGGTGTGGGCGCCGCGCGCCTTGGCCGCGACGATGGCGCCGAGACCGATCGTGCCGCAGCCGAGCACGAGAGCAGAGTCCACGGCGGTCAGCCCGGAACGTTGCATGTGCAGTTCGCCGACGTGCAGCGGCTCCGCGAGGGCTGCGTGCTCGAACGACAGCCCGTCGGGGATGTGCCGCACCCAGACCGCGTCGACGACGATCTGATCACCGAACCCGCCGTGATACGTGTTCGAGTACCCGATGATCTTCGGGATGCCCGTGGAGATGTCGGTGACGATCCCGAGACCTGCCACGCGATCACCCACCGCGAAATCGGTGACGCCCGTCCCGATTTCCGCGACGAGGCCCGCATACTCGTGCCCGAGCACGACCGGCCGATCGTGGTCGAACGTGGCGAGCGGGTATCGCGCGGCGTCGATGACGTCGACGAACCGGCACGGATCCTTCGACACGCTCAGGTCGCTGCCGCAGATACCGCAGGCCATGACGTCGATCCGCAGCTGCCCGGGCCCGGTCACGGGGAGGTCGGCGACGTCGGCGAGCGTGAACTCGCCCTGGTGGAACTGGACGGCGCGCACGGTCACGCCCCCGTCTGCGCGGGCTGACCGTAGTAGTCGGCCCGCGCCTTCTCGAGTGCACCGACGAGGTTGCCGATGAGGTATTCACGGTTGTCCTCGGCGAACTGCAGGCTCGCCTGTCGCCGGACGTTGCGCCGACGGAAGTGGGGCACGACCTCCGAGGCGAACAACTCGTAGCTGCGCTTGGTGTCCTCCCAGTCGGCCATGTCGACGTGCAGGACGAGCAGCGTCCCGAAGCCGCCGGTCTTCTCGATGAGCCGCTCGATCTGGGCGATGGCCTGATCCGGGGTGCCGATGATCGCCTGGCCGAACTCACCCAGCGAATCGTGGCGCCAGTGGTCGATGACGCCCTGCGGGGTCTCGCCCCACTCGGGGTAGCGGCCGTTCTGCCGATTGGCGTAGTAGGCCATCGACTGGATGCGCCGGCTGACGGCACGCTCCGCGTCGGCCTGGGTCTCGGCGAGGAACATCGGATTCACGACGCGCCACGTGGACCGATCTGCGGTGTGCCCGTGCTCGGCCGACACCTTCTCGTAGATCGACCAGTTCCGTTCGAGCGCATCGAAACCGGACGGCGAACTGGCTGCCAGCGACAGCAGCGACAGCCCGTTCGTGCCGGCCAGCACCGAGCCGTTGGGCGAGACGGTCGATGCCGTGACGACCTCGATTCCCGCGGGATCGTAAGTAGGTAGCTGCGCGCGAGCGTCACGCAGCGTGAACCAGTCCGTTTCCATGTTCACGATCTCGCCACGCATCAGCGGGAGGATCGCCTCGAGCGCCTCACCCTGTCGTCGCCGCTGATCGCTGGGATCGATGCCCATCATGTGTGCATCCAGCGGGATCTTTCCCGGCCCGGTCCCGAAGATGACGCGGCCGCGAGTCTGCAGGTCGAGTTGCATGATCCGGTCGACGGTGATCAGCGGGTGGTGGTAGGGCAGCGAGACGACGCCGGTGCCGAACCGGATCCGCTCCGTCCGCTCGGCCGCCGCGGCGATGAACACCTCCGGCGACGGCACGATCTCGGCGCCCGTCGAGTGGTGCTCCCCCATCCAGGCTTCCTCGAAGCCCAGGTGGTCGAGGTGCTCCATGAGGTCGATGTCACGCCGTAGCTGCAGGGCGGGGTCGGCGTCGAGGGGGTGGAACGGTGCCAGGAAGGCTCCGAATCTGATCGAGTCCGGTGTCCACATGTCGTCTCCTGCCTCGGTGGTGCGTCGAACTTCTCGACGTTCCGAGGTCTACCAAAGATCTGAAACACATGTTTGAATTCTGGCAATTCGAATCGCCGGCTTCCCGCTCAGTGGGAGGTTTCGGCGAGCCCTACAGGTTCGGACGGTCGTCGTCGAATACGACTGCGCAAGTGCAGGTTCAACGGTCACGCCTTCCTGGCGGCTCGACACGCACGGCCCGCATCCCGATCACGTTGCGATCGGGATGCGGGCCGTTTCGAGCCGGCCGGCCGGCGTCAGTTCGGGACCGCGAGGGCCGCCTTCAACCCGAGGTGCATGTCCTCGCGTGTCCGGTCGGAGACCGGGATTCCGGGGAATCCGTTGGACCCGTGGAACGTCCCCGGACGATGATGCAATTCCACGGGAACCCCGGCGCGCATGAGCCGCACCGCGTACTCGATGGCCTCGTCGCGCAACGGGTCCAGTTCGTTGGCCGAGATCCACGCCGGCGGCAGCCCGGACAGGTCGGTGGCGCGGGCCGCGGCGGCGTAGGGCGGGGTCTCCGTGGACCGGCCGCCGAGATAGAAGTCCCACCCCAGGATCGCCTGCCCGTGGGTCCACAGCGGCGTGTCCGTGAACTCGCGGATGGACACGGTCTCCATACGGTCGTCGAGCATCGGGTTGTCCAACAACTGGTACACGAGCCGTGGTCCGCTCTCGTCGCGCGCCCGCAGCGCGAGGCCCGCCGCGAGCCCGGCACCGGCGCTGACCCCGCCGATCGCGAGCCGCTCGGGATCGACGCCGAGTTCGTCACCGTGCTCGGCAACCCACGTCAGCGCCGCGAAGCAGTCGTCGAGCCCCGCCGGGTAGGGATGTTCCGGCGCCAGCCGGTACTCGACGCTGACGACGACGCACCCCACCACGTCCGCGATCTCGACGCAGGCACGCTCGGACGCCGCGATCTCGCCGAAGACGTAGCCGCCGCCGTGGAACCACACCAGCGCACCGGCCCCGGTCGCCGTTCCGCCCGGGGTGTAGATGCGTACCGGCACGTCGGGCGCACCGGCCGGACCCCGGACCGGACGGTCGACGACCGCCATGCCCGGTGGGCGCACGACCGCCGCGGCGAGTTCGGTCGCGCGAATCCGCTGACGCTCCCGGAACGCTGCCGGTTCGGCGATGTCCACCTGCGGTAGCGCGGGGACCAGGGAACGGAGGTCGGGGTGGATGCGATCCATCAACGCAGACTCCTGGTGTCTCGGAACGGCACATGATCAGCGATGACGCTGCAGTTCGACATGACCAGGGTAGAAACGGACATCACCGCCCAGAACCTGTCGGCCCACCGAGCGGGACGGCCGCGGGCCGATCTCAGGTCAGCATGCGCTCGGCCCCGCCGACGACGAAGGCGACGAGATCCTCGTAGAACGCGACGAGTTCCTCGCGACTCTGCCGCGCCGCGCCGACGGCCCAGTCGTCCACTCGGCCGAGGGACTGGAGAAAGCTCATGACCGCGATCGGCCACCGCTGGTCGATCCGCTCCGACGGGGTGTCCGGCAACGCCCGCCGGACCTGATCCCGCAGGCGCAACGACAGCTCGTCCTGCCCCGTCGCGGTCACGGCGGGTCGAGCCTCTCGCGAGACCTGCACGACGATCTTGATCCACCGGATGCCCCGAACCCGTTGATTCAGAAGCAGTTCCAGGTACGGGTCGGTGAGGGCCCGCACCACGTCCTCGAGGTCGGGGCGGCGTTCCGACGCGGCCAATGTGTCGACGCGTGCGGAGATCTCCTGTTTGACCCGCTCACCGACGTCCAGCAGCACCGCCGACAGCAGGTCTTCCTTCGACCCGAAGTGATAATGGACGGCCGCCGGACCCTGCCCTGCCGCGGCGGTGACGGCACGCACGGACACCGCGTCGACGCCCTGCGCGGCGAAGAGCTTCTCGGCGGTCTTGATCAGGCGGATCCGGGTGGCGTCACCCTGGCGATTCGACATCGTGCGGGCCATGCGGAGAGCGTAGCCGACCACCGTTTCGGCCCCGCCGGCCGTCGAATCCGCCAGGCTCGCGCGGACTACCGCAGAACGAAGTGCTCCTCGATCGGCGAGCGGTGCTGCTGCCACACGTCCACCAGCCGCCACGGGCTGGCAACGATCACGCGTCCGGACTCGTTGCGGTAATACGTGTGCGCTCCCGGCGTGTGCCGCCACACGGTGCTCTCCATCGCCCGGTCGATCTCGTCGACGTAGTCCTCGTATGCCTCGCGGGTGGGTTCGAGGGACCGGGCACCGCGCTCGGCCAGCAGATGCAGGCACTCGACGATGTAGTGGACTGCCACCTCGATGCCGAAGTTGTTACCGGCACCGTGGCTCGGGTTCGTGTTGGGCGCCGACGTGATGAACAGATTCGGGAAGCCGGGGACGGTTCCTCCGCGGTAGGCCCGCGGGTTGCCGGACCACTCGTCGACCAGCGCGCGTCCGTCACGACCACGAATGTCCATGGTGGACAGGAAGTCCAGATGAAAGCCCGTCGCGTACACGATGACGTCCACCTCCACGAGATCCCCGTCCGGGGTCACGACCCCCTCCGGCACGATCCGGGCGGGCTCGGTCACCAGCACGTCGACGTGATCGCGCGCGAGCGCCGGGTAGTAGCCGCCGGGATCGCGGATGATGCGTTTGCCGAAGGGCGCGAAGTCGGGCGTGACCTTCGCGGCCAGTTCCGACCCGGCCCCGAACGCCCGGTCGATGTAGGCGAGGCAGTCCTGCAGCAGCACGTCGTTGGCGCGGGAGATCGACAGGTGCGTCGAGGCCCACTCCGGGTCGACGATCACCACCGGGTACGCACTGTCCGCCGACCCCCAGAACGCCTTGAGCCGCAGCCAGTTCGCGTAGAACGGAACGTGCCGAGACAGCCACCGGTGATGCTCGGGGACATCGTCGCTGTCCCGCTTGCGCGGTGCCACCCAGTGCGGCTGACGCTGGAACAGCGTCAGGTGCGCGACGTCGTCGACGATGGAGTCGACGATCTGCGCGGACGTGCAACCGGCCCCGATCACCGCGACGCGCTTACCGGTGAGGTCGAGTGCGGGATCCCACTCACCCGAGTGGACGCTGATGCCCGCGAAGGAGTCCCGCCCCTCGACTCGCGGGAACTGCGGCCGATTGAGATAGCCCAGCGCGGTGATCACCGCTGCGGCGCGGGTCACCGAACGGGTGCCGTCCGTCGACCGCACGTGGACGTCCCAACGGTGCTCCGCGTCGTCCCAGACGAGCGACTCGACCTCGGCCCCGAAACGGGTGTGCTCGGGGATCCCGTGCTTGTCGGCAACGGCCCGCAGGTAGTCCTGGTACTCGCCGCCCTTGGGGTAGTAGCTGGTCCAGTCGGGGTTCAGCTCCGAGGACAACGAGTAGTACGACGACGGCGTGTCGACACCGACACCGGGATAGTTCTGGACCAGCCAGGTGCCGCCGATGTCGTCGTTGCGCTCGAGCACCTCGTACGAGACTCCCTCCCGTGCGGCGGCGATCGCGGCCGCGATCCCCGCCAGTCCCCCGCCGATGATCACCACGTCCAGAGTGGGCGGCAGCGGTGCGGTGCGCGGCAGCACCGGTTGTGCCGGATGGAACCCACCCTGTTCGAGCAGCATCGGCAGGAACTCGTCGCCGGGCGTCACCCCGAGCGCCAGCGGAACGAGCCGCGCGAACAGCTCGGGGTCGTCCGGCGCAAGGACCGGCGCCCGGCCTTCGACGGCCAGCGCCGCAGCCAGGTCCGAGACGATGGCGGCGGCCGTGGCGGGATCGGTGACGCCGGCCATCTCGGGCGCGTCCGGAACGTGAGCGATCGCGCCGGCATAACGGTCGAGGACCGAGGCGTCCCCGGTGACCTGCGCGAGGACCGCCAACAGCACGGCCGGGTCGGCCCGCCGCAGACGATCCGCCAACGCTGCGGGGTCCGCCGGGGCGCGATCGTCGGGAGCGAAGGGCAGTGCGGCGGTACTGGAAGTCATGGAAATCTCCTTGCGGACGGGCATTCCGGGAGCGGGAGTCGCGGGCGGCGAGCGCCGACGCACCGCTGAACGCGGTCGTGTGAGTCGGGACAGTAGGGCACGGGGCGACACTTGTCCATACCTGCATTCCATTTACCAGACTCACAGTCTGCTTTTTTGCTCGAATGTCTACCGAAGCCCGACTCCGTGCGCTAACGTCCGATCCGTAAACCTGCGCCCCGACGAAAGGTGTTGCCCGCCATGAATGAACTTCGCTTCGACGGACAGGTCGCTCTGGTCACGGGCGTGTCCACGTTCGGACTGGGCCTCACGTACGCCCGCCTGCTGGCCGCCCGCGGGTGCGCGGTGGTCGTCAACGACCTCGGGCGGGACTGGACGGGCGGGGCCAACGCCCCCGGGACCGACGAGGCCGTCCGCTCGATCGAAGCCGAGGGAGGTACGGCTGTCGGCGTGACCGGCGACGTCGTGACCGAGGCGGATCGAATCGTGCAGGCCGCCGTGGAGGCCTTCGGCCGCCTGGACGTCGTTGTCAACAACGCCGGAGCGGGCGGCGATTTCGACACGCTGGTGGACGTGCACCTGCGCGGCGCACACCGCATCACCGAGGCCGCGTGGCCGCATCTCTCCGCGACCGGGAACGGCCGGATCCTCAACATCTCGTCGAACGGAAGCTACGGCGCCCCCGCCATGCCGGGCTACGCGGCCGCGAAGGGCGCGATCCTCTCGTTGACCCGCACGCAGGCCATTCTCGGGAAGCGAATCGGAGTGCGCTCCAATGCGATCCTTCCCGCGGCGTGGACCCGCTCCACCGCCGGAATCGAACAGCCCGGGTTCGGCGAGTTCATGCAGACCCACTTCCCGCCCGACGCGGTCGCGGCGTTCGCCACGTACCTCCTGCATGCCGACACGCCCCTCAGTGGCGAGGTGTTCGCGGTGGGCGGCGGGCTGGTTTCCCGGGTGGTACAGGCCGAGACGCCGGGCGCGCTGACCGCCGACCACACCCCCGAGGCGTGGTCCGGACTCATCGACGAGGTGATGGCGCCGGGCGACATGACGGTATCGAAATCGCTGTGGTCCCAGCTCGATTCGTTCGTCTCCCGAATGGGGCCGAAGACCCGCACCGACTGGGATGCGATCAAGGTCGCCCCCGACGTCGACGGCAAGGTCACGGCCTGAACCCCTGTATCCGAGAGGACACCGAACATGCTCGAACTCGACCCCGACGTCGCCGCCTACCTCGGCACCCGCGAGGACTGGGTACCGATGCACGTGGCCGGAGTGCACGCGGCCCGCAGCGCCTTCGAATCGCTGCCGCAGCGACCGGGCCCGGACATGCACCGGGTCGAGGACCGCGTCGTCGACGGCCCACACGGACCACTCCGCCTGCGGATCTACCACCCGGTCGACGCACCGGACCTGCCGGCGCTCGTGTACTTCCACGGCGGCGGGTTGGTCATCGGCAGCATCGACAGCTTCGACCGGCTCGCCCGCCTCCTGGCCGAGGCCTCGGGCGCGGTGGTGGTGAGCGTCGACTACCGACTCGCTCCGGAACACCCCTACCCGGTGGCCACCGACGAGGCGTACTTCGCGACGCAGTGGGTGGCCGGCAACGCCGCCGGCCTCGGTATCGACGGAGATCGGATCGCGGTCGCCGGGGACAGCGCCGGCGCGACCCTCGCCGCCGGGGTGACCTTGCAGACCCGCGACGAGGGCGGGGCGCCGCTGGCGTTCCAGTTGCACATCTACGCGGGCATCGACCGCGACGACACCAAGCCCTCGGTGCTCGAGTTCGCGGACGGCCCGATCATCACCGCCGGCGACTTCGCGTGGACCAAGAACCTGTATCTCGGCGAGGACCCGAGCCGGGACCACCCGTACGGCGTGCCGAGCCTGGCAGAGGACCTGACGGGCCTGCCGTCGGCGATCGTGGTCACGGCGTCGCACGATCCCAGCCGCGACGGCGCCGAGGAGTACGCACACCGCCTCCGGGACGCGGGGGTCCAGACCGCCGTTCTACGGTATCCCGGTGTGGCGCATGGCTTCCTGATGCACGCCGATCTCCACGCTCGGGCCCGGCTGGCCCTGGCCGAGATCGGCGGCATCATGCGGGCCAAGTTCACGTACTGCTGAGTGCTACTCCGACCGCAGAGCCGCACACCAGACGTCGGTGAGGGTGTCGATCGCGCCGTCGCGATCGACACGCCACCCGCGCACCATCCAGGTGTTCAGGAACAGCTCGAGCCCACTGATGAGCAGCAGCGCACGCCGCTCGACGTCGGCGGCGTCGAACCGCCCCCACAACGCGGCGTTCGCGGTGAGCGCCGTGACGAACCGGCGGTGGTAGTCGAGGTAGAAGGCGTCGAACCGCACGACACCCGCGGACTGGACACGGAGCCTGTCACCGCTCGCCTCCCACGCCTCGACGACGCGCCCCACCCAGTTGCGAACCGTCGGTCGCGACCAGTCGTCCAGACCACCGAAATCGCGGTACAGCGCCTCGGCGCGATCCCACACCTCGACGACGATCTCGTGGACGATGGCGTCCTTGCTCGGAAAGTACGAGTACAGCGTGGCGCGGCTCGCCCCGGCCGCCTTGGCGATGTCGTCGATGGTCGTCTCACGAAATCCCCGCTCGCCGATCAGCCGCGCGGCGGTATCCAGCAGATGCGCCCGGCTCCGCTGCTTCTGCAACGCGCGCAGGGACAGCTTCTCGCCGGGTTCGGTTTCCATACTCGCAGTCTAGTGTCCGCGGGCGTTTGTCCGTGACCGCCCTTACACTCGCGGCTATGACCGTGGAAGTGACCCGCGCGCAGGTGCTCTCGTACCGGTGGCATGTCCAGCAACTCGATCGTTCTCCCGGCATCGCGACTGGTCCCGCCGACTGCGACCTCCTCGACCTCGGAATCCAGAACACCGGCCCCGACGGGGCGGCGTGGGCGCTGCACCTGCGCGGCACGCCACCCGGGACCTCGGACGATCTGGCACTCGCCTGGACGCTGCGCGGGGCGCCGCACCGCTACCGGCGCGCAGACCTGCCGGCCGTCGCGGTCGCGACCGCACCGCTCTCGGACGCGGACGCCGCCAAGCGCATCTTCGACGCCAACCGTCCGCTGAAGGCCGCCGGGATACCGACACTGGACGCGCTCCGAACGGTGGCCACCGAGATGCGCGACATCGTCCGGCAACCCACTGTGAAGGGCACGATGTCGTCGGCGCTCACCGCGCGGATGGACGACCCGTACCTGCGGTTCTGCCGCCCGTGCAACGCGACGCACATGTACGAGATGCCGTTCCGGCTCGCGGCACTGCAGGCAGGTCTGGAACTGCGGCCCGAGACCTCACCGCCCGTCCTCGAGCGGATCCCCGGCTGGCGCGGCAAGCCTTATACCCGCACCGCCGCGGACGCCGACGCTCGCTTCGACGTGATCCGCGGCTACCTGAGGTTCTTCGGTCCGGCCGACCCCAAGGCCGCCGCCGCGTACATCGACGCACCGGTCAAGGACGTCAAGGCGCACTGGCCCTCGGAGGTGACCGAGGTGTCGGTCGACGGTGCTCCGCGGTCGATCCTGAGCGAGACTCTCGATGCACTGCTCGAGTCGCCCGCCGACGACTCGGTCCGGCTACTCGGCCCGTTCGATCCGTACCTGCAACTGAAGGACCGCGAGCTCCTCGTGGCCGACGAGGGGCACCGAAAGGCGCTGTGGCCGACGCTCGGCCGGCCCGGGGCAGTCGCCGTCGGCGGTGAGATCGTCGGCCTGTGGCGCCCGCGCACCGCGGGCAAGAAGCTGTCGGTCGAGGTCACGGCGTGGGAGAAACTGCCGAGGTCGACACAGGCCGCGGTCGAGCAGCAGGCCCGCGCGCTCGCCACGTTCCGTGGGCTGTCGGCGGATACGGTGACCGTGCTCTGAGACGGGGTGTCACCCGCGCGTGATGCGCGCAGGCCCGGTACTCATCGCGCCTGATTCGATGACGATCCCGGGATGTGTCCCCGGCTTCATCCAGTGTCCGAGGGTGGGACCCGTGGCGTTCACCGTGACCCGCGCGGCGCGGAAGCGCCCCCGCAGTCGTGCCCGGGCGCCGGCCAGACCGCCGTCCGGCACGGGTTGCGCGAAACCGAGCGCGCCCAGGATCGGTAACGAGGGTCCGAACGGACGCGCGGTGGTCCGGATTCGCCAGCCGTCACCGACCGCAGTCACCGTGTCCGTGACGTCGCCGTCGAAGTCGGCGAGCACCTTCGGCAGATGCCAGTGCTCGCGTCCGCCGTGGACCGAGGGCTCCGAATCGACGGCGATGAACGGCACCGCCATCGCGGGAAGAACACCGATCCGCCGCGACGGCGCTCGGAGCACGGGGCTGGCGAGGATCTCCCGATACGGTCCGACCGGTGACTCGAGGTAGTCGACCATCATCGCGAGCGTCACCGGCAGCACCCGCCCACCCGGACCGAACAGGCCCGCGCCGGGCGTCGCGCGATGCCACCACAGCGTCGCCCGGACCGTCGCGGGCCACGGCGGTGGCGGGCTGGTGGGCCACTCGTCCCGCATCTGCTCGCTCTCACGCACGCTCCACACGGGCGTCCCTCTCTGTCGTGTCCGCCTCGGCGGTCGTTCGGCTCACCGGAAACAACGGCAGGCGCAGGGCCCCGGGCGCGTCGGGGGGCACGGCGGGATGTGCCGGAGCGACGGGCGGCACCGCGACGTACGGCGCACCGAGTTCGGGACGAGAATCGTCGTGCCCCTTGTTGGGCCACAACGCCATCGCGCGCTCGGCCTGCGCGGTGATGGTCAGCGACGGATTGACTCCGAGGTTCGCGCTGACCACCGACCCGTCCACGACGTGCAGCCCGTCGTGCCCGTACGCCCGCAGGTAGGGATCGACCACCCCGGTCGAGGCGCTGTCGCCGATGGCGCAGCCGCCGAGGAAGTGTGCCGTCATCGGAATATTCACCAGATCGAGGATCGACCCGCCCGCGTCCCCACCGATCCGTTCGGCCACCCTTCGGATCACCTTGTGCCCGACCGGGATCCACTCGGGCGGTGCGGTTCCCGGCCCCGGCCGGCTGGTGAGTCGGCGGCGACCGAACAGCCCCTTCCGGCTGGCGAGCTCGAGCGAGTTGTCGTCGGTCTGCATGACGAGCGCGATGACGGTGCGCTCGGACCAGTGCCGCACCGACAACGTGCGGAGGAACGCGCCGGGATTCCGCAACGCGACCCCCACCGCCTTCAGCGGACGTGGGACGCGCCCGCCGCCGTCGGTGAGCAGTGCCTGCAGCAAACCGATCACGTTGCTGCCCTTGCCGTATCGAACGGGCTCGATGTGGGTGTGGTCGTCGGGATGGAACGAGGACGTGATGGCCACGCCGTGCGTGAAATCCTCCGTGCGAGTCCGCGCCGCTGCGGCGAGTACCGCTTCGGAATTGGTCCGCACGACGGTCCCGAGCCGAGGCGACAGCTGCGGGAGGACGCCGCGGTCGCGCATCGACAACAGCAGACGTCCGGTGCCGTAGGTGCCGGCGGCGACCACCACCTGATCCGCGGTGAAGGTCGTACGGGCCGTCCGCCTCCGCCCCGTGGTTCGGGTGACGACGGCGTAGCCACCACCGGAGCGCGGGCGCACCTCCTCCACGGTGGTCAGGGGGTGGACGACCGCCCCGGCGTGTTCGGCCAGGTAGAGGTAGTTCTTCACGAGGGTGTTCTTGGCGCCGACCCGGCATCCGGTCATGCAGCCTCCGCACTCGGTGCAGCCGGTACGTTCGGGGCCGGCGCCGCCGAAGAACGGGTCCGGGACACGCGTCCCGGGCTCGCCGAAGAACACCCCGACCGGCGTGGTCGTGAAGGTGTGCCCGACCCCGAGTTCCTCGGCGACCGAACGCATCACCGCGTCGGCAGCGGTGAAGGTGGGATTCTCGCGCACTCCGAGCATGCGTTCGGCCTGCTCGTAGTAGGGCGCGAGTTCCCGCTCCCAATCGGTGATGTGACCCCACTGGGAGTCCCGGAAGAACGGGGCCGGAGGCCGGTAGAGAGTGTTGGCGTAGTTGAGGGAACCCCCGCCCACACCGGCGCCGGCCATCACCAACACGTCCGGAAGCAGGTGCATCCGTTGGACGCCGTAACAGCCGAGCCACGGCGCCCACAGGTACTGCCGCAACCGCCACGACGTCCTGGGCAGTTCGTCGTCCGCGAAGCGCCGTCCCGCCTCCAGGACGCCGACCCGGTACCCCTTCTCGGTCAGGCGCAGTGCGGCGACACTTCCGCCGAAGCCCGAGCCGATCACCACGACGTCGTAGTGCGTCATGCGCCCACTCCGGCATCCTCGGCCTCCCGGCGGCCCTCACCCGCCGCCGTGAACCGGTAGTTCTCCTGGTCGAACCGACGCGTGCGCCTGCGGAACCGCCACGTGAACGTCGGCCACATCACCGAGTTGCGCCCGCTGCGGTCGAGGTACCAGCTGTCGCACCCACCCGCGTTCCAGACCGTCCGGGCCAGCTGCGGATCCAGCTCCTCGTTGTAGCGCCGCTGCGCGCCGTCGGTGACCTCGGCGGTCGCGGCCCGCTCCGCGCGCATCACCCGGAGTGCGTCGGCGATGTATGCGGCCTGGGATTCGAGCATGTAGACGATCGAGCTGTGGCCGAGGTTCGTGTTGGGGCCGTACATCAGGAACAGATTCGGGAATCCGTGCACGGTCGTGCCGAGATGCGCCGACGGGCTGCCCGCCCAGTGCTCGGCCAGGGTACGACCGTCCGCCCCGCGGACGTGACGTGCGACGGGAGGCTCGGTGGGAGTGAATCCGGTCGCGAAAATGATTGCGTCGACCGGATACTCGTTGCCGAGATCGTCGATCACGCCGTTCTCGGTGACCGCGGTCAGCCCCGACGAGACAACGGTCACGTCGCGCCGGGTGAGCGTTCGCAGCCAGTCGTTGGAGAGCAGGATCCGCTTGCACGTGATGGTGAACGTCGGCGTCAGCGCCGCACGCAATCCGTCGTCGGGCACCTGCGCCCGCAGGTACGCCTCCGCACGACGCTGGAACAAGCGCAGCAGCCAGAGCTGGTGCGCCATGCCGAGGACGTAGCCCTCCTTCTGCGCGTACACGGCGCCGCGCACGAGCTTCTGACTGGACGGGAGCGCGCGGAACAGGGCCCGCTCGAAGCGCGAGATGGGGCGGTCGTGCTTGGGAAGCACCCACGACGCCGTCCGCTGGAACAGCGTGAGGTGTTCGACTCGATCGACGATCTCCGGAACGAATTGGATGGCCGACGCTCCCGTGCCGATCACCGCGACCCGCTTACCGGCCAGGTCGTAGCCGTGGTCCCACGTCGCTGAATGGAATGCGGTGCCCGCGAAGGACTCCACTCCCGGGACGTCCGGCCGCTTCGGCGCCGAGAGCGCCCCCGTGGCGGCGACGAGAACGGTCGCGGTGAGGGTTCCTCGCCCGGTGTGGACGCGCCACTGCCGGTGGCCGGCGTCCCACTGCGCCTCGATCAGTTCGCATCCCGTCACCGTCCGACCTGTCACACCGGTCTCGTCGGCAACGCGGCGCAGGTAGCCGTAGATCTCGTCCTGCTTGCCGTAGGCGTACCGCCAGCCCGGCTCCGGGGCGAACGAGTAGGAGTAGAGGGCGGTGGGGACGTCGCACGCGCATCCCGGGTAGGTGTTGTCCCGCCAGGTGCCGCCGACGTCGTCGGCGCGTTCGATCACCAGGAGGTCCGCGGTCGGGTCTTCGCGCAGCAGGGTGGCGGCCAGGCCGATACCGCCGAAGCCCGCGCCGACGATCAGGGTGTGGACGTGAGCGGGCAGGGTTGTCCGTCCGGATTTCACTCGGTCACCATCGCTTTCCAGACGGGCAGCAGGCGATCACGCAGCTGCCGGTCGGCTTCGGGAGTGCGGAACAGGGCGGAGACCGCCAGCCCCCTGGCGATCTCGATACTCAGGTCGACCGCGTCCGGGCTCATACGATCACCCACGATCTCGGCGAACCCCAGACGCAGCGCGTCCCCGACCTTGCGCTCGAGCGGAATCATCGCCTCGTGCAGGCCGGGATCGGTGCGGGCGGCGACCCAGAGTTCGAGGGCCGCGTAGAAGAGAGGTCCGGTGAACGCCTCACACAGCGTCTCGAGCCCAAGATCGGGATCGGGACGAGAGCGCAGCAGTTCGTCGAGGCGTCTGTCCACCAGATGGGCGACCGCGGCCACCACGAGCGATTCCTTGGTGGGGAACTGGTGCAGTTGGGCACCCCGCGACACGCCGGCCCGCTTCGTCACCGCCTGGCTGCTGGTCCCGGCGTAACCCACCTCCACCAGAAGGTCGATGGTGGCGTCAAGAAGCTTTCCGCGCGTCGCCGCACTGCGCTCGGCCTGGGTGCGAGATGTCGTTGCTGTGCCCTGGGTCACAAGGCGACAGTAGCGGGCAACTTACAAACAGTCCAGACTGTCGGCAAAATTCGTCGGCGAAACGAGAACGACCCGTTCCGCGGAGGGCGGAACGGGCCGTTCGGAGGGGCGTCGGATCAGGCCAGCGAGGCGTGCCACACCAGTGCTGCAGCGAGCGCGCCTATGCCGTTGAGCGACCAGTGCAGCGCGATCGGCGCCAGCAGGCTGCCGCTACGGCTGCGCAGCCACGTGAAGACGAAGCCTGCGGCCGCGGTGGCCGCAACGGCGCCGGCGATACCGAGGATCTGCCCCATCAGTCCGCCACCGAGGATGCCGGTGAGGCCGCGGTTCCCGGTGGTGAGCCCCAGCGACGAAGCGATGTGCCACAGACCGAAGAGCAAGGATCCGGCGGCGAAGACACCGCGAGCCCCCGAGACGCGCGACAGCGTGCCCTGCAGCACGCCGCGGAACGCGAGCTCCTCCGGGATCACGGTCTGCAGCGGGATGACGATCATCGACGCTACGAGGGCGCCGGAGATGGTGGCGTACCGGTCGGCCATGAAGAACTGTCGCGTGACGGGCAACGCGATACCGATCGCGACGACCGCGAGCACGAGGCCGACAGAGGCGAGGGCGTACAGCGTCCCCTTCTTCCAGTGCCGCGGCGACAGGCCCAGCTCCGACCAGCCCAGGCCGCGGCGACGCGTGAGTCCCACGAGGACGACCGCCGCGATCGGCACGGTCGCGATGCTCGCCCACACGGTGGTGAAGTGCGCGACGAGGTTGGTCGAGATCAGCACCGCGATGACGACGACCACGTCGAGCCACGCGTGTGCGGCGCGGATGCGATGGATGCCCGTCGTCGGCACGGCGCCGGCGTTCGCTGTAGCGCTGTTCATACGGTGAGGAGCCCCCGTCTGTCCGATCCTGCTGCTACCGACAGACAACTCATCGTTATCTGTCCGTTATCCAATCGAGCGTACGCCTTCCGGCGTCCGGCGCCCGGTGAGCTGTCGCACACCCCACCGCGCCCACCTTCGATGCTACGGACTCCCGCCCGCCCCGATTCGGACGCGCAAACGCCCGCCGTTAGCCTGAATACGAACTCAACAGCCCGTGTTCAGGAGAAACGATGCCGGAATTCCTCTACGAGGACCTGCTGCCGATCGGTGAAGACCCCACCGAGTACCGGCTGCTCACCACCGAGGGGGTGTCCACCGTCGAGGGACCCGACGGCCGCACCTTCCTGAAGGTCGAGCCCGAGGCCATGCGGTTGCTCACCGAGACCGCTCTGCACGACATCTCGCACTACCTGCGGACCGATCACCTGAAGCAGGTCGCGAGCATCCTCGACGATCCCGAGGCGTCGGGCAACGACAAGTTCGTCGCCCTGGACCTGCTGAAGAACGCGAACATCTCGGCGGCCGGCGTACTGCCCATGTGCCAGGACACCGGCACCGCGATCGTCATGGGCAAGCGCGGCCAGCAGGTGCTCACCCCGGGCGACGACGAGGAGTCGATCGCCCGCGGCGTGTACGACGCCTACACCAAGCTGAACCTGCGCTACTCGCAGAACGCCCCCATCACGATGTGGGACGAGAAGAACACCGGCAACAACCTGCCCGCGCAGATCGAGCTGTACGCGGACACCGCGAAGGGCCACGAGAACTCCTACAAGTTCCTGTTCATGGCCAAGGGCGGCGGATCGGCCAACAAATCGTACCTGTACCAGGAGACGAAGGCCATCCTGAACCCGGACTCGATGATGCAGTTCCTCGAGGCCAAGATCCGCTCGCTCGGCACCGCGGCCTGCCCGCCGTACCACCTGGCGATCGTCGTCGGCGGCACGTCGGCCGAGTTCGCGCTCAAGACCGCCAAGTACGCGTCGGCACACTACTTGGACGAGCTGCCCACCGAGGGTGCGATCACCGGCCGCGGCTTCCGCGACCACGAGCTCGAGAAGCAGGTCTTCGAACTCACCCAGAAGATCGGCATCGGCGCGCAGTTCGGTGGCAAGTACTTCTGCCACGACGTCCGCGTCGTCCGCCTGCCCCGCCACGGCGCCTCGCTGCCCGTCGCGATCGCCGTCTCCTGCTCGGCCGACCGCCAGGCGAAGGCGAAGATCACCCCCGAGGGCGTCTTCCTCGAGCAGCTCGAGTTCAACCCCGGCCAGTTCCTGCCCGAGGTCACCGACACGCAGCTCGACTCGGACACCGACGGCGTCTCGGGCACCGGCAAGGGCGCTGCGGTCAAGATCGACCTGACCCGCCCGATGCCGGAGATCCTGGCCGAGCTGTCGAAGCACCCGGTCAAGACCCGCCTGTCGCTGACCGGTCCGCTGGTCGTCGCGCGCGACATCGCGCACGCGAAGATCAAGGAGCGCCTGGACGCGGGCGAGGACATGCCGCAGTACCTCAAGGATCACCCGGTGTACTACGCCGGCCCGGCCAAGACCCCGGACGGCATGGCGTCGGGCTCGTTCGGCCCCACCACCGCCGGCCGCATGGACTCGTACGTCGAGCAGTTCCAGGCCGCGGGCGGATCGATGATCATGCTCGCCAAGGGCAACCGTTCCAAGCAGGTCACCGACGCGTGCAACACGCACGGCGGCTTCTACCTCGGTTCCATCGGCGGCCCGGCGGCCCGTCTGGCGCTGGACTGCATCAAGAACGTCGAGATCGTCGAATACGAAGAGCTCGGCATGGAGGCGGTCTGGAAGATCGACGTCGAGGACTTCCCGGCCTTCATCGTGGTCGACGACAAGGGCAACGATTTCTTCGCCCACACCGGAGAGGTCACGCTGACGATCGGCAAGCGCCCCGGCCTGTGAGCTGACCGGCGCATCGAATACCGAAGGCCCGGTGGAGCATTCGCTCCGCCGGGCCTTTCGTCGTCTTTGCCGCGTACGCCGCGCGGCCTTGCCAGGGTCCGCCTGCGGGGTCTTGACTGGAACGCGGACCGCCGACCGCCACACGGAGCGAGGGTGCCGATGTCGACCCATCGAGCAGTACACGTCCAGTCCCCCGGCGAACCTCTGACGCTCGCCGACGTCGAGACGACGCCGCCGGGCCGCGACCATGTGCGCATCGCGGTCGCCGCGTGCGGCGTCTGCGGCACCGACCACGGGTTCGTCAACGGTGGATTCCCGGGAATGTCCTGGCCGCTCACTCCGGGGCACGAGATCGCCGGAACCGTAGTCGAACTCGGAGACGGTGTCGACGACTTCGCGGTGGGCGATCGGGTGGCCGTCGGCTGGTTCGGCGGGCACTGCAACGAGTGCGTCCCGTGCCGCAAGGGCAACTTCATCCACTGCGAGAGGATGCAGGTGCCCAGCTGGCAGTATCCCGGCGGCTACGCCGAGTCGGTGACCGCGCCCTCCAACGCGCTGGCGCGGATCCCCCACGGCCTGTCGTTCGCGGAGGCCGCCCCCCTGAGTTGCGCCGGCGTCACGACCTTCGATGCGCTGCGCAAGACCCCGGCCCGGCCCGGCGATCGCGTCGCCGTCCTGGGGGTCGGCGGCCTCGGGCACCTCGGCGTCCAGTTCGCCCGGGCGATGGGCTTCGAGACGATCGCCATCGCGCGTGGTGCCGAAAAGAGCGACGACGCACGCCGGTTCGGCGCCCACCACTACGTGGACTCCACGGCCGGCGACGTCGCCGCGGCCCTGCAGGCGCTCGGGGGTGCGTCCGTGGTACTGGCGACCGCCGCGAACTCGAAGGCCATGGCCGACACCGTCGGCGGGCTGGCCGCGCAGGGCGAGCTGGTCGTCGTCGGCGTCACGCCGGATCCTCTGCCGATCAGTCCGCTGCAACTCATCATGCCCGGCGTCAGCGTGACGGGGCATCCGTCGGGCACCGCCCGCGACGTGGAGGAGACCATGCAGTTCGCGGTGCTGTCCGGGGTGCGCGCCCAGATCGAGGAACGCCCACTCGCCCGGGCCGCGGAGGCCTACGCGGCGATGGACGAGGGCCGCGCGCGGTACCGCATGGTGCTCACGATGTGAGCACGCGGTCGCGTCATTCCGCGGCGATCCGCTCGACCACGGGCTGCAGATCGACGTCGAGCAACTCCCGCAGGAACACCGCGGCGACGCGATGCTGCCGGTCGAGGACGATCGTCGACGGGATGACACTCGTCGGATACTTGCCGCCCAGTGCGAGCAGCGAGCGCATCGGCGGGTCGTAGATCGACGGGTACGTGAGCCCGAAGTCGACGGCGAAGTCCTGAGCCTTGTCCCGCTGGGGATCTCGTACGTTGATGCCGAGGAACTGCACGCCACTGCCCCTGGTCGCCTGATAGACCCGTTCGAGATCGTCCGCCTCGGCGCGGCACGGCGCGCACCACTGGCCCCACAGGTTGATCACCACGACCTGTCCGGGAAAGTCCGTGAGCGCGATCGGCTGATCGGTGATCAGTTCCGGGCCGGCGAGATTCCCGATCGATCCCCTCGCTTCCGGAGGGTCGTAGAAGATGTCCATCCGGCCGCCCGGGGCCACGAAATCGAACGTTCCACCCTGTGCCACGGCGTCCGCACCGGTGGCACACCCCGACAGCAGCAGGGCGACGGCCCCCGCGGCGGCGATCGCACGGCCGCTTCTCATTCCTGACATCCACACGACCACCAACATACTATCTACGTACGTAGATCGTAGATATAGGGGCGCGCGGGTTACAGGACGAACGGGATCAGCCGCCGGGTTCGGCGCATGTACTGCCGGTACGGCTCCCCCAGCCCCTCGACGAGCACCTGCTCCTCGTGCGGGATCCGCACGACGTAGGCCGCAGCGAGACCCAGCACCGTCAGCGGCGCAAGCCAATTCGTGTACGCGATGGTGAACCCGAGCGCGCAGGTCAGCGCCCCGGTGTACGACGGGTGCCGGATCCGGCGGTACAGGCCCGTGTCCACGACGCGCTGGCCCTGCACGGTCTGGACCTGGAACGTGAACGACGCGCCCAGTTCACGGACGGCCCGCAGACGCAGCGCCTGCCCCGCCGCGGCCACGGCGAGACCCGCCCAGAAGAACCACCAGGCGCCGCCGGTGATCACCGCCGCCGGAACGAGCACAGCGACCAACGCACCACCGACGTACGCCACCAGCAGACCGAGCCCCACCGCCGCCCCGGTCCATCCGTCTCGGTGGGAGCCTGCACCCGGGTGGGTCCGGCCGATCCAGGCTTCCGACAGCAGGACGGCCAGGAACGCGACGGCCAGAATCACCGCCGCGACCGGATCGGCCGCGAACAACGGGAGCACCTCGACGTCGTCCGCCATCCCTTCGAGTGTCTCGCGGCCCCGGGGCTGCCACGAGCGGAATCACCGAGTCCGGGCAGAAGACGTGGCGCGGTCAGTCCGACACGACGCCCGCATCGACCGCGGCGGCCCGGTACGCCCGGGCAAGGGAGTCGACGGTGTCGTGGGCGTTGAGGCCGCTCGGGTTCGGCACCACCCACAGTGCCGTGCCTTCGAAGCCCTCGGGCTGACGTCCGGCCACCGCCTTCCGTACCCCGAACGCCGTCCGGTACGCGGTGATCCCGGCGACCGCAACCACCTGCGGTCGTACCCGGGCAACCGTCTCCCGCAGGCGGTCACCGCCCGCCCGCAGCTCGTCCGCGGTGAGTTCGTCGGCGCGCGCCGTCGCACGGTGGGCGATGTTCGTGATCCCGACGCCGCGAGCGACGAGCATCTCCCGGTCGCCGTCGGACATGCCGGCCGTGGGGTCGATCGGACGGTCGACGATGCCGGCCCGCAGCAACGCGGGGTAGAAGCGATTACCGGGCCGCGCGAAATGCGCGCCGGTGGCCGCCGTCCACAGGCCCGGGTTGATGCCCACGAACAGCAGGCGGCAGCCCGGGCCGATCAGATCCGGCACCTCGGCGTCGCGGAAGGCCTCGAGTTCGGCACGCGTGAATCCCATGACTGACAGCGAACCGCACCGACCGGGCACGACCAAACCGTCACTCGCTCTCGTACGCCTGACGGATGACGTCGATGTCGAGTTTGCGCATCTGCATCATCGCCTGTGTGGCGCGCTGCGCGCCCGCCGGATCCGGCCCGCCGATGTACGACGCGAGGGCCTCCGGGACGATCTGCCACGACACCCCCCAGCGATCCTTCAGCCAGCCGCACCGGCTCTCCTGGCCGCCGTCGGCCGTCAACCGGTTCCAGTACTCGTCGACCTCGGTCTGGTCGGCGCAACTCACCTGGAACGACACGGCCTCCGTGAACGGGAACTCCGGTCCCCCGTTGAGAGCGGTGAACTTCTGGCCGTTCAACTCGAACTCCACCGTCAACGCGAGCCCCTCCGGCCGGTGCATGCCGGGCCCGTACCGGGAGATGTCGAGAATCCGCGAATTCTCGAACAGCGAGACGTAGAAGGTCGCCGCCTCCTCGCCCTCGGTGTCGAACCACAGGCAGGGGGTGATCGTCTGCATGGTCGAGATCCTTCCGGTCGTCGTGTTCCGCATCGTGCTCTGTGGGATAGACCGCGACCGCGCAGAAAACTCATCGGCCGGCGGTCGCGAGCGTACGACGCCGCGGCGAGAACCGGCCGGACGTGGGCCGGTCCGGCGGTAGATTGGATCGGGAACGAGCCCGTGCATCGTCGATCGCCGAGGTGGTTCCCATGTATCAGGTTCCCGACATGACGGGCCGGTACGTCGTCGTCACCGGCGCCAACAGCGGCACCGGCAAGGAGGCCACCCGACGGTTGGCCGCGGCCGGCGCGCACGTCGTGATGGCGGTCCGCACCCCGGGCAAGGGTGAGTCGGCGTGCGCCGAGATCATGCACGAGAACCCCGACGCGCAGCTCGAGATCCGACGAATCGACCTCGCCGATCTCGGATCCGTCCGGGAGTTCGCCGCCGGCTTCCTCGACGACGGTCGACCGATCGACCTGCTCGTCAACAACGCGGGCGTGAGGTCACCGCCGCGCAGGTTCGAGACCGTGGACGGGTTCGAGTTGCAGTTCGGCAGCAACTTCCTGGGCCCGTTCGCCCTCACGAATCTGCTGCTGCCGCTGCTCCTGGACGCGCCCGCGTCGCGGGTCGCGACGATGACGAGCGGCACGGCGCACTACGGCCGGATCAACTTTCGCGACCTGCAGTCGCGTCACCGCTACAGTCCGCCCCTCAGCTACGCACAGTCCAAGCTCGCCGACATGCTGATGGCGCAGCATCTGGCTCGGGTGGCCGACCAACTCGGCTGGGATCTGCTCAGCACCTACGCACACCCCGGTTACACCCGCACCAATCTCCAGACGGCGGGGGCGAGCCTGGGCCGCGAGACACCCCGCCACGGCATGTTCTCGGGCAACGACCGCACGATGCTGCCGTCGCAGGACGTGCGCCACGGCGTGGAGCCGATCCTCTTCGCCGCCACCAGCCCCGAGGCCGCGCAGGGCGGCTACTACGGTCCCGGTGGCCGCATGGCACTCGTCGGTCCCACCCGGCGATACGATCCACCACGCAGCTCGCGCGGTGTGGATCTGGCACCCTCGCTCTGGGCGGTTGCCGAAAAGCTGACCGCCACAACGCTTCCGTTCTGAGCACACCCCACCGAGGGAGGATCGATGACCGACCCGGCAGCTACGGCGACCGTGACCACCACCGGCGACCGCGGAGTGCACATCGAACGCGTCGTCGCGGCACCACGCGACCGGGTGTGGTCGGCCTACACCGATCCGGAGTTGCTCGCCCAGTGGTGGGGACGCGGAAATCGGCTCGACATCGAGAAGTGGGAACTCGGGAGGGGCGGGCACTGGCGCTTCGTCGAGCACCATGAGGGCGGTGTCGCCGGATTCGAGGGGCGATTCCGGGAGGTGACGCCGGAAGACCGCATCGTCTGGTCGTTCGAGTGGGACGGCATGCCCACCCACGTCTCGGTCGAGACGATCGAGTTCGTCGACCTCGGCGACGGCCACACCAAGTTGGTGATGGACTCGATCTTCATGACCACCGAGGACCGGGACGGCATGCTGCAGTCCGGCATGGAGGCGGGGATGAATGCAAGCTTCGCGGCACTCGACACGTTGCTCGCCCGGCCCTCCTGATCCGTCCGGACCCGAATGCTGGACGTCCGTCCAGCTCTCTTTCCGGAAAACGCCGTGATCCGAGTCGACGCTCGGCTATATTTCGGTCGCATAACGACCCGTGTCGACCGGTCTCGCCCTCGAAAGGCCCACGATGAACCTCAACCTCGTCTCGCTGTTCCCGTTTCTGATCGGACCGATCGGCAACCTCCTGAACTTCGGCAGCACCCTCGACTTCAGCTGAACGCGACATTCGCGCACCGCACACGAACACCCCGGGACTCCTCCCGGGGTGTTCGTGCATCCGTTGCCGGCTCAGGTGCCCTTGACGTTGAGGATCTGGCGCAACCGGTACCGAACCTCGACGAGATCCCGCGCGTCGTGCATGACGACGTCGATGTCCTTGTAGGCGTCCGGGATCTCGTCGATCCACTCGGCGCCGTGCCGGTACTCGATCCCCGTCATCCGATCGGCGAGGTCCGTGACGGTGAACCGCTTGCGGGCCTGGGTGCGGGAGAACCTGCGGCCGGCGCCGTGCGGGGCCGAACACAGCCCGCGCGCATCTCCCTTACCGCGGACCACATACGACCGGGTGCCCATCGATCCGGGAATGACCGCGTCGACGCCCTCGTGCGCGTTCACCGCGCCCTTGCGGGTGAGCCAGACCGTCTCGCCGTAGTGCTCCTCCTGCTCGGTGTAGTTGTGGTGAGAGTTGATCCGCTCGGTCTCGACCACCGGGGCCCCGATCCACTCGCCGAGCACCTTGCTGAAACGGTCCATCATCTCGGCGCGGTTCAGCAGCGCGAACCGCTGCGCCCAGCGCAGTTCCCGGATGTAGTCCCAGAACTCGGGTGTGCCCTCCGCCAAGTAGGCGAGATCCTGGTTCGGCAGGTCGATGTGCCATGTGCGGCACAACCTCTGGGCGATCGCGATGTGCTTCTGTGCGATCTTGTTTCCCACGCCCCGGCTACCGGAGTGCAGGAACATCCACACCCGGTCCTGCTCGTCGAGACACAGCTCGACGAAGTGGTTGCCGCCGCCCAGCGAACCCAACTGCTCGCGCCACTTCGGGGAGTGCGACAGGTCGACTCCGTCGCGGGCGGCTCGCTCCTCGAGTTCGGCGATCCTGGGTTCCGCGAACCACTTTCCGAGGGACGCAGTGAGGTTGTAGTTGCCCGGCGACAACGGGATCGCGTGCTCGATCCGCAGCCGCAGCGCGTGCAGCGTCCGCCCCTCCCGTTCGGCGCGTTCGATATCGGCGTACGTGAACCGCGTTCGGGCCGCGATCATTCCGCATCCGATGTCGACGCCGACCGCTGCCGGGATCACCGCACCGCGGGTGGGGATCACCGTTCCCACTGCCGAGCCCTTGCCGACGTGCGCGTCCGGCATGAGCGCCACGTGCGGGTACACGAACGGCATGGAGGCGGTCTCTCGCGCCTGGGCGAGGGTCCCGTCGTCGATGTGGCTGGCGAAGTTCACGAGGTTGTGGCCGTGCTCGGTGGGGCTCACTGTCCTTCTCCGGTCATGGACCGGCGCACGGGGATCGCCCGTGTCGCCGTCCGATCAATTGTTGGATATTCCAACCGTAGAGCGATTTCGGGACAGGGCAAGCGAATTACGCTTCCGCAGCGTTCAATGGACCGCGACGGAGGACCCCACGCGAGGACGGTGACGGAGCATGACGGAACACGACGACTGGATGCGCCACAGCGGCGCATCGGCACTACGCCACTTCGCTCCCGGCGTGGCGTCGACCCTCGACGAACTCGTCGCGATCGCTCCTGCTCCTCTCGTCACCGCCGCCCGACGGGTGGGCGCGCAGACGCTGTCGCTCCCGGCGCTGCCGACACCCGAATCGGCCGCGGACACGCTCACCGGCGCGCCGCTGGAGTTCGCCGAGCAGTTCTGCGTGGACGTGTCGATGATCGACGACTCCCAGCGGGCCGCGCTGGCATCGGCGCTCGGCCCGGACACCGGCCGGTTCGTCCAAGTGCTCTACGTCGCCGACTGGGTGCCCCGGGCGCGGGCCGGCCTCGACGCGCTGTTCACCGCACCGCAACCGGCGTGGTCCGCCCCAGCCGAATGGGACACCACCGGCGAGCCGTGGCCGCTGATCCAGCGCACACTCGTCGAGGTCGCACGGGTGCGTGAACTCGACCCGGTGACCACCGAGGTGGTTCGCCTCTACCAGGCCCGGCAACACAACTGTCGCCTGTGCAAGTCGCTGCGCAACCGGACCGCGATGCTGGCCGGCGGCGGCGAGGACCTCTACGACGAGATCGACGACTTCCGGGCGAGCAGTCTCTCGGCCCGGCACAAGGCGGCGCTCGAGTTCACCGACGCGCTGGTCTGGCAGCCCGGACGTCTCGACCCGGAGGTCGTGGCCGACGTGCGCACGCACTTCTCCCCCGCCGAGGCAGTCGAATTGGTGATCGACATGATGCGCAACGCGTGCAACAAGATCGCTGTGTCGACGGGAACGGACGGGGCGAACGTCGCCGACGGCATCGAGGTCTACGACGTCAACCCCGACGGCAGCGTCGATTTCGGGCTGGCACTCCCCCGCTGACGGACCTCGTGCTCGGAAGGCCATTGCCAGGTCCCGACCACGGGAGGAAGGTGAAGTGAGGAACGGGACCGGCGGTGCCGACCGAGGCACCGCCTCGAGCAGAGGAAGTCGATCGTGTACGCACGTTCTACAACCATCCAGGCGCATCCCTCGTTCATCGACGCCGGAATCAGACACATCCGGGACACCGTGATGCCGGCTCTCGCCGACATCGAGGGCAGCGAGGGACTGTCCCTCCTGGTCGACCGCGACTCCGGGCGCTGCATCGCCACCAGTTCGTGGAGGGACGAAGAAACTCTGCGTGCGAGCGAAGCGCCCGCCATACACCTTCGGGATCAGGCCACCGCGGTCTTCCACGGCACGGTCCACGTCGAGCGGTGGGACATCGAGGTCCTGCACCGCGACCACGCGTCGCAGCCCGGCGCCTGCGTCCGCGTGACCTGGTTCAAGGTCGATCCCGGGACGATGACGCATGCCGTCGACGTCTACAAGCTGCACTTGCCCGCGATGGAGGACACCGACGGATTCTGCAGCGCGAGCCTGATGGTCGATCATGCAGCGGGTCTGGCGGTGTCCTCGGTGACCATCGACACCGCCGAGCAGATGCGGGCCGGTCGCGAGCACGCCGAGTCGATCCGGGCCGCGGCACTCCGCGAGACCGGCGCCGAATTGCTGGAGGTACGCGAGTTCGAACTCGCGATCGCGCACCTGCACGTACCCGAGATGGTCTGACCGTCGACCCACCGACGGCCGCGGGTTCAGGCGTACAGGCGGTCGACGAAAGCGTCGATGTTGTCTCGGACGCGCGCGGTCTTCTCCTCCGGTGTGAGGTCCTCGCGGTACCGGCTACCGAGCGTGGGCTTCTTCCGGCCACGGGCGTAGAGCGGGCAGGCCAAGTCGATGCACATGTAGATGCCGACCGAGTTTCCTGCACGGCCCGACTCGCCGACCTTGTTCGCCGTCATGAGCGCGATGCCGCCGCGGGTGTGGGTGGTGAGGCAGATCGCGCACATCTGGGACTTGCCGGACCCGTTGGGTTCGAACCGCATGGAGATTCCCACCGGGCCGTCCGCCCGGGGGACGACCAGATAGCCGCGCCCCGGGAACGACGGGTCGGTCCAGCCCAGGAAGTCGAGTTCCTCCCACGGCCGATCGTCCAGGTCACGCGGCGCGGGCAGGCGCTTGGCGTCCCCCTTGGAACAGTTGACGAACGACGCCCTCAGGTCGCGTTCGGTGATCGGATCCATGGCGGGCCGGCTCCTTCGATCGTTCGGGCGGCTGACTGCCGCCACGATACGACCGGCCCCGGCATCGGACAAACGGTTTTCCGGGCGTCAGGCGGCGTGCAGCAGCCCCCGCCGGGACAGGATCGGTCGCACCCCCTCCGCGAACCAGTACGCCTCCTCGATGTGCGGCTGACCCGAGAGGACGAAGTGCTCGACGCCCACGGCGGCATACTCCTGGATCAGCGACGCGACCTCCTCGTGGCTGCCGACGAGCGCGGTCCCGGCACCGCCGCGGACCAGGCCGAAGCCCGCCCACAGTCCCGGGTACACCTCGAGATTCCGCAGGTCCGCGCTGAGCCCGAGCTGGCGCCGCTGCCCCTCGGACTCGCTCTGCGCCAGCCGAGTCCGGGCCAGTTCGATCTGGGCGGGACTGATCCGGCCGACGAGCTTGTCGGCCTCGGCCCACGCCTCCTCGGACGTGTCCCGGGCGATCACGTGTGCCCGGATGCCGAAGCTCAGTGTCCGCCCGTGGGCGGCGGCGCGGCGCCGGACGTCGTCGATGAGTGCTCCCACCTTGGCCGGCGGCTCGGTCCAGGTGAGGTACGTGTCGACGTGCTTTGCCGCGACATCGAGCGCCGGCTCGCTGGCGCCGCCGAAGAAGATCCCCGGCGCCGGAGACGGCGTCGGGAAGGCCGCCGCGCCCTCGACCGTGTAGTACTTGCCGGAGAAGTCGTACGGCGTGCCGCTCCAGGCTCCGCGGACGATGTCGAGGAATTCGCCAGTGCGCTCGTACCGCTCCTCCTTGGAGTGGAAGTCGCCGAACCTGCGTTGCTCCTCCGCGTCGCCACCGGTGACGATGTTCAGCAGCAGACGTCCGCCCGACAGCTGTTGGAAGGCGGCCGCCTGCTGCGCCGCGAGTGTCGGGGTGATCAGTCCGGGCCGGAACGCGACGAGGAACTTCAGGCTCCGGGTTTCCCGGATGAGCGCCGCGGTCGTGATCCAGGCGTCGGGGCACCACGAGCCGGTCGGCGTGAGCACTGCCTCGAACCCGAGTTGTTCGGCGGTCTTCGCCACGAGCGTCAGGTAGTCGAGCGACGCGGGTCGGAACTCGGATGCACGGCCGGACGCCTCCCGAGGTTCGAGCGCGCCGATCACCTCCCGTCCGTCACCGTTGGTGGGCAGGTACCAGTGGAAGTGCAGGGTCATGCCGAAATCCCTTCGAGAACACCGAGATGAGCGAGAACTTGTGTGCGCAGGGCGACGACCCCCGGGTCGGCGCGCTGCCGGGGACGCGGGGCCGTGACGGCGACGTCGTGGGCGATCCGGCCGTCGTCGAGGACGAGCACGCGGTCGGCGAGCAGCACCGCCTCCTCCACGTCGTGGGTGACCAGCAGGACCGCGAAGCCGTGCCGGCGCCACAGCCGGATCAACAACTCGTAGGCCGTGATCCGCGTGAGCGCGTCGAGCGCCCCGAACGGCTCGTCGAGGAGCAACAGGTCCGGCTCGCGGACCAGCGCGCGGGCGAGGGACACCCGCTGCGCCTCGCCACCGGACAGGGTGAGCGGCCACGCGTCGACGCGGTGCCCGAGGTTCACCTCGCCGAGGGCCTCGATCGCCCGCCGCTTGCCGTCGCCGTCGGGCAGGCCGAGGGACACGTTGCGGTGCACCCGCTTCCACGGCAGCAGGCGTGGTTCCTGGAATGCGACGGCCACCGAACCGTCGACGTCGATGCGGCCCTCGTGCCCGCGATCGAGTCCGGCGACGGTGCGCAGCAGCGTCGACTTGCCCGATCCGCTGCGTCCGACGAGTGCGACGATCTCGCCGGAGTGCAGCGTCAGGTCGATGCCGTCGAGCACCACGTCGGATCCGAACACCCGGCGCACGCCCCGGGCGGCGACGACGGCGTCGCTCACGCGCCCTGGTACGTCTTGCGCCATGTCAGCAGCCTTCCCTCGAGGGCCCGCACGATCGCGTCGGTCGCGAGACCGAGGAATGCGTAGACGAGCAGACCGAAGATGACGATGTCGATGCGGAAATAGATGCGGGCGTTGTTGATCAGGTAGCCGAGGCCCGCGTCGGCGTTGATCTGTTCGGCGACGATGAGCGCGAGCCAGGCGACGCCGAGGGACATCCTCAGCCCGGTCAGCGCCTGCGGCAGCGCACCGGGCAGGATGACATGGAGAGCGAGCTGGAACTTGTTCAGCCCCAACGTCTCCGCCGCCTCGATCAGCTTGCCGTCGATGCTGCGAATGCCGGCGAACAGGTTGAGGTAGAGCGGGAACATCACGCCGAGCGCCACGAGGAACACCTTGGGCTGCTCACCGATCCCGAACCAGATGATGAACAGCGGGATCAGCCCGAGGAACGGGACCGTCCGCAGCATCTGGATCGGCGGGTCGATCGCGAGTTCCACGATCCTGGAGAATCCGGCCAGCACCCCCAACAGCACCGCGACGACGATTCCCAGGACCGCACCGAGCAGCACCCGCTGGACCGACACCGCCAGCGCGTCCTGCAGGCTGCCGTCCGACCACAGTTCCGCGGCCGCCGAGATCACCTGCGCGGGCGAGGCGAGTGTCTTGTCCGAGACGAGGCCGGCGCTGCTCAGCAGCTGCCACAGGACGAGCAGTACCAGCGGGGAGATCAGGCGCAGCAGCGGCGTCCACGAGCGCCCCGATTGTTGTGCTTGTTCCGGTGCGGCGGCGTCCGTCGCCGCGGCCTCCGCCAGGCCTTTCGGCAGCACGGCGGTCATTTCGCACCCGCCTGGATCTGCTGATTGAATCGGTCGTCGAACCAGTCACCGGCGACCGGCGCCTGCTTCAGCAGTCCCGCGGCGGCGAACAGGTCGATCAGCTTCTGCTGCTTCGCGATGCGCTGGTCGTCGATCGGAACGTACGACCCCTTGGACGTGTCGAACGATGCCGCGGCGACGTCCTCGGGCAACTTGGTCAGCTTCGCGAAGATCGGCACCCACGCCTCGGGATGGTCGTCCGCCCACGCCTGGGCCCGGGTCAGGCGCCCGAAGAAGTCGGCGAGTGCCGCCGACTTCGCCGGATCCGCGAGTGCGTCCGATGCGGCCGAGAAGTACGACTGCCCGGTGGTGACCTCACTGCCGTCCGCGATGATCTTGGCGCCCGCGGTGTTCTTGCCGATCGTCGAGTAGGGGTTCCACACCGCCCACGCGTCGACCTGCCCGGCGTTGAAGGCGCTCAGGGCGTCGGCCGGACCGAGGAACTGGAACTGGAAGTCCGACACCGGCAGCTTGGCCTGCTCGAGCAGACCCAACACGAGCCCGTGTGAGCTCGACCCCTGGGTGACCGCGATCTTCTTGCCCTTCAGGTCCGCGATCGACGACGCTGACGAGTTCGAGGGCACCAACAGGAAGTCGTTGGCCCCCGTCCGCGCCTGTACCGCCACGATTCGGCCCGAGTTGCCGTTCGCCTGCGCGAACACCGGGGGCACGTCGCCCGTGCCGCCGGCATCGATCTTGTTGGCGCCCAGGGCCTCCAGGAGCGGCGGACCGGCCTCGAAGGTGGACCACTCGATCTTGTAGTCCAGCCCGTCGAGTGCGCCTGCGGCCTCCAGCAGCGACTGGGTGCTCTTGACCTGGTCGCCGATACGCAGCGTGACATCGGCCTGCGAGTTGCCCGCCGAGTCCGACGCTTCGGACGCATTGGAACTGCTGCAGGCCCCGACCGTCAGGGCGGCGACGGCCGTCAGAGCGGCGAGGACGAAACGTGTTCGCGTCGAACGACGCATGGAAACCTCCGATGGATACGTGAGGAGTGCACGAGGAACCCGGCCCGAATCGGGACGACCGGCGGGTGCGGAGAATCGGCCTGGCGTGGATGCGCGACCGGTGGAATCAACAGGAACGCGGACAGGGCGCACACACGCGGCAGGCCGAGAAGGCGTGCCGGCGGGCCAGGGTGTCGACGCTGCCGTGAGTCATGCCGAGAATCCTGAGAGCACCCCGGCCGACCGTCAACAGACGGGGGCGGGACCGCACCGTCGTTCGGTCGGTTGTGCAGGGAGTTCAAGAGTTTCGATCATCCGACGCCGATCCGCCTCGATCCCGTTGGAAAAGCGGCATATCCGGGACAGACAGGCGCGCGAACTGCCATACTCCGGCCATGCTGATCATCGGGATCATCCTGTTCGGATTGCTCGTCGGTGCCGTCGCCCAGTTGATCGTGGGCAAATCCAAGTCGGGCATCGACTGGGGACTGGCCTGCGCCGCGGGTGTCGGCGGATCGTTCGTCGGCGGTCTGGTCATCAGCCTGTTCGCCGGTGACGGCCTCGCGCTCCGGCCGAGTGGGATCATCGGCTCCCTCGCCGGCGCGATCATCGTGACCGCCGTGTGGTCCTGGTGGAAGTCGCGGGACGTGGCCGAGGTCGGCTGACCTCCACCGGTCACTCGCGACGCAGCACCTGCGTGGTGCAGCGGAAGGCGCCGCCGAAGCTACGGGTCACGGCGAAATCGACATACTCGACCGTGACGCCGTGGTGGGCGATCCGGTCGCCGATATGCCGGAATTCCGGGTCGGTCACATAGACCTCGGGGCTGATCGGCAGTCCGTTCGTCCCCAGATGCATGCCGTCTCGCTCGGTGATCTCGATCAGCGTCCAGTCCCGCAGCCGTTCCGGGAGGCCGTCGGGCAGGGCCGCGGGACAGACGACCGCGAGCCCTTCCCGAATGAGGCCGACCGCGCAGTCGAGGTGCAGGAAGTTCGGCGCCAGAGGCACCTCCTCGACGGTGTACCCCAGGGGCCCGAGCAGTTTGCGCAGCCACCGGATCCCGAGTTCGTCGGACGCCAGCCCCGAATTCCCGACATAGACATGATCCTCGTGCACGAGCACGTCACCGCCCTCGAGGAACGGCCCCGCGCCCGCTCCGGCCGCGGCGCTGCTCGGCACGCCGGGCTGCGGCAGCGCGACGTACGAGCAGCGGCCGTCGAGCACCCTGTCGGTCAGGATCTCGCGACTCGCCAGCACCTCGAGACGCCGGTGCGGCAGCCGCAGAGACCCCTCGATCACGACGTCGCCGACGGTGAACCACGGGTCCCGGACGAAGAAGTCGGCATATCCGTTCGAGCCGGCGGCGCGCTTCTCCGTATCGTTCAGCAGCCTCGGGCGCAGCACCTCGATGCCGTACCGCGTGAAGAGGGCGCACAACTCGTCGCGCTCGGCCTCCCACCGGCGTTGACGCTCCGGAAAGGCATCCGCATGGTCGCGTCCGAGCATCGTCGCGAGCATGTCCCGGTCCTCCGGAGCCAGAAAGGCGGTGCTGCTCTCCGACAGCGTCTCCGGCGCCCCGAATTGAGACCGCGATACGACAACTGTGCGTAAGGGCGCGAACTCGCTTCGGACCATGATTCGATCGGCCGGACCACTCGCGACGGCGTCCATTGCCCGAGACTACGTCGCCGTCGGCGGCTCGCGGGCCGTTACCGCGGTCGCCACCACTGCGAGCCGACGCGCATCGAATCGTGACACTTTCGACCCGTGCGCCGGTCCTTTTTGGTAGACATTGCGATTCGTGCCCGAAACCGGCCGACGCTCGACCGACCCCACCCGAGTCGATGCGTGACGCCGCCCCTCCGAAGGAAGAGCCGTGCCCGCTCCCCTGCCCCTGAAATCCTCTCGACCCCTGCCCTGGGTCCGCCGTGTGTGCTGGCTGCTCCTCGCGGGCGGCGTCGCGGTGTCGTCGACCGCGTGCGGTAGCGGCGAGGACACGGCATCCCCGACCACCGCCGCGCCTCGGACGTCGGTGACGTCCGAGACGACCACCCACCCGAGCAGCTCGACGACACCTGCCGCCGTTCCCGCGGCGATGCCGTCCTCCGACGGCAGCGCCGCAGCGACTCTCGGCGCGCTCGAGGCACTCCCGGTGAAGGGCCGGGCGCCCAAGACCGGTTACGACCGAGCACTTTTCGGTCAGGCGTGGTCCGACGATGTGACCGTCGGCGGTGGCCACAACGGCTGCGACACCCGCAACGACATCCTGCGCCGCGATCTGATCGACATCACCGTCAAACCCGGATCGAACAACTGCACGGTCCTGACGGGAACCCTCGACGACGTGTACACGGGCAGGACCATCGAGTTCGTCCGAGGCGAGGGCACCTCGAATGCCGTGCAGATCGATCACGTCGTAGCGCTGTCCGACGCCTGGCAGAAGGGTGCACAGCAACTCGACGAAACGGCCCTACGCAACCTGGCGAACGACCCACGAAATCTGCAGGCCGTCGACGGCCCCACCAACGGGCAGAAGAGCGACGGGGACGCCGCGACGTGGCTGCCCCCGAACAAGGCCTACCGATGCACCTACGTGTCACGACAGGTCGAGGTGAAAGCCGCATACGGGCTGTGGGTGACCCAGGCCGAGAAGGACGCGATCGGCAGGGTTCTCGGTGACTGTGGCGCGCCTTCCCTGGGCGCCACCTCGGCGCCTGCACCGGCGTCGACCACTCCGACGCCCCTCGCGCCGCCCGCCACCGCCGCGGTGCGGCAGCAGGCACCGGAACCGGCGCCCGTGGTTGCGCCCGTGGCACCGCGCGGCGACAGCGTGCACTACGCCAACTGCGCTGCAGCCCGGGCTGCCGGGGCCGCCCCGATCTACGCCGGGCAGCCCGGTTACAGCAGCAAGCTCGATCGCGACAACGACGGGGTCGCCTGCGAATAGCGTCCGAGCCGCACATTCCGGGCGAGGGAAACCGGACCCGCAACCGCCGACTTCTCGTCGCGGGCCGCCGCGGGGTCGGGCCCGCGCCGGTGGGATGATGGGACGCGTGCCGATGCCCTCACCGCTGCCCGTCCGGAACGGGGTCGGACCGACGCGTCTGCGCGTCCCGACGTCCGGCCCGTGGGCGACGATCGCCGACTACGTCGTCGCGAGGTTCCACCACATGGACGCGGACGACCTGTACCGACGGTTCGACGCCGGCGAGATCGTGGGCGCCGACGGCGGCCCGATCAGGCGTGAGGCAGCCCTCGGTGAACACGTGTTCCTCTGGTACTACCGCGACCTGCCGGTGGAGGAGCCGATCCCCTTCCGCGAGGAGATCCTGCACGTCGACGACGACCTCGTGGTGATCGACAAGCCCCACTTCCTCCCGACCACTCCGGGCGGACGTTATCTGCGTGAGTCGGCGCTCGTGCGGCTGCGGACCCGCCTGGGCAACCCGGACCTGACACCGATCCACCGCCTCGACCGCGCGACCGCCGGCCTGGTGATGTTTTCGGCCCGCCCGGCGACGCGCGGCCCCTACCAGTCACTGTTCGAGAAGCGGCTGGTCACCAAGGTCTACGAGGCGGTGTCGCCGCTACCGGCCGAATGGGACCCGGACGTCCCGACACTGGCCGGGCACGCCGTTCCCGTGGTGTACCGCAACCACATCGAGGCCCGGCGCGGCGAGCTGCGGGTCATCGTCGACGACACCCGCGAGCCCAACTCAGAGACGCTGATCGAGGTGCGCGGCGCCGGTAGCAGTTCCTCGGGACGTACTGTGCTGCATACGACCCTGCGCCCGCACACCGGACGGATGCACCAGCTGCGGGTGCACCTGGCGGCGCTCGGTGTCGGAATCCTCGGGGATAGTTGGTATCCCGACCTACTGCCCGAGGAGCCGGATGATCATTCCCTCCCGCTCCAATTGCTCGCGCGGGAACTGGAATTCACCGACCCACTGTCCGGGGAGCCGCGGCGGTTCGTCACCGGACGGACGCTGAGTGAGGCGCCCGTGTCCGCGAGCGGAGGTCCGCGGCCAGCCGGCTGACGGTCTCGGCCGCGCAGCCCCGATTGTCACCGACACCGCCGATCGCGCCGCGCTTCGCCCAGCCGACGACGTACAGCCCGCCGAGTGGCTCGCCGGTCTCGGGTGAAATCACCTGTCCACCAAGGTTCGGCACGACGCCGCGGGCGCCCACCGGGACGCCGTCGATCGGTGCGGTGGTGAATCCGGTGGCGCAGATCGCGGAGTTCGTGAGGAAGGTCCGGCCGGCGGTCGTGGTGACCGCGACGGCACCGAGCTCGGTCTTCGCGAACTCGGCCACCTTCTGCCCGAACGACAGCACGACGCGCAACGGGCCCGCAGCCCCGGTCGGCAGTGCGGGCACGCCGCCGACGTCGGTGGAGGGCAGGTTCGACAACGCGCGCAGCAGCGGGCTGCCCACGTCGGCGCGCGGCATGCTGCCGGCGCGGTCGATCAGCACCTCGGCGTCGGCGAGGCCGAGGAGCTCGTAGAACGCCGACGGTGTGAAGGCGGCGGCCTCCGGGGCCGAACGCGACAGGATCACCAGTTCGCGGAGCTGCTCACCCACGGGTGTGCGGTCGCGAGTCCTCGCCACCCAGCGGACGACGTCGAAGGCGACGTTGCCGGCTCCGACCACGACGCATCCGGGTCCGGCGGGTGCGGTCGGTGTGGATGCGCCGCTGTTCTCGGCGACCAGGATGTCGATGGCCTGGTGGATCCCGTCGCCGGCGCCCGAGGAGCCGATCCGACGCGGCTGCGAGGCTCCGCTGGCGAGGATCACGGCGTCGAACCTCGACCTGAGCTCGCTGATCGAGATGTCCACGCCGACTTCGGTTTCGGGAACGATCGTGACGCGGTCGTCACCGAAGGGCACGTCGAACAGCCGGATCATCTCGCGCACGCCGACGTGGTCCGGGGACACACCCCGACGCAACAGGCCCCCGACCGTGTCGTACTGCTCGTAGACGGTGACCCGGATCGACGACGATCGCTGCAGGAGTTCACGGACGGTGTACATCGCGGCCGCACCCGACCCCACGATGGCGATCTCGAGTCGGTCGCGCGGGCCGGCCAGGGGCAACTCGAAGACCACGCGCGGCCGGGAACGCGGCACGGCGGGGGCCTGCACGAAGTACTCCCGGTTGCGGGCGGCGTACGGGAGTTCGGTGGAGGTCAGCGCATGCTCGGATTTGATGGCCGAGGCGGGGCAGGCCTCGACGCAGGCGGTGCAGTCGATACACGAGTCGGGGTCGATGTAGAGCGTCTCGGTGGACGCGAAGCCGTCCTCGCCGGGGGCGGGATGGATGCAGTTCTGTGGGCACACCCGCACGCACGAGGCATCCTTGCAGCAATGTCCCAGGATGACGTGGGCCACGACAACTCCTAGTCAGAGAAGGTTCGACTTTCGGTAGATCCATCGAGCGCCGGAATTCAGCAGCCCTTCTCTGCTCAGGAACTCGACGAACGCCTCCGCAGCCCTCCGGAACATCATCCGATGGTGTTCGTTCCCATCGATGTTCGCCTTCACGACATCCCAGTCGAAGCCGAGATCCTCGTACACCCGGCGATTGATCAGGCTCCGCGCGATCAGGTGCATTCCCGCCGCGATGATCACGGTGCTGACGAATCGCCGGAAGCGCGAGCGCCCGACCAGTCGATCACGGATCTTGCGACGCGCGAACGCCATGTGCCGGGACTCTTCGACGACGTGAATGTAGGCGGACCGGCGGATGGGTGCGGCGACGTCGTCACTGTCCATCCAGTCACGCTGCATGACGTCGAAGATCTCCTCGCCGGCGAGGACGATGCCGTACGCGACCTCGTCCCACGCGATGTGGCGGAACAGCCAACCGAAGAAGTCCAGCATCCGGTCGCGCGGATAGAAGTGGGATCCGATGCTCTCGACGGCGTTGGCGAACATCAACGAGTGCAGGTTCTCGTCCGCGCACTCGTTGAGAAGGAACTTGACGTCCGGGCGTCCCGGATCCGCGCTGTGGCTCGCCCTCAGCAGAGCCACCTGCAAGCCCACCTCGAGCCAGATGCCGATGCCCAGGAACTGCGCGACCTCGCTCCGGGTGAGCCGGACGCGCTCGACCTCCGACATGCCGTCCCACAGCGGGGTCCCGAAGAGCGGCGACCACTGCGGCGTCATGCCGTGACGTTCGTCGTCGCCGGGTTCGAGCCGGGAGACGAGCGGGCTCCTCGAATCGAACGACAGTCGCTTCGCGGATTCGAGGAGGGTCTCGAACAGTGCGTCGCTCTCGGAACCTGCCATTCTGTCCGACTCCTCCGATCACCGTGCCGATGCGGGCACGGAAGTTCCCGGCCGACAACTCGTACGGGCATGGAACCACACGTTCGGCGCGCTGTCGCTGCAGAGCGCTGCCGCGTGAACCGGCGGTTCTTCACAGTCGATGTCCCGCCGGCCGAGCGTAACCCGAATCGCAGCCACCGAGAGCGTGCGTGGCCGGTGGAGACGCCAGAACTCGCAGAGCAGCGCGGGATGAACCCGGTCTCCAGTGGTGCCCCGATGTGTCGACACAGTGACCGCGAGGCCGATCCGCCCGCTTATTGCAGGCCCTGGGCGCGCCGCCCAGTCGCGATTCAGCCCATATGCCCCGTATGTCGAAATCAGGCGGGGGACAACGCGATCAGGCGCATTCGCCCTGATCGCTTACTCCAGCGCTCGTCATACGGGTTCTCGCATCACACCGATGTGGCGGACCGCCCCCGAGAAACCTGGGACCTCGCGCACGGGCGACCAGGTGGCCAGTCCGTCCGTACTGTCGGAGTAGATGTACTTTCCTTCGGTGTAGGCGTCGAGGTAGATCCGCCAGGCCCCGTTCGGCAACTGGACAACGGCCGGGCCCTCTACCAGCGTGCCCCAGTTCCCGGGCGGAACGAACGAGTAGGGGCCGGTCACCGACGGGGCGACCGCATGCTCGATGACCTTCGTCGTCTCGTTCTTGGTGAACGCATGATAGGTCGACCCCACCTTGACCACCGTGGTGTCGATGTGGTCGGTTCCGATGCCGGCGAGCGGCACGGGCAGACTCCACTGCCGGAGAGAGGGTTCCATCGCCGTCATCAGGTACGGCACGAATCCCCCACCCGTCGACATCGACAGGATGACGTTGACGCGGTCGCCTTCCACGAACCATTCGGGTGCCCAAGCCTTCGTGGTGAAGGGTGACAGCGACGGCCCGTCTGCCGACCCCGCCGACCCGGACGAACCCGGTGGGCTCGCCGAACCCGTGCCGTCTCCCGTGCCCGGTATCAAGGCGCAGCAGAACGGGACGGGCAGGTTGCCCATGTGCGTCCAGTTGACGCGGTCACTGCTGCGCGCGAAGCCGATACTCGCCCCGCCGCCCGTCGTATACGTGATGTAGTACATCCCGTCCGTGTTCCGGAAGATGCTCGGGTCGCGCACCAGCCCCGACGGTGGCCGATAGGCTGCGGGCCGCACCAGTTGGAACTGGGTTCCGTCGCCCGACTCGAACACGTCCATGTCGCTGTCGCTGGTGTTGCTGAACGCCACCAGCGTGTATCGCCATCCCGGCGGCGGTTCGGCCCCGCCGCTCCCTGCGGCGGCGACCAACAGTCCTGCGACACAGAGCATCACCATCGGTACGGCGAGAAGGCTTCGCTTGGCGAGCGTCACCTCTGCAGCATCCATGACGGCAGTCGCCGCGCAGGCAGCTTCGGCCCCAGCACTTAGCAGATCGTTACCGAAGCAGCCGATGCATGATGGGCTCGTGCCGGAACTACTCCTCCCGCTGGTGTGGCTGGTCCTGCTCTCGGCGGCCACATCCCGGTGTCTGGCGCGTCCGTCCGCGCTGTCGGCCGTGACGACAGTGGTCGCGGCCGCCGTGTGGCTGCTCGTGAACGGCCCGGTCGAAGGCCCGGTCCTGCTGGTGGTCACGCCGAGTCACGGGCTCACCGTGGCGGATCTGCTGTCGGCGGTCGCTTTCCTGGCTGCCCTTCGTGCCTACCGGCGCGTCCGGACCTGAGCACCTCGGCGCGCCGCCCAGGAGGCGCACCGGCGGCTCACGACCGGTTCGGCCGATTCTGGAGGTTGATTCCAGTCGGCGAGAACCACCCCGGCCGCCACGCTCGCGCTTTCCAACCAAACGGTCAATTGTTTCGGCTGAAATTGCTTCTTACCTGCAATTACAGTTGGCGAGATACCGTAAATAGGTAGTGACAGGTCCCACACGGTGATCTAACGTCCTCCGCGTCGCCTCGAATCCCGGCACTGGACTACAGGCGGCATCCCGCCCTCCTGGGCGAAGTCCGGCACCGCACACTGGCATGCTGCGCCGGGCTGCCGGCCTGATCACCCCACCCCGTACGGGTTGTCCGAGTGGGGTGATCAGGTCGGCCACGAACCGGCGAGTTGTCGGTACCTCAACCAGCACAAGGAGTTCGACATGGGTTCTTCCGACGCAGATCTCGCTCTGATCAAGCAGATCCAGCCCGTCGTCAGCGGTATCGGCACCGTCATCGGTGGCCTCGGCGCAATCCTCGGCTTGGTCGGCGCGGTAGCCGCGCTCATCTGATCAGCGACTGCGGCGACGAAGGGGCCCGGGCATCCGTGGCCCCTTCGTCAGCACGAGGGGCTTGTCGACTCTCTGAGCAGGACCTCTAGACGTTGAAGCGGAACTCCACGACGTCGCCGTCCTGCATGACGTATTCCTTGCCCTCCATGCGCACCTTGCCGGCGGCCTTGGCGGCGTTCATGGAACCGGCCTCGACGAGGTCGTCGAAGGAGACGATCTCGGCCTTGATGAAGCCGCGCTCGAAGTCCGTGTGGATGACGCCTGCGGCCTGGGGAGCGGTGTCGCCCTTGTGGATCGTCCAGGCGCGCGCCTCCTTCGGGCCCGCCGTCAGGTACGTCTGGAGGCCCAGGGTATGGAAGCCGGTGCGCGCGAGGGCGTGCAGGCCGGGCTCGGACTGGCCGATGGAGTCGAGCATCTCCTGGCGGTCTTCCTCGTCCAGCTCGAGCAGTTCCTGCTCGACCTTGGCATCGAGGAACACGGCATCCGCGGGCGCCACGGAGGCGCGCAGCTCGGCAACCTTCGCCTCGTCGGTGAGGACGGCCTCGTCGGCGTTGAAGACGTACAGGAACGGCTTGGTGGTGAGCAGGCTGAGCTCACGCAGCAGCGAGAAGTCGAGCTGGTCCTTGACGCTGAACAGCGTCTTGCCCTCGTCGAGGAACGCCTGAGCCTTGAGCGCCTCGTCGTGCTGCGCCTTCAGTTCCTTGTTCTTGCGCGCTTCCTTGTCCAGACGCGGCAGCGCCTTCTCCAAGGTCTGCATGTCGGCGATGACGAGCTCGGTCTCGATGACCTCGATGTCCGACGCCGGATCGACGCGCCCGTCGACGTGTACGACGTCGTCGTCGGCGAACACGCGGACGACCTGGCAGATGGCGTCGGCCTCGCGGATGTTGGCCAGGAACTTGTTACCCAGACCCGCGCCCTCGGAGGCGCCCTTGACGATGCCGGCGATGTCGACGAACGACACGGTGGCGGGCAGGATGCGCTCGGAACCGAAGATCTCGGCCAGCTTCTTCAGCCGCTCGTCCGGCAGCTCCACCAGGCCGACGTTGGGCTCGATGGTGGCGAACGGGTAGTTCGCGGCCAGCACGTCGTTGTTGGTCAGCGCGTTGAAAAGGGTCGACTTGCCGACGTTGGGGAGGCCGACGATTCCGAGGGTAAGGCTCACGGTATAGGGATTCTACGGCGTCACCGGGCGATGGCGGTGGTCGGCCGCATTACAGCGCCGACCACCGCCACCTTTCACCACGGGTAGGTGGTGCTCGTACTCGCGTCGTCCACCGCTGCCGCGAAGGCCGCGAACATGATGAACCACATGATGACGGAGAGCACGATCAGCCCGACGCCGACGCCCAGCGCGATCTTGCCGAGCGACTTGACCCGCTCCGACGCGTACTGCGCGCCCTGGTAATCACCCATCGACCACTTCGGGAAGATCGAGTGCAGATGGTTGAACGCGGAGAACGCCAGGGGCCAGAAGAAGATGATGGTGGCCACGGCCCACCCGGCGTTCGACGGCGGCGGTCCCCCGTACTGACCGGGCGCCGGCGCGGCCGGGTACTGCGGTGCCGACGGATACTGCTGCGCCGACGAGTACGGCTGCTGCGTGTATGCGGGCGCGCCGTACTGCTCGGACGGGCCGGAGTTGTAGGTCGGTTCGGACATGTGGGATCCCCCCTGGATTCTGACGAGCATTCTGTCGGCAGAGACCGTAGCCCAAACCGACGCGTCGGTCAGAAGCCAGGTTTGCGGGCCACCGTGACGGCCCAACCGGCGTCGTCGTGCCAGGGCCGCAGGTCCCAGGTCGCGAAGCGGTGCTCACGCACTAGTCCGACGGCGGCGAGATCGGCATCGAACTCGTCGACGCCGTATTCGTAGTCGGTCGCGAATCCGGTGACGAAGATGCCGCCCGGCACGAGATGGTGGGCGATGCGTCCCAGTACGGCGCGTTCGGTTCCGCGGGCGACGAAGATCAGCACGTTGCCGGCCGCGACGACCGCGTCGAACCGCTCCCCCGGCAGGTCCAGGGTCGCGAGGTCGGCCTCGTGGACGGTGAGGGCGGGCTTCTTGCGCGCCTCGGCCACCAGCACCGGATCCAGGTCGACGGCGGTCACGTGATGTCCTCGGCGGGCCAGTTCGGCGCCGAGCCGCCCTGTGCCGCAACCGGCGTCGAGCACCCGGGCACCGCGCGGCACCATCGCGTCGACCGCCCGCGCCTCACCGTGCAGGTCGGTCCCGTCGGTTTCGAGCCGATCGAAGCGCGCGACGTACGCGCGGGAGTCGGATGCGGATCGTTCACGCTGCCATCGAGTGTCGGCCATGCCGTTCACGATAGGGGCAACGCGAGACGGGCCGGGTGGGCGTCGACGACACCCACCCGGCCCGCTGCGTCCGGAACCTGCGCTAACGGCGCGCCTTTTCCGACGGCTCGACCGGCATCGGATCGACCAGCACCGGATCGCCCTGGACGATCTCCGCCAGCTCGGCGTCGATGTCCTCCCCGGACGCTTCGGCGCGACGCTGCTCGTCGGCGCTGAAGGTGCGGAGCGCAACCTCCTTGATGAAGAAGATCGCGGCCAGGCTGAGCAGCGAGACGATGCCCGAGATCAGGAAGATCCGCGCGGTCGCGTCGCCGTAGGCGCCGCGGACGATGTCCGCGATCGGGCCCGGCAGTTCGTTGAGGTTGGACAGACCGGCACCCGATCCGCCCGCCTGGCTCATGTCCACCCCGGCCGCCGTCAGACCCTTGATCGTGAGGTCCGAGACGCGGCTGGAGAGGACCGCGCCGAGAACGGAGACGCCGGCCGCGCCACCGAGCGAGCGGAAGAACGACACCACGGAGCTGGCCGAACCCAGGTCGGACGGGCTCACGGTGTTCTGCACGGCCAGCACCAGGTTCTGCATCGTCAGACCCATGCCGACGCCGAGGACGAACAGGAACACCCCGAGCACACCCATGTTGGTGGCGTGGTCGATCGTGGAGAGCAGGAAGAAGCCGACCGTCATCATGATCGCGCCGCCGAGGATGAAGCCCTTCCAGCGACCGAACTTGGTGATCAGTGCGCCCGAGACCGCCGAAGACACCATCGAACCGATGACCATGGGCAGCGTCAGCAGTCCGGCCGCCGTCGGCGAGTAGCCGCGGGCGATCTGGAAGTACTGGCCCAGGAACACCGCGCCGCCGAAGAGGGCGATGCCGACCGCGACGCTCGCGAGGGTCGCCAGTGCGGTGGTGCGGTCCCTGAACAGGCGCAGCGGGATGATCGGATCCTTGGCCTTGGTCTCGGTGAAGATCGCGAGCGCCAACAGCGCCACGCCGAGTGCGACGAGACCGAAGGAGACACCCGACGCCCAGTCGAAGTTCTTGCCCGCCAGCGTCACCCAGATCAGCAGGGTGCTGACGCCGGACGCGATGAACAGGGCGCCCATGTAGTCGATGCTGACGTTCTTGCGCACGACCGGAAGGTTGAGGGTGCGCTGGATGACGAACAGTGCGATCACCGCCAGCGGGACGCCGACGAAGAAGGTCCAGCGCCAGCCCAGCCAGCTGGTGTCGACGATGAGTCCGCCGATCAGCGGGCCCGCGACGGTCGCGATCGACATGACGCCGGCCATCGGGCCCTGGTAGCGGCCACGCTCACGCGGGCTGAACATCGTCGCGATGACGATGACGACCAGCGCCTGCAGACCACCGAGACCCAGACCCTGGACGGCGCGCGCCCCGATGAGCATGGTGACCGACTGCGACAGGCCGGCGAGTACGGAGCCGACAGTGAAGATCACCAGCGCCAACTGGACCAGCATCTTCTTGCTGACCATGTCCGAGAACTTGCCCCAGATCGGCGTCGTCGCGGTGGACGCCAGCAGCGTCGCGGTGACGACCCACGTGTACTGGTCCTGGGTGCCGTGCAGGTCGGTGATGATCGTCGGCAGCGCGTTGGAGACGATGGTCGACGACAGGAACGCGACGAACATGCCGAGGAGCAGACCCACCAGCGCCTGGATGCGCTGCGGATGGGTCATCGGCGCGTCCGTCGCCTGATCAGGCTTCCCGGTGTCTCGGGTGACGGATGTACTCATGCAGAAACCTCACGAATTCTTCGAGTGATCCCGAAAACGATTAATTGCAAAAGGGATTGACGGTTCGACGTCAGAGCGCCGAAACCTTGGTGCGGAACGACGACTTCAGGTGCGTCAACCCGTCCACGAGTTGTTGCACCTCTTCGTCGGTCCAGTCGGCGATCGAGTCCAGCAGCCATTCCCGCTGCTTCGACCGGTACCGCTCGAGGACGGCATCGCCCTCGTCGGTCAATGCGGGCAGCGTGGCTCGACGATCGGCTGGATCGGCGACCCGCGTCAGGTACCCGAGCTCCTCCGCGTGCGCGATGTGTCTGCTCAACGTCGACGGAGTGATCCGCATTCTCTCGGCCAGCGCGTTGCAGCGACTGCCCTCGGACGCCCCGACGAGCGACAACAGAGCACCCAGCGGTTCGGTGAGGAGATCGCCGTCGGATTCCCGAGCGAGATGCACGTTCAGCTCACGCCCACGACGGATGACGTCACGCAGGAGTCCGATCAGGATCTCCGCCGTGTTCGCCTCGGCCATCACACCTCCCCAACTAGTTGCGTCATGCAACCATACGCCAGATGGTTGCATGGCGCAACTAATATTCGGGTGTGGCCGTCAGGCTGTGCTCTCTCCGAGTCGATGCAGCAGCGTCGTGAGCTGCCGGACGTCGGCCGGATCCCACCGCGACAACCGCTCGTGCCACTGGGCGATCACTGCCTGGCGCTGCGCGGTCAGCCGTTCCCGGCCGGAGCCGGTGAGCACGACCAGTCGGGCCCGCGCGTCCTGCGGATCGGGTCGACGCTCCACCAACCCCAGGCGCACGAGCGCGTCGATCTGCCGCGTCAACGTCGACTTCTCCAGGCCGAGTTCGCACACCAACTCCGACATCGGTACCGCATCGGTGCGCGTGAGGATCGCCAGCAGCGGGTAGCACGCGGGGTCGAGCTTCGGATCGATCTGGCGGGCCCGTTCACGGGATGAGATCCGTCCACGCCGCCACATGTCGACCAGTTCGGCCTCCAGGTCGGTGATCGGATCCGACTCCATGCGCGCACGCACCCTTCTCAGTTCGGTCGGCGTCGGCGGACACACCGACGCGCAATGCCCGTCAGGGTACGGCCCGACGTCGCGGCCTACCATCGCCGCATGGCTCGTTGGTCGATCGTCGTCGGTGTCTGGGCACTCGCTCTGGCCGCCGGGTTCGCTGTCCCGACAGCGTCTTCGTGGTGGCTCGTCGTCGCCCTCCCGCTGCTCGCGCTCGCCGTCGTCGGAACCTGGGATCTGACGCAACGACGCCACAACGTGCTGCGCAACTATCCGATCCTCGGCCATGCCCGCTTCCTGCTCGAACGCATCCGCCCCGAGATCCAGCAGTACTTCGTCGAATCCCAAACCGACGGAACACCGTTCGACCGGGAGACACGCGATCTGGTGTACGAGCGCGCGAAGGGGACGCTCGACGAGGAACCGTTCGGCACCGAGCGGGACGTGCACGCCGTGGGCTACGAGTTCATGACGCACTCGCTGCGCGCCCGCATCGCGCCTGCCGCGACCCCGACGGTGCGACTCGGCGGTCCCGACTGCACCCGCCCGTACGACATCGCGCTGCTCAACGTCTCCGCGATGAGTTTCGGGTCGCTGTCCGCGAACGCGATCGAGGCCCTCAACGCGGGCGCCGCCCGCGGCGGCTTCGCGCACGACACCGGTGAGGGCGGCATCAGCCGCTACCACCGCAAGCACGGCGGCGACCTCATCTGGGAGATCGCGTCCGGCTACTTCGGCTGCCGCACCCAAGACGGCAACTTCGACCCCGACCAGTTCGCGGCCAAGGCCTCCGACGACCAGGTGAAGGCGATCTCCATCAAACTGTCGCAGGGCGCCAAGCCCGGCTTCGGCGGGGTCCTGCCCGGCGCCAAGGTCACCGCGGAGATCGCCGAGGCCCGCGGCGTGCCGATCGGCGAGACCGTGACATCACCGCCGGCGCACCGCGCGTTCGGCACACCCGTCGAACTGATCGACTTCATCACCCGACTCCGGGACCTGTCGGGCGGCAAACCCGTCGGCTTCAAGCTGTGTGTCGGCTCACGCGTCGAGTTCCTCGCGATCTGCAAAGCCATGCTCGAACGGGACGTCACACCCGACTTCGTCATCGTCGACGGCGCCGAGGGCGGCACCGGCGCCGGGCCCGTCGAGTTCGAGGACCACATGGGCATGCCGCTCACCGAGGGCCTGATCATCGTCCACAACGCGCTCGTCGGTGCGGGGCTGCGGGACCGCGTCAAGGTCGGCGCGTCCGGCAAGGTCGCGAGCGGGGCGGACATCGTCAAACGCATCATCCAGGGCGCCGACTTCACCCTCGCCGCCCGCGCGATGATGTTCGCCGTCGGCTGCATCCAGGCGCAGAAGTGTCACACCAACCGGTGCCCCGTGGGCGTCACCACCCAGGATCCCGCGCGGACCCGAGCGCTCGACGTGCCGGACAAGACCGCACGCGTCGCTCGGTTCCAGCAGGCCACCGTCGCGAGCGCCAAGCAGATGGTGGCCTCGATGGGCCTGGACAGCTTCGACGACCTCGACCCGTCGATGCTCAATCGGCGCATCGACGGGGTCACCACACGCACCTATGCCGACCTGTACGACTGGCTCGAGCCGGGGGCACTGCTCAACCACGCTCCGGCCGACTGGCGGCGCGACTGGCACGCCGCCGACCCCGCACGGTTCTGAGCACCGGCGCTACGGGCAGGCGGGACGCACCAGCTGCAGGATCCGATCGACCTGATCGTCGGTCGGAACCGTTCCGTCGTTGGACGCGGTCTCCTTGACCTTCGCCTTCAACTCGTCGTCGCCGGCATTCGCCTCGATCGCCGGGCACGTCTCCTTGACGATCGACTCGATCGACTCGTCGTCGCGATCGCTCGACAGATTCGGGTACGCGGTCCGGAACGCGGCCACGAAGGTCGTCAGCTTGGCGCTGTCCCACGCCCCACCGATCCCCGACACCGCGCTCGACGCCGTCGCCTGAATGCTCGACACGACGCTCGACGCCGTGGCCTGGATGCTCGACTTCAAGGCCTCCCCCGGGCCCTGCTCCGGCGTGGAGGTGACCGCCGAACTGATCCTCTCCTTGGTTTCCTCGGATGTGCCGTTGTCGTTCGAACACGCTCCGACCGTGAGCACGACGACGGTTGCGGTGACGATCGCTGCGGTGAGTCTCCCGTTGATTCTCGTCATGCGCCGGATACTACGGACGACGCGAACACCGAATGTCGGCTTTAACCGGGCCGTGACCGGATCGATTACTCGAGCCGTTCCGCGGAGAAATGCGTAGATTCGACAGGTCACTGTTCAGCCTGCCGGAAGGACCCTCGCCCTGTGAGCCTGAAGAAGACCGCCCTGCCCACCGAGCGACCGCGGCTACGCGAGCGCGGCGAGGTGATCAGCGCCGGCGGGTTGTGGTTGGCGAAGTGGTCGCTGATCCTCGCCGCTATCGCGATCGGCGCACTGGTCGTCGGCTGGATCCTCCAGAAGCTGTGGGTGATCGCACTCCCGGTGATGCTGGCGATCGTCGTGAGCACGGTGCTGTGGCCGCCCACGCGGGCCCTCACCAAGCGCGGTGTGCCGCCCGCCGGTGCGGCATCGATCACACTGCTCGTCTTCTTCGCCCTCTTCGGCGGCGTCGTCGCGCTCGTGGTGCCGTCCGTCGTGGACCAGGCCCCGGAGCTGGCGAACAAGGCCACCCAGGGCATCCAGCAGGTGCAGGACTGGCTCAAGGGCCCTCCGATCAACCTGCAGGACGAACAGATCGACAACGCGGTCCACGCGGTCACCTCCAAGCTGCAGGAGAGCGGCACGGCCATCGCGTCCGGCGTCTTCAGTGGCGTCACCACCGCCGGATCGATGATCGTCACCCTCGGCCTCGTCCTGGTCCTCGCCTTCTTCTTCATCAAGGACGGTCCGCGGTTCGTCCCGTGGCTGCACGGAGTCAGCGGTGGCCGCGCCGGACGGCACCTCGAAGAGGTCCTCGGACGGATGTGGGACACGCTCGGTGGCTTCATCCGCACCCAGGCCCTCGTCAGCCTCATCGACGCGGTCTTCATCGGCGCGGGACTGCTGATCCTCGGGGTGCCGCTCGCCCCCGTCCTCGCGATTCTGACGTTCATCGGCGGCTTCGTTCCGATCGTCGGCGCGTTCGTCGCCGGCGCTCTCGCGGTCCTGGTGGCACTGGTCGCGAACGGCCTCACCACCGCGCTGATCGTGCTCGCGATCATCATCGCGGTCCAGCAGATCGAAGGAAACGTCCTGCAGCCGGTGCTGCAGAGCAAGAGCATGAGACTGCACGCCGTCGTGGTGCTGCTCGCGGTGACCGCCGGCGGATCGCTGTTCGGCATCGTCGGCGCGTTCCTCGCCGTCCCCGTCGCGGCCGTCGGCGCCGTCGTGATCCGCTACCTCGGTGAGCAGATCGACGAACGACTCGAGGAGGATGCGCTGCTCGACGCCGCCGACGCGACGGCCGGCGGCGCCGTCACCCCGCTGATCGGCGAGCCCACGACCGACGAGCCCAGCCCGATCGCCGAACCCGCGCCGAACCCGAATCTGCCGGGGCCGACGGTCTAGCCGGCGATCATCTCCAACGAGGACCCGGTCCGGCCGCGCAGCACGTGCAGCCGGCTCGGGATCCGCTGACGCATCTCGTCGACGTGGCTGACGATGCCCACCACGCGCCCGCCCGCCCGTAGTTCGTCGAGCACACCCATCACCAGGTCGAGGGTGTCGGCGTCCAGCGTGCCGAACCCCTCGTCGATGAACATCGTGTCGAGCACCACACCACCGGACTCGGCGGCCACGACGTCCGCCAGACCGAGCGCCAACGCCAGGGACGCGAGGAACGATTCTCCGCCCGACAGGGTCTTCGCGGAGCGGACCACCCCGGTGTAGTCGTCGCGGATGTCGAGCCCGAGGCCGCCGCGGCGCCCGTGGGAGCCCGCCTCGTCGGAGTGGACGAACTCGTACCGGCCCGCGGACATCCGGCGCAGCCGCACCGACGCAGACAGCGCAACCTCCTCGAGCCGTGAGGCCAGCACGTACGAACGCAACGACATCTTGCGCGAGTTCTGGCCGCGTCCGGCGACGACGTCGGCGAGGCCGGCCAGTTCCTCGTGCTCGGCGAGCACCGGCCCCAGCGCGGTCAGGGTCGTTCCCAACTGGTCGATGTAGTGCTCGAGGTTCCGCCGTCGGTTCTCCGCCTCGTCGGCCGCGCTCGCGGCCGCCTCGATGACCCGCGCGGCTTCGCGTTCCGCCGCCTCCGGGGCCGTCAGATCCACCGGGTCCAGCCCGTCGATCGCGAGGATGTCCGGCTCGGCCAGCACCGCGCGGGCGGCGGCGAGGCGGTCCCGCGCCGCAGCCAGCGTGGCCTCGATCTCGGTGATCCGCTGCGTCGGGCGCACCGCTTCCAACGCGTCTGCGATCGAGGCGAACCCTGCATCGGCGGCGGTGGCGAGGGCGCGGGTCCGGGCGTCGTGCGCAGCAGCCTCGAGCGCGGCAGCCCGATCGCGGACGTCGAGTAGTTGTGCCGCCCGCGTCGCGAGGTCGTCGAAGCGGTCCCGCCGGGCGGGCACGCTCTCGTCGTCCCCGGCGGCGTCCACGAGCCGGGTGCGGAGCTCGGACACCTGTGTCTCGGTGGCGTCGATCCGAGCGCGGAGCGCGGCCTGATCGGTGTCGATCGAACGGGCCTGTTCCTCCAACTGCGTTCCCCGGGCACGCAGCTCGTGCACCGACGCCGTCGCACTCGCGAGTCCGGCCGCGACCGCACGCGTCTGCTCGACCCGGGCCACCGCGGCGGCGTGGAGCCGGCGCAGTTCCTCGCGATCACCGCCGCCGGCACGCTGGGTCAGCCGGTCGACGTGCCGCTCCGCCTCGGCCAGACGTCCCGTTTCGCGCTCGAGTGCGGCCGCCGCCCGCTGTTCGGTGACCCGGGCGGCCTCCTCGTCCTCCTTGGTGACCGGGACACCACCGGGGAGGGCAGGCCGGGGATGCTCGATCGATCCGCACACCACACAGTGCTCGCCGTCGACGAGTTGCGCGGCCAACTCCGCGGCCATCCCAGCGATGCGCTGCTCCCGCACGTCCAGCAGTCGGGCGCGCGCATCCTGCTGGGCGCCGCGCGCCTGCATGACCGCAGCGCGACGATCCTCCAGTGCCTTTGTCGCCGTGATCAATTCGTCGGCGGCGGCAGCGGCGTCCCCGGCGCGCGCAGCGGCTTCCTCCGATCCGGGCAGGATGCTCTGCGCCTGCTCGGCCCTGCGCAGCGCTTCCTCGGCGGCGGCCACGTCCTCGGGTAGTCGGGCGCGCAGGGTGACGAGCTTCTCGGCCTGTCGATCCAAATCCGCACTGCGGCGACGCATCTCGTCGAGCTCGCGCTCTCCCTGCGTCATCGCGCGAGCCTCGCCGAGCAGGGAATCCAAGCGGACGACCTCGGCCGCCCAGGCCCGCTCCTGGGCGCGGATCGTCGCCCGGTCCGCATCCGACTGCGGCCACGACAGCCGCGCCACCAGACCTGCACCGTCCTCGGACGCCGCGAGCCGCGCGGCGACCGTGCGCGCCTGCAGGGCCGCTGCCTCGGCTGCGCGTGCCGCGGACTCGGATTCCGCCGAAGCGGATGCCACGGCCTCGGCTCGCCCGGCACGGGCCGCCTCGGTCGCCAGCGCCTCGCGTTCGGCGGCGTGCTCGTCGAGCTCGGCGATCGCACTGCGGGCGGCATCACGCCGACGCTGCAGGTCGAGAACCTGCCGAGCCTTCACCGCCGCAGCGCGCACCTTCGCGCCCACGCCCCGGGCGCGGACCAGTTCGGTGACGGTCAGCTCCGCGGTCTCGACGGCCTGATCGAGCAGGCGCCGCGCCCAGACCAGTGGCTCGCCGTCGGACCCGGCTTCGATCCCCGCCGCCGCCGACACCTTCGCCAACGCCAACTCGACCTGCTTGCGCTGCTCCACGACCCGCGCGTCACTGGCCCTCTTGCGGTCGACGAACCACTCTTCGACCGTCTTGAACCGGGTGGTGTCGAAGAGCTTCTCGAGGAGCTTGCCGCGTTCCTCGTTGTCGGCGCGCAGGAACTTCGCGAACTCGCCCTGCGGGAGAAGGACGACCTGGAAGAACTGATCGGCCGTCATGCCCAGAAGATGTTCGATCTCACGGGCGATGTCCGGAATCCGCGACAGATTCTCACCCTCACCGTCCAGCCACGCCAGGGTGGCCTTGGCGTTCTCGGTGATCGTTCCGGTGCCACGCTTCTTGGCGCGCTGGTACTCGGGGCTGCGGGTGATCCGGACCCGGCGCCCACCGACCGTCGCCTCGAGCGTCACCGTCGGCACGGCCCCCGCCGGGGCGTGGTCCGACAGCAGCCGCTTGCCCTCCTTGCGGGCCCCGGGCACCGTTCCGTAGAGCGCGAACGCGACCGCGTCCAGGATCGTCGTCTTCCCGGCGCCGGTCTGCCCGTGCAGCAGGAACAGCCCGTCCGCGCCGAGCTCGTCGAAGTCGACCCTCACGGTGTCTGCGAACGGACCGAACGCCGACACCTCGAGATCGTGCAGCCTCACGCGGACGCCTCCGCCACGACGGCCGGAATGGCGGACTCGGCCGCGGTGGCGCTGCGGAGCGCCTGCTCGAGCAGCCGCACCTCACCCGCCGTCGCGTCGCTGCGCACGTCGGTCAGGAAGCCCGCCGCGATCTCGAGGTCGGAGCGGCCACGCACCCGGTCGCGGTACCTCAGCTCCGGATTACCCTCGGGGCGTTGCCATTCCATGTGGACCGCGTGCGGAAAACGAGACTGCAGCGCCCGCATGGCGTCCACCGGGCGCAGCGCGTCGGTGAGCACCGCCGAGACGTAGTGATCCTCGGCGACCTCGAACGCGGTGTCGGTCAGTAGTTCGTCGAGCGTCCCGGTGAGCTGACTGAGCCCGCGCACCACCGGGAGATCGAGCCGGTCCACCGTCGCCAGACCGGCGGCGTCGACATCCACCAGCCACACCGCCTTGCGGTGCGAGCGCTCACCGAACGAGTAGGGCAACGGCGAACCGCTGTAGCGAACGTTCTCCGCGAGCGTCTGCGGCGAGTGCAGGTGTCCGAGCGCCACGTAGTCGACACCGTCGAACGCCGACGCCGACACCGTCTCCACACCGCCGACCGAGATCGACCGCTCCGAACCGGTGGCCTCCCCGCCCACGACGAACGCGTGCGCCAGCAGCACCGAACGCAGCCCGGGCCGACCCGCGCGCCGCGCGTCGAAGTCGGCCCGGATCCGCGTCATCGCGACGTCGAGGATCTCGGCGTGCGACCGCGCCTGCGGCACACCCAACTCGGCGCGGGTGATCTCGGGCTCGAGGTAAGGAATGCCGTAGAACGCGACCGGGCCGTGCTCGTCGTCGAGCACCACCGGAACGTCGAGCGCCGACACCCGGGTCATGAGGTGCAGCCCACCGGCCGCCGCGAACGCCGCGCCGGCGCCGAGACGCACCGGCGAGTCGTGGTTGCCCGACGTCGCGACGATCGTGGCCCCGGCCGCTCGGATGGCCTCGAACCCCCGATTGCACACGGCGACCGCGTCGGCGCTGGGGATCGACCGGTCGTACACGTCCCCCGGCACCACGACGACATCGACGCCGCGCTCCGTCACGACGGCCGCGATCGCGTCGAGCACCCGAGCCTGATCGGCCAGCAGGTCGACACCGTGGAAGGTGCGCCCGATGTGCCAGTCCGACGTGTGGAGGATCCTCATGCGCGCTCACGCTAGAGCACCCGACCGACAACGCGCGGCGCGACCGTCGGCGATTTCCGGGCCTCGGACGGCGGCGCCACTCGAGCACACGGCCGATGAACGACTACTGTCGAGGTGTGTCCGCAACCCAACGCGCTCGATCCGGGGTGCCCCTCGACCAACGTTCCGCACTGCCCACAGTTCCCGGCATACCCGCGTGGGGCGCCGTCGCCGTGGCTGCCGGATCCACCTTCCTCGGGTTCGCCTTCGACGCCGTCTCGGGGAACGAACTGACGTCGGCGTTCTCCGCCATGTATTTCCTGGGGTGTCTCCTCGCGGTGCTCGCGGTCCGCAAGCGCGGCCTGTTCACGGCCGTCGTGCAGCCCCCGCTGCTGCTCTTCGTCGCGGTCCCGCTCGGCGCACAGTTCCTCACCGACGGCGCGGGCACCGGCCTCAAGGACATGGCGATCAACGTCGCCTACCCGCTGGTCAACCGTTTTCCGCTGATGCTCGCGGCCACCGTCGTCGTGGGCCTGATCGCTGCGGCGCGGGTGTTCCTCGTCCAGCCGCGGCCCAGCACACCGCCACGCTCGCGGGACCGCCGCGCGGAGGCTCGCCCCTCCCGCTCCCGTCGTCCGCGCAGCGACCGCACCACCGTGCAGGACGACCGCACCACCGTTTTCGAACCGATCGCCGACGATCGACGCGCACCCACCCGTGCCGCGCGGCCGACCCGGACGTCCCGGCCCGCACCGGAGCCCGCGACCGCGCACATTCCCCCCGCATCGACCGGCAACCCGTACCAGGGTCGCGCCTACGAGGACACGACACTGCGCCGCGACTACGGTCACCGCGAACCGGTGCGTAGTGAGACCGGGCCCCGGGAGAGCGTTCACCGCGACCCGATCCCTCGTGGTGCGCGCCGCGAGGCCCCGTATCGCGAGCCCGTCCAGCGCGATCCGGTGTCGACCCGCGCCCGCCGGACCACCGAGGTTCCGGCACATCCGATCCCGGAGGTCCGGTACCGCGATCGCCCGGATCAGCCCCCGTTCGAGGGCTGATCCGGCGGAGTCCTACGTCCGCGCCGCGCGCAGTTCGCGGGGCAGGGCGAAGACCAGCGTCTCGTTGGCCGTGGTGACCGACTGCACGTTCGCGAACCCCTGTTCGGCGAGCAGGTCGATGACGCCGCGAACCAGGATCTCGGGCACCGAGGCGCCCGACGTGATGCCGACCGTCTGCACTCCGTCCAGCCACGCGAGGTCCACCTCACGGGCGTAGTCCACGAGGTAGGCCGATCCGGCGCCCGCACCGAGCGCCACCTCGACGAGACGCACCGAGTTCGACGAGTTCCGCGACCCGACGACGATGACGAGGTCGCACTCGGGCGCCATCGCCTTCACCGCGACCTGACGGTTCTGGGTGGCGTAGCAGATGTCGTCGCTCGGCGGATCCTGCAGCTTCGGGAACTTCTCCCGCAGGCGCTCCACCGTCTCCATGGTCTCGTCGACCGACAGCGTCGTCTGCGAGAGCCAGATGACCTTGTTCTCGTCGCGGACCGTGATCGAATCCACCGAGTCGGGACCGTCGACGATCTGGACGTGCTCGGGCGCCTCGCCGGCGGTGCCCTCGACCTCCTCGTGGCCCTCGTGGCCGATCAGCAGGATGTCGTAGTCGTCGCGGGCGAACCGCTTGGCCTCCTGGTGCACCTTGGTCACCAACGGGCACGTCGCGTCGATGGTGTGCAGCCTCCGCTCCGCGGCCGCGGCGTGCACCGCTGGGGACACTCCGTGCGCGGAGAAGACGAGCACCGAGTCCGCGGGCACCTCGTCCGTCTCGTCGACGAAGACGACGCCGCGCTCGGCGAGCGTGTCCACGACGTGCCGGTTGTGCACGATCTCCTTGCGCACGTAGATCGGCGCACCGTGCTTCTCGAGGGCCTTCTCCACGGTCTCGACCGCGCGGTCGACGCCCGCGCAGTAGCCGCGCGGTTCCGCGAGGAGGACCCGCTTGCCGCTGCCGGCCGCATCCGCGCCGGCCGATCGTGCGATACCCAGACTGAGAGGAACTGCCGAAGACATGACCCCAGCCTACGGTGCACACAACGAACGAACCGCCGAGCACGGGATCCCACGCCGAGCGGCGGGGTCTTCGCGGCCGTCGGCTACCAAATGGGGCGCGCGTGAGGCAGGCTGTGACCATGATTCGTCCCCCGTTCATGGCGCGCGTCGCCGCCGGTGTGGCCATCACGGCCTACGAAGAGGCACTCAAGCTGCCGTCCACGGCCATGACGCTGCCGATGACCGCGGTCAGTCAGGTGCTGCAGACCACGATGCGGATGCAGCAGTCGATGACCGCGCTCGCCATCAAGGGTGACCGCGCGTTCTGCCTCCTCGACCGCACCGAGGAAGAGCCGGAGTGGGCCGTCTTCGACGAGGACCGCGCCGATCTCGACACCAATGGTGAGGTGGACGTCGACGACTCCGCGGACGTCGTCGACAACTCCACCGACGACGACGCGGAGGGCCGTGCGACTCCGGGCCGGTTCGCCCTGTACTCGATGGCCCCGGGCGACGACGAGGTGAGCACCACGTCCGCGCCGACGGGCCAGGACACGCCTGCCACCGGCGACGTGCCGGTTCCCGAGATTGCCGAGGAACTCGACTACGCCGCTCTCACACTGGCGCAGCTGCGGTCGCGCCTGCGGTCGCTGTCGGTCGAGGATCTGACGGCGCTGCTCGAGTACGAGGAGCGGACCGCGGCCCGGGCACCGTTCCAGACGATGCTCGCCAACCGCATCACCTCCGCCCGCGCCAAGTGACCTCCGCTCGTCCCGCATCCAGCGGCCCGGCCCCCAGTTCGGCCGAGCAGCCGTGGCCCGTGCGGACCGTCTCGACGAAGGTCGCGCAGTGGATCGACCGCCTCGGCAGCGTCTGGGTCGAGGGCCAGATCACCCAGATCAACGCCCGGCCCGGGACCCGCACGGCTTTTCTCGTGCTGCGCGATCCGTCCGTGGACATGTCGCTGTCGGTGACGTGCTCGCCGCAACTGCTGCGCGACGCACCGGTGCCGCTCACCGAGGGCAGCCGCGTCGTGATGTTCGGCAAGCTGTCGTTCTACACCGGCCGCGGGTCCGTGTCGCTGCGGGTCACCGAGATCCGGGCCGTCGGTATCGGCGAACTGCTGGCCCGGATCGAGCGCCTGCGGGCACTGCTCGCGGCGGAGGGCCTGTTCGATCCTCGCCTCAAGCGTCCGCTGCCGTTCCTTCCCGGCACCATCGGTCTGATCACCGGTCGGGCCAGCGCGGCCGAGCACGATGTGCTGAGCGTCGCGCAGCGCCGGTGGCCGGCGGTGCGGTTCGAGGTGCGCAACACCGCGGTGCAGGGTCCGACGGCGGTGCCGCAGATCCTCGAGGCGCTCGAGGAACTCGACCGCGATCCCGGCGTCGACGTCATCATCCTGGCCCGGGGCGGTGGCAGCGTCGAGGACCTGCTGCCGTTCTCCGACGAGACGCTGTGCCGCGCGATCGTCGCATGCACGACGCCGGTGGTCAGTGCCATCGGACACGAGCCCGACAGCCCGTTGAGCGACCACGTCGCCGATCTCCGGGCCGCGACCCCGACCGACGCCGCCAAGCGCGTGGTGCCCGACGCCGTCGCCGAGCAGGCGCTGGTCGCCGACCTGCGCGGACGGGCGGGCGCGGCGCTGCGGAACTGGGTGGCACGCGAGTCGCATCTCGTGGCGCAGCTGCGTAGCCGGCCGGTGCTCGCCGATCCCCTCGCCGGCATCGATCGCCGCGCCGAGGAGGTCGAGCGCCTCCGCGACACCGCGCGCCGGGACATCACCCGCACGATCGACGCCGACGCGACAACCGTCGAACATCTGCGGGCGCGGCTGGCCACGCTCGGCCCCGCCGCGACCCTCGCACGCGGCTACGCGGTGGTGCAGCGCGTGCACGGCGACAGCGAGCCCGAGGTGCTGCGATCGGTGGACGACGCGCCGCCCGGCACGCAGATCCGAGTCAGATTGGCCGACGGCGCGGTACGCGCCGCCGTGATGGGAAGAGAATCATGAGCAACACCGATGTGGCCGAACTCGGATACGAGGCGGCACGGGACGAACTGGTCGTCGTTGTGAAGACCCTCGAGCTGGGCGGCCTGGACCTGGACGAGTCGCTCGCGCTGTGGGAGCGCGGCGAGGCGCTCGCCAAGCGCTGCGAGGAGCACCTCGCGGGCGCCCGCAAGCGGGTCGAGGACGCCCTCGCGCACGCCGACGACGCAGACGCGGACGCGGACGACGCCGAGTGACGGCTCGGCGCCGACGATCCTAGGGCTGCAGCGGTGCGACGTCGATCGCGGCCGCGAGCTGCTTGAAGTCCTCCGCCGGTGCCGGGCCGGTGATGAGGACACGGGCGTCACCGAAGTCCGAGACCCAGATCGCCTCGGAGTCGCCGTCGTCGAACACGTCCCACTGCCGGCTGCCGATCCGCTCGGTGCCGCTCTGGATCCGGGTGTCGCCCGCCACGAACGGGACCAGCGTCTCCACGGTCGCGTCGCTCTGCGTGAGCTGGATGTACCGGCCGACCTCGGTGATGAAGCCGATGTTGCTCGAGTCGCCGCCGCCGTCCCCCGAGACGATGCTGCGGCTGCCCGAGTTCGGCTGCCAACCCTCGGGGATCTCCGGCTTGCGGATCGGGAAGCCGAGCTCGCGCGAGTCGTACTTGAAGGCCGCGTCCGCGTCGAAACTGGGGACCGGTCCGGGCTTGGGGCCGCCCGGGCTGAACGAGCACTGACTCGCAACGCCCGCGATCAGCAGACACGCGATCACGAGCGGGATCAGGGACCACATCATGTCGTGGCCGTTCTGCAGGATGCGGGGCTTCTTGTCGGGCACGGTGTCCAGTATTCCTGTTCCCGGCTCCGGGTGGCCCAGCAGGCCACGCATCGTCGGCTAATGAAACAATCACCCTCGAGATTCGTCCACCGAATCGACGGCCCGACCGCACCGCGGTCGACCGCCCAAGAAGTGTCGGCCACCACATTGCGCCGACCTTGACTGCAGGAGGCACTGCCCATGACGGCCAGCACCCCATCGAGTCGCCGCGAGGCCCCGGACCGCAACCTCGCTCTCGAGCTGGTACGCGTCACAGAGGCGGCCGCCATGGCTGCCGGCCGCTGGGTCGGACGGGGCGACAAGGAGGGCGGCGACGGCGCCGCCGTCGACGCCATGCGCCACATGGTGAGCTCGGTCTCGATGCAGGGCGTCGTCGTCATCGGTGAGGGTGAGAAGGACGAAGCCCCGATGCTGTACAACGGCGAAGAGGTCGGTAACGGCGACGGCCCGCTGTGCGACGTCGCAGTCGACCCGATCGACGGCACGACGCTGATGAGCAAGGGCGCCCCGGGCTCCATCGCGGTGCTCGCGGTGTCCGAGCGTGGCGCGATGTTCGACCCCTCGGCCGTGTTCTACATGGACAAGATCGCCGTGGGCCCCGAGGCTGCCGACGTCATCGACCTGGCCGCCGGTGTCGCGGAGAACATCCGTCGCGTCGCGAAGGCCAAGAACCGCGCGGTCTCCGACACGACCGTCACGATCCTGGACCGTCCGCGGCACGCCGACATCATCCGCGAGATCCGCGAGACGGGTGCCCGCATCCGTCTGATCTCCGACGGTGACGTGGCCGGTGCCATCGCCACGGCCCGCCCCGATTCCGGCGTCGACATGCTGCTGGGCATCGGCGGCACCCCCGAGGGCATCATTGCCGCCGCCGCGCTGCGCTGCATGGGTGGCGCGCTGCAGGGCAAGCTCGCCCCCACCGACGACGCCGAGCGCCAGAAGGCGATCGACGCGGGCCACGACCTGGACCGCGTCCTGCGCACCGAGGAACTGGTCACCGGCGAGAACATCTTCTTCTGCGCCACGGGTGTCACCGACGGCGACCTGCTCAAGGGCGTGCGCTACTACGGCGGCGGCGCGACGACGCAGTCGATCGTCATGCGCAGCAAGTCCGGCACCGTCCGCATGATCGAGGCGTACCACCGCCTCGAGAAGCTGCACGAATTCTCGTCGATCAACTTCGACGGCGTCGACGGCGCACAGCCGCCGATGCCCTGATCGGCCACCTGTACTTCCAGCTGAAGGGTCCCTTCGTGCGCCGCGAGCGCACGAAGGGACCCTTCAGCTCTTCCACGGCGGGACCCGCGCGGTGGCAAGCTGGATCCATGAGCGACAGCAGCGAACCGCAGTTCCGCATCGAACACGACACGATGGGCGAGGTCCGTGTCCCGGCCGCCGCGCTCTGGCGGGCCCAGACGCAGCGCGCCGTCGAGAACTTCCCGATCTCCGGGCGCGGCCTCGAACGCGCTCAGATCCGCGCGATGGGCCTCCTGAAAGCCGCCTGCGCCCAGGTCAACAAGGACCTCGGACTCCTCGAATCCACCAAAGCCGACGCCATCATTGCCGCCGCGAACGAGATCGCCGACGGCCGCCATGACGACCAGTTCCCGATCGACGTGTTCCAGACCGGATCCGGCACGAGCTCGAACATGAACGCCAACGAGGTGATCGCGAGCCTCGCCGCGAAGTCCGGTGTCACCGTGCACCCCAACGACGACGTCAACATGTCGCAGTCGTCGAACGACACGTTCCCGACGGCCACGCACGTCGCCGCGACGGAGGCGGCCGTCAAGGATCTGGTGCCCGCCCTCGACCACCTGCGGCTGGCGTTGTTCGACAAGGCGGCGCAGTGGAAGACCGTGGTCAAGTCCGGGCGCACGCACCTCATGGATGCCGTCCCGGTCACGCTCGGCCAGGAGTTCGGCGGGTACGCCCACCAGATCGAGGCCGGCATGGAACGGGTGCTGGCGACCCTCCCCCGTCTCGGTGAACTCCCGATCGGCGGCACTGCGGTGGGGACCGGCCTCAATGCGCCGGACGGCTTCGGTCCGCGGGTCGTCGCCGAACTGGTCCGCACCACCGGGCTCGACGCACTCTCCCCGGCCCGCAACAGCTTCGAGGCGCAGGCGGCGCGGGACGGATTGGTGGAGGCGTCCGGTGCGCTGCGCACCGTCGCAGTCTCGCTCACGAAGATCGCCAACGACATCCGGTGGATGGGGTCGGGTCCGCTCACCGGTCTGGGCGAGATCCGACTGCCGGATCTGCAGCCGGGCAGCTCGATCATGCCCGGCAAGGTCAATCCCGTTCTGCCGGAGGCGGTCACGCAGGTCGCGGCGCAGGTGATCGGCAACGACGCGACCGTCGCGTGGGGCGGCGCTGCCGGAGCGTTCGAGCTGAACGTCTACATCCCGGTCATGGCACGCAATCTGCTCGAGTCGTTCCGGCTGCTGGCCAACGTCTCCCGCTTGTTCGCCGACCGCTGCGTCACCGGACTCGAGGCCGACGAGGAGCACCTGCGCACGCTCGCCGAGTCGTCGCCGTCCATCGTCACCCCGCTCAACTCGGTCATCGGTTACGAGGAGGCGGCCGCCGTCGCGAAGCAGGCACTGAAGGAGAAGAAGACGATTCGGCAGACCGTGATCGATCGCGGGCTGATCGGCGACGGGCTCACCGAGGCCGAACTCGACCGTCGCCTGGACGTGCTCGCGATGACCAAGGTGGACGACGAGTAGCCCCACGACGATTCAGGAGGAGTGCACCGTGGACAACCGACCGGACGCAGCAGTACAGGTCGTCGAGGACTTCTTCGCGGCCCTCACCGACATGGATGTCGACCGCGCGGTCGAACACCTCACCCCGGACATCGTGTGGCAGAACACGACGCTCCCGACCCTGCGCGGGCTGCCCGCGGTCCGCCGGGCGCTCGCCTTCGCGAACAAGCCGACACGAAGGTTCGAGGCGGTGATGCAGCACATCGTCGGCGACGGCGACACCGTCCTCACCGAACGGCTCGACACCCTGTTCGTGGGTCCGCTGCGCTCGACGTTCTGGGTGTGCGGCACCTTCGAGCTGCGCGACGGCCGGATCGCGGTCTGGCGGGACCGCTTCAGCTGGGGCAACGTGGCGGTGGGCACGGTCACCGCCACGGCCCGCTCGCTCCGGAGCCGCTGACCACCCGGGTAGGCTCCCTGAGCGTGCGGTACCGGCGATACGTGCCGCGAGACCCCCACACAGGAAGCCGACGGCGATGACCGAACAGCACCAGAACACCTCCCCCGCCTTCCAGGCCGGTCTCGACGTCCGCACCGAGGTGATGGGCGCCGACTTCGTCGAACGGGCCTTCGAACGCACCCGCGGAACCGACTCCGAGGACATCCAGGAGTTCATCACCGAACACGTCTGGGGATCGGTGTGGACCCGGCCCGGACTGGACCGCCGCAGCCGCAGCCTGATCAACCTCGGCATGCTCATCGCGCTGCGCGCCGAGAACGAGCTGCGCGGCCACGTCCGCGGCGCCCTCCGGAACGGACTGACCCGCACCGAGATCGTCGAGACCGTGATCCATGCGAGCGCCTACTGCGGCGCCCCGGCCGGGCTCGCCGCGATGCGCGTCGTGCAGGAGGTTCTGGAGACCGAGCTGGGACCGCTCAGCGAGAGCTGAGCGGACGACCCGCCTTGGCGGCGATGTCCAGCGCCGCGAGGTAGCCGAACACCAGCGCCGGCCCGATCGTGGCGCCCGGCCCGGCATAGGTGTGGCCCATGACCGGGGCGCTGGTGTTGCCCGCCGCGTACAGGCCCTCGATCACCGAGCCGTCCTCGCGCAGCGCCCGCCCGTCGACGTCGGTGACGATGCCGCCCTTGGTACCCAGATCGCCGGGCACCATCTGCGCGGCGTAGAACGGCGGCTTGCAGAGCTCCCCCAGGCTCGGGTTGGGCTTGTTGGTGATGTCGCCGTAGTAGTGGTCGTACCGGCTCTCGCCGCGATGGAAGTCCTCGTCCGTCCCGCTGCGCGCAAATCCGTTGAAGCGCTGGATGGTTGCCGCGAGGGTGTCGGCGGGGAGGCCGACTTTGTCGGCCAGTTCCTCGATGCTCGACGCCTTGACGATCACGCCGCTGTCGAGCCACTTGCGTGGCAGCGGGCTGCGCGCGGTGACGCCCGCGAACAGGTAACGGTCACGGTAGGTCTGGTCGAAGATCAGCCACGCGGGGAGATTCTCGCCGGGGCCGTCGCCCTGCCCGAACTCGCCTCCGTACATACGGTGCGTGGCCTCCACGTACGGGAGCGACTCGTTCATGAACCGCTCACCCCGGTCGTTGACCATGATGCTGCGCGGCAGCGACCGCTCGGCGAGCGCGAACCACGGCCCCCTGGGCAGGGGAATGGACGGTGCCCACCACGCATCGTCCATGAAAGCTGTTGCAGTACCGACCTTCAGACCGGCATTGATGCCGTCGCCGGTGTTGGTGGGGGCGCCGATGGTCCAGTCCGCGCCGATCGGCGCGCGCTGGTACTTCTTGCGCATCTCGTCGTTCGCGTCGAACCCGCCGCAGGCGAGAATCACGCCGTGCTCGGCCCGCAGTGTGCGCTTGCCGCCGTCGGATTCGACGACCACCCCGGCCACCCGGCCGTCCTCGACGACGAGGTCGACCAGGGCGGTGTTCAGCCACAACGGAATTCCGGCCGCGCGCACACCCAGCATGAGTTCCGCCATGAGGGCGCCGCCCATCCCGAGCAGCTTCTGCCGCCGGGCCTTCGCGACGAACGTGCGCAGGCCGACCCGGATCATCCGAACCGGTCCGCGCCAGTGCCGCAGTCCGGTACTGAGCCAACGGTAGTCGGACTGCTTGACCACCACGTTGAGCGGAGCCTTGCTGTACGGCGGGTGCAGCGTGGCGAGGTCGTCACCCAACGCCCTGGCGTCGAACGGCTTGGGCTCGCACGAACGTCCTGTGGACAGTCCGCCGGGAGCCTCCGGATAGTAGTCGGAGTAGTTCTTCACCCATTCCAGGTTCAGCGCCGAGTTGTCGATGAGGAACTGCAGCGCCTCGGGACCGCGATCGATGTAGGTGTCGATCCGGGCCGGGTCCACCCCGGGACCGATGATGCTGTGGAGGTAGCGGCGAGCCGCCTCGACGTCGTCGGCGGGCGCCTCCCGCTTCAACACCGAATTGCCCGGAATCCACACGCCGCCGCCGGATCGGGACGTGGATCCGCCCCAGTACCGGGACTTCTCGACGATGACCACTTTCAGCCCCTTCTGCGCTGCCGTGATCGCGGCCGCCATGCCGGCGCCGCCCGCGCCCACCACGACGACGTCGAACCGCTCGTCCTGACCCGTGTTCTGTTCCATGACCACCCCTCGGTACGCGCCGACGACCACCGGATCCAAATCTAGAACACGTTTCAATATTGAACAACGATTTGAGGGCGGAACCGGCCGCACGCTGGTACGACCTCGACGAGGCAGCGCTGCTACGGGGTGAAATGGTGGATGAAATGTCCAGTTTCGGGCGTTATCGGTTTCCCTCGAGGCCGCTGCCGCCGCTACCGTCCGAGGTGCTGCTTCTCCTCTGTCGCAGCAGTCGCGGCACTCGCCCACCCCCCGACGCGGGCGAGCGCTGCACCGCCGGGCGGTGGGTGCGGTCACGCCGGCCGCAGCCACCGTCCGGCCACCTCCCCCTCGGAGGCCGTCCGGTGGCCGCGAATGCCCACCCCCGGCGGAACACTCAGGCGGTCGGCCCGAACTCCTCGAGCATCTCCGTCACCAGCGCAGCGATCGGCGAACGCTCACTGCGGGTGAGGGTGACGTGGGCGAACAGCGGGTGGCCCTTGAGCTTCTCGATCACGGCGGCGACGCCGTCGTGCCTACCGACGCGCAGGTTGTCACGCTGCGCGACGTCGTGGGTGAGCACGACCCGCGATCCGGTGCCGAGCCGCGAGAGCACGGTGAGCAGGACGTTGCGCTCGAGCGACTGCGCCTCGTCGACGATCACGAAGGAATCGTGCAGCGAACGACCACGAATGTGCGTGAGCGGCAGCACTTCCAGCATTCCGCGACTGAGCACCTCCTCCATCACCTCGGGACTGGCGAGTCCGTCGAGGGTGTCGAAGACGGCCTGCGCCCACGGGCCCATCTTCTCGCTCTCGCTGCCCGGCAGGTAGCCGAGTTCCTGGCCGCCCACCGCGTACAGCGGACGGAAGACGACGATCTTGCGATGGCTCCGCCGTTCGAGGACGGCCTCGAGCCCCGCCATCAGCGCGAGCGCCGACTTGCCGGTGCCCGCCTTGCCGCCGAGCGAGACGATCCCGACACTCTCGTCGAGCAGCAGATCGAGAGCCACCCGCTGCTCGGCGGACCGGCCGTGCAGTCCGAACGCCTCCCGCTCGCCCCGCACCAATTGCACCCGCTTGTCCGGGGTCACCCGACCGAGCGCGCTCGAGCGGTCACCCAGCAGCCGAATACCCGTGTGGCACGGTAGCTCCCGCGCCTCGTCGAGGTCGACGACGCCGTCCGAGAACAGCTGGTCGATGAACTCGGAGCTGACATCGAGTTCCGTCATGCCGGTCCAACCGGACGGGACCACGTCGTGCGCGCGGAACTCGTCGGCGGGCAGACCCACGGCGCCGGCCTTGACGCGCAGTGGAATGTCCTTGCTGACCAGCACCACGTCCTTGCCCTCGGCGGCAAGATTGAGGGCACAGGCCAGGATCCTGGAATCGTTGCTGTCCGTTCGGAATCCGACCGGAAGCACGGACGGGTCGGTGTGGTTGAGTTCCACCTGGAGCGTGCCGTTCTCGGTGCCGATCGGCACCGGACGGTCCAGTCGACCGAACTCGAGACGAAGGTCGTCGAGCATCCGCAGCGCTTCGCGGGCGAACCATCCCAGCTCGTGATGGTGGCGCTTGTCCTCGAGTTCGCTGATCACGATCAGTGGCAGCACCACTTCGTGTTCGGCGAATCTACTGACGGCCCACGGGTCCGAGAGCAGGACCGAGGTGTCGAGGACGTAGGTGCGGACGGAGCTGATTGCGGTCACGTGAGGCTCCTCGTTCGTCTGCGTGGCACCCGCGCAAACCTGTTCGCTGGACCGGTCCGGGCCCGAGTGTCAGATGACACGAGGGCCGGGTGCCGGCCCCCTCGCACTGAATGTTTCAGCCACGATCAGGACCTCCCGTACAGGCAGCTTCGCCTGCTGCCTGTTACGCGCGACGCTACGCCTGAACACCGATCGCCCGATGCACGCGACCGGCGTGTCGAGTGAAGTCCACGTGAACGACGGCTCACGGGAAGAGCCGCTCGCCGCGGCCCGACGAGTTCCGCCACACTGGATCCGTGACGACCACCTTCCGCCCCGTCACTCCGGGCGCACTGATCGACCTGGTGGCCGAACGAGCCGCCGCCGCCGACGGCGTCCGGTTGGTCGCGGTATCCGGCGCGGACGCCGCGGATCCGGTGGGATTCGCGGGGCGGATCGCAGCCCGTCTGCAGCTCTCCGGTCGCCCCGCTGCGGTGGTGTCGCTGCACGACTACGTCCGCCCGGCCTCGCTCCGCCTCGAGCACGGCCATCACGACGACTACAGCTTCCGCACCGGCTGGTTCGACTATCCCGCGCTGCAGCGGGAGGTCGTGACGGCCCTGCGCGAGCGGCGACGGTGGCTCCCGCGGCTGTGGGACGAGGCCGCCGACCGTTCGGCGCGGGCATCCACCCTCGACGCCGGACCCGGTCAGGTGCTCCTTCTCGCCGGCCCGATGCTGCACGGACGCGGCCTCGGCACCGACCTCGTCGTACGGCTGGTGCTCTCCCGCAGTGCCCTCGAACGCCGCACTCCACCCGACGACCTGTGGACGGTCGATCCCCTGCTCGCGCACGACGCCGCGCACGATGCCGCCGCCGACATCGTGGTGCGCTACGACCATCCCGACCGTCCGGCGGTGTCGGACGACGCGTTGCGCTGAGACGCCGACGGCCCGCACCCCGAAGGGCGCGGGCCGTCGTGGACCGGGAGATCAGGCCTTGGGCAGCAGGCCCCAGTTCTCGAGGCCGTCGTACAGCGGGAAGTCCTGCGCCAGCTTGGAGACCCGGGCACGCAGTGCCGGGACGTCGGCGTCGGCGCCGGTGGCGAGCGCGGTCGCGATGATGTCGGCGACCTCGGTGAACTCGGCCTCGCCGAAGCCACGGGTGGCCAGGGCCGGGGTGCCGATGCGCAGACCCGACGGGTTCATCGGCGGGCGCGGGTCGAACGGCACCGCGTTGCGGTTGACCGTGATGCCGATCTCGTGCAGCAGATCCTCACCCTGCTGACCGTCGAGCTGCGAGTGCCGCAGGTCGACCAGGACCAGGTGGACGTCGGTGCCACCGGTGAGGACCGAGATGCCGTTGCCGGCGACGTCGGCGCCACCGAGACGCTCGGCGAGGATCTTCGAACCGGCCAGGGTGCGCTCCTGACGGGCCTTGAACTCCTCGGTGCCGGCGATCTTCATCGCGACGGCCTTCGCGGCGATCGCGTGCATGAGCGGGCCGCCCTGCTGACCGGGGAACACCGAGGAGTTGAGCTTCTTCGCCCACTCCTTCTTCGCCAGGATCATGCCCGAGCGGGGGCCACCGAGGGTCTTGTGCACGGTGGTGGAGACGACGTCGGCGTGCGGGACCGGCGACGGGTGCAGACCCGCGGCGACCAGACCGGCGAAGTGCGCCATGTCGACCCACAGCTTCGCGCCGATCTCGTCGGCGATCGAGCGGAACGCCGCGAAGTCGAGGTGACGCGGGTAGGCGGACCAGCCGGCGATCAGGACCTGCGGCTTCTCACGCAGCGCGGTCTCGCGGACCTGGTCCATGTCGACCACGTGGGTGTCCTCGCGGACACCGTACGACGCGACCTCGTACAGCTTGCCGGAGAAGTTCAGCTTCATGCCGTGGGTGAGGTGGCCGCCGTGGGCGAGGTCCATGCCCATCAGCTTCTCGCCCGGGTTCATCAGCGCCATCAGCACAGCGGCGTTGGCCTGCGCGCCGGCGTGCGGCTGGACGTTCGCGAACTCGGCGCCGAAGACCTCCTTGGCGCGGTTGCGCGCCAGGTCCTCGACGACGTCGACGAACTCGCAGCCACCGTAGTAGCGGCGACCCGGGTAGCCCTCGGCGTACTTGTTGGTGAGCACACTGCCCTGGGCCTCGAGCACGGCGCGGGGAACGAAGTTCTCCGACGCGATCATCTCGAGGGTGTCACGCTGACGCGACAGCTCACCCGCCATCGCGGTGGCGACCTCGGGGTCCAGTTCGGCGAGGGACGCGGTGTTCACGTCGGTGGCAGGCACAGCAGTCATCAGCGAATCTCCAGGCTGGATTGCGGAAGTATCGCCTCCAGTCTAAGGACGAGGCTGTTCGGTCCCCACAGCGGCTCCGTCGGCGCTCGCCAGCTCGTCGCGGAGCGCGCCCGGGGTGAGCGGCTCGTCGAGCAGCCGGCGGAACCGCGCGGAGCGGTCCGGGCCGACGGGCGCGCGGTCCAACCAGGCGCCGAGCAGCCGGTAGCCCTCGACGTAGGTGCTGATGTAGGCCCGCCACAGCGGCGACGACAGGAACCGCAGGCTCTGCTTCGCCCGCTCGGGGCTCGACAGCGTCCAGCGTTGGAGGAACGCGACGACGTCGTCCGGATCGGCGCCGCGGTCGTGCAGCAGGAGCGCGGCGTCCTGACGCACCGACAGCAGCCCGGCCGACGCCGCGGACAGCTCCTCGGCCCGCTCGCCGTCGAACCGGAGCCCCAGGTCGGCGTAGATCTCCTGCGCCCAGCGTCCCCAGCTCTGATGGGTCGCTCCGCCGGCTCCGCTCCGACCGTCGCCCACGATCGACGCCAGCGCGAGATCGGCGAGCCCCTCCGCCATCAGGCACTGCGGGGTGTTGACCACGAACAGCGTCTGCTCGAGCTGTCCGGCGCCGACGAGCCCGGCCTCCTTGCGGCAGTGCTCGGTGTGGTGGCCCGGGTAGGACTCGTGCGCGATCAGGCGCGGCAGGTGCGACATGTGCTGGTCGAGGTCGGAGTTGATCGCGACGGTGGACCGATAGTCGCCGAGGTAGTAGTTGAACCCGGACCACGGCTTGTCGCCGACCACCTCGTAGTCCACCCGCTCGGTCTCGGGCAGCGCGTACTCGGCGCGCACCCGGTCGCGCAGCGCACTGTTGAACGCCTCGACGCACTCGGCCAGCCGCTCCGGCGGGATGCGGTCGGCAGCGCGGTGTGCCTCCATCCGCTCGCCGAGGGTGCCCGGACCGGGCAGGACGGCGTCCATCCGGCGGTGCGCCTCGCGGTACTCGTCCTCGCTGCCCGGTTCGATCCGCACGTCGAAGTAGGCGGCGACCTCGTCCACGAACCCGATGTCCTCGCCCGCGAACTTCCGGGCCGAGCACTCGAGCGCGGTGAGGTGCGCGTCGAGGAAGCGGGTCCGTTCTTCCGTGAACCCGGCTCCCGGGAGTTCGCCCCGCAGCGCCCGGGCGTCGGCGACGAGCCGACGCGGATCCGGTCGCGACTCGTTCTCGACCTGTCGGCGCAGGGCCGGGTCGCCGGTGTAGGCGTCGACGAAGCCGTCTTCCAGGCGGTCGAACCGCAAGCCCAGCAGGAGGTAGTCGCGTACCAATGCGTCCGGTTCCATGGTGGGGACAGTAGTCCGTCACCTGTGCTTACAGCAGTCCGTCGGCTCCGGTTTCCACCGCGAGACGGACCCGGCGCAGCGGGCTCCTGTGGTTGCGAGCACAATTTGCGTCATGCACCTGCCTTCCCCCAGCACGCGCATGCGCCGATCGCGATCGAAGCCACTCTCGCGAGAGGTGCAGCGATGGCACGGGTGAGCGAATCCAGCCCCTACGTCGAGTTCGACCGCAAGCAGTGGCGCAAGCTCCGCAAGTCGACACCGCTCGTCCTCACCGAGGAAGAACTCGTCGGGCTCCGCGGCCTCGGTGAACAGATCGATCTCGACGAGGTCGCCGAGGTTTACCTCCCGCTCGCACGTCTGATCCACTTACAGGTGGCCGCCCGCCAGCGTCTGTTCGCGGCCACCGCAACGTTCCTCGGCGACAAGCACCCCGACCGTCAGGTGCCGTTCGTCATCGGCGTCGCCGGCAGCGTCGCGGTGGGCAAGTCGACCACCGCCCGCGTCCTGCAGGCCCTGCTCGCCCGCTGGGAGCACCACCCTCGCGTCGACCTCGTCACCACCGACGGGTTCCTCTACCCCACCGCCGAGCTGACCCGCCGGGGCATGATGCACCGGAAGGGTTTCCCGGAGAGCTACGACCGCCGCAAGCTCCTGCGCTTCGTGACCGAGGTCAAGTCGGGTGCCGAAGAGGTTGCGGCCCCGGTGTACTCGCACATCTCGTACGACGTCATTCCGGGCCAGTACCACCTCATCCGGCAGCCCGACATCCTCATCATCGAGGGCCTCAACGTGCTCCAGACCGGCCCGCGGCTCATGGTGTCGGACCTGTTCGACTTCTCCATCTACGTCGACGCCCGCATCGAGGACATCGAGGCGTGGTACATCAAACGCTTTCTCGCGCTGCGTAAGACGTCGTTCGCGGATCCCAACGCGCACTTCCACCACTACGCAGCACTGTCGGACGAGCACGCGACCCTCGCGGCCGAGGACATCTGGAACTCGATCAACCGGCCCAACCTCGTCGAGAACATCCTCCCGACCCGTCCGCGTGCAACACTGGTGCTGCGCAAGGACGCCGACCACACCATCAACCGTCTGCGCCTGCGCAAACTCTGATCGTGGCGCGGGTGTTCTTTGCGCCCCCCTCCGAACGCAAAGAACACCCGGGTCTAGAGACCCGCGTACGCCTGCGCGACGTACTCCTCGGTGCGCGGCGCACCGAGAAGTTGCGGGGACATCTTGTTCATCACGTAGGCGAACGTCGTCCGGCGGTCGAGATCGTTGACGACGATCGAGCCGCCGTACCCGGTCCACCAGCACACCCGCCCGTCGGGGATCGACGGATGCACCGCCGGCGCCGGCAGCGCGTAGCCGAGGCCGAATCGCAGCGCCGCACCGAGCACCTGGTCGACGCCGTCGGACTGCACGTCGAAGATCCGGTCGACCGTCTCGGGGCGCAACAACTGCTCGCCGGACACCGTCCGACCGCCGTGCGAGACCACCGACTGGACCAGCGCCACCGAACGGGCGTTGCCGTGCCCGTTGGCGCCGCCGATCTCGGCGCCGCGCCACATCCGGCTCGACGTCTCCGCCACGGGGATCACCGGGTTCGCCATCGTCTTGACGAAGATTCCGTCGGGCGGCAGTGCCGCATAGTCGAATCCGGTGGGAGGCGGCGCGACGAGCGGTGCAACCCGCGGGTCGACGTCCGAGGGAACACCGATGAGGTAGTCGGCACCGCACGCTGCCGCCACCTCGGTGGCGAAGAATTCGCCCAGCCCGACGCCGGTGACGCGGCGGACCATGCCGCCGACAAGGTGCCCGAAGTTGGTGGCGTGGTAGCCCGACGCGGTGCCGGGCTCCCACCACGGCGCCTGCTGCGCGAGCAGGTCCTCCGCGTGGACGGCGTCACAGATGTCGGCGAGCGACACCGGCTGCTGCCAACCGCTCACCCCCGACGTGTGCCCGAGGACGTGGCGCACCAGCACCCCGTCCTTACCGTTGGCCGCGAACTCCGGCCAGTAGTCGGCGACGGGAGAATCAAGGTCGAGGTGCCCGCGGTCGACGAGCAGCAACGCTGCGAGCGTGGTCATCGTCTTCGTCAGCGAGTACGTGTTGACGACGGTGTCCTTGACCCACCGCGCCCCGGTGTCGACGTCGGCGACACCGCCCCACAGGTCGACCACCGTCTCGCCGTCGGCCACCACACACACCGACGCGCCGACGTCGGTGCCGTCGTCGAGGTTGCGCTGCAACAGGTCTCGCAGACCCGAGAACGCGGGGTCGGCGAAGCCCTCGACGGCCGTCACCGCGCGCCGACCGGTGTCTGCTGCGTGCGCTTCTCGCCGGCCGCGATCTCCTTCTTCAGGTCGCGCACATATCGTGCGAAATCGACCTGGATGGTGTGCCGCGGCGTCTGGTAGTACTGCGCGAGACTGGCAGCATCGTCGACCCCGATGATGCGGCGCATCTCGTCCTCGGACGGCGGCACGTACGCGCCGGTGAGCACTCCGGCCACCAGCTTGCTCTGCTGCTCCGCGAGATTGACGATCGTCGGCGACGCCTGCGCGAGACCCATGAAGAACAGATTGTCGACGCCGGGCTGCATGATCCGCTTGAAGAGCGGAAAGCGGTGCTGCGCATCCGGTTGCAGCGACGGGTCGTCGAAGAACGGGAAGCTCATGTTGTACCCCGTGGCGCACACGACGACGTCGGCGGGGATCCGCCGTCCGTCGACGAGCCGGACGTGGTCGCCGTCGAGTGATTCGATCGCGGGAACGCACGTCAGGTCACCGGATCCGGCCTTGGCCAGGAAGTCGATACTCACCGACGGGTGCGCGCCGAGCGGCTCGTGGTCCGGCTCGGGCAGACCGTAGTCCTGCATCTGCCCCAGCGACTTCTTGATCTTGCGCCGCGCGATAGCCAGTCCCAGCTTCTTCGGCATCCACGGCGGCATCATCATCTTGTCCGCCGGCTTGCCCTCGCGGTACTTGGTCAGCACCCAGACCCCGCGTCGAGCGGATACCCACACGTGCTTCGCGATCGAGCGGTGCGACAGTTCCGATGCGATATCGAGCGCCGAGTTGCCCATGCCGACGACCACGACGTTCTTGCCGCGCATGTCGATCGGGTCGAACACGTTGAGGTAGTCGTGACTGTGGATGATCGAACCGTCGAACGTGCCCGGGTACTCGGGCATCCGCGGATCCCAGTGGTGCCCGTTGGCGACGACGAGTGCGTCGTAGGTGCGGGTTTCGCCGGTGTCGAGTGTGACGTCCCAGGTGCCGTCCGCGTTGCGTCGCGCCCTCTCCACCATCGTCCCGAACGTGATGGTCTCACGCAGACCGAACTTCTCGACGTAGTCGCGGAAGTAGCCGTGCATCAGCGAGTGGTGCGGGAAGTGTGGCCAGTCCGCCGGGACGGGGAAGTCCTCGAACTGCAGGCGAGTCGACGACGTGTCGATGTGCAGGCTCTCGTAACACGACGACATGCCGGTGGGGTTCTTGTAGTACCAGTTGCCGCCGACGTCGTCGGACGCCTCGAAGCAGTCGTACGGGATGCCGTGGTCCTTGAGCCGCTTGGCCGTTGTGAAGCCGGAACAGCCGGCGCCGATGATGCACACCTTGGGTAGCGGGGGCATTGAAGCTCCTTTCCCACAATCGGATTGCGGGAGGCAACGGGACGAAACGTGATCCACGTCATAGAACCGGACTCGCTGACATACTGTCAAGCGAAGGGCCGCGAGGATCGAAATGCCGCGTCCGTACGATGCGAGCGGAGGTGTGCGATGAACGAGACTGAGGAAGCGCCCGTCAGGAAGCCGACACTTCGGGACGAGCAGAAGCGTCTGACCCGACGACGCCTTCTCGACTGCGCGCGGGATCTGTTCGCGGCGAACGGCTACGCCGCCGTGAAGATCGACGACATCGCGTCCGCGGCGGGCTGCAGCCGGGCCACGTTCTATCTGCACTTCACCGGTAAGACCGACATCCTGCGCAAGATCGGATCCGAGTCGATGGACCCTCGCGCCGCGTCGGTCTACGCCGACCTCGACGACGTCCTGGGGACGGGGTCGCGCGCGGAGTTCACGCGCTGGGTCGAGCGGGCCATCGACTGGTTCGACCACAATCGCGCGATCCTGCCGGCATGGGACGAGGCCCTGGTCCTCGAGCCCGATTTCCGGGAGCCCGCCCGGGAGGCCATCGCAGCGTTGCCGGACGCGATGCCGTCGTATCTCTCCCGGTGGGGCACGGACCGGGAGAGCGAGGCGCGGGTCCGGATCGAACTGCTGGTCACCCAGCTCGAGCGCTTCTTCACCCGCTGGGCCGTCCAGGGCACGATCGAGATCCCCCGCGACCAGGCCGCGGAGGTCCTCACCGACATCTGGTTCCCCGCCCTCACGCCGCCGACGAGCTGACGGCGATCAGGCCCCACGGCGTCGACGACGGCGGCTACGCGCCGAAGCGTCGCGACGACGGCGGCTACGCGCCACTGCGTCGACGACGGCGCTACGCGCCGAAGCGGCGGTGCCGCGCGGCGTAGTCGCGCAGCGCACGGAGGAAGTCGACGCGTCGGAACTCGGGCCAGTACGCCTCGGTGAACCAGATCTCCGAGTACGCGCTCTGCCACAACAGGAATCCGGACAGCCGCTGCTCCCCCGATGTCCGGATCACGAGGTCCGGATCGGGCTGGCCCGACGTGTAGAGGTGGCCGTCGATGCCCTCGACACTCATGGCCTTGACGAGATCGTCGCCGGTCAGCCCCTCGGCCAGCTTGTCGCGCAGCAGGGACTGGACGGCGTCGGCGATCTCCTGGCGCCCGCCGTAGCCGACGGCGACGTTGACGTGCGTGCCGGTACGGCCCCGCGTGCCCTCGGCGGCGTCCCGCAGGCGCCGCGCCTGGTCCTCGGGGAGCAGATCCAGCGTGCCGACGATCTTGACGCTCCAGTTCTTGCCCGGGCCGGAGATCTCCTCGACGACCTCGGTGATGATCTCGAGCAGCGTGTCGAGTTCCTCGGGCTCACGCCGCAGATTCTCGGTGGAGAGCAGGTAGATGGTGGCCATCTCGATCCCGGCGGCATCGCACCAGCGCAGCAGTTCCGCGATCTTGCGGGCACCCATCCGGTGCCCGTGACTGACGTCGGCGAACCCGTTCTCGCGCGCCCAGCGGCGATTACCGTCGCACATCACCGCCACATGGCGCGGATGCTGTAAACCGTCGAGTCGGCGCAGGAGCCGTCGCTCGTAGATGCTGTACAGCAGGCCGCGCAACTTCACCTGGACATCACCACGGGATGAAAGACTACGCCGCGAACATGTTCCACCGGCGCCGAGCACCCGAGTGTCGCGCAGGCCTCACCACGGAACGCTATCTAGGTTACGGAACCGTAGGTTACTGTTGCGTAGGTTTTGCGCAGACTGTCCCACCGAACGGAACGAACAGGCAGGGCACGACATGACGGCACTCGGGCTCGACGACCTCCCGGTCAAGCCCCGCATGCGCGGGTGGATCCACGCCTGGTCCCTGGTCGTGGCGATCCTCGCGAGCGCCGTACTGGTCTCGCTCGCGTTCGCGATCGAAGGTGCACGCGCCGGGATCGCCACCCTCGTCTACGGCATCACCGTGTGCGGGCTGTTCGCGGTGAGCACGACCTATCACCGGATCCACTGGCGCACCGTCCGCGCGCGAATCTGGATGAAGCGCGCCGACCATTCGATGATCTTCTTGTTCATCGCCGGCAGTTACACGCCGTTCGGCCTGTTGGCGCTGCCCCCGCACACCGGCGCCACCCTGTTGACGGTGGTGTGGTGCGGCGCGCTCGCCGGTGTCGCGCTGAAGATGCTGTGGCCCACCGCCCCTCGTTGGGTCGGCGTCCCGCTGTACCTGTTGCTCGGCTGGGCGATCGTCCCGGTTGCCGGTGAACTCGTCCACGATGCCGGCGTCGCGCCGATGGTCCTGCTCGCCGTCGGCGGCGTCCTCTACAGCGTCGGCGCCGTCCTCTACGCCACCAAGTGGCCCGATCCGTGGCCGCAGACGTTCGGGCATCACGAGTTCTTCCACGCCGCCACCGCGGTCGCGGCGATGTGCCACTTCGTCGCGGTCTGTCTGGTGGTGTTCGGGTAGGCGGTGGCGAGCAGCCACCGAGCAACGCAAAACGGACCGCCGAGCGACTTCGTCTGCCTACCCTGTTCTGATCCGACGCGGGAGGAACAGTGTGACAACGACCGAAGGCACGGTGGGTGACGTCACCCGACTGGCCCCTCAGGATGCCGACTTCGTCTACCACGAGCGCGAGCACCACATCTCGAACTCGACGGGCATCTACCTGTTCGACACCACCGCCGAGGCGGCCCCGATCACGCAGGCCGAGGCCGTCGAGTGGATGCGTCCGCGCCTCGGCTACAGCGGAGTCTTCACCCGCCGGCTCCGGCACATTCCGCTCGCTCTCGACTACCCCTCCTGGGTCCCCGATCCCACCCTCGACCTCTCCGACCACGTGATCGTCGAACGCGTCGACGGCCCCGGATGGGACGCACTGCGCCACCACATCGCGAGATTCTCGGGGAAGCCGCTGGATCTCACACGTCCGCCGTGGCAGCTGCATTTCCTCACCGACGTCACGGGCATCGACGGTCTGCCCGATCGAATGACCGTCGCGGTTCTGCGTTGCCACCACAGTTCCGGTGACGGTCTCGCGGCGCGCGACCTCGCGCTGCGTATCTTCGGCCGCACGGACGACCACCCGCCGGTTCCCCAGCCCACGGCGGGCTGGTCCGCGACCGCCGAACTCGTCAAGGCCGTCGGCCGACTCCCGCGGCAGTGGCGTGACTTCCACCGAGGACTCACCGACTCCGGAGAAGGAGCACGCCGGGTTGCCGAACAGATCGAGACCGGCGCGATCGCTCCCGCACCACCACGACGCCCCGCGACTCGCTTCAACACGGCGATCACCTCGGACCTCACATTCGATGTCGTGAGCTTCTCACCGAGCGACATCCGCGCCGTTCGAGCCGCCGTCGAGGGCGCGACCTTCAACGACGTTCTGCTGGCGACGATTTCCGGCGCCCTCTCCGCGTACCTCACGGAGAAAGGCGAGACGCCGCCAAGTTCCCTCGCCGCCCTGGTACCGATGTCACTGCGCGGCACCCGTCCGGGCGTGGCGGACCATCCGGACGGGAACCGCGCGAACCACCTGGCGCTGATGGCGGTGAACCTCCATACGGACATCGACGACCCGATCCAGCGACTGCACGCCGTCAGCGCGTCGGTTCGCGCCGAGAAGAATCGGCACCGAAATCCAGACGTCCAGGCGACGGCAGCCAGAATCGACACCTCGCCCTCATGGCTGCTGAGGCTCGTCATACGACTGGAGGGCCTGCGCAACCGGCCGGACGACACCGTCGAATCAGTCAACACGATGGTCAGCAACATCCCGTGGACCGGCGAGGACCTGATCCTGAGAGGTGCGCCCCTCGTGCGGAGCTTCGGCATTCTGGGAGTCATCGACAGGGTCGGTCTGAGGCACCTGATCGTGTCCCATCACGACGACGAGATCGAGATCTCGTTCTGCGCCGACACCGCGATGATGCCGGACACCGACCGTTACAAAACGCTCCTCACCCAATCGTTCCGCGCACTGGTGGAATGCGCGGCGGCACCGGACATGCCAGGACCTTCCTCGGATTCCAGAGAACTTTCACGAAACCGACCCGTCCGCCCGTGACCCGTTGTTACCGTTCACCTTGATCACAGGCAATCGGCCCGTGATACGCGGAAACCGGTGTGTGATCCGAATCGCGTGTGCAGGATTCGGTGCCGGGTACACATGACGTCCTGAGGAGGCACAAATGGGTTCACTCGAAGGAGTTCTCGGAGCGATCTTGGGGAATGAAGGGCTCGGCTCGCTCATGGCCGACGGTCTTCTCCCCGCGTTCCTCGGTTCAGCTCAGACGAGCATCACGGATGCGCTCGCGTCGTTGGGTGAACTCGTCAACATCGGCTTCGGCTCGATCGACAGCTTCTCGGCCGCCCCGACACCGTAGTTCGCCGAGTTCACAGATCACGATCGATCATCCCGGTCGGCCGGAGTTCGCCTCGAGCCTCGGCCCACACGGCCCGTCGATCACTCAGATTCGCGACATCTAAGGAGAATCATGGGATCCATCTACGAAGCCCTCGGAGTTGTGACCGGGAGCGTGAGCGCACAGATCACGAAGGGCATCAATGCCCTCTTCACCCTGAGCGGCTACCCCGGCGGAATGCCGAAGTAGCACGGCCAGACGCACCGCAATCGGGCCTCGCGCAAGTGACTTGCGCGGGTCCCGATTGCGTTTGTGCTTTCGACGACCTGGCCCGTACGCCCCGAAGGACATCGAGAATGACGAGCGTCGGAACACCTCGACGAAGCAGCACGCCCATCCGCCTCCGCCGCGCCGCGTGCGCACTCGCCGCGACAGCTGCACTGACCGTGATTTCGGTTGCCGGCGCCCCGTTCTCGGTCGCCGCGACGCCCTCTCGAGACGCACAGCCGTCGATAGTCGAGACAATCGACGTCACCGATCGTCTCGTTCTCCTGCAGGTGGCTTCACCAGCCATGGGTCGCGACGTACCTGTGAACGTGATCGTGCCGGCGGATCGTTCCGAAGCTCGGGGGGTCTACTACCTGCTGGACGGCAACTCGGGCCAGGCCGACAGCACCAATTGGCTCGACGCCCAGCGCGGAAACGCAGAGGCCTTCTTCGCCGACAAGAACGTCTACGCAGTTCTCCCGGTCGGCGGCACCGGCAGCCTGTACTCCGACTGGGAAACCGACCACCCGAAGTTCGGCAAGACGAAGTGGGAAACGTTCCTCACCGAGGAGCTGCCCCCGCTGATCGACGCACAATTCGATACCAACGGACGCAACGTGATCGGCGGAATCTCCTCCGGCGCGCAGGGTGCACTGATGCTCGCCTCCAGGGTTCCCGATCTCTACTCGGGCGCCGTGGGATACAGCGGCTGCTACCTCACCGAAGGACCGATCGGAAAAGCTCTCACCGACCTGGTCGTGATCAACGGCATGGCCAACTCCGAAATGATGTGGGGCCCGGAGGGAAGCGAGCCCTGGCGCGAGCACGACCTGTTCCGCAACGCGTCCGCCCTCGCAGGCAAGAAGGTGTACCTGTCCTCCGGCAACGGCCTTCCCGGCCCGCACGAATCGCTGAACCACCAAGGCATCGCGCAGACCGTCGTCGTGGGTGGACTACTCGAGGCCGGCTCGAATCTCTGCACCGATCAACTCGCGCAGGCGCTTCGAGACGCCGGCGCCGACGTCACCCGCAGCGCACAACCGGTGGGCGTCCACGCGTGGCCGTACTGGCGCGACGAACTCGGCCGCTCGTGGCCCACAATCGAAGCAGCCCTCCGGTAGCACTCGGTCGACGAAGCGGCGGTCCGGCAACGACTTCGGGCACAAAGACTCTTGCGGTCACCTTCCGGCTATCGAACGTTCGACCAGTTTACGAAATCGGCAGAAACGCCGCAGTATCGACAGGACGAACCGACCGTTCGTTGCTACAGTTCGGTGGGTACGGGCAATTGCTCGTACAGAACTCGGCACTCGCGTTTCTGTCGGGACCCCGACGGAGATGCGCGGCCGCACACTGTCGGGAGTAGGAAATGGGTTCCTTAGCGGACATCTTCGATTCCGTCCAGTCGATCGATCTGGCGGGAAGCACGGTCAAGGCCATCCTGGATTGGCTGGGTGGCATCGTCACGAGCAGCGGCGCCTGATTCGGCCTGCGCGCGTCCGACGAAACTGTGCGTGATCGCGGTGCGATCACGTCCCGCTTCTCATCAATCGACTACAGCGCCTCTCATCGGGGCCTGTAACAAATCCGGAGGTTGGAAATGAGCTCGCTCGCAGACCTGATCAAGATCCCCGTGATGAGCGTCGACGCCCTCGGTGTCGGCCTGCTCAATTCGTTCCGCAACTTGATCGATTACGCCGGCCTCGTCCTGAGCTGAGGCAGACGCCGATCAAGTACGTCGGTGAATAACTGGGGCCCGTGCAGAACTCTCTGCACGGGCCCCAGTTGTCGGAATATCGGACCATTTCGACGGACGGGCAACGGCGAGAATTCGGCGCGTTGACGGAAAGGTGGGAAACGTCAAAGCCCGGGCCGAGACAAAATCCCGAACCTACGTCACGGATTCGTGCCGGTGGTCCACTTTCACGAGTATCTGAAATCGCCACAAAAGATACCAACCGATTGCTAGCGTCTCACCCGTCACGAGTCGGACGACTCGCGGACAGATCGCGCACCGCTCGAGCGGCGGGAGCGCAGACCGCACAACGCAAGGAGACTCACATGGGATCGCTCGAAGGCCTGTTCGCCAATTCCTCGGCCTCGCTGGAGGACCTGTTCGACACCATCACCGGATCGGTCGAGGGCATCTTCGGCATCTTCGGCAGCTGAGACTGAATCCGACCCGGGACGGTCGCGTTCATTCCTGAACCCGCGACGCCCTCGCTCCCGCGCGGAGCACCCCACCATCTCTTGCAGGCCCCGCCCAGGCTGGGCCCGCCCCGTCTTGGAGGTACACCATGGACTTCGGTTCTCTCACCGCCGCGATCAGCATCCCGTTCGGCAGCGCCGACATCGTTCTCGCCGGCATCATCGACTCGGTCGACTACGTTCTGTCCGGGATCACCGCCGTCGCCGGCGACCTGTTCGGCAGCCTCGGTTCCTGATCCACAGAGTCGCAGGATCGGCCCGCACGGATCACCGTGCGGGCCGTTCTCATCTCTCGATCTGTTCTCGTAGGCTCGCCGGGTCCGTCACCGGCCGATCACACACGAATCCCCGGCACACGTAGGCGGTCGGCGTACCGTCGATCTGCGGTCGGTCCGCCAGCAGCGGCGTCGAATCCGCCCGCCCCGCAACCACGACGGCCCCACCGGGCGCGAGAATCCGCGCCTGCTCGGACAGCTCGGACGGCGCGTCCTCCGAGACCGCGATCTGCAGGGGCCCTCGAACGAATGCTTCGGCGACGGCCAGCCAGTGCCCGGCGGACCGCGGCGCACGCTGGAGGGCCACCGAGGCGCGGTCCAACGAATCTGCCGCGGCTGCTGCATACTTCGCCGACCGGTCGGCATCCACGAGCGACGACGCCGTCAGCAGCGCCTCCGCCGTCAGCGATGCGCCGGACGGTGTCGCCCCGTCCAGCGGGTCGCGTGGACGTGTCACCAGCGTCTCGGCGTCGTCGGCGGTGTCGAACCAGCTTCCCGGCTCGTCGGGATCGGCGAAATGCTCGATCGTGGTGTCCAGCAGTCCGGTTGCCGCGTCCAGCCACTCGACGGCGCCGGTCACCTGATGCAACGTCAGCAGGGCAGTGGCGAGGGCTCCGTAGTCCTCGAGGATCCCGGCCGGCTCCCCCACCACACCGCCGAGCGACGCGCGGCGCAGCCGCCCCTCCACGAGGTGGGAGGACAGCACCATGTGCGCGCACTCCTCGGCGGCCTCGACCCAGTCGCCGCGACCGAACACGGCGCCCGCCTCGGCGAGAGCCGTGATCGTCAGTCCGTTCCAGGCGGTGACGACCTTGTCGTCCCGCGCCGGTTGCGGGCGACGGTTCCGCGCCGCGAGCAGGCGCGACCGGATGTCGGCCAGCCGGTCCGTGTCCGGCGGATCGACGAGGCGTTGCAGCACCGATGTGCCACGTTCGAAGGTGCCCGCGTCCGTCACCGCGAACGCCTCGGCTGCCCACCGCCCGTCGTCGTCTCCCAGCACGTCGACGAGTTGCTGCGGCGTCCACGAGTAAGTGAGACCCTCTTCGCCTTCGGTGTCGGCGTCGAGCGCTGACGCGAACGCGCCCGCCGCGGTCCGCAGGTCCCGCAGCAGGAAGTCGACGGTCTCCTCGACCACACGACCTGCGAGCGCCGACCCGGTCCGGCGGGCGAGGTGCGCGTAGAACCGCACCAGCAGCGCATTGTCGTAGAGCATCTTCTCGAAGTGCGGCACCACCCACTCGGCGTCTACCGAGTAGCGGGCGAAACCGCCGCCGAGCTGGTCGTAGATGCCACCGCGGGCCATCGCCTGCGCGGTGCGTTCGATCGTCCGGAGCGTCGGTTCGGCAGCCGTCCGCTCGTACGACCGCAGGAGCCCCTCGAGCAGCATCGACGGCGGAAACTTCGGGGCCCCGCCGAACCCGCCGCGGTCGCGGTCCTCATCGCGCAGCACGCTCGCGACGGCGCCCGAGAGCAGCGGGACGTCGATCGGCGCCCCACCGGCGGGCAGCGCGCCGCTGCTGCGACGCAGTTCCGCCACCACCGACGCGGCCGCATCGTCTACGTCGCCCCGACGACTCCGCCACGTGTCGGTGACGGCGTGGAGCAACTGCGTGAACGACGGCATCCCGCCGCGGGGCTCCCGCGGGTAGTAGGTGCCGCAGTAGAACGGTGCACCGTCGGGGGTGAGGAAGCACGTCATGGGCCAGCCGCCCTGCCCCGTCATCGCGACGGTCGCGTTCATGTAGACGGCGTCGAGATCGGGACGCTCCTCGCGGTCCACCTTGATGCACACGAAGTTCTCGTTCATCACGGCCGCGGTCGCGTCGTCCTCGAAGGACTCGTGCGCCATGACATGACACCAGTGGCACGCCGCGTAACCGATGGACAGCAGGATCGGGACGTTGCGCTCGCGCGCCCACGCCAACGCCTCCGGACCCCACTGGTGCCAGTGCACCGGGTTCCCGGCGTGCTGACGCAGATACGGGCTCGTCGCGTCGCCGAGTGTGTTGCGGTCGCGGGGTCCCGGCGCGGTCACGAGCGTCCTAGCTCGCCGGCTGCGCGGGCGGGTCCTGCTCGGTCCGCGCGTCCCCGGCCTTGTGCTCGGCCTTCCGCTTCGGCTCGGCCACCTCGGCGATCGTCGCGGCCCCCAGGTCGGTTCCCTCGTCCGCCGCCTGGTCCGCCTCGGGGTGCTCGGGCTGGAACGTGTCCGGCAGCTTCTTCAGCTGCTTGTTCATCGAACGGATCAGCAGGACCGTGCCGACCAGCAGCGCCACGACGAGCACCAGTCCGAGCGGCGACGCCTTGCCGAACTCGGGCCCCTGCGGGCTGCTCGGGGTGCTGGTCCCCTGGGCGAGGATCTCCCACGCCAACGTCGTCATCACTGCTTCTCATCCTTCACGATGCCCGCGAACAAGTCGTTCTCCGGGATTGCGGTGTGTACCCGGGTCTTCGCCAACTCGAACTCTTCGGTCGGCCAGATCTTCTGCTGAATGTCGAGCGGCACCGCGAAGAACGACCCGTTGGGGTCGATCTGGGTCGCGTGGGCCCGCAGTGCGTCGTCACGCTGCGGGAAGTAGTCGCCGCACTCGATCTGTGTGGTCACCCGGGCCATCAGATCGCCCTGTTCGGTCTTCCACTTCTTCAACCACTCGGCCATCGGGAATTCCTCGCCGCGGCGCTCGTACTCCTCCTGGAACTGGACCAGGCGCTTACGGATGAAGCCGTGCGAGTAGTAGACCTTCTGCACGGCCCACGGCTCACCGGCGCCCGGGAACTGCTCCGGGTCCGCGGCCGCCTCGTAGGCCGCCATCGACACCTCGTGGCACTTGATGTGGTCCGGGTGCGGGTAGCCGCCGTTCTCGTCGTACGTGGTCATCACGTGCGGTCGGAACTCGCGGATCACCTTCACCAGCGCCTCGGTGGGGACCTCGAGCGGCTCGAGCGCGAAGCATCCCTCGGGCAGCGGAGGCTTGGGGTCGCCCTCCGGCAGACCGGAGTCGACGAATCCGAGCCACGTCTGCCGCACGCCCAGGATGCGGGCGGCCTCGGCCATCTCCTCGCGGCGCACCTCCGGCATCCGCTCCCGGATGCCCGGCACGTCCATCGCCGGGTTGAGGATGTCGCCCCGCTCACCACCGGTGAGGGTCACCACGAGGACCTCGTTGCCCTCCGCGGCATAGCGAGCCATCGTCGCAGCACCCTTGCTCGACTCGTCGTCGGGATGGGCATGTACGGCCATGAGGCGGAATCCGCTCACGTGTGTCTTCACCTCAGCTTCGTGTCACCGTCGTGGTGTGTCACCTGCAGTCTCCGACCGCCACCACTCGCGGGGCGCAGTCGTCCTTCCCCTATAGTTCCACCTGACACATACGACCGTCTGTCGTACCCCCGCTACGCGCGGTAAACAGCGACTCCGACGGCCGCGCACAGCCCCTTTTTCGACCGACGGCGCGAGAGCAGAGTGATGAGCAGTACCCCCTCCCCCGACCGCTACGGAACCGCCCGACGCCAGTCGGGCCCGCTCCCGTGGGGCAAGCTGCTGCTGACCGGCCTCGTCGTCCTCGCCGGCATCGGCATCGCATACATCGGCTACACCAAGTTCTCGGTCAAGGATGTCGAGGGCAAACAGATCGCGTTCGACATCGTCGACGACCGCACGATGAACATCCAGTTCACCGTGACACGCGACAACCCGTCCGAACCGGCGGTCTGCATCATCCGGACCCGCTCCAAGGATGGTTCGGAGACCGGCCGCCGGGAGGTTTACGTGGCCCCGTCGGATTCGGAGACGGTGGAGATCACCGCCCCGGTGTACGCCTCCAAGCCGCCCGCCATGGGCGATTTGTACGGGTGCAGTTCGACCGTTCCGGACTACCTTCGCGCCGGTTGAGCAGCCGACCGATCGGTCTTCGTTCCGATCGGTCGAAAACCCTCACCGTGCTAAAATGAGTCGATACACGGTTCCACTGGGAGCCGTGTATTGCTGCATTGACGGCAGGACGAGTCTGCTCACGCGGTGGGCGTACACCCGGGGGATTTTCGCCACGGACTAGAGCCGGCCTGCCCGTTGATCGTTGCTGTTCGCAGCGATCTGCCGAGGGAGTCCACCCGGACTTCGACTACAAGGGAGTGATCGAGAATGACCGAGACCCAGGTGACCTGGCTTACTCAGGAGTCTCACGACAGGCTCAAGAATGAGCTCGACCAGCTCATCGCCAATCGTCCGGTCATTGCCGCCGAGATCAACGAGCGTCGCGAAGAGGGTGACCTCAAGGAGAACGGCGGCTACCACGCTGCCCGCGAGGAGCAGGGCCAGCAGGAGGCGCGCATCCGCCAGCTGCAGGAACTGCTGAACAACGCCAAGGTCGGCGAGGCCCCCACCCAGTCCGGTGTGGCCCTGCCCGGCTCCGTCGTCAAGGTCTACTACGACGGTGACGAGTCCGACACCGAGACTTTCCTCATCGCGACCCGCGAAGAGGGCGCGCGCGACAACAAGCTCGAGGTGTACTCCCCCAACTCGCCACTCGGTGGCGCTCTGCTCAACGCGAAGGTCGGCGAGACCCGCGAGTACACCCTCCCCAACGGCAGCCTGATGAAGGTGACGCTCATCAGCGCGGAGCCGTACCACGGCTGATCACGCCGCCACGAACCCACGAACCCCGGCCGAGCCTCGCTCGGACCGGGGTTCGTTCGTTCGGGCGTCGGTCAGCCGAGCACGTCGATGACGTCCTCGGGCTCGACGGTCTCGGCCGACAGGACGGCCAGAACCATGTCCTTCCGCTCACCGGTCACCGGCTCGGCGCCGCCGACGATCTGCGTCCGCTCCCCGGTCGGCACGACCCGCGAGCACAACAGATCTCCGACGGCCCATCCACCGGCGTCGACGACCGCCGTCTCGTCGGTGGCGAGATCCCGCAGCGTCGCCGTCGAACCCTCCAGCGCGACCACCTCGTGCACCGACCGCCGCGCGTGGAGCCAGCGGTCGGCGAGTGCGCGTTCGTCGGCGGGCAACAGGACCCCGCGCCGGGCGACGAACAGCTGGAACAGTCCGCCCTCGAACAGCGCGGTGTCGATCACCAACGGCTCGTCGAAAGCCTGCGCGACGGCGCCCTCGTCGTCCCGTTGCTGTGCCCGACGCTCCGCGAGCCCCAGCACCAGATCGAACAGCACCGTCGACTGCGCGTACAGGGTGGCCTTCTCGTACAGCCAGTGCGCCCGGTCGTCGAGCGCGGCGTCGGCCCTGCCGAGGTGACACACCTTGTACTTGCGCCCCGACCCGCACCAGCACTTGTCGTTGCGGCCGAGTTCGGGATGCTCGGTGGGCGCGAACCGGGTGAGCACATCGTGGAGACGCTCGTCCTGTCCACCGTCGATGCGGCTCAGCAGCGACAGCCCCCGCTGGGCGTCGCCCCGGTCGGAAGCGATCTGCGCCAGCTCGAAGAGCGCCGGAGTCCACGCCTCGTCCATCGCGGCGGCATCGGCGAAGTGGCGTTCCGCCTCCAGCACATCGCCGAGAGTGTCCGCGGCCATCCCCGCCAGCCAGTGGCCGGACGCCCTCGCGCGCCGCGGGCCCGCGCCCACCACCGCCGACGCGGTCGTGTACAGCGCGGGGATGAAATCGTCCTCGACGGCGTTGACCAGGTCCAGTGCGGCGGCCGCGGCAGCCGGATCCTCCAGTCCGACAAAGGACTCCGTGTCCTCGGCGACGCGGGCGCGGACGTCCGCGAGATCGAGCTCGTCGTCGTGCACGATGCCGACCAGCTGAACGAACGACACCACCGCGGCCGCTTCGTCCGGGTGCAGCTCGTTCTCGCGCGCAACCAGTGCGACGTGCGTGGCGAGCCGGTGCGCGCCGAAATCGAAACCGCGTGCCGCGACGTAGTCGCCGTCGAGGTCGTAACCGGCCGTCTCGATCAGCTCCCCGAGCGGTGCCGTCGGCGCCGAGAACAGACGTGCATCGTCCGCAAGTAGCTGCCAGGCAACGGTTTCCAGGTTGTCGGCGTTGTCGGCACCGACGATGCGGTCGAGCCGGTCCGCCATGTCGGGAACGTCGACCACATCGCCGTCGACCACGGACAGCGCGAGTGCGCCACCCGACCCTACCGTCACCGCGATCAGGTCACCAGGCGAATAGCCTTGCAGCGCTGCATCTCCGAACAGAAGTCCGGCACCCTCGGGGAAATCCTCGTCTGCGATACCGAGCGCCGCCATCTCGTCGGCGTCGTAGTCCGCGAACAGTACCCGCGCGGGACCGTCGTCCTGCGCCATCGCCGGCAACACGAGCGGGGTCAGATCGGGGTCGGCGTGCAGCAGCCCCGACGCGATCTCGCCGCTCGACAACCGGTGAGTGAACACCCGACCCTCGACCAGCGTGTCCAGCACGGCGTTGCGTCCGTCCGCGAGCAGGACCACCTGGGGATGGTCGAGCAGTTCGACCAGTTCGGTCATCGCCGGCAGCGAGCCGTGCCCGGCATCGGCGAGACGCTGCGCCCACTCCTCCCCGGTCGACGGGCCGGACGCCCGCAAGTCGGCGATGGCTGCGGAGGTCAGGTCACGGGGATCGGGCGTCGCACTCACCCCGTGATCCTAGGCCAGTACCCGACGCGCCTTCATGCCCTCGAAGACCGGTCCGACCTTGACGACGTCGCCGAACGTCGGCGCGTGCACCATCATGCCGTTGCCCATGTAGATGCCGACGTGCCCGGGGCCACCCGCCTGCCAGTTGCCGAACACCAGGTCACCCGGCTGCGCCGCGGCCATCGGGATCTCGGTCCCGACCGCCCACTGCGTCTCCGACGTCCGCGGCAGCGCCACCTTGCCACCGCTGGCAGCGAAGATGGCGTACGACGTCAGGCCCGAGCAGTCGAACCCGCCCGCCGTGGGACCGGTGATGTTGCCGCCGCCCCACACGTACGGCAGGCCCAGGTACCGCATCGCGAGTTGGACGATGGCGCCGCCGATGCCGGTGGTGGGCAGATTGATGTCGAGGTTGAAGTTCGCGAACGGCGAGAGCAACTGCTCGAACTGCCCCTCCGACGCCCGGATCTTCTGGATGTACGGCCCGCTCTGGTCGGCCGCGTCGTCGGCGCCCGACGGCACCCCACCCGCCTTGCGGACCGCGCGGGTGCCCGCGTTGAAGGCCGCCAGCGCGAGGTCGAGGGTGTCGCCCTCGACGAGACCCTCGTTCTTCCACACCTCGACCTGAGCGTAGTTGTCGCACAACATGTGTCCGGCCGCCATCACGGAGTCGGCGACGCCGAGGATGTCGGCGTTGCCGTCGCCGTCGGCGTCCTTGCCGTACTTGGCCCACTCGCTCGGCATGAACTTGGCCGGCCCGCGTCCACCGGCGAGCGACACCGGTGCAGTGGGCCCGTAGCGGAAGTCGTTCTCCACGGAGAACAGCGCCGCGAGCGTGGGTGCCTTCACGCCGCCACAGATCTCGCCGGCCTGCCGAAGCCACGGAGCGAACACCGCGATGGCACCGACCTGACCGAGATTCGTGGTCGGCAGGATCGCCGGCAGCGTCGGCAACGTGAGGCTGCCGATCCCGGGCAGGGTGACGGCCGGGGCGGTGACCGCCGGAGCCCGGTCCGCGACGGCAGCGGGGGCGGACACGGCCGGTGCGGGCGCCGGAGGGGTGGCCGCGGGCGGCGCAGGCTCGAGCGGCGTTTCCGGCGGCGGAGCCGCGGCGGTCGACGGCTGCTCCGCGGGGGGCTTCGGGGCCTCGAGAGCGGGAATGGCCCTCACGAGATCGGTAGCTGCCTGCTGCCGCATGTCCGGCGGGAGCAGCGCGACGATGCTGTTCACCGGCTCCACGAGTTGCGGCGCGGCTTGCAGGGCGGCGGGCGCTTGTGGCGCCTCGGGAGCCGGGTCCGGTGCTGCAGTCGCCACCGCTGGGAACGCGACACCTGTTACTGCTGCGACAGCCACGACGGCGGCTGCGGGCTCCCATTTCATACACCGCTCCTGGGGTCGTACTTGATCCGAGGACTCACGGTAACGGGCAAACCGACTGCTGCGGGCAGGATTCAGGAAACCCTCAGCGTTTCGCGCACTTGTCGTCGACGGCCGTTCACCGGACGGGACGACAAGTGCGCGAAACGCGAGTTCAGGAGCAGATCAGCCGAGCGCCTGCTCGACGTCGGCGAGCAGGTCCGCCGCGTCCTCGATGCCGACCGACAGGCGCACCAGGTCCTCGGGGACCTCGAGCGCGGACCCGGCCGTCGACGCGTGCGTCATCGCGCCCGGGTGCTCGATCAGCGACTCGACGCCACCGAGCGACTCGGCGAGCGTGAAGATCTGCGTGCGCGAGCAGAAGTCGAGCGCGGCCTGCTTCCCGCCCTTCAACCGCACCGAGATCATTCCGCCGAAGCGACGCATCTGCTTGGCCGCCACAGCGTGGCCGGGGTGCGACTCGAGACCCGGGTAGATGACTTGGGAGATCGCCGAGTGACCGGTGAGCAGGTCGACGATCTTCTCGGCGTTGTCGCTGTGCCGCTCCATGCGCAGCGCGAGCGTCTTGATGCCACGCATCGTGAGGAAGGCGTCGAAGGGCCCCGGCACCGCGCCGGCACCGTTCTGTAGGAAGGCGAACTTGGTGTCGAGTTCCTCGTCGTTCGTCACCAGCGCACCACCCACGACATCGGAGTGTCCGCCGATGTACTTGGTGGTCGAGTGCAGCGCGATGTCGGCGCCCAGCTGCAGCGGCTGCTGCAGGTACGGCGACGCGAATGTGTTGTCCACGACCAGCTTCGCGCCCGCGGCGCGCGCGACGTCGGAGATCGCGGCGATGTCGCCGATGTTGAGCAGCGGGTTGGTGGGCGTCTCGACCCACACCAGCTTGGTGTTCGGCCGGATCGCGGCGCGGACCGCGTCGACGTCCGACACCGCGGCCGGGGTGTACTCGATTCCCCACTGCGTGAACACCTTGTCGATCAGCCGGAACGTGCCGCCGTAGGCGTCGTTCGGGATCACCAGATGGTCACCCGGGCGCAGTAGCGATCGCAGCACGCAGTCGGTCGCCGCCATGCCGGAGCCGAACGCCCGTCCGAACGTTCCCGATTCGAGCGCCGCGAGGTTGGCCTCGAGCGGGCGACGCGTCGGGTTGCCGGTGCGCGCGTACTCGAAGCCGCCACGCATACCGCCGACTCCGTCCTGCGCGAACGTGGAGCTGGCGTAGATCGGCACGTTGACCGCACCGGTCTGCGGATCCGGCTCGTAGCCGGCGTGGATGGCCCTGGTGGAGAAACCGCTGGAGATTCCCTGCTCACTCATGGCGACCAGCCTAGCGACCCGGCGGCGACAGCGGTCGGCTCAGCCCGCCGCGGCCGACCGCGACCGCGACCAGAACGTCGACGACCTGCTGCTGCGGCAACGTCGTACCGGCCGGAAGCATCAGGACCACCTGCGCGCCGGGCATCGCGAGCGCGAGATTGCCGTCGCCGAGCGGCTCGGAGATGTAACCGCCGAGCCGTTCCGCGCTCGGTGCAGCGACGAATCGGTCGGGCTTGGCCCTCGCGAGATAGTCCCGTGTGCTCGCCAACTCTTCGGCTGTCTGGTCGGCCGGCGACACGGACACGGTGACGGCCTCCCCCGCGCCGGCGGGGCTGAACCAGCACAGCGTCATGTCCGTCTCGATCCGAGGATCCCGGTCCAGGCGGTACCCCGTCAGCACGCTCGTGACCGGCTTCTCCAGATCTGCGCACGTCGGTAACGCCGACACCGGCCGCACGGCGGGCGGGGCCGGCGAATCCACCCGGTCGGGGCCCGCCGCGACCATGCCGTCCTGCTGCGCTCGCGCCTGCCCCTCGACCGCGGTCGCGCACGCCGCTCCCGACACCGCCACCACCGCAAGGCACGCGGCAGCCCCCACTGCTCTCCCCCACTGCATGGCGCCGAGCCTAACCGAGGCCCGAGACGACGAATTCCCGGTGGGTGTCCACCGGGAATTCGTCGGAATCGGGCAATCAGGCTCCGGCGCTGAGGAACCCGAGCAGATCGTGGCGGGTGATGACGCCGACCGGCTTGCCGTCGTCGACGACCATCAGCGCGTCGGTGTCGCCCAGTGCCTTCGTCGCCGACGACACCGGCTCACCGGCACCGATCAGCGGGAACGGCTTGCTCATGTGCTTCTCGACCGGGTCGGCCAGGGCCGCGCGGCCCTCGAAGACCGCGCTCAGCAGATCGCGCTCGGACACGCTGCCCGCGACCTCGCCGGCCATGACCGGCGGTTCGGCGCCGACGACCGGCATCTGGGAGACGCCGTACTCGCGCAGGATCTCGATCGCGTCGCGGAGGGTCTCGGACGGGTGCGTGTGGACCAGGTCCGGAAGCTCACCGGACTTGCCGCGCAGCACATCACCGACGGTGGGCTCGGTGGTGTCGCCGTCGAGCGGGGTGCGCAGGAAGCCGTACGACGCCATCCAGTCGTCGTTGAAGATCTTCGACAGGTAGCCGCGGCCGCCGTCGGGCAGCAGCACGACGACGACGGCATCCGGATCGCGCTTGGCGACCTCGAGCGCCGCGACGACGGCCATGCCACACGAGCCGCCGACGAGCAGGCCTTCCTCGCGGGCGAGGCGCCGGGTCATCTCGAACGAGTCGGCGTCGGAGACCGCGATGATCTCGTCCGGCACGGACGGGTCGTAGGCGGACGGCCAGAAGTCCTCGCCGACGCCCTCGACCAGGTACGGCCGGCCGGTGCCGCCCGAGTAGACCGAGCCCTCGGGGTCGGCGCCGATGACCTTGACCTTGCCGCCCGAGATCTCCTTGAGGTAGCGGCCGGTGCCGGTGATGGTGCCGCCGGTGCCGACGCCGGCGACGAAGTGCGTCACCTTGCCGTCGGTGTCCCGCCAGATCTCGGGGCCGGTGGTCTCGTAGTGGCTGTCGGGTCCACCCGGATTGGCGTACTGGTTGGGCTTCCAGGCGCCCGGGATCTCCTTCACCAGACGGTCGGAGACGTTGTAGTAGCTGTCCGGGTGCTCGGGGGCCACCGCGGTGGGGCACACCACGACCTCCGCGCCGTACGCGCGCAGAACGTTGCGCTTGTCCTCGCTGACCTTGTCGGGGCAGACGAACACGCACTTGTAGCCGCGCTTCTGAGCGACCAGGGCCAGGCCGACGCCCGTGTTGCCGGACGTGGGCTCGACGATGGTGCCACCCGGCTTCAGCTCGCCCGACGCCTCCGCGGCGTCGATCATCTTGACCGCGATGCGGTCCTTGGAGCTGCCGCCCGGATTGAGGTACTCGATCTTGGCGGCAACCAGCCCGGAGCCCTCGCCGACCACTGAGGACAGCTTGACCAGAGGTGTGTTGCCGATGAGGTCGACGACATGATCCGCGATGCGCATGCCCCCATGCTTCCAGATCCGATTCGGACACGTGTCGTGAAGGGGGCATTACCTGCGTCGACGGTTCCCGGACTCGCCGACCGGGGCGGGTCGAGGCGACTAGATTCAGGAGTCCGACGCGCTTCTCGGAGGGTGAGTCCGATGGACCGGTGGCGGACTGCAGCGAAGGCGGGGACGGCTGCCCTGCTGGCGGGCTCCGGCGCGGGTACGGCGTCGTGGGCCGCCTACACGTATCTCGCGTGGCAGGCCGGGCTCGCGCGGGGTCAGATCGTCCCGACCCGCCGGTGGCCCCCGGAAGCCGACGGAATCTACACCGCCGGGTGCGTCCAGCCCGCGCGGTGGCGCCGCGGCGCCGACGTCGACCTGCACCTGATGCTGTTCGGCGACTCCACCGCGGCCGGGCTGGGTTGCGACGTCGCCGAGGAGGTCCCCGGGGTCCTACTGGCCCGCGACCTCGCCGAACGCACCGGGGCCCGAATCCGGCTCAGCACCAAGGCAATCTCGGGTGCCACCTCGCGCGGGCTCACCGGCCAGGTCGACGCGATGCTCGTCGCGGGTCCCGCGCCCGACGCCGCGGTGATCATGATCGGGGCCAACGACGTCACGGCCGGGATGTCGCTGCACGGTTCCGCCCGCCGTCTCGGCAGAGTGGTGTCCCGGCTTCGCGACACCGGAGCCGTCGTGGTCGTCGGGACGTGTCCTGATCTGGGGGTGATCAGCGCGATCCCGCAGCCGCTGCGCGCGCTGGCCCACGGCTGGGGAATGCAGTTGGCGCGGCTGCAGACAGCGGCCACCCGGGCGAGCGGCGGCCACCCCGTCCCGATAGGCCGACTACTCGCGTCCCGCTTCCTCGAGGACCCCGCGACGATGCTGTCCGACGACCGCTATCACCCCTCCGCAGCGGGCTATCGGCTGGCCGCCGATCACCTCGCTCCGGCCCTGATGCGGGCTCTCGCTGAGTGGGACGGACCTTCGTCACGCTCCCACCCCGAACGCGTTCCGGAAAACGCTCCGTTCCCCCAGGTGGCGGCGCCGTCATCCTGGACAAACATGCCTCGGGACCGGCTGCGGGCCACGTTCGGGAGACGGCAAGGTGGTGATGCTGCCCCGGCAACGTAAGTTCAAGGGCGAAGAGACCACCGTACGAAGGAGTTTCCATGCCCGAGGCAGTCATTGTCTCCGTTGCCCGCTCGCCCATCGGCCGCGCCGTCAAGGGCTCGCTGGCCAGCATGCGCCCGGACGATCTGGCAGCTCAGATGGTTGCCGCGGCGATCGCCAAGGTTCCCGAGCTCGATCCCACCGAGATCGACGACCTGATGTTGGGTTGCGGTCTGCCCGGCGGCAAGGCCGGCTTCAACATGGGTCGCATCGTCGCCATCAAGCTCGGCTACGACACCCTCCCCGGCACCACCATCACCCGTTACTGCTCGTCGTCGTTGCAGACCACCCGTATGGCGCTGCACGCGATCAAGGCCGGCGAGGGTGACGTCTTCATCTCCGCCGGTGTCGAGTCGGTGTCGAGCTTCGCGGCCGGCAACTCGGACTCCCTGCCCGACACGAAGAACCCGTTCTTCGCCGAGGCCATGGAGCGCACCGCCGTCGCCGCGCAGGGTGGCGTGCAGTGGAGCGACCCGCGCGAGAACGGCATCGTTCCCGACGCGTACATCGCGATGGGTCAGACTGCCGAGAACGTCGCGCAGATCACCGGCATCACCCGCGAGGACCAGGACCGCTGGGGAGTCCGCTCGCAGAACCGCGCGGAGGAGGCCATCAAGGCCGGCTTCTTCGAGCGGGAGATCACCCCGGTCACCCTGGCCGACGGCACCGTCGTCAGCACCGACGACGGCCCGCGCGCCGGCGTCACCTACGAGGCCGTCAGCCAGCTGAAGCCGGTCTTCCGTCCCGACGGCACCATCAACGCCGGCAACTGCTGCCCGCTCAACGACGGTGCCGCCGCGCTCGTCATCATGAGCGACACCAAGGCCAAGGCGCTGGGCCTGACGCCGCTCGCGCGCGTCGTCTCCACCGCCGTCTCCGGCCTGTCCCCCGAGATCATGGGCCTGGGCCCGATCGAGGCCACCAAGAAAGCCCTCGCACTCGCCGGCAAGTCGATCAGCGACATCGACCTGTTCGAGATCAACGAGGCCTTCGCGGTGCAGGTGCTGGGCTCGGCCCGCGCGCTGAACATCGACGAGGACAAGCTGAACGTGTCCGGTGGCTCCATCGCCGTCGGCCACCCGTTCGGCATGACCGGCGCCCGCATCACCGCGACGCTGCTCAACAACCTCCAGACGCACGACAAGCAGTTCGGTGTCGAGACCATGTGTGTCGGCGGCGGCCAGGGCATGGCGATGGTGCTCGAGCGCCTGAGCTGATCCTCGGCTGAAACCGCGAACGGGCGGTTACCGCGCACGGCTCTCGGCCGTTGCCGCGGTAACCGCCCGTTCTGCGTTTGCGCAGAAGCGAAACGGGCGGCCGCCGCTCTCGCGGCGACCGCCCGTTCGTGAGGCGCGGTGAGACTAGTCGTTGTTGAAGTAGCTCAGCAGGCGCAGGATCTCGACGTACAGCCACACCAGGGTGACGGTCAGGCCGAGGGCGACGCCCCACGCGGCCTTCTCCGGCGCCTGGGCGCGGATCAGCTGGTCGGCGGCGTCGAAGTCCAGCAGGAAGCTGAACGCCGCGAGCGCGATGCACACGAGGCTGAAGATGATGGCGATCGCGCCACCGTCGCGCAGGCCGAAGCCGCCGTCGGTGAAGAAGCTCGCGATCAGGTTTCCGATCATGAGGACCACGACGCCGATGAGGCCGCCGATGATCATGCGGGTCAGGCGGGGGGTGACGCGGATGGCGCCGGTCTTGTAGACGACGAGCATGCCGAAGAACACGCCGAACGTACCGAGAACGGCCTGGCCGATCAGGACCGATGCATCAGCCCCACTCTCACCGATCGTCCATGTCGTGAACATGAACGAGAACGCGCCGAGGAAGACGCCCTCGCACGCCGCGTAGGCGAGCACGATCGCCGGGTTGTCCATCTTGCGACCGAACGACGCGACCATCACCAGGACGAAACCGATGAGGCCGCCACCGATGACGAACGGCGCGGCGAGCGCCTCGTTGTCGTTGACCAGGAAGTACGAGATGATCGCCGACACGGTCAGCACGCCGAGCGTGATCGCGGTCTTGGTGACGACGTCGTCGATCGTCATCGCCCGCTGCGTGGTCTGCTGGTACTGCTCGGGAGCGCCGTACTGCTGGCCGTACTCCTGGCCGACCTGCGCGGCACCGGCCTGCGCGGATCCGAACGTGGCGTAGCCCGTGCCCTCCTGCTTGGGCAGGTTCTTGAACACCGGGTTGCTGGTGGTGCGCACCGTGAACATCCCTTCTCGTGGTCGTCTGTCGAGCCTGTCGGGCCCGAGTTCGGCCGGGTTCCACCGGCGTCGTTGTCCGTAGAACGCACCGCACGGGAGGGAAGTTCCCACACCACGAAGATGACTTGGACAATTCGGACTTTACCGGGCGCGCGCAAGTAGGTGCCATCCGAGCGCCTGATCAACGGTATCGCCGCCGCGCACTATCGAGCGCGAAACGGCGATCCGGAACAGAATGAAGTCATGGGTATCGAAGAAGGACCAGACGACACACTGGACGTCAGCGAGAGCCTCGATTCCGACGAGGTCCGCAACGAGGACGGCGACGACGTCGTCGATCCGCCGGACCACTGGAGCGAGGCCGATCGGTTCGGCACCACCTTGCGCGAGGCCGAGGAGGGCGAGAGCCTCGACCAGCGACTCGCCGAGGAGGAGCCGGACACCCCGCCGTCGGGTGACGAGCGTGAGGACGCCGAAGACCCGGACGAACTGCAGGGCGCCGAGATCATCGACGGGGTGATCGTCGAGGACGTCGGACTGCACCGCGGTCAGGTCGACGGCGACGCGGCCGGCGGCGGACCGATCGAGTAGCCCCTACCGCGCGCGGACCGACCGCGCGACGGTGAACTTCGGATTGCGGCCGATCTCGTCGGTGCGGCCGACGGCGCGGGCGAGCGCGCGCTTGTAGCCGAGGTGGGAGTTGTAGACGGTCCACAGCTCTCCGCCTGGTCGGAGCACCCGGCCGGCTGCGTCGAACATCTTGCCCGCGCCGCCGGTGTGCACCGCGGCCCCGACGTGGAAGGGCGGGTTGCACAGGATCAGATCGACGCTCTCGTCCGGCAGCGACGACAGCGCGTCGTCGCGCAGCGCGCGCACCCGCGCCTCCACCCCGTTCGCCCGTGCGGTGGCCGCGGCGGACGCGACGGCGGCGGCCGACTGGTCGCTCGCTATCACCTCCACCGACGGCTGCGCCTGCGCGAGACTCACCGCGAGGATGCCCGTTCCGCAGCCCAGGTCGACAGCGGTGTGCCCGTCGCGCATCCGTGGCAGGAACTCGAGCAGGAACCGCGTACCGATGTCGAGCCTCGGACCGGCGAACACGGCACCGTGCGCCACGACGTCCAACCCGAGTTCGTCGAGATGCGAGGTGACGGGGAACCTCGACGGCTGGATACTCGCTCGGGGAGCCTCCGCGACGAGCACCCGCGACTTCTGCCGGCCCAGCGTCGCCGAGACCCCGCCGAAGGAACGGCGCAGCACGTCGTTCATCGCCGGCGTGATGTGCTTGTTGCGACCGCCTGCGAACACCACGACACCGGGATCGGCGTAGCGCGCGACGGCGTCGGCGATCTCGTCGAGCTCGTCCAGACTGCGCGGCAGCTGCAGCAGCACGACGCGCGCGCCGGTCAGCAGATCCTCCCCCAGCTCACACGATCGATACCGGTCTGCAAGCCCTAACCGTTGCGCATTGTTCGCGAGCGCGCGCTCGCCCGTGAGCGGATCCTGATGCACCCGAATACCGTTCGCGCCGAACCGAACGGCGGCGCCGAGTGTGAGCGCACCGTAGTGATCGCCGACCACCACCACCGACGCGTCCGGGGCGCCCGCCAGGGCCTCCGCAGCCTCGTCGAGGATCAGCCGGTCGGCGGCGTCGACGGCGAACAGGTTGGGTGCCTCGACGTCGGGGAAACGCGTGAGGCCGGCGAACAGGTCTTCGACGGAGAGCATGAGGACAAGTGTCCTCGACCCGCTGGTGCGCGCCGCATTCGGCCTGAGTGTCCACTACCCGACCGAGACCTGCGGGATTCGGCCGAATACCCACGGGAGTGGACATCGGCGACACCCGCTGGTGAAGGGGGTCCGTCCGGCGGACACTGAGTTGCGGGATGGGGACACCCGACGAAGGGATCACCATGAATCGGTTGGCCGGCAAGAAGGTCGTGATCACCGGCGCTGCGAGCGGGATCGGGCGGGCCGCTGCGGGCTTGATGGCGGCGGAGGGCGCGCAGGTGCTGATCGCCGACCTCGACGCCGACGCGGCGGGCGAGGCCGCGGAGCAGATCGGTCTCGCGGGCGGGCGCGCGGTGGGGATCGCCGTCGACGTGATGGACGAGTCGTCGGTGGCCGCGATGATCGATCGGGCGGTCGCGGAGTTCGGCGGTGTCGACGTCCTGTGCAACCACGTGGGCGGCAGCAACCCGCGCACCGACCTGGACCTGCTGCGTATGGATCTGGCCGAGTGGGATCGCGCGATGGCGCTCAACGCGCGCAGTACCGTCGTCGCCTCCCGCCTGGCACTGCCGCACATGATCGATGCGGGCGGTGGATCGATCGTCAACACGGTCTCGGTCGCCGGCCTCACCGGCGACGTCCTGCAGTGCGCCTACGGGGCGTCCAAGGCCGCGGTGATCCGTCTGACGCAGTACGTGGCCACCCAGTACGGCCGACACAACGTGCGCTGCAATGCGGTCGCGCCGGGAGCGATCATGACGCCCGCCCTGCGCGACAATCTGCCGTCGGATGTCATCGCCGACATCCAGCGGCACAACGCCCTCGACCTGATCGGCGAGCCCGACGACATCGGTTGGGCGATGGTGTATCTCGCGTCCGACGAGTCGCGCTACATGAGCGGGCAGACACTCGTCGTCGACGGCGGCCTCACCGCCCAGAGTCCGATCGCGGCGAGTCGGCGCGTGCTGCTCGACGACTGACCGTCAGGCGTCGACGCGCTCGCCGAGGAACGCGTCGATGTGCCGCCACGCGGTGTCCTTCGCGCCGGGCCCGGCGAGCAGACCCAGGTGGCTGCCCGGGGCGGTCTCGAACCGCACCGACGGCGAACCGGTGAGGACGTCGGCGATCGCGGCGACCGAGTCGGCGGTGGCGATCACGTCGCCGGTACCGCCGACGGCCAGGACCGGGACGGCGAGTTCGGCGAGCTTGATCGTTTTCTCGCCCACGGTGATCCGGCCGTCGAGCAGCCCGTTGCCGAGCACCAGTTCCTCGGCCATCTGATAGAACAACCGCGCCGGATATCCGGGCATCTCGGCCATGAACCGGTCGATGGCCTCCATCCGGGCGAGGGTCTCGGTGTCGTGCAGATTGTTCGCGACGAACCACGGCTTGAGCAGTTCCCGCTGCGGCGCCGTGGCCCGGTAGGCGAGCTGGACCAGCGGCGCCGGCAACCCGCCCATGAGCCGAGTGAGTTCGGTGACGGGGCGGTGCCCCGTGAAGCGGCCGACGGCCTGCGCGACGGCCATCGTCGGGATCCGCGAGTAGTCGATCGGGGTGCCGAGCGCGGTGACCGACGCGATCGGCAGATCCGGGTGCGCCGACGCGGTGAGCAGCGAGATGGTGCCGCCGAGGCTCCAGCCGACGACGTCGACGGGGGCGCCGCCGTGCAGGTCACTCACGCGTCGCAGTGCGCCCGGGACGATGTCGTCGACCCAGTCCTCGAATCCCAGGTTCCGGTCGGCGTATCCGATGGTCCCGTAGTCGACGACGTACGGCGTGCGCCCCGTCCCGGCCAGGTGCGCGACGAGCGACTGACCGGGGCGCAGGTCGTAGCAGTGCCTCGGCACCGCGAGCGGCGGCACCAGCAGGACCGGGGCTCCCGCGCTCCGGACGCCGTAACGGTGCAGGTCACGATGCGGTTCACGGTGCACGAGCACCGACGGCGTCCGCTCGACGGGCGCGACGCCTCCTCCGAACGTCAGCCCCCACGCATTGCGCAGTGACGTGTTCAGCCGCGATCCCCAGTCCGATTCCCGCACGACTCTCCCCTGCCCTCTCGACCTTCGTTGCGGGCATCTTACCGGTGAGTCAGTTAGCGCGCTGCCGCGCCAGCAACTCCTCGAACGGCACCGCGTCGGCGAAGGGATCTGCCGGTCCGGTGTGTTCACGCCCCGCCATCGCCGCGGCCAGCTCGTCCCCGGCTCGCGCGATCCGCCCCGCCAGGGCCTGATCGCCCGACCCCGCCCAGTCCTCGGAGGCCGCGTAGACCCCGGTCGGCACCGTGGCCGCACGCAGATACGCGAACATCGGGCGGATCGCGTGTTCGAGCGCGAGCGAGTGCCGCGCGGTACCGCCGGTCGCACCGAGCAGGGTCGGCACGCCGTCGAGCGTCCCCTGGTCGAGGACGTCGAAGAACGACTTGTACAGGCCGCTGTAGGAGGCGTTGAAGATCGACGTCACCGCGATGATGCCGTCGGACGCCGCGACCCGCGCGACGACGGATCGCAGTGCCCCACCGGGAAATCCGGTGAGCAGATTGTCGACGAGCGCGTGTGCGTGGTCGCGCAGTTCGACGACCTCGACGTCTGTCCCGACGCCGCGCTCGTCGAGGGCCGCGACGGTCGCGGCGGTGAGTCGATCGGCGAGCAAGCGGCTCGACGACGGCTGCGTGAGCCCCGCCGAGATCACGGTCAGAGTGCGGCTTTCCGTACCGGTCACGACAGCACCTGCGCCTTTCCGCGGGCCAGCAGGCTCGCATGGGTGGGGGCCTCGGGCACGTGAGCGGGGCGCATCGCGTCCATCTCGCGCCGCAGCACCGGCACGACTTCCTCGCCCAGCAGGTCGAGCTGCTCGAGGACGGTCTTCAGCGGTAGCCCGGCGTGGTCCATCAGGAACAGCTGACGCTGGTAGTCGCCGAAGCTCTCCCGGAACGTGAGGGTCTTGTCGACGACCTCCTGCGGACTGCCGACGGTGAGCGGCGTCTGCTCCGTGAACTCCTCGAGCGACGGGCCGTGACCGTAGACCGGCGCGTTGTCGAAGTAGGGGCGGAACTCCCGGACCGCGTCCTGCGAGTTCTTGCGCATGAACACCTGGCCACCGAGCCCGACGATCGCCTGGTCGGCCGATCCGTGGCCGTAGTGCTCGTAGCGCCGGCGGTACAGGTCGATCAGCTGGACGAAGTGTTCCTTGGGCCAGAAGATGTTGTTCGCGAAGAAGCCGTCGCCGTAGTACGCGGCCTGCTCTGCGATCTCGGGGCTGCGGATCGAGCCGTGCCACACGAACGGCGGGACGTCGTCCAGCGGACGCGGAGTCGACGTGAATCCCTGCAGCGGAGTACGGAATCGCCCCTGCCAGTCGACGACGTCCTCGCGCCACAGCTTGTGCAGCAGGGCGTAGTTCTCGATCGCGAGCGGGATGCCCTCGCGGATGTCCTTGCCGAACCACGGGTAGACGGGCCCGGTGTTGCCTCGGCCCAGCATGAGATCGACCCGGCCGTCGGCGAGGTGCTGGAGCATCGCGAAGTCCTCGGCGATCTTCACGGGGTCGTTGGTGGTGATGAGCGTGGTGGACGTCGAGAGCATGATGCGCTCGGTGCGCGCCGCGATGTAACCGAGCATCGTCGTGGGCGACGAGGGCACGAACGGCGGGTTGTGGTGCTCGCCGGTGGCGAACACGTCGAGACCCACTTCCTCGGCCTTCTCGGCGATCGCGACCATCGCCTTGATGCGCTCGGCCTCGGTCGGGGTCCGCCCGGTCGTGGGGTCCATGGTCACGTCGCCGACGGTGAAGATTCCGAACTGCATGCCCTACCTCCAAGTATTTCAAGTTTCAACTATATGCACGAACCGGGACGCCACGCGGAATATTCCGCGCGCATCCTTGACGTACCCGGCGAACCGTCATTGACTGCATTCGAGGATCACCGTCACCACCACCGCAGGGGGTCGTATGAGGGTCACGCACGAGGTCACCAACCAGGTTCCGCCGCTGATCGACTACGACGCCGCCGACTATCCGCCGCTGCTCGAGGCCCTGCAGCGCGAGGGCGCCCACCACGCGCTCGACGAGGTGCATCGCGTCGGACGCCTCGCGGGTGGCTCCGAGGCCCAGGCGCTCGGCGACCTGGCCGAGGCCCACCCCCCGGTCCTGCGGACCCACGACCGCTACGGCAACCGGATCGACGAGGTCGAGTACGACCCCGCCTACCACCAGTTGATGGTCACCGCGGTGGAACTGGGCCTGCACGGCGCCCCCTGGGCGGATTCCCGACCGCAGGCGCACCTGATCCGCGCCGCCAAGAACGCCGTGTGGGGTCAGGTCGACGCCGGGCACGGATGCCCGATCTCGATGACGTATGCCGTCGTCCCGGCGCTGCGCCACAACCCCGAACTCGCCCTGCAGTACGAACCCCTGCTCACCGCCAAGGTGTACGACCCCGAGCTGCGCGCCCCGCTCACCAAACCCGGACTGATCGCCGGCATGTCGATGACGGAGAAACAGGGCGGCTCCGACGTCCGGGCCGGCACCACCCGCGCGGTCCCGCAGCCGGACGGCTCCTACCTGCTCACCGGGCACAAGTGGTTCACGTCGGCGCCGATGTCGGACATCTTCCTGGTGCTGGCCCAGGCCCCGGACGGGCTCACATGCTTCCTGCTCCCCCGCATCCTGCCCGACGGCAGCCGCAACGCGATGTTCCTGCAGCGACTCAAGGACAAGCTCGGCAACCACTCCAACGCGAGCAGCGAGGTGGAGTACGACGAGGCTGTCGCCTGGCGGGTGGGCGACGAGGGACGTGGCGTGCGCACCATCATCGAGATGGTCAACATGACCCGCCTCGACTGCACGATCGGCACCGCGACCGGCATGCGCGTCGGCGTGATGCAGGCCGCCCATCACGCGGCGCACCGGAGCGCGTTCGGCGCCCACCTGATCGACCAGCCGCTGATGCGGAACGTGCTCGCGGACCTCGCCGTCGAATCCGAGGCGTCGACCACCGTCGCGATGTGGCTCGCCGCGCTCACCGACCGCGCCGACAACGGCGATCCGCAGGCATCGATCCTGCGCCGCGTCGCCCTCGCGGTGAGCAAGTACTACGTGTGCAAACGAGGGCCGGTGCACGCCGCGGAGGCTCTGGAATGTCTGGGCGGCAACGGCTATGTCGAGGAGTCGCGGATGCCGCGCCTGTATCGCGAGGCGCCGCTACTGTCGGTCTGGGAGGGATCGGGCAACGTCGCGGCGCTCGACGTCCTCCGCGCGATGGCCCGTCAGCCCGAGTCGCTCGAGGCGTTCTTCGACGAACTGGACGACAGCGCCGGCGGCGACCATCGGCTCGACTCCGCGGTCGAGAAGCTGAAGGCGTCGTTCGCGGACGTCGCATCGCTCGAGCACCGCGCCCGCACCGTCGTCGGCGAGATGGCACTCGCACTGCAGGGCGCCCTGCTCGTCCGGTACGGCCATCCGGCGGTGGCCGACGCCTTCTGCGCGAGCCGGCTGTCCGGCGAGTGGGGCACCGTATTCGGCACCCTGCCGACGGGCCTCGATCTGACGTCGATCCTCGACCGCGCCACCCCGAAGGTCGGTTCGTGAAGAACTCGCACCATCACGATCGTCGCGTCATAGTGGAGGCATGAGCGACGAACTCGACGCACAACCCGAAGTGACCCCCGATCACGACCTCCGCCGCTACGAGATCCGGGTGGGTGACGCCACTGCGGGGTTCACCCAGTTCGTGGACAGCGGTGACCAGCGCATCTTCTTCCACACCGAGATCCAGGAACGCTTCGCCGGGCGGGGCCTGGCCGGGACCCTGATCCGGTCCGCGCTCGACGACACGGTTGCGCACGGAAAGCGGATCGTGCCGATCTGCCCCTTCGTCGCCGGCTTCCTCGACAAGCACGACGACTTCAAGGGATTCGTCGATGCGGTCACGCCGGCCGCCCAGCAAGCGGTCATCGACTCCCAACGCTGATCCGCACCCCGACACACGACAGGCCCCACTCCCGGTCGGAAGTGGGGCCTGTCGCACTCACATCGCCCGATACGGGCGACACACGATCAGATCGCGGTGATGTTGGTGGCCTGGGGGCCCTTGGCGCCCTGGCCCAGGTCGTAGGACACGCGCTGGTTCTCCTCCAGGCTGCGGAATCCGCCACCCTGGATCTCCGAGTAGTGCGCGAACACGTCGGCGCTGCCGTCCTCGGGAGCGATGAAGCCGAAGCCCTTTTCAGCGTTGAACCACTTGACGGTGCCGTTTGCCATTTCGTACTCCTCTTGCTTGCCGATCACGAATCGCCGATGTTCGAGCGACCCGGGCCGGTACTGCGTAAAGCGATACCCGAAGAGGAGATCTGTCCCCCACAACTAAGGAATTGTGCGCACCTGAGCGCGGACACAAAACACTATGACCACATTCAGTGAATCACACTCGGGTCGCGAAGTCGACGCGTTTCCTATCACTTTGCTGGGCAACGGCTTTTCCGGATCCGCCTCGGACGCCGCCGACACAGCCGGCAGACGCGGCGACATGGCGGACACTTCGATCGGTTCGACGGTGCACGTGACCGAGTCGGCGGATCTCCTGAAGCCAGAAGTGCGCGGCGAGCGTCGTCTGGGGGTTGCCCTGTGAGGCGGCCGACGGACCGTCGACAACGGCGACAAGCGATTCCGCGAGCGCGGTGAGCTTGAAATTGTTCGCTTGCGAGTGCCGCATCAGCTGCCGCGCGGACGCCTCGGGGTCACATCGATAGAGGATTCCCACGATCTCCAGTGCGCGCGCACGGACACCGGCGGATCTGTTGTGACGTACTGACGTCGCATCGCCGGCATGCGGCGAAGGGATGAAGTTGTAGTGCATGAAATTTCCTTCGTGGTCATCGCGAGATCATCTCGGCGACAACACGTATCGGCGCCATCGCGCCTGTGAATGAGATCGTTCGGTCGAAGATCGGCTCGACTCGCGAGCACTCGACCGGAGAGTTCGTGAGGAGGTCAGGGGTTCATCGCTGCGGCCGCTCAGGATCGATATCCGAGTTGACACGCCAACTCGACGACGCGCCTGACAACCCCACCCTACGTGACCGAGGCACAGAAGAACACCTGACAGTGGACTGGCAGTGGAGAAGAGGCGCCGATTCCCCCTCTCCGCGATCCCCCACTCGACACTCTCTTCTCTGCCCTCACCCCGGTCGATAGCATGGGAACTGCGCCGCAACGGGCTGCGTCCGGGCTGCCAACGACACCTCGGGCGACAGCAATGAGGGGCCCTGCGGTCTCGTCGAAAGGACCGACCGATGACGCAGGAGCACGTTTCACCCGCCACACCCGGAAGACGCACGCTCGCAAAGGTTCTCGTCGCGGCCGTGTTCCCGATCGCGACGCTCGGGATACCGACGGCGACCGCCGCGGCCGAGCCTGTGGCAGCCCCGAGCGATCACCCCGTGGCCACCGCCGCCGCGCAGACCGGTCCCGACCGCACCGCACCGTGCCGTCGGTGGCAGAACCCCAACGCCTACGGGCACTGGCACTGCCGGTGAGTGGCGCCCACCGATCACCGGGAAACTGGCGGAAGGTCCCGCCCACCGGAAGTACGGTGGACGGGATCCCCGATGCCATGTGCCGTCGGACGGCCGGACGGGCGTGCCCCCAGTGGGACTCGAACCCACACTCGGCGGATTTTAAGTCCGCTGCCTCTGCCAATTGGGCTATGGGGGCCCACCACCGGCCCGACTCCGGTGGCCACGACAGTGGAAACCAAGGAACAGTGTAAGCGGCACAAACAGTGAGCTAATTCACGACCCGCCCAGTAGGACAGACATTGCAATTCCGTCCAGAATGTCGTGTTCGCTGACGACCAGCTCGTCGATGCCCGCACGCTGCGAGAGTTCGTCGGCGAGCACCGTGGTGACGATGGCTCCGCCACCGATCACATCCACCCGTCCGGGGTGCATCGGTCCGAGCGCGGCCCGCTCGTCGTGGGTCATGGACACCAGTCGGTTCGCGACGTCGTGCAGCTGTCCGACCGAGAGCCGGGAGAGGTGGACCCGTTCGGGGTCGTACTCCGGCAGGTCCTGCACGACGGCCGACAGCGTCGTCATGGTGCCGGCGACACCGACCCAGGTGCGGGCCTGCTCGACCGGCACCTGCTCGAAGGCCTGGGCCAGACGGTCGGCCGCGAACTGGCGGGCGGCGTCGATCTGCTCTGCGGTGGGCGGGTCGTCGTGCAGACAGCGCTCGGTGACCCGCACGCACCCGACGTCGGTGGAGTACGCGGCGTGGACGCCGGTGCCGTCGCCGAGCACCACCTCCGTGGAGCCACCACCGAGGTCCACCACCACGAACGGGCCCTCGGCCGCGTCGAGTTCGCCGACGGCGCCGGAGAACGACAGCCGCGCCTCCTCGTCGCCGGTGATGACCTCGGCCTCGGCGCCGGGAATCACCGCACCGAGGATCTCTCGTGTCATCGCGAAGAAGTCGTCGCGGTTCGACGCGTCGCGCGTGGCCGATGTGGCGACCATGCGCACCGCGGTGGCCCCGGTGTCACGGATGATCTCGGCGTACTCGCTCAGCGCGACCTTGGTGCGCTCGATGGCCTCGGGCGCGAACGCCCCCGTGGCGTCGACGCCCTGCCCCAGCCGCACGATCCGCATCAGGCGGGTGACGTCCGTGAGCCGGCCGTGCTCGTCGGCATCCGCGACGAGCAGCCGAATCGAGTTGGTGCCGCAGTCGATCGCGGCGACGCGCGTCACTCGTCGTCCCCGGCGGCGGCCGACCCCTGGTACTCGGGCCAGTCGGCGGGAATGGCGGTTCCGCGCAGCTTGCCGCGCGCCGCGAGGGCAACGGACTCGTCACCGAACGGGTTGACGCCCGGCCCCTTCGCGAGGGAGTGCGCCATGAGGACGTGCAGGCACTTCACCCGGTCGGGCATGCCTCCGCCGGTGAAATCGGTTCCCAGGGAATCGATCTCGTCGCGCTCAGCGAGGTAGGACTCGTGTGCGGCGCGGTAGGCGGCCGCGAGCTGCGGGTCGGTGCCCAGACGCTCGGTCATCTCGCGCATCACACCCGCCGACTCCTGGCGGCTGGCCTCGGCGGTCAGTCGCGGGTCGGTCAGGTAGTAGAGGGTGGGGAACGGCGTACCGTCCGGCAGCCGGGGGGCAGTCTTCACGACGCCGGGCCGGCCGTCCGGGCTGCGGTACGCGATCTCGAGCACCCCCCGCGGGACACGACCCAGCTGGGCCTCCACGGCATCGAGGTCTTCCTGGGGGACGGACGATTCGCTCACCCGGTGGGTACTCCTGGTTCTTCTGGTGCGGGGGCCGGCACCACGGGGGCCACCGGCGGTGTCTCTGATTCTGCCTCGGCGATCGGCGCGGGCTCGGTGAGCCGCTGCCACAGGTCGCTGTGCCAGGCGCCCGTCGAGGGCGGTGGCGGCGGCGCGTCCTTCTTCGGTGGTTGCCAGTCGCCGGGCAACTGCACCTTGTACGGCGTCTCGCCGGGGCGCACCAGGCCGAGTCGCTCGCGGCCCTGCGCCGCGATCCACGCCGGATCCTCGATCTGTTCCTTCTGGCGGCGCAGCTCGTCCAGTTGCTGCTCGAGGGCAACCTGCTCGGACGCGAGGCGATCGGCCTCCGAGCGCTGCGTGAGGTAGGTCCGCAACGGCATCGCGAGCGTGAGCGCGAGAGCGCAGATCACGACGCCGAGGATGACGGCGCGTCCGGTCGAGAGCCCGAAGAAGGTGCGCTCGGCCCGTGCCGATGTCGACCGGCGTCCCGCGCCCGCTCGTGCAGAGCGGACGCGGGACCCGGTGGACCGGCCGTCGGAAGGCCCGGTCGAGCCGGCGTCGGCATCCAGCGGGCTCGATGCGTCCGGACCGACCCGTCCGGTCGCGGTAGTGGCGCCGGCACGGTTCCGGCGGGGCCTGCGAGAGCCCTGCCCGGTCCCGGCACCGTGGCGCTCGGGCCGCCCTCCCGGGGAGGGACGACCCGACCGCGACCTACCGCGCTGACTCATCGGCGTGCTTACGCCTCGAAGGCGAAGCGCGGGAACGCCAGCTCGCCGGCGTAGCGGGCCGCGTCGCCCAGGCTCTCCTCGATACGGAGCAGCTGGTTGTACTTCGCGACGCGCTCGCTGCGGGCCGGGGCACCGGTCTTGATCTGGCCGCTGCCGACCGCGACGGCCAGATCGGCGATCGTGGTGTCCTCGGTCTCACCGGAGCGGTGGCTCATCATGGTCTTGTAGCCGCTGCGGTGCGCGAGGTCGACCGCGTCCAGCGTCTCGGTGAGCGTGCCGATCTGGTTGACCTTCACCAGCAGTGCGTTGGCCGCACCCTTGGCGATGCCCTCCTCGAGGCGCTCCGGGTTGGTGACGAACAGATCGTCACCGACGAGCTGGATCTTGTTGCCGATCTGCTCGGTCAGGGAAACCCAGCCCTCCCAGTCGTCCTCGTCCAGCGGATCCTCGATCGAGACCAGCGGGTACGCGCCGAGCAGCTCGGCGTAGAACGCGGCCATCTCCTCGGCCGTGCGGTTCTTGCCCTCGAACTTGTAGCCGGTGCCGTCGGTGTAGAACTCGGTGGCCGCGACGTCGAGCGCCAGCGCGACGTCGGTACCCAGCTTGAGGCCGGTCTGCGCGACGGCGACAGCGATCAGGTCGAGGGCTTCCTTGGTGCCGGCGACGTCGGGGGCGAAGCCTCCCTCGTCACCGAGGCCGGTGGACAGGCCCTTGGCCTTGAGGACCGACTTCAGCGAGTGGTACACCTCGGCACCCCAGCGCAGCGACTCCTTGAACGTGGGAGCACCGATCGGCGCGACCATGAACTCCTGGACGTCGACCCCGGTGTCGGCGTGGGCGCCACCGTTGAGGATGTTCATCATCGGGACGGGCAGCACGTGGGCGTTGGGACCGCCGACGTAGCGGAACAGCTCCAGGCCGGAGGCCTCGGCGCCGGCGCGGGCCACGGCGAGCGACGCGCCGAGCAGTGCGTTCGCACCGAGGCGGGACTTGTCGCGGGTGCCGTCGGCGTCCAGCAGGGCCTGGTCGACGGTGCGCTGCTCGGTGGCGTCCAGGCCGATGATGGCCGGCGCGATCTCACCGAGAACGGCCTCGACGGCCTTCTGGACACCCTTGCCCAGGTAGCGGTCGCCGCCGTCACGCAGCTCGACGGCCTCGTGCTCACCGGTGGACGCGCCGGAGGGAACGGCGGCGCGGGCGAAGCTACCGTCCTCGAGCAGCACCTCGACCTCAACCGTGGGGTTGCCACGGGAATCGAGGATCTCGCGAGCTCCGACCTGCTCAATGATGGCCACGAATGGTTCTCCTTCGGCGGCTTCGTACGGCTGCTGCGGACGGCGGATCGAGCCGGTCCGGACAGCAGCAACTGGGTTGTCTACGGGCAGGCGACCACGCTGAGTCGCCGGATGCATCGTGCCAGGTCTGAGCCTAGCGGGAGTAACCGACTCCCGCCTCCAGGCACGCCCGTCGCGCAGGTCACCTCCGCACTCCCACCGAGTACGCCGCCGCGCGGTCGCGAACGTCACGCAGATACTCCCCCGACAGGTTGTAGGCCATCAGGGCGGCGGTCCACCCGTCCGCGGTGGTGAGATCACCGCCGCGGGCACACAGATACCGCGCGGCGGTGAGGGCCGCATCGTCGATGTTGTCGGGATCGACGACGCCGTCGCCGTTGGCGTCGACGCCCCAGCGTGCCCACGTCTCGGGAATGAACTGCAGCGGCCCCATCGCGCGGTCGTGAGTCGCATCGCCGTCCATCGCGCCCCCGTCGGTGTCGGGGATCTCGGCGACCCCGGGAGAGCCGTCGAGCGGGATGCCGCGGATGGGCGGGCTCACCTTCCCGTCGTCGCCCACGCTCGCGCCCCGATACGTCCCGTGCTTGCTCTCGACGGCGGCGATCCCCGCCAGGGTCGTCCAGCCGATTCCGCAGTCCGGTTTGGTCGCCGTCATCACCGCGGCCGCATAGCCGTAGGCCTCGAGAGCGGTCGGCGAGATGGCCAGCGCGTCCGACAGGGGCGCCGCCCACTCCCCCAGCAGCCCGGCGGTCCGGCCGGGTCCGTTGATGTCGATCGGCGGCGTCGGCGCCCCCGGGCCGGGCGGGATGCCCTCCGGAATCTCGATGCGCGGCTTGCGCTGGTCCAACTCGTCCGATCCGACCGCGAGGGCGACTACTGCGACGCCCACGAGGAGCGACGACGTCACGATCAGGAACGTGCGCAGCCGGCGCCGGGGGCGTGGGGGCGTCGGCGTGGGCGGCCCGAACGACCGACCGGTCCCCGTTCTCGGCGCGGCTGGGCGGGTCGCGGCTTCTCTCGTCACGCCGTCCATCATCCAGAACCGCGCGGTCGCGACGTGTACCGAATTGGGACCAAAGCCCCGTTTAGGACAAAAAGAACCAGCTCAGGGCGCATTTCCGCCCGAGCTTAGGGGGTGCTACTTTTCGCAGGGTCATTCGAGGTTTGGCTTGCCTTCCTCGGACACGCCGCCCCGACTCGGAGCAGGAGCACAGAGTGTCAGTCCTCGCCGCCGGCGCCGACGCGCCGTCCATCGCGACCCAACTGTTCGGCAGTGGCCTGATCGGGGTGCGCGAAGGACTCGAGACCGGGATCGTGGTGATGATCCTGGTTGCCTTCCTGGTGAAGTCCGAACGCCGCGACGCCCTCAAATGGGTGTGGGTCGGCGTCGGTGCCGCCGTCGCGATGGTCGTCGCGATCTTCGTCGGCATCCACTTCGGCACCTCCACCGTCACCGGCATGGCAGCCGAACTCATCAGCGGTCTCGCGTCGCTCGTCGCGGTCGCGATCGTCACCGCGATGGTGCTGTGGATGCGGACCGCGGCCGCGTCGATGTCCGGACACCTGCGCGCCGGCCTGGACAGGGCGCTGGCGATCGGCCCGGTGGCCGTCGCGACGATGGCGTTCTTCGCCGTCGGCCGGGAGGGCGTGGAGACCGCTCTGCTCCTCGTCGGTTACGCGGAGAACGCCGCCGGCAGTGCGTGGCCACTCGTCGGCCTGCTGCTCGGCATCGCGGTGGCCGCCGTCCTGACCGTGCTGCTGTACGTCGGGGCCGTCCGGATCGACTTCGCCCGATTCTTCCGCTACACCGGCGCCTTCCTCGTCGTCGTCGCGGCCGGCATCCTCGCCTACGGCGTCCGGGCCCTGCAGATCGCCGGGTGGCTGCCCGGCGGATCCTCGCTCGCATTCGACGTCTCGTCCGTGTTCGACACCTCCAGCTGGTACGGCACCGTCCTGCAGGGCATCTTCAACTTCCGTCCCGATCCCACCGTCCTGCAGGTGATCGCGTGGGTGGCCTACCTCGCGATCGTGATGCCTCTCTTCCTGCGCCCGGTGAAGGCGAAGAACGCTGCACCGCAGGCCGATCCGGCACCGTCCGGTGAATCCGAGATCAACGCTTCCCGATGACCGTCACCCGAAAGGTTCCGCTCGTGCGTCGTACCACCTCCGCACTCGCCCTGCTCGCGATCGCTCCACTCGCCCTCGCGGCGTGCACGTCCAAGTCGACCGCGGACGCCGACGCGATCACGGTGACCGCCACCGACACCACCTGTGACATCTCGGGCAGTTCGGCGGAGACCGGCAACACCACGTTCTCCATCACCAACAACGGATCCAAGGTCACCGAGTTCTACGTCTTCGGCGCCGGCGATCGCGTGATGGGCGAGGTCGAGAACGTCGGCCCCGGTCTGACCCGACAGCTCATCGTCAACCTCGCCGAGGCCGGGACCTACCACACCGCGTGCAAGCCCGGCATGGTCGGCAACGGCATCCGTGCCGAGTTCCTCGTGACCGGCGACTCGGTGGCCGCGACCGACGAGGACGGCCGCCTCACCGAGGCCGCCGCCGGCTACAAGCGTTACGTCGACAGCCAGCTCACCGCGCTGCAGGAGACGGTCGCCGCGTTCGTGGCGTCGATCAAGGCCGGCGACGTCGCCGCCGCGAAGGCCCAGTACCCGCTGACCCGCACGTACTACGAGCGCATCGAGCCCATCGCCGAGAGCTTCCCCGACGACCTCGATCCGCGCATCGACCTGCGCGAGGTCGACGTCGAGCCCGGTTGGAACTGGACCGGCTTCCACCGCCTCGAGAAGGACCTGTGGGTCCAGGGGCTGCAGCCCGACACCAACGCGATCGCCGACCGACTCGTCGCCGACATCCAGGAGCTCGCCGACGGTGTCGCAGCCCCGGACTTCGTCGTCGACCCGATCCAGGTGGCCGGCGGCGCCCAGACGCTGCTCGACGAGATCGCACGCACCAAGATCACGGGCGAGGAGGACATCTTCTCCCACACCGACCTGTACGACTTCCAGGCCAACGCCGACGGCTCGCAGGCCGCGATCGCGTCGCTCCGCCCGATCCTCGACGACCGCAACCCGGAACTGGCCGCGCGCATCGACCAGCGTTTCGCCGACCTCGACGCCGAACTCGCGCAGTTCCGCCAGGGCGACGGATTCGTCTCGTACGAGACCGTGACCGAGCCGCAGCGTCAGGCGTTGTCACAGAAGATCGACGCGCTGTCCGCCGAAGTGAGCCAGGTGCAGGGTGTCGTCGCAGGCCAGTAACTCCCGGAACGACAACCAGCCGGACGACACCGGCCGAACCGAACCTCGTCCGGGTCTGTCCCGGCGGCGCCTCTTCGGCGCCGTCGGGGCGGGCGCGGTGCTGGCAGGCGCGGGCGTCGCGGCGGGGCGTCTGACGGCCCCCGAGGCCGCGGCACCGACCTCCGAGGTGGTGCCGTTCCGCGGCACACACCAGGCCGGAATCGTCACGGCCGCACAGGATCGCATGCACTTCGTCGCGTTCGACGTCATCACCGATTCGCGTGACGAACTCGTGGCGATGTTGAAGAAGTGGACAGAGATGGCCGCGCGGATGACCGCCGGCGAGGAGGCCGCCGAGGACGGCGCCATCGGCGCCGGCGAGTACAACCCGCCCAGCGACACCGGCGAGGCACTGGACCTGCACGCGTCGAAGCTGACGCTCACGATCGGGTTCGGACCGTCGCTGTTCGAGACGAACGGCAAGGACCGATTCGGGATCGCCGACAAGAAGCCCGCGGCGCTCGCCGACCTGCCCAAGTTCACCGGCGACGCGCTCGAACCGGCCCGCTCCGGCGGCGACATCGCCATCCAGGCCTGCTCCGACGATCCGCAGGTCGCGGTGCACGCCGTGCGGAACCTGGCCCGCGTCGGCTTCGGTGTGGTCGCGGTGCGATGGTCGCAACTCGGATTCGGCCGCACGTCGTCGACGTCGACGAGTCAGAAGACACCACGAAATCTGTTCGGGTTCAAGGACGGAACGCGCAACATCAAGGCCGAGGATCCCGACGCACTCGCGGAATTCGTGTGGGTGGATCCGCGGGACGACCAGTCGTGGATGGCGGGCGGCTCGTACCTGGTGGCCCGACGCATCCGGATGCTGATCGAGCCGTGGGACCGCACCACCCTGCACGAGCAGGAGCGGGTGTTCGGGCGAACCAAGGGCAGCGGCGCACCACTGGGTCGCAAGGACGAGTTCGACGATCTGCAGTTGGGTGCCAAGGGCGCCGGCGGCAAGCCGGTGATCGACAAGGACGCGCACGTGCGCTTGGCGTCGGCCGAGGAGCTGAACGGTATCCAGATCCTGCGCCGCGGCTACAACTTCACCGACGGCACAGACGGTTTCGGTCATCTCGACGCCGGGCTGTTCTTCATCGCGTACTGCCGCGACCCACAGAAGCAGTTCGTGCCGATGCAACAGAACCTCGCTCGCAACGACGCACTCAACGAGTACATCAAGCACGTCGGTTCCGCGGTGTTCGCGGTGCCGCCGGGAGTCGGCGACGGCGGCTACTGGGGGTCGACGCTCTTCGACGGGTGACCCGGCGCACGGCTGATAGAGTGCCGGCCATGGACATCGAGGTCGACAGAATCTAGCCACCGGACTGCCGGTGGCGTAGCCGTTCCGGCGCGAACCGCGCCTCGGCTGACGACCCATGCCCTTTTCAGGGCTCCCTTCCCGGCACTTCCGGCTCGCGCCGATCACGCTTCCCGTGTGCACAGCGATGTCGACCCCTCGTACGACGCATGCTTGCCCGTCCCGGCGACCCCTCGTGATCGGTCGCTTCCCTCAGCCCCGCTGATCAGCAACCTTTCACGAAAGGGACGGCAACGCATGAGTGCCTCCGCAATCACTTTGAGAGATCTCACCTTCGAATGGCCCGACGGCACCGTCGCGCTCGACCGCGTGAGCGGCACCTTCACCGCCGGGCGCACCGGACTCGTCGGGCGCAACGGCGCGGGCAAGTCCACGCTGCTCCGGCTGGTGGCCGGACTGCTGCAGCCGACGTCCGGCAGGATCGACCGCGTCGGGGAGGTGGGGTACCTACCGCAGACGCTCACCACGAGCAGGGACTCGACCGTCGCCGAACTCCTCGGCATCGACGGCGTCATTGCAGCGCTCCGCGCCATCGAGTCCGGTGACGCCGCCGAACGCCACTTCGACACGGTCGGCGACGACTGGGACATCGAGGCGCGCGCCGACGAGGCACTGCATGAGATCGGTTTCACCGCAGCAGATCTCGACCGTAGGGTGGCCACGCTCTCGGGCGGCGAAGCCATGCTCGTCGCCATCACCGGTCTGCGCGTCCGACGCACTCCCATCACCCTGCTCGACGAGCCGACGAACAACCTCGACCGGCCCACGCGTGCGCGCCTGGCGGAGATGGTCGACAACTGGACCGGCACGCTCGTGGTGGTCAGTCACGATCTGGAACTGCTCGAGCACATGGATCACACCGCCGAGTTGTACGACGGCCGGATCGAGGTGTTCGGCGGCCCGTACAGCGCTTGGAAGGAGCACCTCGAACAGGAACAGGCCGCGGCCGCGCAGGCCGCGCGCGCAGCCGAGCAGGCGCTCAAGGTGGAGAAGCGGCAGAGGATCGAGGCCGAGACGAAACTCGCCCGCCGCGAACGGACGGCGAAGAAGACCCAGAAGGACGGCGGGATCCCCAAGATCCTGGCCGGCAATCGGGCGAGCAAGGCACAGGCCTCGGCAGGGTCGATGCGCTCGACGCTCGACGACAAGGTCGCACATGCCCAGGCCGCGGTCGATTCCGCGTCCCGCCGGGTGCGCGAAGACGAGCACATCCATCTCGTGCTTCCGGACCCCGACGTGCCACGGAGTCGACGCATCGCCGAGTTCCGGGACGGTGAGCGCACCATCGTGGTGCAGGGCCCGGAACGGATCGCGCTCGTCGGCCCCAACGGCGCCGGCAAGTCGACGCTCCTCGAACACCTCGTCGAGGGAACCGAGGGCGACTCGGATCGAGTGCGCGGGGCGTTGCTCACCGAGCGGGTCGGCTACCTTCCGCAGCGACTCGACAACCTCGACGAATCCAAGAGTGCGCTCGAGAACGTGCAGGATGTCGCGACCGGAACGTCGGCCGGCACGATCCGGAACCAGCTCGCCCGACTCCTGATCCGCGGCAGCGCTCCCGACCGCCCGGTCGCGACGCTGTCCGGCGGCGAACGCTTCCGCGTCTCCCTCGCCAAACTACTGCTGGCGGATCCGCCCGCACAGTTGTTGATCCTCGACGAGCCGACGAACAACCTCGACATCACCAGTGTGGAGCAACTGGCCGAGTCGCTCGACGCCTACCGCGGCGCGATGCTGATCGTCAGCCACGACTACGAGTTCCTCCGCAAGGTCGGCATCGACGTCACCATCGAACTCGACGAGCACGGACGGCTCTCGCAGCGCCGCGACGAGTCCTGGCGCTGACCCGGGCACGCGACGCCCGGTGGGGCTACCGAACCCAGTAGCTCCGCCAGGCATCGCCGTCGAGTCCGCCCCACGGGACACCGTCCGCGTGCGCGGCGGTCTCGGCGGCCCGGATCCGAGCGACGAACCGCAGTGCGGCCTTGCGTAGTTCGTCCTCGGCGCTGGCCGGTCCGCCGAGCCGCACGACCCGCAGCTCGTCGGGCACCAGCTCGTCCGGTAGTCCCGCCTTGCGGGCCCGCGAGATCACTTTCTCGGCGAGCGCCAGGGCGGGCTGTTGCAGCGCGATGCCGTCGATGCAGGATTCGCGCGCCTTCTCGGCCGCCTTCCGCACCTCCCACGCGCGTTCCTGTTCGGCGATGTCCACCGGGCCCACGATGCCGTCCGCCAGGTGCGGACTGCGGTGGGCCAGCTTGGTCACGAGGGTGGCGGCCACGTCGTCGACCGTGAACTCACCGGCGGCCTCCGCGATCCGGGAGTGGAACAGTACCTGCAGCAACAGGTCTCCGAGTTCCTCCCGAATCGCGACGGGATCGCCCGACTGGATCGCGTCGAGCAGTTCGTACGTCTCCTCGAGCAGGTAGGGGCGCAGCGAGTCGTGCGTCTGCGTCACCTCCCAGCCGCCGAAGCCCCACAGCTTGTCCATCACCTCCACGGCCTCGACGACGGCGTCGCCCGCGCGCCAATCGTCCTGGCGCTCATCGCCGGCACTCATCCGCGTCAGACCCCGGCCTGCACACCCGTGGGGGTGCGCACGTCGACCGAGTCCGCCGCCTTGCCGTCCATCGCGAGGAGGAAGTTCGCGATGTACTGCAGCAGTTCCACGTCGCGCACCCGGTCGGCACCGACGCCACCCGAACCGGCGCGCGGCAGGGGCATCTGCACCATTCCGGTGGTCGCCCGGTACTGCGCGCTCGGGTACATCCGCTTGAGCCGCAACTGCTTCGAGTCCGGCAGCTGCATCGGCGAGATCTTGAGCTGCGTGCCGGTGACGGCCACCTCCTCGATGCCGTACTCGCGGCACAGCAGACGGAGCTTGGCGACCGACACCAGTCGGCCCACCTCCTCCGGGAGCGGGCCGTACCGGTCGACGAGTTCCTCGACGACCGCAGCGATCGCCTCGGTGTCGGCCGCGGCGGCCAGCTTGCGGTAGCCCTCGAGCCGTAGCCGGTCGCTCGTGACGTAGTCGGGCGGGATGTGCGCGTCGACCGGCAGATCGATCCGCACCTCCTTGGTCTCCGGCTCCGTCGTCACTGGCCGGCCGTCGGCGACCGCGCGGTACGCCTCGACCGCCTCACCGACGAGACGCACGTACAGGTCGAAGCCGACCCCCGCGACGTGGCCGGACTGCTCGGCGCCCAACACGTTTCCGGCGCCGCGGATCTCGAGGTCCTTCATCGCGACGGCCATACCGGCGCCGAGATCAGAGTTCTGCGAGATCGTGGCGAGCCGGTCGTACGCGGTCTCGGTCAGCGGCTTCTCCGGCGGGTACAGGAAGTACGCGTACCCACGCTCGCGGCTGCGGCCGACGCGTCCGCGGAGCTGATGCAGCTGCGACAGGCCCAGCGAGTCGGCACGTTCGACGATGAGGGTGTTGGCGTTCGAGATGTCCAGGCCGGTCTCGATGATGGTGGTACAGACCAGGACGTCGAACTCCCGCTGCCAGAAGCCCTGCACGGTCTTCTCGAGGGTGTCCTCGTTCATCTGGCCGTGCGCGACGACGACCCGCGCCTCGGGGACCAGCTCCCGAATACGTTTGGCGGCCTTGTCGATCGAGCTGACCCGGTTGTGGACGTAGAACACCTGGCCGTCGCGCAGCAGTTCGCGGCGGATCGCCGCCGCCACCTGCTTGTCCGCGTACCCGCCCACGTAGGTGAGGATCGGGTGCCGCTCCTCGGGCGGGGTGAGAATGGTCGACATCTCGCGGATGCCGGCCATGCTCATCTCGAGCGTGCGCGGAATCGGGGTGGCCGACATGGTGAGGACGTCGACGTGCGTGCGCAGCGCCTTGATGTGTTCCTTGTGCTCGACTCCGAACCGCTGTTCCTCGTCGACGATCACCAGGCCGAGATCCTTCCAGCGGACACCGGTCTGCAGCAGGCGGTGGGTGCCGACCACGACGTCGATCTCGCCGTCGGCCAGCTGCGCGATGATCTCCTTGGACTCGGCGGCATCGGTGAAGCGGGACAGTCCCCGCACCTTCACCGGGAAGTTCGCCATCCGCTCGGAGAACGTCTGCAGGTGCTGCTGCGCGAGCAGCGTCGTCGGCACCAGTACCGCGACCTGCTTGCCGTCCTGCACGGCCTTGAAGGCAGCGCGGACCGCCACCTCGGTCTTGCCGTAGCCGACGTCGCCGATCACGACGCGGTCCATCGGGACCGCCTTCTCCATGTCGGCCTTCACCTCGTCGATGACGGTCAACTGGTCGTGAGTCTCGGTGAACGCGAACGCGTCCTCCATCTCCTTCTGCCACGGCGTGTCCGGGCCGAACGCGTGACCGGGTGCCGCCTGCCGAGCCGCGTAGAGCTGCACCAGCTCGCCGGCGATCTCCCGGACTGCCTTGCGCGCCTTGCGTTTCGTGTTCTGCCAGTCCGAGCCGCCCAGCTTGGACAACGCGGGCATCTCGCCGCCGACGTACCGCGAGAGTTGATCGAGCGACTCCATCGGCACGAACAGCCGGTCCCCCGGGTGCCCACGCTTGCTGGCCGCGTACTCGATGACCAGGTACTCGCGACGGGCTCCGCCGATGGTGCGCTCGACCATCTCCACGAAGCGGCCGATGCCGTGCTGGTCGTGCACCACCATGTCGCCGGCGGTGAGCGCGAGCGGGTCGACCTGGTTGCGGCGCTTGGCCGGCATCTTCTTACCGTCGCCGGCGGCGGCGACCCGGTTTCCGGTGAGGTCGGACTCGGTGACGATCACCAGTCCCGGCACCCCGGCCGCGTCGTCGCCCGGCAGGACGAGGCCCTCGTGCAGGGATCCGCACAGGACCTGGACGAGACCGCGGGCCGGTTCGGCACCCGGCGCGAGTTCGCCGGCCGGGACGTCGGCCTCCTTGAGTCGCTCGAGCACGCGGTGCGCAGTGCCGGATCCGGCGACGACGACCACGGCCCGTCCGCCGGTCGTCACGTGTGCCCGCAGATTCGCGAACAGCATCGAGAGAATCTCTTCGGAGCCGCGCACCTCGGGCGCCGACTGCACCGGCAGCACCAGTTCGTCGTCGCTGCCCGACGCCAGCGGGCTGATCGTCCACCACGGACGGCCCTGCACCTCGGCGTTCTCCCGCACCTGACGCAGCGACCGGTACGCGGACGCCCCGAGGTCGATCCCGCCGCCGAGGACCGACGTGTCGATGGGGGCCGCGCCGCCGATCGACGCTGCCGTCCACGACGCCTCGAGGAACTCCTGCCCGGTGCGCACGAGGTCGGTGGCCCGGGTGCGGATCTTCTCCGGATCGCACAGCAGCACGTGGGTCTCGCGCGGGAGCACTTCGGTCAGCAGTTGCAGTTCGCCCGGCTGCAGCAGCGGCAGCAGCGCTTCCATGCCCTCGACCGGGATGCCGGCCGAGAGCTTGTCGAGCATCTCGACGAGAGCCGCGTCGGCGGGGTTCTCGGTGGCGAGTTGGGCCGCCCGATCGCGCACCGCCTCGGTGAGCAGCAGTTCGCGGCACGGGGGCGCGACGACGGTCGCGAGCTCGAGCTCCGGCAGCGACCGCTGGTCCGCGACCGAGAATGCGCGCAGTTCGGTGACCTCGTCACCCCAGAACTCGACGCGGACGGGATGGTCGGAGGTGGGCGGGAAGACGTCGAGGATGCCACCGCGCACCGCGAACTCGCCACGCTTGCCGACCATGTCGACGCGGGTGTACGCGAGTTCCGCGAGCCGAGCGACGAGTGCGCCGAAGTCGTGTTCCGACCCCATCGCCAGCACGACCGGTTCGAGCTCCCCGAGCCCGGGCGCCATCGGCTGCACGAGGGAACGCACTGTCGTGACGATCACCTGCAGCGGCGGCCCGTAGACGGCGTCGTCGGGACGGGCGAGGCGCCGCAGCACCTGCAGCCGGCGTCCGACCGTGTCGGCGCTCGGCGAGAGCCGCTCGTGCGGCAGCGTCTCCCACGACGGGAACTGTGCGACACCGTCGCCGATGATCTCCCTCAGTTCGGCGGTGAGGTCGTCGGCCTCGCGCCCGGTCGCGGTGACCAGGAGCAGCTGGGTGCGGCCCGCGAGCGCCGCGGCGACGAACGGGCGCGCGGCACCGGGCGCGACGATGTCGACACCGGTCCGACCGACACTGTCGAGGACCCGACCGATCGCATCGTCCGCGAGGGCCGTCGATACGAGACCGGCGAGCGGAGTGGCTGCGGCGTCAGGGGCCGAGGAGTGATCTGAAGGGGACACGGAAGACAACGACGGCGCTCCTGATGTCGTGAAATGCAGACCGTTCGATTCTAGGCGCGCCGACCGACAAGGCGTCCCGGCACGGTCACTGACCGAGCTGCGGGTCCGCCTCGAGATTGGTCAGCCCGTTCCAGCACAGGTTCACCAGGTGCGCGGCGACGACTTCCTTGGACGGGGTGCGATCGTCGAGCCACCATGTAGCGGTGGTCGCGACCATGCCGACGAGGGCCTGCGCGTACAGCGGCGCGAGTTCGGGATCGAAACCGCGGCGAGCGAAGTCGCCGGCGAGGATGTGCCCGACCTGCCGGACGGCCTCGTTGAGCAGGCTCGAGTAGGTGCCCTCGGGCGCCGCGACGGGTGAGTCCCGAACCAGGATCCGGAAGCCGTCGGTCCGCTCCTCCACGTAGGTGAGCAGCGCCAGCGCGACCCGTTCGACCCGGATACGGGAGCGGTTCTGGGTGAGCGACGACGTGATCATCTCGAGCAGCTTCGACATCTCACGATCGACGACGACGGCGTACAAGCCCTCCTTGCCGCCGAAGTGCTCGTAGACGACGGGCTTGGACACCTGTGCGCGCGCCGCGATCTCCTCGATCGAGGCGGCCTCGTAGCCGCGTTCGGCGAACAGCGTGCGGCCGATCTCGATCAACTGCTCGCGGCGCTGGGTACCCGTCATGCGCGTCCGGGGCACACGCTCGGTGGTCTGGGTTTCCCGCGATGGTCGCGACACTGGAGGTCACCGTCCTTTCCGACACGCCGCGTCGAACGCTTCGGCGCTGGTAGAGGCCACCCTATAGCCCGGTTCAGGGGTAATTCCTCCGGCGGTTCGACGCACGGCGCGTCGGCATGCGAGGATCGTTCCCGCGCATCCGGGCATCGGCCCGGGCGCGCGGTAATCCGCCGTAGTGTAATGGCAGCACCTCTGATTTTGGTTCAGATAGTTCAGGTTCGAGTCCTGGCGGCGGAGCCCTTCGGACGCGGTTCACCCCTCACCCGAGAGCTGTGATCCTTCACACAACTTGCAGACCGGTCGGTTCGAAGTTGTTACTCCCCCGTTAACTTTCGCGCCAGCTCGCGGGCGCCGAAACGGTTCGGCGGACACCTGCGCCGACGGGCGGCTAATCTCGGGCACGTTGCCTTCGCGGGTGCGACTCGCGATATTCTCTTTCGGAACGTGCGCGACCGTCGGGCCGCGTGAGCGGCTAAGCGTAGATCGACTTCGAGGGAGCTTCATGCCACCGCAGACCGCCGTCATCGTCCTTGCTGCCGGCGCCGGGACGCGAATGCGGTCGAAGACCCCCAAGGTGTTGCACACCCTGGCCGGGCGCTCGATGCTCTCCCACTCGCTGCATGCCGCGTCCGGCATCGAACCCACCGAACTGGTCACCGTGATCGGCCACGATCGCGACGCCGTGGGCGGCGCCGTGGACGAGGTGGCCAAGGATCTGGGGCGCGCGGTCGCCACCGCCGTCCAACACGAGCAGAACGGCACCGGCCACGCCGTCGGCTGCGGCCTGACCGCACTGCCCGACGATTTCGACGGCACGGTGCTCGTCACCGCCGCCGACGTCCCCCTCCTCGACAGCGCGACGCTGCACGCCCTGATCGCGACGCACACCGCCGCCCCCGCCGCCGCGGTGACCGTGCTCACTTCCACGGCAGCGGATCCCACCGGCTACGGCCGGATCCTGCGGACCACCGACGGCGAGGTCGCCGCGATCGTCGAGCAGGCCGACGCCACCGAGGCGCAGCGCGCGATCACCGAGGTCAACTCCGGCGTCTACGCGTTCGACGCCGCCACGCTGCGGTCCGCGTTGTCGTCGCTGAGCGCCGACAACGCGCAGGGCGAGCTGTACCTCACCGACGTGATCGCCATCGCCCGGGCGGCCGGGAAAACCGTTCGTGCCCAGCACATCGACGACGACCTGCTCGTCGCCGGTGCCAACGACCGCGTTCAACTGGCCACTCTCGCAGCCGAACTCAACCGCCGCGTCCTCGAGCGCCACATGCGGGCCGGGGTCACCGTCGAGGACCCGTCCAGTACGTGGATCGACGTCGACGTGACGATGGAGCGCGACGTGACGCTGCGCCCCGGCGTGCAATTGCGTGGATCGACCCACATCGGCGAGGACGCGGTCGTCGGACCCGACACCACCCTCACCGACGTCACCGTCGGCGCGGGCGCATCGGTCATCCGCACGCACGGCGAGTCCGCCGAGATCGGTCCCGACGCCACCGTCGGCCCGTTCACGTACCTGCGGCCAGGCACGGTTCTCGGCGAGTCCGGCAAGCTCGGCGCGTTCGTGGAGACGAAGAACGCCGACATCGGGGCGCACTCGAAGGTCCCCCACCTGACGTACGTCGGCGACGCGACCATCGGCGAGCACAGCAACATCGGAGCATCCAGTGTGTTCGTCAACTACGACGGAGTGAGCAAGAGTCGGACCGTCGTCGGTTCGCATGTTCGCACCGGATCCGACACCATGTTCGTCGCCCCGGTCCGTGTCGGGGACGGTGCGTACACGGGTGCAGGCACCGTCCTGCGCAACGACGTTCCGCCGGGGGCGCTCGCCGTCTCGGGTGGGAAGCAACGAAACATCGAGGGCTGGGTCGCGCGTAACAGACCCGGTACTCCCGCTGCCGACGCAGCGGCTCGATCAGCCCAGCAAGATACCGATCCGCTAGAACCGAAGGATGGCGAAGACCAGTGAGCGCGATATCCAGCGACGTGCAGAAGAACTTGATGCTCTTCTCGGGCCGCGCACACCCCGAGTTGGCCGAGCAGGTGGCCAAGGAACTGGACATCAAGGTCACGCCGCAGACGGCTCGTGACTTCGCGAACGGCGAGATCTTCGTCCGCTTCGAGGAGTCCGTCCGTGGATCGGACGCGTTCGTGCTCCAGAGCCACCCTGCTCCGCTGAACCAGTGGATCATGGAGCAGCTGATCATGATCGACGCACTCAAGCGTGGATCGGCCAAGCGCATCACGGCCGTGCTGCCCTTCTACCCGTACGCCCGCCAGGACAAGAAGCACCGTGGCCGCGAGCCCATCTCGGCCCGCCTGATCGCCGATCTGCTCAAGACGGCCGGTGCCGACCGCATCATCACCGTCGACCTGCACACGGATCAGATCCAGGGCTTCTTCGACGGCCCGGTCGACCACATGCACGCCCTCGGTCAGCTCGCGCAGTACGTCCGTGAGAACTACGGCACCGAGAACATCTGCGTCGTCTCCCCCGACGCCGGTCGCGTCAAGGTCGCCGAGAAGTGGGCCGACGCCCTCGACGGCGCTCCCCTCGCGTTCGTCCACAAGACCCGTGACCCGCTGGTCCCGAACCAGGTCAAGTCCAATCGCGTCGTCGGCGACGTGAGCGGCCGCACCTGTGTGCTGATCGACGACATGATCGACACCGGCGGCACGATCGCCGGTGCCGTCGAGGTCCTCAAGAATGCCGGCGCCGGCGATGTCATCATCGCGACCACGCACGGTGTGTTCTCGGATCCGGCCGCCGAGCGCCTCGCGAACTGCGGCGCCAAGGAGGTCATCGCGACCAACACGCTGCCGATCCCGGAGGAGAAGCGCTTCCCGACGCTGACGGTGCTGTCGATCGCGCCGCTGTTGGCGCGCACCATCCAGGAGGTCTTCGAGAACGGCTCGGTGACCTCGCTGTTCAACGGCATCGCCTAGACGCCCGCGTCTGCGCCCGTTCCTGGTTCGCTCCTCGCGGACCGGGCACGGGCGTAGTCTTTCCAAGTGTGTTCACCGGATTCCCGACGACCGCACTGGACTTCTACGAGGACCTCGAGGCCGACAACAGCAAGGCGTGGTGGGCGTCCCACAAGTCCGTCTACGACACGGACGTTCGCGCCCCCATGGTCGACCTGCTGACCGCACTGGAACCCGAATTCGGGCCGGGCAAGGCCTTCCGGCCCTATCGCGACGTCCGCTTCTCGAAGGACAAGTCCCCCTACAAGACCCATCAGGGTGGGTTCGTCGAGTCGTGTCCCGGCGTCGGCTTCTACGTGCAGATCGATGCCTCCGGCCTGTTCGTCGCCGGTGGGCACTACTCCCATACCCCCGAGCAACTCGCGCGCTACCGCGAGGCCGTGGACGACGAGCGTCGCGGACGAGCGCTGGAGCGGACGGTTCGCACGATCGAGAAGGCCGGATTCGAGATCGGTGGCGACCGTCTGGCCACGCGCCCGCGCGGCGTCTCCGCCGACCATGCGCGCATCGAACTGATGCGGCACCGGTCGCTCACCGCCGGATTGAACTACGGCTGCCCGGACTGGCTCGGCACGCCCGCGGTAGTAGACGAGATCCGCTCCGCGTGGCGTTCGATGCGTCCTCTCGTCGAGTGGTTCACCGACACCTTCGGTGCTCGCGGCTGACGTACTCGGCAGTTGACGCAGGAGCGGAGAACTCGTGTGCCACAAGACTTTGCCGACGTCGAGGGTGCCCGGACATGAGTTTGGTCACGCGCGCCGAGAAAATTGGACCTCGGTGTAGCCGGGCGCGAACGGGTGCCCTATTCTGGCTCGTCGTGATCGACGCGCAGACCCTGCAAAACCCCGCCGCCGCCTCTGTTGTTCCGAACCCGCAGCCGGTTCGCCGTTGGACTCCCGGGTCGTGCGTGTGGTGCGGAAGCGATGATGCGATCGAGGAGTTCCGCAACGAGCCCCGCTGCGGTGTGTGCCGTGAGCACGAGACCGTGATCGACGAAGCCCGCAAGTTCATGGGCATGTACGGCCTGCGCCCGATCGGCGGCACGCTCCAGTCCGACGACGAGGAAGAGCGCGAGTGGCGCGTCGGCGCCCGCGACGCCCGCGCCGCCCTCAACCAGATTCGTCTGCCCGAGCCCCCGGACCCGGCCCTCGTCCGCAAGTCGATGCGCCCCAAGGCTGCTCGCATCGTGAAGGCTTTCGAGGCGGAATCCGCCCCGGCCCGCAAGGCACCCGCTGCGCGCCCGCGCACCACGTCGGGGCCGGCACCGACCCCCACCGCCGCGGTGGCCCCCGCGAAGAAGCTCGACGTCGCCGCCCTCGAGGAGCGCGTCACCGGTCTGCTCGATCAGCTGACCAAGGTCGACTCGCAGATCGCCCTGGCCGAGGCCGGCCAGGGTCTCGCAGCCCGCGCGCGACTCAACGATCTCAACGGGCAGAAGGCCACCATCCTGCGCACGCTGGCGGCGCTGGAGAAGGCTCGCCGCAGCGCCGGGGCGTAAGGGCTTCCTCGACATGCTGATCCGCGACGCCACCCCGAGCGATCTGCCCGGGATCCTCGAGATCCACAACGAGGCGATCGCCAACTCGACGGCCATCTGGGACGAGACACTCGCCGATCTGGACGAGCGTCGCCGGTGGCTCGACGGCCGTCGAGCCGCCGGGTTCCCGGTGCTCGTCGCCGACGTCGACGGCGCGGTCGCGGGGTACGCGTCGTACGGGGTGTGGCGGGCCAAGAGCGGCTATCGGACCACCGTCGAGAACTCCGTGTACGTGCACGTCGATCACCATCGGCGGGGCATCGCGACCGCGCTCATGGCCGAGTTGATCGAACGGGCCCGCGCGGGCGGGATCCACGTGATCGTCGCGAGCGTCGAATCGACCAATGCGACGTCGATCGCCCTGCACGAGCGGTTCGGGTTCCGGGTCGTCGCCCGGATGCCCGAGGTGGGACGCAAGTTCGGCCGCTGGCTGGACATGACGTACCTGCAGCTGATCCTCTAGGCCGGGTCGATCCTCCGGGAGACAGGGCCGGTCAGCGGCGCCGCGCGCACACGAGGGCGAAACGCTGGTCGTCGTCCGTCCACGTCTGGACGTCCTCGAACCCTGCTGCGGCCAGTTCCGCGCTGATCCCGCTCATCCGGAACTTCGCCGAGATCTCGGTCCGCATCTGCTCGCCGGCCGCGAACCGGACCGTCAACCCGAGGTCCGCCACGCGCACGGTCATGTCGGCGGTCGCCTCGAGCCGCATCTCGATCCACTCGTCGACGGGATCCCACACGGCGACGTGACGGAAGCCGTCCAGATCGAAATCGGCACCCAACTGTTTGTTCAACACCGACAACACGTTGAGGTCGAACTGCGCAGTGACCCCGGCCGCGTCGTCGTACGCCGGGATCAGGACCCGCGGATCGGTCACCAGCGCGACACCGAGCAACAAGTGTTCCCCGGACCCGAGTACCGCGGCGATCTCCGCGAGGAACTCCCGCCGCTCGTCGGGGACGAGGTTGCCGAGGGTGCCGCCGAGGAAGGCGATCATCCGACTGCCGCCGCCGGGTAGGTGCCGCAGCGATTCCGTGAAGTCCCCCACCACCCCGTGGACGTCGATCTCCGGGAACTCCACCGAGATCCGCCGGGTCGCGTCGCGCAGCGCGCTCTCCGACACGTCCTGCGGCACGTACTTCTCCAGCGTCCCCCGCGCGCCCAGCTCGTGCAGCAGCAGGCGCGACTTCTCCGACGAACCCGAGCCGAGCTCGACGAGGATCTGCGGCATCGCGACAGCAGCGATGTCGCGCGCGTGCTCCTCCAGCAGTGCCCGCTCGGTACGAGTCGGGTAGTACTCCGGAAGCTGTGTGATGCGTTCGAACAGCTCGCTACCGCGCGCGTCGTAGAACCACTTCGGTGGCAGCCACTTGGGCGTCGCGGTGAGCCCACGTTCGGCGTCCGCCCGCAGTGCTGCGTTCAACTGCTCCGGCGTGATGTGGACTTCCAGGGTCGGTGCTCGCATACCTCTCCCATCTCCGTGGTCGATCTCGAGTCGAGTTCTCAGGGGTGCTCACAGTTCTCAGGGGCACTCACAGGGGCGTGACGATCAGGTGCCCCGGCCGCGCGGTGACGATGTGCCCGTCCGGGATCTCCTTCCAGAGGTGGTTGTGGTCGAAGGGTTCGGAACTGAGCACGGCCCGGTCGTCGTCCACCAGGGCCGACAACGAGTGGTCCCACGTGGTCGCCCACAGTTGGTTCCCGTCACCGAGCAGCATGTTCAACCGCGACCCGGGCGCCGCCTCCGCGACCGCGGCCGTCACCTGCATCAGCGCCACCTCCGGACTGTTGTCGCGCAGCGCGTGCCGGACCAGCAACCAGAGCAGCGCCGAGTCGGTGGGGGCCTCGAGACCCAGCAGGTCGAGCATCGGCAGGCCCGCCGCGACGTCGGTCATCGACTCGGGCCACTGCTCGATCCGTCCGTTGTGGCTGAAGGCCCAGTGCCCCGAGACGAACGGCGCACACGCACTGCGTTCGACGGGCATGCCGACGGTCGCGGAACGGACGGCGGCCATCACCGCATGCGAACGGACCTTCGAGAGCATCTCGGAGAGAGCGGGATCCGACCAGATCGGCATCGCGCACCGATAGCGGGACAGTGTCGACCCCCACCACGCGGCGCCGTAGCCGTCGGCGTTGATGGTGCCACCGCCCCGCATGTCCCGCGGCGACCACGACTGCCGCAGCAACGAGAACTCTCCCGCCGCGATCACCTCGCGCACCGACCGGGTGGGCCCGAGGTAGCCCAGATGCCGGCACATCACACGTCCCTGGCACAGCGGAAGCCCGCGAAGATCTGCCGGCGGATGGGGTGATCCCAATTGCGGAACGTCCCGCGGCAGGCCACCGGATCGGTGCCGAACGAACCGCCGCGCAGTACGCGATAGTCGCCACCGAAGAACGCCTCCGAGTACTCGCGGTACGGGAACGCTGCGAATCCCGGGTACCCGGTGAACCGCGACGACGTCCACTCCCAGACGTCCCCGATCAGCTGACGCACCCCCAGCGGAGACCGGCCGTCCGGGTACGACCCCACCGCTGCCGGCGCGAGATGGCGTTGCCCCAGATTCGCCCGGGTGCGGTCGGGTTCCTCGTCGCCCCAGGGAAAACGGCGTGACCGCCCACTCGCGGGATGCCAGCGTGCCGCCTTCTCCCACTCGGTCTCGGTGGGTAACCGCTTGCCCGCCCACCGGGCATAGGCCTCCGCCTCGAACCAGCACACGTGCATGACGGGTTCGTCGAGCGGGACCGGCTCGAGTACCCCGAACCGGTGCCGCCACCACCGACCGCTGCCGTCACCGGTCCAGAACTGTGGCGCCTCGAGATCCGATTCGCGACGGTGCAGCCAACCCCGCTCACTCCACAACTCACGCCGCCGGTATCCCCCGTCGTCGATGAACTCCGCGTAGTCCGCGTTGCTCACCGGCACCGTGTCGATCGCGAACTCCGGGACGTACACCCGGTGCGCGGGCCGCTCGTTGTCCAGCGCCCACGGATCGTCCGACGTGCCCATCGTGAATTCGCCTGCCGGGATCACGGTCTCGCGATCGGTGACGGGAACGGCCGTCCTCGGGACGTCCGGCGCGGTCAGCAACGCCTGCCCCTTCCGCAGCTGATGGGTGGCGAGCATCGTCTCGTCGTGCTGCTGCTCGTGCTGCGCGATCATCGCGAAGGCGAACCCGTCGTGCTCGAGCTTTCGTCCACGGAAGCGGCTCGCGTCCAACACGTCCCACATCTTGTCGCGCACCTGACCGACGTACTTGCGGGCCTCGTCCGGACCGAGCAGCGGCAGCGCCGGACGGGTGGATCGAGCATGTTTGAAGGCGTCGTACAGATCGTCGATGTCGTGGCGGACCGGGTCGCGCCCCCCGACGTCGCGGATCAACCAGAGTTCCTCCTGGTTACCGATGTGCGCGAGATCCCACACGAGCGGACTCATCAGTGGCGAATGCTGAGCGACGAGGTCCGCGTCGTCGACGCAGTCCGTGAGCGCATGGCTGCGGTGCCGGGCCCTCAGCAACGCGGATTCCAACTGTTCCCGAAGACCGGTCACAACCTCTCCCCCACAGGATTCTCGCCGCGCCGACAGCGCGCCGATGCCGCCCCCAGTCCTGCGGCCAGCCCGCGATCCGCCGCGAAGTCGGCCGCAAGTTCCAGCAATTCGGCTGCCGCACGACGCAACTCGCCGTCCGCGAGGCCCTGCCGGGCCGCATCGATCCACCGTTCCCGCGTGTCCGCGGCGACCGCGGTGGCCGCGTCCACCGCCTCGCCCGTCGCCAGGAGGGCTTCGAGCGCGGCGATCGGGCTGCGCCACTGATCGTCCGGTTGGGTGTCGAAGTACCGCACCTCGAGGTGGCCGACCGCCCGCACCGCGGGGAACACCGTCGTCAGGTGGTAGTCCAGATCGTCGGGCGTCGGGCGCCGGCCGATCTCGTCGTCGAGCGCGCCGTCGACCCAGTCCGCGAAGGTCGCGCCGGGCGGAGCCGTCCAGCACGGCCCGTCACGGCGCACACACAGCAGCGGGACGTCGAGTACCCAGCGCGCGTAATCGGCGATCGGATCGGCCGACGACGCCGCCGATTCGGGTGGGCCGATCGTGCGTGACCGATCGAGTTCGAACCAGGTCCGCATCCGCTGCGACGCCCAGTCCCCCGGCGGAATTCCCCGTAGCCGCGGTGAGCACGCGAACGCGGCGATCAGGGCCGGCCCGGCGGCCTGCAGCAGGTTCCAGCGACGGGCGACGTCGGCGACATCCGCACCGGCGTCGACGCTCACCTGTACGGCGGCGGTGTTGCACATCATGAGCTTGCCGAACGGACCGATCTCCTCGAAGCGCTCCTCCATCGCGCGGTACCGCGGCATCTGGAGCAGGCGCCGCGCGGTGCGCCGGGAATCGGCCGCATGCGCGTGCGCGGTGATGGAACGGGTGGCGAGCAGCGCGCGCAGGGTGCGTTCGTCGGAAGCGAGCGCCTCGCACAGCCGGACGGCACTGTCGTGGGGCGCGCTGGAGAGTTCGATCTGACCGCCGGGTTCGACGGTGACGAGACTGCCCGAAGGAAGCGGGCGGGCAGGAGATCCGGGGTCGAGAGACTTCGGGGCGTGAGGCCCGAGAGCTGCGGCGATGGAGGTGAGGTCGGGTCGGTCGGACGGGGATCTGTCGTGGTGGGTGAGCCATTCCAGTTCGGCACCGATCAGCCTCGGCGGACCCAGCTTGAAGCAGACTCCGCCGACGTAGGACTCGGCCGCTGGGCGCGAGGTGAAACCGGTGGACTCGACTGCGACAACCATGCCATCCTCCCCTCGGGAGCGGTCGAACGTCCTTCTCGAGGGTAGAGCCGACTCCCTGTCGTGGCTACCGATCGGGAGGAATAGCCGATGCTCGATCTCGAACGCCTCCGGCTCGACACACCGGGTTGTCTGGAAAGGGTGTTTCTCGACAGCGCGGGCTCGTCGCTGCCTCCGCAGCCGGTGCTCGCAACTGTGATCGGGCATCTCCGCCGCGAAGCCGAGGTCGGCGGTTATGTCGCGGCCGCCGAACGGGCAGACGACCTCACGGCCGTGCGGACGTCGATCGCGCAGCTGATCGGGGCCACGGCGCCGGAGATCGCTCTCGTCGACAGCGCCACCCGCGCGTGGTGCGACTTCTTCACGTCGATTCCGTTGCGTCCGGGCGATCGGGTGTTGCTCTCGCAGGTGGAGTACGCGAGCAATGCGATCACCGCCCTGCACCGCGCGAAGGAGACCGGGGCCGTCGTCGAGGTGGTCCCCAGCGACCCCACCGGACGCATCGATCTGGACGCCCTCGAACGGATGATCGACGACCGCGTCACGCTCGTATCGCTCGTTCACGTCCCCACCAACGGTGGGCTGATCAATCCGGTGCGCGAGGTGGTCGACCTCGCGCACCGGCACGGGGCACTGGTCCTGCTCGACGCCTGCCAATCGGTGGGCCAGCTCCCCATCGATGTCGGCGAGCTCGGGGTCGACGCCCTCTCCGCAACCGGACGCAAGTGGCTGCGCGGACCGCGCGGCACAGGATTCCTCTATATCCGGGGCGATCTCGCCCGCGAACTGAAGCCCATGGCGATGGACCTCCACGGGGCGCAGTGGTTGTCGCCCGACGAGTACCTACCGGCCGCCGACGCGTCACGCTTCGAACTGTGGGAGTGCGACGTCGCCGCTCGACTCGGGCTGGGTGTTGCGGTCGACTACCTCCTGAGCATCGGGGTCGACTACGCGGCGCGGGCAATCGCGACCGGAGCCGACCGGATTCGGAGCGAGCTGGGCGCGCTGCCAGGTGTGCGGCTCCACGATCTCGGCACCGACCGCTGCGGCATCGTGACGTTCACGATCGACGGCACGGAACCGTCGAGCATTCGGGACCGCTTGGCGGACAGCCGGATAACGGTGACCGTCAGCGGACGGTCGTCGACGCTGCTCGACATGAGTGCTCGCGGGCTCGACGCCGTCGTCCGGGCGTCGCCCCACTACTTCGTCTCCGACGGCGACCTGTCACGGTTCGCCGAGGCCGTCGGGCAACTGACCCGCGAGTAACAATTCGGACAAACCCTTCGCAAAGCTCACATCTTCCCAACCAACCGGATGGTATCCATTGTCCGGCATGTACCAATCAATGGGGAGGAATCGAGTTATGCGACGTACCAAGGCTGCCGTTCTCGGGGCGGGCATCTTTGCGTCCGCGCTGCTGCTGGCCGGCTGCAACGACGACAGCGACACGACCGCCGAGACGACAACCACCGCGCCGTCCTCGACGACGACCGCGCCGAGCTCCACCACCGCGGCGCCGTCCAGCGCATCCGCCGACGCGGACGGCGCACCGGCAGGTTCCGGCACTGGAACCGGAACCGGGGGCGGCGCTCGCCCGGCGGCGGGTAACGCCGGCGGCGGCAATGCCCAGGCACCGGCTCCCGCGCCCGCAGCCCCGGCTCCGGCGCCCGCGCCCGCGCCAGGCGGCGGCGACGCTCCGGCCGCCCCGGAGACTCCTGCCGAGGATCCGGAGAAGCCGAAGGAGGAAGCTGAGAACCCGGGCGAAACGCCGGGCGACAACGACCCGGAGGACGAGACGACACCCGACGACGGCTCGGGCACCGAGAACGGCGGGGACGGCGAGCCAGGGAATTCGAACGGCTGACGCACCTGCGGTGTGGCGACCTCTCGGTGGATCGCCACACCGCGCGCCTGCGCCGAGTTCACAAACCGCGAAGTTCGTTCCCGCTGTGCGGGAACTGTGTGACACCACCCTTTCGGGGCGTGTAGATGATTTGTGTCACACCTTTGTTTGTCACGTTTGTGAGAGGAACGACCTATGGCCGAGGCCACACCGATTCGCCCGATTCCCGCAGATCACATCACCGAATGGGCTTACGAAGCCGACGTCGTCGTCGCCGGATTCGGCGTCGCGGGTGCATCCGCCGCCGTCGGCGCTGCGCAGAACGGCGCCGACGTCCTGGTGCTCGAGCGCACCGGCGGCTGGGGTGGTGCCGCGGCGATGGCCGGCGGCTTCATCTACATGGGCGGCGGCACTCCGCTGCAGAAGGCGTGCGGCTTCGAGGACACCGTCGACAACATGAAGGCCTTCATGAAGGCCGCGCTGGGCCCGGGCACCGACGAGGCCAAGATCGACGCCTACTGCGAGGGCAGCGTCGACCACTACCACTGGCTCGTCGACGAGTGTGGCGTCCCGTTCAAGATGTCCTTCTGGGGCGAGCCGGGCTGGGAGCCGCCGGGCGACGACGGCCTGCAGTACACGGGCGGCGAGAACGCGGCACCGTTCAACGCATCCATCCCGCCCGCGCCGCGCGGACACGTCCCGCAGATGCAGGACAAGCACGTCAGCACCGAGAAGGGCGGCGGCTACATGCTCATGAAGCCGCTCACCGACAAGGCCGCCGAACTCGGCGTGCGCTCCGCATACGACATGCGGGTGCAGACCCTGATCGTCGACGCCGACGGACGGGTCGTCGGCGTGCAGGCCAAGCAGTACGGCAAGGATGTCGCCGTCCGCGCCCGCAAGGGCGTCGTCCTCGCGACCGGTAGCTTCGCCTACAACAACCAGATGCTCGAGTCGTTCGCGCCGAAGATGGTCAACCGGCCGGCCGCCTCGATCGAGGAGCACGACGGTCGCGCCATCCGCATGGCGCAGGCTCTCGGTGCGGATCTCGCGCACATGGACGCCGCCGAGGTCGCATTCTTCTGCGACCCCCAGCTGTTCATTCGCGGCATCCTCGTCAACGGCCGCGGCCAGCGCTACATCAACGAGGACACCTACCCGGGCCGCGTCGGCCAGGCGACGCTGTACGAGAACCACAACGAGGCGTTCCTCGTGATCGACGAGGCCGCGTACGAGGAGGGCATGACCCGCCCGACGTCGAGCCCGCAGCTGCGTCACCAGCCCAAGTGGGTCGCCGAGACCGTCGAGGAGCTCGAAGCCGAGATGGGGCTGCCCGCGGGCACCCTGCAGGCGACCGTCGACGTCTTCAACCGGCACGCCGAGAACGGTGAGGATCCGCTGTTCGGCAAGAAGACGGAGTGGGTCAAGCCGATCGGCTCCCCCGTCGCCGCCATCGACCTGCGCGGTATGACCGGCGGCTTCACGCTCGGTGGCCTGCGCACCAACACCGACTCCGAGGTGCTGCACGTCTCCGGTGAACCGATCCCCGGCCTGTTCGCGGCCGGCCGCTGCACCTCCGGCGTCTGCGCCGGCGGCTACGCGTCGGGCACGTCGCTCGGCGACGGCAGCTTCTTCGGCCGTCGCGCCGGCATCAGCGCCGCCAAGGCCTGACATACAGCGGTAGTCCGAATCGGGCCCGGTCGACGCACGTGCGCGTCGACCGGGCCCGATTCTCTTCCGTTCAGCCATCCGGTAGACTGCATCAAGTTGTCTCGGCGAGGGCGATTCGCGTAACGCGCTGAATCACCGTGATCGACGCGGCACGGCTTCGATAGAGCAGTTTGCTCCGGCCGTTCGTGTCTGTCCGCCCCTCGTCGCGACGAACGACCGTCAACGAATATCTCACGTGAGTTGTAGGAGCCGTTTCACATGTCTGACGACAATCGCCTCGTAGCCTCTGTTCGTTCCGAGTTCGGCAAGGGCGCTGCCCGCCGTGCCCGCCGCGACGGCCAGGTCCCCGCTGTCCTGTACGGCCACGGCACCGACCCGCAGCACCTGAACCTCCCGGCTCGCGAGTTCGCCGCCGTCCTGCGCGCGCACGGCACCAACGTCGTCATCAACCTGGACATCGACGGCAAGGATCAGCTGGCGCTGACCAAGTCGATCGTCGTCCACCCGATCCGTCGCCACATCGAGCACGCCGACCTCCTCATCGTCAAGAAGGGCGAGAAGGTTGCGGTCGAGGTCCCGATCGTCGTCACCGGTAACGCCGCTCCGGGCGCGCTGGTCACCGAGGAGACCACCACGATCAAGCTCGAGGTCGACGCTCTGAACATCCCCGAGTCCGTCGAGATCTCGGTCGAGGGCGCCGAGGTCGGCACCCAGTTCCTGGCCGGCGCGGTCGCGCTGCCCAAGGGCGCCACCCTGGCCGACGACGCCGAGCTGCTGCTCGTGAACGTCGTTGCCGCTCAGGCTGCCGAGCCCGCCGCCGGCGAGGAGACCGAGGCCGAGGCCGAGGCCTGATCAGCTCCGCGCTGAACATCCAGCGGCGCGTCGATCCCGTTCGGGTTCGACGCGCCGCTGTTCTATAGGCACGGTCGTATGAGCACCGTCGCATCGAAAGGACTCCCGAGCAGTGAGTGACGACACCGGCACCGCAGTGGTCGTCGGCCTGGGCAATCCGGGACCGCAGTACGAGAAGACCCGCCACAACATCGGCTTCATGGTGGCCGACGTCCTCGCCGGGCGAGTGAGCGGCAAGTTCAGCGCCCACAAGCGCAGTGGCGCGGAGATCGTGCAGACCCGGCTGGTCGGTCGGCAGGTGATCCTCGCCAAGCCCCGCTCGTACATGAACCTTTCGGGCGGCGCGGTGTCCGGGCTCGCCCGCTTCTTCTCCGTGAAGCCCGAGAACATCGTCGTCATCCACGACGAACTCGACCTCGACTTCGGCACAGTCCGGCTCAAGCAGGGCGGCGGAGAGGGCGGCCACAACGGCCTCCGCTCGATCTCTCAGTCCCTCGGCACCAAGGACTACCTGCGCACCCGCGTCGGTATCGGCCGCCCGCCGGGTCGGCAGGATCCCGCCGACTACGTGCTCAAGCCGTTCTCGACCGTCGAACGCAAGGAGCTCGACCTCGTCTGCGAGGAAGCCGCGGACGCCGTGGAACTGGTGCTGCAGCTCGGACTCGAGGCGGCGCAGAACCGGCTGCACTGAAGGCTCGCACGCAGAGCTGCGCCGCTGAGCCATTGCGACACTGAGCGTTGACCACACTGAGCGATCTGGGTTTCCGTCCTCAGAACGGCGGATCTTCCGCGGCCGCAACCGCCGTGTGCGTGGTGGCAGCCGTGTCGCTGTGCCGCGGCGTGTACCCACGACGTCGGCGTTGCCGGGGCGGGATCCGGCTCTCGAGGAGATAGTCGAGGTCGAGTTCCGCCGCCGAATAGTTGAGCTTCGCGAGGGCCCGACTGTCGGTGAGCCGCGCGAGCAGTTCACCGTGGACGCCTGTACGAAGGTCTTCACCGCTCGACCCGTCGGCGAACATGCCCTGGGGTTCCGTGACTGTGATGCGGCCGGTGGGATCGGACCATTCCAACCGTCCACGACCGATCTGGCGGACGGCCCAATAGCCGAGAGTCTTGAGCCGATGGTGTTTTCGGCACAGACAGGCCAGGTTCGTTTCGGTGGTGAGCCCACCGCGAGCCGGGTCGTCGTGGTCGAACGGAATCGTGTGGTCGAGGTCGCACGCCCTGGCTTGGACTCCGCAATTCGGAAAGCGGCACGCGCCGTCCCGGGTTCGCACGATCTCCACGAGCTGAGCGTTGGGCCGATACGCCTTTTCCTGCAATCGTTTCCGAGTTCGCGACGCGACATCCACGGGAGATGTCCGGGGCGACGGGTGGCCTCGCCCGATGCCGAGAACCGATCCGGCCTCGGTGTCGGACGCGGCCCGATCGGCGTCCGGCAGCGTCAGAACCTGCTTCCACGTGGCGTCCGCGGCCAGTTCACGTGCCAGGTCCGCGTCGATCGGACCGTAGCCGGACAGGTAGCCGGGTGCGTCGTCGAGACCGAGCAGAGTGGACGCGTTCACCCCGACATGCACCTGTACGGTCACGCCGGACGTCCCGGCAGAGCCGAGATCGGCTCGCGCGGTGCAGTTGTCGAGCCCGCACCGGCATTCGAGGTGTGTGTGGCCGGCGGCGAGAGCCACCAGCGCATCGGCCCGGCGTTGCGGGTACGTACGGGGATCTCGGGCACACACGTCGAAACTCATCGCCCGTAACCTGCCCGCGAGGATCTGGCCGCCTTCCGCCGGAAGCAGGCCGTCGACCTGAGTCATGGCATCGTCACGCGCAACGACTCGCACATCCCGATCCGCGACGGCGCGGCGGCGGCGTTCGCGGGCGCCCTCCGGATCGAGACGCGCGATGAGGCGTCGGGCCCGATCCTTGAGTCGGGTGGTGCTGACGCGTTCCGCACCGTCCAGCAGTCGGCGCTCGATGTCGGCGAGCGCGTCGTCGGAGACGTTCGCGAGCGCCTCGGAGAACGCGTGTGCCTTCGCGAGATCGATCCGACCGGAGGCAAAGGCGGCCCGCACCTGATGCAGTCGCCAGCGCAGATCGCAGCCGAGGCCGATCATCCGCTGGGCCGCGGTCTCGGTGAGCCCGAGGAGCCCAGCAATCTCGACGTGAGCGAACTCCCCGTGATGAGCCTCGTTGCGGCCCGCCCGCGCGTCCTCGTCGCAACGCATGACGAACAAGTCTGTCACCAGGTCGATTTCGAGGAACTGTTCGCACGCGATCCGCGCATGGCGGGCGACGAGCGCCGCGGTCGACCCCTCGCTCGCGCTCACCGTCAACACCCCCGTATCGAACATAGTTTCGACTATAAGGCGAGCCACCGACAGAATCGCGGAATCCGAAACGGCGATCCACTCGGGTGGTGATTCCACGTCGGCGTCGCCCGCGAGAGACGCCACGTGACCGGCCCGGGCCCGCGCCACGAACTCGTCGTTCGCCGCCTGTATCCGGACCGAAGTGGAGGCCGATCGGCTCGCCGATCCCGGCGGGAACCGAACTGTCACACCCCTGGTGCATCGTGATGGCCGTTCAGCCGGCCGATGCGAAGAAGTGCCGTTGCTCGCAGTCATCCACATCCGACGAAACCAGCGCAACCGAGTCCAACTGGTACGCGCGGTTGCCACGTGGCGTACGGCCGGAGACACCGAGAGCCGACTCTTCACGTACGACGATGCGAGCGACGCGTCCTTCTACGGTGCAGGTCTCGACGCGTTCGCTCTGATCCTGGAGATCTCGGTGGCCGTGTCGGAGCCGATCCTCCTGCACGTCACCGACAACAAGCTGCGCAGCGAGATCGTGGCCGTGGTCGGAGCGTTCCCTTCGGTGACGATGGCCGGCGTGGCCCGCGGTGCGGTCGTGCAACTGTCGCTCGCGGCGCTCGACGTCCTGGATGCGGACAACCTCGACCGTCAAGCAGTGGCCGCGGCCCGCGAATGCGAACAGATCGCCGCCCTGCCGGACCTTGTCGTCGCCACCGACGCTTCCAAGTCACGCCGTCGGGCAGTCGGCGTGGCCTGCGTGAGCAAGGAAGGTGATCGGCACCAGAAGATGCTGCCGAACATCAAGAGCGCGGTGGCGGGCGAACTGCTCGCCACCGAACTCGCGGTCGACCGGTTCACCGGCCGTCGGTTGCACATCCTCACCGACAGCCAGGCCGCCCTCCAGTACCTCGGGATCACGTATCCCGATCGACCGCTGCCCCGAGATGGCGAGGCGACAGCGGTGGCGGACCGGATCCGGCGCTCGCTGGTCGGTCGGAAAGTGCGATTCACCTGGGTGCGTGGACACGACGGTCACCTGTTGAACGAGACCGCGGGTCGATTGGCCGTGGCAGTCCGACGCGCGTACGAGTCCCAGATCCCCGCCGAGACGCGCCGGTCGATCGCCGACCGGACCGTCGAGCCACTGTGGGCCGCGGCCTGAGAGATCAGAGCAGCCCGATCGAACTCGACCGCCGCAGCTTGCCCGAGGACGTCTTGGGCAGTGAGCCCGGGCCGAGGACGGCGACGGTGCGGGGCCGGACGCCGACCTCGGCGACGACCGCGTGCGCCACCTCGCGTTCGATCCGCTTGACCTCGTCGGCGTCGTCGATTGCGTTGGTCTCCACGGCAACTGCGAAACTCTCACGCTTGTCGCCGGCGTCGAGGCGGATCGCGACGGCGTTGCCGGGGCGCACTCCGGCAACGGATCCGGCGGCACGTTCGATGTCGGTGGGATAGATGTTGCGGCCGCCCATGATGATGACGTCCTTGGCGCGGCCACACACGACGACGAGTCCGTCCTCGGTGAAGTAGCCGATGTCGCCGGTGTTGATCCAGCCGTCCGCGTCCTGAGTCGCTACCGGCCCGTCGATCGTGAGATAGCCGGGGGTGACGGCCTTACCGCGCAACTCGATCACACCCACGGCACGCCGCGGCAGCTCCAGCCCGTCCCGCGCCACCACCCGCCCTTCGAGCCCCGGCACGAGTGGTCCGAGCGTCGCCAACGCACGCGCGTTGGCACGACTGGAACGAACCGCGAGGCCGCCGGCCTCGAGCAGATCCGGGTCCACCCGGTCGACGATCAGACCCTGCCCCGGTTCGGGCACCGAGACCGCGAGGGTCACCTCGGCCATCCCGTACGTCGGGGCCAGTGCGAGTGGGTCCAGGCCGAACCGGGCGCCCGCCTCGGCGAGCGCGACCATCGTGTCCGGGTCGACCGGCTCGGCACCGTTGAGCAGGACCCGCATCGACGACAGGTCGTACTCCCCCGCCGGCGCCTGCGCGAGCCGCCGGGCAAGCAGCGAGTACGCGAAGTTCGGTGCTGCGGTGACAGTTCCGCGGTACTTGCCCATCAGCTCCGCCCACAGCAACGGCGTCCGGAGGAAGTCGAGCGGAGTGATGTGGACGGTGGTGGCGCCGATCTGCATCGGGACGGTGAGGAACCCGATCATCCCCATGTCGTGGAACAGTGGCAGCCAGCTGATCATCACGTCGCGCTCGGGACTGAACTTGACGCGGTCGATCATCGCGTACGCGTTGGCGTAGAAGTTTCCGTGCGTCAGTTGCACGGCTTTGGGCGATCCGGTGGATCCGGAGGTCAACTGCTGCAACGCGATATCGGACTCGTCGGTCTCGACGGGGTCGATGTCGTCGCCGTCGCGCATCGTCTCGATCGTCACGACCTCGATGCCGCGCTCGAGAAGCAGCGGGACGGCCGCCTCGAACGGTGCGCCCACGATGACGGCCGCGGCGGAGATCATTCGGATGATCGCCTCGGTGTCCTGCGCCCACACCAGCAGGTCCGTACGCGGGGTGGGCTGGTGCAGCATCGTCACCGACCCGCCGCGCATCCAGATCGCCTGGCAGGCTGGCGCGATGTCGACGGGCATGCCCGCGAGGACACCGATTGCCGCGCCGGGACCGATCCCGGACTCCGCGAGCGCGCCGGCCATGCGACGGGCGACGCTGTGGACCTCGCCCCACGTCTGGCGAAGCGGGGCGTCCGGTTCACCCGTGATCAGTGCCTGCGAACTGGTCGCGGCCGTGGCGTACATCTCGTCGGTGAACATACTCATGGAAGCTCCTGCAAGCTCCTGCCGGTCCTGTGCGGACACTACGACGGCACGACCGATCTCCGACACGTATATCCGGAAGCGGTGCCGACCTGTTACTCCGGCGAACGCCCCGAGTACCCTGGTAGCGGCCCCTATTCCGATCCGAGAGGTTCCCAGTTGACCAGCGCGCCCGACTCGGCCGAGATCACCACCGCCGAGAAGGCGTCGACCACTGCACCCAAGAACCTCGCGAACGAGGCGGACCGACGACGGACGTTCGCCGTCATCTCCCATCCCGACGCCGGTAAGTCGACGTTGACCGAGGCCCTCGCGCTGCACGCGAAGATGATCTCGGAGGCGGGCGCGGTGCACGGCAAGGCCGGCCGCAAGTCGACGGTCTCCGACTGGATGGAGATGGAGAAGGCCCGCGGCATCTCGGTGTCCTCGACGGCTCTCCAGTTCAACTACCACTCGGACGAGACTCCCGAGGACCAGATCAACGTCGTCAACCTCGTCGATACTCCGGGCCACTCCGATTTCTCCGAGGACACCTACCGCGTCCTCACCGCGGTCGACGCCGCCGTCATGCTCATCGACGCCGCGAAGGGCCTCGAGCCGCAGACCCTCAAGCTGTTCCAGGTGTGCCGCCACCGCGGCATCCCGGTCATCACCGTGATCAACAAGTGGGACCGTCCGGGCCGCACCCCTCTCGAGCTGCTCGACGAGATCGACGAGCGCATCGGACTCACCCCCACCCCGCTGTACTGGCCCGTCGGCATCGCCGGTGACTTCCGCGGCCTCCTGCGCCGCGGCGAGGACGGTGCTCCGAGCGAGTACATCCGCTTCACCCGCACCGCGGGCGGCGCGCGGATCGCCCCGGAGGAGGTCATGGACGCCGACGCCGCCCTCGAGCGTGAGGGCGACGAGTGGGTGACCGCGGCCGAGGAGAGCGAGCTGCTCTCGGCAAGCGGTCAGGACCACGATCAGGAGATGTTCCTGGCCGGACAGACGTCGCCGGTGATCTTCGCATCCGCGATGCTCAACTTCGGTGTCCGCCAGATCCTCGACACACTCGTCGCGCTCGCGCCCCCGCCGGGGGCCCGCAAGGACATCGCCGAGAAGCCGCGCGAGGTCACCGATCCGTTCAGTGCCGTGGTGTTCAAGGTGCAGGCCGGCATGGACACCGCGCACCGCGACCGCCTGGCGTTCATGCGCGTCGTCTCCGGCGTGTTCGAGCGCGGCATGGTCGTCACACACGCACAGACCGGCAAGCCGTTCGCCACCAAGTACGCGCTGACGGTGTTCGGCCGCGACCGCAACACGGTCGAGAACGCGTACCCCGGCGACATCGTCGGCCTCGTCAACGCCAACGCCCTCGCGCCCGGCCACACGCTGTTCACCGACAAGAAGGTGGAATTCCCGCCGATCCCGTCGTTCGCACCCGAGCACTTCTCGGTGCTGCGCGCCGAGAGCGCCAGCAAGTACAAGCAGTTCCGTCGCGCCGTCGACCAGCTCGAGTCCGAGGGTGTCGTGCAGATCCTGCGCAACGACATTCGCGGCGACGCGTCCCCGGTCATGGCGGCCGTCGGCCCCATGCAGTTCGAGGTGGTCGCGGCCCGCATGAAGGCCGAGTTCAACGTCGAAGCCCGGATGGAACCGCTCGGCTACGCGCTGTGCCGCCGCACCGACGCCGAGTCGGCCGTCGAGCTGGGCCGACAGCGCGGCGTCGAGGTCTTCACCCGCACCGACGGCGTCCTGCTGGCCCTGTTCAGCGACAAGTGGCGGCTGCAGTACATCCAGAAGGAGATGCCGGAGCTGACACTCGAACCGCTGGTCGCCGCAGGCGATCAGTGAGTCTGCTGCAGAACCTGTTCGACGCCGAACTGCACATCGGCGGCGCCACGATCCTGTGGCGCGAGATCATCGGGAACGCGTTCGGTATCGCGTCGGCGATCGGCGGGATGAAGCGCGTCGTGTGGGCGTGGCCGGTAGGCATCATCGGCAACGCGCTGCTGTTCACGGTGTTCATGGGCGCGCTGTTCCACACCCCGCAGAACCTCGACCTGTACGGGCAGGCGGGCCGTCAGCTCCTGTTCATCACCGTGAGCGTGTACGGCTGGATGCGCTGGCTGCAGTCGCGGCACGACTCCGGCAAGGCGGTGCTGCCGCACTGGGCGTCCACCCGCGCGCGGATCGGGATGATCGCGACGATGGCGATCGGCACCGTCGCGTTCGCGAAGGTGTTCGAGATGCTCGGCTCGTGGGGCCCGTGGCCCGATGCCTGGATCTTCACCGGCTCGATCCTCGCGACGTACGGCATGGCACGCGGCTGGACCGAGTTCTGGCTGATCTGGATCGGCGTCGACGCCGTCGGCGTCCCGCTGCTCTTCAGCGGCGGCTACTACCCGTCGGCGCTGCTGTACCTCGTGTACGCGGGCTTCGTGCTGTGGGGCTTCGCGGTGTGGCTACGCATCCAGCGACAGTCGGCGCAGCAGTCGACAGCGGTCGCGGCGGAATGATCCACCGACCGGTCCGGTTGGAACCGGTATGGCAGCGGTCACACATGACACGACAGATACCCCTTCGTACGGAAAGTTCGGCGTGTGGCGACACGCCTTCGGCCTCCAACCGGAGGTAGGCGCCGAAATCGAACGGCTCGGATACGGCGCGATCTGGGCCGGTGGGTCACCTCCCGCCGACCTGCAGGTCATCGAGGACCTCATCGCCGGCACCGAGACGATCACCGTCGCGACCGGCATCGTGAACATCTTCTCGGCCCCGGCCGACGAGATCGCGCAGTCCTATCAGCGCATCGAATCCCGTCATCCCGGACGCTTCGTCCTCGGCATCGGCGTCGGACATCCCGAGGTGCCCGGCATGGGCGCCGAGAAGCCGTACGACGCCCTCGTCCGCTACCTCGACGTCCTCGACGACGCGGGCGTCCCGAAGAACCGGCGCGTCCTGGCCGCGCTCGGCCCCAAGGTCCTGAAGCTCGCGGCCGACCGCACCGCCGGCGCCCACCCCTATCTGACGACGCCCGAGCACACCCGGCAGGCACGAGAGATCGTCGGCCCCGACGCACTGCTCGCCCCCGAGCAGAAGGTGGTGCTGAGCACCGACGCGGACGCCGCCCGTGCGACCGGTCGCGAGGCCGTCGAGAACCCCTACCTGCATCTGCGGAACTACCGGCGCAACCTCGAGCGGCTCGGTTTCCCGACCGAGGAACTCGACAACGGCGGCAGCGACCGCGTCATCGATGCCCTCGTCGCGCACGGGGACTCGGCCGCGATCGCCCCGCGGCTCACCGCACACCTCGACGCCGGCGCCGACCACGTCGCGATCCAGGTGCTGCCGATGGCGGGAGATCCGCTGCCCGCACTGCGCGAACTCGCCGCGACACTGCAGATCGGCGGGTAGCCGCAGCGCCCCTACGACGCGGTGTGCAGCAGGGGCAGCGCTTCGACGAGGGGTGCCAGTTCGGGTACCTCTCGCGCCTCGGCGAGCGCGCGCTCGAGCGTCGCGTCGTGGACCGGCCGCGCCTCCTCGAGCAGCGCGCGCCCGGCCGGTGTGAGTTCGGTGTAGATCCCGCGCCGGTCGTCCGCACACAGGATTCGGGTCAGCAGGCCCCGGTCCTCGAGTCGATTCACCAGGCGGGTCGTGGCGCTGGCACTGAGCGCCGCCGCACGAGCGAGCTGCTGCATGCGCATGTGCCAGCCGTCCTGCCTGCTCAGGGCGTCCATCACCGTGTATTCCACGACCGACAGTTTGGCCTCCGCCTGCAGCGATCGCTCGAGCTCGGACTCGATCAGACCGTGTAGCGCAGCGAGCGTCCGCCACCCCTGCGACCTGATCTCGACCGCATCGTCCCTGATGCCCACGACGCCCCTTTCCCGGTGACGAGCCTTACATCCGTCGATAGTTGCTTGCGCGGCATATCTACTCGTGCAACTATTTATGCAGCGCCTGCAAATAACAGCTTACGCGCCCCATCTGCTCTCACCATGCTTCTAGGAGCACTCCACATGCCCATAGGCCTGATAGCCCTCGCCCTCGGCGGGTTCGGCATCGGATTGACCGAGTTCGTCATCATGGGCCTCCTGCCCGAAGTCTCCGCCGACTTCGCCGTCAGCGAGGCCACCGCGGGCTGGCTGATCTCCGGCTACGCCCTCAGTGTCGTCGTCGGCGCCCTCCTGCTCACCGCGGCGGTCACCCGCCTCCCCCGCAAACCCGTGCTCGCGGGACTGATGGTCCTGTTCGTCGTCGGGAACACGCTCTCGGCGCTCGCCCCCGACTTCTCGATGATGCTGCTCGGCCGCGTCGTCGCAGCACTGTGCCACGGGGCCTTCTTCGGTATCGGCGCCGTCGTGGCCGCCGACATGGTTGCGCCGAACAAGAAGGCCGGAGCGATCGCGATCATGTTCACCGGACTGACCGCGGCGAACGTCCTCGGCGTCCCCTTCGGGACGCTGTTGGGACAGGCCGCGGGTTGGCGTTCGACGTTCTGGGCGATCAGCGCGATCGGCGTCGTCGCCCTTGTCGGCATCCTCGCACTGGTCCCCGTCACCGAGCGCGGCACCGCAGGAACCACCGGGCTACGCGGCGAACTGCGAGCCTTCCGCTCCGGCCAGGTGTGGGCCTCGATCGCCATCACGGTCCTCGGCTACGGCGGAATGTTCGGCGCCTTCACGTACATCGCGTTCACGCTCACGTCGGTCAGCGGCTTCGGCAGCGCGACGGTGCCGTGGCTGCTCATGGTGTTCGGTGTGGGCCTGTTCATCGGAAACACACTGGGCGGCAAGGCTGCCGATCGCAACGTCGACGCCACCCTCCTGGCGGCGCTGTCCGTGTTGACCGTCGTCCTCGCCGTCTTCGCGCTGACCGCTGCGAGTGCCGTGATGGCGGTCGTGTCCCTGCTGCTGATGGGCATCTTCGGCTTCGCGACCGTGCCCGGACTGCAGATGCGCGTCATGAAGTACGCCAGCGAGGCTCCCACTCTCGCGTCCGGCGCCAACATCGGCGCCTTCAACGCGGGCAACGCGTTCGGCGCCTGGATCGGTGGCGTCACCATCTCGGCGGGTCTCGGTTACACCTCACCGATCTGGGCCGGAGCCGCCATCACCCTGGCCGCCGTCGCTGTCATGGCACTCGCGGCCCGAAAGGCGAACTTCCGCACCGGAGCCGAACTCGCACCCCGCACCGGCGACCTCGCCGGTGTCTGACCGTCCCCAACCGACCGACCTTCACCCACACCCGAGGAGAATCATGTCCACCGTTCCCAGCATCACCCTGAACAACGGCGTCACGATGCCGCAGATCGGCTTCGGCGTCTTCCAGGTTCCCGACGACGAGACGACGGCGGCGGTGACCGCTGCGCTCGACGCCGGATACCGTTCGATCGACACCGCGGCTGTCTACGGAAACGAGTCCGGTACCGGAAAAGCGTTGGCCGCCTCCGGTATCGCGCGTGACGAGTTGTTCGTGACGTCCAAGTTGTGGAACACCGACCAGGGCTACGACGCCACTCTCGCGGGCTTCGACGCGAGCCTGGACCGGCTCGGCCTCGACTACCTCGACCTGTATCTGATCCACTGGCCCGCACCCGCACACGATCGATACGTCGATTCCTGGCGTGCGCTCGAGAAGCTGTACGCGGACGGGCGCGTTCGAGCGATCGGCGTCTCCAACTTCCTGCCCGAGCACCTGCGACGGGTACTCGACGCCGGCTCGATCGTCCCCGCCGTCAACCAGATCGAGCTGCATCCGGCGCTGCAGCAGCGCGACGTCGTCGAGTTCGCCGATGCCCACGGCATCGCCACCGAAGCGTGGAGTCCGCTGGCGCAGGGCGCGGTCCTCGACGATGCGGCGATCGCGCGGATCGCGGCTGCCCACGAGCGGACACCCGCCCAGGTCGTCCTCCGGTGGCACCTGCAGCAGGGGCGCATCATCATCCCGAAGTCGGTGACGCCGTCGCGCATCCGGGAAAACCTCGACATCCTCGGCTTCGAACTCTCTCCCGCCGAGCTGGCGGAAGTCGACGCCCTGGATCGCGACGGGCGGACCGGGCCGCACCCGGCCGAGTTCAACGGCTAGCGGCGACCCTCACCAACCCCTAACAGTTCGCTAACGGGGACCGATAGTCGTGCCCATAACTTGGCCGGTGTCGGTGCCACCGGGGCACCGCCACCGAGCCAGGAGGCCGCACATGAACAAGACCTTCGTCACCCGCCACCGCGTGGCGGTCGCCGCCGCGAGCATTGCAGCCGCCGGAGCCCTCGCAGTGCCCGGCGTCGCGTGGGCGCAGAACGCCATCCCGGGTGGTTCGCCGGTGGCCGTCGCCATGACGGGGGCCGCCGCACCGGCTGTGTCCGTCGTCCCCGCCGCCACGACCTCCCCCGACGGAGCCGTCTGCGGCCTCACGGTGACGCCGCTGACGGACGCGGAACTGCAGACGCTGCGCGACGGTGGGATCGTCACGAAGGAGTCGGAGACGGTCTCCGAGACGGGTGAGTCGTCGACCGTCTCGTTCTCGATGGCCACCGCCACCACCGCGGCCGTCGAGACGGACGCCGCACCCGCGGACGGCGAGATGACGGCAACCGATCCCGTCGCGGCGACCACGGTCACCGCGCAGGCCTGCTGAGCACCCCGGGGACACGGGCACTATGGATGCGGTGACCGATCGTGCCCGCATCCTGCTCGTCGACGACGACCCCAAGGTCCTGTCCTCCCTCACGCGGGGGCTCCGACTCTCCGGTTTCGAACTCGAGACCGCCGAGGACGGGGCCTCCGCGCTGCGGGCCGTCGCGGGAGCCCGCCCGGATGCGATCGTGCTCGATGTGAACATGCCCGTCCTCGACGGGGTGAGCGTCGTCACCGCCCTGCGCGCGATGGGCAACGACGTACCGATCTGCGTACTCAGCGCGCGCAGCACGGTCGGCGACCGGATCGCGGGACTCGAGGCCGGCGCCGACGACTACCTCACCAAGCCGTTCGAGCTGGGCGAACTGGTGGCCCGCCTGCGCGCCCTGCTGCGCCGGGCGCCGCGTAGGCCGGCGCCGGCCGGAACCGTCACGGTGGGTCCGCTCGAGGTCGACCTGCCGGGCCGCCGCGTCCACATGAGCGGCGAACGGATCGAACTGACCAAGCGGGAGTTCGATCTGCTCGAGGTTCTCGCCGAGAACGCCGGCATCGTGCTCAGCCGGGTGCGCCTCCTGGAACTGGTGTGGGGCTACGACTTCGACGCCGACACCAACGTCGTCGACGTCTTCGTGACGTATCTGAGGAGAAAGTTGGAGGCAGGCGGAAGGCCACGCGTACTGCACACCGTGCGAGGGGTCGGCTTCGTGTTGCGGGAGAAGCCGTGATCCCGCGGCGGCGCTCACTCTCGCTGCGTGCCCGGGTCGCGCTCGTCTCCGCCCTGGCCGCGACGATCGTGATCGCCGCGATCGGGGTGGCATTCGTGGTCTTCCTGCGAGTCAACAGCTCGGAGCAACTCGACCGCACCCTCGATTCGGTGTCGCTGAGCGTCGCCGCCGATACCGCCGTGCCGACCGACGTTCCGGCCGGATCCCCCGAGATCGCCGCGCTCGATCGCTATTCGGCGGCCGCCGTGTCGGAGCCGGTCCGCACGACCATGATCGACGGCGCCGCGGTGCGGGCGAAGGACGTCACGATCGCCGGCACTCTCGGTCAGGTGATTGCGGTGTCCGTTCCGGAGGATGCGCTCGGCCGCGCCATCCGGGAACAGCAGTGGCAGGTCGCCGGGGCCGCGGTCGTCGCGATCGCGGTCGCCGCCGGGCTGGGCTGGTTGCTCGCCGGACGAGCGGTCCGGCCGCTGCAGCGCCTCGCCGCCGCCACCCACGACGTCCGCGACGACCTACCGTCGCCGCTGCCCCACATTCGCGGGTCCCGCGAGGCGGAGGACCTGGCCGAGGCGATCACGCTCATGCTCGATCGGATCAGCAAGGCGCAGAACAGGACCCGGTCGGCTCTCGGTTCGGCGCGCGACTTCGCGGCAGTCTCGGCGCACGAGCTGCGCACGCCGCTGACGTCGATGCGCACCGACCTCGAGGTGCTCGCCACCATGCCCCTCTCCGACGCGCAACGCACCGAGATCCTCGCCGAACTGCGCGCGACCGAACGCCAGATCGAGGCGACGCTGACGGATCTGGAGAGCCTCGCGGTGGGCGAACTCTCCGACGTCGCCGACCACGAGGACCTCGACCTGGTGGAGGTCGCGGACCGTTGCGTGCAGGAGTCGACGCGTCGCCTCCCCGGCGTGGTCGTGGAACTGGACGCACCGCCGACGCTGCCGATGCGCGGGCTGCCGTCGGGACTGCGCATGGTCCTCGAGAACGCCGTCACCAACGCGGCTCGCCACGGTCTCGCCGACCGCGTCGAGATCGGGATCGGCCGGGACTCGCGCCGGATCACGGTCACGATCGACGACAACGGCATCGGCGTCCCGGAACACGAGCGGACGACCGTCTTCGATCGCTTTGCGCGCGGTTCGTCCGCACACCCGGACGGTTCCGGGTTGGGACTGGCGCTCATCGCGCAGCAGGCGTCGCTGCACGGCGGCACCGCCGAGCTGACCGACAGTCCGCTCGGCGGCACCAGGCTACGGCTCGAGCTGCCCCGAACCGTCTGACCGTGGCTACTCCGCCAGATCGGCGGTGATCTCGGTGAACAACGCCTCGATCGCCTCGGCGTCGATGTCGTCGATCGACGGCGGATTCCACGACGGATTGCGATCCTTGTCGACCAGGACCGCCCGCACGCCCTCGATGAAGTCGGCGTTGCGGGTCACCTCGGCCCCGAGCACCAGCTCGAGGTCGAGGCACTGCCGCAGGCTCAGGTCCGCGCCGCGGCGCACCAGCTCCGCGGTGATCCACAGGCTGCTGGGTGCGAGCGTCGTGAGGGCCTCACGGGTCTGCTTGGTCCACTCGTCGTCGCCGGTCAGGCGCGCCACCATGTCGGTGATGGTGCCCGAACCGAAGACCCGGTCGATCTCGGCCAGCTGGTCCTCGAGGTCCGACGCAGGTGCCTCGGTGGTGTGCCGCGACAGCACCGCATCCACGTCCGCCGCGCTGCTCGCCGCGCGGAGGTCGTCGGCGAGCGCACCGAGCTTGTCGCTCGGCACGAAGTGGGTGGCCAGGCCGGAGAAGACCGCGTCGGCCGCGGACGCGCGGGCCCCGGTCAGGCCCAGGTACATACCCGTGGCACCGGTCAGCCGGGGCAGGAAGTAGCTGGCACCGATGTCCGGGAAGAAGCCGATGGCCGTCTCGGGCATCGCGAGGGCGGCCTTCTCCGTGACCACGCGCACCGAACCGTGCACCGAGATGCCGAGTCCGCCGCCCATCGCGTGGCCGTCGATCAGCGCGACGTACGGCTTGGGGTAGTTCGCGATGAGCGCGTTGAGCTGGTACTCGGTCTCGAAGAACGCGTGAACCGCGTTGTGATCGCGATCGAGCGCGGACTGGCGGACGGACTTGATGTCGCCGCCCGCGCAGAAGGCGCGCTCCGATGCGCTGGTGACCAACACCGCGGTGATCGCATCGTCGTCGCGCCATCGGGTCAACGCGGCATACATGTCGCGAATCATGCTGCTGTCCAAGGCGTTGAGAGCCTTGGGGCGATCGAGCACGATCTCTGCGACGTTTCCGTGCACATGGGTCTGGATGAACGACGTCATCGCATCTCCCTTCCTGTCGAACTGTTCACGGCCACAACGCGTCGGAGCGCCAGCCGGACCCCTCCGGGGGAAGGAGGCGCCGGTAGCGGACACGCAGGTGCCGTCGGCCCGGATCTGCGTGCCAGAACTCGACTGTCGCCGGAACCAGACACCAAGCCTGCCAGGTTGCCGAAACGAACGATCGGTCGCCCTCCATCTCCGATTCCGCGGCCCGGACGGCGGCGTCGTACTCTGCGACGTCGGCGAGGATCTCGCTCTGTCGACTGGCCGCGGCCACCGCCCGCGCCGTGGCGGACCGGTCGCGGAAATCACGGGCGCTCACCTCGTCGTCTCCGGGTTCGACGTGTCCGCGCACCCGCACCTGACGCCCCTGTTCCCGCCAGTAGAAGGTCAGGGCCGCGGCGGGATGAGCATCGAGCTGGCGGCCCTTCGGTGACCGCGCGTCACCCGAGAACCACCACCCGCGTTCGGTGACGTCCTCGAGCAGCAGCGTCCGGGCATCCGGACGGCCCGACACGTCGACCGTCGACAGCGTCGCGACGTGCGGTTCGACCACGCCCGCGGCCACCGCCTCCTCGAGCCACGACACGAACAGCGCGACGGGATCCGCGGGTAGGGCCCGATCGCCGGGCGGCGGCAGGCCACTGCCCGGCGGCGAAGCCGACGCGCCCGGAATCGCGCGGATCCAACCGCGGGTGTCGGGGAACTCGGCGCGGGGCGGGACGGTCACCGACCGACCCTATCGAGCGGCGCCGCCCTTCGCCGGGCCCGAGAGCATCCAGCGATGCCCGAACGGGTCGACGAGCGTCGCATTGCGCCGGCCGTAGTTCTCCGAGATCCAGCGCTCGACGGAGCCGCCCGCGTCGTGGGCACGCTCGAGGACCGCGTCCGTGTCGTCGACCGGGAGCATGAGACTGACCGATGTCGCCCCGGATTCGGGCGCCGTCAGGCCCATCTCGGGGAATTCCTCGGCCAGGTAGATCATCCCCGTCGGCAGCCGCAGCTCCGCATGCCCGATGCGGCCGTCGTCCATCACGATCGGCTCGCCCAGGAGCTCGGCACCGAAGGCCTTCCGGTACCACTCGATGGCCTCCCGCGCCCCGCGCACCGTGAGGTAGGGCAGGGCGCCGGCGGCCGGGAAGTCGGTCACGGGGCCACCCCGGACACCCCCGGCTGCGGCGACCCGATGAGGGCCCATCGGTTGGAGGTGAGCCGGAAACTGGGCACGTCGGCGAGTGAGTACACCGACTCGTAGGTGCGCTCGTACGAGGTGTGCGCGATCCTCCACCGCCCGGCGGCGTCCCGGGCGTAGCGGTCCTGATAGAACGCCGCGCCGTGCATCAACATCTGGTCGCCCGGCACCACGACGGTGTCGGATAGATACCAGATGCCGGTCGCGGTGTCGCCGTGGACGTCGATCTCCGGGTGCCCGCAGTGGTGCTCGGTGATGACGTGCGGCCCGAGCGTGTCCTGTAGGAACGACACGAACGCGTCCCGCGAGTCGAATCGCAGATGCTCGGCGTAGGTGGCCGTCACGTCCGGCAGCAGGGTCTCCGCGAATTCCACCCACGACTTGGTGTCGAGGGCACGCACGTACCGGTACTTGAGCCGACTGATCTCGGCTATCGCCTCCAGATCCACGATGCCCGCCCTCCACCCGCGCGTACGGTGACAAGTGCAGGCTATCCGGCCACACGCCCGAATGGGGTGTGTAGTGCGATTATCGTTGCAGGGCAGCGATACCGCCCCGGCTCAGTCGAGTTCGGACGCGAGTTCCATCCACTGCTCCTCGGCCGCTTCCTTCTCGGCCACCACCTGCTTGAGTTCGGCGTCGAGGGTCATCAGCTTCGTCGGATCGGTCGCGGCCTCCGCCAGCTGGGCGTGCAGCTTCGCCTCGCGCTCGTCGAGCTTCGCCACCGCACGCTCGAGCCGAGACAGTTCCTTGCGGGCCGCGCGGTCGGCGGCACCGTCGCGCGCCACCCTGGGAGCGGAAGCCCCGGCAGTCGACGCCACCGACTGCGCCACGTTCTCCGGCTTCTGCGCGAGCACCGCGCGCCGGCGCAGGTACTCCTCGATGCCGCCGGGCAGGTTCGTCAGCTTGCCGTCGCCGAACAACGCCCACGTGGTGTCACAGATCCGCTCGATGAGATAGCGGTCGTGGGAGATGACGACCATCGTCCCGGCCCAGCCGTCGAGCAGATCCTCGAGCTGCTGCAGGGTGTCGATGTCGAGGTCGTTGGTGGGCTCGTCGAGCAGCAGCACGTTCGGCTCGGCCATCAGGACGCGGGTGAGCTGCAGACGACGACGCTCACCACCGGACAGGTCGCCGACCGGCGTGCGCTGGCGGGCCGGCGCGAAGCCGAGCCGCTCCGCGAGCTGTCCGGCCGAGATCTCCTTGTCGCCCAGTGTGATCCGCTCCGCGACATCCTTGACGGCGTCGAGCACGCGCATATCGGTGGGCAGGTCGTCGAGTTCCTGTCGGAGCCAGCCGATCTTGACGGTCTGGCCCTGGATCCGCTTGCCCGAGGCCGGTTCCAGTTCGCCTGCGAGAGTCCGCAGCAGCGTCGTCTTGCCCGAGCCGTTGACACCGACGAGACCGACGCGCTCGCCGGGCGCCAGCCGCCACGTGAGGTCGTGGACCAGTTCGCGGCCGTCCGGCGTCGTGAGCGTGGCGTCCTCGAGTTCGATGACGACCCGGCCCAGCCGCCGCTTCGCGAACGACGCGAGCGCGATGCTGTCGCGCGGGGCGGGTACGTCGGCGATGAGCGCCTCGGCGGCCTCGACGCGGTACTTCGGCTTGGAGGTGCGGGCCTGCGGTCCGCGGCGCAGCCACGCCAGTTCCTTACGCGCGAGATTCTGGCGCCGCTCCTCGGCGGCGTCCGCCTGCCGGGCACGTTCGGCGCGCGCGAAGATCCAGTCGTTGTAGCCGCCCTCGTAGCTCTCGACCTTGCCGCCCACCACTTCCCAGGTGCGCGTGGCGACGGTGTCGAGGAACCAGCGGTCGTGGGTGACGACGACGAGCGCCGAGCGCCGCGACACCAGATGCTCGGCGAGCCACTGCACGCCCTCCACGTCGAGGTGGTTGGTGGGCTCGTCGAGCACCAGCAGATCGAGTTCCTGCACGAGTGCCGCGGCCAACGCGACGCGGCGGCGCTCGCCACCGGACAGGCCGTCGACCGACACATCGAGCCCGAGGTTGTCGATACCGATGCCCGCAAGGATGCCGCGGATGCGGGCGTCTCCCGCCCACTCGTGGTCCGCGACCCCGAGCGGTCCGAGGACCACGTCACCGACCGTCGAGCCCGCGGGCAGGACGCCGCGCTGGGTGACGACCGCCATCCGCAGACCGCCGACCCGGCTGACCCGACCGGAGTCGGGCTCCTCGACGCCGGCGAGCACCTCGAGCATCGTGGTCTTGCCGCCGCCGTTGAGGCCGACGACGCCGATGCGTTCACCCTCCTGGACACCGAGCGACACGGAATCGAGCAGCGGCTTGATACCGAAGGACTTCGAAACCTGTTCGAGATTGATCAAATTCGCCATCAGAGGCTGCCTTCCGGCTCGGGGTCGATCACGCGCGCACCGGGCACGGGCCCGCTCGCGACACGGACGGTGCGGCAGACTCCCGCACCGGAGAGTTCTGCCCCCACCGCAACGGCCGCGTCGGCGTCCGTGCACAGGAACGCGCACGTCGGACCGGAACCGGAGACGATGCCGGCAAGTGCGCCGGCGGTGACTCCCGCTCGCAGGGTCCGGCGCAGGTCGGGCGCCAGCGACAGGGCCGCCGCCTGCAGGTCGTTGCCGAGCAGCGGCGCCAGCGCCTCGGCGTCACCGGCCGCGAGCGCGTGCATCAGCTCACCGACGTCGCCGACCCGCGGTGGGTCCCCCTCCGCGCGCAACCGGTCGAGTTCGCGAAACACCGTAGGCGTCGACAGCCCGCCCTTCGAGAGCGCAAGCACCCAGTGGAACGAGTTGCGGGACAGCACCGGCAGCAGCTTCTCTCCGCGCCCGGTGCCGACGGCGGTGCCGCCGTGCAGTGAGAACGGGACGTCGCTGCCCAGTCGGGCGGCGAACCCGGAGAGTGTGTCACGGTCGAGATGGAGGTGCCACAGTTCGTCGAGGGCGACCAACGCGGCGGCCGCGTCGGCGCTGCCGCCAGCCATACCACCGGCGACGGGGATACCCTTGACGATCGAGATCTCCACGTCGGGCGCGATCCCGGCCTCGGCGGCCAGCATCTCGGCAGCCTTCCAGACGAGGTTGGTGCGATCGGTGGGCACCGACTCGGCACCCTCACCCCGCACCCGGACCGACAGCGCGTCCGACGGGATCACCGACACGTCGTCCGCGAGTGACAACGCCTGGAAGACCGTGCTCAGTTCGTGGTAGCCGTCTTCTCTCAGGTCACCGACCGACAGGTGCAGGTTGACCTTGGACGGCGCCCGAACCGTGACGGGGCGAGGAACGACGGAGAGCACAGGTTCCCACAATAGGCGGTGCGCCCGAGGTGACGAAAACGCACCTCAGGCGCCACTTCCGCCTACCGCACGGACCGCACGCCGACACCCAGCCCGACGACCGCGACGGTGACGGCCGCGATCACGCCCGACAGCACCGACCCGGACGCGAGATCGCCCGCGAACAGCGTCCTCTCGGCGTCGACGACGTAGCCGAGCGGGTTGATCGCGACGAGCGCCCGCATCCAGCCCGGCGCGTCGTCGAGCGGGAGCATCGTGCCGGACAGGATGAGCATCGGGAACATCAGCGTCTGCTGCACCACCCAGAACATCCAGTCCTGATCACGGACGGCCAGCGCCAACGCGTACGACAGCGCGCCGAGGCCCACCCCGAACACGCCGAGCAACACGATGCCGACGACCGCGCCGAGCGGATCGACGTCGAGGCCCAGCGGCAGCGCCACCAGGATGATCAGGACCGCCTGGGCGGCAAGGGGAACCAACCATCTCCTTCGCGGCGCGCCCGATCAGCAGCGACGACCGGTGGAGCGGCGTCACCAGCATCCGCTCGTGCGAACCCTGCTGCATCTCCATCAGCAGGTTCGAGCCCGTCATCGACGTGCCGAAGATCGCGATCATCACCAGCACGCCGGGGATGAACCAGTTCCACACGCCCTCCCCCATGCCGGGCACGCTCTTCAGCAGCGGCCCGAACAACGCCAGCAGGATCAGCGGCTGAGCGAGGCTGAACACGACGCTCACGGGGTCGCGCAGTGTGGGACGCAGCTCACGGGCCATCACGATGCCGCTGTCGCGCACGATTCCGGTCATGGGAGATCTCCTGAGGTCTGGACGCCGAGTGGTGTCGAGGGGTGCGGAAGGGAACGCGTTCACGCGGCGGCCGTCTCGCGCAGGCTGCGGCCGGTCAACCCGAGGAAGACGTCGTCGAGGGTCGGACGGGCGATCTCCGCGGTCGCGACGTGCAGTCCGTGGTCCTCGACCACCCGGAACAGCTCGGGCAGCGTCATCTCGCCCTCGCGGGAGCGCACCTCGACGACGGCGCCGGTCACCGTGACATCGCGGACCGTCACCAGACTCGCCGCGAGGCCCGCGGCCCGGGTCGCCGCCGCCGGGTCGTCGAAGCCCACGGTCAGCAGATCACCGGCGAGATCCGCCTTGAGCGCCGACGCGGTGTCGTCGGCGATGACCGTGCCGCGGTCGATGACGATCACCCGTTCGGCCATCGCATCGGCCTCCTCGAGGTAGTGCGTGGTGAGCACGATCGTGGTGCCCATCGATTCCCGCAGTCGCAGGATGTGTTCCCACAGATTGGCCCGGCTCTGCGGATCCATACCGGTGGTCGGCTCGTCGAGGAACAGCAGTGGCGGCCGGTGGACCAGCCCGAGCGCGATGTCGAGCCGTCGGCGCTGACCGCCGGAGAGTGTGCTGACCTTCCGCGTGGCCAGGTCGTCGAGATCGAGGGCCTCGAGCAGTTCGTCCGCCCGCACGTCCGACGCCGGCTTCGTCATGCCGTAGCAGCGTCCCTGCGTCACCAACTCGTCCCGGACACGCTGGTTGTGCCCCGCCCCGCTTCCCTGGCCCACGTAGCCGATCCGGCGGCGCACCTCGTCCCGGTCCGCGGTGACGTCGAAGCCGGCCACCACAGCCCGCCCCGCCGTCGGGGCCAGCAGGGTCGTCAGCATGCGCAGCGTCGTCGACTTGCCCGCGCCGTTGGGTCCGAGCAGCGCCACCAGTTCGCCCTCGGCGACGTCCAGATCGACGTCCACCACCGCCTCGACCGTGTTCTTGCCCTGCTTGAAACGTTTGGTCAGACCCTCCGTGCGGATCATCGCGTGCATCGCCTCTGCCTCCCCGTTCTCGTGGTTCCTTCGGTCTCACCACGAAAGCTAGGAGCAATTGCGGACAGCTGGCGTCCGCAATCTCTGGAATGCTTCGACGCATGCGGGAAACCTCGGCACGGCTGCTCCGGCTGCTCTCCCTGCTCCAGACCCGACGGGACTGGTCGGGCGTGGAGCTCGCCACACGCCTGGACATCACCCCACGAACGGTGCGGCGCGACGTCGACAAGCTGCGCGGTCTCGGCTATCCGGTCGACGCGACCGTCGGCGTCGGCGGCGGATACCGGCTCGGTGCGGGCGCGGAGATGCCGCCCCTGCTGCTCGACGACGACGAAGTGCTGGCCGTCGCGCTCGGCCTGCAGTCCGGCGCGACCGGTTCCGTCGTCGGGATCGGCGAATCGTCGGTGCGGGCGCTCACCAAGCTGCGGCAGGTGATGCCGTCACGGCTGCGACACCGGCTCGAAGCACTGCAGGTGGACGTCGTGCAGCGCGAACCGGCCCCGAGTGCGGTGGACGCCGCGGTCCTGTCGGCGATCGCGTCGGTGTGCCACGGCCACGAGCGCCTCCGATTCGACTACCGGGCACACGACGGCAGCGAGACCCGGCGCGAGGTCGAGCCGTATCGACTGGTCCGCTCCGGGGCGCGCTGGTATCTCGTCGCGTGGGACCTGTCCAGGGACGACTGGCGTTCGTTCCGGGTCGACCGGATGGAACCGAAGATCCCGACCGGACCGCGCTTCGCGCCCCGCGAGCTGCCGCCGGGCGGCGCTGCAGAGTTCGTCGCGCGCGGCATCGGCCGGGCCGTGACCCGCGTGCGTGCCCGGGTGCTGCTGCACGCCCCGATCGAGGAGATCTCGCCGATGGTGGATCCTGCCTGGGGCACCCTCGAGGACGCGCCGGACGACCGCTGCGTGGTGGCGCTGGGCGGCGAATCCCCGTCCTCCATCGCGCGATGGCTCAGCGCGTTCGACGTCGACTTCACGGTGCTCGATCCTCCGGAACTGCGCGACGAGTGCCGACGTCGCGCCGAGCATCACGCACTGGTCGCCCAGCGCTACCGCGGCGCCTGACCCGGGACGTCCATCCAGCTGCCGCCGACGTCGTTGCGGATCCAGTCCACCTCGATCCGTCGGTCCGCGATCGCCCAGTGGCCGTCACGGCGTTCGAATCTGTCCAGGTAACGCAGCCACACCGTGAGGAAGTTGCGGGTCGAGTGGCCCGCGTCGGCCGCACTGGTGTGTTGCGCCATTGCGTATGTCTCGGTGTCGGCCACGTCACCGTTCAGCTCGATCAACCGGTTTCCGGCGAAGTGGAAGGTGCGATCGAACAGGCCGAAGCCGGCCGGGTCGGCGAGGAACTGCATGAAGTCGTCCAGCCCACCCTGGTAGAACGGCGCGTAGTCGTTGTGGGCGTCGTCGAAGAAGCAGCCGCGCACCAGATCCCAGTCACGGCGGTCGACACCCCGGAAGTAGCGGAGCAGGACGTCGTCGATCTCGGCACGATCCGAGAGTGCGCGGAGTTCGTCGGCAGCCAACGTCGTCCTTTCGGTCACTTGGGCAGTTGCCGAACCCTACTTCCGAATCGCCGACCGGTCCCGCGAATCCGCCCGGAAATGCCGAAACGGGGCCCCATCCTCACGGATGGAGCCCCGTTCACGTCAGTTCCCGGTCAGGCCGGGCGCGACATCAGACCGCGGTGACGTCGGTGGCCTGCGGGCCCTTGTTGCCCTGGCCGATCTCGAAGCGAACGCGCTGGTTCTCCTCGAGGGTCCGGAAGCCGTTGGTCTGGATGGCCGAGTAGTGGACGAAGACGTCGGCGCTGCCGTCGTCGGGCGCGATGAAGCCGAAGCCCTTTTCAGCGTTGAACCACTTCACGGTGCCTTCTGCCATGTTTCTTTCTCTCTCTTACGAAGTGCAAACTCGGGAAACTCCAGGTCAGGGGTTCCCGGGCCGGTGTCACACGGCGGCTTCGTCGATTCTCGGAGAGAGAACCCGTCCGCCCGCAACTTCAGGATTTGCGAGCGTGGACTAACACAAACACAAAAACTACGACCGAGACCAAGTCAACCACACCCGGCACGGAAGCGCCCGGGGACCCTCGTCACACCCCGCCGTGGTGACGCACATCTCTTCCCGCCCCTTGCCATCGATACCCCCCAGGGGTACCTTTCGAAGTGTCACGACGAGGTACCCACACGGGGTACCAGTACCAGAGCAAGGAGTCGACATGAGCACCGCCGAGTACACCGTCACCGGAATGACCTGCGGACACTGCGTCTCCTCGGTCGAGGAAGAGGTCGGCGCCATCGGCGGCGTCTCCGACGTCGCGGTCGACCTGAAGTCGGGCCGCCTCACCGTCACCTCCGCCGAGCCCCTCCCCGTCGACGCGGTCACCGCCGCCGTCGAAGAGGCGGGCTACACCGCACAGCCGATCTGAGGAATCCGATGCGCACGTCCACCACGCTCATCGCCTACGCCGGGGGGCTCGCGGTCGTCTTCGCCGCGGCCCTCGGCGTGGGCGCCGTCACGGGAAGTCCGATCGACATGACGAGCACCCACACCGACAGCCATGCGGCCGCCGACCCCGAGCCCGCCTCGGGCGTCCCCGCCGGGCTACAGGTTTCGCAGGACGGCTACACCCTCGGCGAGATCACCGCGCCCACGCTCGCCGGCCGGTCCGGCACGCTGAGCTTCCGCATCCTGGATGCCGACGGCGCCCCGGTGCGCCGGTACGACGACCTCCACGAGAAGCAGTTGCACCTGATCGTCGTCCGTTCGGACACCGGCGAGTTCCGCCACGTCCACCCCACCCTGGGCCCGGACGGCACGTGGTCGATCGACTGGGCCTGGCCGACCGGCGGCACCTATCGGGTCTTCGCCGACTTCCAGGCGAGCGGTGGCCCGGGCCAGCTGACCCTGGGACGCAACGTCGACGTCGTCGGCGACCTGCAGCCGGCCGCATTGCCGGCCGCCTCGCGCACCGCGACGGTCGACGGCTACACGGTCGCCCTCGCCGGCGACCTCACCACGGCCGGCGGCCCGCTGACGCTCACGGTCACCCGCGACGGCGCACCCGTCACCGATCTCGACCCCTACCTGGGCGCGTACGGCCACCTGGTCGCGCTACGCACCGGCGACCTCGCCTACCTGCACGTGCACCCCGAGGGAGAGCCCGGTGACGGCGTCACCGCACCCGGCCCGGACGTCACGTTCCATGCGCAGGCCCCGAGCGTCGGCACCTACCGACTGTTCCTCGACTTCCAGCACGAGGGCACCGTCCGCACCGCCGAGTTCACCGTTCCGGTGGGCCCGACGCCCACCCCCACCGCGGGATCCACACCCGCGCCTCACGACGGTCACGAAGGAGGACACTGATGACTACCGCCGATCTCGCCACCGGCCGCAGTGACACCATCGAACTCGCGATCGGCGGTATGACGTGCGCCTCGTGCGCCGCCCGAGTCGAGAAGAAGCTCAACAAGATCGAGGGCGTCACCGCCACCGTGAACTACGCCACCGAGAAGGCGAAGATCGCCTTCCCCGAGGGCGTCAGCACTGACGATCTCGTCACCGCGGTCGAGAATGCCGGCTACACGGCGGCCCTACCCACTCCCCCGTCCGCCGAGGATTCCGCCGACGGCGAGGACCCCCGGGATCGCGAACTCGCGGCGCTGCGCACCCGGCTGATCGTCTCGGCGATCCTGTCGATTCCGGTCATCGCGATGGCGATGGTCCCGGCACTGCAGTTCGACAACTGGCAGTGGCTCTCCCTCACGCTCGCCGCACCGGTGATCGTGTGGGCCGGTCTACCGTTCCACCGCGCCGCCTGGACCAACCTGCGGCACGGCACCGCGACGATGGACACCCTCATCTCGCTCGGCACCACCGCCGCGTTCGCGTGGTCGCTGTACGCACTGTTCTTCGGCACCGCCGGCGCGCCAGGTATGAAGCACGCGTTCGAGCTGACCGTCAACCGGATGGACGGCGCCGCCAACATCTACCTCGAGGTCGCCGCCGGCGTCATCACGTTCGTGCTCGCCGGACGGTACTTCGAGGCCAAGTCCAAGCGGACCGCCGGCGCCGCGCTGCGCGCCCTGCTCGAACTGGGCGCCAAGGAAGTGTCGGTCCTGCGTGACGGTGCCGAATCCCGCATTCCCGCAGACCAATTGCGCGTCGACGACCTGTTCGTGGTCCGCCCCGGCGAGAAGATCGCCACAGACGGTGTCGTGGTCGAGGGCAACTCGGCCGTCGACATGAGCATGCTCACCGGCGAATCGGTGCCCGTCGAGGTGGGGGTCGGCGAGGACGTCGTCGGCGCCACCGTCAACGCGGGCGGACGCCTCGTGGTGCGGGCCCGCCGGGTCGGCAGCGACACCCAGCTCGCCCAGATGGCCGCGCTCGTCGAGGACGCCCAGAACGGCAAGGCCGAGGTGCAACGCCTCGCCGACCGGATCGCCGGCGTGTTCGTCCCCATCGCGATCGCGATCTCCGTTGCGGCCCTGGGCTACTGGATCGGCACCGGCAATCCGCTGCAGATGGCCTTCACGGCTGCCGTCGCGGTACTCATCATCGCGTGCCCGTGCGCCCTGGGCCTGGCGACCCCGACCGCTCTGCTGGTCGGCACCGGACGCGGTGCCCAGCTCGGCGTCCTCATCAAGGGACCCGAGGTACTCGAAACCACGCGCGGCGTCGACACCATCGTGCTCGACAAGACCGGCACCGTCACCACCGGCAAGATGGCCCTGCTCGACGTGGTGACCGCCGACGGAGTCGACCGCAACGAGGCTCTGCGACTGGTGGGTGCGCTCGAGAATGCGTCGGAGCACCCGATCGCACAGGCCGTCGCGGCCGGAGCTGCCGACGGCGTCGGAACCCTGCCCGGCGTGGAGGACTTCGTGAACGTCGAGGGCAAGGGCGTGCAGGGCGTCGTCGACGGCCACGCCGTGGTCGCCGGACGTGAGAGCCTTCTCGCGGACTGGTCGCTGCACCTGCCCGACGCCCTCGCCCGGGCGAAGCGGGAGGCCGAGAAGCTGGGCCGCACCGCGATCGCCGCCGGCTGGGACGGCCGCGCGCGTGCCGTGTTCGTGGTCGCCGACGCGATCAAGGACACCAGCGCGGACGCGGTGCGCCGATTCAAGCAGCTGGGACTGAACCCGGTCCTGCTCACCGGCGACAACGAGACCGTCGCCCGCACCGTCGCGGCACAGGTCGGCATCGACACCGTGATCGCCGAGGTGCTGCCCGGCGACAAGGTCGAGGCCGTCCAGAAGCTGCAGGCGGACGGCAAGGTCGTCGCGATGGTCGGCGACGGCGTCAACGACGCGGCCGCACTCGCCCAGGCCGATCTGGGCCTGGCGATGGGCACCGGCACCGACGTCGCGATCGAGGCCGCCAACATCACCCTGGTTCGCGGCGACCTCCGCTCGGCCGCCGACGCGATCGAACTGTCCCGCAAGACCCTTCGCACCATCAAGGGCAATCTGTTCTGGGCCTTCGCCTACAACGCGGCGGCGATCCCGCTCGCCGCCGCGGGCCTGCTGAACCCGATGCTCGCCGGTGCGGCGATGGCATTCTCGAGCGTGATCGTCGTCAGCAACAGCCTGCGGCTGCGGCGGTTCGCCCCGTCCGTCTAGCGGCACGAGCACGAGGGCCCGGCGACCACACGGCCGCCGGGCCCTCGTCACGTCACCGTGCCGGACGCGGTCAGTTGCGACCGGCCTTGTCGAGCAGCATGATTCCCGTCGCGGTGGGAACCACACCGCCGACATTCTTCTGCCACGCCACGTAGATCATCACCGAACTCACCGGGACGCTCGGGACGGTCTCGTTCCACAGCGTCTGGATCTCGGCCAGCACACCGCGGATCTGGTCGTCGCCGTCGGCGGCCTGCAGCTTGTCGAGCAGCACCTCCATCTGCGGGTTCGAGTAGCCCGCGAAGTTGGCGGTCGACGTCGCCGACAGGGTCGTGTCCAGGCCCAGGTACGGAATCGCCTCGTACAGGCCGATACCGGCGTGCGCCATGTCGTAGTCGCGCTGGACGTACACCTGCTTGACGATATCGCCGGCGTTGTTGGCGTTGATGATGTTCACCGTGAACCCGACCGCCTGCAGCAGGGACTGCACGGCCAGGCCTATCGCAGCCTCACTCGGCTCCTGCAGCACGATGTAGTCCAACTTGCCGTCGTAGCCGTCGGCCTTCGCCTCGTCGAGCAGCTTGCGAGCGGCGTCGGGATCGAACGGCACGCCGTCGACGTCGGTGGCCCAGCGGGAGAGGTCGTTGAACATGGCCTTCCCGGGCAGTCCCAGACCGTTGTCGCCGCGCTGACCGACCAGTTCCGGATCGATCGCCAGCGCAATCGCCCTGCGCACCCGGACATCCGCGCCGGGCCGACCCTCACGGTTGTTGACGAGCTCGGCTCCGCCACTGTTGAGGATGCTGAAGGAGCCGGGGTAGCCGGCGTCGATCGTGTCGTAGATCGCCTGGGGGTTGCCTCGCAGGAAGCCGATGTCGATGCCGTTGGTGCGCATCGACTCCAGGTTCTCACGCGAACCGCTCAGCGCGATGAAGCGCAGCTTGTCGGACTTGGGCTTGCCGTTCCAGTAGTCGGCGCGCGCCGTGAGCACTCGCTCCTCGTTGGGCGCGTAGCGGTCCAGGACGAAGGGGCCGGCGCCGATCGGCTTGAAGGCCTCACCCTCGCCCGCACCGGGCGCGACGATCATCCCGTGCCCGAGCGCCAGCATCGACGGGAACGTGGGCCACTTCTTGCTCAGACGGAACTCGACCGTCTGCGGGTCGACGGCCGTCGTCGACTCGACGGCGTCCACCCACACCGCGGCGCCGTTGCCCTTGTTGGTGTTGTAGCGGTTGATGCTCGCCACCACCGCATTCGCATCGAGCGGGGTGCCATCGCTGAAGGTGACGCCGGGGCGCAGCTTCAACGTCCAGACGTTCCCCGCCTGGTCCGACGTCAGCGACTGCGCCAGGCGCGGCACGAAATCGCCCGTCGTCTCGTCGTACCGGAGCAGGACATCGTAGACGGCGGCCAACTCGTCGCCGCCACTGCCGCCCCGCGCGGTGGTCCTGGCCGGGTCGAGCACCGCCGCCAGCGCCTGCACGCTGAACGTCAGCTGCGGCGTGGAGCCCGTCGGGTCCGGGGCCTGGTCACCCACCAAGCCCACCGCGGGCGGGGTGCGAGTGTCGCCGGCCTCGCCGCCGCTGTCCGAACTGGCACAACCGGCGAGCACCAGCGCACTCGCGACCAACACCGTCGTCAGGCCCCTACCGAACCTCGCCCTGCTACCCACGCACCCTCCAGCCGCTACGGTGTGACTCGCGCCACACATCCGCGGAGACGTTATCCGGCGGCAGAACGTACGGAATGCCCGGTCCCATTGAGCGGGAAAATGCCTGCGTGGAAGACGTCGACGGCTAGGAGGACACGCTGCCGAACAGGTTGCCGAGGCTGCCCAGGCTGCCCAGGGATCCCGCTCCGGCCGGCTCGGGATCGTTCTTGGCGAAATCGGTGGTGCAGCCGTTGAACTGCACGGCATCGACCAGTGTCGACGTCGCCGCCGAGCCCGAGCCGACGCTCACCCCGTAGTGCTCGACGGTCGCGTTCGGGTTCGCCTCCGAGATCGCCGCCAGCGTGGTCGGCACACGATCCTCCGCGCCGTCGATGTTCTGGGTGCTCCACCACAGACCCTTCTGGATCTGCTCGTGCGTCGCACCTTCGGCGACGGTGGCACCCGGCTCGGCGACCCACACGAGCGTGGTGAAGCCGTTGTCGAACTTGCCGCCGGTGGTGCCCAGCAGACGGATCTGGAACGACGCGGTGGACGTGGCCGCCTTCTCGGCGAAACCGATGTCCTTCGAGATGACGTCCGCGAGCGCGACGCCACCGGCCTCGTGGTACCACGCGGTGCGGTCCGACGGACCCGTCACGGCCAGCTCGAGCGAGCCGTTCTCGTCGAGCACGGTGTCCGCGGAATACGCGGCCTCCTGGCCCTTCTCGTCCTCGAACGGCACGCCCCAACCCGCGGGCGTCGGCTCGGTCGACAGTGCGTCACACGTGAAACCACCCGCCGGCTCGTCGGACGAGCTGCCGAGGGAACCGGACACGCTGCCGAGGGACCCGGAGGAACTACCGAGGGAACCACCGAGCGAGCCGGAGGCGGCCGAGGACATGGCCGGCGAGACCAGGATCGCGGTACCGGCGATCGCGACCACCGTGGCGACGCGACGAAGCGAACTACTCGACATGGGAAGACCTTTCGGATGCAGAAACAGGCTGTACCCCAACGAAGTTAGAGAGCCACAGCCCGTTTCCGCTGCCCCGGAAGCGGTCTTCGGTACGAAGGTAGGAGGCGTTTCCTACGAAAGTAGGAGGACCCTCGTGGTCGACATCGCGCCGCCTACAGCGGACGGACCGTCTCCGTGCACACCGTGAACTCACGCTCGTCGTGGACGTACCCGCCCTCCGAGCACTGCTCGACGTCGGTGGCGCCTTCGATGACCTCGATCGCGCGCTCGATGCCCGGGGCGGACGGGTGATCGCAGTCGACGCGCTGCGGCTCGTCGTCGTCACCGTCGGGCAGACTCATGCAGCCGCCCATCACCCAGTCGATGTCGAGGCACAGCGCGCCCCGCTCACTCCCCCACTTGGTCTCGTAGTAGACCTGATCGACGTCCGACGCGCACTGCGCGTTCTTCGCGGCCTTGCCGACGACCTTGTAATTGGATTTCTCACTGCCACAGACGGCTTCGTCGATGGTCGCGGCGTCCGCCGTACCGCCCAGGCGCACACAGTCGCCGATCTCGACGTCGATGTCGACCCGGCCGCCCTGGTCGGCGCCCAGCGGCGCGGACGTGGTCGTCGTCGTCGTCGTCGAAGTCTCGCCGGCCGTGGAGGTGCCACCGGCTGTCGCCGTACCCTCCACCGACGTCCCACACCCTGCCGCAGCCAATCCCGCCAGCACGACCACGACGGCACCGGATCGCCGAACGATCGCCCGAATTCCCTTGCTCACAATCACATTCCTCACACCAGCCCCGTCACCGGGGACCACAGCTCGACGATCCGACAGGAACGGACCGCCTGGACCATTGTTGCCGAAACAGTATCGAGAGGGAACGTCGGCCGTCGAGTGTCAGGGGACGTCGGCCAGACGCACGAACGCCGCCGCGTCGAGTTTCTCACCGCGCGTGGATGGTTCGATCCCCGCCGCGACGAGACGTCGCTCGGCTTCGACTGGCGAACCGGCCCAGCCGGCGAGGGCTGCACGAAGTGTCTTGCGGCGCTGAGCGAACGCCGCATCGATCACGGCGAAGACCTTGCGCCGATGGTCGGCGTCGATCGGCCACGGCGCATCCTGGTACCGGTCGATCCGCACCAGACCGGACTCGACCTGCGGCACCGGCCAGAACACCGCCCGGCCGACGTGACCGGCACGCTTGACGGTGCCGAAGAAGTTGGCCTTGACGCTGGGCACGCCGTACACCTTGTTGCCGGGAGTGGCCGCCAGCCGGTCCGCCACCTCGGCCTGCACCATGACCAGCGCGGTACGCAGACTCGGGAACTCGGCGAACAGGTGCAGCAGCACCGGGACGGCCACGTTGTAGGGCAGGTTCGCGACGAGCGCGGTGGGCTCGGCCGGGACGTCGTCGGGCATCACTCGCATCGCGTCAGCGGCCACCACGGTGAGTCGATCCGCGAGTTCGGGCGCGCGATCGGCGACCGTCGCGGGCAACCGGGCAGCGAGCTTGGGATCGATCTCGACGGCGACCACGCGATCGACGACATCGAGCAGGGCCAGCGTCAGCGAACCGAGACCCGGGCCGACCTCGAGAACGGTGTCCTGCGGACCGACGCCGGCCACCGAGACGATCCGGCGGACGGTGTTGGCGTCGTGCACGAAGTTCTGGCCGAGCTGCTTGGTGGGGCGCACCCCGAACTCTTCGGCGAGGGCGCGGACCTCGGCGGGCCCCAGGAGGGCGGCCTGTCCTCGCGGATGGACGGGGGGCGGCACGGCGTCTGACACCTGAAGAACCTAACGCACGGGGAAACGGGTCAGCGCAGGCCCAGCTTGCTGGTGCACGACGGCCACGCACCCCAGCCCTGCGTCTGCTGGGTGCGGGATGCGATCGCGATCTGCTCCTCGCGGGTCGCGAGGTCGGCGCGCGGCGCGTACTTCAGGCCACCCTGGCGCTCCCACGTGTTCTGGTCGAACTGCACGCCGCCGTAGAAGCCGTTGCCCGTGTTGATCGCCCAGTTGCCGGTGGCCTCGCACTGGGCCAGCGCGTCCCACGTGGCACCGTTCTGCACCGGCGGCACCTCGGTGCCCGGCTTGGCGCCGACCCGGACGACCTTCGGCTGCGCCGGGGCCGTGACGGTCGACCCGACCGGCGTGCGACCGGTCTCGACACCGTTGACGGTCGTGACCTCGTACGTGACGTCCGCGACGCCGGCACTGCCGGGGTTCTCCACGACGGTGCGGCTCATGTTCATGGACGGATCCTCGATCCGCTGCTCCGGCGGTGCGACCGGCTCGGTCAGCACGCGGGTCTCCACCCGGCCTCGGGTGACGGTGACCTCCATACCGTCCGCGAGCGGCGTCTCCGCGGGCGGCTCGACGGTGTCGGCCTGCTCGAGGGGAGTGCCGTGCGCGGAGAGGAAATCGCCGACCGTGGGCGCGGCGAGGCGGATGTCCGTCGGGGCGGACGCACCGTCGACCAGCTTCACCGTGCGGGGGCTCAGCACGTCGAGGTCGGAGCCCTCGAGCGGCAGGCGCTGCGAGCGGTTCGCGGAAACGTGCACGTCACCGGCGAGCCGGAACTGGTTCAGGGCCTCGTCGACGGTGAGCGCCGTCGTCCACACCGTGCGCTGCTGACCGTCCACGGTGAGCGCGACCTCGCGTCCGCGACGGAGGACCACCGTGTCGCCGTCGGACAGCCCGGAGTCCGCGGCCGGTGCCACGACGTCGTGCTCGCCGACGCTGTAGCCCGCGGCCGCGAGTGCCCCGTCGACCTTCGACGACATCGTGCCGACCGTCACCAGTTCCCCGTCGACGTCGACGGTCACCGTCTTGTGCTGCGTCACGGCGACTCCGCCACCGACCGTGAGGGTCACGAGCGTTGCGGCGACCACGCCGTACATCAGCGGCGACCGACTCGAGTTGATCTTCGACAGTGGCGACATCGCGATTCCTTACCGGAGACCCAACTTGCTCGAACATGACGGCCACGCGCCCCAGCCCTGCGCGGCCTGAACCTTCTCGGCGACGGCGATCTGCTGCTCGCGCGACGCGCGGTCGGCCGTCGGCGCGTACTGCGTGCCGCCGTAGGCGGCCCACGTGCTCTGCGAGAACTGGAGCCCGCCGTGGAAGCCGTTGCCGTTGTTGATCGACCAGTTGCCCGTCGCCTCGCACTGCGCGAGCGAGTCCCACACCGACCCGTTCGCGACCGACGGAACCGCCGGCCGGGGCTTGGTTCCGACCCGCACGACTGCCGGTGCGGCCTCGCGGACCACCGCCGACGACAGTTCCTGGCGCTGCGTCTCGACCCCGTTGACGGTCGTGACGCTCGCCGTCACCGTTCGCTCGCCCGGGGAGCCCGGGTTCTCGACGGTGGTCTTGCCCTGCTCGAGCGCCGGATCGTCGACGCGGTTCTCGGGCACCTGGATCGGCAGCGTCTCCGTGCGGGTCTCGGTGCGCGTCCGGGTCACCACGATCTCGAGACCGTCGGTGAGCGGCGTCTCCGGCGCGGGAACGACCGTGTCGGCCTGTTCGAGCGGCACGTTCGTGACGGTGAGGAGGTCACCGACCGTCGGCGCCGCGACCCGGACGTCCGCGTGCGGGGCACCGTTGTCGGAGATCCGCACCGCCTTCGCGTTCACGACGTCGAACTCGATGCCGTCGAGCGGGATTCGCTGGCCGCGCGACGCGGACACGTAGGCATCCCCGGCGACGCTCAGCTGACGCATCGCGTCGTCGACCGTGAGGGCGGTCGACCAGACGGTGCGGCGCTCGCCGTCCACCGTGAGTGCGATCTCCCGGGCGCGGCGCAGGACGACCGTGTCGCCGTCGGACAGTTTCGCGTCGGCGCTCGGTGCGACGACGTCGTGCTCACCGATCGGGTAGCCGGCATTGTCCAGCACGGAACCGACCTCGGAACGCAGTGTGCTGAGTGCGATCTGCTCGCCGTCGACGTCGAGGGTGATCGTCTTGTGCTGAGTGACGACCAGGCCTCCACCGACGAGAAGGGTCATGAAGAGTGCGGCGACCACGACATACAGGAGCGGCGACCTGGCGGTGTTGATCCGAGCAAAAGGCGACACGACAAATCCTGGGGCAGACGACAGGTTCGATCACAGCACGGTAACGGTGGGGCTGTGATGTGGCAACCACATGATCTCGATCAGCACAATCGCAGCTACGAAGATATCGAGGAAAGCGCTGGTCGATCACGAATCGGTTACGGGAACTTTCCGGCAGTTGCGCGTGTCACACCCGACCGGGCCCGTGGGAGGGTAGGGACATGAGCAACGTCGAAGCCGAACCGATCGAGATCGAGTGCGAGAACGGCCCGCGTGCGGGCGCGACGGGCCGTCCGCTCTCCGAGATCATCACCTCCCGCGAGGTCCCGCTGGGAGGACCACGGGCGATGCCTGTGCGCCGGACGCTGCCGCAACGACAGCGGTCGCTGATCGGCGCATGGTGCTTCGCCGACCACTACGGCCCCGACGACGTCGCGCGCACCGGCGGCATGGACGTCGCACCGCACCCGCACACCGGACTGCAGACCGTGAGCTGGCTGTTCACCGGTGAGATCGAGCACCGCGACAGCCTCGGCATGCACGCGCTGGTCCGGCCCGGCGAGGTCAATCTCATGACCGGCGGCCACGGCATCTGCCATTCCGAGGTCTCGACGGCGGACACGACCGTGCTGCACGGTGTCCAACTGTGGGTGGCGCTGCCCGACGACGCCCGCGACGCCCCGCGCAACTTCGAGCACTACACACCGCCGGTCGTGTCCGTCGACGGCGCGTCAGCCCGCGTCTTCCTCGGCTCACTGGCCGACTCGACCTCGCCCGTCCACACCTTCACTCCCCTGCTCGGTGCAGAACTCGTCCTCGAGCCGCGCGCCGAGGTGCGCCTCGACGTCGATCCGGCGTTCGAGCACGGCATCCTGGTCGACACCGGTGCGGTCGGTGTCGAGGGCCTCGAACTCGCCCGCGCCGACCTCGGCTACGTCGGAACCGGAGCCGCCGACCTGACGCTGACGAACCTCACCGACGAACCGGCGTGCGTCGTGCTGCTCGGCGGCGAACCGTTCGACGAGGAAATCGTGATGTGGTGGAACTTCGTGGGCCGCAGCCACGACGAGATCGAGCAGTTCCGCGACGAGTGGCAAGCCGGGTCGGACCGCTTCGGCGCGGTGCAGGGCTATACCGGCGACGTGGCGCGACTGCCCGCACCGCCGCTGCCGAACGCGCGGATCCGGCCCCGGAAGAACCCGCGACGGCCGAGCCGTCCGTAGATTCCCGTCGGCCGAGCGATCAGCCGCGCGCGGGCAGACGGTACACGCGCTCGGCTGTCGCGGTCGACGCCTTCGCCAGTTCGACGGGGTCCTCGCCGCGCACGTCGGCGAGGGCCCGCAGCGTGTACGGCAGGCAGTACGACTGGTTGGGCGCGCCGCGGAACGGGTGCGGGGTGAGATACGGCGCGTCCGTCTCGACGAGCAACTGCTCCGACGGGACCAGCAGCGCGGCCTCGCGCAGCGCCTTCGCGTTCTTGAAGCTGACGGTGCCGGAGAAACTCAGCACGTAGCCGGCGTCGACGCACGCGCGCGCCATCGTCGCGTCGGACGAGAAACAGTGGAAGATCACCGTGTCCGGGGCGCCCTCGGAGTCGAGGACGCGCAGCAGGTCGGTGTCGGCCTCGCGGTTGTGGATCATCACCGGCTTCCCGAGGCGCTTCGCGAGGTCGATGTGCCAGCGGAACCCGTCCTCCTGCTCCTCCGGCGTCGCGCAGCCGTCGAGCTTGCCGGGCCAGTACAGGTCCAGGCCCGTCTCCCCCACCGCGACGACGCGCGGGTCGGACGCCAGGCGCTCGATCTCCGCCTTGGTGTCGTCGTCGAGGGCGTTGGCCCGGGTCGGGTGGATCGCAACCGCCGCGAAGACCCGCTCGTCCCAGTTCGCGGCGTCCACCGCGAACTGCGCGGCAGCCAGATCGTCGGCCACGGTGACGATCCGTTCGACCCCGACCGAGGCTGCACGGTCGACGATCACCCGCGTGGTCTCCGCGTCGGTGGCACCGCACGCATCGAGATGGGTATGGGCGTCGACGAGCGGAAAAAGCGGCTCGGGCAGGTCCGGGGCGGGACGATCTTTGCTCACGTCGATAGAGTAGGCGCACCATGACTGTGCCTTCCTCGCCCAACCAGATGCCTGCCCCGACGGATCGTCCGCCGTTCTATCTGACGACGGCGATCGCGTACCCCAACGGCGTCCCGCACATCGGACACGCCTACGAGTACATCTCGTCGGACGCGATTGCGCGCTTCAAGCGCCTCGACGGTTTCGACGTGTTCTTCATGACCGGCACGGACGAACACGGCCTGAAGATGCAGCAGACGGCGGCCAAGGAAGGCATCGACGTCCGCGACCTCGCGACGCGCAACTCCGACGTGTTCCAGGCCATGGACAAGGTGCTGAACATCTCGTACGACCGTTTCATCCGGACCACCGACGCCGACCATCTCGAGGCCAGCAAGGCGATCTGGGAGCGGATGGTCGCGGCCGGCGACATCTACCTCGACACCTACTCGGGCTGGTACTCCGTCCGCGACGAGGCGTTCCACGCCGAGGAGGAGACGACGGTCCTCGAGGACGGCACCCGGATCGCCACCGAGACCGGCACGCCGGTCGAGTGGACCGAGGAGTCGAACTACACCTTCCGGCTGTCGAAGTACCAGGATCGCCTGCTCGCGCACTACGAGGAGAACCCGGACTTCATCGCGCCGGCCACGCGCCGTAACGAGATCCTGAGCTTCGTCAAGAGCGGGCTCAAGGACCTGTCGATCTCGCGCACCACGTTCGACTGGGGTGTTCCGGTGCCCGGCGATCCCGCGCACGTCATGTACGTGTGGGTGGACGCGCTCACCAACTACCTCACCGGCGCGGGCTTCCCGAACACCGAGTCCGCGGAGTTCGAGCGGTACTGGCCCGCGAGCCTGCACATCATCGGCAAGGACATCACGCGGTTCCACACCGTGTACTGGCCGGCCTTCCTGATGTCCGCGGGCATCGAGCTGCCCGAGCGGGTCTTCGTGCACGGCTTCCTGTTCAACAAGGGCGAGAAGATGTCGAAGTCGGTCGGCAACGTCGTCGACCCGCTGGCGATGGTGGAGCAGTACGGCCTCGACGCCGTGCGCTTCTTCCTGCTGCGCGAGATCTCGTACGGCCAGGACGGCAGCTACAGCCACGAGGCGATCGTCACCCGGATGAACACCGACCTCGCGAACGAACTGGGCAACCTGGCCCAGCGGTCGCTGTCGATGGTCGCGAAGAACTGTGACGCGCAGGTGCCGACGCCGGGTGAACTCACCGACGCCGACCGCGCGCTGCTCGCGCAGGCCGACGCGCTGCTCGCGAAGGTGCGCGCCGAGTTCGACGTGCAGGCGCTGCACCTCGGGCTCGAGGCGATCTGGCACGTGCTCGGCGAGACCAACCGGTACTTCTCGCAGCAGGAGCCGTGGGTGCTGCGCAAGACCGATCCGGCCCGCATGGCCACGGTCCTGTACGTGACGCTCGAGGTGGTCCGCATCGTCGGCCTGCTGGTCCAGCCGGTGATGCCGGACTCGGCCGAGAAGATCCTCGACCTGCTCGGGCAGGCGCCCGACGCCCGTGCTTTCGCGGACATCGCGAACCGCATCGTCGCAGGTACGCCGCTACCGAAGCCGGTGGGCGTGTTCCCGCGGTACGTCGAGGAGACCGAGGCGTAACCGTCGCTCCTGAAGTTGTCGGCCCCCTCGTGCACACTGTCACGCATGGGGAGCAATAGAACATACTTTCGAACGCGAGACGCTTTCGATCGGTTCGGATGCCCACCGCCGCCCCGGCAGCGGTCGGCAGCCGGACTCGTGAGCGCGCTGGCCGACGCGTACGAGCGCGGCTGGCAGCCCGCCGATGTCCTGCACGTGACACGGCGGGCGCTCGGCGCCGCCACCGCGCCCACCGCGGCCGCCGCCCTGCTGTTCCATGCGCACGCCACCGAGGCGCACTTCCGGGCGCCCCGGGAATGGCGCGAACAACTCGAGCAGATCGCCGACCGCGAACCCGAGGCCGCCCGGTTCGCCGACGGTCTGCCGCCCCGTTGCACGCCCGACGACTTCGGGGCCGCCCTGGACGCCGCGAACTGGCAGATCGGTGTCCGCGACTGGGTCGCGCTCTCGGTGCACTGGCTCGAGCTACCGCGATTGACGTACCTGTGCGATCCGCCGTCGAGGTGGCCGGAGCGGCGCGACGATTCGGCGGCATCTCCGCGCGAGACCGGTGGCGGCAGTGCCGATGGGGGCAGTGCCGATGGGGGCAGTGCCGATGTCGACCCGAAACTCCTGGGCCGGATCCGCGGGCTGCTGGCCAAGGCCGAGGCCACCGAGTTCGTCGAGGAGGCCGAGACGTTCACGGCCAAGGCGCAGGACCTCATGACCCGCTACGCGATCGGTGCGGCGCTGCTGCACGGCGCCGACGCCCCCGGGTCGAGCACGATTCGCAGTCGCCGCATCCACCTGGACAGCCCGTACGTCCGGGAGAAGGTGCATCTGCTGACGGCGATCGGCGAGGCCAACCGCGCCCGCACGGTGTGGTTCGACCGATTCGCGATCGCGACCGTGGTCGGCGACCCCATCGACCTGCGGCAGATCGATCTGCTGTTCATGTCGCTGCTGGTCCAGGCGACCCGGGCGATGCACGAGGCCGGGGCCCGCTCACCCGCCGACTCGCGCACGGCGTCGTTCCGCAAGGCGTTCCTGTTCGGGTTCGCGGTGCGGATCGGTCAGCGCCTCAAGGAGGCCGACAGCCGCGCGACCGCGGAGACCGCGGTGGACGCGGACGTGCGGATCGACGACCTGCTGCCGGTGCTGGCCGCGCGGTCCGCCGCGGTCGATGCGGAGTTCGAGCGACTCTTCCCGAGCACCCGGGCGGCCCGCAGCAGATCCGTCGACGCGCACGGCTGGAACGCCGGGCAGACGGCCGCCGACGGGGCGTCGCTCGCGCCGGGCGAACGGGCGATCGCGCGATGAGCCAGCGGCCACACCTCGGGTGCCGACCGGATGCACGTCACCGCGGACCGATGTCGTTGCAGGCCCCACAGCATGGAAAGCTGGACCAATGCGGATCGAGCGGATCGGAGACGGTGGCAGCGCCGCCGACGTGCTCCGCGCACTGGCTCGGCGGGCTCGCTCGCGGAAGCTGGCACCGCCGGCCGGCCTGATCGGAAACTGGTTCGACGCCGCCGCCGTTCTCGCGCCCAGTGTGCGCGCCACACCGCACGACGCCCGAGCCGCCTTCACGGTGCCGCGGCGCGACGCCGGACCGGAGATCAGCACCACCGGTCCGGTCATCGGCGGTCCAGTCATCGGCGGTGGGTGGATCGGCTACCGTGCCTACCCGGACCGAACCGGAGCCCTACCCGAGGCCGCGGGCGGTTGGACCGATCATGTTCTACGGCTGGACGACTCGGGTTGCTGGTGGTTCGAGAGCCTGATCGATCGTCCGTGTCCCGACGACCTGGTACACATCGTCCGGCGCCCCGACGCCGCCCTCGGCCCGTGGCACATCGACTGGACCACCCCGGACCGGCACGCCCACCGGCGCGGCGTCGAGGACTGTCTCGACGCCATCGCCCGCGGCGACGTCTACCAGGCGTGCGTGTGTGCCCGTTTCCACGGGACCAGTTCGGGCCGCCCGGTCGACTTCTTCACCGATGCGGTCGACCGGACCCGGCCCAGCCGGGCCGGGTTCGTGCAGGGTCGGTGGGGTGCGGTCGCCTCGCTGTCCCCCGAACTGTTCCTGTCGCGCCGCGGCGGCACCGTCACGTCCAGCCCCATCAAGGGCACCCTTCCCCTCGGCGAAGACCCTGTGCGCCTGCGGAACTCGGTCAAGGATGTCGCAGAGAACGTGATGATCGTCGACCTCGTCCGCAACGACCTGGGCCGCGTGGCCGACGCGGGTTCGGTCAAGGTGACCGACCTGTTGCGGGTCAAGCCGGCCCCGGGCGTGTGGCACCTGGTCTCGACCGTCACCGCCGACGTCTCGGACCGGGTCAGCGCCGCGGACCTGCTCGACGCAGCGTTCCCGCCCGCCTCGGTGACCGGGTGTCCCAAGCATTCGGCGCGGGCGCTGCTCCGCTCGTGGGAACCGGACCCCCGCGGCGTCTACTGCGGCGCCGTCGGAATGCACAGCCCCCTGGCGGGACTCGAACTGAATGTCGCGATCCGCACGGTCGAGTTCGACGCGGCCGGCCGCGTCGGCCTCGGAGTCGGCGGTGGAATCACCATCGACTCCGACCCCGATGCCGAATGGCAGGAGTGCCTGGACAAGGCGTCGAGCATCGTCACGCTCACCGCGTCGCGCACGCTCCCCGACCGGACTCCGGCATCTCGAAATGCGCCGGCCGATCCTGTGTCAGCTCCGAGGTAGCCGCACAGATCCGGTCGGTGACGGGGTCCTCGTCGAGACGCCACGTCCGAAGCACGCCGTCACCACCGCCCGCGATCACCGTGTCGGTCTGCGGCAGGAACGCGACCTGCCACCGCCCGGTCCCGATGGTGGTGAGCGGGCCGCCGACCTCCTCGGACTCCCCCGCGCCGTCGATGTTCCACAGCCGCACCGAGCCGTCGTCGCTGCCACTGACCACGTGGGTGCCGTCACCGCTGAACGCGACGCTGTACACCGTCCCGGTGTGTCCGCGCAGCGGCACCGGGCGCGGCGTGAAGCCACCGTCGGCGTCGCGGTCCCACAGTACGAGGGTGTGGTCGTCGCTGGCGGTGACCAGGGTGTCTCCGTCCGGATCGAACGACAGGGCGTTGACGCCGCCGTCGTGCCCGCCGGCACGGATCGGAAGCGGCGACGGCTGCGCCGGTGAGGACACGTCCCACGCATAGATGTCGCCGTCCGCGCCGGCCGCGACCAGCACGTCACCGTCGGGACCGAAGGCGGCGCTGCGCACCAGGTTCCGTGGCCCGGTCAGGCGTTCGCCCACTCGCACGGGGTTACGCGGATCCTGGACGTCCCACAGTGCGACGGTGAAGTCGTCGTCGCCGATCGCGAGGGTCCGGCCGTCCGGGCTGAACGCCATCTCCCACGTGAACCGCGTCGCCGTCACGATCGGCGGCCCCAGCGGCGCCGGGCGTGCCGGATCGGCGACGTCCCACAGCTGCACGTGGCCGCCCGACGTCTGGGTGGTCGCCAGGACCTTTCCGTCCGGCGACAGCTCCGCGACGTTGCCGCCGCCCAACGGCCGCGGCAGCTCGATCGAGCCGACCCGGTCCATCGCGCCGCCCGCCGACACCCTCCACAACCGCACCTGCGCGTCGTATCCCGCGGTCACCACCGTCGAGCCGTCGCTGTCGATCGACGGCAGGGTCAGCGACGCGTCCGACACCGGCACCGTCCCCGACGGCAGCGTCCACATCCGCACGATCGAATCCTGGCCGCCGGTGACGATCGTCGTTCCGTCCGGCGAGAGGGCGAGTGCGGGGACGCCGCCGCCGTTGCCGCTGAGCGCGGGCCGCAGTTCGTGCACCGCGCGCGTCGCCGGATCGACCGACCACAACTTCGCGGTGCCGTCCCAGGACGCACTCGCCAGTGTCGTCCCGTCGGGACCGAAGGCGATCGTCCAGATGCCACCCGTGTGGGCCTGTAGCGGGGCCCCCACCTGGCGGACGTCCTGGAGGTCCGTCGAATCGAAGACCCGGATCATGCCGTCGTCGCTGCTCGCGGCCAGGGTGGTGCCGTCGGGACTGAACGACACCGAGTGCGCGACGTCGTCGAAGCCGGTCAGGTCCCGCCCCACCTGCACCGGCCGCCCGAGGTCGGCTATGTCCCACACCCGGACCGTGCGGTCGTCGCTCGACGTCGCCAGCACCGTGCCGCCGCGGAAGGACACGGTGCGCACCGCGCCGGAGTGCGCCCGCAGCGTGGTGGCGGGGAACTGCCCGGAGTCGGGGTTCGTGGTGTCGAACAGCGTCACGGTGCCGTCGTCGTGCGGGACCGCCAGCAGTCGGCCGTCGGGGCTGAACCGCACGTTGTGCACTGCACCGGGCGCGGTCCGCAGTCCCGACATCAGTGCCCGCGGCGCGGCCCGGTCGCTGACGTCCCAGATCCACATGGTCCCGTCGCCGCCGCCCGCGGCGAGGAGGTGCCCGTCGGGGCTGAACGACACCGACGCCATGTACTGGTCCGGACCGGTCAGCTCGCCGCCGATCGGCGTCGGGGCCGACCGGTCCGTGAGGTCCCACAATCGCACCGACCGGTCATCGCTCGCGGATGCGAGGGTCCGGCCGTCGGCCGAGAACGCGACGCCGTAGACAGGTCCGCTGTGGCCCTTCAGGCTCCGGGAGATCGGGGTGTTCTCGGTGGCGACCAGTCGGGAGAACGCGTCGTCGTTGCCCGGCCGCATGCGCCACGCGGCGAGCGACAGCTGCGCGGACGTCGTCGGATCGCTCTCCCGTAGGGCGTCGGCGAGCGCGACCACCTGCTGGAACTGCGCGGCACTGCGCTCGTCCTCGGCCCGCGACTTCGCGGCCAGCGCCATCGCCCCCATCGCGACGGCGACCACGGTCGACAGCGCCAGCGCGGTCATGACGGTGCGCTTGCGCCACGTCTGACGACCCACCTGCCGAACCGACGCCTCCAGGAAGTCCACGGCCGCGGGCGTCAGCGTCGCCGCGACAGCCTCGACACCCGGCTGATCCGCCGGGGACCTGTGATCGGCCTGCTTCTCCGCGTGCTCGGTCAGCAAGTCGAGCCGGCCGCGGTGGTACAGCAGGCTGTTGTTGCGGTCGGCGTCCTCCCAGTGGACCGCGTCCGTCTCGATCTGCTGACGCAGCGCCGAGTAGGAGCGGTCCTCCTGGATCCACGCCCTGAGCCGCGGCCACGTGTAGATGACCGCGTCGTGGATGAGTTCGACCGCGTCACCGTCCGCCACCAGCACCCGGGCATTGACGAAGTGGTCGACGACGCGGCGACCGGCACCGGTGTCGGACCCCTCGAGCGCGACGAGCTGCGGAACGGTCCGGCGGATCTTGACGTCGGTGCCGGTGCTCGTGACGTAGACGAGGTGCACGAACATCGCCCGTGCCAGAACGCGGCCGCGTTCGTCGAGTTGCTCCCACGCGCGCTCGGCGGCGGCCGCGATGGACCCGCGCACCCCGCCGGTGGAGCGGTAGTTCGCGATGGTGAGCTGTCCCCCGCGGCGCCGCTCCCACATCGTGTCGAGCAGGTGCGATACCAGCGGGAGCACGGTGTCGCTGCCCTCGGACGGGTTGGGCGACGACGCGGTGAGGACACCGAGATCGTTGAGGATGAGGTCCACCAGGCCGGGCTCGAGCTTGAGTCCGATCATGCGGGCCGGTTTCGTGATCACCTCGACGACGTCCTCACGCAGGAGCGGCGACACCGTCTTGCTGCGCTGCTCGAGGGCCCGTGCGAGCACCTTGTGCGTGAGCGCCTGCGGGTAGAAGTCAGATCGCATCGTCGCGACGACGGACGTCGTGTCGGTCGCGCCACCGCTGACCGGCGCCGTCGCGGCCATGTCGAGCAGCGCGAGGAAGTCCGCGCGCTCGTCGGCGTCGGAGCACTGCGAGAACAATTCCTCGATCTGGTCGACGACGATCAGGAGGTGGTGGGCGCCGAGCCGGTCCGCGGCGCGGGCCAGCGCGTCGTGGAGCTGTTCCGCGCTCGGCGACACCTCGGTCAGTTCGGGTACGGCGGTCCGCAGCGCCGCCAGCGGATGCGCGCCCGGCGCGAACACCACCGCCGCGAACGCGCGGCGCTCGCCGACCCGGTCGAGGGCACGCAACTGCGGGATCAACCCGGCCTGCACGAGCGACGACTTGCCGACGCCCGAGGCGCCGGTGACGATCACGATGCCCTTGCCCTGCGCGGCCTCGACGGCGGCGACGAGACCGTCGACGCTCTGGGTGCGCCCGAAGAACAGTCGCTCGTCCTTCTCCCGGTACGGCGCCAGCCCGCGATAGGGCCGCACGCCCGCCGGAAGCAACGTCGCAGGGGGCTCCCCGGCTCCGGACGCCGCGGGCTTCGTCGCGGGAGCGGAGCTGGCGTTGCGCCACCACGCCTCCCACTGCCGCATGGAGAACAATCCGTCGGTGGGCGGCGGACCTTCGTGCAGTGCCCGGGCCATTCGGATGAGGACCGCGAGCACGGGGCGGACCGACTCGAACGTCGCCGGCATCCGCTTGCCCGATCGCCAGTCGCTGATCCGCTGGACGGTGGCGGGCTTCTCCCCGCCGACCGAGCGGCCGAGAGTTGCCGCCTCGGTGACGACCTTCTTCAGCGGCGGGCCTCCGGCGGTCGCGAACAGCAACCGCATCTGGTCGGCGAACATCAACCGAGCCGCCGCGCCCGACCGTTCCGCGTCGCTCTGGGCCTCACTGTCCGCTGTCATCGCGCTGGTCGTTCCTTCCGTGTCGCGGGCCGCGGCATTCCACCGGGTCCACCCCGATCTCCGCGCTCTGCGGCCCCTGCGGATTCCGCTGCGGAATTATTCCTCACCGCCCGCGAACAGGGATGATAGCTCGTCTTGCGAACCATCCAGTTCGTCCGTTCCGCCGAATGCGGCAAAGTCGACGTCGACACACAAGGGCCCTGCGCCAAGCGGCGCTGCGACCGGTGGGGGTTGGAGAAATCCACGAGGGGTATCCCCTGCCGGGTGCAGCGTCCACGGAGGAGGAACTCGGAATGATCGCGAAGGCGGCCAAACTGACGGCGAAGACACCGCCGGCTGTCGGGGCAGGTTTGGTCATCGCCGCGACCGTGGGCCTGATGGTGCTGTTGGGTGCGGCCCCCGCCGATGCGGTCGCTGCCCCGCCGGGTGGCGCTCCGGTTTCGACCGGAGCGCCCACCCCCGGGTAGCCGCTCGTCGGGGGTCGGCGGGAACCGCGTTCCCAGCGCCCGGAGGTGTCAATCCTTCCGGGACGCCAGTACGGTCTCGTACAACTCGCGCTTCGACACGCCCTCGGTGGCGACCTGAGCGCACGCGTCCTTCAGTCTCACTCCGTCCGCGACGAGTCGCTCGACCTCGCCGACCAGATCCTCCGGATCCGCCGCCACCGGCTGCGCGCCCTCGAGTACCACCGTGATCTCGCCGCGCGCCCCCTCGACGGCCCACTCCGCGAGTTCCGCCAGAGTGCCGCGACGGACTTCCTCGTACGTCTTCGTCAGTTCCCGGCACACCGCCGCGCGTCGGCTCCCGCCGAGCACCTCCACCGCGTCCGCGAGGGACGCCGCCAGTCGGTGCGGCGCCTCGAAGAAGACACACGCCCGCGGCTCGGTCTTCAGCGTCTGGAACCACGCGCGCCGCTGCCCCTGCTTGCGGGGCGGGAAGCCGTCGAAGCAGAAACGTTCCACTGGCAGCCCGGACAGCGCGAGCGCCGTGGTGACCGCCGACGGGCCGGGCAGGCACGTCACGGGCAGGTCCTTCTCGACACAGGCCGCCACCAACCGGTATCCGGGATCGCTCACGGACGGCATGCCGGCATCGGTGACGAGCAGCACGGTCCGGCCCTCCTCGACATCGGCGACGAGGACCGGCAGCCGGGACACCTCGACCTGGTCGTAGAAGCTGACGACTCGACCGGTGATCGTGACTCCGAGGGCCGCGGCGAGCGCCTTGGTGCGGCGGGTGTCCTCGGCGGCCACGACGTCGGCCGATCCGAGGGCGGTGCGCAGGCGTTCGGAGGCATCACCGATGTCCCCCATGGGAGTTGCGGCGAGGACGAGGCGACCAGTCATGGATGACAGCCTACGATCGACACGTGACCCAGCTGACGGACGAGCACCCCGCGCCCTCGTCCGGCGGACCCCGAACCGTCAGCCCGGTTCCGACCGCCCCGCCCCCGGACTTCGGTCCGACCGACCGCCGGCGCGGCTGGATCGCGACGCTCGTGGTCACCGCGCTCGCCGCGATCACACGGTTCGTGATGCTGAACTATCCGACCGACGCGGGCACCCCGGTCTTCGACGAGAAGCACTACGTGCCGCAGGGGTGGCAGGTCCTCACCGGCGGTGGGCTCGAGGACAACCCCGGCTACGGACTGGTGGTGCATCCGCCGGTCGGCAAACAGCTGATCGCGATGGGCGAGGCGCTGTTCGGCTACAACGCGTGGGGCTGGCGGTTCGCGTCGGCCGTCGCCGGGACGATCCTGGTGCTGCTGGTGATGCGGATCGTCCGGCGCATGACCCGATCGACGCTGATCGGCACGATCGCCGGCGTCCTGCTGATCGTCGACGGCGTCACCTTCGTCTCCTCCCGCCTCGGAATGCTCGACATCTTCCTCGCCCTGTTCACCGTCGCGGCGCTGGGTTGCCTCGTCGTCGACCGGGACCAGGTGCGCGAGCGGATGGCCCGGGTGCGGGCGGAGGGACGTATCGGGGTCACCGAGTTCGGCCCGCGGCTGGGCGTGCGGTGGTGGCGATTCGGCGCCGGCCTCATGCTCGGTCTCGCGTGCGGCACCAAGTGGTCCGGCATGTACTTCATCGCGTTCTTCGGCCTGCTGTGCGTCGGATACGACATCGCCGCCCGCCGCGCGTACGGGGTGCGGCGGCCGTGGGTCGGCACCGCGATCCGCGACATCGTGCCGTCGCTGTACGCGCTCGTCGTGGTGCCGTTGATCGTGTACCTCGGCACGTACGGGGCGTGGTTCGCGAGCGAGACCGGTGTCGACCGGCACGCCGCCGGCAATCAGATCGGCACCGGCGGCCCGTTCTCGTTCGTGCCCGAGGCGCTTCGGTCACTGTGGTACTACAGCGCCAAGGTGCTCGAGTTCCATTCGGGCCTGACCAATTCGGCGGGCAACCACCATCCGTGGGAGTCGAAGCCGTGGACGTGGCCGATGGGCCTGCGCCCGATGCTGTACTACTTCGCCGAGGGCGAGCACGTGTCCGGCTGCGGCGGACCCAGCTGCGTCAAGGCGGTGATGCTGATCGGCACGCCCGCGATGTGGTGGCTTGCGGTGCCGGTTCTCGGCTGGGCGCTGTGGCGCACGTTCGTCAGCCGCGACTGGCGCTACGCGACGGTGCTCACCGGCTACGCTGCCGCGCTGCTGCCGTGGTTCGTGACGCTGGACCGCCAGATGTACTACTTCTACGCGGTCGCGCTGGCCCCGTTCTTCGTGATGGCGATCGCGCTGATCCTCGGCGAGATCCTCGGCGCCGCCAGGGCTTCGGCCGAGAGGCGCGGCACCGGGCTGCTGGCGGTGTGTCTCTACGTGGGCCTGGTGGTCGCGAACTTCGTGTGGCTGTGGCCGATCCTGACCGCTGTGCCGATCACCCCGGAGATGTGGCAGCAGCAGCTGTGGTTGCCGAGCTGGCGCTGATCCGCCGCCACCGGTGACCGCTTCTCCGCGAAACGCCCCACACCACTCTCCCCGTGGGTAGCGTGCTGCGAATGTCCAGAACGTCCGTGATCGCGGCGATCGCGCTCGCCGTGTCGGCCCTGTCGGTACCCGCGACGGCACATGCCGATTCCGGCGGTACGGCGCCGGCCCTGTCCGACGTGACGTCGGTCGGCGTCCACAACACGTTCGAGAAGCACCGCTATCCGTTCCTCGCCGACGCCCTCGATGCCGGCGCGGGTCTGATCGAGCTGGACGTGTGGACCAACGCGGCGGGTCCGGATTGGCGGGTGTCGCATTCGAACCCGATCGCCAACGACAACAACTGTGCGGGCGCGACCTCGGCCGACCGGCTACGGACCGGGCCGCGCGACCAGTTCCTGAGCGGCTGCCTCGACGACCTGCGCACGTGGCACGACGCCCACCCGGACCACCCGCCGGTGGTGGTGAAGGTCGAGATGAAGGACGGATTCACCCCGCCGTTCGGACGTGGTCCGCGCGAGTTCGACGCCCTGGTCCGCAGCCGGCTCGGCGACGCCGTCTTCGGCCCGGCCGATCTCCTGGCGCACGGCGGTCCGTCCGCGGCGACGCTCGACGACGCCGTCCGCACCGCGGGTTGGCCCGCTGCCCGGGAGCTGCGCGGCAGGTTCCTCGTGGAACTGATCCCGGGCACCGTGCAGGAGAACAACCCGCTCGACACGTGGTGGATCGACCGCGCGTACGCGACGCACCTGTCGGATCTGGCGCGGGTCGGCGCCCTGGGCCTGGCGAGTGCGTTCCCCGCGGTGCACCGGGCACAGGCGGGCGACCCGCGGCTGCGGTACGACGCCGCGCTGCGGCCGTGGTTCGTGGTGTTCGACGTGGACGCCACGGACTTCGTCGGCGGCGACTCCGACACCGGGTGGTACCGCGACAACGGCTATCTGGTCGTCGTCACCGATGCGCACAAGGTGTTCCCGACGCTCGACCCGGTCGCGCCGTCCGAGGCGGACGCCCGGGCCCGGGTACTCGACCTCGCCGGCCGCTCGGCGTCCGTCGTCTCCACCGACTGGACGTCCCTTCCACAGATCCTGTCGATGGTCACCGATCGCGGCTGACGAGCGCGGGCGTCACGTCCAGCGCCGCAGCGCCCGCGACGACAGACGTCGCTCCTTGCGTTCGGCGAGGATCATCGGATCGCGGGACAGATCCCGGTACAGCGAGACGCACAGGCCGATCATGACGAGCACGAACGGTGCTGCGGCGATGATCGTCATCGTCTGCAGGCCGTTGAGTGCGTCGGCACCGCCGGTCCAGAGGATGAGCGCGGCGACCCCGCCGGTGAGCAGTCCCCAGAAGACGACCACCCAGCGGGCCGGCGCGAGGGCACCGCGTTGCGACAGGGTGCCCATCACCATCGAGGCCGCGTCGGCGCCCGAGACGAAGAAGATCGCGACCAGCACCATCACGAGCACGGTGGAGATCCCGAACAGCGGCAGGTGCTCGAGCATTCCGAACAGTTGGCTCTCGGTGGTGTCCCGTCCGGCCAGGTCGACGCCCTCGCTCTGCTCGTTGATCCCGGCACCGCCGAACACCGAGAACCACAACAGGCTGACCAGGCTCGGAATGAGGATCACACCGATCACGAACTCGCGGATGGTGCGCCCCCGACTGATCCGTGCGAGGAACATCCCGACGAACGGTGTCCACGAGATCCACCACGCCCAGTAGAAGATGGTCCACGACGACAGCCATTCGGCGGTCGCGGGATTGCTCGACGCTGCGGTGCGCGCGGACATCGCGGCCAGGTCGGCGGCGTAGTTGCCGATCGTGGTGGGAATCAGATTGAGGATCAGTACCGTCGGCCCGAGTACGAACACGAAGACCGCGAGCGCGAGGGCCAGGACCATGTTGATGTTCGACAGCCACTGAATGCCCTTGGCCACACCGGAGACCGCCGACGCGACGAAGGCGAGGGTCAGTACCGCGACGACGGCGACCAGCAGGAAGGTACCCACCTCCCCCATCCAGCCGATCACCTCGAGCCCGGAACCGATCTGCAGGGCGCCCAGGCCGAGCGATGCCGCGGTGCCGAACATGGTCGCGAAGATCGCGAGGATGTCGATGACCCTGCCGATCGGACCTTGACTGCGCCGGCCGAGCAGCGGGAAGAACGCCGCGCTGATCAGCTGCGGGCGGCCCCGCCGATATGTGCCGTACGCGATGGCGAGTCCCATCACCGCGTAGATGGACCACGGATGCAGGCTCCAGTGGAACATCGTGGTCGCCATCGCCGTACCGACTCCGCCGTCGGTGCCGGGCGGCGGCGTCACGAAGTGCGCGAGCGGTTCCGCGACGCCGAAGAACATCAGGCCGATGCCCATACCGGCGCTGAACATCATCGCGATCCAGCTGACCGTCGTGAACTCGGGCTTCTCGCCGTCCTTCCCGAGCGGGACCCGGCCGTACTTACTCGCGGCGATCCACAGGATGAAGACGACGAACGACGACGCGGCGATGACGAACAGCCAGCCCATGTTGGTGACCAGCCAGTCGAGCATGTCGCCGGTGATCGATTCGAGGTTGTCGGGCGCAGCGAGCCCCCAGACCACGATCGCGGCGACTGCGCTCGCGGCCACGCCGAACACCACCCGGTCGGTTCCGGACAGCTCGCGTGCGCCTGCCATTCCTCAAACGGTGCTCACTCTCGCGGCCAAAAGCAAGCACCCGGAGCCCGCCGTGGCGAGTCCCGGGTGCGCGCGGATCGGTGTCAGGACGCGGACAGCACCCGCGACTTCCTGCCGACCACGGCGTCGACGCTGAACCGACCGGCCCCGACCCCCGCGATCAGCAGCGACGCGACTCCGAGCGCCAGGACCAGTTCGTAGCCGCCGTCGCCGACGAAGATGCCGTTGCCGACGTGCACGATGAAGAACGCGCCGAGCATGTTCAGGAACAGCAGGCCGCCGGCGATGCGGGTGGCGAATCCGACGAGCAGGGCGATGCCGCCGACCAGTTCGATCGTCGCGGCCACGATCGCCGAGACGTCGGCCAGCGGGACGTCCATGCCGGCGAAGGCGGCCTGGGTGCCGTCGATGCCCCAGGTGGAGAACTTCTGCCATCCGTGCGCAATGAAGATCACGCCGATGCCGATACGGGCGATGAGCAGGCTGACGTCGCGGAATGCGGTGGAGTTCATGAGGCCACCCTGACACATATTAGGTTGAAGCGTCAACCTAATTGCTCAGGCGCCCTCGAGCGCACTCCCCACGAACGCCGCCGCGTCCTCGTCCGAGATTCCCAGCCGACGGATCACGCGGACGTACTCGGTCGCGGCCTTCTGCGCCTCGGCCCGCGTCGGGTCCCCGGACGTCGCGACGAACGACCCGAGCCGCCCCCGGGTTTCGATGACCCCGAGCTGCTCGAGTTCGCGATAGGTCCGGGCGACCGTGTTGGGCGCGATGTGGAGCTGGGACGCCAGGCCACGAACCGTCGGGATCTTGGTACCGGCCACGAGCCGCTCGGACTTCACGAGTTCGAGGATCTGCGTGCGCAACTGCTCGAACGGCGGCGTCGACGACGCATGGTCGATCTCGATGTCCACGACTTCCCTTCCTGCCCGTCACGGTTCCGCCGCAGCGAAGCGCGCGTGAATTCACGGTAACGCGGCGACGGCGTCCTCAACGGAAAACGAACCCTCGGTGAGCATCAACGTGCGCCCCACCGCCCGGGGCCGGCCGTCCGCGTCCGTCCCGAGCAACGCCGCGATCACCGCCGCGACATCGCCTCGCGGCACCGTGCCCCGCTCGAGCGGCGGTTCGGTGAGCGCGACCTCGCCGGTCGGATCGTCGTCGGTGAGTCCCCCGGGCCGCAGGATCGTCCAGTCGAGGCCGTCCCGGCGTTTCAGGTCCTCCTCCGCGGCCGTCTTCGCCTCGAGGTACGCCACGAACCCGTCGTCGGTGCCGTCGGGAATCGGCTCGCCGGCACCGAACGAGCTGATCTGCACGAATCGCCGCACGCCGGCCCGTTCGGCGGCGTCGGCCAACAGGACCGCGGCGCCCCGATCGACGGAGTCCTTCCGGGCAGCGCCGCTTCCCGGCCCGGCGCCCGCCGCGAACACGACCGCGTCCGCACCGCGGACGACGTCCACCACGTCGTCGACGGACGCGTGTTCGAGGTCGATGACCACCGGCAGCGCCCCGAGTGCCTGCACCGGCCCCACGTGGTCGGGGTTACGGATCAGCGCCACCGCGCGGTCCCCCGACGCGGTCAACTCCTTGATCAGATGTCTGGCGATCTTGCCGTGCCCTCCGGCGATGACGATGCGTCGATCGGTCATGTCCAAGACTCCTCACGTCGGTTTCGTGACTCGCTCGTATGCATGCTCCCTCACCCATTGTCCCCGTGCAGAATGGCAGGCATGGCTGGTACCGCAAAGAACGCAACGATCTATCACAATCCCCGCTGCAGCACGTCGCGGAACACGTTGAAGCTCATCGAGGAAGCCGGCCTCGAGCCGACCGTCGTCAAGTACCTCGAGACGCCACCGTCGCGCGACGGTCTGCGCAAGCTGCTCGACGACGCCGGCCTGCGCCCGAGCGAGGCGATCCGGACCAAGGAGGCCGTCTACAAGGAACTCGGTCTCGCGACCGCCTCCGAGGACGAACTACTCGACGCGATGGTCGACAATCCGATCCTCATCGAGCGCCCCATCGTCGTGACCGACCGTGGCACCGTGCTGGCGCGGCCGTACGAGAAGGTGCGCGAGATCCTCTGATCGGGCGATCGTCAGGGCAGCGGATCGCGCGCGATCGGGCACGACATGCAGCGCGGTCCGCCCCGCCCGGACCCCAACTCGGAGCCGGAGATTCGGAGCACCTCGATGCCCGACGCCTCCATCCGCGCGTTGGTCTCGACATTGCGCTCGTAGGCCACCACGACACCTGGCGCGAGCGCGAGCGTGTTGTTGCCGTCGTCCCACTGTTCCCGCTCGGCGGTCACGTGATCGAGTCCGGTGTCGATCACCCGCAGCTTGCCGATCCCCATTGCGGCCGCGGCTGCTTCGAGGAACGGTTCCGGACCACCGATCCGGGCGGTGCCATCCTCGCTGCGAATCGTGAAGGCCGACAGCGTTTCCCGCACCGCCGGGTACATGACGACCGCATCGGTGTCCACCATCGTCAGCACGGTGTCCAGATGCATGGACGCCCGCCTCTGCTCGATCGGCACGGCGAGCACGGTGTGCGCGAGCCCGTCTTCGAAGACACTGCGCGCCAACGCTTCCGCACCGGCCGGCGTGGTCCGCTCCCCGACACCGACGGCGATCACACCCGGCGACAGGAGTAGTACATCGCCGCCCTCCACCGGGGCGGTGTGCGATTCGTAGGCTCGCCGCACGCCGCGGAAACGCGGGTGATGCGCGTAGATGAGGTCGGTGAGCGACGCCTCGCGCACCCGGGCCGGTAGCGCGAGGGTCGTGATCGCGACACGCCCGCCCACCCAGAACGACGAGTCCCGCGTGAACAACAGGTTCGGCAACGGGTCGATCACGAAGTCGCCGCCGTGGTGCATCAACCGGACCAGCGACGGCGTCGCGGCGCCGGTCCCGATCGGCAACTCGTCGAAGGTCATCCCGGCGGTGAGGACGTCCGCCAGATCGGCCGCGGGAATGCCCCGCAGGTGCGCGGCGAGATCCTGTGCGAGCACATGCCCCAGTTTGCGTGGATCGACGGCGGCCGAGATGCCCTGCATCCGCGCCGCACCGCTGGTGGTGAGCGTCTCGGCCAAGAGGTCGGCGAGGAGCAGGACCTCGACGCCGCGCCCACGCAGTACGTCGGCGAACGCGTCGTGCTCGTCCTGCGCGCGGTCCAGCCAGGGCAGGCCGTCGAAGAGCAGTTGGTCGTTGTTACGGGGGGTCAGCCTGCGGAGTTCGTCGCCGGGGCGGTGCAGCAGCACCGTGCGCAGCGCTCCCACCTCGGTATCCACACCCGGCTTCGACGATTCCCGCAGGCTCATGCGTAAACGGTAGTCCCGCGCGCGCCGGACGGCACACCGTCCCAATCCTCGAGTATTGTCGAGGTTGCCGCAGCGAGAAGGGCCGAGGTCGTGGACATGCCGGAATGGAACACCAGGGAACTCACGCCCGGACAACTGTCCGAGCGCAGCGGGGTCGCGGTGTCGGCACTGCACTTCTACGAGCGTGAAGGCCTCATCTCGAGCCGCCGGACCAGCGGCAACCAGCGCCGCTACAAGCGGGATGTGCTGCGCCGGGTCGCGTTCGTCCGGCTGTCGCAACGCGTCGGGATCCCCCTGGCCGAGATCCGTGACGCGCTGTCGACTCTCCCGGACGGCCGCACCCCCACCCGCAGCGACTGGGCGCGGCTGTCGAGTCGCTGGCACGCCGATCTGGACCGGCGGATCGAACAGCTCACCCGACTGCGGGACGACCTCACCACCTGCATCGGGTGCGGATGCCTGTCGCTGGCCAGTTGCACCCTCGCGAATCCGCACGACGAGCTGGGCACCGACGGCCCCGGCGCGCGCGTCATCGACGTCGAGATCGACTGACCCGCACGCGGTCAGCCGCCGTCGGTGAGCCGGCGCAGCAACTCTTCGCGGTCCCGCGCCACCATCTGGCCCACCATCTGGCGCGCGAGCGCCTCGATGCTGCCACCGATCACGGGGATCTTCGCCGTGATCGTCCCACTCACCGCGAGCAGCGCCCCACTCCCCAGCGGACTCAGGTCGTAGTCGCCGGCGATCGCGACGGGTATGCCGGTCGAAGCGCCCTCGACGCGTCCGGACGCCCGGCCGTCGTCGACGGGCCTCCACATGTCGATGCGCTGCATGCGCATCTCCCCGCGAACGACTTTGCGCACCAACGACGGAAAGTTGCCGGGATCGACCGTCTCGGTCATCGTGACCGTCACGAGCGGAGACCCGTCGTGGTCGGCGGATTCGAGCACCTCCACCGTTCCGCCGGAACCGGGCGCGAGACGCGAGCGCCAGTACCCCTCGTCGGTGAGCAGGGCGTGCACACTTTCGACCGGATATTCGAACTCGGCCGAGAACTCGAAACGCTTCGGCATGCGTCGGACGCTACCCGACGGATCAGGCGATCACGCCCCGTTCGCGGGCAGCCGCGACCGCCGCCGTCCGGCTGTCGACGCCGAGCTTCGTGAACGCGTGCACCAGATGGGACTTGACGGTGGCCTCGCTCACGAACAACTGCTTCGCGATCGCCCGGTTCGACAGCCCCTGCGCCACCAGATCGAGAACCTCGACCTCGCGAGCACTCAACTCCACCCTCGGCTGTTGCATCCTGCGGTAGAGCCGTTGCGCCACATCAGGATCGAGCACCGTGTCACCTCGCGCCGCCGCGAAGACGGACTCGATCAGCACTTCCGGCGCCGTGTCCTTGAGCAGGTATCCGGAGGCGCCGGCCTCGACCGCACGCAGGATGTCGGCATCGGTGTCGTACGTCGTGAGCACGACCACCCGCGGTGGATCGGTGACCGCCGTGATCTGCGCCGTCGCTCCGGCACCGTCCAGACCGGAGCCGAGCCGCAGGTCCATCAGCACGACGTCGGGTTTCGTAGTCGCAGCCAGCAGCACCGACTCCTCGCCCGACGTCGCCTCGGCCACCACCTCGACGCCGTCGTGCGACGCGAGCAGGGCCCGCAGCCCCGCCCGCACGACAGGATGGTCGTCCACCAACAGCACCCGAACGCCGCTCACAGCAGCCTCCCCACGGGAAGCGTTGCCGCGACGGCGGTTCCGTCACCCGGTGCGCTCTCCACGACCAACGTTCCTCCCAGTTCCGCGAGACGTTCGCGCATGGCCCGGAGACCGAACCCGCCGGCCTCCCGGGTATCGAAGCCGATCCCGTCGTCGACGACGTCCAGACGCACCTCGTCGGCCTCGTGCGTCAGTGTCACCCGCACCCGCTGGGCTCGCGAATGCAACCGCACGTTCGCGAGCGAGCTCTGGGCGACCCGCAGCAGCGCGACGTCGTAGTCCATCGGCAACGAGACGTCGTCGCCGTCGGTGCGCAGTTCGCCGACGATGCCGGTTTGGTCACCGAGCTGGGCCAGCAGACGCCGCAACGCCGATTCGAGGGGCGCCGATTCCAGGTCGGCCGGCGCGAGGGCCGCCACGACGCGCCGGGCCTCCACGAGATTTTCCTGTGCGGTCTCGGAGATCTGGTCGAAGATCGGGGCGGCGTCGTTGCCCCGCTGTCCTGCGCGGGCCAGCAGCAGGATCGACGAGAAGCCCTGCGCGAGCGTGTCGTGGATGTCCCGGGCGAGCCGTGAACGTTCCTCCAGCGCACCCGCTTCGCGCTGCAGAGCCACCAGTTCGTCCTGGGCGCCGAAGAGCTCTCGGTGCGCCTCGGTGAGCTCGTCGACCAGTAGTTGCCGCTCCGCGGCCTCGCGCACCAGTAGCTGGTACACCGTCGCCATGCCGGCCGCGACGGCCGCACCGATCAGCGGTCCGACGATCGACGGCACCGTCTCGGTCACCCCGTGCCACAGGCTCGCCGCGATCGCCACCGCTGTCAGCGCAACGGTCGCCCCGAACGCCTGCGGAATGGTGAGCAGATGGAAGCACAGGAAGAACAGCGCGAACACGAGCCACACGAAGTTGGAGTCCGCGATCACCAGCAGCAGCCAGCCGAGGACGAGGATGCCCAGCCACGAGCGCCCCGACGCCTTGTCGACGGTGCCACCGGCCCGGCCGCCGCGCGCGAAGAACACACCGCACCCGTACCAGACGAGCTCCGCGAGAGCGATCGCCACGATCCACCAGCTCGTGGCCCCCTCCGTGACGAGGACACGCCCGACACCGACCGCGAGCAGGAGCAGGAAGAGAGTGTGCGCACCGATCTGCATGGCGCGCAGTACCGGGGCGACACCGCCCGGGTGGTACGCGTCGGAGGTCTGCATTTCACTCACGCTAACACCGCCGATGTACCGCCGGCCGCCGTGAACCACGGAGTCCAACTTTCGATGGACCGGCGAAGTGAACCGATGCGCGATGCCCCGAACACCGGCTTTCCGCGACGCTGGATCACATGTTCCTCAGTATTCGAGATCTCCGCTTCGCCAAGGGCCGGTTCGCTCTCATGAGCTCGGCCCTGTTCCTGATCTCCCTGATGGTCGTCATGCTGTCGGGGCTGACCACGGGACTGGGCAACCAGTCGATCGCCGCCGTCGAGCACATCGGCGCCGACAACTTCGCCTTCGGCGAACCCGCCGAGGGCCAGTCGCTCTCGTTCGGCGAATCCACCGTGACCGAGCAGCAACGCGACGCCCTGGCCGCGACACCGGGTGTCGACGAGGCCGCCGTACTCGGCATCGCCCCGGTCCGGATCAGCACCGGCATCCGGGAGGTGGCCGCGTCCGCCTTCGGGGTCGACACCGGATCCTTCGCCGCCCCCGCCGCGCTCGACGGCACGTCCGCCGCAGTGGACGCCACCCTCGCGAAGGACAACGGCTGGGACGTGGGTAGCCGAATCTCCATCGGCGCCCGGACGTTCACGATCACCGCTCTCGTCGACGACTCCCTCTACAGCCACCAGCCCGTGGTGTGGATCGACCACGGGGCGTGGACGCAGCTGCCGTCCGCCGGCGGCAGCGACGGCACCGTCGTCGCGCTGCGCACGTCGGGTGAATTCGACGCCGCCGGCGCCGCCGCGGCGACCGGCACGTCGATCACCGACCGGAAGGGTGCGCTCGACGCGATCGGCTCGTACACGTCCGAGCGGGGCTCGCTGCTCCTCATGCAGGTGATGCTGATGACCGTCAGCGCTCTCGTGGTCGGCGCGTTCTTCACCGTCTGGACCATCCAGCGCAGTCAGGACCTCGCGGTCCTCAAGGCCGTCGGCGCCTCGACGAAATACCTGCTCAAGGATGCTCTCGGCCAGTCGCTGATCGTGCTCGTCCTCGGCGCCGGCCTCGGCAGCCTCGCCGCGGTGGGCCTGGGCGCGATCGCGGCGCAGGTCGTGCCGTTCACGCTGACCGTCTCCGGCACCCTGGTCCCGTTCGTAGCACTGATCGTGATGGGCATGGTGGGCGCGACCGCCGCCCTGGCCCGCATCGTCTCCATCGATCCGCAGGCCGCACTCGCGACCGCCCGCTGAGCCGACCGACCCCCGGAAAGGAATTCCATGAGCATCGAACTCCGCGACATCGTCCTCACCTACCCCGACGGCGACACCCGACTGCGCGCCCTCGACGACGTCAACCTCCACGTGGACCGCGGACAACTGGTCGCCGTCACCGGCCCGTCCGGATCCGGCAAGTCGAGTGTCCTCGCCGTCGCCGGCCTGCTGACCACGCCCGACTCCGGCACCGTGACGATCGACGGCACCGACGTCACAGGCCTCGACCGCGGCGCCCGAACCGACGTGCGGCGCGAGAAACTCGGCTTCGTGTTCCAGCAGTCGAACCTGCTGCCGTCCCTCACCGCGACCGAGCAACTGGAGATGATCACGCACCTGAACGGCGGCAAGGTCCGGGACAGCCGTCGCCGCGCCCGGGACCTGCTGGTCGGCCTCGGACTCGAGGGCCAGCTCGACCGGCGGCCGAACCAACTCTCCGGCGGACAGCGTCAGCGCGTCGCGATCGCCCGCTCGCTCGTGAACGATCCCGCGGTGCTGCTGGTCGACGAGCCGACGTCGGCGCTCGACGAGGAACGCAGCCGGGAGATCGTCGCGCTGCTGGCCGATCTGAGCCGCGAGCGATCCGTCGCGACGGTCATGGTCACCCACGACCTGAGCCAGCTCGACCTCGTCGACGCGGCATACGAGATGCACAGCGGCGCACTACGTCCGCGCGCGATCGCTACAGCAGTGCGCTGAACCGGTCGTTGGCCTTCTGCATCACGAACTCGTACGGCGGGGCGAACTTGCGGGCCCACCAGTAGCCGAAGCGGATGTCGGCCGACGTGTAGACCAGGAAACGGTTCTTCACGATCCCGGCGAGGATGCAGTCGGCCACCTTCTCGGGCGTGACGGCGTGCTTCTCGAATCGCCGGGTCAGCTTCCGCACCCGCGGGTCCTCGCGGTCGATGCCCGCGATCTGCACGGTCTCGACCAGCGGAGTCTTGACGCCTCCCGGAACCACCAGGCTCACCCCGATGCCGTGCCGCTTGAGGTCGAACCGGAGGACCTCCGACACCCCGCGCAGCCCGAACTTGCCGGCGCTGTACGCCGCATGCCAGGGCAGTGCGAGCAGCCCGGCCGCGGACGAGACGTTCACCAGGTGTCCCCCGCGCCCGGCCGCGATCATCGGCGGCACGAACCGCTCGATGATGTGGATGGGTCCCATGAGATTGACGTCGACCATCGACTTCCAGTGCCGGTGTTCGAGGTTCTCGACGGTGCCCCACGCGGAGATTCCCGCCACGTTCATGACGACGTCGAGGCTGCCGAACTCTTCGTGTACCTCGTCCGCGAACGCGGTGACGGCGTCGAAGTCGGTGATGTCGAATGCGCGCGCCGACAGCACCTTCCCGCCCGCGTCGCCGCACAGCGCGACGGTCTCCACCAGTCCGACCTCGTTGACGTCGGTGAGTACCAACTCGGCACCTCGGCGGGCCGCGGCGACAGCCGTCGCCCGCCCGATCCCGCTGGCCGCGCCCGTGACGAGACACTTCTTTCCGTCGAGCGTTCTGATCGCCATCGTCTGCAGATCCCCCACCTTCGCCGATCGGTTCGTCCGTCCCGGCAGTGTACGTCGCACACGCCACATCGGCGCCGATCCGAACGCCGGCGCGAGGCAGCGCGGAACGAACGCCTCGTGCGTCAGCGGCGTCGAGGCGTCAGGTTCCTCAGAGACGCTGCGCCATCTCGTCCTGATAGTCGCGGATCGTCCTCTCGATGCCGTCCGCGTCCTCGGGGCGCCCGTGGCTGCGGGCGTCGTCGGCCCGATCGCGCAGCACGCGAATCGCCCTGCGCAATTCGTTGTCGCTCATTCTGCGGTCCATGATCCAAGTCTCCCCGGTGCCGCCGGGGTTCGCCAGCCGATCCGAATTCGCCGCCGTGTGCCGGAAATGCCGGATAGGTATTCGAGCAACGATGAAGTTATTCACCGCATCTCACCATTCACTCGCGCCCCTTGTCCGCACCATTCCACGAAGTCGCCGAACGGATGACCAGTCAACGCTTTCGAGCTACCTGCGGGCTATCGCCGGTGCTACTATCGTCGCGATGTCTGATTTCGCCGCACGGCTGAACAAGCTCTTCGAGACCGTCCACCCACCTGGCCGGAAGCCGCACACCAACGCAGAAGTGGCGAATGCCCTCATCGCGGACGGCCACAAGATCTCCAAGCCGTACATCTCGCAGCTGCGCTCCGGTCAGCGGAGCAATCCGTCGGACGAGACCGTCGCCGCGTTCGCGAAGTTCTTCAAGGTCAAGCCGGCGTACTTCTTCAACGACATCTACGCCTCCAAGATCGATCACGACCTCGACCTGCTCAATCAGTTGCAGGGCTACGGCTTGCGCAGGCTCGCGACCCGCGCCTTCGATCTGTCCGAGGAGTCGCAGGCGCTGCTGACGACGCTGGCCGAGAAGCTGCGCGCGGCGGAGGGCCTGCCCGAGATCCCGCCGGACGCCTCACGCTGACCACGCGTTCGGCGGCGATGACAGAGTCATCCGCCGGCCGCTGTCGGCACAGACACCAAGAAGGCCCCCTCCCGAGGGAGGGGGCCTTCTTGTCGGTGGAGCTGAGGGGAATCGAACCCCTGACCTCTTCGATGCGAACGAAGCGCGCTACCAACTGCGCCACAGCCCCGAACCACGGTCCATCTTTCCCTGACCGCTCCGAAACTCTAACAGGCCGCGCCTCCGGATAACGAATCGGCTGGTCAGAGGCCACAATTCGCGTCCGGTCCTCGACAACGTGAAGGGCGCCCGATCGATGATCGGGCGCCCTTCAGGAAAGCTCGTCGGAGATACCGGGGAGACTACTGTCCCGACGCTCGCCGCAGATCGTCGTCGCGGTATCGGCTGTCGTCGTAGCCGTACTCGGCGGCCTCCGCGTCGTAGTAGTCGAGGTGGTCGAACGCCGGGTCTCCGTCGTCGACCTCGAGGACCACTGCACCGGGCCGACGCAACCGCGACGGCACGAGACGCAGTTCGTCGTCGGACAGCGACTCCACACCGAGCCGCGACCGGCCGACCCGCGCCATCCGCCGGCGGCGGATGGCCTGCTCCATGTGAACCTGGCGGCGCAGGTACGCAAGGTAGAACCCGAGCCCGAAGAACGTCAGCGCGAAGACCCACCACATGACGGGGGTGAGCGCCACGGCCAGCCCCGCTGTGAGGAGCGACGCGAACACCAGCCCCAGCACGGAGCGCTGGCGGAACTGATATCGCGCCACGCGTGCAATCGCGTCGGCCTCGGGGTCGAATCCGCCCCGGCCGCGCCGGTCCGGAACGTACTCTCCTGCGGCGCCGCGATCACGCGCCCTCAGGTCGTCGTCGGCGTGAGCGTCCATTCGATCCTCCGCGTCCGTGCCGTAGTGGTCGTCGCCGTAGTGGTCGTCACCGTGGGTGTCACCGAGATGCGGTGCCGGTCTCCAGTTCGGGTCGCTGCGGTGCCCGGCCGCGGGACCCCGCGCCGTCCGCTCGGCCCCGCCCCGAAACAACACTCGAGTCGCGAGTGCCGCGTCGGTCGTCTGCCGGATCCGAGGCCGCCTGCTGACAAGCATCGGAACAAGGACGAACAGCCAGACGGCGACGAGCGCGATCCAGAGGATCGAGGAACTCGGCATACCGGCGGCCTCCTCCCATTCGTCTACCAGCACTGATGTCGCCAATGACCTGTTCAGGGTAGTGGCAGCGAGGCCTCCATCGTCGCAGACGCGCCGACTCAAGTTTCGCAGGTGTCACACCCGTCACTCGATTATCACCTCTCGAGGAAGAAATTGCAGCCTCGAGATTCCCCGCCCCGTGCGACGACCCCGGCCGCGCAGCAATCGGCTCCCGCTGCGGGTCGCCGCGCCGGGGCCGAGCCCGGCACGGGAGTAAGCGCCCTTCAGCGTCCTTCAGCGTCCTTCAATGACCCGGGAAAAGCGACAAAACACGACGCCGATTCCAAATCGTTAGCGCCTCTTGATCAAATCTAGGAAAACAAGTCGCCAAAATCTTACGGATCAGTGATTCAGCCCCAATACTGCATCCGGGACAGGCGCTCGCGATTTGCCCGTTCCACACCGCCCGAGGCCGGAGTTCCGCTCCGGTCGCGCAACAATCGAAGACGAGGAATTCCCATGCACGTGAATCACCGGTTTTTCCTTCGACACTTCCGCCGCCGCAGCTTTACCCGCTCGGCCACCGCGGTCGTCGCCGGCACGGCGGCCCTGCTCCTCGCGGCCGGTGTGGGCACCGCGGGCGCCGAGGTGACGCAGCAGGAGAACACCTCGGCGCACACCGTGAGCTTCGACGGCTGGGATCTCGATGTCCAGCAGACCGGGCAATCCATCAACAGCGTGCAACCGCTGTCCGGCAACCAGTTCACGCGCGACCTCTTCGCCAGCCAGCGCGCGCTCGCGACGGTGAGCGGCAACGGCGGCTCGCCCTACACCGGCGGCACTCTCGAGGTCGGCTACCAGATCGGCTACCAGGCCGACGTCTCCAACGGTGCCGTCATCACCGGCAACGCCGGCGTCACCCCGGGCGCAGTATTCATCCCCGAGGTGTCCGAGAACCTGATCCTCACGGCCGATCCCGAGGTGCCCGCCGTCGTCGAACTGTTCAACGGACAGGCACTCGAGCTGGGCGTCGAGACGCCGGTGGAGGGCAACCTCTCGACGCAGATCGCACCCGGCACCATCGCGACCGTGCCGGTCCAGAAGAAGGAGTGCAAGTCGACGCAGTGCGCCATCACCCTGCGTGACGTGCACCTCGAGGTCAATCACGCACTCGGCACCGTGTCGGTGCGTTCGTACGCCATCTTCACCGCGTCCACCGACATCGCCGACGACGTCGTCGTCAGCTACGGACCGCCCGTCATCGTGTGATCGAGGGCCGAGCGGCCTCGTCGGGCGTCGGGCCCCGGCGGGGCCGCTCGGCCGTTCGCGCGGCTACCCCCAGGTCGCGCGTCCGGCACGCACCAGCCGATCGGAGATCGAGCCGGGAACTTCTTCCACCGTCATCGCGACCAGCAGGTGGTCGCGCCATTGGCCGTCCACGTCCAGGTAGCGGCGCAGCAAGCCCTCCTCGCGGAACCCGGCGTGCTCCAGAACCGCCCGGCTCGCAACGTTTTCCGGGCGCACCGTGGCCTCCACCCGGTGCAGGCCCATCGGGCCGAAGCAGTGGTCCAGGCCGAGCGCGAGCGCCCCGGTCGCAACACCCTGACCACCGACGTCCTTCGCGACCCAATAGCCGATCCACGCCGAACTCAACGCGCCGCGGATGATGTTGCCGACGGTGATCTGCCCGCAGTAGTTGCCGTCGAGTTCGATGACCATCGGCAGCATGCGACCCTTGCGCGCCTCCGACCGCAGGCTCGAGCACAGGCCCGGCCAGGTCGTGACGTGGTGTCGATCGTTCCACAGCGCCTGCCCGGTGGGCTCCCAGGGCTCGAGGTGCTCACGATTGGTGATCCGCAGCCGACTCCACGTCGCCGCATCACGTAACCGTATGGGTCGCAGCGTTACTCGACCGGCCGCCACCCGCAGCGGCCCGACCCGGGCCGGCCACCCCGGGTGAACCGACCCACTGCGCTCAACCCCGCTGCGCAAGGAACGCGACTTCCACCTCTTCACCGGCACGAACCTCGGTGACCGCGGGATCGACGAGCACCAGGCAGTTGGCCTCGGCGAGGGTGGCCAGCAGATGTGACGACGCGCCGGGGGCGCCACCGAGCGCCTGCACCAGGTACTCACCGGTGGATTCGTCCCTCATCAACTGCCCGCGCAGGAAGCCCTTGCGGTTCGCGATGGACGTGATGGGCGCGACCGAGCGGGCGGTGACGATCCGGCGCATCGGCTGTCGTCGCCCCAGGGCGATACGGATCAGAGGACGCACCATCACCTCGAACACGACGAGCGCACTCACCGGGTTCGACGGCAGCAGGAAGGTCGGAACCTCGTCCCGTCCGAGCTGCCCGAATCCCTGGACCGATCCCGGGTGCATCGCCACCCGTTCCACCTCGAGATCGCCCAGATCGGCGAGCGCCTCCCGCACGTCGTCGGAGGCCCCGCCGCCGACGGCGCCCGCGATGACGACGATCTCCGAGCGGATCAGCTGCCCCTCGACGACCTCTCGGAGGCGGCGCGGATCCATCGTCGCGATGCCGACCCGGTTGACGTCGGCGCCGGCGTCGCGCGCGGCGGCCGCGAGCGCATACGAATTGACGTCGTACACCTGGCCCGGACCGGGGGTTCGGTCGATGTCGACGAGTTCGCCGCCGACCGAGATCACCGAGAGCCGCGGACGCGGATGCACGAGAACCTTGTCCCGGCCGACCGCGGCGAGCAGCCCGACCTGGGCCGCGCCGATGATCGTTCCCGCCCGGACCGCGACGTCGCCGGGCTGGACGTCGTCGCCGGCGCGCCGCACGTAGTCGCCCGAGCGGACCGGCTTGTAGACCTTGACCCGCGCGTGGCCGCCGTCGGTGCGGTCCATCGGCAGGACCGCGTCCGCGAGCGTCGGCAGCGGCGCACCGGTGTCGACTCGCACCGCCTGGCGCGGTTGGAGCCTGATCGGCTGACGGGAGCCCGCGGTCACCTCACCGACCACCGGGAGGGTGAGTTCGGTGGGTTCGCCGTCCTCGCCGCGGATATCGGTACCCGCGGCGAGGACGTCGACACTGCGCACTGCGTAGCCGTCGATCGCAGCCTGGTCGAAGCCCGGCAGTGGCCGTTCGGTCACCACTTCTTCGGCGCAGAGCAATCCCTGTGCCTCGGAGATCGCCACCCGGACGGGCCGGGGTGCCACCGCGGCAGCAGTCACTCTCGACTGCTGCTCCTCAACCGAGCGCATGTGGTTTCTCGTCCTCCAGACCCTGTCGACCCGACCCGTACTGCTGCGAACCGCTATTCGGCGGAGGGCTGCTGCAGTCGGTCGGTCAGCCACTCCCGCAGCGACGGGCCGTACTCGTCGCTGTTCAACGCAAAGTCAACCGCAGCGCGCAGGTAACCGCCGGGATTTCCCAGATCGTGTCGAGTTCCGCGGTGGACCACGACGTGGACGGGATGCCCCTCGGCGATCAGCAGCGCGATCGCATCGGTGAGCTGCAGTTCGCCGCCCGCACCCGGAGTGATCCGGCGCAGCGCGTCGAAGATCGCGCGATCGAGCAGGTACCGACCGGCCGCAGCGAAGGTGGACGGAGCGTCCTCCATCGCGGGCTTCTCGACCATGCCGGTGACCTTGAGGACGTCCGGATTGGTGGCGTCGGGGACGGTCTCGACCTCGAACACGCCGTACGCGCTGACCTGCTCCTTGGGCACGTCGATCGCGCACAGCACGGTGCCGCCGCGCTTGGCGCGCACCCGGGCCATCGTGTCGAGCACACCGCGCGGCATGACCAGGTCGTCGGGCAGGAGCACCGCGATGGCGTCCTCGTCGTCGTCGAGCACGGCCTCGGCGCAGCCGACCGCGTGACCGAGGCCCAGCGGCTCCTCCTGGACGACCGAGTCGACCTCGAGCAGCCCCGGCGCCTTCCGCACCTTCTCCAGAAGGTGGTACTTGCCGCTGGCTTCGAGCTTGCTCTCGAGAACGAGATCCTCGACGAAGTGAGCGACGACACCGTCCTTGCCGGGCGATGTCACGATGACGAGACGGTTGGCGCCCGAGTCGGCCGCCTCTCCGGCCACCAATTCGATACCCGGGGTGTCGACCACCGGGAGTAACTCCTTCGGGACGGTCTTCGTCGCAGGTAGGAAGCGTGTTCCCATCCCTGCAGCGGGAACGACCGCCGTCCGAAAGCACCTGTTTCCATTGGTGACGGCATCTGTCATAACTCACCACCCTATCCATCCGGCCCCCGCGGCCGGACGGAGCGATCCTAAGGTGGCCGTCATGGATTCGCTCTCCAAGCCGGAATGGCGTGCTCACGTCCTCCGTGAACGCCGTGCGGTACCCCTCGGGACCCGGGCATCGGAGGCGCGGACGCTGGCCGCGAGGGCGGTTTCGTTCGTCGCCGCGACGGCACCCGCGGGCGCGACGGTGTGCGCGTACGTGCCCGTCGGCTCCGAACCCGGTTCGGTCGCCATGCTCGACGGGCTGCGTACGGCCGGGTACCGGGTGCTGGTCCCGGTCACCGGGGAACCCGGTCCGCTCCGATGGGCCGAGTTCACCGGCGACGACAGCCTCGTCGCTGCAGGACACGGCCTCCGGGAACCGACGGGCCCGGTACTGCCGGTCGGCGTCGTCGCGTCGGCGGCGGTGATCTTCGTCCCGGCGCTGGCGGTGGACGAGCAGGGTGCCCGGCTCGGTCGCGGCGCCGGCTTCTACGACCGCACCCTCGGTGCGGTCCGTCCCGACACTGCACTCGTCGCGGTGGTGCGGGACGCCGAACTGGTGCCGTCGCTGCCGGCCGATCCCCACGACGTCCCGATGCGGTACGCGCTCACCCCGGGTCGCGGGCTCGTCCCGCTCGGCAGCGAGTGACGTTCGCGACGTCTCCGCCCCTGCGGAAATAGCATCCTGGTTTCCACTGTTGGCACTGTCGACTGTAGAGTGCCAACACCTGCGGTTTGACTACACAGTGCGGAGGAACCCCAGTGCCCACCTACTCGTACGCCTGCACCGAGTGCGACAACAAGTTCGACATCGTGCAGTCGTTCAGCGACGACACCCTGACCGTGTGCCCGGCATGCTCGGGCAAGCTCCGCAAGCTGTTCAACTCGGTCGGCATCGTGTTCAAGGGCAGCGGCTTCTACCGCACCGACAGCCGTGGCGGCAGCTCGAGCACCGTGAGCGAACCCGCGAAGAAGTCCGAGTCCACCTCGACTGCTTCCTCGTCCACCGCGAGCGGGTCGAGCACGGCCGCCGCGAGCTAGCCTCCGCCCCGACCCACTTTCTCCACAGCCCCCGGCCCATCCACAGGCCGATCGGTTCTCCCATGAACGCCGGGGCCGGTTCCTCGCACCCGGTCGTAGCGTTCGGCGCATGCCGAAGTACTCCGCCCGTTTCCGGGGGCCGCGTCGCGATTCACCGTTGGCGCCGACACTGCTCAGCAGGGTCGGCGCCGCTGTGCGTCCGGACTGGGCCCGCACCGACACGGCACGGCGGATCACCGCCGGTGTCCTCATCGTCGCCGCCGGGGTGCTCCTGGTGCGCGACGGCCTGCGCGACGCGGGCACGCCCGTCCTCGTCGCGGCGCGCGATCTGGCGCCCGGCAGCATCCTCACTCCCGACGACGTCCGGGCGGTCGACCGCCCGGACCCGGACCTGCCCGACGGATCGGTGCGCATCGTCGGCGACGTCTCCGGTCGCACCGTCGCCTCACCGGTCCGGGCGGGCGAGGTCCTCACCGACGTCCGCCTGCTCGGCCCCAGGCTCACCGAGGCCGCTGCCGGATCACCCGACGCGCGCATGGTTCCGGTCCGGTTGACCGATCCCGGTCTGTCCGAACTCATTCGCGCCGGGGACCGGGTCGACGTCCTCACCGTAGATCAGTCGTCCGGGACCGACGAGATTCGACGGCCTATCCCCACCGTGCTGGCGACCGACGCCACGGTCGTCCTCGTCGCGCCCGAGGCGTCCGGAGGTGGACGACGCGACCGTGTGGTGATGCTCGCGCTACCGGCGCCCGCTGCCGGCGCGGTGGCCACCGCGTCACTCACCGACGCGCTCACGGTGACACTGCGGTGAACGCGCGCCGGTCGCCCGACGTGCCGCCGTGAATTAGGGTCTGCTGGTGCACCAGTCATCCGAAGCGAGGGGGCACAGATGCTCAAGGGATTCAAGGACTTCCTGCTCCGGGGCAACGTCCTGGATTTGGCGGTCGCGGTGGTCATCGGCGCCGCGTTCACCGCGATCGTGACCGCGTTCACCGACAACATCATCAGCCCGCTCATCGCCGCGGTCGGCGGATCCGACGATCTCCCGTGGGGCAAGGCGATCATCGAGGGCAACGAGGCCACGTTCGTCAACGTCGGCGCGGTCGTGACCGCGATCATCAATTTCGTCATCATCGCCGCCGTCGTCTATTTCGTCCTGATCGTGCCCGCGAACGCGGTCAAGGCGCGGTTCGCGACGGAGGAGGAGGACACCAAGGCCAGCGAGGCGGATCTCCTCATCCAGATTCGCGACATCCTGGCCGAGGGACGGATCGGAGAGACGGCACCCGCCTCCGACGGCCGACACACACAGGTCGACGACTGACCGGGTACCGACCGCAGAACGCGTGATGCGCGTGACCCCGCAGGGGCACGCGCATCACGCATTTCGGTGCAATGAAGTTCGGGCAGAACCGATCTCAGCCGTGGTGCGGAGGCACCTGACGACGCAACCACTCGTCCTGGGTGCCGGCGCCGTCGCCGCGCGCGTCGCCGTCATGCGACCGCTCGTCGGACGTCTGCTCCGGCAGGACCGTCCCGAACACGGCATCCAGCCGTGCCCGGTCGACTTCCGTCTTCTTGTCCCGAGTCATTCGTCGATCGCCGACAACTGGCCGATGACATGGCTCGCCAGCGGAGTCAGCGTCGCCATGCCGTCACGGACGGCCGCCCGAGACGACGCGAGGTTGGCCACGAGCGTGCTCCCCGAGATACCGACGAGCCCACGCGAGATCACCGCGTCGACAGCGCCCGCCGCCAGACCCGACGACCGCAGCGCCTCACTGATGCCGGGCAACTCCCGATCGAGTACCTCGGCGGTCGCCTCCGGCGTGACGTCGCGCGGGGTGACACCGGTGCCACCGACCGAGATCACGAGGTCGACGCCGCCGATCACCGCGGTGTTGAGCGCATTGCGGATCTCCACCTCGTCCGCGGTCACCGCGACCGTCGCGTCCACCAGGAATCCGGCTTCGGTGAGCAGTTCGGTGACCAGCGGCCCCGTCGAGTCGAGGTCGCCGTGTGCGGTGCGATCGTCGACGATGACGACGAGTGCACGCCCGGCCATCGGTGATTCGAGTTCCATGGTTCCTACCGTAGTGGCAGCATCCGACGACGTCCGGACGTGGCGGAGAATCCGCGGCGTCGCGCCACTTGCGGAGTTCATCAACGGCCACCCGTGGTGGGCGCGGTGCCGAGTTCGACGTCGACGGTCTTGACGTTGCCGGACGGGTCCTTGTAGGTGACGGTCACCTTGTCGCCGGGGGCGTGGGACCGGATGGCGGCGATGAGCGAGTCACCCGACGTGATGACCCGGTCGTCGACCTTGGTGACGACCGCGCCCTTGGGAATACCGGCCTTCTCGGCCGGGCTGCCGCCGGTGACGTCGACGACCGTCGCGCCGCCCGTCGTCTCCTTGGCCGACACCTGGACGCCGATGATCGCCTGAGTGGCCTTGCCGGTCTTCACCAGTTCGTCGGCGATACGCCGGGCCTGGTCGACGGGAATCGCGAAGCCGAGCCCGATCGAGCCGCCCTGCCCGCCGGCCGTCGCGATCGCGGTGTTGACACCGATCAGCCGGCCTTCCATGTTCACCAGCGCGCCACCCGAGTTGCCCGGGTTGATCGCGGCGTCGGTCTGGATCGCGTCGATGACGGTGTTCTGGTTGCCGGTCTCACCGCTGGTCGACACCGGCCGGTCGAGGGCCGAGACGATGCCGGCCGTGACGGTGCCCGCCAGGCCGAGCGGGGAACCGATCGCGACGACCTCCTCACCGACCTTGACGTCCTCGGACGAGCCCAGGTCGATCGGCGTCAGATCCGACTTGCCGTCCACCTTGATGACCGCGATGTCGGAGGTCGGGTCTGTGCCGACGAGAGTGGCCGGCGCCGTGCTGCCGTCGGAGAACGCGACCAGCAGTTTGCCGTCCGTCCCGCCGCCGGCGACGACGTGGTTGTTGGTCATGATCAGACCGTCGGACGAGAGGATCACACCGGAGCCCTCGCCTTCACCGCGGGTGCCCGCCACCTGGATCTGCACGACGCTCGGCACGACCTTCTCGGCGACGGCCTCGACGGAACCCTCCGGCGCATTCGACGCGGGGCTCGTGCTGGGCTTGGGTGCGTCGAGCGCATTCGAGACGGGGGCGCTGCTGCCGTTGTTCGACGATGCGAGCGAGCCGACGACACCGCCGATGCCACCGCTCACGAGCGCCAGTGCGATGGCGCCGGCGACGAGCGCCGATCGCCCGACCTTGCGGTGCTCGGACGGGGGTACCGGGGCGCCCGTCGTGGGAAGGGTTCCGCCGGCGCCGACGCTCGGGATCTGCTCGGTGGGGTGGTAGCCCGTCCGGTAGCCGGGCTGCTGCGGGTAGCCCGGGTATCCGGCGCCCTGCGGCGTCGTCGGGTGGTACCCGGCGCCGTGGCTCCACGGATCGCGGGGTGCGGCGGGCTGCTGCCCCTCGCCGTGCTGCGGAGCGTTCGGGGCGGGATGACCCTGGTAGGGATTGCCCTGGTTCGGGTCACCGTGAGGATTACGGTCGTCGGTCATCGCACCGCTTTCTGTCGTGACCGCCTGTGTCGGGCGGCGCTCGTGGTCGCTGACTACCAGACTGCCCGGCCCGTCTGAGAGGCCGCTGAGACGGTCCTTTCAGTTTCCCGTGACCTCATCAGCCTGGCCAGCACGGCAATTCGGACACGAAACCGACCCGAAGGCTCAGCGTGCGTCGGCCTCCGGCTCCCCCGGCAGCACGATGCGGATCCGGGCGCCACCCCGATCCGACGTCTCCACCGCGATCGTGCCGCCGTGCTTGACGACGACCTGCCGCACGATGGCCAGACCCAGCCCCGATCCCGGCATGGAACGGGACACGGTGGACCGGTAGAACCGCTCGAAGACCAGTTCGCGGTCCTCGAGCGGGATGCCCGGGCCGGCGTCGTCGACGACGAGTTCGAGCAGTCGATCGCCGATCTGCCGCATCGTGACGTCGACCCGCTCCCCGGTCGGGCTCCACTTGGCCGCGTTGTCGAGGACGTTGAGGACGGCGCGGGACAGCCCCGCCTGGTCGCCGTAGATGAACCACGGCGTCGTCTGCGCCTCGAAGTCGATCTCGTTGCGGCGCCGACGGGCCTTCTCCAACGATCGTTCGACGACCTCGCTGAGGTCGACGAGTTCGAACACCGTCTCCGGGGCGTCCTCACGGGCGAGGTCGACGAGGTCGCCGACGAGCGTCGACAACTCCTCGATCTGCGCGACGACGTCCGCGCGCAGATCGGCCATGTCCTCGTCGGGGATGCTCGGTGCGCCGGGGCGACTCGACGCGATCAGCAGCTCCATGTTGGTGCGCAGCGAGGTCAGCGGCGTGCGCAGTTCGTGACCGGCGTCCGCCACCAGGCGGCTCTGCCGGTTCCTCGACTCCCCCAGTGCGCGGAGCATGGTGTTGAAACTGACGGTGAGCCGGGCCAGTTCGTCGTTGCCGGTCACCGGGATGGGGGTGAGGTCGTCGGTGCGGGCGACGCGTTCGGCCGCGGCGGTCAGCCGTCCGATCGGGCGCAGACCCGTCCGTCCCACCGTGGTTCCGGCGGCCGCCGCGAGCACGACGCCGCAACCACCGACCACGAACAGCACCCAGGCGAGACGGTCGAGGACGTCCTCGGTGGGTTCGAGTCGCTGCGCGATCACCAGGGTGCTGCCGTCGCGGGTCCGCTCGGCCAGTACCCGGTTGCCTTCGACGGTCCGCAGCGACGAGTCGAGTTGGCCGCGGGCGACGGCGAGCTCGGCGGGCCCGATCGGCACCACGGAACCCGGCGGGATGTACTTGTTCAGGTCCGGAAAGATGAGCGCCACACTGATATCGGTGGTGTAGAGGGTGGCGCCCGCGATGTAGCGCGGATCGAACGTGATGAGGTCGTTGTCGACGATCGCCGACGCCCGCGAGCGCAGTTGGTGATCGACGTCCGCGTACAGCGCCCGCGACACCACCGCATAGGCGGCGAACGCCATCAGCGCCACCGCGATCGCGACGACCGACGCCGCGAGCAGCGTCACGCGCCAGCGCAGCGACACCGATCGCGTCAACGGCATCGGCGGCCGCATCTCGTGCTGCACGGGACGCATGGGACGGAGCGGGGGAAGCGGACCGGGCTGGTGTTGCGGTCCGGACCTGCCGAAGGGGGCACCCATCACGGAGGCGTCTCCCGCAGGACGTAGCCGACACCGCGCACTGTGTGGATCAGTCGCGGCTCACCGTCCGCCTCGGTCTTGCGGCGCAGGTACCCGACGTACACCTCGAGCGCGTTGCCCGAGGTCGGGAAGTCGTAGCCCCACACCTCTTCCAGGATGCGACTGCGGGACAGGACCCGGCGCGGGTTCGCCATCAGCATCTCGAGCAGCGCGAACTCGGTGCGGGTGAGGCTGATCGAACGCCCCCCGCGGGTGACCTCGCGGGTCACCGGGTCGAGTGTCAGGTCCTCGAACGTCATCGCCTCGGAGTCGTCACCGACCGCGGGCGCCGCGCGCCGCAACAGTGCGCGCAGGCGGGCCAGCAACTCCTCGAGCGCGAACGGCTTGGGCAGGTAGTCGTCGGCCCCGGCGTCCAGGCCGGCGACCCGCTCGGACACCGAATCACGGGCCGTGAGAACGAGAATCGGCAGATCGTCGCCGGTGCTGCGCAACCGGCGACACACCTCGAGCCCGTCGAGGCGCGGCATCATCACGTCGAGCACGAGCGCATCGGGGCGCGACGCGGCCACCTTCTCGAGCGCGTCCATACCGTCGACGGCGAGCTCGACCGTGTAGCCGTTGAAGCTGAGGGATCGCCGCAGCGACTCCCGCACCGCCCGGTCGTCGTCGACCACCAAAATGCGCATGCCGACATTTTGGCCCCACCGACTGAGATCCCGCTGAGAGGATCCCGTTCACGCGTGTCGGCTCACTCCCGCGACAGCCGCGGGCCCGGCAGGGACCAGTGCCGCCACAGCGCGAGCAGGCGCAGCCCCGACGCCACGACCGTTCCGATCACGAGCGACGTGTTGCCGGTCAGCCCTGCCGACGTCCCCGCCACCACGAGCGCGGCTCCCAGCAGTGCCGGGATCGCGTACAGATCGCGGTGCAGCAGCAGCGGCACCTCGTTCACCAGGACGTCGCGCAGGATGCCGCCACCGATCGCGGCGGTGGCCCCGATCAGCACCGACGCGAGCACGCCGGCGTCGGCGTCGAGCGCGATCACCGCACCGGTGCTGGCGAACAACCCCATGCCGAGGGCGTCGAGCGCCAGGATCTCCCGACGCACCCTGCCGAGCGTCGAGTGCAGGAAGAACACGATGACCGACGTCCCCACCGCCGTCCCGAACAGCGGCCAACTGGTCAGCGACGTCGGTGGGTGGATGCCGAGCAGGACGTCGCGCACGATGCCGCCGCCGATGCCCGTGAAGACGCCGACGACACACACCCCGAAGATGTCGAAGCGCTTGCTGACCCCGACGAGGGCGCCGGACGCGGCGAACGCGACGATGCCCACCAGTTCGAGGATCTTCAGCAGCACGCCGACAGCCTCGCACGGCCGCCGTGTCGACGATCACAGGCGCGGCGGATCGATCACCCGAGTCGCTTCGGTACCGCCATCGCTCAGCCCTCCCGACGTTCGCCGCGGATCCGGCGGCCGTACCGGCGTTCGAACTTCTCGACCCGGCCCTCGGTGTCGACGATCCTGTCCGCGCCCGTCCAGAAGGGGTGGGACGCGCAGGTGACGTCGACGACCACCAACGGATAACTGTGGCCGTTGTCCCACACGACGGTGCGGTCGGTGCGGGCCGTCGATCGCGTGAGAAAGGCCGTTCCGGTGTTCGCGTCCTGGAACACCACGGGTCGGTAGTCGGGATGGATTCCGGTCTTCACGATGCGTTCTCTCCGTTCTTCTCGAACGCGCCCAGGGGTGCCTCGGCGCAGGGGTCGGTGTGGAACTCGCCGAACGGGTCGTCCCAGGTGGGCCACGACGCCTCGTCGACGAGTTCGCGTTCGGTGAGCAGCGCCCAGCGGAGCGCCGCGGTGATCTCCTCCGGTTCGACGTCGTGGGTGAGGACGACGATCGAGGTGTCCCGGTCGCCGAACCGCGCGTCCCAGCGCAGGGCAGCGAGGGCCCGCCGTTCCGGGTCGACCTCCGACATCTCGTCGTCGCTCATGTCGGCGAGCCAGCGGTCTGCTGCGGCCACCCGCAGTCCACCACCGGCGGATTCGAGCCACAGCGCGACGTCGGGCCGAGTCGCGAGCCAGAGCCGGCCGCGGGCGGTGACGACACCGTCGAGCAGGACGTCGATCGCCTCGTGGAGGCGGCCCGGGTGGAACGGGCGGCGCGCTGCGAACTCGACGAGCGCCACTCCGTGATCCTCGTCGAGCGGCGGGCGGCCGCGCAGCAGCGGCGAGTGGGCACCGTCGACACGGCCGCGGCGGGCGTCGGCGCCGATGCGTGGCAGGAGTACGGGTCCGTCGGCCACGGACGAGACCGGGGCGCCCGGCGCCAGACGGGCCAGCACTGCTCGGATCCTGTGGCTCGACCACGGGTCGCACGCGCCGTCGTCGACCACCAGCGCGTCGGCGAACGCGACCTGACCCACCGCGACCTGCGCGACGGTCCGGTCGTCGTCGAGGTCCTCGTCGCCGGTCACCGGATCCCACCAGGCATCGGCACTCAGACAGGTCACGACGCCCTCGACTCGGACGTCGCGCGCGGCGGGCCCGTCGATCTGCCCCACGACGCCGACCACCGGTACGTGTTCGATCGCCCAGCACACCGCCTCGGGTTCCAGGGCCGGGTCGAGTTCGAGGACGACGCGGTGCACCGAACTGCGTGCGTGCAGCCTTCGCAGCATCGGCAGCAGGTCGTACCGCAGCGTGCAGGACACGCACCCGTGGGCGAGTTCGAGGATTTCCGTGGTCTCCACGGGCGCGGAGGCGGTCCCCGTCGTGACCGTTCGGCGCACGACGCCCTGCCCGAGTTCGGCGAGATCGTGACGGATCACGACGGTGCCCTCGTCACCGAGGAACGAGCGGGCCGTCTCGTGTACCGGCCCGCGCCACCCGCTCACGAGCACCAGCGGGGTGCGGCCGTCCGACAGCTCCGGTAGCGCAGCCACAGAGAACCCCTTTCGAAAACGATTGTCATTACGATTAACGAAGACTACAGTCCCTTCTCGTTATCGACAACCATTTTCAAGAACTGGCCGTCCGTCGGCCGGAAGGAGGCCCCGTGTCCGCTCACTGCCAGGTGACCGGCAGACGCCCCGGGTTCGGCCGCTCCGTATCGCACTCGCACCGACGAACCGGTCGGCGCTGGAACCCGAACATCCAGACCAAGACGTACTTCCTGCCCGGCGAGGGTCGCCGCATCACCCTGCGCGTGACCCCGAAGGGCATCCGCACGATCGACCGCGACGGCATCGAAGCCGTCGTCGCCCGCATCCGGGCGGCCGGAGAGAAGGTGTGAGAACCATGGCACGCAACGAGATCCGTCCATCGATCAAGCTGGAGTCCACGGCGGGCACCGGCTACCGGTACTACACCCGGAAGAACCGGCGCAACGACCCCGAGCGGCTGGTGCTGCGCCGCTACGACCCGGTGGTGCGCCGGCACGTCGACTTCCGAGAGGAGCGCTGACGGGCATGGCGAAGAAGTCGAAGATCGTCCGGAACGAGCAACGCAAGGCGGTGGTGGCGCGCTACGCGTCGCTGCGCGCGGAACTGAAGGAGACGATCCGGCGACCGACCTCCACTCCCGAGGAACGTGCCGCAGCACAGTTTCGGCTGGCAGGGCTGCCGCGGGACGCGAGTCCGGTACGATTGCGCAATCGAGACGCCGCGGATGGACGTCCGCGCGGTCACCTGCGAAAGTTCGGCCTTTCCCGCGTGCGGGTACGCGAGATGGCCCACCGCGGGGAACTGCCAGGCGTACACAAGTCGAGCTGGTAAGGAAGAGCAATGGCAGTCAAAAGGGCACCGTCGAAGAAGGGGCGCGGCGCGGACGCCGGCCGTAAGCCCAAGAAGAACCCGCTGTTCGCGGCCAAGATCGAGTACGTCGACTACAAGGACGTCAACCTGCTCCGCACGTTCATCTCGGACCGCGGCAAGATCCGCAGCCGTCGCGTCACGGGTCTGACCCCGCAGCAGCAGCGTCAGGTCGCCGTGGCCGTGAAGAACGCCCGCGAGATGGCGCTCCTCCCCTTCACCAGCCGCTAGAACCTTTGCCGGACGCCGCGCGGTCCGAGTGACCGCGCGGCCTCTCGGCGTTACTGGCGAGCGGCGCACGGGTCGTCGCGGGTGCACGCTAGATTCTCCGGGTGTCGTTTTCGTTCCGTACCGCTGTTCTTCTCGCTGCGACCGCCCTGACCGTGGGTGGTGTCGCGGCGTGCTCGTCCGATGACCCGAGTGACTCCGCGCCCGCCGCCGGCGCCGACTGCATCACCGACTTCGATGCGAGCACCGACTACTTCCCGGACAAGCAGACGGTCGAGTACGCGGAGAACTTCGACATCGAATACCACCGGTCGTACCAGGTGCTGACGGTCCGCCAGCCCGGCCAGGCCGACGAGTCGTACGTGCTCACCCGCTGCGGCGCCCCGGCGCCCGAACTGACCGGTGACCTCGCCGGCGCGCAGCAGGTCACGACGCCGGTGACGAGCCTGTTCGCCGAGTCGACCACCCACCTGCCCAGCCTCGAGGCGCTCGGCAAGCTCGACGTGCTGACCGGTTTCGCGAGCGCCGACTACGTCTACAGCGACGCCGCGCGTCAACACATCGCCGCCGACGGCGTCACGCAGTTCGCCACCGCCGGTCAGGTCGATGCCGAGGCCGTGGTTGCGCAGGCGCCGCAGGCCTTCGTGACCGGAGGCTTCACCGATCCCGCGTTCGCGGTGATCGAACGTTCGAAGATCCCGGTCCTCGACAACTACGACTGGCTCGAGACCGACCCGCTCGGGCGCGCCGAGTGGATCAAGTTCTTCGCGGCCCTCACCGGCACCGAGCAGCAGGCCGGCGAGACGTTCGACGGGATCGTCTCCGACTACGGCAAGTACACGACCCTCGCCGCGGACGCCGCGGAGGTGCCGATCGTCCCGGGGCTGCCCTACCAGGGCGCATGGTCGGTGCCGCTGGCCAGCTACTCCAACGCCCTCTACTCCACCGCCCGCATCACGCACCCGTGGATGACCGAACCGGGCACCGGCAGCCTGCAGACGGACCTCGAGACGGTGTACGCGAAGGCCGGTGGATTCCCGCTCGCGATCAGCACGTCGTCGAACACGACGAAGGCCGAGGCGATCGCCGCCGAGCCGCGTCTCGCCGAGTTCGCGGCGTTCCGCGACGGCCAGGTGTGGACGTCGTCGGCGCGAATGACCGACGCCGGCGCGCTCGACATCTACGAGCAGGGTGTGCTGCGGCCGGATCTGGTGCTCGCCGACCTCGTCGCGATCGCGCACCCGGACCTGCTGCCCGGCCACGAGTTCACCTTCTACCGCCGGCTGCAGTGAACCGCACCGCCGCAGCCGTCACCGCGCTGGTCGCGTTCGTCGTCGCGGCCACGATCCTCGCGGTGTCGGTCGGGTCGGTGACGATCCCGTTCGGCACCACCGCGCGCTACCTGTTCACGGGTGACGCGGGATCCGCGCGCTGGACCACGCTCATCGCGGACATCCGTCTGCCGCGCGTGGTCACCGCGGCGTGCGCGGGTGCGGCGCTCGCGGTCGCGGGCCTGCTGATGCAGACACTGTTCGCGAATCCGCTCGCCGACCCGTACATCCTCGGGGTGTCCTCCGGCGCCAGTCTGGGTGTCGCGCTGGTCGTCCTGGGCTCGGGCACCGGCGCCGGCGTGTTCGCCGCGGTCGCGGGCACCGGACGGTTGGGGATCGCGGCGGCCGCCGCGATCGGTGCACTGGCGGTCCTGCTGCTCGTGCTCGCCATCTCGCGCTGGATCCGCTCGGTCGTCACGCTGCTCATCGTCGGGGTCATGGTCGGGTCGGTGACCAGCGCGATCGTCTCGCTGCTGGTCGCGTTCTCGCAGCCCGCCCAGATGCAGCAGTTCATCCTGTGGAGCCTGGGCTCGTACGCGGGCGCGTCGTGGTCGGACCTGCGGGTGCTCGTGCCCGCGGTCCTCGTCGGCATCGCGTTGGCCGCGACGCTGGTGCGGCCCCTCAACGCGATGCTGCTCGGCGAGGACTACGCCCACTCGATGGGCGTCCACCTGGTGCGCACCCGCGCCGTCGCGATCACGGCGTCGGCGCTGCTGGCCGGGGCCGTCACTGCCTTCTGCGGCCCCATCGCGTTTCTCGGCATCGCCGTCCCGCACCTCGCCCGGCTGGCGCTCGGGACGTCCGATCACCGGATCCTGCTGCCCGGCGCCGTCCTCATGGGAGCGGGGGTGTCGCTGTTGTGCTCGGTGGTGGCGCAGCTGCCCGGACGCGACGGCGTCCTGCCCCTCAATGTCGTCACCGCGCTCGTCGGCGCGCCCGTCGTGATCCTCGTCCTCATGCGGTCGCGACGCGCGCAGGCGGGGAGCGTCTCGTGACCCTCGTCCTGGACGACGTCACTGTCGGCTACCCGGGCCGTCCGGCGCGCACGGTCCTGCGGGACGTGCGACTGACCGCGCACTCTGGGCAGGTGACCGCGCTGCTGGGCCCCAACGGCGCGGGCAAGTCGACCCTGCTGCGGTCGGTGGCCGGTTTGCAGCGAGTTCTCGGCGGCTCGGTGTTCCTGGACGGCGACGACGTCACGAAGCTCTCCCCCGCGCACCGCGCCCGGCGAATCGCGGTGGTCCTCACCGACCGCGTCGACGGTGGTCTCCTCACGGGCGGCGAGGTGGCCGCGCTCGGACGGCTCCCCCACCAGGGCTTCACGTCCCGGTTGAGCGCGGACGAGAAGCATCTGATCGCCGAGAGCCTCGACCGGCTGGGCGCCACCGATCTCGGCGACGTCCGCATGCACGAGATGTCCGACGGCCAGCGCCAGCGGGTCCTCATCGCCCGCGCTCTCGTGCAGCAACCGGCCCTGCTGGTGCTCGACGAGCCGAGTGCCTTCCTCGACGTGGCCGCCCGCGTCGAACTGCTGGCGCTGCTCGACGAGATCGCCACCGATGCCGGCATCACGGTGCTGCTGTCGACGCACGACGTGGAACTGGTGCTGCGCACGTCGCAACACGTGTGGCTCGCGGCCGGCGACGGCACCGTCGTCGACGGCAGTCCCGCCGCCCTGATCGAATCGGGCGCGATCACGCGGGCGTTCGACTCGCGGCGCGTCCGTTTCGATCCGTACGACGGAATCTTCCGGCTCGGCGAGGGCTAGGGCAGGGCTTCACCCCTCGCCGCCTTTCACCCGGTCGGGATGAGGCTTACGCCGCGGCGCCGATGGTCCACTGAGCGACACAGTGCCGGTCGCGGTGGGAGGAGCTCGAAACGATGAGTGGTGTTCCGTGGGCAGAGGCGATTCCCGGCGGGGAGAGCCTGCCGTTTCCACCGGTGCCGTCGGGCAGCATCGCCGGGCGGACGATGCAGGAGTCCGTGTACAACCCACGTCCGAAGGGGCGGCGCCTGCCCTCGGACGCACCGAACATCCTCGTCGTCCTCGTCGACGACGCGGGACCGGGTCTGCCGACCGGGTTCGGCGGCGAAGTGAACACACCGACCCTGGACCGGATGCTCGGAGAGGGCATCTCCTACAACCGCTTCCACACGACGGCGATGTGTTCGCCGACCCGCGCATCGCTGCTGACCGGGCGCAACCATCACCGCGTGGGCAACGGTCAGATCGCCGAACTCGCCAACGACTGGGACGGCTACTCCGGTCACATCCCGAAATCCAGTGCCACCGGCGCCGAGGTGTTGCGCCACTACGGATACACCACCGCCGCGTTCGGTAAATGGCACAACACTCCGGCCGAGGAGACCACCGCCGCAGGGCCGTTCGACAACTGGCCCACCGGTGTCGGGTTCGACTATTTCTACGGCTTCCTCGCCGGAGAGGCGTCCCAGTACGAGCCGAATCTCGTGCGCAACACCACCGTCGTTCTTCCGCCCAAGACCCCGGAGGAGGGCTACCACCTCAGCGAGGACCTGGCCGACGACGCCATCGGGTGGTTGCGCCGCCACAAGGCACTCGACGCCGAGCGGCCGTTCTTCATGTACTGGGCGAGCGGGTGCCTGCACGGGCCGCACCACATCATGAAGCCGTGGGCGGACCGGTACGCCGGTAAGTTCGACGACGGGTGGGACGCCTACCGGGAGCGTGTCTTCGCACGCGCCAAGGACAAGGGGTGGATCCCGCCCGAGGCGGAACTCACCGATCGCGATCCCACGATGACGGCGTGGGACGACATCCCCGACGACGAGAAGCCGTTCCAGCGGCGGCTGATGGAGGTCGCGGCGGGCTACGCCGAACACTGCGACGTCCAGATCGGACGACTCTTCGACGAACTCGACCACCTCGGCTACGGGGACAACACTCTGGTCCTCTACATCTGGGGGGACAACGGCTCGTCGGGCGAGGGTCAGAACGGCACGATCAGCGAACTGCTGGCGCAGAACGGTATCCCCACCACCACCGCTCAGCACATCGCCGCGCTGGACGAGCTCGGCGGGCTCGACGTCCTCGGCTCCCCCAAGACCGACAACATGTACCACGCGGGATGGGCGTGGGCAGGCAGCACGCCCTACAAGGGCATGAAGCTGCTGGCCTCCCACCTCGGCGGCACGCGCAACCCGATGGTGGCACGGTGGCCCGCGAAGATCACGCCCGACCCCGTCCCGCGCACGCAGTTCCTGCACTGCAACGACATCGTGCCGACGTTCTACGAATTGCTCGGCATCACGGCGCCGCGGACGGTGAACGGGGTGCCGCAGGATCCTGTCGACGGCGCGAGCTTCGCACCCACCCTGATCGATCGGGATGCGAAGGCGGGCAAGATCACCCAGTACTTCGAGATCATGGGCAGCCGTGCGATCTATCACGACGGCTGGATGGCGTCGGCGTTCGGCCCGCGATCCCCGTGGGTACCAGGGCTGCCCGGCGGCATCCGCGACTGGAGCCCCGACGACGACACCTGGGAGCTCTATCACCTCGACGAGGACTGGACCCAGAACCGCGACCTCGCCGGGGAGCACCCGGAAAAGCTCGCCCGGCTGCGGGAGATCTTCGCGATCGAGGCAGCGCGGAACAATGCACTCCCGATCGGTGGGGGCCTGTGGGTCGCGGCGATCCATCCCGAACAGAGAATCTCCACGCCGTTCACGAGCTGGGAGTTCACGGGCGACGTCGTCCGGATGCCCGAGTTCTGCGCGCCCGCGCTGGGCAACAGGAACAACCGGGTCACCGTCCGGCTGACCGCCCCCGAACGGGCCCGCGGAGTCCTCTACTCACTGGGCGCCAACAGCGGTGGCCTGACGTGCTTCATGGACGACGGCTACCTCTGCTACGAGTACAACCTGTTCATTCTCATGCGCACGAAGGTTCGTTCGCCCCATCCGATGTCCCCGGGCACGCACACTGTCGAGGTGCTCACCGAGTACGCCGACGACCCCCACCCCGGAGGGCCGCTGAACATCCAGTTGAGTGTCGACGGGCGCCCGGTCTGCAAGACCACGGTGCCGGTCAGCGCGCCCCTGCTGTTCACCGCCAACGACTGCCTCGACATCGGCACGTCCCTGGGGTCGCCGGTGTCGCTCGACTACCGCGACCGAGCGCCCTTCTCGTTCGACGGGACGATCGAGCGGGTGGTGGTCGAGTACACCTGACCGGACCACGGCCGCGCGGCTAGTCGTCCGATCGATCCGGGGCGTCCGGGCGCGGCGCGATCTCGTGGAGCATCGCGTCCGACGACACCCATTGGCCGGTGCTGATCAGTTCGGCGATCACGAGATCGAACGCGTCGGCGAGCCATTCGTGACGGGCCCGGACAAGTTCGTTGTCACTGGTCGATTCGTCCGGCGTCTGCTCGAAGAAGCGCACGAGCCAGATGTCCCGGGCATCGGGGTCACTGCTCAGGCCGTGCTCGGTATTGGTTGCGAGCACGTACATTCCGAAGGCGAAGTCGACACGGATCGCGTACTCGCCACCGATGTTGACGACGCTGGTGGGTCGATGCGTGGCGGCAGCCAATGCGGTCAACGCGTCGGCGTAGCGGTCTGCGTGTTCCTGGGTGCGTGGCACTCGATGGTCCTTCGGGTAGGCGCGGGATCGGACTCGGCGGTCTCGCTGCTACACGGCCGATTCGGCCGTCGTCGCCCGCAACCGGGCGTTCTCGGCGCTCAACTCCTCACGCTCGTCCTCGAGCGCCAGGATCAGCCCGATGCCGGTCAGGTTCACCCCGAGCGCGACCAGTTCGCTGATCCGGGTCAAGCGGTACAGATCGTGCTCGCTGTACCGGCGGGTGCCGCCGGCGGTGCGAGACGGCGTGATCAGTCCGCGGCTCTCGTACAGCCGCAGCGTCTGCGGACCGATCCCGGACAGCTCCGACGTCACCGAGATGCCGTAGACGCCACGCTTCGAGCGTGGAGATTCCTCCGGCGGTTGAGTTCCCACGAAAAGAAAGGTAGCAGTGCCGGACACGCCCGATGAGCAGCGGCTCGCACTACCGGCCCGGCGCGGCGTGGGGACGGCCCGGGAGTAGAGTTCCCGACGGTATGTGCAGTTCAGCGACGCCTCGGTAGATCGGCGGATGTAGTCAGTGTCGGGTGTGGTCGCAGGCTTCACGGTCATCTTCGTCGTCATCGCGATCGGGTACTTCCTCGGTCGCAGCGGCACGCTCGGCGAGCACGGTCAGTTCGTGCTCAGCCGCCTCGTGTTCTTCGTCGCCACACCGGCGCTGCTGTTCGACACCCTTGCGAACTCCGACCTGTCGGTCGTGTTCTCTCCCACGCTGGCGGTCGCGGCGGCCACTGCCTTCGCGGTCGCAGGCATCTACCTGGTGGTCGCGAAGCTGTGGTTGCGCCGGCCGCTGCCGGAACTGGTCATCGGCGCGCTCGCGTCGTCGTACGTGAACTCGGCGAACCTCGGCATTCCCATCGCGGTGTTCGTACTCGGCGACGCATCCTTCGTCGCGCCGCTGCTGCTGTTCCAGATCATGATCTTCTCGCCGATCGCGCTGACCGTGCTCGACATCAGCACCATGCGCCAGGGCGCGTCCCGGGTCGAGACGATCACCGCACCGTTCAAGAATCCGATCGTGCTCGCGGGCGCGGCCGGCCTCGCGGTGGCCGTGTCGGGTTGGTCACCGCCCGAGGCCCTGATGCAACCGTTCCAGCTCATCGGTGGGGCGTCGGTACCCGGCGCCCTGCTGGCGTTCGGCCTCTCGCTGTACGGGGTGCGGGTGCTCGAGAAGGGGGCGAGTCCGCGCCGCGACGTCGCGCTCGCGTCCGTCCTCAAGATCTGCGTCCAGCCGGTGCTCGGCTACCTGATGGCCCGCTTTCTGCTGGGTCTCGAGGGCCACGAACTGTTCGCGATCGTCGTCGTCTCGACACTGCCCACGGCCCAGAACGTGTTTGTCTACGCCAGCCGCTACCAGCGCGGCATGGTCCTCTCGCGGGACGCCGCGTTCGTCACGACGCTGGCCTCGATCCCGGCCATCGGGTTGGTGGCGGCGTTGTTGACCTGAGCCGCCCGGCTCACAAGATGCCCAGTTCCGTGGCGCGTACCGCCACCCGCACGCGCGACCGCGACCCCGTCTTGGCAAAGATGTTCTCCAGATGCGTCGCCACGGTGCGCCTGCTGATCGAAAGCTCGGCTGCGATCTCGGCGTTGCTCGCGCCCTGCGCGACCAGCCCGAGAACCTGATACTCCCGGCCGCTCAACCGGAACGACTCTCGGTCGCTCTGATCGGCGACGATGCCACGACACTGCCGTGCCAGCGCCTCGATCCCGGCGCGCGCGGTCGAATCGACCCGCGGGATGGTGAAGCTCACGTGCAGGACGCTGGTCACCTGCCCCCGCTCCAGACCGAGCGCCACCGAAGAACCTTCCCGGAATCCCGACGGCCGCAACACGTTCGCCGCCGCGGGCGTCCGCTCGAAATCCGGCACGTCGTCCCAGCAGACGGGCCGCCCGGAGGCCACCCGGATGTGGTCGAAAGTTCGGGTGTCCTCGACGAACTCGTGCGCCAGGTACTGCGCGACGGGCACGGTGTAGCCGCCGTTCGCGAGCACCCGGTGGGCCCGGTCGCCGCGGCGACGGTAGGTGATCGCGGCCGCGACGTAGCCGAGCTCGGCCGACCAGCGCGAGAGCAGCCCGTGCGCGACGGTGACCGGCGATCGGGACGACACGAAGTCCCGCTCCCCGGCCACCGTCTCGCACCGCTCGCTCATGACCCGAATGTACCTGCGGCCTACGCCACCGGACGCCGGTCGGCCCAGGGCCGCGCCCGCTCCAGATTGGCGGCGGCTTTCAGCACCAGCGCATCCTGCCGGTGCCGCGCGGCGATCTGCAGACCGACGGGACGGCCGTCCGGAGTGAAGCCGGCGGGCACGGTGATCGCGGGATTGTTCAGCATGTTGTACGGGTAGGTGAGCAGCCAGTCCAACAATTGCTCGCGAAGCGACTTACCCTGCAGCCAGTCGGGGGCGAACTGGGTGAGCGGGAACGTCGCGGACGCCAGGGTCGGCGACACCAGGACGTCGTAGTCGTTCATGAACTCGGTCCAGGTGTCCCACATGCGACCGCGGAAGGTGTCCGCGCGGCCGTAGTCGACCCCGGTGAGGCGGCGCCCCTCGTGGATCAGTTCGATGAGGTTCTCGTCGACGTCGCCGTGCAGCGCATCCCAGTCGAGCATGTCGTGCTCACCCGCGAACCCGGGCACCCAGATGCCGTGCCACATCGCCTCCGACGGGTTGCCCCAGGCGGGCGTCGCCTCGACGATCTTCGCGCCCATCTCCTCGAAGCACGCGACCGCCTCGGCGCATACCGCCGCGACGTCGGGTTCGACGTGGCCGAGTCCGAGGTTCGGCGACCACGCGACCCGCAGCTCGTCGATGTCGCCGCGCGCCGCCTCGGCGTACGACGTCTCGACTCGCTCGATGCTGAGCGGATCCGAATGGTCCGGTCCGGCAAGGACGTCCAGCATCAGGGCGTTGTCGGTGACGGTGCGGGTGATGGGGCCGTGGTAGGCCCAGTTGTTGTAGCGTCCGGGCAGGATCGTCTGCGGGATCACGCCGGTCGTGGGCTTGAGGCCGACCACGCCGCACAGCGCCGACGGGATTCGGACCGACCCGGCGCCGTCGCTGCCTTCCGCGAGCGGAGCGAGACCAGCGGCGACGGCTGCCGCCGCACCACCACTCGACCCGCCGGCGCTGTGACCGGGCTTCCACGGGTTGTGGGTCGGGCCGAACAGGTGGTTGTCGGTGCCGCCGTAGTAGCCGCTCTCCGGCGTGTTGGTCTTGCCGAGGTAGAGGCCACCGGCCCGCCGCAACCGCGTGACGATGACAGCATCACGCTCGGCGATGTTGTCGCGCATGGGCTTCAGACCGAAGGTGGTCGGGAGGCCGCGCACGTCGGTCAGATCCTTGATCGTGAACGGAACGCCGTGCAGCGGACCGAGCGGTTCGCCATCCTCCCGTGCCCGTGTCAGGTCCGCGGCGTCGCGGCGCACCTGGTCGGCATCGAAGTGCACGATCGCGTTGACGGAGGGATTGACCTCCCCGACCCGGCGGATCATCTCCTCAGCGATCTCGTTGGGCGACAGCTTCTTCGAGCTGACCTGCGCAGCCATCTCGGTAGCCGGCATCCAGCCCAGATCCGATGTGTTCATGGGAACCGCCCTTCAGGTGACGTGTTTCGGAGTCGATCGCCACGCTATGACCGTCGTCACACCTGCACCATCGGTCGGGTGACCGATGGTGCAGCCGACCAGGCATTGACAGGCAAGCGTGGGCTTGCCTATCGTTTCGGGCGTGGCTGACCTGTTCAGGGCCCTCGCGGACCCGACGCGCCGGGCGATCCTCGACGAACTCGTCGACCGGGACGGTCAGACGCTGTTCGAGCTGTGCACGCGCCTGGTCACGAAGTACCAACTCGGCTCGTCCCGCCAGGCCGTCTCGCAGCATCTCGCGGTGCTCGAGGATGCCGGACTGCTCCACACTCGCCGCGAGGGCCGGTACAAGTTCCACCACCTCGACACCAGACGCCTGCGGGAGATCACAGATCGCTGGCCGGTTCGCGGCCCGCACCATGACGGAGAGGAAGAAGCGCCATGAGGATCCACCTGACGAGCGTGCACGTCGACGACCAGGACAAGGCACTCGCCTTCTACACCGACGTCCTGGGCTTCGTGAAGAAGTCCGACGTCCCGCTCGGCGAGTTCGCGTGGCTCACCGTCGTCTCCCCCGAGAACCCGGACGGCACCGAGCTGCTGCTCGAACCCGATCAGCATCCCGCGGCCCAGGCATACAAGAGCGGACTCATCGCCGACGGCATCCCGGCCGCGTCCTTCGCGGTCGACGACGTGCAGGCCGAGTTCGAACGGCTGCAGGCACTCGGCGTCGTGTTCACGCAGGAGCCGTTGACGATGGGGCCCGTCACCACCGCCGTCTTCGACGACACCTGCGGCAATCTGATCCAGATCGTCGCTCAGGACTGACGCCCACGCTCACCGCCCGGGTCGGCGCATCCGCATGTAGTCACTGACGACGGCGGCACCCAGGCCGTCGAGATCGGGGGCGACGACGCGGCCGCCGACGCGCTGCGCCATCCGGTCCACGACACGAGCCAAGCCGGGGTCGTCGCCGAGCCGGAAGATGGTGACCTGCGCGCCGAGCCGAGCGAGGGTGTCGAGTTCGCGCACCGTCAGCCCCAGCGTCCGCATGCTCGGCGGATAGTCGAAGAACGCCTGCCCGTCCGACTCGAGGTGGGCGGTGGGCTCACCATCGGTGACGATCAGCACGACGGGCTGCGCGTTGGAGTGCCGGCGCAGGTGCCGGGCCGCGAGCAGCAGTGCGTGGTGCAGGTTGGTGCCCTGGTCCCACGCGCCGTCCAGACCGGCGAGCTCGGCGGCGCTGAGGGCCTGCGCATAGCGTCCGAAACCGATGAGCTGCAAAGCATCTCCCCGGAATCGTGTGGTCACCAGATGGTTCAATGCGAGCGCGGTGCGTTTCATCGGCACCCAGCGCCCGTCCATCACCATCGAGAACGACGTGTCCACCAACAGCGCCACAGCGGCCTGAGCGCGCTGCTCGGTTTCCGCCACCTCGACATCGGCGACCGTCATCCGCACCGGCGTCCGGCCGGGTTCACGCAGGATCGCGTTGGTCAGTGTCCGGGTCACGTCCCACGGTTCGGTGTCGCCGAACTCCCACGCCCGCGACGCCCCGGTCGGCTCTCCCATCGCCCCGGCGCGGCGCGTCTCGCGCTGCCCGCCGCGGTGCGCGAGGCTTCCGGCGATGTCCCGCAACGCGGTCTGGCCGAGTTGCCGCATCGCCTTGGGTGAGAGCCGCCACTGGCCGTCCGGTGCCCGGTCGAAGAAGCCCTGCTGTTGCAGCGCCTTCTCGAGGTCGGCGAGCGTCCGGGCGTCCGCGACGGCCTCGTTGCCGAGTTGCCGAGCCAGCGCGTCGGTATCGATGTCGTCGAGTTGGGCGCCCGGATATTGTTGCGACAGTTGCTCGGACAGCCGCTCGAGGTCGGCGACGTCCGCGACGGCCGACGTCCCCTCCCCCAGCCCGAGCCCCTCGTCGCCGCGGAACTGAGCGGAGCCGTCCCAGTCCTCGCCGGGCCGGGCGGCCTGCAGATGTGCGTCGAGGCGGTCCAGCTGGTTCGTCAACGACGGATCACCGAACGCCTGCTGCGCCAGCGCATCCAACTCGGCCCGCTGGTCCGGGGTGAGCGAGTTTCGCAGTCGCTGCGCGGCGGCGGCCCGGCGGGCCAGCGAATCGAGCAACTCGTCGGTGTTGCGCGGGTTCTCCGGGAAGAACTCGCCGTGCCGGTCCATGAAATCCTCGAACTGCTGCGTGGTGTCCTCGCCGCGAGCGTGACTGTCCAGCAACGCGTTCAGATCCTCGAGCATGTCCCGGATGCGTTGGCGGTCCTGCTCGGTGGCCCCCTCGAGTGCCTGCTTCATCCCGTCGAACCGCTGGTCCAGCAGCTCGCGGCCGAGCAGGTCGCGGATCTTCTCGTAGTCCTCGCGGGCCCGACTGCTGCGCCAGTCGTAGTCGGCGAGGTCCGCGACGGCCTGCGCCGTCGACGGCGGCAGTTCCTCGATCCGCATCTCCGCGAACCGAGCATCATCGTCGAGTGCCCGGGCGAGCGTCTTGCGCTCCTCGAGCACCGCACGGTCGAGCAGTTCCCGCACCTCGTCGAGGGTCCCGCCGAGATTGTTGCGCTGCAGCAACTCCCGGCGTCGTCGATTGGCCTCCGCGGCGAGGTCGTCGAGCCCGCGCCGTTCCCCGAGTCCACGCCGCAACAACTCGCGCAGTGCCTGCCGGGGCGAGGCCCCCTCGAGCACGTCGTCTCCGATCGCGGCCAGCGCATCCCGCAGATCCACCGGCGGAGCCAGCGGATCGCCGCCCTCGTACGGGCCGTACCGTGCGCCGCGGGACGGGCTCATGAGTAGACGGCCTGCCCGTTCTCGTCCGGATTCTTCGAGATCCGCCGGGCCAGATACAGACCCTCGAGCGCGAGTTCGGCAGCTGACGCCCGCTCCCCGTCCGACTGCGCCCCGAGCCGGGTCGCGACGTCGTCGAGCACGTCGAGTTCCGGCAGTTCCCCGAGCAGCGCCTTCGCGGTGACCCGCTCGCCGGTGACGACGGGCCGCCCCTGTTCGACGGCGGTGACGAGCGGCGCCATGTCGATCCCGCCGAGCCGGGTGCGGGCGGTGTCCGCGGTGGCGCGGCGCAGCAGGTGTTCGAGGATCTCGAGTTCCCGCCCCTCCTCGCCGGATTCGAACTCGACCTTGCCGCGCAGCACCTCCACGATGGTGCCGAGGTCGATGGGCCGGGCCACCGCCTCGGCCTCGCCGAGCACGGCACTGCGATGCACCGCCGCGGCGCTGACGGTCTCGGCGCCTGCCACCGCGAAGCGTGCCGAGACACCCGACCGCTGATCCACCGACGTCGACTCGCGCAGCAGCCGCGTGAACCGGGCCAGCACTTCGAGGAGATGGTGCGGCACGACGGCCTGCAGGTTCGCCTCCTGCCGGATCACGGCGATCTCGTCGTCGAGCAGCGACGGATAGTGGGTGCGGATCTCGGCCCCGAAGCGGTCCTTGAGCGGGGTGATGATGCGTCCGCGGTTGGTGTAGTCCTCGGGGTTGGCGCTGGCCACCAACAGCACGTCCAGCGGCAGCCGCAGCGTGTAGCCGCGGACCTGGATGTCGCGCTCCTCCATGACGTTGAGCAGCGACACCTGGATCCGCTCGGCCAGGTCGGGCAGCTCGTTGATCGCGACGATGCCGCGGTGCGCGCGCGGCACGAGCCCGAAGTGGATGGTTTCCGGATCGCCCAGGCTGCGCCCCTCGGCCACCTTGATCGGGTCGACGTCGCCCACCAGGTCCGCCACCGACGTGTCGGGTGTCGCGAGCTTCTCCGCATAGCGTTCGCCGCGGTGCCGCCACTCGACCGGCAACGCGTCGCCCAGTTCGGCGGCGCGGCGCAACGACAGCGGGGTGATCGGCTCGTACGGGTGCTCTCCCAGTTCGGATTCCGCGATCACCGGCGTCCACTCGTCCAGCAGCAGCGGCAACGTACGCAGCAGGCGCGTCTTCCCCTGACCGCGTTCGCCGAGCAGGACGACGTCGTGGCCCGCGATGAGGGCGCGTTCGAGCTGCGGCAGCACCGTCTCCTCGAACCCGACGATGCCGGGCCACGGATCGAGGCCGTCCCGGAGGGCCGCGAGCAGGTTCTCGCGCATCTCGTCCTTGACCGGGCGCTGGACGTGGCCGGAGGCCCGGAGTTGGCCGACAGTCCGGGGCAGGTGCGCAGGCGGTGTGGCAGTCACCACTCCAAGTTACGAGTGTTCGGGCGATTCGGCACGTGGTCTCGTCGTCGCGCACGAGGTGGCCTCCCCGCTCTGATAGACACACCTCATGGCCGACACCGAGATCACCTTCACCACCGGCGCGATCACCCTGCACGGCAGCCTGCGCCTACCGGCCGGGTCGGGGCCCGACGCCCCCGCCCCCGCGGTCCTGCTGCTGGCCGGCAGCGGGCCGACCGACCGCAACGGCGACAGCGCACTGCTCCCGGGTTCGATCGGCACCCTCGAATTCCTCGCGGACCTCCTCGAGCAGCACGGCTTCGCGAGCCTGCGTTACGACAAGCTGGGCAGCGGCTCCACGGGCCTCGGCCCGTACGAGGTCGACGACATCGGCGACCTCGGTTTCTCGGTGTTCACCGACGCTGCCCGGTCCGCGCTGACGTTCCTGTCCGATCGGACGGCCGTCGACCCCGATCGGGTGTACGTCGTCGGGCACAGCGAGGGCGCGCTCATCGCACTCGCGCTCGCCGACAGTGGCGCGAAGGTCGCCGGCCTGGGGCTGCTCGAACCGCTCGCCGTCCGGCTGCTGGACCTGCTCACCACCCAGATCGACGGCCAGCTCACCGCCGTCGTCGGCGCCGGACAGCTGCCGGTGGAGCTCGCCGACGAACTGCGGGTCGCCCTCGCCGGCGCGGTCGAGTCGCTGCGCACCGACGCCACCCTGAGTGACGACCTGCCCGACCCGCTGCGCGCCGCGGGCCTGGTCCCGGCCAACGCCAAGGCCCTCGCCGAGGAGGACGCGCTCGACCCGCGCGAGCTCGCCTCGCGCCTGCCCGCCGGCCTCCCGGTCGTGACGAGCTGCTCGGTCAAGGACATCCAGCTGATCGGCAGCGACGTCGACGCCCTCGACGCCGCCCTCGCCCACACCGCGCTGACGCCGGTGCGGATGACGACCGCCAACCATGTGCTCAAGGAGATCGGGGACGCCGCCTCCACGGGCGCCGACTACATCGAGCCGCTGCCGTGGTCGACCGAGTTCACCAACGGATTCGAGGGCTGGCTCCGCACCCTCTGAGCACGCACGGAGCCGGTTTCCCGCGGCCCGGCGACACACTCGACGCAGAAACCGAGATGTCGCCGGGCCGTCACTGCTGTATGGTTCTCCGTTAACCAACGGGCACACACGAGAAAGGTACGGTCGCGATGCAGTCGATGAGCTCGGCAAACGCCTTGAAGCACGTAGGCACCAAGCATCTTTCGAAGCACATCTCCGAGCACGCATATTTCGCCGTACCCGCGTGGCACCGCCACGCAGCCTTCTTCAGGTGGCCCCGAGAGACGAGTTCCCCGTAACCGGAACCTCTCTCGGGCACCCGAAGGCACACCGCCTCGGGTGCCTTTTCTTTTACCTACTTCCAGTCAGGAGAAATCACATGAAGCTTCGCCTCGGCGCCGGTGGCGCCACCAGACACGGTGCCGGCGGCACCACCGCCCTGGATCTGCCCGGCGATCTCACCGGCCAGGTCGTCACCATCGACCTGCGGTACGTCGAACCCGGCCAGGACGCCGGCGCGGCGGCACTGCTCAGCGAACTGATCGCCCGCGGCGCGGCCCGTCTCGTCGTCGAGGGCACCGACGCCGCGCATGCCCGCACGCTGCTCGAATCCGCACAGCACAACGCTCCCCCGTCCGAGCTCGCGGCCTGAGGCTCGCGAACTCCGGGCGAGGGAGCGCTGCGGGAGGTGTCGATCAGTGCGCGAAGTGGCGCGCCCCGGTCAGGTAGAGGGTGACGCCGGCCTCGCGGGCGGCCTCGATGACCTCGTTGTCGCGGACCGAGCCACCCGGCTGGACGACAGCGCGGACACCGGCGTCGAGCAGGACCTGCAGTCCGTCGGGGAACGGGAAGAACGCGTCGGACGCGGCCACCGAACCCTTGGCGCGGTCACCCGCACGCTGCACGGCCAGGTGCGCGGAGTCGACACGGTTGACCTGGCCCATGCCGACGCCCACCGAGGCACCGTCGTTCGCGAGAAGGATCGCGTTGGACTTCACGGCGCGGCAGGCGCGCCACGCGAACTCGAGGTCCGCGAGGGTCTTCGCGTCCGCGGCCTCACCGACGACCAACGTCCAGTTGGCGGAGTTGTCGCCGTCGGCGTCGAGAACGTCCCGCTCCTGCAGCAGCGTTCCGCCGGAGATCGGGCGGAGCTCGATACCGGTCTCGGTGGGAGCGGCCGCCTCGAGAACGCGGACGTTCTTCTTGCGGGCCAGCACCTCGACGGCGCCCGGCGCGTACGACGGGGCGATGACCACCTCGGTGAAGATGTCGGCGACCTGCTCGGCCATCTCGACGGTCACCTCACGGTTGGCGGCGATGACGCCACCGAACGCCGAGACCGGATCGCACGCGTGCGCCTTGCGATGCGCCTCGGCGATGTCGGCGCCGACCGCGATGCCGCACGGATTGGCGTGCTTGATGATCGCGACGGCGGGCTCGGCGTGGTCGTACGCGGCACGCCACGCGGCGTCACCGTCGGTGTAGTTGTTGTACGACATCTCCTTGCCGTGGAACTGCTTCGCCTGCGCGAGGCCCGCCGGGCCGGACGGGCTGTCGTACAGTGCCGCCGCCTGGTGCGGGTTCTCGCCGTAGCGCAGCACCGCGGAGCGGTTCCAGGTGGCACCGACCCAGCGCGGGAACTTGGACTCGGCAGTGTCTTCCGCCGCGTCGCTCGGGGCGACGGTCTCGATCAGGCTCTCGGTCATCCAGGTGGCGACCGCGACGTCGTACGACGCGGTGTGCTGGAATGCCTGCGCCGCCAGCGCGGTGCGCTCGAAGAGGTTGAAGCCACCGGCCTCCACCGCGGCGAGGACACCCTCGTACTTCGCGGGGTCGACGACGACCGCGACGGACGGGTGGTTCTTGGCCGCGGCGCGGACCATAGACGGGCCGCCGATGTCGATCTGCTCGACGCACTCGTCCGGGGTGGCACCCGACGCGACGGTCTGCGTGAACGGGTACAGGTTCACGATCACCAGCTGGAACGCCTCGATGCCCAGCTCCTCGAGCTGCGCGAGGTGCTCGGGCTTGCGGGTGTCGGCGAGGACGCCGGCGTGCACGCGCGGGTGCAGCGTCTTGACGCGGCCCTCGAGGCACTCGGGGAATCCGGTCAGGTCCTCGACCTTGGTGACCGGGATACCGGCGTCGGCGATCTTGGCTGCGGTGGAGCCGGTGGACACCAGCTCGACCCCGGCCTGGTGCAGGCCGGTGGCCAGTTCGACCAGTCCGGTCTTGTCGTAGACGCTGACAAGTGCGCGGCGCACAGCCTTGCGTTCACTCACTGGGGATCACGGCCTTTCGTCCGTCGGAAACAACACCTCGGAGGGCGACGGCGGCCACGACCTCGGCCAGCAGTCGCCGCTCGACAATCTTGATGCGCTCGTGCAGCGCGGCCTCGTCGTCGTCGACGCGGACCTCGACCGGCTCCTGGGCCAGGATCGGGCCCGTGTCGACACCGGAATCGACCAGGTGCACGGTCGACCCGGTCACCCGGACGCCGTACGCGAGTGCGTCACGGACCGCGTGCGCGCCGGGGAACGACGGCAGCAGCGCGGGATGCGTGTTGATGATGCGGCCGGCGAAGCGTTCCATGAACGCGGGGCCGAAGATCTTCATGAACCCTGCGCTGATCACCAGGTCGGGTCGGTGCGCGGCCACGGACTCGGTGAGCGCGACGTCCCAGGCGGAACGGTCGGCGTGATCGCGCAGCGCGACCGTGAAGTGCGCGACGCCCGCCTCGGCGGCATGCTCGGTGGCGCCGCAGTCCCGGTCGACGCCGACCGCGACGATCGTCGCGGGGTAGCCGTCGGTGCGCGTGGCCTCGATGAGCGCCTGCAGTAGGCTGCCCGTCCCCGACGCGAGTACGACAATCCGAGCGGGCACCGTGGGCCGCAGCTGGTCACGCGTGGCAGTCAGCGCACTACTCCTGGTTTTCGAGACGATCCGGCCGCGTCACGGGCCGCCCCAAGCCTAGTCTCTGGGGGTCAGCGGACCGTCCGGCAGGTCGCCTTCCGCGTCCGTGGGGCGCTCCGCCTCGTCCTTCGCCTCCGACGTGCTCTCCGTCGAATCGACCGGCTCGTCGGCGACCTCCACCTCGACGACGTCGAGCGCGTCGTCGGCCGCCTCACCGGCCGCGGGCTGCGGCTCGGGTGTGTCGTCGTCGACGACCTCGGCGTCGAGGGCATCGTCGACGTTCGGGTCCGGAGCCTCCGCGCCGTCCGCGGACTCGGTGTCCGGCGCGGGAGCCGAGCGGTAGCGCATCGCCGGCAGCTCGAGACGCTTCACCTCGAAGCCGAGTTCCTCGGTCGCACCCGGCTCGCCTGACTCGTCCTGCGGCACCGCCGCAACCCTCTCGGCGGGCTCGGCAGGTTCGGCGTCCGTCTCGTCGCCGCCGTTCCGTCGCGCCAGCACGGTCGCGACGGCCAGTCCCGGCAACACGAGCCAGCCGAACGTCAGCAGACCCAGCGCCCACGGCTCCACTCCGACGAATCCGTAGGCACCCAGCTCGCCACCCGCGGCAAAGCCCACGGCGGCGGCGAGCACGCCGGCGACAGCCGCCGCCGCGAGCACCGTGTACGCGGTGTCCTGTACACCGAACCGGAGCCGCGCACAGTCCCGGCCGAGGAGGGCGCCGACGGCCACCGGCACGAGGAGCAGGACCGGCCACACCGCACCGGTCAGCTCCGTCGGAACCCCGCCGAGGACGGGCACCGGCGGCACCGGACCGGGGACGATCTCGAAGACACTCAACGACGTTCCGCCGGCGCTCGCCGTCCCGCCGAGGAGCACCGCCACGCCGCCGACGGCGACGTTGGGCAGATACAGCACCGACACCAGCGTCAGACCCAGCACGCCGACGACGCCGCCGCCCTCGCCGAGCAGATCGCCGACGTCGGACCAGGACCACAGGAGGGACGCCAGCGCGATCACGCTGCCGGCCGCGAACAGCAGCACGGCGCCTCGCACCGCGGGCCGCACGATCGACGGCAGCCACGCGGGGGCACCGAGAGCGGCACACTGGGCGCGCCCGACGACCGATACGACGCCGGCACCGGCAGCCAGGACGTGGATCGCAACCACCCAGGCGAGCGCGGCCGCGGCGTTCGGGACGTCGATCGGCGTGACGGCCGACGCGTCGGTCACCACTGCGAGGGCGATGAGCGTCGCGACGATCGGCCCGGCGACGGCGGCACCGACGACCTTCGCACCCTCACGCAGGTCCGTTTCCGGGTCGACCGCCCGAGCGCAGCCCCGCGCCACCACCCACATCAGCACCGCGGTCGGCAACAGCGGGAGGACGCCGAGCGGCGCGTCGGTGATCGTCAGCGAAACCTGGTGCAGCGCGAGCCAGCTCGCGGCGATCGCGCCGAGTGCCCCCGTCAGGTCGCTGTTCGACGACACGAGGGTGACGAGCACGACTGCGGACAGCAGCACGATCGCGGTGCCGGTCGGACGCAGCGCAACGCCGACGAGGGCGCGGGCATCGCCGGGAGTCGGGTCGGGACGAGTGGGGGTGTCGCGGCGGGTGCCGCGGCCAAGCAGAGAAGTCATCGGTTCGAGGGTCGCACCCTGGCGCGGCGGGGCCGATCAGGCGCGCCGGGACGTGGTGTTCCCCACTGGCCCGCCGCCCGGTCCGCCCTCACCGAGTCACTTGTCGTCGTCGCGATCGTCGCTCCGGGCACCGAACGCCTGCGTGGGCGCGCCCGCCGCGTCGTCCGGCGTGGAGTCGGAGTGGGTGGACGGCGCGGAGTGGGTCGAGGGGGTGGACTCGGTGGCCTCCGGCTGCCGCGGCTGCGATGCCTGCTGTTGCGACATCTGCTGCGTCGGCTGCTGGGCCTGATACGGCTGCCCGGCCTGGAACTGTCCGTAGCCGGCCGTCGGCTGGGGAGCCTGCGACTGCGGGTAGCCGTACTGCTGCTGCGGCTGCGGGTACCCGGGCGCCTGCGGGTAGCCCTGCTGTCCGTAGCCCTGCGGCGGCGCGTAACCCTGCGACGAACCGTAGCCCTGGGGCGCACCGTAGCCCTGCTGCGGCGCATACCCCTGCGGGTGGCCGTAGGCGGCAGGGTGGGCGTGGGTGCGACTCGGTCGCGATGTCGGCTCGTTCACGATTCCGGCGGCGAACAGGAACACGGCGACCGCGAGAACCGTCTGGACGAAGCCCAGCACGAGGACCGCGATCCCGCCGCCTGCGAGTTGGCTGTTGCCGGGGAGATTGAGCATGATCGCGAACGCCGCGAAGAAGCCCGCCGCCGCGGCCGCCGCAGCCGGCCCCTCGTAGTGCTGCTTCGGCAGCAGCGAAATCCCCGACAGCAGCCCACCGAGGAGCAGGAACACCAGGGGCACCGCCCCGTTGCTGAGAGGTTCGAACGCGTTGAGCGTCACCCCGTACATCATCGCGGAGCCCGGGGAGTCGAGGTACGGCGCGAATCCGAGGAGGAAGTTCACGACACCCAGCGCCGCGACCCCGAGTCCGAGGTAGAAGGAGAGTCCTCGCGAACCGGACTCTCCCGACGTCGGCGAGGGCTGGCCGTAGCCGGACCCTGCATCGCTGTAAGTCATCTCTGCTCCTCGTCGATGTGTCGAAACCCCCATGAACGCTACCCCGCTCAGGGACGGCTCTCATCCGAAGAGAGCGCCGCGCGACGGTGTCACATCGGCGTGCCCACCGGGATCCGGCCCTCCTCGGCGGCCGCGGTCAGCACGGCATGGTCCCGTTCGGTGCGGTCCGCGTAGGCCCGCGCGAAGCCGGCCATCGCCTCGTCGAATCCGGTGCCGGGACCGAGGTACTCGGCGATCGCGAACCGGTCGCCCCCACGGGCGTGCGCGTAGCCGAGCACACGGCCGCACAGCCTCGCATACTGTTCCATTCCGGTCGGGGTCATCGTTTCGACCGTCGCCGACCCCTTCGCGTCGCGCAGTTGCCGGACGTAGTAGTCGCGCCGAACACCGTCGTAGCCGACGCCCTGCTGCCAGCCGAGGAAGATGTCGCTCGCGGCCTGCATGATCCGCTGCCCCTCCACCACGCGCTGTCCCTCGTTCGGGTACTCCGGGCCGTCCAGACAGGGTGCGAGGACCGCGGGCCCCGCCTCTTTCGCCTGGAGGAACAGCGGGTCGCCGTCGTCGGCGCCGAGCAGCAGCAGGATCCAGCTCCGGGTTCCCACGCTGCCGACACCGACGACCTTCCGGGCGGCCTGGACGAAGCTGTACCGATCGAAGGGCACACGGTGATCGGGGCGCAGCGTCGCGCGGTACTCGACCAGTCGCTGGGACAGCTCCCGGTACAGCGAGCGCGCGTCCGCGGTCTCGAACACCTCCTCGATCGGAACCAGCAGCGGTGGCCGGGAGACGATCCGGCGGCGCCCCTCGGTCACCGTCGTCAGTTTGCCGAGCGCCTGGAGACTGTCGCGGCGCCGGGACTTCTCGACCAGCTTCTGTGAACTCCGGCGGCTGGCCGCGTCGAGAGTCTCCCGGAGGTCGGCGAGTTCCTGCTCGGCCTCGACGTGCGAATACCAGACCGCCAGGTTGCCTCGTCGCGCCTGCTCCCGCATCGTCTCGCGGTAGGCGGCGGCGCACGCCATGGCGATGCGGTGGCGTCGCTTGCCGCCGAACGACAGGCCCCGCGCCGCGACCTCGACGCTGGCGACGAGCCGTTTGACGTCCCATTCGAACGGTCCCGGGTACGTCTCGTCGAAATCGTTGACGTCGAAGGCCAGCCGCCGTTCCGGAGTCGCGAAGATCCCGAAGTTGCTCAGGTGCGCATCCCCGCAGAGCTGGGTGCGCAGCCCCGAGTTCGGCGTCCGGGACAAATCGTCGGCCATCAACGCGGCAGCGCCGCGGTAGAACGCGAACGGCGTCGCGGCCATGCGCCCGTACCGGATGGGCAGGAGTTCCGGAATTCTCTGCAGGTCTTGCCTTTTCAGAATCTCGACCGGATCCCGGGCGCTCTCCGCGAGATCTGCCAGCGCCTCGAACGGCACGTGGGGTCGGGCCGCCGCGCCACGGTCGGCGCGGTCGGTCCGGATCGAAGACTCGGCGACATCTGACATCGTGCCTCGCTCGCGTGGGGACAGCACCATTGTCTCCCCGCGACGGCGCCCTGGGGCGGGAAAGGGAAGATGACATCATGCCTGTCACGTTGCCCGCCGGTTCCGACGTCGTCGTGGAGACGGAGGTCAAGCATTCCCGGTTCGTCGCGGCCCTGCGGCGGGTCGACACCCCGGCCGACGCACAGGCGTTCCTCGACGAGCAGCGTCGGCTGTACCCGGACGCGCGCCACCACTGCTGGGCGTACGTGACGGGCAACGAGCCGTCCGAACGGGCCGAACGCTCGGGCGACGACGGGGAGCCCGGCGGCACCGCCGGTGTGCCCATGCTGCAGGTGCTGCGGGCACGTGACCTGGTGGACGTCGCCGCGGTGGTGACCCGCTACTTCGGTGGAATCAAACTCGGGGCGGGCGGCCTGGTACGCGCCTACTCCGGCGCGGTCGCGGCGGTTGTCGACGAGGCCCAGCCGCGCATGCTCGGCCGTGAGCGCCTGGATCTGCTGACGCTCGACGTCGGGCACGACACCGCAGGCCGGATCGAGGCAGAGCTGCGCGGCCGCGGAATCCCGATCGTCGACACCGCCTACGGCGCCGAGGTCACCTTCACGCTGGCCACGAAGGATCCCGCCCACCTGGCTGCGGTCGTTGCCGAACTCACGGCGGGCGCAGGCGAACTCGAGCCCGCAGGCATCCGCTGGGTGGACGTGTGAGACGCCGAACGGCGCCCGCGGCCGGACGAAACGTCCTGGCCGCGAGCGCCGTTCGCGAGATCGCCGGGTGGGCACCGAGGGCGCCCACCGCGAAGCGGATCAGAGGCTCTTCAGGATCTCCCGAGCGAGAGCCGCGGTCTCGGACGGCGTCTTGCCGACCTTGACACCGGCAGCCTCGAGGGCGTCCTTCTTGGCCTGCGCGGTGCCCGAGGAACCGGAGACGATGGCGCCGGCGTGGCCCATGGTCTTGCCCTCGGGAGCGGTGAAGCCCGCCACGTAGCCGACGACCGGCTTGGTGACGTTGGCCTTGATGTAATCGGCGGCACGCTCCTCGGCGTCGCCACCGATCTCACCGATCATCACGATGATCTTGGTCTCGGGGTCCTTCTCGAACGCCTCGATGGCGTCGATGTGGGTGGTGCCGATGACCGGGTCGCCGCCGATGCCGATGGCGGTCGAGAAGCCGTACTCACGCAGCTCGAACATCATCTGGTAGGTCAGGGTGCCGGACTTGGAGACCAGGCCGACCGGGCCCTTGCCCGCGATGTTCGCCGGGGTGATGCCGACGAGCGCCTCACCCGGGGTGATGATGCCGGGGCAGTTGGGGCCGATGATGCGGGTCTTGTTGCCCTTCTCCACGTTGTAGGCCCACGCGTAAGCGGAGTCCTGCACCGGGATGCCCTCGGTGATGACCACGAGCAGCGGGATCTCCGCGTCGATGGCCTCGACGATGGCGTCCTTCGAGAAGGCCGGGGGAACGAACGCGATCGAGACGTCCGCGCCGGTCTCCTTCATGGCCTCGGCGACGGTCGCGAAGACCGGCAGCTCGACGGCGTTGCCATCCTTGTCGGTGTGCGAGACCGTGGTGCCGGCCTTGCGGGCGTTGACGCCACCGACGACCTGGGTGCCGGCCTTGAGCATCAGCGCGGTGTGCTTGGTGCCCTCGCCGCCGGTGATGCCCTGGACGATGACCTTGGAGTCCTTGGTCAGGAAGATAGCCATTGTTGTCTGTGTCCCTTACTTCGCTGCGAAGGCGAGCTCGGCAGCCTTGTCGGCAGCCTCGTCCATGGTTGCGACGACCGTCACCAGCGGGTGGTTGGCCTCGGCGAGGATGCGACGACCCTCTTCGACGTTGTTGCCGTCCAGGCGCACGACGAGCGGCTTGTTGGCCTCGTCGCCCAGGGTCTCCAGCGCACCGACGATGCCGTTGGCGACGGCGTCACACGCAGTGATGCCACCGAAGACGTTGACGAAGACGCTCTTGACCTGCTCGTCGTTCAGGATGACGTCCAGGCCGGCAGCCATGACGGCAGCCGAGGCGCCGCCGCCGATGTCGAGGAAGTTGGCGGGCTTCACGTTGCCGTGCTTCTCGCCCGCGTAGGCGACGACGTCCAGGGTCGACATGACCAGACCGGCGCCGTTGCCGATGATGCCGACCTCGCCGTCGAGCTTGACGTAGTTGAGGTCGTTCTCCTTGGCCTTGAGCTCGAGGGGATCGGTGGCGTCACGATCCTCGAAGGCCTCGTGGCCGGGCTGACGGAACGCAGCGTTCTCGTCCAGCGTCACCTTGCCGTCGAGGGCCAGGATCTGGTCGTCGGGCGTGCGGACGAGCGGGTTGACCTCGACCAGGAGAGCGTCTTCCTTGATGAAGACCTCCCACAGCTTCTGGATCGTGTTGGCCGCGGCATCGAGCACCTCGGCGGGCAGCTTGCCGGCCTCGGCGATGCTGCGCGCGAACGCGAGGTCGACACCCTTGACGGCGTCAACGGGGATCTTCGCGAGAGCGTCGGGGTTCTCCTCGGCGGTGACCTCGATCTCGACGCCACCCTCGACCGAGCACATGGCCAGGTACGTGCGGTTGGTGCGGTCGAGCAGGAAGGAGATGTAGTACTCCTCAGCGATGTCACTCGCCTCTGCGACCAGCAGCTTCTTGACGACGTGGCCCTTGATGTCGAGGCCCAGGATCGCCTCGGCGTTCGCCTGCGCGGCGTCCGCGTCGGGCGAGTACTTCACGCCACCGGCCTTGCCGCGGCCGCCGACCTTGACCTGCGCCTTGACCATGACCGGCTTGCCGATTTCCTCCGCGATCTCGCGGGCACCGGCAACCGTGTCGGTAACACGGCCGGCCGACGTCGGCACGTCATGCTTGGCGAAGAGTTCCTTCGCCTGGTATTCGAAGAGATCCATCTGCTCACCGTCTCGTCTGCGTTGACGCCCGCTCGGGGTAGGAGCGGGTCCGTGTCGGACTTTAACTAGTTCAATCAATCGACTATCGCTCGCCTATGCGCCATGTGGCATATATCACGCGCTCCAGTCGAAGGCGGCACTCCGTCGCGGCCGCCACGTCGAAGGAGCGGCGGCACCACGACTCGATCCGGGTGCGCACTCGGTGCGGCCGCGCCAGAAGGCGCCCCTCAAGGATTGCAGGTGCCCCGGAGCCCGTCGCGATCGGTCCACCCGAAAAGCCCTCGAGCCCCCACCCCGGAACGCCACCGCGACCGTCCCGAGTGGTGCCGAGATTGGGCTGTAACAAAGAAGCGCCGTCCCGATATATGAACGAGACCATTTGGGATGTTCGGCATCCCCCCAGCTCACGATGTGACACCGGTCACATCTCCATGTTGCGTGCGCGGAACAGGTTGCCCCGCCGCAACCGTTTCGTTACCGTCGCCAGGGTCTAAGTCACAGGCAGGTCACGAGCAGGAGGACGGCAGGGCACATGCACCACCGCACTCAGTTCACCGCCAGCCGATTCGTGAAACAGCACGCCGATGCGGAGCCCACCCGGGCATTCCCGCCCGCGGCAGGTCCGGAAGCCACTGGCTCCGGGGCGGAAAGAACCGAGATTCACAGCGTCATGCTCCACAGCACCGAAGTTCCCACCGCCCGCGAGGATGCCCCCGGCACCGGCGAGGCCCCCACCGAGATCACCGGCGTCGCCACGATCGCCGACGTGACTCCCTCCGGACGTGGCGGTCGCCACCGCCTCCCCACCCCTCCCACCGCCCTCAAAGGCCGCGCAGCGGTCATCGCAGTGGCAGCCGGCGCAGTCGTCGCCGCCGGACAGGCCGCGACCAGCGGGCCGTCCCAGAACTCCGATCATTCCGAGGTCGCCCTCGACGAGGCCGGTTCGGTCGCCAGCACCGCGACTCCCCAGGCCGCACAGTTCAGCAACGTCGCCCAGACAACCTCCACCAGTTCCGCGCCGCAGGTGCTCGCGCTCGCGAATCCGACGGATCTGAACCAGTTCTCGAACCTCCTGGCCAAGGGCCAGCGTTTCAGCGAGGAGCGGGCCGCCCGTGAGGCCGCCGCCCGCCGCCCGCTGTTCGTCCTGCCCGCCAAGGGCACGTACACCTCGTCCTTCGGCTCCCGCTGGGGCACGCTGCACGCCGGCGTCGACATCGCCAACGCGATCGGCACCCCGATCTATGCAGTGGCCGACGGCACGGTCATCGACTCGGGCCCGGCCTCCGGCTTCGGCATGTGGGTCCGCCTCCAGCACGCGGACGGCACCATCACCGTCTACGGCCACATCAATGAGACGCTCGTGACGGTCGGTCAGAAGGTCATGGCCGGCGATCAGATCGCCACGATGGGCAACCGCGGCTTCTCCACCGGACCGCACCTGCACTTCGAGGTCCACCTGGCCGGCGAGAACAAGATCGATCCGCTGCCGTGGCTCGCGACCCGCGGCATCAGCCTCGGCGTCGAGCAGCCCTGACCGGCTGACCACCCAGAACCGAAAAACGCCTCCGGCCCGAGCATTTCGCTTGGGCCGGAGGCGTTTTCGCACGCCCGGCGACTGTCAGAGTTTGACCATCGGCACGCCGCCGATCAGCATCAGCCGCACCTTGCCGGCCGAACCGAAATCGATCGTGACCGTCGCGGTGGGACCGCTCCCCTTGGTCTCGAGCACCTTGCCGAGACCGTACTTGTCGTGGCTGACCCGGTCGCCTACCGCGAGCACGAGATTGTTGTTGCGTCCGCGGGGCGCCCCGAAGCTCGGCGACGCGCCGCCCGACCGGCCCGCCGAACCGAATCCCGAACCGCCGCCGAAGCCCGAACCGCCGTACCCCTGACCGCGCGGGCGGCCCCCACCGATCGCTCCGCCGGTGCCGAGAACACCGGGATCCTCGCGGCGCCAGCTCACGAGATCAGCCGGAATCTCCTGCAGGAAGCGGGATTCCGGGTTGGTTACCGGCTGCCCCCAGGCCGACCGCACGATGGCGCGGGTGAGGTACAGCCGGTGTCGCGCACGGGTGATCCCGACGTACGCCAGGCGTCGCTCCTCGGAGAGTTCCGCCGGATCACCGAGCGCCCGCATGTGCGGGAACTGCCCGTCCTCCCAGCCGGTGACGAACACGACCGGGAACTCGAGCCCCTTCGCGGTGTGCAGGGTCATGAGCGTCACCACGCCCTCGCCCTCGTCCGGCACCTGGTCCGAGTCCGCGACCAGGGACACCCGCTCGAGGAACGCGGCGAGCGAACCTGGATCGGGCTGCCCCTCGTCCTCCACGACGTCGTCCTCGGTCGCGTTCTCCTCCGCGAAGGCGGCAGCATTGCGCGCGTCGGAGCTGAACTCCCGTGCAACGCTGACCAATTCGTTGAGGTTGTCGAGGCGTGCGCCGTCCTGCGGATCGCTGCTGGCCTCGAGCTCGCGGCGGTAGCCGGTGCGGTCGAGCACGCCCTCGACGATCTCGCCGATGTCGCTGAGATCGTTGCCGTCGCCGTCGGTGCTCGCCATCAGGGCACGCAGTCCGTCGAGCAGCTCGAGGAACGACGCGATCGCCTTCTGGGAGCGGGTGTTGAGCAGCGGCACCGAGCCCTCGGCGCCGGCCCGCAACGCCTGAGCGAACCCGACGCCCTTCTGCTCGGCGTACACCGACACACACGCCTCGGCGCGGTCCCCGATTCCGCGGCGCGGAGTGTTGAGGATCCGGCGCAGGCTCACCGTGTCGTCCTCGTTCGCCAGCACGCGCAGGTACGCGACGATGTCGCGCACCTCCTTGCGCTCGTAGAAGCGCGTGCCGCCGACCACCTTGTACGGGATACCGAGCCGGATGAAGATCTCCTCCAGCGCGCGGGAGGAGTTGTTGGTCCGGTAGAAGACCGCGACGTCACCGAACTTCGCGTCGCCCGCGTCGACCAGGCGGTCGATCTCCGATGCCACGAACTGCGCCTCGTCGTGCTCGTTGTCGGCGACGTATCCGGTGATCAGCTCGCCCTCGCCGGAATCGGTCCACAACCGCTTCTCGCGCCGACCGGTGTTCCGGGAGATGACCGAGTTCGCAGCGGACAGGATGTTCTGCGTCGACCGGTAGTTCTGCTCGAGCAGGATGGTCCGGGCGTCCGGGTAGTCGCGCTCGAACTCCTCGATGTTGCGGATCGTCGCGCCGCGGAATGCGTAGATCGACTGGTCCGCGTCACCGACGACGCACAGTTCGCCCGGAGGCACGGCGTAGGGGTCGTCCGACTCCTCGCCCACGAGCTCGCGCACCAGGACGTACTGGGCGTGGTTGGTGTCCTGGTACTCGTCGACCAGCACGTGCCGGAAGCGGCGCCGGTAGTACTCGGCGACCTGCGGGTTCGCCTGCAGCAGTGCCACCGTCTCGCCGATCAGGTCGTCGAAGTCGAGAGCGTTCGCGGACCGTAGCCGCTGCTGGTAGTGCCCGTAGACCCGGGCGACGAGCTTGTCGAGGTCGTTGGAGTCCCGGTCGGCGTCCGCCGCGGCCTCCTCCGGGTCGATCAGCTCGTTCTTGAGGTTCGAGATCTTGGTCGCCAGCAGCCGCGCCGAGTAGCGCTTGGTGTCGATCTCCAGATCCTTGGAGATCATCGTGAGCAGGCGGCGCGAGTCGTCGGCGTCGTAGATCGAGAAGTTCGAGTTCAGCCCCTGCAGCAGGCCCGCCTGCGCCCGCAGGATTCGCACGCAGCTCGAGTGGAACGTGGACACCCACATGCTGTTCGCGCGGGGCCCCACGAGCTGGGCGACGCGCTCGCGCATCTCCGCGGCAGCCTTGTTCGTGAAGGTGATCGCGAGGATCTGGCCGGGCATGACGCCGCGCTCGGCCAGCAGGTACGCGATCCGACGGGTGAGGACCGCGGTCTTGCCCGATCCGGCGCCCGCGACGATGAGCAGCGGCGATCCCGCGTGCAGCACTGCCTCGCGCTGTTGCGGGTTGAGCCCCTCGAGCAGCGTGTCGGCGGGGCCGCGAGATCCGCCCTGGGAACTGCCGGGAGTACCGAGCGTGGAACCGGAGATCGTATTCATCGTCTGTCCACGCTACCGGCGAAGTCCGACACCGCGGCAGGTGCCCGATCCCGCTGGTCGTGAAGGCAGTCACCCTTGCTTGGGTTGGACTTGTACGCGTGGCAAACTGGAGTGGTGATCATGGCCGCAACGACGCGAGCTTCCGGTGCACGATGGCGCGAGTGCCGTCTGCACTGGCGATTTCCCAGCGGGTACCGACCGACGGTGCCCGCGGCCTGATCCCCCGCGTGCCCCGAGGTCCACACGGATCCCGGGGCATTCTTGTGAGCAGGACCCGGATTCGTAACGACTCGAGGGAACCGAACGAACCTAGTTCCGACACGAGGAGCAGACTATGAGCAGCCCCACCACCACTTCTTCATCCGAATCGCCGCTGCCCGCGAGCGAGGCCGAGATCGCCGAGCTCCGCAAGGAGATCGACCGGCTCGACGCCGAGATCCTCGCCGCCGTCAAGCGGCGCAGCGAGGTGTCACAGATCATCGGCCGCACCCGCATGGCGTCCGGGGGTCCCCGTCTGGTGCACAGCCGGGAGATGAAGGTTCTGGAGCGCTTCAGTGAGCTCGGCCAGGAGGGCCACACCCTCGCGATGCTGCTGCTGCGTCTCGGACGCGGCCGCCTGGGGCACTGACCGCTCCTGCACTCGCACCTTCTCGGCGTGAACTCGACGAACGCCCGGTCCACGGACCGGGCGTTCGTCGTTGTCCGGGGGCTCAGGTGAGGGCGATGTACTTGGTCTCGAGGTACTCGGCGATCCCCTCGCTACCGCCCTCGCGCCCGAACCCGGAGGCCTTGACGCCACCGAACGGCGCCGCGGTGTCGGAGATGACGCCGCGGTTGACGCCGACCATGCCGGTCTCGAGGGCGTCGGAGACGCGCAGGGCCCGGTCGAGGTCGCGGGTGTAGATGTACGCGGCCAGACCGAACTCGGTGTCGTTGGCGGCGGCGACGGCCTCCTCCTCGGTGTCGAAGCCGGTGATCGCGGCGACCGGACCGAACACCTCCTCGCGCAGGATCCGCGCGGACGCGGGCACGTCGGCCAGGACGGTGGCGGGATAGAACCAGCCCGGCCCACCGGGCGCCTCGCCGCCGAGCACCACCGTCGCCCCCGCCTTCACGGCGTCGTCGACGAGTTCGGTGACGGTGGCGAGCTGATCGCGATTGATCAGCGGGCCCAGCGTCGTCTCCGGGTCGATGCCGGGGCCCATCTTCGATGCTGCCATCCGTTCGGTGAGTTTCGTGGTGAACTCCTCGCGGACGGCGTTCGCGACGTGAAAACGGTTCGCGGCCGTGCACGCCTCGCCGCCGTTGCGGAGCTTGGCGAGCATCGCGCCGTCCACCGCGGCATCGACATCGGCGTCGTCGAACACGACGAACGGCGCGTTGCCGCCGAGTTCCATCGACGTGCGCAGCAACCCCTTGGCCGACTTCTCGACCAGCAGCCGGCCGACACCGGTGGACCCGGTGAAGGTGAGCTTGCGCAGCCGCGGGTCGTCGAGCAGCGGCTCGGTGACCGCGCTCGAGTGCGACGTCGGCAGCACCGACAACACGCCCGGCGGCAGCCCCGCCTCGACGAACAGTTCGGCGAGCGCGAGCATCGTCAGCGGCGTCTCCGACGCGGGCTTGACGATCATGGTGCAGCCGGCGGCCAGCGCAGGGCCGATCTTGCGGGTGCCCATCGCGAGCGGGAAGTTCCACGGGGTGATCGCCAGGCACGGCCCCACCGGCTGCTTGGTGACGAGGATGCGGCCGTTCCCGGCCGGGGCGGCCTGGTAGCGGCCCTCCGTCCGGACCGCCTCCTCGGCGAACCACCGGAAGAACTCGGCGCCGTACGTCACCTCCGCGCGGCTCTCCGGCAGCGCCTTGCCCATCTCGAGGGTCATCAGTTGTGCGAACGTCTCCGCCCGCGTCGTGATCTTGTCGAACACCGAGCGCAGCAGCTCGCCGCGCTCGCGTGCGGAGGTCGCGGCCCAGTCGGCCTGCGCGGCGGCAGCGGCGTCGAGCGCCTTGACGGCGTCGGCAGGACTGGCGTCGGCGACCTCGGTGAGGACGTCGCCGGTCGCGGGGTCGTACACGGGGAATGTGGCACCGTTCTCGGCGTCCACGGCGGTGCCCCCGATCCACAGCTTGGTAGGAACGGCACGAATCAGTTCGGCTGGGTTCATGACCTCCATCATGCGCCGGATCAGCGCGGCGTGTGTCGCTCAACGAGAGTCGGCAGGATGTTCGGCGGCTCTGCCGATAAGCTTCCTCCATGAGCACAGACATCACCGGTACCGCAGCCTGGAAGAACCTGGATGCGCATCATCGAGTGATCGAATCTGCCCATCTGCGAGACCTGTTCGCGCAGGATCCCACCCGCGGCACCGACCTGACGGTGACGGCGGGCGACCTGTACGTCGACTACAGCAAGCATCGCGTCACCCGCGAAACCCTCGATCTGCTCGTGGATCTGGCGCGCTCCGCGCACGTCGAGCAGCGCCGCGACGACATGTTCGCGGGCGCGCACATCAACACGTCCGAGGACCGCGCGGTGCTGCACACCGCACTGCGCCTGCCCGCGGACGCGCAACTCACCGTCGACGGACAGGACGTCGTCACCGACGTGCACGACGTTCTGCGCCGGATGGGCGAGTTCGCCGACCGGTTGCGGTCCGGGCAGTGGCGCGGCGCGACGGGCGAGCGGATCCGCACCGTCGTCAACATCGGCATCGGAGGTTCGGATCTGGGTCCGGTGATGGTGTGCGGCGCGCTGCGGCACTACGCCGACGCCGGCATCTCGGCGCGATTCGTCTCCAATGTCGATCCCGCCGATCTGGTGGGCACGCTCGCCGATCTGGACCCGGCCACGACGCTGTTCGTCGTCGCCTCCAAGACGTTCTCGACGCTCGAGACCCTGACGAACGCGTCCGCGGCACGACGGTGGCTGGTCGACGAACTCGGTGGGGACGCGGTTCCCAAGCACTTCGTCGCGGTCTCCACCCACGCGCAGCGGGTCGCGGAATTCGGCATCGACACCGCCAACATGTTCGGCTTCTGGGACTGGGTCGGCGGACGCTACTCGGTGGACTCGGCGATCGGGCTGTCGGTGATGGCGGTGATCGGCAAGGAGCGGTTCGCGGAGTTCCTCGAGGGCTTCCACGCCGTCGACGAGCACTTCCGGACGGCGCCGCTCGAGCAGAACGCGCCGGTACTACTGGGCCTGATCGGGGTCTGGTACTCGAGCTTCTTCGACGCCGAATCCCGTGCCGTGCTTCCGTATTCGAACGATCTGGCACGCTTCGCCGCGTATCTGCAGCAGCTCACGATGGAGTCGAACGGCAAGTCGGTGCGCGCCGACGGCTCCCCGGTCACCACCAAGACGGGCGAGATCTTCTGGGGCGAGCCGGGCACCAACGGCCAGCACGCCTTCTATCAGCTGCTGCACCAGGGCACCCGCCTGGTGCCCGCCGACTTCATCGGGTTCGCCGAGCCCACCGACGACCTGCCGACGTCCGACGGCACCGGCAGCATGCACGACCTGCTCATGAGCAATCTGTTCGCACAGACCAAGGTGCTCGCGTTCGGCAAGACTGCCGAGGAGATCGCCGCCGAGGGCACGCCCCCGGAACTGGTGCCGCACAAGGTGATGCCGGGCAACCGTCCCACTACCACGATCCTGGCTCCGCGCCTGACGCCGTCGGTGATCGGTCAGCTCATCGCGCTGTACGAGCACCAGGTGTTCGTCGCCGGCGTCATCTGGGGCATCGACTCGTTCGACCAGTGGGGCGTGGAACTCGGCAAGGCCCAGGCCCTCGAGCTGGGACCGGTGCTGACGTCGGCGGAAGCACCCCCGCGACAGGACGATTCGTCGACCGACGCCCTCGTCCGCTGGTACCGGAGCCGGCGCGGACGCGCGGTCTGAGCTCACGCGGCGTGCGGGTGGCTCCATCCGTACGTCGTGTAGACGCGCCCGTCACGGTCCACCAGCCGGGCGGCCAGCTCCTGCTGTTCGAGCCAGGTGACCGCGCCGACGCCGCGCCGACGCGCCGCCGCTGCTGCGCCGTGGGCCCACAACGCGTCCTCCGCCAGCACCGACACCTGCTCCCACTCCCCGCCGACCGGCTCGTGGCCGGCGAACGTGACGTCCGTGCCGGCGGTGGCGAGCGCGGTCTCCGTGGGAAGTTCGATCACGCCGTCGCCGGGCACCGGCACCTGCCAGCCACCGGCCGGGCAGTGCCCCGCGGTGGCGACGTCGAAGCCGATCCGCACCAGCACCCCACATTCGAGTTCGTGGGCCACGAGCGCCGATGCGCGATCGACGGTGTCCGCCTTCGCCACGCCCGCGATGTCGAACGATGCGCCCCACGGCGCGAGGACCGTGTCGTCGTCGATCTGGACGTCCGTGAAGGTCGGGATCGGATGGATCGAGGGCACTTCGGCCGGCGAGTCCTCGACTGCGAGCGGACTGACCGCCCCGTCGGTCATCCGCGCCACCCACAGCGCCGAGCGCAGCAGCCTGGCCAGACGGACACTCACCCGGACCGGCAGCCCCTGAGCCAGATTGACGGCATGAATCTCGGCGTCGCCTCGTTGCAGGCTGCAGGCGGCCTCCGCCTCGGCGATCAGGGATCCCGCGAGCGCCACCGCGGGGCCGAGGGCCGCCCCCTCCGTGACCTGGACCTCGATCTCCTCGCCCCAGGCGCTCCATCGCGTATCGACCAACATGACGTGCTCCGTGACTCCGTGCGAACCGGTCTCGCACCGGTGCGGACGAACGGGTTCATCCCCTCCAATTATGCGCTCGGGTCCGCCGCGAACCGGTTTCGTCGTCGAACTCGCGGATTCGGCCCAGCCGGCCGGACGACCGCGAGTAGCGTCGGATCATGCCGGTACGCAGTGAGAAGGCCGGGGCAGTCACGACGATCGTGCTGTCCCGACCCGAGGTCCGCAACGCCGTGGACGGTCCCACCGCCGCGGCGCTGGCAGCTGCCTTCCGCGAGTTCGACGACGATCCGGACGCCGCGGTCGCGGTGTTGTGGGGTGAGGGCGGCACGTTCTGCGCCGGGGCCGATCTCAAGGCGCTCGGGACCGAACGATCGAATCACGTCACCCCGGACGGTGACGGCCCGATGGGGCCGACCCGGATGTGCCTGTCCAAGCCCGTGATCGCTGCCGTGTCCGGCCACGCGGTGGCGGGCGGTCTCGAACTGGCGCTGTGGGCCGACCTGCGAGTCGCGGAGGCCGACAGCGTCTTCGGCGTGTTCTGCCGACGCTGGGGTGTGCCGCTCATCGACGGCGGCACCGTCCGGTTGCCGCGGATCGTCGGCGCCGGCCGAGCGATGGACCTCGTGCTCACCGGGCGGGCCGTCGACGCCGAGGAGGCCCTCGCGATCGGCCTGGTGAACCGTGTGGTGCCACCCGGCCGTGCCCGGGCCGCCGCCGAGGAACTGGCCGCGGAACTGGCGGCCTTCCCGCAGACCTGCCTGCGGGAGGACCGCATGTCGCTGCTCGAGCAGGAGGGCCTCTCCGAACAGGACGCGTTGGCCGGTGAGTTCCGGCACGGCATGGTGGCCGTGACGGTCGACGCGCTCTCGGGTGCGGCGCGCTTCACGGCGGGCGAGGGCCGGCACGGCAGCTTCGACGACGTCTGACGGTAACGTCCGCCCTCATGGACCGGCTTTCGATGGTGGACGAGATCTTCCTGCGCAGGCATCACGGTTACGGGCTGCCGATCGTGATGCAGGGCCTGTGGCGCAGCGCCGACGCGGTGGACGTCCGGGTGCTCGAGGCCGTTCACGAGGCGCTCTCGCGGGGCGCGCTCGGGCGTCGCGTCGTTCGGCCCCGGGTACCCGGGGCCCGCATGCGCTGGGAGGCGAGCACCGCCACCCATCCGCTGCGTTACGAGACGCACCCGGTCGAGGACGTGGTGACGTGGGCCGATGCGCGTGCCGACGTCGATGTCGACCCGGAGTACGGGCCCGCGTGGGCGCTGTCCGCGGCGCCCACGCCCGACGGCGGCACCGCCATCTCGCTGGTGTGCTCGCACGTCGTCGCCGACGCCCGCGGGCTCGTGTCGGCGGCGGCCGCCGCGCTCACCGGCGAGTCACCGGCCCCCGCCCCGGCACGGACGTCGGACGTCTCGGACGCGGCCCGGACCGTCGGCGGGGTCCTGATCGACGGAACGACAGCCTCGCTGGGCCTGGTGTTCAGCGCGCACCGGCGTCGCGAGCTGCGCGAGTTCCGCGAGGCCGCGGCCGCGGATCGTCGGCCGGATAGCACGCACGTCACGACCGGCACCGTCTCCGCGATCCTCGACGTCGATACCGCCGCGTGGGACGCGACGGCCGCGGCCGGCGGTGGCACCGCGAACAGCCTGTTCATCTCACTCGTCACCGCTGTCGCCGATGCCGCCGGCGTTCCGATGCCGCTGCACATCAGCGTGCCGGTCGACACCCGCGCCTCCCACACCGTCGACAACGCGATGGTCATCACCGAAGTCGTTGCATCACCAGATGATTCACTGTCCGACATACGCCGGCTGAGCCGGGAGGCGTTCGCCCGGCCACCGATGGGTGCCCCGTCCGGCTTTCCCGAGGAGATCGCGCAGATCCTGCCCGACGGCATCGCGAACCGCCTGACCGTCGGGGCCGGGGAACGCGACGCCCTGTGCTCGAACATCGGCCGGCTGCCCCGCTCCCTGACATCACTCGGCCCCTACCGGACCACCGGTGTCGCGACCCGGGCGATGCATCCCGGGCTGTCGGCGGACCGACCCGCCTCGACCACCACACGACTGTCCGGGTACCTGTGCTCGACCGACGACATCTACACGCTGTCGCTGGTCGGCGTCGATCCACAACACTTCGGGGACCCTGGTCGACTGCGCGACCTGGCCGTCGCCGAGCTGGCGAAACGGGGGCTCGCAGCCCGTCCGTGGTGACCGATGGCACCACGCGGCGCCAGTTTGGCACCATCAATTTCGTGAAACCCATTTACATGGCACCATAGTGATGCCATAGTGGTGCCATGAACTTGGAACCATACGTCAGCGCCCTTCAGCACGACCTCGCGGTGGCGGCCGAGGCGGGCGGTCCCGACGCCCGGGCGCTCGCGGAGCGCCTGACCGCACCCCTCGACTCGGCGGTGCGTCTGGCCCTGCTCGACGCGCTGTCGGCAGCCGCCGGTGAGATCACCCGCGATCTCGCGCCGGGATCGGTCGATCTGCGCCTGCGGGGTCGCGAGCCGAGCTTCGTCGTCACTCGCCCGCCCGGCGAACCCGCGCGCGACACCGAGGAACCCCCGAGCCCCGAATCCACCTCCCGCGTCGCCGAGGTCGACGAGGGCCCCATGACCCGGATCAATCTCCGTCTGCCCCAGGACCTCAAGGATCGCGTCGAGGACGCCGCCCGCGGCGCCGGTATGTCGGTCAACGCCTGGCTCGTCCGGTCCGCCACGACAGCGCTGGACGAGAGCGGAGGCACCCGACGCCCCGACCGTCGCGCCCCGACGGGCGGCGACCGTTTCACCGGCTGGGTTCGCTGAACCCCCTGCGCCCGACACCCCGAACATCACACACCGAGGATCACGATGCCCACATTCAGCACCCCCGAACCGATTTCGGCCACCCTCTCCTTCGCCGTCGGCGATGCCACCCTCACCGCCACCGACCGGGACGACACGGTCGTGGAGATCCGCCCCAGCGATCCGCATCGCGAACTGGACGTGCGCGCGGCCGAACAGACCCGCGTCGAGTTCGCGTCGGGCCGACTCGTCGTCAAGGCACCCCGACCCCGAGTGCTCGGCGTATGGGGCAAGGTCGGATCGGTCGACATCACCGTCGAACTACCGATCGATTCCGCAGTCGAGGCGGATGCCTCTGTCGGCGCGGTCCGCGCCGACGGCCGGCTCGGCAACTGCCGCGTGAAGACGGCGACGGGAGACGTCCGCCTCGACGGCACTCGCGATCTGACCGTGAACACCGGCGCCGGCGCGATCACCGTCGAGACCGTCGGTGGTGACGCCGATCTGTCGACGGGATCCGGCCGAATCGAGGTCCGGCACGTCGGCGGCAACGCACTCGTCGAGAACTCCAACGGCCACAATCGAATCGGATCCGTCACCGGGGACCTACGGGTCAAGACCGCGAACGGCGACATCGTCGTCGGTAGCACCGGTGGCGACGTCGACGCCGCGACCGCCAACGGCGACGTCCGGATCGGCGAGGTGACGCGCGGCGTCGTCTCGCTCCGTACCGGAAACGGCGAGGTCGAGACTGGTATCCGCGAGGGAACTGCGGCACGCGTCGACGCGCACACCTCGTTCGGCAAGGTCCACAACCTTCTCTCCGAAACCTCCGGCCCCGCAACGACCGAGGAACGCGTCGAGTTGCGAGCGCGTACGAGCTTCGGCGACATCATCGTTCGCCGCTCCCAGCCCGAGCGGATCCCGACTCGAAAGGCGCAACCATGACGGCAACAGTCTCCACAGCATCGGCAGTTCGAGTTCGCTCCCTCCGGAAGTCGTTCGGGGACAAAGTGGTCCTCGACGGCATCGATCTCGACATCACCGAGGGCAGCATCTTCTCTTTGCTCGGCCCCAACGGTGCCGGAAAGACCACGGTGGTGAACATCCTCTCCACGCTCGTCCGGCCCGACGCCGGCGAGGTCCGGGTGGCGGGTCACGACCTGGCCCGGGATCCCGACGCGGTCCGGTCCGCGATCGGCGTCACCGGCCAGTTCTCGGCGGTGGACGGTCTGCTCACCGGCGCCGAGAACCTCACGCTGATGGCCGATCTCCACCATCTCGGTCGGCGCGACGAGCGCCGCCGCACCGCCGAACTACTCGAACGATTCGACCTGTCGGACGCGGCGTCGAAGCCGGCGGCGAGCTACTCGGGCGGCATGCGGCGCCGACTCGACCTCGCGATGACGCTCGTGGGACGCCCTCGCATCATCTTCCTGGACGAACCGACGACGGGACTCGACCCGCGCAGTCGCCGGACCATGTGGGACATCGTGCGCGAGCTGGTCGCCGACGGCGTCACCATCTTCCTCACCACGCAGTACCTCGACGAGGCCGATCAGCTGGCGGACCGGATCGCGGTGCTCGACGGGGGCCGATTGGTCGCCGACGGCACTCCGGCCGACCTCAAGCAACTCGTACCGGGCGGCCACGTCCGCCTGCGGTTCGCGGACATCGACGAGCTGTCCTCGGCTGCACGGTCTCTCGCCGACTCCACCCGCGACGACGAGACACTCACCCTGCAGGTCCCCGGCGACGGCAGCGTCCCGTCGCTGCGGTCGATCCTCGACAGACTCGACGCCGATGCGATCGAGGTCACCGACCTCTCGATTCACACACCCGATCTCGACGACGTGTTCTTCGCTCTCACCGCCCGGTCCGACTCCCCGAAGGAGGCTTCACGATGACCACCCTCTCCTACGCCGTGACCGATTCGGCGACGATGCTGCGGCGCAACCTGCGGCACATGCTCCGGTATCCCTCGATGACGGTCATGCTCATCGGGATGCCCGTCGTGCTCCTGCTGCTGTTCGTCTACGTCTTCGGCGGCACACTCGGTGCGGGACTCGGCGATCCCGCGGGCGGTCGCGGCACGTACGTCGACTACGTCACGCCCGGCATCCTGCTGATGACCGTGGCGAGTTCGGCTCAGGGAACGGCGATCTCGGTCGCGACCGACATGACCGAGGGCATCATCGCGCGCTTCCGCACGATGGCGATATCGCGCGCATCGGTCCTCACCGGACACGTCGTCGGCAGCATGATCCAGACGATGTTCAGCCTCGCGGTGGTGACCGGCGTCGCGGTTCTCGTCGGCTTCCGGCCCACCGCCGGGCCGGTGGAGTGGTTCGCCGCGATCGGTCTGCTCGCGGCCTTCACACTGGCGATCACGTGGCTGTCGGTCGCGCTCGGGCTGGTCTCGCAGAGCGTCGAGACGGCGAGCAATCTGCCGATGTTCCTGATCCTGCTGCCGTTCCTGGGCAGCGGGTTCGTCCCCACCGATTCGATGCCCACCGCGGTGCGTTGGTTCGCCGAGTACCAGCCGTTCAGCCCGGTCATCGAAACCCTGCGCGGCCTGCTCCTCGGCGCTCCGATCGGCGCGAACGCGGCACTCGCGGCAGCATGGATCGTCGGAATCGGCCTGTTCGGGTACGTCTGGGCGAAGCGCCTGTTCGAGCATCGTTCTCCGCGCTGAGGCGGACCGGAACCAGCGCGAAACCGTTCTCCCCGGCTTACCGTGGATCCATGGCTTCCGAAGAGTTCGACGTCATCGTGATCGGAGGCGGGCCGGCCGGGGAGAACGCGGCGGCCTACGCCATCGCCGGCAGTAACCGCACCGCGGCACTCGTCGAACACCAGTTGGTGGGCGGCGAGTGTTCGTATTGGGCGTGCATGCCGTCGAAGGCGCTGCTCAGACCCGTCGAGGTACTGGGCACTGCCCGGCACATGCCGGGTGTGGAGGAGAAGGTCAACGCGTACGGCCTCGACACCGAGGCCGTCCTGGCGCGCCGCGACGAGTTCACCCACAACCTCGACGACTCGTCGCAGGTGTTGTGGGCGGATTCGGTCGGCATCGACGTGATCCGCGGCAGTGCCCGGATCACCGGAGTCCGCGAGGTCACGGTGGGAGAGCGCGTGCTGCGCGCCCGGCATGCGGTGGTCCTCGCGACCGGCACCACGGCGAGCGTGCCCGATCTACCCGGTCTACGGGCCGCGCTGCCGTGGACGTCGCGCGACGCCACGAACGTCCGGGAGGTACCGAAACGTCTCGCGGTGGTAGGCGGTGGCGTCGTCGCGTGCGAGGCCGCGACGTGGCTGCACGAACTCGGCGCCGACGAAGTGACGCTCCTGGTCCGCGGGTCGGCGCTGCTCGAGCGGACCGAACCGTTCGCGGGCGAGATGGTCGCCGAGAAGCTGCGCAAGCACGGCGTGAACATCCGGTTCGGCGCGTCATTGCAGTCGGCCGCTCGACCCGACGTCGCCGACACCGGTGTCGGCCGGGTCCACGGCGGCCCCGTGACGCTGAGTGTGAGCGGCGACGGGTCCGATCCGGAGTTGACGGTCGACGAGGTCCTGGTCGCGGCCGGGCGCACGCCGGCCACCGCGGGCCTGGGCCTCGATCAGGTCGGGCTTCCCGACCACGGCTACGTCACGGTCGACGATCACCTGACGGTCACCGGGGTGGACGGCGACTGGCTGTACGCGGTGGGCGACGTCAACGGCCGGGCGCTGCTGACCCACATGGGCAAGTACCAGGCCCGGGTGTGCGGCGACGTGATCGCGGCCCGCGCGGAGGGCCGGCCGCTGGACGGATCCCGCTTCGTCGCGTCGGCCGACCACGGTCAGGTGCCGCAAGTGGTGTTCACGACACCCGAGGTCGCGGCCGTCGGACTCACCGAAAGCCAAGCTCGCGCAGACGGAGTGGACGTCGACGTGGTCGCTGTGGACATCGACGTCGCGGGCGCCGCACTGTCCCGCGACGACTACTCCGGCCGCGCGTCACTGGTGATCGATCGCGCGAGCGACACGATCGTCGGCGCCACGTTCGTCGGCTCGGGTGTCGCCGAACTGGTGCACGCCGCGACCGTCGCGGTCGTGGGCAAAGTGCCCCTCGAGAGCCTGTGGCACGCGGTTCCCTCGTACCCGACGGTGAGTGAGGTGTGGCTGCGACTGCTGGAGGCGCGGCCTACCGCCGGGCGGTGATGGCGCCGTGCGGCCGTTGGTCGCTCGACGTCCGCGTGTGGGTCTCGATCACCGTGAAGCCGGCCGCGGTCAGCTCCCGGCCCAGTTCGGCCACCGGCCACCGATAGGCAGTGGCGACGGCGTGGTCGAAGGGTTCCACCACGTGCCCTTCGAAGAAGCCCACCAGCAACCCTCCGCCCGGCCGGATCACGCGCGCGAACTCCGCGAGAGGGATCCGGATGTCCTGCGGTCGGTGGTGGATCAGCGAGTACCAGGCGAGGACACCGCCCAGCGAGTCGTCTGCGGCGTCGAGGGCGTCGAAGCTGCCGCGGGCGAACGAGAGGTGCGGATACTCCGCACGGGCGCGGTCGACGAACTCCGGAACGAGGTCGATGCCTTCGGCCGCCGATCCGCACCCGGTCAAAAAGTCGGTCCACTGTCCCGGCCCGCAGCCGGCATCGAGCACGGGGCCGCTGAGCGTTTCCGCCCAGCTGCCCACCAGCGCCCGATCGGACGGGTGCGTCGACGTCATCACGCCGAAGAGATCGATGTACTCCCCGGATCGGCCCGAGTACGCCTCTCCGACGATGTCGCCTGTTCGGGCGCCCGTGTGCTCCATGCCCTCGATCATCACCCGGCCGGAGACTCGAGGAGGGAGCGACCCGCCGCGGGGACGCCCGGTCCCTCCCGGCTCCCTGGCTGACACAGTTGGTACGCGGTACGATGGTGGCACATCTGGAGGTGTGCCCATGCTCGCCGACCGCGACCGTGCCCGAGACTCGATCCACGCCCTGTCCGATGAGGACCTGGTGGAGCTGCTGTCCGAGGAGTTCGCCCGCCGTCCCAATCTGCGGCCGGTGCGTGACGACGTGACCGCACTGCTGGCGATGGGACCGGCACTGGCGCTGCAGCACGAACGCGCCGTCGCCAACCCGGCCGCCGCCGCGGTCGCCCGCACCCGCATCGTGTCGTCGGCACTGCGCTCGCTCGTCGACGAGCACCAGATGCTCGACTCCACCGCCGTCAGCCGCGCCCTCGGGAGGTCGGCCACCAGCCGGAACACGGCAAGCCGCCTGGCGTCCGCAGGCGCCGTCGTCGCGCTGCCCGCAGCCGGGCACAAACTCTTTCCGGCCTTCCAGTTCGATCCCGAGCGACGCGAGGTGCGGCCCATCGTCGCCGAGATCAACCGCGTCATCGGCGCCAAGGACGATCCGTGGGGCGCGGCGTCGTGGTGGCTGAACCCGACGGCGTTCGCCGACGACCCCCGCTCCCCCGCCATGCTCGCCGTCGCCGGCGGACACGACCAGGACTTGCGGGACATGGCAGACGACCTGATCGCGGACTGACCGGTGGAGTACCCGGACCCGCCCGCCGTACTGCCGCCCGCGCTGATCACGACCGTCCCCGCCGACACGTCGGTGTGGCGCATCCACAGCGCCACCCGTGGTGCCGCGGACCTCAACCCGACACCGCGCCCGCGTGTGCGCATCGGGGGCCGCTTCGACAGCCTCGACGGCTCGTACGCGTACCTCTACCTCGGCGACAGCCCGGCAGCGGCAGTCGCGGAGACGCTGTGCCGCAACCTTCCGGTCGACCAGTCCCCCCGGCTGATTCCGCGCATCCAGATCCGCGGCCGCGTGCTGAGCGAGCTGCGTACGACCCGGCCGGTGCGCGTCGCCGACCTGACCGGCACCGGCGCGGCGCGGCTCAACGCCGATGTGTGGCTCACCAAGTGCGACCCGTCCGGCTACCTCGCGACCCGGCGCTGGGCCGCAGCCGTCCTCGCCGCGAACCCCGGCATCGACGGATTGCAGTACCGGCCGCGGCACGACGAGAACAATCTCGCGTGGATGTTCGCCGCCGCCCCGACCGCCACCGAGCACCCCGCGGTCACGGCGGTCGGTGGTGTCGTCCCACTCGATTCGACGGACGGGCACTACCTCCTCGGGGCACTGCTCACCGCCCACAACGCAGCCCTCGCACCCTGATCCGCCCCGCGGCAGGGCGCTCGCGTGCCACACTCGCGGGGTGTCGTCGACCAGCGGCGCGCGGTCGGCCCCCGCCCTGGTCGAGGGCGTCCCCGATCCCGACCCCACTCACCGAGACCGCTCTTGACAGGAAATCGGACACCCCTGACTATGACGCACGTCACTCGAGAGTCGTTCGTCGAAAGGATCCATCCGTGACCCAGTCTGTCGACCCCCAGGCCTACATCGCTTCGGTCATGGCCGGGCTGACCGGCCCGGGCGGCCGGTTCGAGTTCGCCCCGGAGGAAGTCCTCGGCACGACCATGCCGGTGATGAAGAACCGCGACAAGGCCCTGGGCGACGTCCTGGCCGCGTCCGCCGCGTACGGCGACCGCGACTACCTGGTCACCGAGGACCGCCGGATCAGCTACGCCGACCACGTGCGCGACGTGGCCGCGCTCGCGACCGCGCTGCGCGAGCGCTACGGCGTCGGCAAGGGCGACCGCGTCGGCCTCCTCGCCGCCAACACCCCCGAGTGGGTCGAATCGTTCTGGGCCGCGCAGGCGCTCGGCGCGATCGCGGTCGGGTTCAACGCGTGGTGGGTGCCGCGGGAGATCGAGTACGGCGTGGAGCACACCCGCCCGACGGTCCTCATCGTCGATGCCAAGCGCGCCGCCCTGCTCGACAGCCTCGACCTCGACGTCCCGGTCCTGACGATGGAGGACGATCTTCCCCGTCTCATCGCCGAGTTCGCCGGTGCCGAGCTGCCGAACACCGCTGTCGCCGAGGACGATCCGGCGGTGATCCTCTACACGTCCGGCACCAGCGGCCGGCCGAAGGGCGCGGTGCACTCGCAGCGGAACCTGCTGGCCGTCATCGACTACCACCGGTACAGCGACGCGCTGCTCGCGGCGTTCTCGGGGGCGGCCCCGAGCGACGGTCCCAGCGACCTCCGGTACCTGCTGACCTCGCCGCTGTTCCACATCGCGAGCCTGCACAACCTCGTCGTCCCGCGTCTCGCGACCGGCAGCGCGGTCGTGCTCTACCAGGGCTCGTTCGACGCGGACCGCGTGCTGCGTCTCATCGAGCGGGAGAAGGTCACCAACTGGGGTGCGGTGCCCACCATGGCGGGTCGCCTGCTCGAGCACGAGGACGTCTCGCGCTACGACACGTCGTCGCTCACCGCCTTCGCGCTCGCGTCGGCGCCGTCGTCCCCCGGCTTCCAGCAGCGTCTGCGCGAGAAGTTGCCGTTCGCGGCCAACGCACTCGTCGACAGCTACGGCCTCACCGAGTGCAGCACCGCGATCTCGGTCGCGACGCCCATGGACCTGCAGGCCTTCCCGGGCACCCTGGGCCGCCCGATCCTCGGCGTCACCGTCGAGGTGCGGGACCCGTTCGGCGACCCCGTCCCCGACGGCACCGAGGGCGAGATCTGTGTGCGCAGCCCGTACGTGATGCTCGGCTACTGGGAGAACGACGCCGCGACGTCCGACGCCATCCGGAAGGACCGCTGGCTGCACACCGGAGACTTCGGCGTCATCGAGAACGGCATGGTCCGACTCACCGGCCGGCGCTCCGACCTGATCCTGCGCGGCGGCGAGAACGTGTATCCGGTGGAGATCGAGCAGTGCCTCGACGAGCATCCGGACGTCGCCGAGTGCGCGGTGATCGGCGTCGACCACCCCGACCTCGGACAGGAGGTCGCCGCCGTGGTGGTGCTGCGACCCGGCGCATCCACCACCGAGGACGAACTCCGGGAGTTCGCGGCCGAGCGCCTCTCCTACTTCAAGGTGCCCACGCGCTGGCGGATCTCCGGGGAACCGTTGCCGCGCAATGCGACCGGCAAGACCATGCGCAAGCAGATCGTCATCTGAGCGAAGGGGTCCCGATGAACTACGACGCGATCGTCAAGAACGGGCGGTGGTTCGACGGGACCGGAGCGGGTTCGGCGACACGGAATCTCGGCATCCGCAACGGACGGGTCGCCTCCGTGTCGCGCGAACCGCTCGACGAGTCCGGCTGTCCGCGGGTGATCGACGCGGCCGGCAAGTGGGTGATGCCGGGCATGCTCGACATCCACACCCACTACGACGTCGAGATCCTGGTGCGGCCCGCGCTCGACGAGTCGGTCCGCCACGGGATCACGACGGTGTTCATCGGTTCCTGCTCACTGTCCACGGTGCACGTCACGCCGTCCGACGCCGGTGACCTGTTCGGTCGGGTGGAGGCGATCCCGCGCCGCCACGTCGTCGAGGGGCTCGCCGCGCACAAGACGTGGGGTTCGGCGCGTGAGTACGTCGGCGCGCTCGAGTCGCTGCCGCTGGGGCCGAACGTCGCGGCGTTCGTCGGGCACTCCGACATGCGAGCCGCCCTCATGGGCCTGGACCGCGCCACCCGCAAAAAGGTGCGTCCGACCACGGCCGAACTCGCGGTGATGGAGGCCCAACTGACCGAGGCGCTCGACGCCGGTTTCGTCGGGATGTCGTCGCAGCAGCTGATGTTCGACAAGCTCGACGGCGAGGTGTGTCGCTCACGCACCCTCCCGTCGACCTACGCGACGACGCGGGAACGGCGACGGCTCAACGCGATCCTGCGGCGCCGTGGCCGGGCCCTGCAGGGCGGACCGGACGTGGCCCGCCCGCAGAGTCTGGTCACGATGGCGCTCAGCAGCCTCGGCATCGACCGTGAGCGGTTGAAGGTGAGCCTGCTGTCGGCCGCCGACGTCAAGGCGATTCCGGCTGTGGCGCACATCTTCCCGGTCATGGCGCGGGTGATCAACCGGCTCGGCGGCGACTTCCGGTGGCAGCACCTGCCGGTACCGTTCGAGGTGTACTCGGACGGCATCGATCTACCGGTGTTCGAGGAGTTCGGCTCGGGCGCGGCGGCGCTGCACCTGTCGAATCAGCTCGACGAGCGCCGCGCGCTGCTCGCCGACACCGACTACCGTCGCCGGTTCCGCAAAGACTACGACAAGAAGTACGGCCCGCGGGTGTGGCACCGCGACTTCTTCGACGCCGAGATCGTCGAGTGCCCGGACGAATCCGTGGTCGGCAAGACGTTCGGTCAGGTCGGGGTGGATCGCGGCGGACTGCACCCCGTCGACGCGTTCCTCGATCTGGTCGTCGAGCACGGCACCAAGGTGCGCTGGCGCACCACGATCTCCAACCACCGGCCCGAGGTGCTCAACGTGTTCGCCACCGATCCCGGTGTGCAGCTGGGCTTCTCCGACGCCGGCGCACACCTGCGGAACATGGCGTTCTACAACTTCGGGCTGCGGTTCCTGCGCCGCGTCCGCGACGCCGAACGCGACGGCAGACCGTTCACGACGGTCGAGCACGCGGTGCACCGTCTCACCGGCGAACTCGCCGACTGGTACGGACTGGACGCCGGGCACCTGCGCGAGGGTGACCGCGCCGACCTGGTGGTCGTCGATCCCGAGCACCTCGACGACTCGCTCGACGCGTACGCCGAGGCTCCGATCGCGGAGTTCGACAACCTGTCCCGGATGGTGAACCGCAACGACGACGCCGTCACCGCAGTGTTCGTCGGCGGCGAATACGTCTTCGGGAACGGACGGCCCGCCGAGTCCCTGGGTACTCGGCGGACCGGGCAGTTCCTGCGGGCCCGGTGACACGCGGGTCGCGACCTGCCGGGGAGCTCAGCCCAGTGCCCTGAGGCTCTCCAGCCTGCGCGCGACCGGTGCACGCCACTCCTCGAGATCCTCGGGGCCGTTCTCGGCCCACAGCTCGTGCAGCTCCGAGGTGTCGCTGTCCGCGATCGCACGTTCGAGGGTGGTGAGAATCCACGCGCGCTGCTCCGGCGTCAGGGACGCGCTGAAGGCGGCGGCGTCGATGCCGTCGAGATGCGGGGACGCCGGCTCGATTCCGTGGCCCACCGCCACGACCTCGGCGTAGGCGATCGCCGCCTGCGCATCGTCTGCCTCGAGGTACCCCTCGTCGACGTGACTCGTGAAGTCGTCGACGGCGAAGTCACCCGCCCGCAGCCCGGCGAGCAGATCGCCCGCTCCGTCGTTCTCGAACGGTCCCGAACCCCATGTCCCCATACCGGACTCCTTCTCGCTACGGATGTTTGCTCGCGTGCCGAGCCTAAGGTCGGGCACCGACAGGCGCCGGGCCTTCGACACCTCCCCGTATGCGGTGAAATGCTGCCCTCATGGCCTACAAGGGATCTCGCACCAAGACGACCGCGATCTGGTTGGCGCCCGAGGACGAGGCGCGCGTCGGCCGCGCGATCGCGGATGCGGCGCCCCGCGCCGCCTGGATCTGCAGCCCGCCGGGCCCGGCCGGACGGCACCCGGTGCACCTGCACCGACATGTCGAGCAGGCGTTCGAGTGTGGGACCGTTCAGGCGTTCCTACTCCTGCCGTTCGGAGCCGAGCCGCCCGGCGATGTCCATCCGGACGCCGACGTCGAGATCACGCCGGCGCTGACCGGGCGGGCGCTCGTGCAACTCCTGCGTTCCCGGCGCGTGGACGACGAGTGGGGGCAGCCCGAGGGACACGGGAGCGCCTTCCGGTCCGGGCGGCTCGCGGTGCGCTGGTCCGAGCCCGAGGTAGGCCCGGAGGGGCATCGGCTCCTCTCCGAGCAGGCCGACACCGTGTGGGCGGCGGTGCGCTCGACCACGCGTCCGGCGAGGCTCGTCGGTCCGGACGGGCGCATCACGGCTGCTGGTCGCATCGGGCAGGCGGCGTACGACGTGGTCACGACGACCGGGATCCCACTGACCCGTGGCGGGCCGGAGCGCTGCGCACTCGCCTAGCGACACCGCTCGCGACCCGCCCGGCTGCGTCGTCCTGCCGCCGTATAGTCGCGAACATGAGGCCGAGTCTCGACGTGACCACCTCCGACGGCAGCGTCCGGGGCCTGCGGATGGGCGACCTGCTGACCTGGCGTGGAATTCCGTTCGCCGCTCCGCCGGTGGGACCGTTGCGGCTGCGGGCACCGCAACCGGTGCAGCCGTGGACCGGCATCCGCGACGCCACCGCCTTCGGCAACGCCGCCCCGCAGTCCCGGATGGGCACCACCCTGCGGCCGGGAAAATACCAGCCGATCTCGGAGGACTGCCTCACGCTCAACGTCGTCGCGCCTGCCGCACCGAGCACCGAGCCCCGGCCGGTGATGGTGTTCGTGCACGGCGGCGCGTTCGTCCTCGGGACCACGGCGATGGGCATCTACCGGGGTGATCGTCTGGCCCGCCGCGGCGACCTCGTCTACGTGTCGGTGAACTACCGCCTCGGCCCTCTCGGCTACCTCGATTTCACCGAGTTCTCGGCACCCGAGCGGCCGTTCGACGCCAACCTCGGCCTGCGCGACCAGGTGGCCGCGCTGGAATGGGTCCAGCGCAACATCGCGGCGTTCGGCGGCGACCCGGACAATGTCACGGTGTTCGGCGAGTCCGCGGGCGGCACCTCGGTGACCACACTGCTGGCGACACCTGCGGCGCGCGGTCTGTTCGCCCGCGCCATCGCCGAGAGCTCCGCACCGACCCTGGTGGGCGACGCCGCGCGGGCGCGGGAGTGGGCCCGACAGTTCCTGCCGCTGCTCGGCTGTGACGACCCGGCCGACGCGACGCGCGCACTCGACGCCGCCACTCCGGCCGAACTCGGCAGGGCGGGTTCCCGGCTGAGCGCGAAGGTGCTCGCCGAGACGCCGGGCCTGCATCCGTTCGGGCCCGTCGTGGACGGCGACTTCCTGCCGCTCGCTCCGCTGCAGGCGTTCGCCGGAGGCACCGCGCACCGGGTGCCGTTGATCATCGGCACCAACGCCCGCGAGGGCACCCTGTTTCCCAGGGTGATGGACGGTCTGCCCACCGACGCGGCCCGCATCGACGCGATGTTCGCGCTCACCGATCCCGATGCCCGCGATCGTGTCGTCGCCGCGTACCGCGGCTATCCGGAGGTGGCGGCGGCGATCGACCTGGGCGGCGACCTCACGTTCTGGAAGCCGTCGGTCGACATCGCCGACGCGCACTCCGTCCACGCCCCCACCTACAGCTACCGGTTCGACTACGCGCCACGGCTGCTGCACCGGCTCGGCCTCGGCGCCACTCACGCGTTCGAGCTGTTCGCGGTGTTCGGATACGGCGAGTCCGCCGCCGGGCGGGCGCTCACGGCCTACGGCGGTCGGCGCGGTCTGCGTGCGGTCACCGAACGCGTACAGGAGAATTGGATCTCGTTCGCCCGCAACGGACTTCCGGAACCCTGGTGGCCTCGCTACGATGCCGAGAATCGGCGCACCCTGGTGTTCGACGTGCCCACACGCGTCGAGCGGGACCCGAACCGGGACCGGCGCATCGCCTGGTCCGGCTACCGCGGCTACCTCGGCGAGGGCAACACCGAAGCCGAACGGCTTTCGTGAGCGACGTCGATGCGGCCGTCACGTGTGCGGACGGAACCGTCCGTGGCCGACGACTCGGGGACCTGCTGTCGTGGCGCGGAATTCCCTACGCCGCGCCGCCGACCGGGCCCCTGCGGTTGCGGGCTCCCCGGCCGGTCACGCCGTGGACCGGGATCCGTGATGCCACCGCATTCGGCCCGCCGGCTCCCCAGCAGCGCCGCCGTGGCAGCGAGGACTGCCTGACGCTCAACGTCCTTCGGCAGGCCGAATCGAGCGCCACCGCGCGTCCGGTCATGGTCTACATCCACGGCGGGGCGCACACGGCCGGGACGTCCGCGGACCCCATGTACAGCGGCGCCTCCCTCGTCCGCCGCGGCGACGTCGTGTTCGTGTCGCTGGGCTACCGCCTCGGCGCGCTCGGCTACCTCGACTTCCGTGAATTCTCCACGCCGGACCGCCCCTTCGACGTCAATCTCGGTCTGCGCGACCAGATCGCGGCACTCGAGTGGGTGCAGCGGAACATCGCGAGTTTCGGTGGAGACCCGTCGAACGTGACGCTGTTCGGTGAGTCGGCCGGCGCGGACGCCGTCGTGACGCTGATGTGCACCCCGGCGGCGCAGGGGCTGTTCGCCCGCGCGATCGCCCAGAGTCCGCCGCCCGCGACGTCCAACGGCACCGAACTGGCCCGGCTGTGGGCGCGCGAGTTCCTGGATCTCGCGGGCGTCTCCCGGACGGACGCCGCGCAGTACCTGACGTCCGCGGCACCCCACGCTCTCGTGCGCACCGCCGTGACGCTCAGCGCCCGCGGCGCCGACGAAGTTCCCGGTGTGCGCCCATTCGCGCCGGTCACCGACGGCGAACTGCTGCCCACCCATCCGCTCGACGCGTTCGAGAAAGGCACCGAACACCGGGTTCCGCTGATCATCGGCACCAACGCCGAGGAGGGCCGGATCTTTCCGCGGATGCTCGATATCCTGCCGACCGACCGCACCCGGATCGAGAAGATGTTCGAGGGCACGGACCCGGCGATCGCGGCGCGCGTGATCGCCGCCTATCCCGGCTACCCGCGGCGGCGGGCGGCCGCGGATCTCGGCGGGGACGTCGTGTTCTGGGAGCCGTCGCTGCGCTGCGCGCACGCGCACACCGAGCACTCCCCGACCTACATGTACCGCTACGACTTCGCCCCGCGCCTGCTGCGCCTGGCCGGGCTGGGCGCGACGCACGCGACCGAGCTGTTCGCGGTCTTCGGCCGGCGGGGAGCCGGCGTCCGCACGTTGACGGCGTTCGGTGGTCGCCGCGGACTGCGCGCGGTGACCGACACGATGCAGTCGCACTGGCTCGCGTTCGCCCGCGACGGACGGCCCCGCGAGACGTGGCCGCGGTACTCGTCGGACCGCCGCGACACCTTGATCATCGACGAGTTCTGCCGGGTGGAAACGGACCCGCTGCGGCACCGCCGGGAGGCGTGGCGCGGATACCGGCACCGGCATTAGGAGTCGCGTGGGTTACCGTTGCGAGTCGCAACCAATTTTCAGGCTGTGGGAGACCTCGATGGCGATGCGCGAACTGCGTCTGGGCGGTGACGGCTGGGCCGCACAGCTCACTCGTTTCGCACTCGTCGGCGGATCGAGCAACGTCCTGTACGCGCTGTCGTTCGTGGTCCTCGATGCCTACGGAACGTTCCTGGCGAACGCCGTCGGCGTCGCCACGAGCACGGTGCTCGCCAACGAACTGCACCGCCGCCGCACCTTCCGTGCCGCGGACCGGGTGCCGTGGTTCGCCGCGCAGTGGGAGGGCGGCGCGCTCGCGCTGCTCGGACTCGTGATCAGCTCGCTGGTGCTGGCCGCCCTGCACTTCTTCCTGCCCGACGCCACCGACCTGGTGTCGATCGCGCTCGTGATCGCGGTCAGTGGGGTGGTCGGGGGGCTGCGGTTCGTCGCCCTCCGCGGCTGGGTGTTCGGCCGCCGGGAGCCGCTACTTCAGCAGCCGTGACATCCGCCGGTCGGCGAGGATCTTGCCGCCGGTCTGACACGTCGGGCAGTACTGGAACGACCGCTCGGCGTACGCCACCTCCCGCACCGTGTCGCCGCACACCGGGCACGGCATCCCGGTCCGCGCGTGCACGGTCATCCCGGCCCGCTTCTCCCCCTTGAGCCGGGCGGCCTCCTGCCCCACCGAACGTTCGACGGCGTCGGACAACTCGGCGCGCATCGCGTCGTACAGCCGATCCACCTCGTCGGGCGTCAGCTTGGACGTCGTCGCGAACGGCGACAACCGGGCCGCGTGCAGAATCTCGTCGGAGTACGCGTTGCCGATCCCGGCGAGCAGCGACTGGTCCACCAGCACGGTCTTGATCCGCGCGGTGGTCGCGGAGAGAATCTCGCCGAACTGCGGACGGGTCACCTCGAGCGCGTCCGGCCCGAGTCGCGCGACGCCCGGCACCTCCCGCGGATCACCGACCACCCACACCGCGAGGCGCTTCTTGGTCCCGGCCTCGGTCAGATCGAACGCGGGCGTTTCCCCGTCGGGGGTGAAGAAGTGCACCCGCAGCGCCAGCGGACCCTTGCCCGGCTTGGGCGGTGCGGGGCTGGGATTGTCGATCCAGCGCAGCCAGCCGCCCCGCGACAGGTGCGTGATCAGCCACAGCCCGTCACAGTCCACCGCAAGGTGCTTACCGAAGCGGCGCGCCCCGGTCACGTTCCGACCCTGCAGCACGGTGATCGGCGGATCGAAGGTCTTGAGCACGCTCAACGCGGCCACGTCGACGCGTCCGACCACCGCGCCGACCGCGTGGTCGCGCAGGAACTGTGCCAGGGCCTCCACCTCGGGCAGTTCGGGCATGGGGTCAGCGTAAGGCGCCTCCGGCACCCGTGCGCCTTTTTGGTAGCTCCGCCCACCAGAAAGGCGCACAGGCGCGTCAGCGCCTGATCAGGTAGATGTCCATGATCCAGCCCTTGCGCTTGCGCAGTTCGGCGCGCACGCGGACGATCTCGTCCTCCACCGCGCGGAGCTTGCCGGAGATGAGCACCTCGTCGGGCAGGCCGAGGTAGGCGCCCCACCAGATTTCCGTGTCCTTGTCCGGGACGTGGGTGAAGCTGCACTCGGCGTCGAGCATCACGACGGCGGTGCCGACACCGTCGGGCAGGCCCTCGCGCAACCTGCGCCCGGTGGTGACGTGGACGGGCTCGCCGATGCGGTTGAGCACGATCCGGTGCTGCGCCGCGAGCGACTGGATGCTGGTGACGCCGGGGATCACCGTGTAGTCGAACACGACGTTGCCGCGGGCGAGGACGCGCTCGACGATCCGCAGCGTGCTGTCGTAGAGCGACGGATCGCCCCACACCAGGATCGCGCCGACGCCGTCCTCGGCCGCGAACTTCTCCTCGAAGACCTGCGCGCGCCGGTCGTGCCAGTCGTCGACGACGGTGCCGTAGTCGGGCTGAGCGGAGCCCGCGGAGCGAACAGAAGGCACGTTCGTCCGGTCCCGTGGCGGGTCGAGGATGTCGACGATGCGGTAGTCGCGGTCCATGTGCTCGGACAGGATGGTGGTCCGCAGATCCACCAGTTCCTGCTTCTCGTCGCCCTTGCCGATGACGAAGAACACATCGGCCCGGTTCATGGCCTTGACGGCCTGGATCGTCACCTGATCGGGGTCGCCGGCACCGATGCCGATCACGAGAAGCTCACGCATGGGCGCAGGCTATCGCCCGTGCGCCTTTTCGGTAGCAGCCGCCACCGGAAAGGCGCACGGGTGGCGCAGCCGCCTAGACTGTGGCCCGTGCACTCGCCCTATGAAGATCTGCTCCGCCTGGTCATGGACACCGGAACCGCCAAGGCGGACCGCACCGGCACCGGGACGCGCAGTGTCTTCGGGCACCAGATGCGCTGGGATCTCGCCGAGGGCTTTCCGCTGATCACCACCAAGAAGGTGCACCTCAAGTCCATCGTCTACGAGCTGCTGTGGTTCCTGCGCGGCGAGTCCAACGTCGAGTGGCTGCAGGAGCACGGCGTCACGATCTGGGACGAGTGGGCCGACGCGGACGGCGAGCTGGGCCCGGTCTACGGCGTGCAGTGGCGGTCGTGGCCGACGCCGTCGGGCGAGCACATCGACCAGATCACCAAGGTCATCGAGACGCTCAAGACCAACCCGGACTCGCGGCGGATCATCGTCTCGGCGTGGAACGTGGCCGACCTCGACGCCATGGCGCTGCAGCCGTGCCACGCCTTCTTCCAGTTCTACGTCGCGGACGGCAAGCTCAGCTGCCAGCTGTACCAGCGCAGCGCCGACCTGTTCCTGGGTGTGCCGTTCAACATCGCCAGCTACGCACTGCTCACGCACATGGTGGCGCAGCAGGCCGGGCTCGAGGTGGGCGACTTCGTCTGGACCGGCGGCGACTGCCACATCTACGACAACCATGTCGACCAGGTCACCGAGCAGCTGTCCCGCGAACCGCTCCCCTACCCGACGCTGAAACTGAACAAGCGCGACTCGATCTTCGACTACACCTTCGAGGACGTCGAGATCGTCGACTACCGGCACCATCCGGCGATCAAGGCGCCGGTGGCCGTCTGATGATCGGTCTGATCTGGGGTCAGACCACCGCGGGCGTGATCGGACGGGACAACACCATCCCGTGGCGGGTGCCCGAGGACATGGCGCATTTCAAGGACACGACGATGGGCCACCCCGTGGTGATGGGCCGGCTCACGTGGGACTCGCTGCCGCCGAGGTTCCGCCCGCTGCCCGGCCGTAGGAACATCGTCGTCACCCGACAGGACGGATGGAGTGCCGACGGCGTCGAGACGGCGCGCGGCATCGAGCAGGCGTTCTCACTGGCGGGCGACACGGCCTGGGTGATGGGCGGTAGCCAGATCTACACCGCAGCAATGCCCTTCGCGGACCTGCTGGCGGTCACGGAGATCGACGCGGACATCGAGGGCGACGCCTTCGCCCCCGCGATCGGCGACGAGTGGGTGGTCGGCGACGAGGGCGACTGGCACATCTCCGAGAAGTCCGGGCTGCGCTACCGGTTCCTCACCTACGTGCGGGGCTGACGCCCCCCGCACGGTGGCCGAACCGTTAGGCCGATAACCGGACCTTTCGACGCGCGGTGGGTCATACTGCGGGGACCACCGTCCCTGCAGTCGTCGGGAGTGACACTTGATGGACAAGACCTCGCTGACCGCGCTCGCCCGCCAGCAGTTGAAGCTGGCGGCCACGTCGTCGAGTGGACGCAGTTCGCAGACCGTGCACGGCGGTCACCAGCGACATCTGCGCCAGACCGTCATCGCGCTCAGCGCCGGCAAATCGCTGGCCGAGCACGACAGCCCCGGCGAGGCGACGCTCCTGGTGCTCAGCGGCAAGCTCGCGCTCATTTCCGGCGAGGATTCGTGGAAGGGGTCCACGGGCGACCTGCTCATCATTCCCGCGGCGCGGCACAGCGTCGAGGCGCTCGAGGACGTGGCGTTCCTCCTCACCGTCGCGAAGTAGTCACGCCATCTGGGCGACGGGGGCCGCGACACCGATCGACAGCAAACCCGCGACGAACTCGCGCAGCGCCGCGTCGTCGGACGTGTCGACGACACCGCCGGTCGTGATGAGCGAGGCCACCAACCGGAAGGCCCACTCGCACACCGCCCGGGAATCGATCGCCGCCGACTGTTCGGCGGTCATCAGTCGCTCGAACAGGGGTGCGAGATAGTCGGTGCCGCGCTCGACGAACGGCCGGGCCAGCACCGTGAACCACGGCAGCACGACGGCCGGATCGTCGCGAAGCCCCTTCTGCAGCAACACGTGCCGGCGCGCGTAGCCCACGGCGAAGACGACGCAGTCGGCGAGTCCGGTGTCCAGTCGGTCGCTGTCTCGCAGCACCGGCGTCAGCCGCGTGAAGAACCGGGTGATCTCCCTCTGGAACAGCGCCTCGAAGATCTCGGACTGGTCGCCCACGTACTTGTAGACCGTCGGCCGCGACAGGCCGGCACGTTCGGAGATCACCGCGTGCAACCGGGAGCTGTAACCGGACTCGACCAGGCAGGCCTCTGCGGCGTCGAGGATTCGTTCACGAATCGCCACGGGGCTCAAATCTTGGGCGCGGGATCTCATTCGCCGGATTGTAGTGCGAACGACACCTACCGGCCGGTTCAGTTCTCACGAATAAGTGTGCCCATGCTTCACAGACACCATTGACGATCGCGCAGGACACGCATACGTTCGATGTGACACCGGCTACACCACGCCGCGTGACGCGGCGCTCGTTCCCATCCCCACCGCACCCGGCGGGGTCCTCCGAGGAGGGACGACCATGACACGCTCGGTAGGCGCGCCCGATCGGGAAGCGTTCGCGGACAGACTGCTCCGGGGGTCGATCAAACGCTCGTACGCCCCGGTCGTCGACATGGACTGGGACGCGCCGCTCGAGGACGGCAAGTACTTCCTCCCGCCGGACGTGCTCTCGCTCCACGGCACCCCGCTGTGGGAGTCGATGAGCGAGCAGCAGCGAATCGAGCTGTCCCGCCAGGAGGCCGCGAATATCCTGAGCGTGGGCATCTGGTTCGAGAACATCCTCAACCAGGCACTGCTCCGGCACCTGCTGCACAACGACCCCGGCTCCCTCCACACCCGGTACACGCTCACCGAGATGGGCGACGAGTGCCGGCACATGGCGATGTTCGGACGCACGATCGAGCGGATGGGCGCCAAGCCCTTCCAGTTGCGGTGGTATCAGGCGGCCGCGGTGAACGTGCTGCCGAAGACCTTCCGCGGCACCATGCTGTGGGTCGCTGCCCTGATCGGCGAGGAGATCTTCGACGCCACCCAGCGGCGGGTGGTCGACGATCCGCAGTTGCAGCCGCTGGTCTCCCGGTTGATGCGGATCCACGTGACCGAGGAGGCCCGCCACATCCAGTTCGCCCGTGCCGGCGTGCGCCGCAGGATTGCCGAGACCCATCGTTTCGAGAAGATCTGGGTCGGCACCGCCCAGGGGCTCGGTGGGCTGCTGCTCGAGCGTCTGTTCACGAATCCTGTCATGTACAGGCGCGCCGGCCTGGATCCACGGGAGGCCCGGCGGCAGGCACGGGCCAACCCGCACTTCCGTGCGAACCAGCGCCGCGGATTCGCCGATCTGGCCGCATTCCTCGAGGACACCGGGATGATGCGGCGTACCTCGCGAGCGCTGTGGCGCCGGGCCGGCTTCCTGTGACCACCCCCGCCGCCCCGGACGTCCTGGTGGTCGGCACCGGATTCTCCGGCCTGTGCATGGCGATCCGGTTGCAGGAGGCAGGGTTCGACGACTTCGTCGTCCTCGAGAAGGCGTCGGAGGTAGGCGGTACGTGGCGCGAGAACACGTATCCGGGCTGCGGATGCGACGTGATGTCGTTGATGTACTCGTTCTCCTTCGCCCCCAATCGGCGGTGGACGCGGATGTACGCGCGCCAACCCGAGATCCTCGACTACATCCGGCGGATCGTCGACGACTACGGACTGGCCCCGCGGATCCGCTACGACTCCGAGGTGGTCGGCTACGACTTCGACGAGGCGGCCGACCGGTGGACCGTGCGGACGGCGTCCGGCGACGTCTACCGTCCGCGCATCGTCGTGGCCGGCCCCGGCCCACTCCACAAGCCCAGCGTTCCGGCCTTCGCCGGTCGGGAGCGATTCGCGGGCAGAGCCTTCCATTCGGCGGAGTGGGATCACACGGTCGACCTGGCCGGCAGCCGTGTCGCGGTGATCGGCACGGGGGCGAGCGCCGTGCAGTTCGTTCCCGAGGTCGCGAAGCAGGCGGCGCACATCGACGTGTTCCAGCGCACCGCGCACTGGATCCTGCCCAAGCTGGACCGCCCGATCACGCCCACCGAGAAGCGCCTGTTCCGGACGGTGCCGGGCATCCAGAAGGCGTACCGCGGCGCGATCTACTGGAGTCACGAGTCGCTCATCGCCGGCTTCATGCACCCCCGTCTGATGACGGTCCTCGAGCGGGCGGCCCGCGGGCTGCTCCGACGCCAGGTGCCCGATCCGGACCTGCGCGCGACGCTCACGCCGGACTACACGATCGGCTGCAAGCGGATCCTGGTGTCCAGCAACTACTACCCGGCGCTCCAGCGCGAGAACGTGGATCTGGTGACGGCCGGGATCGCCGAGTTCACCGAGTCCGGCATCCGGACCGTCGACGGCGTCGACCATCCGGCGGACGTGGTGGTGTTCGGCACGGGTTTCGACCTCGCCGACCGGTTCGAGCACGAACACATCGCCGGGCGCGGCGGCTTGACCATCCAGGAGGCGTGGCGCGACGGGATGGAGGCGTACCTCGGGGTGGCGGTGACCGGGTTCCCCAACTTCTTCCTGATGATGGGGCCCAACTCCGGCGGCGGGAACCAGTCCATCGTCTTCGTGATCGAGGCCCAGGCGCGCTACATCCTCGATTGCCTGCGGGCGATGGAGGCCCGCGGCGCCACCCGCATCGAGGTCCGCGCCGGGACGCAACGCGACTTCAATCGTCAGGTGCACCGCAGACTCGAAGGCTCGGTGTGGAACTCGGGCGGCTGCGACAGCTGGTATCTCGACCGGTCCGGACGCAATCGCGCGGCGTGGCCGGGCTCGAGCGTGTCGTACTGGCGTCGGATGCGCCGCCCCGACCTCGACGCGTTCGATCTCAGCTCGGCAGCGGAACGCGACGAGGAGGACTACCGCGGGCCGGCCGTGCTCGACGGCGCGGGCCTGTCGCTCGACGTCGACGTCCATCTGGCCGGCCACCTGGATCCCATCGACGGGCGCTACCACTGGTACGGGCAGGTGCGCGGCGACGAACGCGTCGCGCACCTGACGCGGCCCGACGCCGGCGTCCCCACCCTGCGGATCGGAGCGGGCCCCGCCGTGGACGCGACGCTCACCGAGCGTGACCCGTGGGGGCACTTCCGTGTCACCGGTGTCGGTGTGCCGCCGTTCGCCCTCGACGGCGCGCAATAGCCGCAAGTAGCGCGCACTCGAACCGGAGGGCGGGCGATGAGGGGCCTCGCACAGGAAGTCCGGCGCCGACCCCCTCCCCCGAGGATCGACGCCGGACAGTCAAAGGAGGGAGCAGGCCACCACGACCCCGCTCCCGATCACTTCATCCCCTTCATCGGGCACCCACTGCAACGCGTTACACCCGGAGGCAACCGAATTTCGGGATGCATTTCGGGCGCCTATGCTGCGTGCATGGTGGAGAGCGGCAGCTGGGACCCCGGGGAGTTCGACAACCTGGAGGAACTCCTCGCCGACATGCGCGGCCGCCTCGTCGCCAGCGTCGCGACACCGGCGCGGCTGCGGGAACTGCTCGAGGCCGTCCTCGTCGTCGGGGCGGGACTGGAGCTCGACTCGATCCTGCAACGCATCGTGCAGGCGGCGACCACGCTGCTCGACGCCCGCTACGGCGCACTCGGGGTTCGCGACCCCGACGGCGGGCTGTCGGAGTTCGTGTACGAGGGCATCAGCTCCGAGCAGCGGGCCCGCATGGGTCATCTGCCGGAGGGCCACGGCCTGTTGGGGCTGCTGATGGAGCACCCCCGGCCCGTCCGCGTCTCGCACCTGGGCGCGCACCCGGCGTCGGTCGGCTTCCCGCCGAACCATCCGCCGATGGACAGCTTCCTGGGCATGCCGATCATCGTGCGCGGCCAGGTGTTCGGCAGCATCTATCTCACCGAGAAGCGCACCGGTCCCGAGTTCACCGACGAGGACGAGACGATCCTCGACGCGCTGGCCACCTCGGCGGGCGTCGCGATCGACAATGCACACCTGTTCGAGGAGTCCCGCACCCGGGAACGCTGGGTGACGGCGCTGCGGTCCGCGAACGCGCGACTGCTGTCCGGTGGGTCCATCGACGAGGCGCTCGATCTGCTGGTGACCCGCACCCGCGACCTGTGCGCTGCCAGCGGCGCCTATGTGCTGGTCTTCGAGCAGGACGACGACGCGACGATCGAGGCGGCGTCGTCCGACGGCGGGCCCCGCCCCGGCAGCCACATCGACCTGTCGGATACCGACCTGATGTCCGTGGTCCGCGGGCACCGCCCGGCGCTGCTCGGCGAGCACGACCGGATCGGCCCGTTCGGCGCCGACGGACCGGTACGGGTCGCGGCGCTGCCGCTGTCGACGACGTCGGGGGTCGCCGGAATGCTCGTCGTGACGCGCGCGGGCACCGCGAGTTGGGCCGCCGACGAGATCACCCGGCTCGGTTCGATGGCCGACTCGGCGGCGCTCGCCGTCGAGTTCGCCGATCAGCAAACCCGCCGACGCCAGCTCGACGTCCTCGCCGACCGCGACCGCATTGCGCGCGATCTCCACGACAACGTCATCCAGCAGTTGTTCGCGACCGGGATGAGTCTGCAGAGTCTGCTGCTGGACACGACGGCGCCGCTCCCGGAGTCCGCGTCCGGCACCATCGTGAAGTCGGTGTCCCAGCTCGACCGGATGATCCACGAGATCCGCACCACGATCTTCGACCTGCAGACCACGGGCGATCAGCCCAGCACCAGCCTGCGCCGGCGCCTGCTCGACGCCATCGGCGACCTGACGACCCGCTCCGAGCTGGTGCCCAACGTCCAGTTCACCGGCGCGATCGACACCCTGGTTCCGCCGCGGATCCACCCGCACGCCGAGGCGGTGCTGAGGGAGGGGCTGAGCAACGCGCTGCGGCACGCCGACGCCACGACCATCGACGTCGTGATCGACGCGGCCGACCGGCTCACGATCCGGATCTGCGACGACGGTGTCGGAGTACCCGAGACCACACGGCGCAGCGGCCTCGACAACCTGACCCGACGGGCCGAGCAGTGCGGCGGCACCTTCACCCTGCTGCCGGGCGTCAGCTGCGGCACCGAACTGACGTGGCGGGTGCCGCTGCGTTAGGCGCTCCGCGCCCGTGCGCACTTGTGGTGGGGCCGGCTACCAAAAAGGCGCACGGGCGCCGCAGGCGCCTATCGCTTGTTCCGCAACTCCGTCGCCAGCACCGCGGCCTGGGTGCGTCGCTGCATGCCGAGCTTGGCGAGCAGGCGGGACACGTAGTTCTTGATGGTCTTCTCGGCGAGGAACAGGCGTTCGGCGATCTCGCGGTTGGTCAGGCCCTGACCGATGAGGTCGAAGACGGCCCGCTCCTGATCGGACAGTTCGGCGAGCGGGTCGGCGGTGCGCTCGGAGCGCATGCGCTGCATCAGCGCGGCGGTGGCGCGGCTGTCGAGCAGCGATCCGCCGGCGCCGACGGTCCGCACGGCCGAGATCAGGTCGGTTCCGAGGATCTGCTTGAGCACGAAGCCCGACGCGCCGGCCATGACGGCGTCGAACAGGGCCTCGTCGTCGGCGAACGACGTGAGCATGAGGCACCGCAGGTCGGGGAGCACGTTGCGTAGGTCACGGCACAGTTCGACACCGTTGCCGTCGGGCAGTCGGACGTCGAGAACCGCGACGTCGGCACCGCTGGAGGGGATTCGGGCCATCGCCTCGCCGACCGACGCGGCCTCGCCGACCACGGTGAGGTCGGGCGCGCTACCGAGCAGATCCACCAGCCCGCGTCGCACGATCTCGTGATCGTCGACGAGAAAGACCCGAGTCATCGGTGTCACCTCCATGTCCGTTCTCGAAACGCTACCGCGTCGCGGTCGCCTTCCTGGTGCCGGACCTCCCGCTGCATGGAATCGGCCGTGGCGATGTCACACACACCACACCTAGCGTCGGCGTGAAGTTGGTGTGGTGAGAGGAGCCCGATGACGCACACGGAGGAAGCCACCGTCTACATCGTCGACGAGATGGTGGTCCGGCCAGGCAGGGCGCGCGAGTTCCTCTCCGCCTATCTCGAGCGGTACGCGCCGGGGGCGGAGGAACGCGGCCTCACACTCGAACGTGCCCTCGTCAGCCCGCCGGTGTGGCTCGACGACCAGTCGAACACGGTGACGGTCACGTGGACCGTTCCGGGAGTGGACGCGTGGTGGCAGCAGAGATGGGCCGCGGGACGCGATCCGGGCGTCGCGCAGTGGTGGGCGGACGCCGAGGACTGGCTGATCAGCCGTAACCGCAGCACGTCCTGCGCTGTCGAGGATCTCGCGGCGGTGACCGGTGTTTGAGGTCACGAAGCTGATCCGGTTCGCTGCGGACGTCGACGCATCCGCCAGGAAGACAGTGCTGTCGGAGCTCTCAGCCGACGTGACACCGCACGCCCGCCGCGTACTGATCCGCCCCACGCTGCCGGGTGGGATCGCCGCCGGCGACGTCATCGCCCGGTTCCGCTTCGATGCCGAATCCGATTGGCGCGCAGCACAGAACGACGTCGAGCGACGGCTGTGGACGGCCGCGGTGGAGCACGTGGACTCGGTCACCCACACCGGGACGCCGCGGCCTGCGAAGCACGACACGCGGCCGACCGTCTACCGGACACTGCTGGTCGCGGTCGATCCGTCGACGGATCCGAAGCTGGTACGGCAGTTCGAATCCGAGACCGCGGCAATGCCGGACTACATCGCCTCGATCGGCGCGTCCCAGCTCAGCCGGGTGCACGATGCGTCCGGCTCGGCGCGGTGGACGCACGTGTGGGAGCAGGAGTACGCCGACCTGGACGGACTGACCGGCCCGTACATGACGCATCCGTACCACTGGGCGCACATCGACCGCTGGTTCGACTCGGAGCGCGGACAACGCGTCGTGACCGCGCTGTGCCACAGCTTCTGCCGCATCGACGAGCCGCTCCTCGTCCCCTGATCCGGCGGGTCAGCGGGCTCCCCCGCGCTGCGCGACCATCCACGCGGCGACCTGCGTGCGCGAGGTGAACCCGAGCTTGGCGAGGATGTGGTCGACGTGGCCCTCGACGGTCCGCGGGGCGATCACGAGGCGCTCGGCGATCGCCCGGTTGGTCATGCCCTCGGCAACGAGCTCCGCCACCTGCATCTCGCGGCGGGTCAGGCTGTGCCCGCTGTCGGTGGCCTGTTCCGGGACATCGAGTGGCTGCTCCCGGAGCGCGTACGCGATGGCCTCCTCCGTGTTCATGTCCATACCGCGCTGCCGCGCCGCGTCGAAGGCACCGTCACCGAGCGCCTCGCGGGCACGACGGACGCACTGTTCGTGGTAGGCGACGAGCGGCTGGAACGTCTCGATCGGGCTGCCCGTCGCGGTGAACAGCACGTCGGCTGCCCCCAGGAGCACCGCGGCCCGCTCCGGGTCCTGCTCGCCGACCCCCCAAGCCAGCTGTTCGAAACACCAGGCCCCACCGTACTGGTTGTCCAGCGCACGCAGGAGCGGAAGCGCCCCCTCGAGCATCTCGATTCCCCGCTCGAGCTGCCCGTGCCGCCAGAGCGACGATCCGTAGTCGGACATGATCATCGCGCGCCACATGATCTCGCCGTGGGCCTCGGTGAGGGCGAGCGCCTCGTCGTAGTGCGCGGACGCCTCGGCGGGATCGCCCAGGATGTCGATCACGTACCCCTGCCAGTAGAGCGCGGGTACGAGGTCGTAGAGATCGTCCCGGGTGCGGAACACCGTGATCGCCCGCCCCAGATCGGCCTGCGCCGGCTCCAGATCGCCCCGGGTGACCGCGGCGTAAGCCACCGCTGCCGTCGCCCGCGCAGCCGAAACGTCGTCGCCACCTTCGTCGGCCAGCCGGCGGGCCTTGTCCGCCAACACCGTTGCCGCGACGATGTCCTGTTGAAGCGCGGCGAGCATGCCGTTCACGCACAACGCCTCGATTCGATCGTCGATCGGTCCACCGTCCCCCTCCCACGACCGTCTCAGCCAGAGGCGGCCCTCGTTGAACCGGCCCCGCACGATCCACGCCGGGTACAGCGCCGCCGTGATCCGCAACGCGGCGCCCCAATCATGCTCTGCCAGTGCGAATTCGATCGCCTCACGAATGTTCGGCTGCTCGACGTCCACGGCAGCGGCCCACTGGACCTGCCGGGGACCGATCCAGTCGTTCTTGGCGCGCAGGACGAACCGCTCGAACCAGTCGAGGTGCCGACGGCGCACGATGTCCGTCCAGCCGAAGTCCTCCAGCTTCTCCTGTCCGTACTCGCGGATCGTCTCGAGCATCCGGTATCGGGCGAGAACCCCCGTCGAGTCCGCCTCGTCGCGCACCAGTATCGACTTGTCCACCAGCGCGGTCACGACGTCGAGCACGTCCACCGGTCCGGCGTCGTCCTGCAGCACGCTCTCGGCCGTATCGAGATCGAAGCCACCCGCGAACACCGACAGGCAAGCCCACAGCCGCCGTTCCGAGTCGGTGCACAGGTCGTAGCTCCAGTCGATGCTCATCCGCAGCGTCTGTTGCCGGCCCGGGCTGGTGCGGCCACCGAGCGTCAGCAACCGGAAACGATCGCTCAGCCGGTCGCGGATCTGCTCCACCGACAGCGCCCGTAGCCTGGCGGCGGCCAGCTCGATCGGCAGTGGCAGGCCCTCGAGCCGCGCACAGATCTCCTCGACCACCGCCCGGTTGTCGTCGGTGACGCGGAAATCGGGCACTGCGGCACGCGCCCGTTCCTCGAACAGCAGGACCGCATCGGACATCTGGTCGCCCGGACCGGTCCCCGCGACGACCGTCAGCGGCGGCACCCGGACGACGGCCTCCCCGCCGATACCGAGCGGTTCGCGACTGGTCGCGAGCATCGACAGGCCCGGGCACGCGCGGAGCAACGTGTCGGAGAAGTTCGCGACGGCGTCGACGAGGTGCTCGCAGTTGTCGAGGATCAGCAGAACCCGGCCGGCCCCCAGGTGCTCGAGAAGCACGGTCTCCGCGGGACGGGCCGACCAGTCCTGCACACCGAGGACGTCCGTCACCGTCTGCCACAGCAGGTCGGGATCGCGCAGGTCGCCGAGCTCGACGAACCACGTCCCACCGGTGAACACCTTGCGGGACTCGCGGGCGACCCGGAGCGCGAGCCGGGTCTTGCCCACCCCGCCGGGGCCGGTGAGCGTCACCAGGCGCGACTCGGACAGCAGCCGCCGGACCTCGGCCACCTCGTTCTGCCGTCCCACGAAGCTGTCCAGCTCCTCGGGAAGACTCGCCCTGCCGATCCCCGCGTCGGTCCGCACCGCACCGCGCACGTTTCCAAGATACGTCGCGCGGTGCCATCGGAAAGCTACTCCGACCAGCGGGCGAGCGTAACGTTCGCGTCACGCGAACAGCCGGTTCGTGCGGGGGTGCGCAAGCCGCCCAGCCGCTACCATCTGCGTCGACCGTTCTGCTGTCGAAGGGGACCACGAATGACCACAGGTATCGAACAGCGCGAGTTCCAGACGGAGACTCGCCAGATTCTGGATCTGATGATCCACTCGGTGTACTCCAACAAGGACACCTTCCTCCGGGAGCTCGTCTCGAATGCCTCCGACGCGCTCGACAAGCTCAAGCTGGAGGCGTACCGCGACAAGGACCTCGAAGCCGACACGTCGGACCTGCACATCGAGCTCGACGTGGACGCCGACACCCGCACACTGACGGTGCGGGACAACGGCATCGGCATGTCCCGCGACGAGGTGATCGACCTGATCGGCACGCTCGCGAAGTCGGGCACCGCCGAGCTGCGCCGCAAGCTGCGCGAGGCGAAGGACGCGGTGGCGTCGGAGGAGTTGATCGGTCAGTTCGGCATCGGCTTCTACTCGACGTTCATGGTCGCAGACAAGGTCACGCTGCTCACCCGCAAGGCCGGCGAGAAGCACGGTACGCGCTGGGAGTCGAGCGGCGACGCCACCTACACGATCGAAACCGTCGACGACGCCCCGCAGGGCACGTCGGTGACGCTGCATCTCAAGCCCGAGGACGTCGAGGACCACCTGTACGACTACGCGTCCGAGCGCAAGCTCCGCGAGATCGTCAAGCGCTACTCGGATTTCATCGCGTACCCGGTCCGGATGCAGGTCGAGCGGCCCGCCCCCGAGACCGACGACACCTCCGCCGAAGACCAGGACGCCGAGCCGAAGACCGTCGTCGAAACCGAGACGCTCAACTCGATGAAGGCGCTGTGGGCCCGGCCGCGCAGCGAGGTCACCGACGACGAGTACAACGAGTTCTACAAGCACGTCAGCCATTCGTGGGACGACCCGCTCGAGGTCATCCCGATGAAGGCCGAGGGCACCTTCGAGTACCAGGCGCTGCTGTTCATCCCGTCGCACGCGCCGTTCGACCTGTTCTCCCGCGAGCACCGCGCCGGCATCCACCTGTACGTCAAGCGGGTGTTCATCAAGGACGACTGCGAGGAACTCATGCCCGAGTACCTGCGCTTCGTCAAGGGTGTGGTGGACGCGCAGGATCTGTCGCTCAACGTCTCTCGCGAGATCCTGCAGCAGGACCGGCAGATCCGGGCGATCCGGCGTCGGCTCACCAAGAAGGTCCTCACCACGATCAAGGACATGCTCTCGTCGGAGGACGAGGCGAGCCGGGACAAGTACCGGACCGTGTGGTCGCAGTTCGGCCGAGTCCTCAAGGAGGGTCTGCTCTCGGACTTCGACAACCGCGACACGCTGCTCGAGATCTCGTCGTTCCCGTCGACGCACAGCGAGGACGAGCAGACCACGCTCGCGCAGTACGTCGAGCGGATGAAGGACGGCCAGGAGCAGATCTACTACCTCACCGGCGAGTCCCGCCAGCAGCTCGAGGCGTCGCCGCACATGGAGGCGTTCCGCGCCCGCGGCCTCGAGGTGCTGCTCCTGACCGACCCGGTGGACGAGATGTGGGTGACGTCCGTCCCGGAGTTCGACGGCAAGCCGCTGCAGTCGATCGCGAAGGGCGAGGTGGACCTCGACACCGACGAGGAGAAGAAGGACGCCGAGGCCAAGCGTGAGGAGCAGGACAAGCAGTTCGCCGACGTCCTCGGCTGGCTCACGTCCACCCTCGAGGATCAGGTGAAGCAGGTGCGACTGTCCACGCGCCTGACCGACTCCCCCGCCTGCATCGTCGGTGACGAGTTCGGCATGACGCCGTCGCTCGAACGGATGTACCGGGCGTCGGGCCAGGAGGTTCCGCACTTCAAGCGGATCCTCGAACTCAACCCCACGCACCCACTGGTCGAGGGCCTGCGCGCCGCGCACGCCGAGCGCGGCGACGACCCCGCCCTCGCCGAGACCGCCGAATTGCTGTACGGCACCGCACTTCTCGCCGAGGGCGGCGAGCTGGAAGATCCGGCACACTTCGCAAAAATGCTCGCAAACCGCCTGGCGCGGACCATCTAGACACGCGCACAGGATCGACCGCACAGGATCGATGCAGCGCCCGCGGGAGGCCCCTCCCGCGGGCGCTGTCGTGTACGACGCCGACCGCCTCGAGCGCTGCCCTCGAAACCGGCCATGAACCTCCCCGGTGTGCGTAGCATCTAACCCATCTCGTTCGATTCCCTTCGGGAGGCCGACGTGCGTGGACTTGGCATCGATCTCGGAACTACGAACACTGTCGTCGGCACGCTCGACGGCGGAATCGTCCTGAACGAACCGTCTTTCATGCTGGTTCGGAACAAGGACCCCCACCGCGCCCTCGCAATCGGCAAGGACGCGCGCAATCTTGTCGGCCGCACGCCGGCGGGCATCACGCAGGTTCGCCCGATGCGCGACGGCGTGATCGTCGACCTGGAGTCGGCCCGCGCGTTCGTTACCGCCGTCATCGAGCAGGTCGCTCCGACCCGGCGGTACGGTCGACGGCCGACGGCGGTCATCTCGGCGCCCGCCGGGGCCACCCCGCTCGAACGCCGGGCACTGCTCGAAGTGGGGCACGAGGCCGGCCTTCGCAAGGTCGGGCTGATCCCGGGGCCGGTGGCGGGGGCCCTCGGGTGCGGCGTCAACCCGCTCGAAGCCCGCGCCCATCTCATCGTGAGCGTCGGCGGCGGCACATCGGAGGTCACCGCCATCTGCTTCGGCGGCGTGATCTCGCACCGCAGTTGCCAACTGGCGGGCGAGGAACTCACCGAGGCGCTGCATCACTACCTGCGCGAGGAGCACCAGATCATCGTCGGTGAGCTCACCGCGGAACGCGCGAAGATGGGCGCACCCGACACCACCGACGAGCAGTCGCTCGTCGTGGAGGGGCTCGACGCCGTCACGGGCCGCGCGCGACTGATCTCCCTCGACGTCGACGAGATCGTGGAGGCACTGCGGCCCACCACGACCGGAATCGTGCAGACACTCACCGCCTGCCTGGAAGACCTTCCCCCGCAAGCCATCAGCGACGTGATGTCCGAGGGCGTCCTGGTGATCGGGGGCGGCGCGATGCTCCGGGGGCTGTCCCAACTGTTCGAAGAATCGTTCGGCCTGCCGGTGAAGACGGCCGAGCGCCCGCTCACGTGTGTCGCCGAGGGCGCCACCGCCTGCCTGGATCACCCCGAGGTCGTGGCCGCGTACAGCGGCTGACCTCTTCGTACGCCGATCCCCCGCAGCGTCCTGTTCGCTGCGGGGGATCGGGCTGTGCTGCGGGGGATCAGGCTGTGCAGTCGATCACCGGCCCGGCTCGGGTGCCGGTGCCGGTGCCGGTGCCGGTCGACCCGCCAGGTAGCGCTCGAGGATGGCTTTGACAACGGGACCGGACGTCGCCGATCCGAATCCACCGCCGCGAACCAGTGCTGTCACAACGATTTCGGGTTGCTCGAACGGCACCACCGCGGAGAACCAGGCGTTGAGGCCGCCCGGCGCCGACGGGTCCTCCGCCGTACCGGTCTTGGCACCGGCGGTCACCGGCAGCGTCGCGAGCTGGCCTGCGGTGCCGGCCGATGCCGATGCCCGCATCCCGGCGCGGACGGGCCCCAGTTTGTCGGCGAACGGAAGTCGCTGCGGCTCCCCCGTCGGAATCGGCGCGCCGTCTCCGGTCGCGTCGGCGGCGGCGAGCTGCGGGGTGACGATCGCCCCGGTGGCGATGCCGGACGTCCACCGCGCCACCTGGATCGGGGTCGCGATCACGGTGCCCTGCCCGATGCCCATCAGCAGCGTCGAACCGGGATACCAGGTGCCACCGATGTCGGCGACGTTCTCCGGTGTGCCCAGGAAACCCGCGGACTCGCCGGGTAGGTCGATCCCGGATCGGCTGCCCACTCCGAGTTCGGAGGCGGTCTTCGCCATCCGCTCGGGACCGAGAAGCTCGCCGAGCTTGTAGAAGTACACGTTGTCCGACCACTGGATCGCGCCCAGCAGTTTGTTGGGTCCCATCGGCTGCCAGTTCGCGAACGTGTGCCCGCCGTAGCTGTAGGCGGCGCCGGTCTCGATCACCTGCTCCGGGTCCAGGACCTGATCCTCCTGGTTCGCCGACGCGACGACGATCTTGAAGGTCGAGCCGGGCGGCGCCGCGGTCTGGTAGGCGTGGTTGAGCATCTTGCCGGGCCCGGCTCCCTCGGTCTGGGCGGCCAGCGCGACGGCGTCGACGGGGGGACCGTAGACGTTGTTGTCGTAGCCGGGCACGCTCGCGAGCGCGAGCACCCCACCGGTGCGCGCGTCCATCACCACCGCCGCGCCGAGGTCGCCGCCGCTGCTGCGAACCGCCTGCGCCAGTGCATCCGTCGCCAGGGTCTGCAGACCGATGTCCAGGTGCAACCGCAGATCGTGACCGGGCACCGGATCCACCCGCTCGGCGGGCCCGATCAGATTCCCGGCGGGATCGACGTAGACGCACTGCCTGCCGTCCGTGCCGCGGAGCAGCGCGTCGTACTGCTTCTCGAGGCCTGCCCTGCCCACCCGCGATCCGAGGGCGAGTTGGGGCCAGCGCTCCATGTCCTGCGGATCACCGACACCGACGTAGCCGAGGACGGAGGCGAGCGAGGGTCCGTACGGATAGTGCCGCTTCCCGGAGGGCACGACCAGCACGCCGGGGAGCTTCGCGTCGATGATCCGACGCGCCTGATCGGGGGGGACTTGGCCGACGACGGCCTGCATCTCCCCGTCGCCGCGGTCCCCCAGGGTCTTGGTCAGTTCGGCGTCGGGCTCGCCCATCAGCCCGGCGAGCATGGTGCGCTCCCCGGAATCGTCCTCGTCGAACATTCGACTGACCACCGAGATGGAGTACTCGGGCACGTTGGTCGCGAGCGGCACGCCGTTCCGGTCGACGATCTCGCCTCGTTCGGCGGGTAGTCGGATGCACCGGGTCATCTGGGTGTCGCTCAGCGCGCGCAGCTCCGGACCGCGATCGCTCTGCAGCTGCCACGCGAACACCGACATCGCCACGAGGAGCGCGGTGACGGCGAGCGACCCGGCCGTGACGCCCCGTGGCCGTCGCCGCCGGGTGGACGGCTGCGCCCACAGCGGCCGGCCGACACCGTCGCGGCGCACCGCGAGCACGAGCCCGATGGCGACGAATCCGACGACCGCGACGGTGCCGCCGTAACTGAACATCGGGAGCGGCATTCCGGTCTGGGGCAGCACCGACAGGCTCGCCCCGATGGAGAGCACCGCGTGGATCCCGAACAGCCCACCGACGCCGGCAGCCACGAGCGCGGCTTCCCGGGTGCGGGCACGGCGCGCGGCGAGCGCGGCCCGCCACGTGATCACCAGGCTGGCCGCGATGACGGCGATTCCGGCGAACAGGCCCCACCCGTACACGACGCTCGCGAACGCGAGGTCGTGCTCCGCCTCGGGAAGGTAGGCGGCTCTCAGGTCGTAGACGGGGTCTCGCGCCAGCCCCCACAGACCGCCGCTGCCTATCGCGATGTCGGCCTGCATCGACGCCCAGCCCGATCCGCTCGGATCGGCATCGCTCGAGATGAACGTCTGTATCCGTTCGAGTTGGTACGGGCGCAGGAAGAGCACGGCGATGGGCAGCGCGGCGATCCCCAGCGCGAACAGCGGCATCAGCGGCGCCGCCGGCACCCGCGCCAACACCAGCATCAACAACGCGATCGCGACGAGCACCACGGCACTCGACAGGTCGGGCTGCAGGGCGACGAGTGCGACCACGGCGCCCGCGATCGCCAACGCCGCCGTCAACCGGCCGAGCGTGTAGCCGCCGGCCAGGATGGTCGCCGACACCATGACCAGGCCGAGCTTGGCGATCTCGGACGGCTGAACGGTGAACAGGCCGAAGTCCAGCCACCGCTGTGCGCCCTTGACCGCGACACCGACGAGCGGCACCGCCGCCAGCATCACCACCGAAGCCGCGAGGGTCACCCAGCCGAACCGGGCCAGATTGTTCACCCGCATGCGCGAGACGACCCACATCAGCCCCAGCCCGATCACGGTGAAGAACGCATGGCGGATCGCCTGCGACGTGAACCCGATCGACACCAGGTTGAGCAGGCCGAGGACCGCTAGTACGACCGCCGCCGCAACGATCCAGGGGTCGGACTCGCGATCGTGCCCCCGCACCCGGCCGCCGTCCCCGCTCATCGGCAGACCGCGTTCTCGGCGGGCACGTAGAGCGGCTGCGACGCGGCTACCGCGGGCGCGCTCGTGACCGCCGCGATGCCCAGGGCGGAAGCGTCCGGCAGCGTGGTCCGGCTCAGCCCGTACACGCCGTCGCGCCCCGGCTCGGCCGGGATGGTGACGTCGCCGCCCTCACGCACCTCACCGGTGCACCGGTCGTAGACGTTGAGCTTCCAGGTGATCGCACCGACCGCCGACGGATCGAGACGCACGTCCACCCGCACCGCGCACGGCTTGCCGGGGCTGCACGATCCGTCGGCGAAACTTGCTGTGACCCCGGTGATCTGACCCGCAGCAGGCGGGGCACCGGTACTGACGGGCGCCGGCGCGACACCGCCGTCCGCGGCCGGGTCCGCCGGTGCGGGCGGCGGGGGCGAGACGGGTTCGATGCGGTTCTGTGCCGACGAGGTGTTCACCGGATGGACCAGGGCGTCCCAGCCGCGGCTCAACTGATCCCAGGCGCGGGGAGCGGCCGCGGCCGACCCGGCCAGAACGACGATCGCCAGCACGACGTAGATGCCCTGCCGCCGCGACGGCCGCCGCCGCCGACTGTGCCAGGGAGTGCCCACCGGCGGATACCAACCGGTGCTCGTCACCAGCGACCCGGCCGGCACGGACGGACCGCTCCGTCCGTCGGGCCGTTCCTCCGGACCCTCTGCCGGCGGGCCCGCCGGGCCCGCCGGCCGCGACCGTCCCGTCGCCGCCCGGACGAGTTCGCCGACCTGGCGCCGCCGCCGTGCCTCCCCCACGGGGTCGAGCTCGGGATCGATCACCCGGCGAACCCGGCGAATCAGTCCTTCCGGATCCGTTGCGCCCGAGACCGATTCGGACAGGAGGTCACCGAACCCCGAACCCCGGCAATTGGCAGCGACGCTCCGGATCAGGCCGACGAGCGCGTCGTCCGTCTCGATCCGGGACGAGACGCCGTCGATCGTGAGCCGTCCACCCTCGGACACCATGACGGCGTCGTCCCGCAGCGAGACCGGGCGGCCCCGGCGCGTGCCCGCGAGTTCGACCTGGCCCACCAGGTCCGCGACCAGCTGCGCGGCCTGTGGCGGCGTCAGGCGGACGACCGCGAGCAGCGCCGGCAGTGTGACGACGGCCCCGGCACCCACGTCACCGCCACCGCCGGCGTCGTCGTCGATCGGCTCGGACGGCTCCGGTCGAGTCACGGCGGGTGTGCTACCGCTCGCGTGGACTCCCAAGGCTGCTTCGTTCATCGCGCATCCCCGAAACGATCTGCCTCCCGCGGGCGGCAACGGACCGGAGCGGGCGGGCGGTGGACTGGGCTGGCCGTGCTGACTCCTGTCGAAATCCCTTGCGCCTGTTCGAATCTATTTAACTCCGATCCGGTCTGTCCAGGGGAGGAATCGAGAAGGCGGCGAGACCCGCACACGGGTTCGACGGCATTCCCGGTTTGCCTGATTCGTTCGCACCCCCGACAGTTTCGTAACGTAAGGATCTGTGTCGATCGAAGCCCCTCCCCCGATTCCCACGCCGGCGCGGCCGTGGCCTGCGCTGGTGCGGGTGCCACGGGACGGGCGCCGCTGGCCGGGAACAGCACGGGCCGCGGTCGCCGTGGTGCTGCCCGGACTGCTCGGCATCGCGCTCGGCCACGACCTCGCGGCCGCGACGGCGGCGCTCGGCGCGTTCGCCGTGGTGTACGGCGAGGGCCGGCCGTACCGGGTGCGGTGGCGGGCGGTGT
>NZ_JBDLNV010000002.1:0-866920 GCF_046042785.1 Rhodococcus parequi | reverse complement strand
TGAGCCGCAGCCGGACCGCGCTGCTCGCCGCCCTCGCGGCGGGCCAGGGCGCCGGACACCTCGCGCTCACGGGCGCCTCCGACAGCCACGTCCACCAGGGCGTGCCGGTCACCGCGATGCTTGCCGCGCACGCCGCGGCCACCGTGGTGTGCGCGGGTCTGGTCCTCGGCGCCGAGCGCCTGTACGGGCCCATCACCCGTGTCCTCCGGGCAGTGCTGGCACCGCCCGCCCTCGGTGTCGAGTCGGCACCCACGCTCGCGCCGCGGCCGCTGAACCGCCGCGCGCCGCGTCTGACGGTGCTCGCCACCGGGTTGTCCCGCCGCGGACCGCCGCTGTTCGCCTGACCCGCGAACCGGTACCTCCGCACAGAAAAGACACCCGAACCCGATGAAGAAGACCATCACGCGCGCCCTCCTCACGGTGGGCGCCGCCGGCAGCGCACTGCTGCTCGCGACCGGCGTGGCCTCCGCGCACGTCTCCGTCGCCGCCCCCGGCGCCGAGCAGGGCGGCTACTCCGTCCTCACCTTCCGCGTCCCCACCGAGTCCGACACCGCCGGCACCACCGCACTCACCGTGCAGCTGCCGAGCCTGAAGTCGGCACGCACCGAGCCGATGCCCGGCTGGACGTCCACGGTGCAGAAGGACCCGTCCGGCGTCGCGACGGCCGTGACGTGGACGGCCGATCCCGGCGTGAGCGTCGGCCCCGGCCAGTTCCAGCAGTTCGTGCTCTCCGCGGGACCGCTGCCCGAGCAGGACGAGGTCGAGTTCCCGGCGACCCAGACCTACAACGACGGCAACGTCGTGCAGTGGGATCAGAAGCCCGGCCCCGACGGGTCCGAGCCCGACAAGCCGGCACCGTCGCTGACGCTCGCGGCGGGCAGCGGCGACGACCACGCGCACGCGGCCGTCGACACGTCGGCCGGATCCGACGAGGACACCCACACCACCGACACCACCGCCCGCTGGCTCGGCGGTATCGGCCTGGTGCTCGGCGCGCTGGGCGCCGCCCTGGGCATCGGTGCGACGATCCGGGGGCGCCGCTCATGAGCCCCCGCCTGATCCGACGTTTCCGCGTCGTCGCCGTCGGTTTCGTCGCGATGCTCGCGACGCTGCTCGGCGCCGGCACGGCGTCCGCGCACTCCGCGGTGATCGGCAGCACCCCCGACAACGGCGCCCAGATCGCGACCGCGCCCGAGCGGGTCAGCCTGCAGTTCAACGAGGCGCTGCAGGAGAAGTTCGCGTCGCTCACCGTCGTCGGCCCCGACGGCAACCTGTGGTCCAAGGGCGACCCGACCATCCAGGGCGACACCGCCAGCGTGCCGCTCGAGGGGCTCGGCCCGGTCGGCGAGTACACGATCGCGTTCCGCGTGACCTCCGCCGACGGCCACCCGGTGAGCGGCACCCGCGTGTTCACGCTGACGCAGGAGGGCACCGGTGTGCCCGGCCCGAAGGCCGGCGGACAGGACTCGTCGAGCAGCGACGACGACTCCGGCCCGAACCTGCTGATCTGGGGCATCGTCGGTGCCGCCGTCATCGTGTTCGGCGGCGGCCTGTGGTTCGCACTGCGCAAGCCGCGCGGCGAGAACTGACCCGAGCGGCACTCGGATGAGGACGGCGGACATCGGTCGCGCCCGGCTGCTGTTCGCCGTCCCCACCGCGCTGGTGGGCGTGGCTCTCGCGTGGCTCCTCGCCACCCCTGACGGCCCCTCGCCCACCGCCGCGGTACGGGTGCTGGCCGTCGGGCTGGGCGCCACCGCGTTCGGCCTGGCGGCGTGGCAGTGGCTGCAGCGCGACGAGCGCCGTCCCGCGCTCGACCCTGCCCTGCTGTGGCAGGCCGTCGCCGCGGTGGCCGGCGCCTGGACGGTCGCCGAGAGCGTCCTGGTGGTCCTCGAGGCCGCCGAGACCGAGGGCCGCTCGCGGTTCGCGGTGGCGCCGGGCACCGTCGTCGACTTCGTCCGCATCGTCAATGCCGGCCGGCTCGGCGCCGTCACCGTCGCCTGCGCCGCGCTGGTGACGCTGGTCGCGGCGATCGCGTACCGGCGGAGCCTGCCGTGGCCGGCCGCACCGGTGCTGGCCCTGTCCGGGCTGGCGCTGATCGCCCGCCCGATCGGCGGGCACATGTCGCAGCAGACTCTCGGATCGCTGCTCGATGCCGCGCACGTCCTGGCGGCTGCCACGTGGTTCGGGATGCTCACCGCGCTGGCGCTGACCGCCCGTTCACGCGGCGCGTGGGCGTCGCTGCTCCCCCGCTACTCGACCATCGCGTGGCGGTGCGTGTGGGTGCTCGCCGTGACCGGCGTGATCAATGCCGCCGTCCGGCTCGGCGGCATCGGGCCGCTCGTCACCACCGGCTACGGCCGCGTGGTGCTCGCCAAGGTCGCCGCGCTGGCCGCGCTGCTCGCGGCCGGATGGTGGCTGCGCCGCACGTGGGTCGCCCCGGCGGCGGCGCACCGGATCGGCGCCGACGCCTCACTGCGGCGCGCCGTGACCGAATCCGCCGCGATGGCAGTCGCGTTCGGACTCGCGGCGGCCCTGGCGACCACCGCCTGACCGGGTGGTCCATCGCTTAGTATCCGACATCGTGACTTCGACGGGGTGGTGGTTCCAGGCCAAGCACGCACTCGATACGCGGGGACCGTTTCCCCGCCGCCGACGCGGCACGCTCGCCGAGGCGGTGACCGGGCGGCGCGTCCTGGTCACCGGGGCGTCGTCGGGCATCGGCCGGGCCGCCGCGATCGACCTCGGCGCGGCCGGGGCCACCGTGCTGCTCGTCGCCCGCCGCGAGACCGAACTCGACGAGGCCACCCGGACGATCGTGACCGGCGGCGGGAAGGCGTTCGCGTACCCGTGCGACCTGAACGATGCGGCCGCGACCGAGGCGACGATCGCTCGGATCCTGGATGACCACGGCGGCGTCGACATCCTCGTCAACAACGCGGGCCGCTCGATCCGACGGCCGCTCGACCAGTCCTACGACCGCGCGCACGATTTCGAACGCACCATGCGGCTCAACTACCTGGCCGCGGTGCGGATGATGCTGGGCGTGCTGCCGGGGATGCGCGAACGCCGCTACGGGCGGGTGATCAACGTGCTGTCCGCGGCGAACCTGTTCGGCGGACCCGGCTACAGCGCGTACGTGGCCTCGAAGGCCGCGCTCGACGAGGTCTCCACCAGCTTTCAGGGCGAAACCCTCAGTGAGAACGTCACGTTCACGTCCATCTACATGCCGCTGGTGCGGACCGCGATGGTCGCCCCCGACAATCGATACCTGAAGGCCGCGTCGCTCAGCCCCGAGGAAGCGGGCCGGGTCGTCTGCGACGCGATCGTCCACCACCCGCGGCGGATGGGCCCGACGTTCGGACGCCTGACCCGGCTGGTCGACGCCATCAGCACCGAGCGCGCCGACGCCGCCCGGCACCGCAGATTCGCGTCGGGCATCTGACCGACCGGCTCACCACTGCGGCATCAGCTCGGACTGCCTCTCGGCAACCATCTCCCTGATCGCTTGCAGCACCGTGGCGGCCGCGGGTCGGCGTAGCCGCCTCGGCGCCAGGCAGGCCGTGAACTCGAGGGTGATCGCGACGTCCGACGGCAGCACCCGCTGGAGCGTCGGCTCACGCTCGGCCACGAACGCGGGCAGCAGCCCGATCCCGGCACCGGCGAGCGTCGCCGCGGTCTGCGCCTGCACGCTGGTCGAGCCGAAGGTGACCTTGTGGTTGCCGGTGAGCTTCGTCAGCACATCGAGGTCCTCGACCCGGAGCAGACCTTCGATGTAGTAGACGAGCGAATGTCCGTCCAGGTCCTCGAGTGACGTCGGCATGCCGCGTTCGGCCCGATAGGCGTCGGACGCGTACAGGCCCAGCCGGTAGTCCGTCAGCTTCTCGGCGCCCGGCCGTCCGAACACCGGCTCCCCCACCCCGATCTCGATGTCGGCGCCGGCCCCGAACGCACTCAGCCGCGTCTGGGTGACGATCTCCACGAGGAGATCCGAGTTGATCCGGTGCAGGTCGGCCATCAGGGGCGCGATGAAGTGCGAACCGAACGCCTCCGTCGTGGCGATCCGTACGAGGCCCGAGAGTTCACGTTCGCGCGGCGTGGTGCTGGCCAGGTCGCGCACGTCGGTCAGCGCCGACTCGATCTGCTCACACGAGCGCAGCAGTCGATGCCCCAGATCGGTGAGCTCGCACCCCTGGACGCCCCGAACCAGGACCGGCGCGTGCAGTTCCGCCTCCAGCGCCGACATCCGCCGCGACACCGTCGCGTGGTTGAGCCCGAGCGCGGCCGCGGCCCCGACGAGCGAGCCGCACCGGGCGATTTCCAGCAGCACCACGAGATCGTCCGCACGCATATTGACTCCCAGCTCGCCTGTGCATTGCTGCACAGCTTGTGTGTCGAAGAGGGCCTTTTCCGGCGTTGTAATCTAGCTCACTCTTGTCCACACGGTCGACGTAGACGCCTACGGCTCGACACTGGACGGAAGGGCACCACCATGAAGATCGGTTGGATCGGCCTGGGCAACATGGGTTTGCCGATGGCTGCAAATCTGCACAGCGCGGGCTACGACCTGGTCGGTTTCGACCTCTCGCCGGACGCACGCGCGGCTGCGACCGCCCACGGCCTCCCCACCACCGATTCCCCCGTCGCCGTCGCAGCGGATGCCGACGTTCTGATCACCATGCTGCCCAAGGGCGATCATGTGCGTGCCGCACTCCTCGACTCCGGCGCGCTCACCGTCACCGCGCCCGCCGCCCTGGTGATCGACTCCTCCACGATCGCCACGGCCGAGGCCGTCGACATCGCCGCGGCCGTCTCCGCGACCGGTCGCCGCTTCCTGGATGCCCCGGTCTCGGGTGGCACGGCAGGCGCCGGGAACGCGACCCTGACGTTCATGGTGGGTGGCGCGGAAGCGGACCTCGACGAGGCTCGCCCGCTCCTGCAGGCGATGGGCACGCGCATCTTCCACGCCGGAGACCTCGGCGCCGGCCAGAGCGCCAAGATGCTCAACAACATGATGCTGGCCGCGAACATGCAGAGCACCTGTGAAGCCGCGGCACTGGCACAGCGTCTGGGCATCGCACCGAAAACGGTCATCGAGATCGCCGGCGTCTCCACCGGCGACAGCTGGGCACTGCGCAGCTACTACCCCGTGGGCGGCGCCGTCGAGTCGGCACCGTCCAGCCGGGACTTCACGGGCGGCTTCGCCGTCACCCTGATGCGCAAGGACCTCGGTCTCGCGCTCGACGCGGCGGCCGCCCACGGGATCGATGCCTCGGCAATCGCAGAGGTTGCTCGACGACTGGACCTGCTCGCCGACAACGGCTTCGGCGGGCTCGACTTCTCGGCCCTGATCCGCCTCGTCGACGGCACGATCGAAACCACCGCTCCCGCCCGGGAGGGGGTCCGGTGACTGCACAGTTGACCGACCCGGCTCCCGAGACGCCGAAGCAGAAGACCCCCGCCGGCTTCCATCGGATCGTCGCGGCCTCCATGGCCGGAACGGTCGCCGAGTGGTACGAGTTCTTCCTCTACGGCATGGCGGCCGCTCTCGTCTTCGGCGACGTGTTCTTCAAGGCGACCGGCAATCCCCTCGACGGCGTGATCGCGGCGTTGCTCACCTACGCAATCGGTTTCGTCGCCCGCCCGATCGGCGGCATCATCTTCGGGCACTACGGCGACAAGTTCGGCCGCAAGAAGCTGCTGCAGGTCTCGCTCCTGGTCATCGGCGTCTCGACGTTCCTGATCGGCGCCATTCCGAGCTTCGATCAGATCGGTTACGCCGCACCGATCATCCTCGTCTTGCTCCGATTCATGCAGGGCATCGCGATCGGCGGCGAATGGGGCGGCGCCGTCCTCCTCGTCGCCGAGCAGAGCCCCGACGACAAACGAGGATTCTGGGCCAGTTTCCCGCAGGTCGGCGCGCCACTCGGCAACGTGCTGGCCACCGTGGTGCTGCTCGTACTGTCCTTCGCGCTTCCCGAGGCCGCGTTCCTGTCCTGGGGTTGGCGTGTGGCGTTCTTCTTCTCCGCCTTCATCGTCCTCATCGGCTGGTTCATCCGTACCAAGGTCGAGGACTCCCCGATCTTCAAGGACGCCGCCGAGGAGCAGCCGCAGGCGGAGAGCACGTGGAAGGCGATCAAACGTGTCTTCCAGGCGCGTCCCCGCGAGGTGCTCACCGCGATGGGTGCACGCGTGATCGAGAACATCCTCTACTACATGGTCGTCACGTTCTCGCTGACGTATCTGAAGGTGCAGCTCGACGTCGACACCTCCACCATCCTCACGCTGATGCTGATCTCGCACATCGTTCACGCCGGGATGATCCTCGTGTTCGGCTGGATGTCCGACAAGGTCGGCCGCCGCCCCGTCTATCTCGCCGGCGCGATCCTGGCCACGGTGTACTGCTTCGTGGCATTCCCGTTGATGGACACCAAGTCCGATGCGCTCATCCTGTGTGCGATCACGGTCGGCCTGATCATCCACGCCATCATGTACGCGCCGCAGCCGGCGCTCCTCTCGGAGATGTTCCCCACGCACATGCGCTACATCGGCGTCTCCCTCGGCGCGCAGGTCACCGCGATCTTCGCCGGGTCCCTCGCCCCGGTCATCGCCACGATGCTGTTGCGCACCTTCGACAGCTGGGTTCCGATCGCGATCTACGTCGCGGTCGCCGGACTGATCTCGATCGTCGCGGTCCTGTTCATGCGCGAGACCAAGGGTACCTCCCTGGCCGCGCTCGACGACGAACACCGCGCCCGCTTCGGTACCTCCCTGTGAATTCTGCTCCACCCCTGAAAGGTTCATCACCCATGCGCACCATCCCCCACTGGATCAACGGCGCCCCCGTCGAGGGCGGATCCGACACCATCGACGTGCTCGACCCGGCCACCGACCAGCCGGTTGCCACCGTGCCCATGGCGGACGCAGCCACGGTGGACGCCGCGATCGCCGCCGCCGCGAACGCCTTCGACAGCTGGGCCGCGACGGCCCTGTCCAAGCGTGCCCAGGTGCTGTACAGGTTCCGTGAACTGCTCTTGGCCAACCGTTCCGAGCTCGCTGCGATGATCACCGAGGAGCACGGCAAGACCCTCGACGACGCCGCGGGTGAGATCTCACGAGCGGCCGACTCCGTCGAACTCGCCTGTGGTGGACCGGCACTGGCCCGTGGCGGCACGTCGCTGCAGACCGGTCCGAACATCGACACCAAGTCGGTGCTGCATCCCCTGGGTGTCTGCGTGGGCATCACACCGTTCAACTTCCCCGCGATGATGGGCATGATGATGGTGTCGGTGGCCCTGGCGGCGGGCAACACCTTCGTCTGGAAGCCGAGCGAGCAGGACCCCGGCGTGTGCCTGCGTATTGCCGAGCTGTTCCGGGAGGCCGGCCTGCCGGACGGCGTGCTCAACGTCGTGCACGGCCGGCAGGACACCGTGGAGCAGCTGATCGATTCGCCCGACACCGAGGCGGTGTCGTTCGTGGGTTCGAGCAAGGTGGCGCACATCGTCTACTCGCGGGCCGCGGCCGCGGGCAAGCGCGTGCAGGCCTTCGGCGGCGCGAAGAACCACATGATCGTGATGCCCGACGCCGACCTGGACGTCGTCGCGGACCAGCTCACGTCCGCCTGCTTCGGCGCCGCCGGCCAGCGGTGCATGGCGATCTCGGTGGCGGTCGTCGTCGGCGACACCGCGGAGCCCCTGCTCGAGAAGCTTGTCGGGCGCGCCCGGCAGGTACGCCTGGGGGCGGGCGACGCCCCGGACACCGAGGTCGGTCCCGTGATCAACCGGCAGTCGCAGCAGCGCATCCAGGCCGCCGTCAAGGAGGCGGTCGCGGCGGGTGCGCGTGCCGTGGTCGATCGCAGTGCCGAGGTCGTGCCCGGCCACGAAGGTGGCTACTTCATCGGACCGACCGTGCTCGCCGACGTCGACGTGTCCTCCCCCGCGTACCAGGAGGAGCTGTTCGGGCCGGTACTCGTGGTGATGCGGGTGGACTCGCTGAACGACGGTCTCGCGCTGATCGCGAATCACCGTTACGGCAACGGGGCGTCGATCTTCACCAGGGACGGGGCCGCGGCCAACGAGTTCGAACGCCGGGCGTCCGCGGGCATGGTCGGCATCAACGTCGCCATCCCCGTCCCCGTGGCGGCATATGCCGTCCAGGGTTGGAAGGACTCCGCGTACGGCGACACCGGCCTGAACAACGCGTCGTGGAGCTTCTACACGCGCCCGAAGTACGTGACTTCGCGGTGGGACAGCGTCGCCGGTACCGACTTCGGTTTCCGCCCGAACTGATCGGCGCGGGGGCGCACAGGAGCGGGCGATGGCCGTCGGGGCATCGCCCGCTCCGCCGTTTCCGCTGGGCGGTCCGGCACACCCTGTACGCCGCGCGGCACGGCAATTAGTGTCGAAGGGACACAGGTCGAACAGGCCGAGGAGATGATTCGCCATGTCGATCACACCGAACATGTCGATGGAAACCCACCCGGACATCGTCGCGCTCCGCAACAGCTACGACGAACTCGGCGGAGGTCCGGCCCTCCAGGTTGCGGAGGGGTTGATGGTGCTGGCCGGTCTCTACGCGGCGGCGTCGTCGTGGATCGTCGGATTCAGCGGGCAGACGTCGCTGATGATGAGCAACCTCATCTGTGGTCTCGCGGTTGCGCTGCTGGCAGCCGGGTACGCGACCACGTACGGGCGCACCCACGGGATCGCCTTCGTCGCACCGCTTCTGGGGGTGTGGCTGATCGTGTCGCCGTGGCTGGTCTCCGGGGTGAGTACGAGCACGGGAATGATCCTGTCGAACGTCGTCGTCGGGGCCGTGGTCGTCGTGCTGGGCGCGGCGGGGATGGCGATGGCGATGACCCGGCGCGGCAACCGCAGGTAGTGCACGAACACCCCGGTCGCCGGCCGGTGCGGGCGATCCAGACCGTCGCAGTAGCCGTGCTGGCGGTGCTGATCATCGCGGTGACGCTGTCGCTGACAGGATCGTTCCTGCTGGCGGCGGCGTTCGGGGTGGCGTGTGCGCTCGGCGTCGCCGCCGTCCTGCTGCTGTGGCAGGTGCTGCCGCCCACCGACGAGTGAGGCGGGGTGTCGCCCGCCCCACCGTCTACGCCGCAGCGGTCGCCGCCTCCTCGCGGCGTCGCGGCTGCAGCCGGGTGGCGGTCGCCAGGCCCGCGGCGAGGAAGCCGGCGGCGACGAACAGCGACCAGCGGGTCGCGTCGGCGAAGCCCTCGGACAGCGCGTCGGCGGTCTCGGGTCCGGCCGGCCCGAGCTTGCCGTGGTCGCCCTGTTCCCGGATCGGCGGGATGGTGCCGCCTGCCGAGTCGCGGGTGCTGTCGACCAGGCCCGACTCCACCTGCGGCGGCAGCGCGACCGGCTCGAGCCGGTCGGTGAGAGCGTGCGCGAGGCCGAGCGAGAGCACGGTGCCGAGGATCGCGGTGCCCAGCGCGGCACCGAGTTGGCGGACGGTGCTCTGCGTCGCCGACCCCTGCCCGGACTCCGACGTCGGGATGTCGACGAGAACAGTTCCGGTGAGCTGCGCCGATGCGAGACCCAGCCCCAGGCCGTAGATCGCGAGGAGCAGTGCCAGCAGCCACGCCGCCGACGACGGCCGCAGGTACAGCGCGAACGCGAGGACACCGATCACTTCGAGCGCCAGGCCGAGCATCACGGTGCGCGGGGCGCCGAACCGGGCGGTGACGTGGCGGGCCGCCGCACCGGACGCGAACGCGCCGAGCGCCATCACCGCGAGCACGTAGCCGGCACCGAGAGTGCTGAGCCCGTACGCGTTGACGAGGAACAGCGGCAGCACCAGCAGCAGACCGAACTCGCCGATCGCGACGGCCATCGCGGTGCAGTTCCCCCAGCTGAAGGTGCGGAAGCGGAACAGCGTCAGGTCCAGGATGGCCGAGTACCCGACCTGCGCCCGGTGCCGCTCCCACACCACGAATCCGGCGAGCGCGATCACCCCGACGGCGGCGACGACCGGGGTCGCCGAGACCGGTGCCGACGCGGGCCATGTCGCCCCGAAGACGTCAAGATCCGCGATGGGCTTCCACCAGCCGATGGTCTGGCCCTCGATGAGCGCGAAGATCAACGCGCCGAACCCGATTGCGCTCAGCAACAGGCCCACCACGTCGAGTCCGGGCACGGTGATCTTCGCCCGCGTCTCGGGCACGGTGAGGAAGGCGCCGATGATCACCAGGATGCCGATCGGCACGTTCACCAGGAAGATCCACGGCCACGTGAACGACGTGGTGAGCCACCCGCCCAGCAGCGGACCGACGGCCGCCATGCCCGAGATGACCGCGCCCCACACGCCGAACGCGATGGCGCGGTCGCGTCCCCGGAACGTGGCGTTGACGGTCGACAGCGTGCACGGCAGCACGAGGGCGCCACCGACGCCCTGCACCACGCGGGCGACGATCAGCGCCGTCGACGAGTCCGACGCCGCCGCCATGAGGCTGCCGCCGATGAAGACGACGACACCGGCGACGAACAGCCTCCGGCGGCCCAACCGGTCGCCGAGGCGTCCGGCGGTGAGCAGCAACGCCGCGAACACCACCGAGTAGATGCTGTTGATCCACTGGGCGTCGGTGAGGTCGAGTCCCAGTTCGTCGATGATCACCGGCAGCGAGACATTCACGATGGTGCCGTCGACGACGATGAGCGAGAGTCCGGCGGCGAGCACCCCGAGTCCGACCCACTCCCGGCGGCCCACCCGCGGTTCGTTCTCGGGCGATTCCACGGTCATTGCTGCGCCTCTCGTCCGGTGGCGCGTCTCGTACCGACGCTACCGCGATTCCACCAGAGTCGACGAGCCGTCGCCGCGCGAATCCGTTGGCGATCCGGTCATTTCCAACTTTCGGACGATTTTTCCGACGGGGCGGGGGCGGCGCTCAGGTGAACGCGATGACCTGCTCGCCCCAGGCCGCACGCAGCGGTCCGTCCAGATCCGGAACCACCGTGTCGTGCTTGTCGATCAGCAGCGTCGAGCGGCCGTCCCGGTCGTAGGCCCTCCACTCCGGCTCCCCGTCGAGGCCGTCGGGCGTTCCGGCCTTGGCGAAGGCCAGCCACCGGTGCTGCATCCGCTCCGACACCCTTCGCCCGGTGGACAATCCGCCCAACAGGTAGGTGATCTCCCTGGGCCCGTGCGCGATGTTGCCGAACACGTAGGGCAGTTCGGTAGCGTGGGTGGCGCCGATCTCCAGCGCCTTCAGCATCGGGGTCGCATAGTCGAACCGGTAGAGCCAGGTCGGGGCATAACGGCTGTGCGCCTCCACGATCCACAGCGTGGGCAACCGGAAGCCGAAGTCCCGGGTCAGTCCCATCGCGTCACTCTTGCTGGTCAGTCCCGAGTACGCCGACTCGATGCGGGCCTGGTCGGGGAACTCGACGTCCGGGTGCTCGGCCGCGATCTCCGCGAACATGCCACGGATGACGTCCGGGTCGAGCGGCATCAGCGGCGACTTCATCAGCTTGAACAGCGATGCCTCGTCCTTGTTGGTGCCGATCAGCAGCGGGACGCGGAGGGCGGTGCCGTTCCAGTACGAGTTGACCGGGTAGTCGGGCAGCAGGTCGCCGTCGACCACCGGGCCGAACGCGAGTGTCCCGGGCGTGTCGGTGGGGATCCGCGAGAACAGCGTGTCCGACGCCGCCAGCAGTTCGTCGGTGGTCGCGGTGAGCAGGCGTTCGACGGGATCGTCTGCTCCACCCAGGATTTCGAGGAAGAGCTGCGATACGTGCGCCGCCCGGTCCTGGTTGTACACCGACGTGGCCGGCGAGCTCTCCGCTATCGCCCGGTGGAACAGTCCCTGCGCCGACGGCATCGTCATCAGGGTGGTGACCGCGCCGCCGCCGGCCGACTCCCCGAACACCGTCACACGATCGGGGTCACCACCGAACGCCGCGATGTCGGCCCGCACCCAGCGCAGCGCAGCGATCATGTCCTGCAGAGCGACGTTGGTGTCGAAGCGGTGGCGATCGCTGCTCAGCGACGAGAAGTCGACGAACCCGAATGCGCCGAGGCGGTAGTTGATCGTGACGACCACGACGTCACCGTTCTCCGCCAGCGCGCGACCGTCGTACACCCGCTGGCTCGACGCACCACGGAAGTACGCTCCGCCGTGGATCCACACCATCACCGGCTTGTTCCCCGCACCCCTCGTGGGCGCCCACACGTTGAGCGAAAGACAGTCCTCGTCCTGCCGGACGTCGTCGCCGAGGGACATGCCGGGCATCGCGCTCTGCGGCCCCGCCGGGCCGAACCGGTCGGCGTCGAACACCTCGGTCCACGGCTCCGGCGGCACCGGTGCCCGGAAACGGCGGCCACCGGTCGGCGCGGCCGCGTAACGGATTCCCTTCCACACCGCGACCGGGCCGTCGTGGGTGCCGCGCACCGGTCCGTAGGTGGTCTGGATGATGGCCGTATCGATCTGGAGTGCAACGTTGGTCATGTCTCTCCTCCTTCGGTTCGATGTGCTCACGCGGTGAGCGCGGTGACGACGTGCGAGACCTGGAGGCCCGCGAGTAGAACGAACAGAACGGTCATGATGGCGGCGTTGTGCTGGATCAGTTCCTCCTTGACCACGCCCAGCGCCGCAGTGACCCGCTTCGAGGGAACGGCGGCGAGGACGGCGAGGACGATCAGGCCCGTGCCGCCGAGGACGGCGAACAGTGCCGTCAAGGCGGCCGCGTGGATCGGCGGCAAATGCCCTTCCGCGATGAGGGCGCCGGCCCTGAGCTCGAGGGGCAGGTTCTTGGCGTTCGGCACGGTGAGCAGCAGGCTCAGCACCGCGGCACGACCGGGTCCCATGGTGTCGATCTGCGCCATCCAGCTCGGCATCACCGCGGGCGCGCCGTTCCGGGGGCGTCCCCGCCAGGTGAGGACGGCCAGCACCAGGAAGGCCAGCCCGAACGTCGTGGCGAAGATCAGCTGGGTCGGGTGGGCGGCGTCGCCGGCGTGGGCGGCTCCGGTCTTGGTGGTCGCGGCGGTGACACCCACGACGACGGCCGATCCGACCACGGCGGTGGCGGTGAAGGCGAACGCGTTGGTCCTGGCGCGCGCGGACAGCAGGACCGCGATCAGGGCGGCCACCGGGATGGGGCTGACGATCAGGCCGAGTGCGAGTGGAATGATCTGCGCCGCTGCGTGTCCCATGTCGGTTGCCGTCCCTTCGCCGTGCGGGATGCGGGAACTGTCCGTCAGTTCGTCGGTCCGTTCCGGCCGGCATCCGAGAGGAACGTTAGGAGCGCCGATTCGGTGGTACGGCCGGACGTTCGGGTATTGCGACATCACGCCATGACGGCGGACACAACCGGTGCGAGGCGGTCAGTTCAGGCGAACGGAGAGCAGCACCGATCCACGCTCCTGGACCAGTTCGGCGGTGCCGACCTTCTCCGCCAGAGCGGTGAGCCCCACCCCGTCCCCGACATCGCGGGCGATCCTTCCCGGCGATCGAATCCCGATGCAGATCACCGAGGTCCGCGGATCGACGACCATCGTCAGGTGCAGCGTCCCGCCGGTGCCGTGCCGGATCGCGTTGGTGAAACCCTCGGACAGGACGTCGATCGCGTGCTCGAGCCGCACCGGGCTCGCCGACAGCAGCGGCCAGACATCGGGATCGATGTCGGTGTGCACCGGCACCGCGGACGCCCACATCGCCACCAGTTCGGTGATCTGCTGCTCGGCGTCGGAAGAGGGGATCCGGGGCCGTGTCTCCTCGCGGGCCACCTCGTCCAGCACCCGGTCGAGGATCTCCGACACCGTCGTCTCCACCGACGGGCGTCCGGACGAGCGATCCGACACCGTTGTGGCGCTGTGCATCATGAGCGCCGCGGCCACCAGTTCACCCTGCACCGACGAGTGCAGGACGTGAGCGAGCCGGCGACGCGCCGCCACCACCCGCCCGTGCACCTCCGCCGACAGGTGACTCTGTTCGGCGAGCGCCGTGGCGAGCTGCTGCTCTTCCAGCGCGCGTTGGTCGTTCGCCGCCCGGATCAGACATATCGCGAGCGCGGCGAACGGATAGAAGGCGATACCCGGGACGACGAACGCCGGGGGGAAGCCGACGCCGCCGAGGATCAGCCAGAACGCCACCGCGGTGACCGCCGCGACGGCACAGTACGCGATCGTCAGGAACAGGATCCGCGTGCTCGCGCCGCCGATCCGCACCGCCGCCATCCGCACCACCCAGTTGCCGGACACGCACACGACCAGTCCGGCGAGCACCTGCAGGACCGTCTCCCGCACGCCGTAACTACTGACGAGGTACGTGAAGACGACCACGGTGTACAGCAGCACCGGCAGCGCGAGCGGCGCGGGGCGCACCGCCTGCAGCACCCCGTGCATGCGTTCCCGAACGGTGAGCGCCGGTGGTTCGACGGCGCGTTGCGGCAGCGGGGTGACGTCGTCGAACAGGGCGTGACTCATGGGCCGGACGATGTCCTCGGAGATTCCCCGCAGCAGACGCGCGCCGCCCACGGGGTCGATGCCGGCCCGGTTCGACGTCGCGAGCGCCGAATCGATCTGCGCCGCCAGGTCGTCGGCGTAGCGCCGCCCCAGCCCGGCCAGGTAGTCCTCGTCGACGCGCCGCTGCTCGTCGAGGGCCGTGCGGGCGGCGCGCAGCCGTTGCATCATCGCGTTGTGTTCGCGAACCGAGTCCACGAGGATCGCGATCAGCGACAGCGCCACCACCGCCGTCGTCATGTTGATGAACAGCCGGACCGGGATCGGCCTGTCATCGGTGGCGAATCCGTTGAACACCAGCAGCGCATCGAGCAGGAAGGGTCGGCACGCACCCAGTCCCGCGAACACCAGCAGCGACACCACCGCGCTCCGTCGCGGGCGGTCCGGACGCAGCACCGTGAGCCACACGATCAGCAGCGCGATACCCATGATCAGATGCACCATGACCGCGACGCCGAAGTAGGCCGGCCAGTCCCGCGGGCTGCGTGCGGTGATGTAGCTACCCATCACCGTGACGGCGAACGGGGCCGTGAGTATCCACGACCAGCGGGTGACGGCGGAGCTGCCGCCGATTCGCGCCAGCCAGGGAAACTGACGGCTCAACCGGTCTCCGTCGGCAGTCCGAAGCGGCGGATGTACAGCTGCGCCGCCGCGACCCGCGGGTTCAGATCGGGGTTGTGGTTGACCCCGAGTGCGTCGAAGGTGCGGGTGACCATCTTCTCGACACTGCGCAGGCTCGATTCGCGCCGCCTGGCGATCTCCGCGTTGGACCACCCGAGCGCGATGCAGCGCAACACGTCGAGCTGGGTGCGCGTGAGGTGACCGAGGGCGGCGTCCGGACCGTCGGGCAGGCGCCGGGGTGGCAACGGTTTCTCCGCGAGCGCGGATTCCACCGCCGCCACCAGTTGCTCGACGGACTCGAGGGCCACCTTGTCGAGGAACACGGAGCCCACCGGAACGCCCTCCCCCGGAGCGATTCCCGCCCGCGGATAGTTCGTGAGGAACACCGTGGCGCAGTGCGGGGCCCGGGCCTGGACGATCGTCGCCATCTCCATCCCGTTGGGCCGGGATCCGAGGTCGATGTCGGTGACCAGGACGTCCGGGTCGATCTCGTCGAGATCGGCGAGCGCGGTCGACGCGGACGGCCGGTCGTGGACCTCGAATCCCGCGTGCCGGAGCGCATCGGCCACGAGGGAACGCATGAGCGGCTGGTCCTCGACGACCAGTGCTCGGCGCACCCACGCGGTCTCTTTCACAGGAAAGAGACTAATGGGTCGTATCGGAATGGACGAGGTAGTGCGCCTATCTAACGAACAGCGGGCGACGCCTCCCCGTGCCGACTCGGCCGAGCGGGGCGGGTCAGCGTCCCGGCACGAACTTCAGCGCCTTGATGAACGGCGGCAGGAGCTTGGCCCACACCTTGGCGGGAAGCCAGCGCGGGCCTCCGAGATTGACGACCCGCGTGGTCGCCACGGTCTGCGCCTCCGTGTACTTGAGCAGGCCCTCGGAGCCGTGCCGGCGTCCGACGCCGGACACCCCCATGCCACCCATCGGGGCCGCGGTGCTGCCCCACGTGGGGCCGTACCCCTCGTCGACGTTGACGGTTCCCGCCATGACCCGCGCCGCGATGGCCTCGCCCTCGGCGTGGCTGCCCGCCCACACGCTCGCGTTGAGTCCGTAGTCGGTGTCGTTGGCGCGCGCGATCGCCTCCTCGACGTCGGCGACCGGGTAGACCGAGACGAGCGGCCCGAACGTCTCGTTCGCGTAGCACTCCATCTCGGGCGTGACCCCGGTCAGCACGGTGGGCTCGTAGAACAGCGGACCCAGGTCGGGACGCGCCTTGCCGCCCGCGACCACGGTGGCACCCTTGGCCACCGCGTCGTCGACGTGACCCGACACGGTCTTGACCTGGTCCTCGGACACGAGGCTGCCCATCTCGATGCCGAATTCGTAGCCGGGCGCCAGGCTCATGTTCCGGACCCGCTCGCCGAACATGCGCGTGAACTCGGGCGCGACGGCCTCCTCGACGTAGATGCGCTCGACCGAGATGCACAGCTGGCCGGAGTTCGAGAAGCAGGCGCGGACCGCGGCATCGGTGACCTCGCGCAGGTCGGCGCCCTTCGCGACGATCATCGGGTTCTTGCCGCCCAGTTCGGCCGAGAAACCGATCAGCCGCCGGCCGGCCTGCTCGGCGAGCAGGCGCCCGGTCGCGGTGGAACCGGTGAACATCAGGTAGTCGGTGTTCTCGACGAGCGCCGTGCCGACGACGGAACCGGGGCCGGGCACCACCGCGAAGAGGTCGCGGGGCAGCCCCGCCCGGTACAGCAGTTCGGCGCACGCGAGCGCGCAGTACGGCGTCTGGCTGTCCGGCTTGATCACGACGGCGTTGCCGGCGAGCAGTGCCGCGATCGCGTCGGACACGGCGAGGGTCATCGGGTAGTTCCACGGCGAGATGACGCCGACGACGCCCTTCGCGTGGTGCCGGACGACGGTCTTGGTGAGCCCCGGAAGCATGCCCTGTACGCGGCTGGGGCGCAGCAACTTCGGCGCGAGCCGCGCGTAGTACCGCGAGGTCATCGCGATGTCGAGGACCTCCTCCTGCGCGGAGGCCCGGGACTTGCCGGTCTCGGCCTGCGCCATGTCCATCAACGAATCCTTGTGCGCGAGCACCAGGTCGCGGTAGCGGAGGAACACCTCGGCACGCTCCACCGGGGAACGCTTCTCCCACGCCTTCTGCGCCACCCGGGCGCGCTCGATCGCGGCGAGCGCATCGGCCGCGGTGCCGACCGGCACGGTCGCGAGTTCACGACCGCTGAACGCCTCGACGACCGGACGCGTCGGGCGGTCCGCAGCATCCGGGATGGCAATGAGATCGGCGAGGCGGGCGAACGTCGCCGCGGACGGAGCAGGCATTTTCGTACTCCTACTGGTGAGTAGATTTCGAGTTACACACAACCTACCCCGTCCGTGGTCATCGTCACAGGGATCAGGGCGCGATCCACGTTCCCGTCGGGTGGGGGTCTGGAAAAGCGACCGTCAGCGGACCGCCGGCGGATTCTGCTGCTGCAGCACGGTCCACCCGATCGCACCGATGGCCGCCGCGGCAGCGCCGGCCACGCCGACCCACATCAGCGGGGACTGCGTCGATCCGGCACCGGACGATCCGAGGCTGCCGAGCGACCCGTTGCCACCGGACTCCGGCGTCGGGAAGGTGATCTCGCCGTCGCGCCCACGCTCGACCGCGCCACTCTCGAGCGCGACGTGCGCCTGCCACGGCCCGGAGGCCAGATCACGGCTGTTCGGGATGCGGAACCGAACCTTCCCGGCGGCTCCGGCGGCGACGATCACCTCGCCCGCGTACAGCGGACCGAGGGCCCGGCCGCCGGGCCCGTCGGTCAACGTGAGTTCGCCGCCGACCTCGGCGGCCCAGCCGCCGGTGTTGCGAATGTCGGCGACCACCACGGCCTGACCGTCCGAGTCACGTTCGGTTGCCAGCCCTTCGATCGCGAAGTCCGCGGTCGTACCGGCTGCGGGTCCCACCCGCAGATTCATCCGGACGCCGACCCGGGCGGCGGTCACGATCCCACCGCCCGCGCCGGCCGCGCCCTGTGCCCAGACCACAGCATGCCGGTCGCCGGTGGGCGCGTCCGCCGGAATACGAACGGTCACCACCACGTCCTCGCTCCGGCCGGGCGCCAGGGAGATGCTCTTCGTGCTCAGGCTCGTCCACGACGTGAGCGCGTTGACGCTGCCGCGGTCCTGGACCTCGAACTCGCCGCCCCTCATCGACGCGGCGCCCGCATAGACGTCGACCGCCTTCGTCGTGGCGGCGGTGTTCGAGATCCGCACCCGGCGCACCACGGGTTCTCCGGGTGCGAAAGTGCCGACGATCTCGGTCGATCCCGCGAGTTCGATACCGATCCCACCCGAAGCAGTGTCGGCGTGGACGACCGTCGTCGACGCCGCAACGAACGACGCGACGAGGGCCAGCAGGGCGAGGAGGTTCCGCAACATGAAACGCATGGACACGCTTTCGTGAGATGCCGGTGGTGGCGGGATGCGGACTACACCGCTGAGTGGGTCAGGGTCGCGCTGTAACTGCCGAGGGTCACGCCGTCGGAGACGTCGATCCGGAGCGACGGCGTCCAGTGGAAGGTCACGTCAGGCCAGTTGTGGCGGGCGATTCCCACTACGGCCTTGGTGGAGTCCAGCGTCTGGGGACCGGTGCTCACGAACCCCATGGTTCCGCCGCTCGCCGTGTACGTCACGGCAGACCTCGGGATGACTGTCGAGCCGTTCGTGACGTCCGAGATCGAGGCGGTCACGGTGACCGATCGGCCTGTGCCGCTGCGCCGGTCACGGACGCCGGACATCGCCACGGTGCCGGTGACGTCACCCTGCCCGTTCGCCCAGATCATGGGAGCGGTTCGCGGAACCGCCAATTCGAGAGGACCGTCCTGGCCGCCCACGGTGAACGTCACATCGGTGGCGCCGTTGGTCGCCGCCTCCGCCGTTCCCGCCACCACGCCGGGCACGACCGCCCCCGCGAGGACGACGACAGCACCCGCGCCGAGCACTGCTGCCGTGCTGCGCATCCCGCTCCTCCACTGGCCTCGTACGGACGTCGAATGCTTCCGAGACGACCGTCGAGATGCGCTTCGAAGCGACTCATTTCAACAAACAATTGGACGCTTGTCCACAACGAGGTCCTTCGGGCGTGCGGGCACCCGGATCGTCCACGGCCTCAGCCCGCCGAGACGACCTCCTTGGCCCAGCGGTAGTCGGCCTTGCCGGTCGGCGACCGCCGGATGGCGGGGACGAGCACCACGGACCGCGGAATCTTGTAGCCGGCGACGTGGATCCGGCAGTGTTCGGCGATCTCGTTCGGATCGGTGTCGTCGAAGCCCGGCCGGAGCTGGACCACGGCGGCGACCTTCTCACCGAACCGGATGTCGGGCGCGCCGGCGACCAGGGCGTCCATGACTGCCGGATGGGTCTTGATCGCGGACTCCACCTCTTCCGGATACACCTTCTCGCCGCCCGAGTTGATACACGTCGAGCCGCGGCCGAGGAGGAAGATGGCGCCGTCCTCCTCCACCCGTCCCATGTCACCCAGGACGGCCAGACGCACCCCGTCGACCTCGGTGAAGGTGGCGGCGGTCTTCTCGGCGTCGTTGTAGTACGCGAGCGGCACGTGACCCTTGCGGGCGAGGAAGCCGATCCGGTCGGAGCCCGGAGCGATGGGTCGGCTGTCCTCGTCGACGAGAATCAGGTTGGGGTTGAACCGGATCCGCTTGGTGCCGTCCTCGGCGAACTCGATGATGCCGTCGTTGCCGGTCTCGGAGGCTCCGAAAGCGTCCTTGATCGTCAGGCCCGGAACCAACTCGCGCAGTTCGTCCTTGAGCGCGGGCGAGAACAGCGCACCGCCGGAGCCCATCAGCTTCAGGGTGCCGAGGTCGTAGCGATCACCGTGCTCCTTGATCGCCTCCGCGATGGGCCGGGCGATGGCGTCACCGATGACCGTGATCCCGGTGATCTTCTCGGCCTCGATCAACCGCAGCACGTCGACGGGGTCGAACGTCCGGCAGAACACGCGCGGCGCGCCCATCAGGAGTGCGGTGAGCAGCGAGTAGATGGCGCCGCCGTGCATGAGCGGCGGGATGACGAGGTAGGTCTGCGGGTCGGTGTTCGCGACGGCGCCGGCCACCACCTCCTCGACCGACCGCCGCGGCGCGCCGCCGATGTTGCCGCCGGACAGGGCCGCGAAGTAGAAGTCCTCCTGACGCCACACGACACCCTTCGGCATCCCCGTGGTGCCACCGGTGTAGATCACGAAGTGGTCGTCGTCGCTGCGGGGGCCGAACCCGCGTGCGTCGGACTGCGCGCCCAGGGCACTCTCGTAGTCGATGACGGTGGCGCCCTCGTAGCCGCCCGGCAGTCCGTCGTGGTCGCCGACCACCACGACATGGCCGACGTTCGGGCTCTTCGACAGCGCGGCCCCGGCCGCTTCGAGGTACTCGTTCTCCACGATCAGGGCGACGCTGTCGGAGTTGGTGTAGAGGTACACCAACTCGGCATCGGTGTAACGGAAGTTGATGTTGATCGAGACGGCACGGATCTTCATGCAGGCCAGCAACGCCTCGACGTACTCGATGCGGTTGCGCATGTGGATCGCAACGTGCTGGCCGGGGCGCACGCCGGCCGACTCGAGGTGGTGGGCGAGCTGGTTGGCCCGACGATCGAGCTCGGCGTAACTGCGGCGCTGGTCGTCGCACACCACGGGCACCCGATCGGGGATCGCGTCGGCGACAGCTTCGTACAGGTCGGCGATGTTCAGCGTCACGTAATTCCGTCCTCGTTCCGTAGTGACCCGCGCCACCACCCCGTTTCTTCGGGAAGCTAACACAATCGAACGCTTGATCGGGTCAAAATCGTTGTGTCGGTACTGCCGTCAAGATTCCGTCAGGATCCCGACGCAACGCTTGCCCACGCTGAACATGCGAGCAACGCTTTGAACATGTGTTCAGCCATGGCTGTTCCGGCGGATCGGGACCTGAACACCCGCGCCCGCATCCGCGACGCGGCGATCCGGGTGTTCGGTGCGCAGGGCTTCGATGCCGGCGTCCGCGCCGTCGCCACCGCCGCCGGGGTGTCACCGGGCCTGGTCAATCACCACTTCGGCTCCAAGCAGGGCCTGCGGTCGGTATGCGACGAGCACGTGCTCGCCGTCATCGTCGCCGAGAAGCGCGATGTGCTCACCGCGAGCGGTCCCGCGCGGATGCTCGCGTCGCTCGGCGAGATCGAACGGTACGCACCACTGGTCGCCTACCTCGTCCGGTCCTTCCAGGCCGGCGGGGACCTCGCCGCCGCGCTGTTCGAGCACATGGTCGCGGGCGTCGAGAGCTATCTCGAGGCGGCAGTCGTCGAGGGCCGGATCCGGCCGAGCCGCACCCCGTCGGCCCGGGCCCGATACCTCGCGATGAACAGCCTGGGCTCGACACTGCTGTACCTGCAGATGCACACCGCACCCGACGGATCGGTGGACGTCGCGAGTGCGATCCGGGAGATGACGGCCGAGATCATGCTCCCCGCCCTCGAGCTCTACACCGACGGGCTGTTCACCGACTCGACGTTGCTCGACGGATATACCCATCACGCACCCCCGGAGGAGCGGGCATGACCACGATCATCGAAGTCGCCCGGCTGGAGAAGATGTTCGGCACCACCCGCGCCCTCGACGGTCTGGACCTGACGGTCGGCGAGGGCGAGGTCCACGGGTTCCTCGGCCCCAACGGTGCCGGCAAGTCCACGACCATCCGGGTACTGCTCGGCATGCTGCGGGCGAGCGGCGGCACCGCAACGCTGTTCGGCCACGACGCGTGGCGCGACGCCGTCGCCCTGCACCGCGAGATCGCCTACGTACCCGGCGATGTCACGCTGTGGCCGTCGCTCACGGGTGGCGAGATCATCGATCTGCTGGCACGGATGCGCGGCGGGCTCGACACTGCGCGTCGTGCCGACCTGATCGAGCGCTTCGATCTCGACCCCCGCAAGAAGGCGCGGTCGTACTCGAAGGGCAACCGGCAGAAGGTGGCGGTGATCTCGGCGTTCTCGTCGCACGCCCGGCTACTTCTGCTGGACGAACCCACATCCGGCCTGGATCCGCTGATGGAGAAGGTGTTCCGCGACTGCATCGCCGAGGCGCGCGGCCGTGGGGTGACGGTACTGCTGTCGAGCCACATCCTGTCCGAGGTCGACGCCCTGTGCGAGAAGGTCACGATCATCCGGGCCGGCAAGGCGGTCGAGAGCGGCTCGATCGCGTCGATGCGCCACCTGAGCCGCACGTCCATCACGGCCGAACTCACCGGTGATCCAGGTGATCTCCGCCGGATCCCGGGTGTCGAGGACATCCGGTTCGACGGCCGGACACTGCACTGTCAGGTGGACGCCGACAGCCTCGGCACGCTCATCCGGACGCTCGGCGACACCGGCGTCCGGAGTCTGGTCAGCACCCCACCGACGCTCGAAGAACTGTTTCTGCGGCACTACGAACTCACCGAGGAGGTCCGGGTATGACCGCCACCGCGGCAACGACGTTCGCCGACGCGGCCGCACCGGTGCAGTCCCCGTTCGCCGGGACCACCGCCCTGGTACGCCTGGCCCTGCGGCGCGACCGGATCATCCTGCCGCTGTGGTCGATCGTCATCGGGGTCCTCCCGATCGTCTACGGCAGGGCGATCATGGGCCTGTACACCACCCAGAGTCAGCTCGACGCGTTCGCGACCTCGACCGCCGCCCTGAAATCCGAAATTGCCTTGGTGGGGCCGATCTTCGGCTCCAGCGTGGGAGCGCTGACGACGTGGCGCGCCGGCTATCTGTTCACTTTCCTCGCGGTCGCGGTGATCCTGACCGTCGTCCGGCACACGCGGACCGAGGAGGAGACCGGCCGCACCGAACTGCTCACCTCGACGTCGGTGGGGTGTTACGCGGAGCTGACGGCGGCGCTCGCCGTGGCCGGGTCGGGAGCCGTCGTCAGCGCGGTCGTCGCCACGGCCGGACTGACGTCGATCGGCCTCGGCGGGGCCGGTGCGGTCGCGTTCGGTGCCGCGGTGCTCGCCGCCGGTGCCGTCTTCGCCGCCGTCGCGGCCGTCGCGGCGCAGGTCAGCACGTCGGCCCGTCTCGCGCGGGGCATCTCGTTCGGGGTGCTCGCGGTCGCGTTCCTGCTGCGCGCCGTGGGCGACGCCGGATCGGGGGCGCTGTCGTGGCTGTCCCCCATCGGCTGGTCCCAGCAGTTACGCCCCTACGCCGACGAACGCTGGTGGGTGCTGCTGCTGCCGGCCGTCGTCGCCGTCGTGCTCGTCGCACTCGCGTACCGCCTGCTCGCCCGACGGGACCTCGGCGCCGGTCTCGTCGCGGAACGCCCGGGCCCCGGGTCGTCGCCACCGTCGCTGTCCGGACCGGTCGGGCTGGCGTGGCACGCACAGCGCGGACCGCTCGTGGCGTGGACGGTGGGACTGGCTGTGTTCGCACTCGTGATCGGCGGGGCCGCACACGGGGTCAGCGATCAGCTGGGGAGCAGCGAGGCGGTCCTCCAGGCGCTCGCCCGGGTCGGCGGCGCGCAGGCGATCGAGGACTCGTTCATCGCGTTGGGGTTCACCATCTTCGGACTGGTCGCCGGGGCCTACTCCATCTCCGCGACACTGCAACTGCACGACGAGGAGGAGGCGGGCCGCGGCGAGTCGGTGCTCGCCGCGGCGATCTCCCGGACCCGCTGGGCGTCGAGCCACCTCCTGTTCGCGCTGACCGGGCCGGCCGTCGCGCTCACCGTCGCCGGCGTGGCGGCCGGCATCGCCTACGGGGCGTCGATCGGCGACGTCGGCGGCCAGGTGCCGCGCATCCTCGCCGCCGCGCTGGTGCAACTGCCGGGTGTGTGGCTGCTGACCGGGATCACCGTCGCGATGTTCGGTCTCGTGCCGCGCTTCGCCCCCGCGGCGTGGGGCGTGTTCGCGGCGATGATGGCGCTCTACGTGTTCGGGATGGTCGCGGACCTGCCGCAACCGCTGCTCGACCTCGTGCCGTTCCTGCACCTGCCCCGGCTCCCCGGCGGCGAGTTCCAGCCGGCGCCGATCCTGTGGTTGCTGGCGATCGCGGCGGCGCTGCTGGCCGGCGGGCTCGCGGCACTTCGCCGGCGGGACCTGCGCTGATCGCCGGACAGGTCCGACCCTCCCCACCAGCCACGCGAACGGGAATCGACGGTACGCATTCGAGACCGAACCGTGCCGTGGATTCCCGTTCAGGGGTTGCCGTGGGGTTCCTAAACTCGGGACCATGACAGCTTCGCGCGCGTCAGACGAGGTCGTGGACTGGTCCAGGGTCGAGAACCGGGCGCCGACGGTCGCTCGGATGTTCGTCGATCGGGTGACGGCGTCACCGGGGTCCGAGGCGTTCCGCCATCCCGGGCCGGACGGCGAGGGCTGGGTGAGCGTGACGTGGTCGGAGGTGGGCGAGCGCGTCAGACGACTCGCGGCCGGCCTGATCGCGCTGGGCGTGCAGTCCGAGCAGCGGGTGGCGCTCGCCTCTGCGACCCGCTACGAATGGGTGCTCGCGGACCTCGCGGTGATGTGCGCGGGTGCCGCCACCACCACCGTCTACCCGACGACCACCGCGTCCGACGTCGCGTTCATCGTCGCGAACTCCGGCAGCCGTGTCGTCGTCGCCGAGGACGAGGCGCAGCTCGCCAAGCTGCGCGAACACCGCGACGAGATCCCCGACGTCGCTCGCGTGGTGCTCGTCGACGGTGCCGTCCCGGACGACGAATGGGTGATCGGGTTCGACGAGCTCGCCGCCCTCGGCGAGCGTCTGCTGTCCGAGCGGCCCGACGCGGTCGACGAACGGATCGCCGGTATATCCCCCGACAGCCTCGCCACGCTGATCTACACGTCGGGCACCACCGGACGGCCGAAGGGGGTGCGGCTGCCGCACTCGGCATGGACGTACGAGGCCGCGGCGATCGACGCCACCGGCATCCTCGACGCCGACGATCTCCAGTACCTGTGGCTGCCCCTGTCGCACGTGTTCGGCAAGGTGCTGCTCACGCTGCCGCTGCAGATCGGGTTCGCGACCGCGGTCGACGGCCGGGTCGACCGGATCGTCGACAACCTGGCCGTCGTCAGGCCGACCTTCATGGGTGCGGCGCCGCGGATCTTCGAGAAGGCGCACGCCCGGATCGAGAGCACGGTGCGGGCCGACGGCGGCGTCAAGGAAAAGATCTTCGACTGGGCGATCGGCGTCGGGCTGGCCGCATCCAAGGCCCGCCAGTCCGGAAAGTCCCTGTCCCGCATGCAGAAGGCGCAGTACGCGGTCGCCGGTCGTCTGGTGTTCCAGAAGATCCGGGACCGGTTCGGTGGGCGGCTGAAGTTCTTCATCTCGGGTTCGGCCGCCCTGGACCGCGATGTGGCGCAATGGTTCGACGCCGTCGGCATCGTGGTCCTCGAGGGCTACGGACTGTCCGAGACCAGTGCGGCGTCGCTCGTGAACCGGCCCTCCGCCTACCGGTTCGGCACCGTCGGCTGGCCCATCCCGGGCACGGAGGTCAAGATCGCGGAGGACGGTGAGATCCTGATCAAGGGCCCCGGCGTGATGAGCGGCTACCACGAGAACCCGCAGGCCACCGCCGACGCGCTGGAGCCGGACGGCTGGTTCCACACCGGCGACATCGGGACCGTCGACGCGAACGGGTTCCTGCGGATCACCGACCGCAAGAAGGACATGTTCAAGACGTCCAACGGGAAGTACGTGGCGCCGTCGGCGATCGCGGCGACGTTCAAGGGAATCTGCCCGTACGTCGGCGAGATCATCGTGCACGGCGAGGGAAAGTCGTACTGCGTCGCGCTCATCAGTCTCGACGGGGAGTCCATCGCCGAGTGGGCCGTCGACAACGGGATGGGCGACAGGCCGCTGCGCGAAATCGCCTCGGCGGGACCGACGGTCGCGATGATGAGCGCGTACGTCGATCAACTCAACGCCGGACTCAACCGGTGGGAGCAGATCAAGCGCTTCTCGATCCTCGAACGCGAACTCACCGTGGAGAACGGCGAGATCACCCCCAGCATGAAGCTCAAGCGCAAGAAGGTGGTCGACAACTTCTCGGACCGGATCACCGAACTGTACGGCTGAGCCACTCCACCGCGACCGCCTTCGCGGCGCGGCGATCGGTCTTGCCGCCCGGTCCGACCTCGAGCCGGTCCACGGTGACCACGTACTCCGGCAGGTACTCCGGGGTCACACCGCGGGCGCGCAGCCACCACGCGAGCGTCCCGGTATCGAGGTGACCGCCGGCGTCGGTCACGACGACGGCGCAGACACGCTCACCGAAGATCTCGTCGGGGACGCCGACGACGGCGACATCCGACACCGCCGGGTGCTCGCCGACGAGTTCCTCGATCTCGACGATCGAGATGTTCTTGCCGCCGCGGATGACGAAATCGGCTGTGCGGCCGACCACCCGGACCCGGTCCTGCTCATCGATCTCCACGATGTCGCCGAGCAACATCCAGCCGTCCTGGGTGTACAGCTCGGCGTTCGCCGCCGGATCCGCCCAGTACCCGGCGGACATCAGCGGCCCGCGGACGGCGGGCCGGCCGCGCCGCGGACGCTCCGGGGAGTCGGCCCCGGACTCGTCGAGTACCCGCACGTGCGCCGACCCGAGTACGTGACCGCACGTCCGCAGCCTCGTCTCGACGTCGTCGTCCAGAGTGGTCCGGCTGACCACCCCGGCCTCGTTGGATCCGTAGAACTGCAGCACCTTGGCACCGGTGCGTTCCTCGAACGCCCGGGCATCGCGGTAGGGCACCGGCTCACCCCCGGTGTACAGGACACGCAGGCTCGACAGGTCCCGGTGCCGGACGGCCTCCGAACGCAGCAGCATCCTGAACTGTGTACTGACACAGCACAGTACGGTGACGCGTTCGCGTTCGATCATCATCGCCATCTCGTCCACGTCGAACTTGGCGGTCACCACCACCGGGACGCCGAGCAGGGCCGGCAGGAAGTGCGCCGACCACAGTCCGAAGCCGAACGGTGCCGGGACGACGGAACAGACGACGTCGTCCGGACCGATCCGGCCGCCCAGCATCGCCTCCCGCGCGAAGGCGACCCACTTGCGTTCGTCGTGGGCCACCACCTTCGGCAGCCCCGTCGTCCCTGACGTCGAGTTGAGAATCGTCACCTCGGACGTGGTGAACGGTGTACCCGGCAGAGCCGCGTCGCCGTGCTCGACGCCACCGAGACGATGCCGACCAACGGCACCGCCGTCCTCGTCGACGACGACGACATCCGACGGGAACACCCCCTGCACACGCAACTCCTCGACGAGGCCCCGCCACGACCGGCCGCGGATCTCCGGCGCGGTCACCAGAACCGTTGCGCCGGTGCGCCGCATGATGTGCGCGATCTCCCGCACCCCGGACCGCACGCCGATCGCCGCCGCCACCCGGCCGGCACGGTAGCAACCGCACAGCGCCGCGTGGACACCCGTCGTGTCGGGCAGCAGCAGCGCTGCCCGGGAGCGGAGCCCTCCGACGGTCGCGCGAAGTTCGCGGGCCACCGCATCGGCGAGGCGGTCGTACTCGATCCACGTCGTCGTGCGGGCCGGCGTCACGAACGCCGGTCGGTCAGGGATCTGCCGCGCCCACGTCCGGATCACGTCGCTGATCGGCACGTGGGAGTACCGTTCCGGGTGGGTAGCGAACGTGCCCGAAACCAGATCATCGAGCGAATCAACGCTGTTCGTCGTCATAGGTACCTCACTCATGCAGTGCCGCGTCGATGATCGCCTCGGTCACACCCATCGACCGGCGGTACTGTCGGTCCAGTTCGTCCGCACCCGCGCAGTCGGCGACGACTCGTCCGCGTTGCATGACGTACCCGCGGTCGACGATCGGCTTCAGCGCGGTCAGCGCTGGCTCGGCGATGAGTACCGCGACTCCGGACGCCGCCAGTCCACGGACCGTCTCACGCAGGCCTGCAACGATCTTCGGCGCCAGTCCCGTGGTCATTTCGTCGAGCAGCAACACCTTCGGTTCGACAAGAAGGGCACGCGCCAGAACCAGCATCTGCTGCTCGCCTCCGCTGAGGACGCCGGCATAGCGACCGGCCCGCTCCCGCAGTACCGGGAACCTGTCCATCGCGGAATCGACAGCCGACTTCGGGGCGCCGAGCAGATCGGCTCCGACAGTGAGGTTCTCGACGACCGACATCTTCATGAACAGTTGCCGGCCCTGCGGCACGTAGGCGAAGCCCTGCCTGCCACGGGACATGGCGGACGCCCGGCTGACGTCCACGGTCTCCAAGTGGACGGTCCCCGTCGAGCGAACGGCACCGAACACGGCCGAGAACAGACTGCTCTTCCCAGCTCCGTTCGGCCCGACAACCGCCGTCACGGAACCGGATTCGGCGTTCATCGACACCGACGACACGGCCACCGCCGAGCCGTAACGCACCGTCATGTCACGCACCTGCAGTACCACGTCAGGTCTCCTCTCCGAAATACACCTCGCGCATCGCGGGGCTGCTCATGCACTCGTCCGGTGGGCCCGCGAACGCGACCTCGCCGAAGTTCAGGAGCACGACGTTGGTCGCCAGTTCCCGCACGAGATCCACGTTGTGATCGACGAGCACAACGCCGTTGCCCGATTGCTGAATGGTGCGGACCGCGCCCGCGATAGCCTCGATACTCTCCGGGTCACCACTGGCGAAGGGTTCGTCGAGAAGCAACACGGCCGGCTCACTCGCCATCGCACGGGCCACCTCCACGAGCCTCCGGGTGCCCAGGCTCGCGTCACCGCAGGGCGCCGTGACGTCAGCGATCCCGTACCGCGCCGCGATCTCGGTGGCCGCGGCGACCGCCGCGTCCGGGGTGCAGGACAGGCCCCTCCAAGCCCACTTCCACGCTGCACGGAACGAGCCGATCTCACGACCGAACAACCCCGGCACGATGTTCTCGAGGGCTGTCAGTTCCAGCGCCACCTGCGGATGCTGGAACGTGCGGGCCAGACCTTGCCGGGCACGCCGCTCGCTCGATCCGGTCAGAGTTCGACCACGGAGACGAACCTCGCCGGCGTCCGCACGCTGCGTCCCGAAAACGATGTCGATCAGCGTCGTCTTGCCCGCCCCGTTCGGACCGACCAGTGCCACCACGTCCCCCGGACGGACGTCGAACGAAATGTCCTGGACAGCTTTGACACCGCCGTAGGACTTGGACAGACCACGCACTTCGAGGAGTGGCTCGGTTGCTGTCGATGTCGTCATCGTGCACCCCCTTGGCCCGCGGAGTTCCCGCGGTTCGCTCCCATCGCGGCCCGCAACCGGGCCCAGCACCACTGCGCGTACCCGATCAGACCCCCGGGGGCGACGATGATGATCAGAAGTACGGCCAGTGCCAGCAGGAGCTCACCACTGCCCTGGTAGCCGGGCATGTTGAGCGTCACCACGACGACAACGACCGCGCCCAGGGGCGCTCCCCAGGCCGTGCCCCGGCCGCCGATGATCGGCATGAAGATCGCCAGGAAGACCAGGTTCAGGGTGAGCGTTTCCGGCGTCACTGCCTGAACGGAGCCCACGAAGAGCGACCCTCCGAATGCCGCAATGGCTGCGCCGATCGCGAGCGCGACCATGCGGAGATGCGCGGGCTTGACGCCTGCTGCCCTCACGGCGTCCTCACTTTCCCGCGACGCCTGCAAAGTGATGCCCCACACCGACTTCCGCAGCCTGTCTACCAGGACCGCGATCGCGCAGACGAAGACGACTGCCGCTGCCACGAGTGCATGTCCCGGCGGTTCCCAGCCGAACACCGAGATCGGGGGAATACGGGTGATCCCACCGGCTCCGCCGGTAATCGACCGCGCATCGATGATCCAGTACTTGAAGGCGAGACTGAACAGCAAGGTCACGGCTGCCAGGTAGAACCCGGACAGCCGCTGCGTCACCAGCCCGAGGACGAGTGCCACGAGAGCGGACAGCACCGCGCCCGCGATCCACCCCCACCACATCGACCAGTCGGTGTGTTTGGCAACGAGGGCCACCGCGTAGGCGCCGATCGCCGCGTACGCGCTGTAGGCCATCGAGAGCGATCCGGCCAGGACGAACGGAACGTACATGCCGAGCGCCACGAGGCCGTACATCGCAGCGAGGAAGACGAGATCCTGGCGATACAGGCTCGGGCCCACCCACAGCAGGACCGCCATGACGACGACCACGGTGATACCCAGCTCGCGCAGAGTCCGCGCGCCGCGGACCGGGCGTATCCGTGGCCGGTGCGAACCCAGCGCGGTATCGGTTGTCGCAACAGCCATCACACACGCACCTTTCGGGTGATCAGGCCTTCCGGCCGGAATGCGAAGAACGCCAGCGCAATGACCAGGATTGCGGTCTGCGCCGCGCTTGCCCCGAAGTAGTAGGGGGCGAAGACTTGAGCGAACCCCAGGATGAGACCACCGACCAGCGGCGCCCAGGCCCGCCCGGTCCCACCGATGACCAGAGCCAGGAACGCGGTGAGTGTCCACGACAGTCCACTGGTGAACTGAACGCCGGATTTGGGTGCGAACAGGATTCCGGCGAGCGCGGCGATGACACCGGCCACGGCGAAGGCCACCAGGCGGATACGCGCGACAGGCAGTCCGAGGATGCGCGCCGCCTCGGGATTGTCCCCGACCGCACGCAGCAACCGACCCGACGACGACAACCTCAGCCAGCCCACGGTGAGTGCGAAGACGATCAGTGCGCCGGACACGAGAGTCACCGTCGTGCCGCTCACGGTGACCCCCAGGATGTTGAACGGGCCGATGTCGAACAGACTGGTTCCGGGCATCGGTGTCCGCCCGAAGATCGTGCCGGCGAGTTGCTGGACGGCGAAGAGCACCGCCGTGACGGCCACCAGCGCCGGCAGTTCTCCGCGCCCGGATCTGCGCTGCACCGGACGGATGACTAGGAGTTCGGTGGCGACCGAAAGGACTGTTGCCAGGAGGATTCCGGCGGTCACCGCAACCCAGATCGCTGCCCCCTTCTCCACCACCAACCAACTCGTCGAGATGGCGGCAGCCATCGCATACGGCCCCATCGCGAAGTTGAAGAAGTCGGTGCCGATCACGACGAGATACATCGCCAGCGCGAGGAGCGCGAAGAAGGCACCGATCTCGACCGCGGCGATCCACAGTTGCGCGTTGCTCACTGGGCCTCCCCTGCACAGGATGGTTGGTACGAGCGCCATGGCCCCTGCGGCACGTTGTCCGGACCGAACTCCATGAGGACGAGCCCGCACAGGCTGTCCGCGGCGAGATGGTCAGTGGGGCTGTACGAGAGCGTCAGGGCCGACTGGCCGAACGACGCGGGAAGGCTCCGAACGTTCTCGAGCGCGTTTCGGACGGCCTCGCGGTCCTGTGGGTCGGCCACCGAACCGAGCGCCTCCTGCAGCAGCCGCACGGCATCGAGCGCCTGCGCATCGTAGGCGGTGGGCTGATAGCCCGAACCCTTCGCCGGCTTCAGCATCTCCGCGAGTTCGACCGTCCGCGGGTTCTCCTCCGTCAGGCTGCCCATGAACACCATCCCGTCCAGCGCCCCGCGGTCCGCGAGCGCCCACGACTTGGGTTGATTTCCGATGGACGCCAACGAGAACCGCGGTAGGTCCGGCGCGTTCTTGTGAAAGGTATCGTGCGCAAGGATCTCGAAGTGGCCGCCGACGCTCGCGACCAGGATGGCGTCCGGTTTCGTCTCGAGGAGCCGGGACACCTGCGCCGTCATGTCCGCGGCATCGACGTCGGCCTTCTCGACCTTGGTGATCTCGATGCACTCGCGCAACGGAGGCTCGAGGGTCGCCATCACGCCGTCGATGGCGGCGCTCGAATCGGCGAGTACCGCCAACCTGGTGTACTTCTCCGCCGCGAACGCCCCGCAGTAGACCTCGGCATACTGCGACAACGAATTCGCGACCATGAAGGCATACTGCTCGTCGGGTGGACGAGCGAAGCTGTCCACCAGAACGTTCGGCGACACTCCGGGAAGTCCGGAGCGTTGCAGGACCGCCTTGGCCTGCATCACCGAGCCGCTGCCCGTGGCGAGAATGACGGCGCTGGCCCCCTTGTCGACCATGCGCCGGATCACCGACGGGGTCTTCGTGGGGTCGCTCTCGTCGTTTCCCACTTCGAGGACGATCCGGCGCCCGTTGATACCGCCGTTCGCATTGATGTCCGCCACGGCTGCGCGCACCGTGTCGCCCACGATGATGCTGTAGGACGCGCCCGGACCGGTCGAGTCCTCGTCCATACCGATCACGATCGTGTCGGGGGCCGGCTCGGATACGGCCGAGCATCCCGCCACCAGAATCATTCCGGTCGCGACGATCGCGACCTGCGCACTACGTTTCTTCCGCATCGTCAACCTCTCGGTCGGGCATCAAACGTTTGCTACTGAGTGATAGGACCCACGGTCCCGGCCTTTCGGAAGAAGTTTCCGAAATAGACTGTCCGACAGTACTTTCAGTCCTCTTGCGCTCTACCTGTACTTGCGCAACTCGTGTCGCGCGACGCTCCGGATGTGCACTTCGTCCGGGCCGTCCGCGATGCCGAGGATGCGTGCGCTCGCCCACATGCGTGCGATCGGGAAGTCGTCGGTGACACCACCGCCGCCGTGGCACTGGATCGCCCGGTTCAGCACGGAGCGGGCCACCCGCGGGCCGATCACCTTCACCGCGGCGATCTCGATCTGTGCACCCTTGGCGCCGACCCGGTCGATCATCCACGCCGTCTTGAGTACCAGCAGGCGCGCCTGCTCGATCTCCATGCGGGACTCCGCGATCCAGGTGCGTACCACGCCCTGGTCGGAGATCGGACCGCCGAAGGCGTTGCGCGCCATCGTGCGTCGCACCATCAGTTCCAGCCCGCGCTCGGCCATGCCGATGCACCGCATCGCGTGGTGGATGCGGCCCGGGCCGAGGCGCGCCTGGGCGATCGCGAACCCCTCACCCTCGCCGGAGAGCATGTTGGTGGCCGGTACCCGGACGTCGGTGAACTGGATCTCGGCATGCCCCTGCTGGTCGTGATACCCGAAGATCGGCAGCGAGCGGACGATCTCGACACCGGGAGTCGCGACCGGGACGAGAATCATCGACTGCTGCCGGTGCGGTGGGGCGTCCGGGTCGGTCTTGCCCATCACCACGAGGATCTCGCAGCGCGGGTCCGCGGCGCCGGTGGTCCACCACTTCCGTCCGTTGATCACGTACTCGTCGCCGTCGCGCACGATCGACGTCGAGATGTTGCGGGCGTCCGACGACGCGACGTCCGGCTCGGTCATCGAGAAGCCCGATCGGATGCGGCCGTCGAGCAGCGGTTCGAGCCACCGCTGCTTCTGTTCGGGCGTACCGAACATGTGCAGGATCTCCATGTTGCCGGTCGACGGCGCGGAGCAATTGAGGGCCTCCGGCGCGATGTACGGCGACCGGCCGGTCACCTCGGCGATGTGGGCGTAGTCCAGGTGCGTCAATCCGGACAGCGCGGGCAGGAAGAGGTTCCACATGCCCTGCCGGCGCGCCTCGGCCTTGAGTTTCTCCACCACGGGAGGCAGCACGTGGCTGCGGGGTCCGGACGCCTCGAGTTGCTCGGCGTAGACCGGTTCGGCCGGGTACACGTACTCGTCCATGAACGCCTCGAGGCGTTTGATGATGTCCCGGGCTTCCGGGCTCGGCGACAGATCCATCCGTCAGTTCCTCCCGCTCGTGAGAATGACCTTGCCGCGCGCACGTCGACCCATCACCACGTCCAGCGCCGCGGACGCCTCCGCCAACGGGTAGGTCTCGCTCACGTGCGGACGCAGCGCGCCGCGGTCGTACCAGTCGAACAGCCGTCGCATGTTCTCGGCGTTGCGCTCCGGGTTGCGTTTGGCCCACACGCCCCACAGGACTCCGTGCAGGGCGCCGCCGCTGACCAGCAGCCGGTTCATGCCCACCTTGGGGATGTCGCCGGACGCGTACCCGATGGTGAGATAGCGCCCGCCCCACGCCAACGCGCGGACCGCGGTCTGCGCGTACTCGCCGCCGACCGGGTCGTACACGACGTCGACTCCGGCCGGCGCCACCTCCGCCAGCCGCGTCTTCAGGTCGTCGGCGGAGTAGTCGATCAGCTCGTCGGCACCGTGATCGCGACAGAGCGCCAGCTTGTCCGGGCTGGACGCCGCCGCGATCACGCGGGCGCCCAACGCCTTTCCGATCTCGACGGCGGTCAGACCGACACCACCCGACGCGCCCAGCACCAGCAGGGTCTCGCCCGCCGTGAGATCGGCTCGGTCGACGAGGCCGTGGTAGGACGTCCCGTAGGTCACCACGAAACCCGCGGCGTCGACGTACGACATCGAGTCCGGGATCGGGAACACCATCGTCGCCGGGACCGTCACCAACTCCGCGTAGCCGCCCATCCCGCAGAACGCCAGCATCCGGGCGCCGATTGCGAGGCCGGAGACGTTCGCACCGACGGCCCGGACGACGCCGGCGACCTCGGAGCCCGGCACGAACGGCAGAGCCGGTTTGGTCTGGTAGTTCCCGGACACGACGAGCCCGTCGGGGAAGTTGACGCCCGCGGCGTGCACCTCGACGAGGACCTCGCCCGGACCGGGCTGCGGATCGGCGATGTCCGTGTACTGCAACACCTCCGGGTCGCCGAGCACTTCACACAGCTGCACCTTCACGTCGCTGCCCCCGTCACGAATGTCGCCCACGCCTTGACCGCGAGCCCGCCGGTCTGACGGGCACAGTCGAGTTCGAGGTCGACCTTGGTCTCTCCGTCCTCCCCGTACTCGCGCAGGATCTGCGCGGTGCAGGTGAGTACGTCGTCGGGCCACACCTGCTCGAGAAAGCGCACGCGGAACGAGCGGACGTTCTCGGCGCCGAGCCAATCGGTGGCGTAGGTGGCCAGCAGCCCGGCCTGGAACATGCCCACCGAGAAGGGACTCTTGTAACCGGCCGCCTCCGCGTAGGTCTGGTCGTGATGGATGGGGTTCATGTCCCCGGACGCCCCCTGGTAGCGGACGAAGTCGGTGCGGGTCACCGGTCCGACGGACCAGGGCTGGGGCACGGTCAGGGTCGCGGTCATCATGCCTCCGTGGCGGGTCGGGCGGTCTCGACACCGGTCATGGTCGCGCGGGCCACGAGTGTGCCTGTGGGATCGACGAAGTCGGTGACCATCACCGCGAACGTCATCTCGCCGCCACGCCGACCCTGCTTGGTGTAGACGTCGGTGATCCGGGACGTGCACCGCAGACGCGTGCCGGCCCTCGGCGGGGGGCCGAAGAACTCGTACTGTTGCTCGGCGTGCAAGCCGCGTTTGCCGTCGAGTTCCACCGCCTTCCAGGGGTTTCCCTCCGGCGGCTGCCAGTGCAGCGTGGTGGTGAGGAAGGTCGGCGGGGACACCGCGTCCTCACGCTCGAGGTAGTCGGGATTGGTCGAGTGTGTCGCTCGTGCGAACTCGCGGACCTTGCCCCGCTCGACGTCGAGGTCGAACGGCACGCCCTCGACTCCGACGGCATCTGCATTTGCCATGTTCTCTCCAGGAAGGTTGTGTCGACGGGTACGGACTCAGACGAGTCCGCTCATCTCCTGCACCAGCTCGTCGACGGTCCAGCGGGCGCCCTTGTCGAGGACCTTCCCGTACTGCCAGCCCAGGAACTGCCGGATCTCGCCGCCCTTGGCGTAGAACACCGACCCGTTGGCCGGGCACTGTTCGGTGAGCAGGTAGGCGACGACGGGCGAGACGTTCCCGGGGTGGTAGACGTCGAACTCGTTCGGGTCGGCGGGTTTCGCGACCATGTCCTTGATGCCGGGCACGTTCTCGGTCATGCGGGTCCGGGCCACCGGCGTGATGGCATTGGCACGAATCCCGTAGCGCTCCAATTCCTGCGCCAGAATCACCGTGAGCGACGCGATGCCGGCCTTGGCCGCGCCGTAGTTGCTCTGCCCCACTGCACCGAGCAGCCCGGACGTGCTCGACACGTTCACGATCGACGCCTTCACGTCGTCTCCGGCCTTCGACCGGTCGCGCCAGTGCGCGCCGAACACGCGACACGGGGCGAACGTGGCCCGCAGCTGCCCGGTGATGACGTCGTCCCACTCGTCCTCACTCATGTTGACGAACATGCGATCTCGCAGGACGCCGGCATTGTTCACGAGCCCGTGCACCTCGCCGAAGCTGCCGAGTGCGGTGTCGAGCAGACTCTGCGCGCCCTCGATGGTCGTGACGTCCGCGGTGTTCGCGACCGCGGCCCCACCCGCCGCGGTGATCTCGTCCGCGACCTGTCGGGCGAGCGACGGATCCGATCCGGAGCCGTCGGGCCCGGCGCCGGTGTCGTTGACGACCACCCGGGCGTCCTCGGCGGCGGCCAGCAGCGCGTGCTCGCGACCGATACCGCGACCGGCGCCGGTCACCACGATCACTCGATCCTTCAGCTGGTTCATCTGATGCCTCCTCGTAGAAGTGTGGGTTCGGTTGTGCGCTAGACGCGCTCGTCGGTGGCGGCGAGCCGGTCCAGGACCGACGCCGCCTCCCGCACGATCCGGTCGATCAGTTCGGCGCAGGTCGGGACGTCGTCGATGAGCCCCACCACCTGGCCGGTGGCCATGACGCCGATGTCGGCGTTGCCATCGACCAGCGCCGACCGGTAGAGCATCGGCGCGTTCGCGGCCATGACGACCTGCCGCCAGCCGAGTTCGTGGCTCTTCTTCATCTCGAGTCCCTCGCGGATCATGTCCTTCCAGGGGGTGCCCGACAACCGCTGGAACGCAACGGCATTGCGCACGGCGCGCAGGACTCGCCGGGGACCGCGGGTGGACTCGAGCTGGTCGATCGTCCCGGCCCGCAGCACCCGCTGCGGAACCCCGTCGATCTCCAGGGTCACGACGGTGTCGTTGACCGACTTCGACAGGTAGACGTCCTTGACCGCCTGCGCCACCGGGGAATCGCTGGTCAGCATGAACCGGGTGCCCATCGCGATGCCGTCGGCACCGTACGCGAGGGCCGAGACCAGGCCGCGGCCGTCGAAGAAGCCGCCCGCGGCGATCACCGGGATGTCGACCGCATCCACCACCTGCGGCAGCAGCAGACTGGTCGGGACGGCGCCGGTGTGGCCGCCGCCCTCGCCGCCCTGCACGACGACGGCGTCGACGCCCCACTCGGCGACCTTCTCCGCGTGCCGGCGGGCACCGATCGACGGCACGACCACCAGCCCGGCGTCCTTGAGTTTCGCGATCAGGTCCCGTTTGGGAGCCAGCGCGAACGACGCCACCTTGACCCCGGACCGGATCAGCAGATCGAGTCGCTTGTCGATGTCCTCCTGGTTGGCGCGCAGATTGACGCCGAAGGGCGCGTCGGTGCGGTCCTTGACGTAGTTGATCGCCCGCTCGAGCTCGTCGTAGCTCAGCATGCCGCCGGCGATGATCCCGAGGCCGCCCGCCGCCGCCGTGGCCGCGGTGAGCCGGGCGTCGGAGACGTAGCCCATGCCGGTCTGCACGATCGGGTACTGCACCCCGAACAGGTCGCACACCCGGGTGTGCAGCGCGCTGCGGTTCGATTCGACGGTGGTCACGCCGGTACCTCCTTGTCGCGCAGGCCGCGGGGATCGATCACGGTGCGGATCAGTTCCAGTTCCTCGGTACTCGGGGTGCGCGTCTGCGACACCGAGTCCGGGATCACCAGGTCGAACCCGGTGGCCGCGACGACGTCGTCGACGGTGACGCCCGGGTGCACGGAGACCAGACGTAGCTGCCCGGTGTCCGGCGTGAAGTCGAGGACCGCGAGATCCGTGACGACCCGGCGCAATTCGTGGTACCGAGTGGCGGCCGGGCCCGCCTTGCGGGCATTGTCGTTGCCGACGCCGGACACCATGTCCACCTTCGGCACGAACACGCGGGTGCTGTGCTTGGGCACCCAGTAGCTGGTCGGGTGGTAGACGGTGTTGCCCGGCGCACCGCGGACCCCGAGCAGCTGCACGGTCGGTCGATCGTGGTCGCCGATCGCGGAGATGTTGCAGTTGCCGTACGTATCGAGCTGGGTGGGAATCATCATGATGTGGCGCTTGCCGTTCCACACCAGATCGAAGATCTGGTTGAACGGCAGCCATGCCTCGACGTCCCCGTCTGCGGCGCCCCCGACGGCCCACGTTCCCCGCACCGCACCGGCCTCGCCGTCCGAGATCACCAGGTCCGGTTCGAATGTGTGCCGCGCCAGTCGGACGCCGATCGCCGGGATGGTGCCGAACGCGCTGGCGATCACCTCGCCGTTGCCGCGATACGCCTCGGCGCACGCCACCGCACACACTTCCGCTCGCGTCGCTGCACTCATGCCGAAGCCTCCTCGCGCTCGCCGCGCACCGCGCGCTGGTACTCCGCCTCCGGGACCGCCAGGTAGCGGTCGACGAAGTCCTGCCACCGCTCCGGATCCTTTGCCGCCCCGACGTACTCGCGCTGGAAGGCCTCGTCGCGGTCATAGTCCGGCACGCACGACGTGAAGTGCGCACCACCGGGCGCGGCCACCACTCCGGATACCAGCAGACGCGGGATCCGGATGGTCGACGGATGCGCCTCGGCGGTGAGTTCGGCCGTCGGAACGACGCGTTCACACGAGACGTACACCTGGTCGGCGGCCATGCAGAACAGGTCGTCGAAGTAGAGGTCCGGTCCCAGGTACTGCGCATTGCCGTGCATGTCGGCGCGGTTCATGTGGACGAGTGCCGCGTCGAGGGGAAGGGCCGGCATCGCGACGAGGGTCTCGTCGCCGTAGGGGTCGGTGACGGTGCGCAGTCCGGGGTTGACACGCATCACGTCCGAGCCGAGGCCCGCCCGCGTCGGCAGGTACGGCAGCCTGATCCCGGCGGCGTACAGCCCCCACTGCAGCATGCCCTCGTCGTACTCGGCGACCTCGATGCGTCCGCTCTGACGGGCCGCGCGGAAGTGCGGGTCGAGCGGGATCGAGTCCAACGACACGAACCCGAAGATCACCTTGCGCACCTTGCCCGCGGCGCACAACAGCCCCACGTCGGGCCCGCCGTAGGACACGACGGTGAGATCGTCGAGGTCCGAGCGCAAGATCTCCCGCACGAGCGACATGGGTTTACGCCGCGATCCCCAGCCGCCGATTCCGATGGTCATACCGGACCGCAACCGGCTGACCACCTCTTTCTCCGACATTCTCTTGTCCGACAATTCGATCCATCCTTCTTCTACGTCCCGACCGCGCGCTTTCGTCCCTTCGGGTCCGCGCGTATCAAACATTTGCTACATACCGCCGCAGGGTCACTGCACGTACTTCCGCATCCACTCCAGTCCACGCCCCATCGCGCTCTCGGCACCCTCCGCATCGATCGCCGGACCGAGCAGTTCGAGGTCGACCAGCCCGGAATAGCCGAGCGCGCCCACCTCGGACACCATCCGGTCGAGGGGAATGCTCCCCTCCCCCGGCACCCGGCGGTTCGGCACCGACGTCGCGTCGACGTGTCGATCCCCGATCTGCACGATTCGGATCGAGTCCAGGTTGTCGCCGATCGTCTGCATCAAATCTCTCTCCTGCCACGCCGAACACAGATCGACCATGAGCCCGACCCCCAGGCGCCGGCCCAGAGCCGCGATGTCCGCGACACTGTGGGTGAAGCTCATTGCCGATCGGATCGACATCGTGTTCTCGAGCGCGAGACCGATGCCCCTCGCCCGCGCGTACTCGACGAGCGGACCGAACCTGTCCACCGCCATGTCCGCGGCCTCCTCCCAGGTGAGGCGACCGGATCCACCCGAGGTGAAAGACACCGTGGGGGCTCCGATCTCGGCCGCGGCATCGACCGCCCGCTCGAGCGAGGACAGCACGCGCTCCCATCCGTCGCCGTCGTGCATGGCACGGCACCCGCCGGCGATGAACTCCGGCCGCAGCCCGGACGACCGGATCGCGTCGACCGACGCGTCGCGGCCCGGACCTGCCATGGTCGCTGCCAACAGCCCGAAGTGGTCCGCGCCGATGCGATGCAGCATCGCCAGCGATTCCCCGAGTGGACGGTCGGCGGTCGCCGCAAGACAGACACTGAGGGTGGACCGGCGGTCCACGTCCGTGTTCTGGGGAGTGTGTTGCACGAATCCTCCTGTCGCAGTGCAGGTGACGATGTCGATATCGTGGTGCAGTCGCAATGTAGCAAATGTTTGATGCGCCGTATAGTCTCGCTCTCGTACCGGCGATTCGTGCACGACGAGCGCCGGCCTGCCCCTATCGGAAAGGCAGCCGATGACCAGCACCACCGACACCGGGATCCGCGACGACGCGCTCTCCCGGTGGTTCACCGACCACGTCGACGACGCGGCGGGACCATTCCGTTTCGAGCGCATCGCCGGCGGCCGGTCGAACCTCACCTACCTGGTCCAGGGCCCGAGCGCCCGGTGGGTCCTGCGACGTCCGCCCCTGGGGATGGCGCACTCCCGCGCCCACGACGTCCTCCGCGAAGCGGAAGTACTCGCGCGGCTCCGGAACACCCCCGTGCCGACGCCGGTCGTCGTCGGTACCTGCGCCGACGACGCCGTGACCGGCGCACCGTTCTTCGTCATGAACCACATCGACGGCGTCGTGCTCCGCGACCCCGACACCGTGACGGCCACGGTGCCCGTCGAGCGCCGCCCGGCCGTCGCGGACGAACTGGTGCGGGCCCTGGGCGCCCTGCACTCCGTCGATCCCCGCGACGTCGGCTGGGGCGGCCTCGCCGACCGGGACGACTATCTCGCCCGGCAGCTGCGACGGTGGTCGACGAACTGGGCACAGGACCGCGTCCGTGTCCTCGACGACATCGGACGCGCCCACGACCGCCTGCTCGAGCGCCTGCCCCGGCAGGGCTCCGCGCGGATCGTCCACGGCGACTTCCGCCTCGACAACTGCCTCTTCACACCCGACGGCACGATCGGCGGGATCCTCGACTGGGAGCTCACCACCGTCGGCGACCCGCTCGCCGATCTCGGCCAACTGCTGGCGTACTGGGCGCAACCGGACGACGAGGTGTGCGCGCTCGAGAACCCGCCCACCCGCGTACCGGGGTTTCCCACGCGCGAGGACCTGGTGGAGCACTACCTAGCCGCCGTCCGGCCGGACACGGTGCCCGACATCGACTTCTACATCGCGTACAACTGGTGGAAGATCGCGTGCATCGTCGAAGGCGTCTACACCCGCACATTGCGCGGCGCGATGGGCGCGAGCGACCGCTCCCCGGAGAGCTTCGGCGCCCAGGCCGAGCGGCTCGCGGCGCAGGCCTGGTGGTACGCGAGCCGACTCTGAAGGTATCCGTGCCGACCGCGCGCGGTAGCAAATGTTTGCTGCCGATAGAGTCCACGTCGACAACACGACCGCCCGGCGCGCCGGGCTGTTTCGATTTCGGAGGTAGGCATGGAGTGGTCGGAGCGCCACACCTTGATCATGGAGCAGGCCGCTGTCCTGTTCGCCACGAAGGGCATCGCCGGCACCAAGGTGCGCGACATCGCCGACGGCGTGGGCATCCTCTCCGGCAGTCTCTATCACTACTTCCCGTCCAAGGACGCGATAGCCGAACTGATCGTCACCCAGTATCTCGACGCCCTCGTCGACGAGTACAAGGCCATCCTGGCGTCGTCTAGCGATCCACGCGGACGTCTCGACGACCTTGTCAAGGCGTCCTTCCGGGTCAGCCAGGCGCATCCGCACGCATCCGAGATCTACCAGAACAATGGCGCCTACCTGCGTAAGTTGAAGTCGCACAGCAAGATTCGCGACGCCGCTCGAACCACGAAGGACGCGTGGATGACGGTCATCGAATCCGGCATCGCGTCGGGGGAGTTCCGTTCCGATCTGCCGGCCGAGGTGCTGTACGGCCTCATCCGTGACGCCGTCTGGCTGTCGTTGCGGTGGTTCTCACCCACCCGCGACTTCGGTATCGATCAGCTCGCCGACTCCGTCGTATCGGTGTTCCTGGAGGGCGTCCGAGCCCGGACCTGACCGGCCCGCCGCCCACCCGGCGCACGGGCCGAGTGGGCGGAGGTACTCGAATCAGTGGGTGGCGCGGGCGATCCGCGCGAGCTCCTGCTGTTCCTGTGGGGGACGTGGACCCTCGACATCGATCCGGACATGGTGCAGCCGGCCGTCGAACGCGAAACCGCCGAGCGAGATCTCGTCGGTGACCGGCGTGCCCCGGCTGACACCGACGTCGAGGCACTCGTTGAGGCTGAACTGGAACGGCGAGGTGGCGTCGATCCGCTGCTTGTCCACCGGCACACCGTCGACCAGCAAGGTGAGCGTGCCCCCGCTCCCCGGCCTGCCGCCGTCGTAAGCGAAGTCCGCCGTCACCTCTCGCCCACCGGGTGCGAGCGGCTCGGGAGACCTGACATAGGTCAGATCCCGACCGAACAGGTTGTAGCAGAACACGGGAATCGAATCGAGGACGTAGAGCGCGAACCCGCCGAACCGACCGCCGATACTCGTCAGCACACCGTTCGCGGGGCCGGCGCCGATCTCGACCTTCGCCGTGATCGTGTACGAGCAGCTGAAGACACGCGGCGCGGCCTTCTCCCCGATCCCGTCCATGTGCGGATACAGCGTCAGTCCGGTGCGACCGCGCAACACGTGCGGCGCCCGCGTGTCCGGGTCGAGGTTGCGGGTGTTCGTCCGGTCGTCGAGGGGAAACACCTGGTACCGGCTGCCCACGAGCAGGAACTTCTCCTGCAACTCGGCGAGCTTCTCGGGATACCGTGCCGCCAGGTCGCGCGACTGGGACCAGTCGACCGAGGTGTCGTACAGCTCCCAGACGTCGTCCGCGTAGTCCGGCGGCGGCGCCATCAACTCCCACGGCCTGCGGTGCACCGCCACCGCCGTCCAGCCACGGTCGTAGATCCCACGGTTGCCGAAGATCTCGAAGTACTGGGTCACGTGCTGGTCCGCGGCGGACGCGTCGTCGAACGAGTAGTTCATCGCGACACCCTCGAGCGGCTGCTGCGCCACACCGTCCACGGTCGTCGGGCTGGGCACCCCGACCGCCGCGAGGATGGTCGGAGTGATGTCGACGCAGTGGTGCCACTGGTTGCGCACCTCGCCGCGCGCCTCGATCCCGTCGGGCCAGTGGACCACCAGACCGTTCCGGGTGCCGCCGTAGTGCGACGCGACCTGCTTGGCCCACTGGTACGGGGTGTCCATGGCGACCGCCCACCCCGCCGGGTAGTGCGCGTAGCTGTTCTCGGTGCCGATCTCGTCGAGCCGCGCGAACATCTCCCCCGGCGTCTGCGGTGTCCCACAGAGCGTCGCGAGATAGTTGAACGATCCGTCGAGACCACCCTCGGTCGAGGCACCGTTGTCACCGACCATGTAGATGATCAGCGTGTTGTCCAGCATGCCACGGTTCTCGAGGTAGCCCACCACCCGGCCGACCTGGTCGTCGGTGTGCTCGAGGAAGGCCGCATAGGTCTCCATCAGACGTGCCGCGACAGCCTTCTGGACGTCGGACAGCGTGTCCCAGTGCGGAACACCGGGGGTCCACGGCGCCAGTGCGGTGTCCTCCGCGACCACACCGAGCTCCTTCTGCCGAGCCAGCGTGATCTCGCGTTGCGCGTCCCACCCGTGGTCGAACTCGCCGCGGTACCGGCCCTGGTACGAATCCGGGATCTGCAACGGGGCGTGGACGGCGCCGAACGGCAGATAACAGAACCAGGGCTTGTCCGGATCCATCGCATCGACGCCCTCGATCCACCGGATCGCCTGGTCGACGAGGTCCTCGGAGAGGTGATAGCCCTCCGCCGCCGTCCGCGGCGGGTCCACCATCGTGAAACCGTCGTGGAGGACCGGCGCGAACTGGTCCGCCTCCGCCCCCAGGACCCGTAGAACTTGTCGAATCCCTCGCGTAGCGGCCAGTGGTCGAACGGACCGGCCGCCGTGGTCTCCCACGGCGGTGTCTGATGCATCTTCCCGAAAGCCGCCGTCGCGTAACCGTTTCCCTGCAGCACCCGCGCGACGGTGGCGGCACTCGCCGGCCGCATGCCGTTGTATCCCGGCGAGGACGTGGAGACCTCGGCGATGTTCCCCATCCCGACACTGTGGTGATTTCGACCCGTGAGGGTGGCCGCCCGCGTCGGCGAGCACAGCGCGGTCGTATGGAACCTGCTGTACTTCAACCCATCCGACGCCAACCGATCGGCCGTCGGCGTCCGGCACGGGCCACCGAACGTGGACGAGGCACCGAAACCGACGTCGTCGAGCATCACCAGGAGGACGTTCGGAGCGCCCGCCGGGGGCCGGACCGGCTCGACCGGACGGAACTTCTCCGCCTGATCCTGGATGTGGACGGCCGGGGCGGGGTGCACCGTCTCGGGGACGATGGGTATCGAGAAACGGTCGAATGTCATACGGAGAGCCTTTCAGGTGAGATCACTTGCTCGATCCGAAACGGACAGCCGGTCACACCGGCACGTCACCGTCGATCACGACCCGATGCATCCGGCGCCGCTGCGCGTAGTCCGCGACCGCATAATGCTGTGTACATCTGTTGTCCCACAGAGCTATCGATCCCGGCTCCCACCGGAAGCGGACCTGGAAGTCCGGCGATCCGACGTGCTCGGTCAACATCGGCAGAAGTGTGCTGTTCTCGCGTTCGGTGAGGCCCTCGAGACGGGTCGTGAAGATCTTGTTGACGAACAGCGCCTTGCGCCCCGTGACCGGATGCGTTCGGACAACCGGATGTACCGAGGGTTCGAAGTGGGCGTTCGCCGCGTTTCGCGCGTGCGACGCCGAGTTCGACGAATCATGGACTGCGGTCATGCCGTCCAGCAGGCGTTGCACCCGTGACGAGAGTGCGTCGTAGGCCGCATACGTCGACGCCCAGACCGTGTCGCCACCGACATCGGGCAGTGTCACCGCCCGTAGCAGCGACCCCAGTGGCGGGCGGCGCAGGAACGTCGCGTCCGAGTGCCAGATGTCCGAGTTCGCCGTCTTCGGCCTGGAGGGATCGATGTCGATCGCGTGCACCTCGGGAACGTCCTCCGACACCGGTTGCAGGAAGGCGAAGCGTTGCAGAGGGCCGAAGTGTGCCGCGAAGTCTCGTTGTGCGACATCGTCGATGTGCTGGTCACGGAAGAACAGCACCTGGTGTTCGTGGAAGTGATCCACGACCTCCTTCACCACGGCGGGGTCGAGGGGACGGGACAGATCGACACCGGTGACCTCGGCTCCGAGAGCGTGAGTCGAGCGTCGTGCCTTCAGCGCGGATTGCGGCATCGGCACTCCCTTCTAAGACGAAGCGTCTTAACGGAGGTTAGGTGCTGCGCCTGTCCGCGTCAAGGCTCGAGACGCACTCGGGCACAATGGCTCACATGACCGAGGATGTCCGCACGAAGATCCTGCTCGCCGCAGAACGCCTGTTCGCCGAACGCGGCGTCGAGCACGTGTCGATGCGCCAGATCGGCGAACGCGCCGGACAGCGCAACAACTCGGCCGTCCAATACCATTTCGGCGACAAGAGCAACCTCATCCAAGCCCTCTACGACCTGCGGCTGCTCCCCCTCAACGCGGCACGCCACCGCATGATCGAGGACCTCGACGAGTACGGCCCCCGCGAACTGGCCGGCGCGTACGTTCTCCCGCTGGCCACCGCTGTCGTCTCGGGCGCCGGATCATCCTGTTACGCGCGGTTTCTCGACAGGTATCTGGGGCGCGGGCGCGACTTCGAGCCGTTCGACGACCGACACGGCAGCGGCTCCCGCGAGGTGGTCCGGAGAATGTCGGAACTCATGGACGGCATCGGTCCCGGGGTCCGCGAGGAGCGTCTCAGGATGGTCCAGGTACTCACGATTCGCACGCTGGCCGACCTCGAGTACCGGCTGGAGACCCGGCAAATCGACTCCACCGCAGCCGATCTGACCGTCTCCGCTCTGGTCGAGGCCGTTTCCGCACTACTCGAGGCGCCCACCTCCCTGCGTGACTGATCGTATTCCGAACCGGATACGACGAAACGTCCCGCTCAGTGGGCCGCCGCCCGCAAACCCTTCCCTGCGCAACACCGGCTTGCTACTGTCCACCGCATTGGTCGGCCCAACGTTCGTTCGACTCGAACACCTGCCCGACGCAGAACGCATAGTTCTGTCCCTCAATGCTTTCCGTAGCCCTGGTTCCGCGGTCCGTCGCAGACGCGTCGTTCCCCGGTCCCCTCCCGACAGCTGGATCTCCTCCACCCAGATTGGAGTTGTTCGGCCATGGCCGAGTTCGCGCATCCCTCCCCCACCCAGAAGTCCTCGGACACCGAATCCCGTTCCAAAGGACAATCGATCCTGATCATCGTGCTGATCGCATTGATGACCGAGATCGTCGCCTTCGAGTTCACACTCGTGGCTCCAGGGCTCACCGACATGGCGCTCGCCTTCGAGACCAATCGCATCACGCTGGTGATGACCATCCCGCTACTGGTCGGTGGCGTGGTCGTTCCCATCATCGGCAAACTCGCCGACGTGTACGGCATGAAGAAGGTTCTGCTGTCCGCCGGAACCACGTTCCTGGTGGGCACGGTCCTGTGTGCGACCGCCACGGCCTACCCGCTGTTCCTCGCCGGCCGCGGACTGCAGGCCTGCGGCCTCGCCTCCTCCGTCGTCTGCTACGGACTGATCCGTGACCTCATTCCGTCCCGCTGGGTTCCGCTCGGCGTCGGTGGCGTGGGCGTGGGTATCGGCGCATCGGCACTCATCGGCCCCATCCTCGGCGGCTGGCTCATCGAGACCTTCGGCTTCCGCAGCGCCTTCTGGTTCCTGCTCGTGTACTCGGCGATCGTCCTCGCCGCGATCGCGATCCTCATCCCCGAGACCACCGTCCGGCTCGCCCACCGGATCGACTACGTCGGCGCGGCCCTGCTCGGCCTGGGCGCGAGTGCCCTCATCCTGGGCGCCAACAACGAAGATGTGCGCGGTGTGGCGATCCTCGTCGGTGTGCTCCTGCTCGTCGTCTTCTTCCTCGCCGAACGTCGGATCGCGCAGCCGCTGATCTCCATCTCGCTCCTGGGCCGCCCCGGCGTGTGGATGACGCTGCTGATCGCCGCCGCGTACGGCGTCGTCAACGGGGCGAACGGTGCGCTCCTGCCGCAGATGCTGCGGGCGCCGTCCATCCCCGGCAACGACCAGTCCGGGCTCGGCCTGTCCGCCATCGGGTATGCCCTCCACTACGGCCTGCCCAGTGGGCTGGCATCCGCGGCGTGCGGTCTGCTCGCGGGCTGGGTCTCGCGCAAGCACTCGCCCCGGCTCGCGATGCTGATCGGCATGGTCGGCGCCTTCCTCGGGTCCCTCCTGATCGGCTTCGGCGCGGTCACCGGCCTCGGAACGACCATCCTGCTCGCGGTCTTCATGGGTATCGCCGGCGGCTGCTTCTACTCGGCCTCCCAGAATCTGCTCATCGAAGCGGTGCCCGCCGACACTCAGGCGGTCACCGGTTCGATGAAGTTCACGTCGGAGCAGGTCTCCGGCGCCCTGTCGAGTGCGTTCCTCGGAGCGCTCGTCGGCAGCTACGTGCTGATGCTCAATCCCAATACCGGCCAACCCATCCCGTCGATGCAGGGCTACCACTACGCCTATCTGGTCTGTGCTGCCGCCGCCGTCGTCGCCGCCGTCGTGACGCTGGCCATGCGGCACGGACGTACCCCGGCCACCGGCGGTGTCGTGTCCGGACAGAGCATCGCCGAATCCGACCCGCCGGCGCTACCCGTGCCCTGACCGCCCGCGCGACCGACGACGCCCGGGGAGCCGGTAGCGAAGTCGAGGAAGTTGTAGCGGTGCACCGCCACCCGACCCGAGAGGAAACCGACATGACCGAATCGACCGCGACGAGACGCACTGCCGCACCGAACGTGCTGGTGGTCCTCGTCGACGACATGGGGTTCGGTGCATCCTCCGCCTTCGGCGGGCCGATCGACATGCCCACAGCCGAACGACTGGCGGCCGGCGGAGTGCGGTTCAACCGATTCCACACCACCGCCCTGTGCTCACCGACGCGGGCGTCACTGCTGACCGGACGAAATCCCCATGCGGTGGGATTCGGCACGGTCACCAATTTCGTCAGCTCCGACCCCGGCTACAACTGTGTCCGCCCGGACAGCGCCGCGACCGTCGCGACGATCCTGAAGGACAACGGATACAACACGGCCGCGTTCGGGAAGTGGCATCAGACTCCCGGCGCGGAGACCGGGCCCACCGGGCCGTTCGACCGCTGGCCGACGGGTGAGGGTTTCGAACGCTTCTACGGATTCCTCGGCGGTTCCACCGACCAGTACCACCCGGCCCTGTACGACGGGGTGACCCCGATCGACTGCCCGAGCACCCCCGAGGAGGGCTATCACCTCTCCGAGGACCTCGCCGACAGGATGATCGACTGGATGGCCTGTCAGCACGCGACGGCGCCCGACAAGCCGTTCTTCGCGTATCTGGCGCTCGGGGCCACCCACTCCCCGCTGCAGGTCCCGAAACAGTGGCGCGACAAGTATTCCGGGAAGTTCGCCCACGGATGGAACCGGCAACGCGACATCACGCTGGACCGACAGAAGGAACTCGGGGTGGTCCCGGAGGACGGCGAGATGACGGCGTGGCTCGACCTGGTGCCCGAATGGGACACGCTGAGCGAGGAGGACCGCCGCGCGGCGGAGCTGCTGATGGAGCTGTATGCGGGCTTCGCCGAACACACCGACGCCCAGGTGGGCCGGGTCGTCGACGCGTTGGAGCGCCTGGAGTTGCTCGACGACACGCTGATCTTCTACATCCTCGGCGACAACGGCGCGTCGGCCGAGGGCGGTGTGCAGGGCACCGCCAACGAGGGCATCCTGTTCAACGGATTGCGCGACAGTTCCGCCCGGATCGTCGCGCGGGCGAACGAACTGGGTTCCCCCACAACGGCTCCCCAGTACCCCTTCGGATGGGCACTGGCCATGGACACGCCGTACCAGTGGGTCAAGCAGGTGGCGTCCCACTACGGCGGTACCCGGAACCCGCTGATCGTGCACTGGCCGGACGGGGTCGCGGCACGAGGAGGGATCCGCCCACAGTGGCACTTCGTCTCCGACATCGCGCCGACCATCCTCGAGGCCGCGGGTATTCCGGCACCGGCGAGCGTGGGTGGCGTGGAACAGCAACCCCTGGACGGTGTCTCGATGCTCTACAGTTTCGACGACGCGGACGCGGCCGACCGTCGCACGACCCAGTACTTCGAGGTGTTCGGCAACCGCGGCATCTATCACGAGGGGTGGGTCGCGTGCACCGCACACCGCGTCCCCATGCAGGCGGCGTCGACGGACGTGCCGTTCGAGGACGACGTCTGGGAGTTGTACGACACGACCGTCGACTGGACCGAGGCACGGAACCTCGCCGGTACACACCCGGACAAGCTGGCCCGGATGCAGGAGCTGTTCGACCGGGAGGCACGACGTAACCAGGTGCTGCTCGACAACACTCGGATGCAACGCATGCGTGAAGGGGTTCCCGCCCGGGACCCGGCGCGGGTGGTGACGTATCCGGGCACGATGCCGCCGCTGCTACCGGATGCCGCGGTGAAGGTGCTCAACCGTTCCCACACCATCACCGTGCAGGTGACGCTCGACGTCGCCGGCAGCAGCGGGGCGCTGGTGGCCCAGGGCGCGCGGGCCGACGGCGGGTGGTCCCTCCATCTGGACGAGGGCCGGCTCGCCTACTGCCACAACGTGGCGGACCTGCACTCGTGGCACGTCCGCAGTGATGCGGTGGTGGCGACCGGCACACACGCGATCCGCCTGGAGTCGATCTACGACGGCGGCGGGATGGGCAAGGGCGCCGTGCTCCGCCTCTTCGTGGACGGCGGACCGGTCGGCCACGGGCGGATCGAGAGTTCGACGGCGTTCTACATCGGCGGTACGGGTCTGCTGACCATCGGCCGCAGCCACGGTGTGCCGGTGACGGCGGACTACACCCGGGACAACCGGATCTCCGGCACGGTCCATTCGGTCCGTTTCGAACTCGGCGTCGAGGGGTCGCCGGCGGGGGACGCCGACCTGGCGCGGGTGGCGCTGGCGACGCAGTGACCGGGGCCCGGCCGCCCCCGGTTCCCCCGGTTCTACGCTGGACCCATGTCGGCACCTTCGCGCCCCACCTTCGGCCAGTACGTGGGCTACCAGTTCGGACGGACGCTGCCGGACTCGCTGCAGGACTGGGTCCGACAGGACCTGGTGGGTCCGGGGGCGTCGGCGCGGTACCTGATCCGCTTCACGGTCCCGGTGCTCCCGATCCTCGCGCTCTTCCTGCTCATCCCGGGGCCGATCTGGATTCCGCTCGCGATGATGGCGCTGCTGTTCATCCCGCTCGTGTACTTCGCGGTGGCCCTGATGCGGGTGTACCGGCGGCATCGCCTGCACAGCCACGGACTCGATCCGGACCTGGTGGCCGAGAAGGCGCAGCGTCGCGCCGACCGGGTACGCGACGACTACGAACGCCGGCACGGGCGCGCCTGACCGGCACAAGTTACCGGCCAGTCAACTATGGTGGACGGGCGAACCGACGAAGGGAAGAAACCATGAGTGAGCAGGTAGCGACCGCCGATCTGGCCGACGAGATCGGGCCCGACATTCGCAGCTGCGACACCCAGTTCATCCAGTTCGGGGCCCGGGCGGCCTTCTCGGGCCCGATCACCACCATCAAGTGCTTCCAGGACAACCTGCTGGTCAAGCAGACCCTCAGCGAGCCGGGCAACGGCGGCGTCCTGGTCGTGGACGGCGACGCGAGCGTCCACACCGCCCTCGTCGGCGACATCATCGCCGGGCGCGGCGTCTCCAACGGCTGGGCCGGCGTCATCGTCAACGGCGCGGTCCGCGACTCGGCGATCCTCCGCACGCTCGACATCGGCATCAAGGCGCTCGGCACCAACCCGCGCAAGAGCACCCAGACCGGCTCCGGCGAGAAGAACGTGCCGGTTTCCTTCGGCGGCATCACCTTCAACCCGGGCGAGACGGTCTACAGCGACGACGACGGCGTCGTCGTCCGCTGAGTCACACGCGTCGCAGGTGGCCGGCGGTCCAGTCGGCCACCAACGACAGCACCTTCGGATCCACCGGTTCACGCACCAGTCGCCGATAGGCGCGCAGCGACGGCGGGGCGGTGTCGCGCCGCACCAGGTGCGTCAGATCGGGCACCCGGACGGTGTCGACCTCCTCCGGCACGAGGTCGGCGATCGCCGTCAGATCGTCCGGATCCACCTGCAGGTCCTTCGCCCCGGTGATCGCAAGGACGGGTGCACGGTTCTTCTGCAGCAGCGGTTTCGGGTCGAAGTCGAGGAACTCCCGGAACCAACGGGCGTTCACCCGGCGCAGACCCACTCGAGCGGTGTCGCCGGATGTCCGGTAGAGCCTGTCGATCGTCTTGCGCTGCTTCGCCTTCACATCGATGCGCAGAAGATGCAGCACAGCGCGGACGGGCGCGGGGAGAGCATCGACGCCCTTCGCGGTCTGCCACAACAGCACCTCGCGTCCGGTCGCCGCAGGACACGCGATCAGCACGACGGCGGCGGGGTCGACCTCGCGATCGGCGCCCAGCGCCGCGGCCAGGCACGCGCCCTCACTGTGTCCGATCACCGCCACCGCGTCCCGCACGAATCCCCCTGTCGTCCGGACCCATTCGACCGCGGCCGCAGCGTCGGCCAGGTTGTCGGTCATTCCCGTCGACAGGTAGTCGCCGCCCGATGGCGGGACCCCCCGTTTGTCGTAGCGCAGCGACGCGGTCCCGTTGCGCGCCAACGCCTCCGCGAGCGCCCGGCTGATCCCGATCGGCAGCTTCGCGTGATCGCCGTCGCGGTTCATCTCCCCCGACCCGGTGAGGATCACCGCCACCGGACCCGCCTCCGCGCCCGCCGGCACCGTCAGGGTGCCCGCCAGCACCGTGCCGTCGCCGGACCGGAACGTCACCTCGCGTTCGGACATCCCCGGACGGCCGGCGTCGAGGATCCCGCGGATCCGGCCGGCGACCTCGACGGCGTCCGGGTGGGTCACGATCAGCTCGTCGAACTCCGCGCCCGCGGCCCGGCCGCCGGTGCGCACCCGAACCGCGGGCGCCCCGGCGTGCGCGACGACGAACGTGCGCACTCCCCCGCCGCGCCACGTCCCGATGCGCAGGCGTCGCCGAACCGCGAGCCCGGGCGCCCGCAGGCCCCGGGTGTTCGCGAACGCGTCGGCGACGACATCGACGTCACGGATCTGGTCGACGGGGATCGCGACATCACCGTGGAGTCCGGCGATCTTCTCGAAACGAGACAATCGCAGCACCAATCGGTCGCCCTGCACGCTCAGCTCGCCCACCGCAGCACCTCCCAGCACCGAGTATCCCGTGCGCGCACGGATCCGGCGAGAGCCGTCAGAAGCCGCGCCCCGGATTGAGGATGCCCGAGGGGTCGAAGACCGACTTGATGCCCGCCATGAGTTCGCGTTCGGTCGCCCCGACCATCGACTCCATGTACGGGGTCTTGAGCGCGCCCACGCCGTGTTCGCCGGTGATGGAACCGCCGAGCGCGAGACACGCAGCGACGAGGTCGTCGAAGGCTGCCCGGGCGCGGGCCGTCATCGCGGCGTCGGACACGTCGAACACGATGGTGGGGTGCAGGTTTCCGTCGGCGGCGTGTCCGAACGTCCCGATGAGGACGTCGTGCCGGTCCGCCGTCTCCTCGATCGCGGCCAGCATGCGCGGAAGGTGCGGGACCGGGACGGCGAGATCGTCCAGCAGGGTGCTGCCCCTTCGCTCGAGCGCGGTGAGCGCGGCCCGGCGGGCCTGCATGAACTCCTCACCCTCGACGGGGTCGGCGGTGTCGTAGACCTCCGTGGCGCCGGCCGCCGCGCACGCCGCCGCACAGCGCGCGGCCTCGGCGGCGGCATCCCCGCCGTCGCACTGCACCAGAAGCAGCGCGCCCGCCGTGTCGTCGAGGCCCATCCTCGTCATGTCGTTGACGGCGGAGATGGTGGTGCGGTCCATGAGCTCGAGCAGGCACGGATCGGCCACCTGCCGAATCGTGAGGACGGCGTCGATCGCCTGCGCGGTGGTCGGGAAACTCGCGACGACGGTGGAGGCTGCCGACGGCTGCGCCCGCAGCCGCACGGTCGCCTCCACGATCACCGCGAGCGTGCCCTCCGAACCGACAAGTACCTGCGTGAGGTTGAGTCCGGCAACGTTCTTGCGGGTGTCGGCGCCGGTGTGGATGATCCGGCCGTCCGGGAGGACGGCCTTGATGCGCGCGACGTGGTCGGCGGTGACGCCGTACTTGGCGCAGCACGTGCCGCCGGCGTTGGTGGCGAGGTTGCCTCCGATCGACGAGATGGCCCGGCTGCCCGGATCGGGGACGTACCAGAGGCCACGCTCGGCGACCGCCGCGGCAAGGTCGCCGTTGATGACGCCCGGTTGCACGGTTGCGGTGCGGGCGGCCTCGTCGATGCGCAGGATCTCGTTCATCCGTTCGAGGCTCAGCACGATGCACCCGTCGATCGCGTTGGCGCCGCCGGCCAGGCCGGTCCCCGCCCCGCGGGTGACGACGGGGACCCCGTGTCGGTGCGCGATCTGCAGCGTCACGACGACGTCGTCGGTGCTGCGCGCCCGGACGAGCGTCGACGGTTCGCCGTCCGGTGTCAGCAGGGACTGGTCGCGGCGGTACGCAAGCATCCGATCGGGGTCGGTGACGACCGCGGATCCGAGCCGCGCGACCAGCTCGGCAGCAGCGGAAGAGGTGACTTCGAGGGTCATGGAGAACCGTCCATCCGAGAACAAGACCCTTCGATTGTCAGACAAGTATTCATGCGAGTCAAGGATGGTGGATGGACACGTGTGCACGACCGACGCACCGTGGGAGGATCGACCGGAATCGAGCGAGCGGAGGATCCGGTGGGCAGAGTCGAGGCGTTGTCGATCGTCGACGCACTGGCCGCCGAACTGCGGCAACGCGTGTTCGCCGGCGACCTCACGCACGCCGCCGCCCTCACCGAGACCGAGATCGCGCGCGCCTACGAGGTCGCCCGGCCCACCGCGAAGGCCGCGATCGAGAAGCTCGTCGGCGAGGGACTGCTGCAGCGCAGCGCCCACAAGACCGCACGGGTGCTGCACCTGGGGCCGGACGACGTGCGCGACATCTACCGCACCCGGGCCGGGCTCGAATCCCAGGTGCTGCGGGAACTCGCCCGCAACCGCGTGGTGCCCCCCGACGCGGTGACCGCGAACGCCGAGATCGCCGCGCTCACCGACGGCGCTCCGCTGTCCGTCGTCGAACCGGACATGCGTTTCCACACGTCACTCGTCGACGCCGTCGGCAGCCCCCGCACCAGCCGGATCTTCCGGACGCTGGTGTCCGAGGTGCGCCTGTGCATGGTCCAGGTGCAGGGCAAACACCTGCTGACCACGTCGAGCATCGTCGCCGAGCACCAACAGATCCTCGACGCCCTCTCCGCCGGCGACGGCGGACGCGCGGTGGCGGTGCTGACGGAGCACCTGGGCCGCGCCCGGGAGCGCCTGGCCGCGGTCCTCGGCGGTGAGTCCGGCCCGGAGGCAGCGCTGCCCGACCCCGACTAGGAACCCGGCCGGCCTGTCAGGTGGTGGGCGAGACCGCAGCAGCACCGTCGGGTCCGCTGACCCGGTTCACGACACCGTCACCGTGCGCGAGTGCCATCCGCTGGCGCCGTCCGGAATCGGCGCCGCCCGCTCCTCGGTCTGGGTGTTCCCGTCGAGATCGGTGGCACGCACCTGGAGGCTGTGCACACCGGGGGGCGCGTCCCACTGCCACGTCCACTGCCGCCACGTGTCGATCGAGTACTGCGGCGCGAGGGTCGCGGTCCGCCACACGCCGGTGTCCACCCGCACCTCGACCGTCGCGATGCCGCGGTGCTGCGCCCACGCGGTGCCGGCGACGATCGTGGGACCGGCGGGGATCTTCCCGAAGGCGGCGGGCACGTCGATGCGCGACGCGGTCTTGATCGGCGCCCGCTCCGCCCAGCCGCGTCGGGTCCAGTACGCCTCGGCGCGGTCGAAGCGGGTCAGTTCCCAGTCGACCACCCACTTCGTCGCGGACACGAACCCGTACAGCCCGGGCACCACCTGGCGCACCGGGTAGCCGTGCTCGAACGGCAGCGGTTCGCCGTTCATCGCGACGGCGAGGATCGCGTCGCGGCCGTCGCGGAGCACCTCGACCGGGGTGCCGACCGTGAAACCGTCGGCGCTGGTGGACAGCAGCATGTCGGCGTCGGGCGCGACGCCCACCTCGTCGAGCAGATCCTTGATCCGATAGCCGATCCAGGTGGCATTGCCCGCGAGGTCGCCGCCGACCTCGTTGGAGACACAGGTGAGCGTGATCGCCCGTTCGATCGGCGTCCGCGCCGTCAGATCGTCCCAGCCCAGGGTGATCTCGCGGTCCACCATGCCGTGGATCCGCAGGCTCCAGTCGTCCGTCGTGAGCATCGGCACCTGGAGCGCAGTGTCGATGCGGTAGAAGTCGCCGTTGCGCGTCACGAACGGGGTGGCGCCCGGGACGGAGACGTCGGTGCCGGCCGCGATCGTCGGCGCCTGCTCGGCGGCGGTCACCGCCGGCAGCCTGAGACCGTCGCGGTTGCGGACCGCCCCCGCGACCCGGTCGGCGAGATAACGGCCGGCGGCCCCCGCTGCGGCCGCCACCGCGGCGGCCGACGCGGCCAGCACCAGGAACCGGCGACGCGGCAGCCCCGACGGGTCGCCCCCGGACCCGGCCGCGACCGGCGCGCGAGCGGTGAGCACCCGCAGCGTGACGACTCCGGCCGCGACCCCGACGAGCGTCGGTAGGGCGTACAGCGCCGAGGCGCCCGGCCGGTTCACGGCCGCGTACACCCCGACCACCCCGAGCGCCAGCAGAATCGCGCTGCCGTACGGGCGGCGCGGCCGCTCGACGATGCCCGCCACGGCGGCCAGCACCACGATCAGCACGGTCATGCCGAGGAACAGGGCGGGTTTGTCGTTGGTGCCGAACGTCGTGATCGCGAACTCGCGCGCCCACGCCGGGCTGCGGTCGACGGTGGTGGATCCGACCGCGAAGAACGGCGACGCCGCGCGGGCGATCGGCACCGACACCAGTTCGCCCACCCCGAGCGCGACGGCTGCCGCGAGAACGCCCGACAGTGCTCGCGCCGGAACGCTGCGCCGCGGCGTCCCGGTCGTATCCTCGCGCGCCGTCATCTCGTCCCCGCTTCCTTCCGGCTACGTCCGAGTATTCGGCGCCGGCGGGGGCCGCGGATGGGTTCGGTTCGGAGACCGCGCGGACCGCTAGGACACGGGGGCGCTCACCCGCGCCGACATCCCACCGATCTCGACGACGTCGCCGTCCCGCAACTGCCGTCCCCGTCGGATCTCCACCTCGCCGTTGACGTTGACGAGACCGTCGGCGACGACGACCTTCGCCTCGGCGCCGGACTCGATGAGATTGGCGAGCTTGAGGAATTGACCCAGACGGATCGATTCGTCGCGGATCGGGACCTCGTGGGCAGCGTCAGACATGCCTCCATCTTCCTCCTTCACCCCAAACGGCCCTTCGACGCCTCACACTGGACTCGGAGAGGCGACAGTCACTGGAAGGACGTCGATGGCCACGAGTACCGGTAGCCCTGTGGACACCACGGACAAGCGGGAACACCACCCCACCCGGGTCACGCCGAAACGCGGACGGCTGTCGGAGGTTCCGCACATCGCGGGCCTCGTTCTCGGCGTCTTCTCGGTGCTGGTGTTCCTGTGGAGCCTGTCGCCCGCGCTGCGCTACCTGGTGCACACACCACGCCTGTACGTCGAGAACTACTACTTCGACGCCCCCGACACGAGCCTGTCCTGGGCCGTCGTGGTCGGTCTGGTCGCGGCCGCCCTCGCGAGCCGCAAACGGATCGCGTGGTGGCTGCTGACGATCTATCTGATTCTGTTCGCGATCGTCAACGCCGTCGAAGCGGTGGCCGACAAGAACATCAACGCCGCGGTCGCCTTCGTGGTCCACCTCGTCGTGGTCGGCGTTCTCGTCGCCGCGCGCAAGGAGTTCTACACCCGGGTCCGTCGCGGCGCCGCATGGAAGGCGTTGGGCGTCCTCGTCTCCGGTCTCGTGGTGGGCACGCTGCTGGGCTGGGCGCTGGTGGAACTCTTCCCCGGAACACTGCCGTCGGGCCAGCGGTTCCTGTGGGCACTCAACCGCGTCACCGCGCTCGTCGTGGTCGAGAACGAACAGTTCGACGGTCACCCGCACGTCTTCGTCAACACCATGCTCGGCCTGTTCGGCGCGCTCGCGCTGCTGGCCGCGGTGATCACGCTGTTCCGCTCGCAGCGGGCGTCGAACGCGCTGACCGGTGACGACGAATCCGCGCTGCGCGGTCTGCTCGACAACTTCGGCGCCGACGATTCGCTCGGCTACTTCGCGACCCGTCGCGACAAGGCCGTCGTGTTCGCACCCAGCGGCAAGGCCGCCGTCACGTACCGCGTGGAGATCGGCGTGTGCCTGGCCAGCAGCGACCCGATCGGCAACCCGGAGGCGTGGCCGCACGCGATCGACGCGTGGCTCGACCTGTGCTCGAAGTACGGCTGGGCGCCCGCCGTGATGGGGGCGAGCGAGGCCGGGGCCACCGCGTACAAGCGGGCCGGTCTGTCGGTGCTGCAACTCGGCGACGAGGCGATCCTCGAGACCCGCGACTTCAACCTGAACGGCCGCGAGATGCGCCAGGTCCGCCAGGCGGTCCACCGGGTCCGCAAGCAGGGCGTGACCGTCCGGATCCGGCGTCACCGCGACATACCGCCCACCGAGATGGCCGAGGTCATCGCCCGCGCCGAGGCGTGGCGCGACACCGAGACCGAACGCGGATTCTCGATGGCGCTCGGGCGGCTCGGCGATCCGCTCGACGGCGACTGCCTGTTGGTCGAGGCACTCGGCGGGGACGGAACGGGCGGGAACGGCGCCGAGGTGATGGGCATGCTGTCGCTGGTGCCGTGGGGGCCCAACGGGGCATCGCTGGACCTGATGCGCCGGAACCCGCAGGCCCCCAACGGCGTCGTCGAGCTGATGGTGACCGAGCTGATGACGCGCGCCGACGAGTTCGGCGTCGTCCGGGTGTCGCTCAACTTCGCGGTGTTCCGCTCCACGTTCGAGGAGGGGGCGCGCATCGGCGCCGGCCCGATCCTCCGGGTGTGGCGATCGATGCTGTTGTTCTTCTCCCGGTGGTGGCAGCTCGAGGCCCTGTACCGCTCGAACGTGAAGTACCAGCCCGAATGGGCGCCGCGGTACCTGTGTTTCGACGACAACCGGCAGCTGCCACGCGTGGGCATCGCCTCGGCCATCGCCGAGGGATTCCTGACGCTGCCCACGTTCGGGCACCGCGCCCAGGCCCCCACCCACACCGGGACCCGCACCGCGGTGCCGGAGGCGCTCGCCGTGTCCGGCGTCCTGCATGCGGACGGCAGCGCCCCGGATTCCGCCCCGGCCGCCGACGCCGCCACGAGCGGAACCGGCACGGTGGCCCCGGGATCGGTGGGACCGCGTCGACCCGAACAGGTTCGCGTGCGCATGGACAAGCTCACGCGCCTCGCCGACGAGGGCATCGATCCGTACCCGGTCGCGTATCCGCCCACGCACACCGTCGCCGCAGCGGCAGCCTCCCCCGAGGGCACCCGCGTGCGAATCGCGGGGCGGCTGTTACGGATCCGCACGTACGGCGGTGTCGCGTTCGCGGTGCTGCGGGACTGGTCCGGCGACATCCAGGTACTCATCGAACGCACCACCGTCGGCGACCGCCTCGAGGAGTTCTCCACCGACTTCGACCTCGGCGACCTCATGGAGGTGAGCGGCACCATCGGCCGCAGCCGCAAGGGTGAACTGTCGCTGCTGGCGACGGAGTGGCGCATGAACGGCAAGTGCCTGCACCCGCTCCCCGACAAGTGGAAGGGTCTGACGGACGCCGAGACCCGCGTACGGCAGCGCTACGTCGACCTCGCGATCAACCCCGAGTCGCGGCGGCTGCTGGCCGCGCGCACCGCGATCGTGAAGTCGTTGCGCGACACCCTGTCCGGCCGCGACTACCTCGAGGTGGAGACGCCGATCCTGCAGCGCATCCACGGTGGCGCCAACGCCGCCCCGTTCGTCACCCACATCAACGCCTACGACCTCGACCTGTACCTGCGGATCGCACCGGAGCTGTTCCTCAAGCGGCTGTGTGTGGCCGGCATGGAGAAGGTGTTCGAGATCGGGCGGGTGTTCCGCAACGAGGGCGTCGACTTCAAGCACAACCCCGAGTTCACGATCCTCGAGGCGTACGAGGCGCACAGCGACTACGAACGCATGATGGTGCTGTGCCGCGAGCTGATCCAGTCCGCCGCCGTCGCCGCGCACGGCAGCCAGACGATCATGCGTCCGGGGCCCGACGGCGAACTCGTCGCCGTCGACATCTCGGGCGAATGGCCGGTCAAGACGATGCACGGCGCGGTCGCCGAGAAGCTGGGCGTCGACGTCACCCCCGAGACGCCGCTCGACGTGCTGCAGAAGCTGTGCGACGAGAACGACGTCGAGTACCAGAAGAGCTGGGATGCCGGCGCCGTCGCGCAGGAGATGTACGAGCAGCTGGTGGAGGGGCAGACCGAGTTCCCCACCTTCTACACCAACTTCCCGACGTCCATGTCGCCGCTGACCCGTCCGCACCCCACCATCCCGGGTGTGGCCGCGAAGTGGGACCTGGTGGCGTGGGGCGTCGAACTCGGTACCGCCTACAGCGAACTCACCGATCCGATCGATCAACGACAGCGCCTCACCGAGCAGTCGCTGCTCGCGGCCGGCGGCGACGCCGAGGCGATGGAACTCGACGAGGACTTCCTGCAGGCTCTCGAGCACGCGATGCCGCCCACCGGCGGTCTCGGCATGGGCGTCGACCGGATCGTCATGCTCATCACCGGTGGCAGCATCCGGGAGTCGCTCGCGTTCCCGTTCGCCAAGCCGCGCAACTGAGGTCGCCGTGTCGGAGACGCAGACACAGGCTGTGCGGCGTTGTGCAATCGCCGGACTACTCATCGCCGGTGCGGTGCTGTACTCGTCGTGGGTGCTCGCGTTCTTCCTGAACTCGGGTGAGGGCGGGTTCGAGGGGTTCGCGAGCCAACTCGCGGCCACCGATCAGCGGTACGGAATCCTCTATCGCAGCGGCGATCTGCTGACCGGCATCGTGCTCTTCGTCGCCGCGGTGCTGGGCCTGACCCTGACGCCGCGGCGCTTCCTCACCACCGTCGGTTGGGGCGCGCTGGGAGTCTTCGCGGTCGGCACCGTCGCCGATTCCCGGCTGCCGCTGCGCTGCTCGAAGCCCGCCTGCGAGGCGGCGCAGGCGCCGCTGACCCACCAGTGGCACGCCCTCACCAGCACGGTGTCGGTGACGGCCGCGGTGGTCTCGGCCGTCGCATTCATCATCGCGATCTTCGTCTACCGGGCGCCGCGGGCGATGTGGTGGTCCGGGCTCGCCGTCGTCGTGCTGTTCCTCGTCGGCACGCTGTGGATGCTCGTCGGGGTCGACGACCCGTCGGGCAGCCACAGTTGGCTCGGCTTCGCGCAGCGCGTCGAACTGCTGTCGATGAGCGGATGGATGGTGCTGGTCGCGGCCACGTTGCTCAGCGACCGGGCGTGGCGGGACGTGCACGGAGTGACCGCGGCGTCCGCTCCCGCCTCCCCCTGACCCGCGTTTTGCGCACTTGTCGCGAAATTCCGGGGGCCCAGAGCGCGACAAGTGCGCAAAACGCGAGGGCGGGTGGGTGGGGACGGGTCAGGAGACGGGGCGCAGCGGGTGGATGCCCGGGGCCGCGGCGAGGTGGGCGCCGAACGCGCCGGCGGCCTCCCGCATGTGGTCCGACTTCATGTGCGTGTCGAGCGCGTGCTGGTCCTGCCAGATCTCGACGACGACGAACGTGCCGGGTGCCGACGTGGACTCGTACAGGTCGTAGGACACGCAACCGTCCTCCTTGCGGCTCTCCTCCGCCAGCGCGGTGAGGGCGGCGCGCACCGTGTTCTCGGAGCCGGCCTTGGCCGGAATTGTCGCAACGACATGCAGATTCGACATCGGATCCCTATTCTGTGAGCGCCGCCACAGTATGCGGCTTCTCGACGGTACCCTGGTCAGGGCTGCAAACGCCGCAGATACGCCTGCGCCCGTTCGTAATTCCAGCCGAACACTTCGCGAAGTCCGTTCGCCATCGTGTCCAGGTAGGCCGCCGACGGCGCGGTCCGGACGACGTCGCCGCACCCCACGGTGGCCGTGAAGGTCCGCATCGGCACCCCGTCGTGCACCCCCAGATCGAGGACGCGGTCGTAGCAGGGCGGCTCCTGAGCGTGGATGTCGTCGAACTGCTCGGCCGTCACCAGATACGCACACGCGGCGGTGTCGCCGGGCAGGTCCGGGTCGTAGAATGCCCGCCCGCCGCCCCACACCAGCGACTCGCCCGCGAAGTAGACGGTGCCGGGCAACCGCAGCCCTGCCCGACCGGCCGGCGGATGCGGGTTCCGCGCGCCCGTATACGTGCGCCCGCCCCCGGCCGGACAGCCACCCGCCAGATAGCAGTCGAGGCGGGCCGGCGACAGGTTCGATCCGTAGCTCACGTACCAGATCTGCACCATTTCGACGCTACGCCGGGATTCGTCGGATACAGTTTTGTATCGAGAGGGATCCGACACGGAAAGCAGGCGGTGACCAGTGCAGACGGCCGAGACGCCGCAACCCAAGCGCGTCACGAAACGGCGCGCCGAGACGCGGCAGCGCCTGCTCGACGCGGCCGGCGCAGTGTTCGCCGACGAGGGCTTCGGGCGCTCCACCGTGGAGCAGGTGTGCGAGCGCGCCGGCTACACGCGCGGCGCGTTCTACTCGAACTTCACCTCGCTCGACGAGTTGTTCCTCGCGATGTGGGAGCAGCGCTCGGCGACCATGCTCGACGGCATCCGCACCGCCCTCGCCGACCGGCCGTCGGCGCTCACCCTCGAGGCCGCCGTCGAACGCGTCCTGGCGGCGATCCCCGTCGACGACGCGTGGTACCGGATCACCGCCGAGTTCACCGCGCACGCGCTGCGCAACCCCGCGCTCACGCGCGTCATGGCGGCCCGGGAGGACGCGATCCTCGGGACCATCCTCCCGATCGTCGAGGACGCCCTCACCGCGGCGGGCCGGCACGTCACCGATCGCGAGGCTCTCGGGCGGGCACTGGTCGCGATCCACGACGGCACCTCCGTGCAGGTGCTGATGGAACCCGGGAACGAGGCGGTCCGACAGGCACGTCAGCGTCTGTTCGTCACCGTCGTGAGCAGTTACAGCAGCAGTATCTGACGGACAGGAGACAGGCAGTGGCAACGGAAGCCGACGTCATCGTTGTCGGAGCGGGACTGGCAGGTCTGGTCGCGACCCACGAACTGGTCAAGGCCGGCCGCAAGGTCGTCGTCGTCGACCAGGAGAACGTGGAAAACCTGGGCGGACAGGCCTTCTGGTCGCTCGGCGGCCTGTTCCTGGTGGACAGCCCCGAACAGCGCCGCATGGGCATCAAGGACTCGCGCGACCTGGCGCTGCAGGACTGGCTGGGCAGCGCCGGCTTCGACCGCGACCGCGAGGACCACTGGCCCCGGCAGTGGGCCGAGGCCTACGTCGACTTCGCGGCCGGCGAGAAGCGCGCCTACCTGCACGACCTCGGCCTGCGGGTGATGCCGAACGTCGGCTGGGCCGAGCGGGGCGGCGGGCTGGCCACCGGCCACGGCAACTCGGTTCCGCGTTTCCACATCACGTGGGGCACCGGCCCCGAGGTGGTTCGCGTGTTCCGCGAGCCGGTGCTCGACGCCGCCGCCCGCGGGCAGGTCATCTTCCGCTACCGGCACCAGGTGGACGATCTGATCGTCGAGAACGGCGCGGCCGTGGGCGTCCGCGGCACGGTGCTCGAGCCGTCGATCGAACCGCGCGGTGTGAAGTCGTCCCGCACGCCCGCGGGCGAGTTCGAGCTCCGTGCACAGGCGGTGGTGGTGACGTCCGGCGGCATCGGCGGCAACCCCGACCTCGTGAAGAAGAACTGGCCCGTCGACCGACTGGGCCGCGTGCCCGAACACATGATCACCGGCGTACCCGCGCACGTGGACGGCCGCATGCTGGAGATCACCGAGAACGCGGGCGGCAACATTGTCAACCGGGATCGCATGTGGCACTACACCGAGGGCATCGTCAACTGGGATCCGATCTGGCCCGATCACGCCATCCGGATCATTCCCGGACCGTCGTCGCTGTGGCTCGACGCCACCGGCAAGCGCCTGCCGGTGCCGCTCTTCCCCGGCTTCGACACCCTCGCGACGCTGAAGCACATCCTGGGCACCGGGCACGACCACACGTGGTTCGTCCTCACCCAGTCGATCATCGAGAAGGAGTTCGCGCTCTCGGGATCCGAGCAGAACCCCGACCTCACCGGCAAGGACATGAAACTCCTGCTCGGCCGCGTGAAGAAGGGCGCCCCGGGGCCGGTCGAGGCGTTCAAGCAACACGGCATCGACTTCGTGGTCCGCGACAACCTACGGGACCTGGTCGACGGCATGAACGCGCTCACCCCCGAGGCCAAGCTCGACCACGCGCAGGTGGAGCGCGAGATCGTGGCCCGCGACCGCGAGATGGAGAACACCTTCTCGAAGGACATGCAGGTGATGGCGATTCGCAACGCACGAACCTATCTGCCCGACAAGGCGATCCGCGTCGCCAAACCGCACCGCCTGCTCGACCCCGCGCACGGCCCGCTGATCGCCGTCCGGCTGAACCTGCTGACCCGCAAGACCCTCGGTGGCCTCGAGACCAACCTGGACTCGCAGGTGATCCGGCCCGACGGCAGCGTGTTCGACGGGCTGTATGCCGCCGGTGAGGTCGCCGGTTTCGGCGGCGGCGGTGTCCACGGCTACAACGCCCTCGAGGGCACGTTCCTCGGCGGCTGCATCTTCTCCGGCCGCGCGGCCGGGCGCGCACTGGGACGGAGTCTCGGATGAGCCGTACGGCGCTCGTGACGGGCGCGTCGTCGGGCATCGGCCTGGAAGTGGCCCGGGCGCTCGTGTCGCGGGGTTACCGGGTCCTCGGAACCACACGGAATCCCGCTGCGCTGCCGGAGGGTTCGCGAGTCACCGGTGTCGAGTACCTGGCGCTCGATCTCACCGACCGGGCGAGTATCGAGGCGTGCGCCCGCGCGGCGGGGGACGTGGACGTCCTGGTCAACAATGCCGGCGAGAGCCAGATGGGGCCGCTCGAGGAGCTGCCACTCGACGCGATCGACCGCCTGTTCCAGGTGAACGTGCTGGGCGCGATCCAGCTGACGCAGCTGCTCCTGCCCGGCATGCGCGAGCGCGGCTTCGGCCGCGTGGTGATGGTGGGCTCGATGCTCGCGAGTTTCCCGCTCGCGTTCCGGTCGTCGTACGTGGCCGCGAAGTGCGCACTGAAGGGCTTCGCGACGGCGGCCCGGCGGGAGCTGAGCCCGTTCGGGGTGTGGCTCACCACCGTCGAGCCCGGCACCATCGCCACCGGTATCGGTGACCGCCGCACCCGGTACATCTCCGACGGCTCACCGTACACGCGAGACTACGAGACGGTCTCGAAGGCCATGCAACGCAACGAGGACCGCGGTATCGAAGCATCGACGGTCGCCGCACTGGTGGTGAAGGCGATCGAGGCGGACAAGCCCGTGCCGCTCTACGCGGTAGGGAACAAGGCGCCGCTGGTGTTCACTGTCCGGCGGCTCGCGCCGCGGGCGTTCACCGAGAAGATGATGGCCCGGTTCCACGGGTTGAAATAGACGTGACGGGTGTCCTGCCGACCCCCCGACGGATCGGCAGGACGCCCGGATCATGGGCGGATCAGCTGCCGCTGGAACCGCTCGAGCCGCTCGAACCACTGGATCCGCTCGAACCGTTGCCGTCGTCAGAACCGTCCAGGGGATCCGTGCCACCCGCCGCCGACTCGGTCAAGAAGCCCGAAGACTTCGTCTTCAACGACGTTCCGGATTCCGCAGGAACCTTGGCCCGCCAGTTCACGATCGGGTTCAGAATCCCGAACGGACCACAGCCGGTGGCACCCGGAAGGGTGAAATTGGTTGCCGTGTTCTGAATGTTTCCGGCCTTGATACCCGGGTACGTAGCGTAGTCCCACACGACCGGGTCGTCGTCCGGATTGGTCAAGTCCAAGTCGAGCACCACGGGGTTGGATTCCGACCCGATGTAGCAGTTGTCACCGAGGAACGGATTGTCGATCTTCATCCGCGTATTCAGCGTCATGTCGAAGTCGAAGAGGTTACCGTTGAACACCGGAACCTCCACGGCCTCGACCGTCGCGGTCACCGCGGCCAGGCCGAACAGGTTGTTGAACGGGAGATCGACCCCGAGCACACCGCCGGGCACCGTCAACGGCTTGGCGTAGACGCCGTTGTGGCCGTCGTCGCGGGGAATGAATTTGTCGTCAGGGGCGTTGCCCGCGATGATCATGTCGCCGAGCCCGATCGGCAAGTTGAAGCCATTATTCGCGAACGTACCGCTCTCGACGAGCACCGTGAGGCAGCCTTCCGCGATGGCGGGATCGCACACGCCACCACCCGGCACCGGGGCGGGCGTCGGAGCTGCCGACGCCAAAGGAGCCAGCAGGGCCATCGAGGCACCGATCGCGCCCCCGACAACGGCGACACGGGTTGCAGCGCGACGCCGCGAGACCCTCGAATCGTTCTTCACGCATCCTCCTCAGTTATCGAGCATTCGATGTACGGCTCCACGTTTGTGGTCGTACAGAGGGGTGAGCAACGGCGAACGCCTCATCGCCGCGAACTTCGTTCGATCGAGCTGTGCCACGGCGGCACCCCACCGTCCGCAGCACCGGAGCCCAACCGATGAATGACTCTTACCTGGACATTCACTGTGGACTCGACACGCCTTCGACTGTTACGCCAGGTAACAGCTGGAGTGGTTTATATCACAGCGCGATGCCGCTGAATACGAAACTCGCGACTTTTCGCCCCCGGCCTTTTTGGGGTCTACCGGTCAGTAGTTCAACATGCCAGACTGTTTGGTCATGACGAGCACACGTGCAGTTACCGCCGTGGTCGCGGCAGCAGGAGCACTGCTTCTCACCGCGTGCGGCGGGCAGGATTCGACGCCCGAACACACCGGGCACAGCGCTTCCGCCACCTCCGCGGGCGCCACCACGTCGACGGCGGCACAGGGATCGACCACCCCGAGTCAGGCCGCGCCGGTCCCCGCGGTGGAATCGTCCACTCCCCCACTCACGTCGACCATGACGGTCGCGCCCCCGCCCCCCGCAGCGACCGTCCCGCCTCCTGCTCCGCGCCCTGCCGCACCCGCGGGCGGCGAGATCGACGCGCGGTCCCCGGAGCAGATCGTCGCCGAGTCGGGCGAGCGTGGGCAGCGCTACCTCGGCGCGCTGCGCGGCGCGGGCCTTCCACCGACCGGCATGGATGCCGTCGAGGTGCTGTACGCGCAGGGCACGTGCGAGGCCCTCGCGCGCGGCGATTCGCGTGCGAGCGTGTTGGCCGAATTCGATTCGGTGGGTGCGGCGTACGCGCAGTTCCTGCCGATGCCGGCGGACCGGATCGCGGAGATCTACGTGTCGACGGCCGAGAACACGTACTGCTGACCGCGACTCGGGATCGAGGGGGCCGCCGGCGCCGTCACGCCATGGAGCGCAACCAGTTCGTGAGCCACGACGTCGCCGTGGCACCGTTCCGGTCGACGACGTAGGTCGAGTAGTCCTGGTGCACCTGCGACTCGTAGAACTGGCGGAGCTTCTCGGCACGGTCGTGGTTGGCACCGTCCGACGACTGCGATTCGAGGGTGGGCACGCCGCCCGCGGCGATCACGTCCTGTGCGATGGACAGCGCCTCCTGCGCGTACCGGCCACTGAGCGGCGCGAGCGGCGACGAGTTCTGGGCCATGAACCCGGCCAGGCGGGTCACGAAGTCGTCCTTCGGGGTGGAGCAGTACAGGTCACCCGCGGCGCAGAAAGTTCGCGTCTGCGGATTGACCAGACCGAAGCCGCCGATCCGCGGTCCGCCGGCGCCGTTGCCGATCACCTGCGGGCCGACGATGTTGTCCCCCTCGGAACGGCGCGGATCGGACAGCAAGCCCACCGCGGCAATCCGATTCGGCGGAATGACGCCGAGTCCGGTGCCGATGTCGGCTGCCAGATCACCCGCCGCGTCCGCGCCCTGGCTGTATCCGATCAGGGCGAAGTTCGTGTTGCCGCATCGTCCGGCGATGTCCGCGATGATCCCCCGGGCGTTGTCGACGGCCTGCCGCTTGGACGCGCCGTACACCTCCGTCTCCCACGGGAACGCCGTCGCCACGTAGGTCACGTAGTCGACACCGACCGACGACGGAAGCCGGTTGGTCACCGCCGACAGCAGTCCCGGTCCGCGACTCGCACCCGGATCGGTGGTGGTCTCCCAGGTCCCCGGAATGGCCACGACATGCAGGTTCGGACACGTGGGTGCGGCCTGCGCCACCCCGGCCCCGATCGAGACCGTCGTTCCGAGAACCATTGCCGCGCTTGCCCCGAACGCGACCAGCGTCTTCTTCAGGCGCATCGACCCACCCCACTCATTCTGTCCAGGTGGCCACTTCCCCATGGCCACATGCCGTGACGTCCCCTCCCGTGACAACGCCTGCGGGTGACGCGACAGGTAGATCTTTACAGCCCTACGTGTCGATACGGTGCACGATCGGTAAACGCACGTTACCGGAGGCGGGCGCCGCGGTGGGCTTCTTCGTTTCGTCCTCTTCGCGCCCAAGGAAATTGGGCCCCCTCGCGGTGCGCGAGGGGGCCCAACCGACGACTCGGATCAGCCGCCCAAGCTACCGAACAGTCCCGAGAGGCCGGCGAGGCTGCCGCCGCCATCCGGATTCGGAATCGTGTCCGGATCACCGGTCACGGTGACGTTCACCGGGTTCGCCGCCGAGTCGATGAACCCGGCGTCGGCGGTGTACTGAGCGGTGACGACGAACTCGCCCGGGTTCTGGAAGAACGTCGTCAGCGTCGCAACGCCGTTCGCGTCCACCCGCACCGGTCCGCCGAGCAGCACGTCACCGAGCTTGAACTGCACCGTGCCCCGGGCGTCGGCCGGATCGAGACGCGCGGTGAGCGTCACCGGCGAGCCCTTGGCGGTCGAGGCCACCGGATCGACGGTGATCGTGGTGGCCACGTCGGCGGCCGGCGCTTCCGTGACACTGACGGGGTACTGCAGCGAGACCGACGGGGAGATCCCCTCGGCACCCGAGTACCGCGCGATCACGCGATGCGTGCCGTTGGTGGTGAAGGTGTGCGGGAGCACCGCGGCTCCATCGTCCATCACGTCTGCCGTGCCGACCGGAGTGCCGTCGACCTCGAAGGCGACCGTGCCGCCGGAGACTCCCGGCTCGACCTTCGCGGTGAGGTTCACCGGCTGGTCACGGTAGGCGTCGTGACCCGGTCCGGTGACGGACGTGGTGGTCTGGATGTCCTGCGAGGTCACCGTGACCGTCTTCGCGGCGGACGACGGATTGAAGAACTCCGCGCCCAGGAACTTCGCCTCGTAGGCGTAGTCGCCGTCGGTGTCGAGCATCTCCGTCAGCGACGCCTTGCCGTTCACGACGTCGACCGGTGTGCCGACGTCCTCACCGTCACGGGTGAACTGCACCTGCCCACTGTCCGGGGTCGGCACGACCGTGGCGTTGAGGGTGAACTGGCCGCCGTTGGTCACTGCGCTCGGACCGTCCAGGTAGGTCACGGTCGCGACCGCCTGCCGCAGGATCTGGATCGTGGCCAACGGGCCGGCTCCGGCATTGAGCCCGGCGCCCGCGGAGTCACGCGGTGAACACTGGGTGGGGGCCCAGACGGTACCGACGATCGGCGCGCTGGCACGGGGCAGGAACGTCAGGAAGTTCGCGTCGTTGCCGAACTGACCGGCGTTTCCTGCGGTGCGCAGCTTCATCGAGATCTCACCGGCCGCACCCGCCTTGAGCGTGGCCTTGACCTGCGGCAACTGGAAGGAGGTGGTGCTGCCCGACGCATTCGCCTTGATGCCGCCCTCGGAACTCTTCGAGGACTTCGGTCCGTTGCCGATCGTCTCGTTGTTTCCGGACAACCGGATGATCGAGCCGTTCGCGTCCGGGTTTCCGCTCTCGTTGACGACGATGACGTTGGGCGCGACACCCGTGATACCCGCGGACGTCCCGGCCACCACCTCGGCGCCGACGAACTGCGCGTTCTCGGGCATCGCGACGTCGATCTTGAGCCGCGAGATGTTCGACAGGCTCGCGCCGGAACCCAGATCGTTGGGTACCGAGATCGGCGGCGGCGAGATCGTCACCACGAACTCCTCACCGGGCGCGACTGATTCGGGGGCGTCGACCGTCACCGACGCCGCCTGCACCTGAGTCTGCGGCCCACCGGCCAGACTCGACGACGGCGTCGCCTGACACGCGTTGTTGAACGGTGTGGTCGTCGTGGCGGCGGAAGCGGATCCCACACCCAGGACGCCGGCACCAGCGACCACCGTCGCGCCCACGGCGACCGGCGCGAGGTAGCGGTACAGCTTGGAACTCATCGATCCTCCTGCACTCATCTCGTCAGCCCCCGATCGATCCGGCGAGCAGCCCGCCCAGCGGGCCTTCCAACAGCGCACCGAGGCTGCCGGCACCCGTGTCGGGCGTTTCCGGCGCCGCAGACACGTTCAGCACCACGGGATTCGAGACGGTGTCGCGGAAGCCCTCGCCACCGACGAACTTCGCGGTGAGCAACTGCGTGCCCTCGAAGTCGAGCGTGGTCGTGACGGACGCCTTGCCGTCGACGACGGTCACGGGAGCGCCGACCGCCTCCGTGCCCTTGTAGAATTGGACGGTGCCCTGAGCGTCACCGGGGGCGACGTCCACGGTGAGGGTGACCGTCTGGCCGACCACCGACAGACCCTGGACCTTCAGGTCCGCGGTCACGGCAGTGAGGACGGGCGCGGTCGGGGCGACCGTCGCGGTGAACGGCGCGGACGTCGAGGCCGAGAAGCCCTCGGCGCCTGCGAAGTCGGCGACCACCTGGTAGGTGCCGGCGGTGTCGAACGTGTGCTCGAGGGCCGCGACACCATCGGCAGTGCCCAGGTCGACGGTGCCGACCTCGGTGCCGTCGACGGAGAAGGTGACGGTGCCGCCGGTCGGGATCGGGCGGACGGTGGCCATCAGGTTGGTCGGGCTACCGGCCTCGGCGGTCACCGGCTCGACGACCACCGTGGTGGTCTGCCAGGCGCCGTAGGAGACGGCGATCTGCTGCGCCGTCGCGGCCGAGCCTGCGACTCCGAAGCCGCCGACGAAGTTCGCCGTCACCGAGAAGTTGCCCGGATCGTCGAAGCGGTGGTTCAGCGTGGCCGTGCCGCCGCTGACCTGGACCGGGCTACCGACGTCGGTGCCGTTCACGGCGAACTGCACCGTGCCCTGCGCGTCGGCCGGGGTGACGGTGGCCTGCAGCGGCACCGTCGCGCCCGCCTCAGCCGTGGCCGGTACGGTCACGGTGGTAGCCGTCTGGACGGGGCCGACCTCGGCCTCGACCGGAGTCGACTCGGAATCATGGAACAGACCCGTGGCCGTGTACTTGGCCGAGATCGAGTAGTTCCCCATCTCGGCGAAGGTGTGCGCCAACGTGGCGGATCCACCGCTCACCGTGACAGGGGTCCCGATCGGGTTCGAGCCGTCGAAGAACTGCACGGTGCCCGTGGCACCGGACGGCGAGATCGTGGCCGTCAGATCCGTCGAGCTACCCATGGCGACCGTGCCGATCGGCGACATGGTGGTGGTCGTCTCCGCCTTGTTGTCCATGACTCGGACCTTGGCGCCGGAGGCGTTGGAGCCCTGCTGGCTGCTGAAGGAGTAGACGTCGAAGACGAACCCGCTGTCGTAGTCGCCGGGCGCGAAGTTCTCCGGAATCTTGTAGTTCACGGTGAAGGTCAGCACGGTGCTGCCGATGACCTTGAATCCGTCCGTACCGAGCACAGGAACCGAGTTGCACCCGTTGCCGGCGCAGACCGCCTTGACGCCGGCGGCCCCCTCGTTCGTCACGGTGCCGTTCGGCGAGGTGTTCCCGTTGAGGAACTGGAATCCGGCCGGCGCCGTGTGCCGAATGGAGGTCATGTACCGGCCCAGGTTCAGGAATCCGCCGGCTTTCGAGTTCTCCCAGATACTCGACCGGTAGGTGACCGTGTCACCGGGGTTGGCGACGTTGCCTGCCACACCGTTGACGCTCAGGACCTCGGTCTTCCAACCGAGATTGTCGGCCGTCAGATTGCCGGTCGACGCCGGTGGCGGCGGGCCGGTGGGGCTCGCCGCCGCGGCCGTACCGGCCATGGTCAAGGTCAGCGCTGCCGCGCTGGCCAAGGCCACGAGCGGGCCGGCCGCTCTACGAAGTTTCGACGAAAACACTGCTCCTCCTCGGGTAGGTCCGCCTTTCCCCCGACTCGGCGGTCATGTGTCACTCATCACATGCGGCAGACCATAGCCGTTGCAAGATCGTTGTAGAAGCGTTTTCTGGTCGAACGTCCAGAAAACACCCCACAGCTCAGCCTGATTTCGGACCGAAAAAGGGCGAAGGCCCCGTCCCACGCGAGGCGATGCGTGGAACGGGGCCTTCGGGCTTCGAAGGACGCGATCGGCGGGGAACGTCGTTGGTCCCCGCCGGACCGCGTCAGCGCTGGGGAGCGCTGGTGGTGCGGATCGGCGACGGCAGCGACGTCGATCCTTCGAGGAACTTGTCGACCGCGGACGCGCACGAGCGGCCCTCGGCGATGGCCCACACGATCAGCGACTGACCGCGGCCCATGTCGCCGGCGACGAAGACGCCGTCGACGTTGGTGGCCCACTCCGACGAGCGGGCGACGTTGCCGCGCTCGTTGAGGTCGACGCCCAGGTCGGTGAGGAGGCCCGGCTTCTCCGGTCCGACGAAGCCCATCGCCAGGAACACGATGTCGGTTTCGAGCTCGAATTCCGAGCCCTCGACCTTCTCGAAGCGGCCGTTCACCATCGTGACCTCGTGCGCCTTGAGCGCGGTCACCTTGCCGTCGACACCGACGAACTCCTCGGTGTTGACCGAGAACACGCGCTCGCCGCCCTCCTCGTGGGCGGACGACACGCGGTACATCAGCGGGTACGTCGGCCACGGGGTGGAGTCGGCACGCTCGGCCGGCGGCCGCGGCATGATCTCGAACTGGTGCACGCTCTCGGCGCCCTGGCGATGGCTGGTGCCGAGGCAGTCGGCACCGGTGTCGCCGCCGCCGATGATGACGACCTTCTTACCCTCGGCCGTGATGGTCGGCTCCGCGAGGTCACCCAGCTGGACGCGGTTGGCGATCGGCAGGAACTCCATCGCCTGATGGATGCCGTCGAGCTCGCGGCCCGGGATCGGCAGGTCGCGGGCCTCGGTGGCACCACCGGCGAGGACCACCGCGTCGAACTGCTCACGCAGCTGCTCGGCGGTGATGTCGACACCGACGTCGACGCCGGTGCGGAACACCGTGCCCTCGGCCTCCATCTGCGCCAGACGGCGATCGATGTGGCGCTTCTCCATCTTGAACTCGGGGATGCCGTAGCGCAGCAGGCCGCCGATGCGGTCGTCGCGCTCGAACACCGTCACCGAGTGGCCGGCCCGCGTGAGCTGCTGTGCCGCAGCCAGACCGGCCGGGCCGGAGCCGACGACGGCCACCTTCTTGCCGGTGATGTGCGACGCGCGCACCGGCTGGACCCACCCCTCGTCGAAGGCGCGGTCGATGATCTCGACCTCCACCTGCTTGATGGTGACCGGGTCCTGGTTGATACCGAGCACGCACGACGCCTCACACGGCGCCGGGCACAGCCGGCCGGTGAACTCGGGGAAGTTGTTGGTCGCGTGCAGCCGGTCGATACCCTCGCGCCACCGATCCTTGTGGATCAGGTCGTTCCACTCGGGAATCAGATTCCCGAGCGGGCAACCGTTGTGGCAGAACGGGATACCGCAGTCCATGCACCGGCTGGCCTGGGTCTTGAGGGTGTCCGAGGAGAAATCCTCGTACACCTCCTTCCAGTCCATCAGGCGCAGCGGCACCGGACGGCGGATGGGCAGCTCGCGCGACGTGTGCTTCAGGAAGCCGTTCGGATCACCCACGAGCTGCCTCCATGATTGCGTCGTCCACGTTCGTTCCGTTCTTCTTCGCGGTCTCGATAGCGACGAGGACCTTCTTGTAGTCGCGCGGCATGACCTTCGCGAAATGTGCCTTCTGGTGCGACCAGTCGGCGAGGATCCGAGCCGCAACCTCGGATCCGGTCTCGTCGCGGTGACGCTCGATGGCGCCGTGCAGCCACTCCAGGTCCTCGACGCTGAGGTCCTCGAGATCGACCAACTCGGTGTTGAGGTTGGTCCCGAAATCACGGTCCGGGTTGAAGATGTACGCCACACCACCGGACATACCGGCGCCGAAGTTGCGTCCGGTCTTACCCAGGATGACCACCTTGCCGCCGGTCATGTATTCACAAGCGTGGTCGCCCACACCCTCGACGACAGCAGTGGCGCCGGAGTTGCGGACGGCGAAACGCTCGCCGACGATGCCGCGGACGAGAGCCTCACCCGCAGTGGCGCCGAACAGGAGCACGTTGCCGCCGATGATGTTGTCCTCGGGCACGAAGCCCTCGGCCGTCTTCAGCGGAGGGCGGACGACGATGCGTCCACCGGACAGGCCCTTGCCGACGAAGTCGTTGGCATCACCGTGCAGCCGCAACGTCATGCCCTTGGGCACGAACGCGCCGAAGCTGTTGCCGGCCGAACCCGTGAAGGTGATGTCGATCGTGTTGTCCGACAGCCCTTCCGCGCCGTAGGCCTTCGTCACCTCGTGGCCGAGCATGGTGCCGACCGTGCGGTTGACGTTGGTGATCTCCGACGCGAACGCGACGGCCTCGCCCTTGTCGAGGGCCGGACGCGCCAGCTCGATCAGCTGCTGGTCGAGCGCCTTCTCCAGGCCGTGCTCCTGCGTACCCGAGCAGTACAGGTCCTGGTCCGCGAACGCGGACTCGACCTTGTGCAGGATCGGGGACAGGTCCAGCTTGGACGCCTTCCAGTGCTCGAGCGCCGCGGTGGTGTCGAGGACGTCGACCTGGCCGACCGCCTCCTGCAGGGTGCGGAAGCCCAGCTCGGCGAGCAGCTCGCGCACCTCCTCGGCGATGAACATGAAGAAGTTCTCGACGAACTCCGGCTTACCGGCGAAACGCTTGCGCAGTACCGGGTTCTGCGTCGCGACACCCACCGGGCAGGTGTCGAGGTGGCACACGCGCATCATGATGCAGCCCGAGACCACCAGCGGCGCGGTCGCGAAACCGAACTCCTCGCCACCGAGCAGCGTCGCGATCACGACGTCACGGCCGGTCTTCATCTGACCGTCGACCTGGACCACGATCCGGTCGCGAAGACCGTTGAGCAGCAGCGTCTGCTGGGTCTCGGCCAGGCCGAGCTCCCACGGTGCACCCGCGTGCTTGAGCGACGTCAACGGCGACGCGCCCGTGCCACCGTCGTGACCCGAGATCAGGACCACGTCGGCGTGCGCCTTGGAGACACCCGCGGCGACGGTGCCGACACCGATCTCCGAGACCAGCTTGACGTGGATCCGCGCCTGCGGGTTCGCGTTCTTCAGGTCGTGGATCAGCTGGGCCAGATCCTCGATCGAGTAGATGTCGTGGTGCGGCGGCGGCGAGATGAGGCCGACGCCCGGGGTGGAGCCACGCACCTCGGCGACCCACGGGTACACCTTGTGCGGCGGCAGCTGGCCACCCTCACCGGGCTTGGCGCCCTGCGCCATCTTGATCTGGATGTCGGTGCAGTTGCTCAGGTAGTGCGACGTGACACCGAAGCGCCCCGACGCGACCTGCTTGATCGCCGACCGGCGCCAGTCACCGTTCTCGTCCGGCGTGAAACGCGACGGATGCTCTCCGCCCTCACCGGAATTCGAGCGGCCACCGAGACGGTTCATCGCGATCGCGAGGGTCTCGTGCGCCTCGGCGGAGATCGAGCCGTAGCTCATCGCACCCGTCGAGAACCGCTTGACGATCTCGCTGGCGGGTTCCACCTCGTCGATCGAGATGGGCTCGCGCACACCGGTCTTGAACTTGAACAGGCCGCGCAGCGACGCCAGGCGCTCCGACTGGTCGTCGACGAGCTTGGTGTACTCCTTGAAGACCTCGTACTGTCCGGTCTTGGTGGCGTGCTGGAGCTTGAACACCGTGTCCGGGTTGAACAGGTGGTACTCGCCCTCGCGACGCCACTGGTACTCGCCACCCACCTCGAGCTCGCGGTGTGCCCGCAGCTCCGGCCGGTCCAGGTACGCCTCGGCGTGGCGGGCAGCGACGTCCGCGGCGATCTCGTCCAGGCCGATGCCGTCCAGGTTCGAGTGCAGACCGGTGAAGTACTCGTCGACGAGCTCCTGCGACAGGCCGATCACCTGGAACAGCTGGGCACCGGTGTACGACGCCAGCGTCGAGATGCCCATCTTCGACATCACCTTCAGCACACCCTTGCCGGCGGCCTTGATGTAGTTCGTGACGGCCTTGTCGAGCGACAGACCGGCGAGCTGGTTCGACTGCAGCAGCTCGTCGATGGTCTCGAACGCCATGTACGGGTTGACCGCGGAGGCGCCGAAGCCGAGCAGTGCCGCCATGTGGTGGACCTCGCGGGCGTCACCGGACTCGACGACCAGACCCACCTTGGTGCGGGTCTTCTCGCGCACGAGATGGTGGTGCACCGCGGCGGTCAGCAGCAGCGACGGGATGGGCGCGTACTTCTCGTTGGACTCGCGGTCCGACAGCACGATGATGCGGGCGCCGCCGGCGATGGCCTCGGAGACTTTGTCGCGCACCGTGTCCAGAGCCTTGCGCAGGCCTTCGCCACCCTGGGCGACCGGGTACACGCCGCGGACCACGACGCTGCGGAAGTGCGGGAACTTCGCGTTGTCGTTGAGGTGGATCAGCTTCGACAGGTCGTCGTTGTGCAGGATCGGCTGCGGCAGCACGATCTGCCGGCACGACGCGGCCGACGGCGTCAGCAGGTCGGCCTCGGGACCGATGGTGCCGCCCAGGCTGGTGACGATCTCCTCGCGGATGGCGTCGAGCGGCGGGTTGGTGACCTGAGCGAACAGCTGCTGGAAGTAGTCGAACAGCATCCGCGGACGGGCCGACAGCACCGCGATCGGGGTGTCGGTGCCCATCGAGCCCAGAGCCTCACCACCGGTGACGGCCATCGGCTTGACGAGCAGGTTCACCTCTTCGTTGGTGTACCCGAAGATCTGCTGGCGCAGCACGACCCGGTCGTGGGTCATGTAGGTGTACTTGCTCTCCGGCAGGTCGTCGATCTGGACGAGGCCCTCGTCGATCCACTGCTGGTACGGGTGCTCCGCGGCGAGCTCCGACTTGATCTCGTCGTCCGAGATGATGCGGCCCTGTGCGGTGTCGACCAGGAACATGCGGCCCGGCTGCATGCGCATGCGGCGCACGATCTTCTCCGGGGCGATGTCCAGGACGCCGACCTCGGACGCCATGACCACCAGGCCGTCGTCGGTGACCCACACGCGCGACGGACGCAGACCGTTGCGGTCGAGCACGGCGCCGACGACGGTGCCGTCGGTGAAGCACACCGACGCCGGGCCGTCCCACGGCTCCATGAGCGCCGAGTGGTACTCGTAGAACGCCTTGCGGGCCGGGTCCATGCTCTCGTGACGCTCCCAGGCCTCCGGGATCATCATCAGCACGGCGTGCGGCAGGCTGCGCCCGCCCAGGTGCAGCAGCTCGAGCACCTCGTCGAAACGCGCGGTGTCCGAGGCGCCGGGGGTGCAGACCGGGAAGATCTTCTCGAGCGCACCCTCGCCGAACACGTCGGACTTGATGAGCGCCTCGCGGGCCCGCATCCAGTTCTCGTTGCCGCTGACGGTGTTGATCTCACCGTTGTGCGCGACCCGTCGGAACGGGTGCGCCAGCGGCCACGACGGGAACGTGTTGGTGGAGAAGCGCGAGTGCACCAGGCCCAGCGCGCTCTCGACGCGGTCGTCCTGCAGGTCGAGGTAGAAACCCTTGAGCTGCGGGGTGGTGAGCATGCCCTTGTAGACGAACGTCTGGCCGGACAGGCTCGGGAAGTACACCGACTCGCGGCCCGGGCCGTCCTCGCCGGCACCACCGTTGCCGAGCTCGTGCTCGACGCGCTTGCGGATGACGTAGGCGCGGCGCTCGAGGTCCATGTCGGTGACGGCGTCACCGGCCGAGCCGATGAACACCTGACGGAACGTCGGCATCGCGGCCTGCGCCAGCGAACCGAGCGAGGAGTCGTCGGTGGGGACCGCGCGCCAGCCGAGAACCGTCAGGCCCTCCTCGGCGACGATCTTCTCGACGCCCGCGGCGGCCTCGTCGGCAGCCGTGTCGCCCTGCGGCAGGAACGCGATACCGGTGGCGTACGCGCCCGCGGCGGGCAGGTCGAAGTCGACGACGGCGCGCAGGAAGCGATCCGGCACCTGGAGCAGGATGCCGGCGCCGTCACCCGTGTTGGGCTCGGAGCCCGCGGCGCCGCGGTGCTCGAGGTTGACCAGCGCGGTGATCGCCTTCTCGACGATGTCGCGACTGCGACGACCGTGCATGTCGACGACGAACGCGACGCCACACGCGTCGTGCTCGTTCGCCGGGTGGTAGAGCCCCTGGGGCCCGGGAAGATGCTTCATACCTACTGCCTTCGTATGCGTAGATGCACCGACGACCAGCAGCGCTGATGGCCATACAACTGCAGAGCATGTACCTGCACGACACTGTGCGGCACCGACCGAGAAGGGCTCCTCGTTGAGCCTCGGCACGGGACTGACGTCCGCCCCGGCGACGTTGCTCTGGGGCGTTTCAGACGGTTATGAGTCCACCGTGTTGAGAAAAGGTTAATTCACGCACCCGGGAGAAACGCAAGCAAGGCTCCCCTCTCCACTCCGTGACCTGTGGTTTTACTCCCCATTGCTGGGAAAATGAAGTGCACGTCACAGCCTAGGGCGATTGTTTCGCGCCCGACGGCCGGACGAGTTGCAGCATCGACACGATCGTTCGCCGATGCGTCGCCGTCGTGTCACGGCACGATACCGAGCACCGACACCGAGTCACCGTCGTAGTTCGTCACGTACGCGCGAGACCCGTCCGGGGTGATCGCCACGGCGGACGGACTGTCGCCGACGGTGACGGTCGCGACGACGGCATCGGCCGCGGTCCCGATCACCGACACCGTGTCGCTCGCGTAGTTCGTCACGTAGGCGCGGGCCCCGTCCGGGGTGACGGCGGTGCCGAACGGACTGTCCCCGACCGGGACGGTCGCGACGACGGCGTTCGCCGGCAGCCCCACCACCGACACCAGGTCGCTGTCCCACGCGGTGACGTAGGCCCGGGCGCCGTCCGGGGTGATCGCCACCCCGAACGGCCCGTCGCCGACCGGAACGCTGCCGACGACAGCGGCGGTCGCGGTGTCGATCACGGCCACCGCGTCGCTGCCCTGTTCGGCGACGTACACGCGGGTGCCGTCCGGGGTGATCGCCACCTCGGAGGGCAGGCTGCCGACCTGGACCGTGGCGGTGACGGCGTTCGCGCGGACGTCGATCACCGACACCGTGCCGCCGTCGTAGTCGGACACGAAGGCCCGCGCGCCGTCCGGGGTGACCGCGATCCCCTCCGGACCGTCGCCGACCGGGACGGTGGCCACCACGGCCCCGATCGCGGTGTCGATCACGGACACCGTGCCGTCGTCGGAGTTGGTCACGTAGGCCCGGGCGCCGTCGGGTCCGATCGCGACGTCGGTGGGATACCCGCCCACCGCCACCGTCGCGGTGACGGTGTCCGTCGCCGTGTCGATGACCGCGACCGTGGCGTCGAAGTAGTTCGTGACGTACGCACGGGAACCGTCGGGGGCGATCGCAACCTCGGTGGGACCGGCACCGACCGGGACGGTCTCGATGACGTTGTCCGCGTGGGCTGTCGGCGCGGAAAGGACGAGCCCCGCCACCGACACCGCCACCAGGGCCGCCGGCCTGGACATCGCGAGCATGCGCTTTCCCTTCTCCAAGAGGGCAAATCGCCGGAGTCGGACAGCGCTCACACACCGTCCACGGCGGCGCATCTTCGTTCCACTCCATTGGACGCCGCGCACGCGGGCCTGTAAACACCCGCGGTGAGCAGCCTCGCCGAATCGATGCCCGGAAGCGCCGCCGGACGTCGGGTACGGTCCCCACATGGCTGGCAAGGCAGCGATCCTCGGTGGCGGCATCGGAGGGCTGACGGCCGCCAACGTCCTGATTCGTCACGGGTGGGACGTGTCGGTCTTCGAGCGTTCCCCCGCGCCACCGACGACGGGCACGGCACTCGGCATGTGGCCGCAGGCAATTGCCGCGGCGGACGCGGCCGGCGTCGGCGATTCGGTGCGGGACATCGGCGCCCGGCAGCAGCGCGCGGCCTTCCTCCGGCCGGACGGGTCGGTGATCGGCCGCGTCGACAGCGCGCGACGCACCGCCTACCTGCTTTCCCGCCCGGCGCTGCTGGGCATCCTCGTCGACGGACTTCCCGCCGGCACCGTCCGATTCGGCGAGCCCGCACCCGATCTCGGCACCCTCGCCGGCTTCGATGTCGTCGTCGCGGCGGACGGCACCAGCAGCGCCACCCGCGACGTGCTCTTCGGGTCCCGCTACCGGCCCGTCTACACCGGCATGACGGCCTGGCGCGGGTGGATTCCCGGCGAGACGGCGTCGGTGACCGAGACGTGGGGTCCCGGCGCACTCTTCGGCATCACTCCACGCGAGGGCGGTCTGGTGAACTGGTTCGCGGCGGTCCGCTCCCCCGCCGATACCGCGGGCGGAGTCGACTTCCTCCGCACCCGTTTCGGCGACTGGCACCAGGACGTGCGGAAGATCCTCGAGCAGATCGACCCCGACACCGTGCTGCACCACGACCTCCACGAGTCGCCGGCGCTGCCGTCGTACGTGCACGGGAACGTCGCGCTGATCGGCGACGCCGCACACTCGATGGCGCCGAACCTGGGTCGCGGTGCGTGCGAGGCGATGGTCGACGCCGTCACCCTCGCCCGCCTGCTCGGCGAACATCCCGTACCCGACGCGTTGCGCCGCTACGACCGGAACCGACGCCGCTCCACGCGGCGCCTGGTGCGGGCGTCGCGCCTGGCGGGCCGGATCGCGACCGCCCGGCGCTGGATCGGTGCACGCGACGTCGCCGTCGGGCTGGGCTCACGTTTCGCGTGAAACATCGGATCCGCTCGGGATCCGGGTGCGAAAATAGCTACTGGCCGCAGCGAGTAGACAGCTGCGGCCAGTGCAGGACGAACATTAGCACCTGTTGAACGTTTGTCTCACAGGGATCGAACTTCTTGTCGGAGTGGGTGATCCCGCGATCCAAATGCCCTGGTCAGACCTTCGTCACGACAGGTGCGTCGGTCTCGATCGGCGACGGCGCGGGCTTGCGGCCGGGGATCGCCGCGGCGATGGCGGCTGCGACCAGCGCCACACCGCAACCGATCAGCAGGCCGGTGCGGAACCCGGCCTCGGTCGGGATGGTGTGACCGCCACCGATCGTGGTGCTCATCTGGGCGAGGACGACGCCGACGACAGCGGCGGCGACGGACGTGCCGACCGAGCGCATCAGCGTGTTGAAGCTGTTGGCGGAGCCCGTAGCCGACGGCGGCACCGCGCCCATGATCAGTGCGGGCATCGAACCATAGGCCAGGCCCACACCCGCGTTCGAGATACAGACGACCACCAGCAGACCCCAGGTGGAGCCGAGGAGCAGCATCGACGACCCGTAACCGAGCGCGATGACCAGTGCACCGAGGACCAACGTGACCTTGGGGCCGCGCGCTGCCGACAGCTTGGCGCCGACGGGCGAGACCGCCATCATCACGAAGCCGCCGGGCAGCATCCACAGACCCATCGCCAGCATCGACTGCCCCAGGCCGTATCCCGTGGACTCCGGCAACTGCAGCAGCTGCGGGATGATCAGCGACTGCGCGTACATCGAGAAGCCGACGACGACCGAGGCGGCGTTGGTCAGCAGCACCTGCCTGCCGGCGGCCAGGCGCAGGTTCACCAGCGGGTCGCGGGTACGCAGCTCCCACCAGCCCCAGGCCAGCAGCACGTTCACCGACACCGCGAACAGTCCCAGGATCTCGGCGCTGCCCCAACCCCAGACAGCGCCCTTCGACACCGCGAGCAGCAGGCTGACGAGCCCGATGCCGAGTCCGACGGCCCCGACGTAGTCGAAGCCTCCGGTGGCCATCGCCGGCGTGGCCGGGACGAGCCGCCAGATCAGGATGCCGATGAAGACGCTCAGGACCGCGCAGCCCCAGAACAGCACGCGCCAGCTCGTGTTCTGGGTGACCGCAGCGGAGATCGGCAGGCCCAGCGCCCCGCCGATACCCAGGGTGGCGCTGATGAGCGCGATCGAGGATCCGAGCTTCTGCGGCGGCACCAGCTCACGCAACGCGCTGATGCCGAGCGGCACCATGCCCATGCCGAGGCCCTGCAGGCCGCGACCGATGACCATCGGCGCGAGCGACGTCGCCAGTGCACAGGTGACCGAGCCGATCACGAGCGGCACCGAGCAGAAGAGCAGCATCCGCCGCTTGCCCAGCAGGTCGCCCAGGCGCCCGGTGACCGGGGTCGCCACGGCGCCCACCAGCAGCGTGATGGTGACGACCCAGGACGCGTTGGACGCCGTGGTGTCGAGGATCCGCGGCAGGTCGCCGATGAGCGGAACCACGAGGGTCTGCATGAGTGCTGCCACGATGCCGGCGACCGCCAGCACGGTGACGATGCCCCCCGAACGGGTGGCAGGCGCGGAGTTGTCCACGCGGGTCTCCCAACTTCTCGATCAATGGATTTCGTTACGCAAAGTAGTTGCAGCATACAACCAAGTTGTATCGCGCAATCAAGTTGCATTACGCAAAAACCCAGTTCGGAGTGATATGTCCGTTTTGGACGGGCACAATGGGAGGGCATCGAGTACCGATGCGGCTTGTGAGAGGACCGGTATGGAGAAGCCCACGCACCTGATCGACTTCGAGACGATGCTGCTCGGCCGACACGTCCACCACAACAGCCCACGCCCGCGCCGCAGCGGCGGACAACTCGACAGCAGCGCCTACGTGCTGCTCAGTCGCATCGACATCGAGGGCCCGATGTCGATCGGACAACTCAGCGACGCCCTCGGACTCGACACCTCGACCCTGCACCGACAGACCACCTCGATGCTCGGTCGCCGCCTTCTCGAACGTATCCCCGACCCCGACGGTGGGATGGCCCGCAAATTTCGCATCACCGACGAGGGCAAGGCCCTTCTCGACGGCGAACGGTCCGGGAGCATCGCCGCACTCGACACGATGATGGCGGACTGGACCGCCGAGGACGTCGCCGCCTTCGCGGCCTATCTCAAGCGCTTCAACACCGATATCGAACGGATGGGTGGACGCCCCTGGCCGCGGCCGTGACGTCGTGGGAACGGCGATGGCCGCGGAACGCTCGTGCGCCCCGCGGCCATCGCCGTCCGGTCTAGGCGGACAGCCGTTTCACCGGGTCGGGGTCTCCGAGCTCGGCGGGCTGCTCGTCGGCCTGCAGTTCGCCCACCTCGCTCTTGAGGATTCGCAGCGAACGACCCAGTCCACGGGCCGCGTCGGGCAGCTTCTTGGACCCGAACAGCACCAGCAGCACCACCGCCACGATCGCCCAGTGTCCGGGACTCAGCGCGCCCATCAGGACGGCTCCTTGCCGTCCGGGTAGACCGCGTCCACCTCGACCTCGACCAGCCAGCCCGCAACCGGCAACGTGCCGACCTCGAGCGCGAAACGGGTGGGGCGAGCGCTGTTCCGTTCGATCGGGGCGGCGGGCGCCGCGGTCCCCAACGGCACCAGCTCGGTGTCGCCGGTCTCGAGGTTGGTGTTGGCGAAGAACTGCCGGTACGCGCGGTTCCAGCCCGCGTAGTCGGCGCGGTCGGTGCCCGGCGCATTGTCGAGGAACACCCGCATCGTCACGACGTCCGCGAGCGTCAGGCCCTGCGCCTCCAGATTCTCCCGAATCTTCTTCAGTACGTTGATGCCCTGCGCCTCGGTCACCGTCACACCGGCCGGGAGCACACCTCCACCGAACTGGCTGTCGATGTACGACTCCGGCGTGCCCTCGGGCGCGGCCTTGTTGGACGCCGCCGGTCCCAGCCCGCTGGTCTTGTAGACGGCCGCGCCGCCGCCGATCGCGACGCCCTGCGCGATCATCGGATTCGCCTGGCCCGCTTCCAGAATCGACTTGGAGACGAACGTCGACTCGGGTGCGGGATCAGCCTCCGCGGTGTCGGACGTGCAGCCGGTGGCGGTCAGGATCAGAGCCGAGCCGGCGAGGGCCGCGGCGATCGCCTTGCGAGAAACGGAAGTCATGATGCTCCTTCGAATCGTGAACGGGCTCAAGCGGCCTGCGCGACGCGCTGGTGGATGTCGGTGACGACGTCGCGCGCGGAGGTGAAGGCACCGTGCTGCCACGCGATCGCATTGGACAGGTGGTCCCCGGCGAAGTAGATGCGGTCCACCGGCTCGAGCAGCTTGGTGTACTCGGGGGTCGCGGCGCCGCCGTGCGAGTCGCCGGCCCCCGCCCACGACGCCCACGCCGACTCCGAGTACTTGGTGCGCCGCCACGAACCCGAGAACGACGACGAGATGTCGCGGTTGTACTTGTCGCCGTGGATCTCCGAACCCTCGGCGAGCGCCTTCGCGAGTCGCTGTCGATGCGTCAGCGACTCGAAACCGAGCTGACGTCGACCCGAGCTGTAGTACGCCACCACCACGCCGCGATCGGAGTTGTAGTGGTCGTACGGGAACATGATCTGCGAGATGTCCCGGTCGGTGTTGGACGCGCCGCCGTAGATGCGGTCCTCGATCTCCCACCAGCGGCGCGAGTACTCGATGCCGAGCTTGCCGGACGACGACGGCGTCGCGGCCCGCAGTGCGGTGACGACGTCCGCCGGCAGGTTGTTGTCGAGTCGCTCGATCAGGTGCGGCGGGATGGTGCAGATCGCGTACTCGGCGGTGACGGACTTGCGCTGACCCCCCACCCGGTACTCGACGGTCACCCCGTCGGTCGTGTTCTTCATCGACGTGACCTCGGCGCCGTAGACCAGGCTGTCGCCAATCTCCTCCGCGAAGCGGTAGTAGATCCGGTCCATGCCGCCCACCGGGGTCAGCATCGTCATCGCCTGGTCGTACTCGAAGTCGAACGCGAAGTTGCGGCCGATGCCACTGCGGATGACGTCGGACATCGGCAGCGGCGGCTTCTGGGTGCCGAAATTCAGGCCGGCCCCGGGCTCGGAGTCGTAGCCGCGGCGGGGCGAACCCAGGTAGCGGCCGTCGTCGGACAGGTCACCGAAGCTGCTGAGGAACTCCGACAGCGCGTCCTTGTCCTCCTTGCTCAGGACGCTGTCCAGCGCGCCCTGGTTCGTCGCCTTCTGCAACAGCTCCGAGACGTACCCGAAGGTGTCCGCCTTCGCGGCACGGTAGGTGATCGACTGCCCGGCCAGCGGTTTGGTGCCGGTGTAGTTGACCATCGTGTTGGCATTCTGGTTTCCGAACATCTGCAGTTCGACGCCCAGCTCACGGCAGTAGTCGAGCGTGACGTGCCCCTGCGGGATGCGGGTGGCCCCGAGGTTGAAGAAGTGCCCCTCGGAGAACGTGCACTTCTGGGTCTCACCGTTGAGATCGGTCTCCTCGGTGCCGGCCCGGACCGACCACACCCGCCCGCCCGGCCGGGTCCGCGCCTCGAGCACCGTCACCTTGTAGCCGGCCTTGCGCATCTCGTACGCCGCGCACAGGCCCGCGGGTCCACCGCCGAGGATCACCACCGAGTGATCGCCCTCGACCGAACCGACGAAATCACCGGTCGACAGCGACTGGAAGCGCTTGGGGACGCCGGCGGTGGCCGGGGCCATGCCGATCGAGGACATCGCCCCGTACGCCAGGCCCGCGCCTCCCGTGACGCCGAGGGCCTGCATGAAAGTCCTACGTGTGAATGCCATTTCACGCTCCAAAGGTCAGCCCGGCGATCCGGGTGATCGGTTCGGATCTCATCCTGGGGACAGCTCGCGTCGCGGAGTTGTCGCCGGGGAAACGGTTTCGCGGACTCGACTGAGAACAGGCGAGCCGCCATCGCCACGCCTTCTCAGGCGGGTGCGATCAGTGGAAGCACGCACGCAATATCGTTGTTACACACGCTGACTAGCGTCACGCGCGTGTCCGCACTCACCGACGCGATCGCGCGCTCGTTCACCACCGGGGAACCGGAGCGTCCCGCGCTGTCGTCGATGCGTGCCCTCGGGCGGCGGCAGCTGTCCGGTGTCGAGGTACTGGCCCAGTCCGTAGCCACCACCGCACCGGCCGTGTCCATGGTGGTGCTGCCGCTCACGATGCTCACCCACGGCCGACTCGTGAGCGGCATCGTGACGATCCTGGTCGCGACGATCGCCGTCACCCTCATCGCGTTCTGCGTCTCCCAGTTCACCCGGCGCATGGCGGCGGCCGGCGGTCTGCACAGCTTCGCGTTCCGGGGATCCGGGAGCCGCGCGGCGCTCACCGCCGCCGTCGCGATGCTGGTGAAGTACGTCGGCAGCGCCGTCATGACGCTGTATCACGGCGGTCAGGCGGTGATCGCCCTGTGCGGGCTCGCCGGGTTCTCCCCACCTGCACCACCGGTGTACCTCGCGCTGGCGGTGGGCATCCTCTGCTGCCTCGTGCGCGGGGTCCGCTTCGCGGCCGTGACGATCCTGGCGGTGGAAGTGTGCTCCCTCGCCTTCATCGTCGGGCTGATGTTGTTCGGCGACAGCTCGTCACCGCCCGTGCTGATCCCGCCGACGTCCGGGCACGGCATGCTGACCCTCGCCCTCGCGGCACTGTTCGCGCTCGCAGGTTTCGAGAGTGCCGCCTTCTTCGGACCCGAGTCCCGGCGGCCGCTGGTCACCGTCACCCGCACCGTGCTGTTCACACCGATGATCTGCGGATCGCTGTTCGTGTTCGCCGGCTGGGCAGCCTGGACCGGCCGCAGCAACACCCTCGTCGACGCGTACTTGCACGGCACCGCCACCGGCGTCAGCCCGGTCATCGTCGTGGCGTTGAACGTCGGACTTAGCTGTTCGTGGCTGGCGTCGTCGATGGCATCGTCGAACGCCGCGTCCCGCCTGGTGTATTCCCTCGGCGTCGAGGGGGCGCTACCCCGCTGGTGCGGGCGGGTGCACGCCTCGTTCCGCACCCCGGACGCGGCCCTGGCACTGGTGGTCGGCGTGGTCGTGCTCGGCGCCGGGGCGTTCGCGGTGCTCGGAACCGGTGTCGTGTTCGGCGACCTCAGACTGGTGGTGCGCGGCGCCGTGATCGTCGCCTACGTGGTGGTCGCGATCGCGTCGGTGCGCTTCCTCGGCCGCATCGGAGAACAGACCCCCGGCGTGCTGGCCGCGAGCGCACTCGGCAGCGTCACCGGAGCGTCGGTGCTCGGATACCTGGTGTACGTCAACGTGATCGACGCGTCGTACGTCGTTCCGGTCGCGGTGGCCGCCGTGCTGATGTCGGGCGTGGTGTGGGGCACCGGGCTGCGCAGACGACGACCCGACGCCCTGCTGCGCATGGGCGCCTTCGACAACGCCGAATCCGCGGACGTCCTGCCTGGCGCGGGTGTGTTCGCCGCCGACGCGTCCGGCCGCACCGTCCTGGTCGGCCGGGACGCCCGCTGATGGCCCCCGCGCGGGACCTCGGCGGCAACGAACCACGCGCCGTGCAACGGGCACTCGCGCTGCTCGAGGCGGCCGCGCAACTGGGATCGGGGGCCTCGGCGAAAGAGATCGCCGCCCTCGCCGACATCCCGCAGGCGACGGCCTACCGACTGCTGAACCTGCTCGTCGCCGACGGCTATCTCGTCCGCGTCGCCGACCTCTCCGGCTTCACCCTGGGACGGCGCACCCGCGAATTGGCCGGGGCCGCAGAACAGCCCGTCGACGTCGGCGCGATCCTCGAGGAGTTGCGCTCCCAGGTCCGCTACGGCGTGTATCTCGCGTCGTACGAGAACGGGCGGGTGCGCCTGATCGACCGCGACCCCGATCACGAACTCGCCGGCGAGCGCACGCTCGTGACCGCCCCACACGCGTCGGCGATCGGCAAGGTGCTGCTCGCGTCGCGCCCCGATCTCGCAGCCGGGCCGCTACGCAAGGTCACCGCCCGCACCATCACCGACCCCGACGCGCTGGAGGTGGAACTGTCGATGATCCGCCGCGGCGAACCCGCCCGCGAGATCGACGAGATCCGGGTGGGCCGCTCCGCCGTCGCGGTTCCCGTCCACGACAACCGACGTGCCGTCGTCGGCAGCCTCGCCGCGATCGGTCCCACCGGGCGACTGTCCGTTCATGACCCCGACCTGGTGAACCTCCTGCGCGAATACGCGGGCCGGGTGGTGCCGAGCGGTGTCCGGACGTCGGCATGAGCAGGTCAGCCGATGTCCTGAAGTCGAGGCCACCGCGGTCTGCGACTGACCCCGCTATCGTGGTGCCGATGGAGTCATTCGTCGAGGCGATCGGCCGCTTGCGCTCGGCGGGTTGGTCTTTCGAGCCGGGTTCGCAGCAGGCCTCGACGCCCGCAGCGTTGGAGTCCGTCCCGTCGAGCCAGGTGGCCTGGGCGTCGGCGTTCTCCCAGCTGTCCAGCCCCGACGAGACGACGTGGTTCCTCGCGCTCGGCGACTACGTGGAGCCGTCCGACGATGCGTTCGCCTGGAACGAGTTCGAGAACATGAGCCGGGACGCGGCCATGAGCGCCGAGGACGAAGCGGCGGTCACCGCGTTCTGGAACCGACACTGTCCGATCCTGCTCTCGGTCCGCGACGGGTACTCGTACCTGGCGATCCGCGACGACGGCGCGATCGTGCACGGCGTCGAACCCGAGTTCGAGATCACTGCCGACGTCGCGCCCGATCTCGCGGCACTGCTGAGCACCATCAGCGACCCGCCCACGCCGGGCATCGGTCTCGTCGAGACGTTGCTGTTCGGTCGGGCGTAAAAGGACCGACATCTTCGGAAACGTCGAAGGCCGCGAGTTCCGGAGAGTTGGCCACCCGGTCGCAAGGAGGCGGGCAAGCGGACCTCACCGGGCACGAGGCCGTTTCACGGGTCGACCGTCGAGTGCGCGCGCACTTCATAGAAAAGGGTTGTGACCCAGTCTTTTTCGTCTACCGATTGGATCCGCTGAGTACGCCGGTGACAAGCAGTTGCACCAGGCGGTAGGCGTCGTAGGCGGGATCCGCGGCCGCCCCGATGCACAGGTTTCCGATGCCCTTCATCAGGTTGTATGCGTCGACCGGCGGGACGTGCCGGGCGCCGGTACGCCCGAACGCCGCCTGGAGGAGCGACCCGCAGACCGGGACGAGGCGATCGACGAAGTAAGCGTGCAGCGCATCGGAGCCGGCGCTGTCGCCCTGCAGTGCGCCGGCGAGACCGTGCTTGGTGACCAGGAACTCCACGAACAGTGCGACCCACGCCCGCAATGCCGCCTCCGGCGTCGGGCTTTCGTCGAGCAGCCTCGGGCCGGCGTCCGCGCACGCCTCGACCTGGTGGCGGTACACCGCCACCACAAGTTCCGGACGCGTCGGGAAATGCCGGTAGATCGTCCCCATCCCGACCCCGGCCCTCGCCGCGATCTCCCGCACCGGCGCGTCGACGCCAGATGTGACGAACACCGCCGCCGCCGCGTCGAGAAGGGCCTGCTCGTTCCGGCGCGCGTCGGCGCGCTTCGTCCGGCGCTCGCTCTCATCGGTCACAGAACACACTCCTCCACGTCGTCACGGGTTGCTATCCGGAACACCGCTCCGTATTGTTCGGAGCAGTGTTCCGCTTTCCATTATGGCAGGGCACAGCCCCTCGAAAGGACCCCCGTCTTGACCTCTTCCGTCCAGACTTCTGCACTCGTGGCCACCCTCGACGATCGCGTCGGCGTCGGCACTCCCGTCGCCTCCGTCTCCCCCGTCGAACTGCCCGCCCCGGGCCGCGCGCTGCCGCTCGAGGTGCGGGTCTCCGCGCCGATCACCGGATCAGACCTGCCGATCGTGCTGTTCTCGCACGGCAATGGGTGGCACCACGACGGCTACGCGCCGCTGGCCGCGTTCTGGGCCTCCCGCGGCTTCGTCGTGGTCCAGCCCACCCACCTGGATTCCCGGCGCTACGGGATCGGATTCGACGACCCCCGCTTCCCGGACATCTGGATCGAGCGGATCGCGGACCTGGGACGCATCCTCGACCAGCTCGCCGCCATCGAGGCCTCCATCCCCGGCCTGACCGGGCGGGTCGACCACACCCGCATCGCCGTCGCCGGTCACTCCTGGGGCGCGCAGACCGCGCAGGCACTCCTCGGCGCCCGAATCCTGGACAAGGACGGGCAGGTCGGGGAGGACATGTCCGACCGCCGCGTCGCGGCCGGAATCCTCCTGTCCGCAACCGGCGTCGGCGGGGAGGACCTACACCCGTTCGCGCAGGCCAACTTCCCGTTCATGTACCCGTCGTTCCGTGAGCTCACCACGCCGACACTCGTCGTCGCAGGTGACCACGACCAGTCCCACATGTCCAGCCGCGGCCCCGACTGGTTCACGGACGCATACATTCTCAGCCCCGGCGCCACCGACCTCCTCACCCTGCACGACGCCGAGCACGCCCTCGGCGGGATCCCCGGATACGAGGTCGCAGAGACCACCGACGAGAACCCCGAACGCGTGGCCGTACTACAGCGGATGAGCACCGCATACCTCCGCACCGCGCTCCAGCTCGATGCCGACGGCTGGGCCGCTGCCCGGGCAGCTCTGGCGGACAGCGCCCACCCGATCGGTCACGTCGACAGCAAGTAACCAGGACCATTCACGAGCTGCGGGCCGAACCCACCACTACGTCCGGTGGCAGTTCACACCAACCCGGCCAACGAAAACGAGGTCACGAACTCTTTCGAGTTCGTGACCTCGTTCTGTGCAGTTCGTGGAACTGCTCGTTGTGGGCGAAGGGGGACTTGAACCCCCACGTCCCGAAGGACACTGGCACCTGAAGCCAGCGCGTCTGCCATTCCGCCACTCGCCCGAGCGACGTGGGAAACACTAGCACGCAGTTTGCAAAAACGACGATTCGTGCTGGTAGAGGCGCAAAAACGGGTTCGGAGAACGGCTAGTCGGACACCCCGGACAGGGTGTCCGGATATCATGCAGGGGCAGCGGCCGGGTTGATTGCAGCCGCGACACGCAGACTGACCGCGAACAGACAACAGCAAGGTTCATGCCGTGGGGATCGTTCAACGTTTCGAGCGCAAGCTTCAGGGGGCCGTCGGTGACGCCTTCGCGCGCGTCTTCGGCGGGGGCGTCGTACCTCAGGAAGTGGAGGCCGCGCTACAGCGCGAGGCCACCGACCGCGTCCAGGAGCTGGATGGCGGGCACTACCTCGCTCCCAACAGTTATGTCGTCACGATCAACGAGTCCGATCACGCGAAGTTGGCGTCGGATCACGAACTGACCGTGAAATCTTTCGCGCGACACCTCGAGGGATACATCCGAGAACAGGGCTGGCAGACCTACGGTGACATCGACGTCCGATTCGAGCCGTCACCGACACTGCACACCGGGCAGTTCCGGACCGCCGGGTCAGTCGACCCGGATGCTCACCGCGGCGACGCCGGCGCATCCGGATCCGATCCGCGGGCCCGGCGCGCCCCGACACCCGTTTCACCGACCCCAGGAGCAGGCCCCATGACCCAGAACTCCGGCAACGAGCCCGGTCGCGAGCAGCGCGACGACCGCGGCACGCGCAACGGCAGCGCCCACCCGGATCAGGCACAGGGCCCCGCCGATGAGAGCGGCTACCAACAGGACTACCCGCAGGGCTACGCGCAGCCGCGCTACGACCAGCAGCAGGCGTACGGCGGAGCGCAGGGCGGCTACCCGCAGGACGCGGGCTACCCGCAGGACGCGGGCTACCCCCAGCAGGGTGGCTACGACCAGGGCTATCAGCAGCAGGGCTACCAGCAGCAGGGCGACTACCAGCAGGGATACGACCAGCAGCAGCCGTACCCGGGCCAGTACCCCGGCTACCAGCAGGGATACAACCAGGGCTATCAGCAGCAGGGCGACTACCAGCAGGGATACGACCAGCAGCAGGGATACGCCGAGTACGACTACCAGCAGGGCGAGTACCAGCAGGCCGAGTACCAGCAGGGCGACTACGACCAGGCCGGGTACAACCAGGCGTACAGCCAGCAGGGGTACGACCAGAATTACCAGGACCAGGGTTACCAGCAGCAGGGCTACGGCCAGGGCTACCAGGCCGGATACACGCCCGAGGCCGGACGCACCTTCACCGCGACCCTGCAGCTCGAGGACGGCAGCGGACGCTTCTACCAGCTGCGCGACGGCAACAACATCGTCGGACGTGGTCAGGACGCACAGTTCCGCCTGCCCGACACCGGCGTCTCGCGCCGTCACTTCGACATCCGGTGGGACGGTCAGGTCGCGATGCTGTCGGATCTGGGCTCCACCAACGGCACCACCGTGAACGGCTCGCCCGTGCAGGACTGGCAGCTCGCCGACGGTGACGTGATTCGCGCCGGCCACTCGGAAATCCTGGTGCGCATCCTCTGACCACGGCAGACGCCGAACTCCGCCCACGAAGGCCGCATCCCGGACACGGGGTGCGGTGCAAGATCATGATCACCGTCGCCGGCTTCCACATATGATGCAGCCAGCTGAAAATGCCCCGGTTGCGCATCCGCGCCGCCGTGCTCCCGAAGGAGGTGTCGAGCAGTGCAGGGACTGATACTCCAGCTGACGCGAGCAGGCTTCCTGCTGCTGCTCTGGCTCTTCGTCTGGGCAGTGATCAAGACGCTGCGCAGCGACATCTATGCGGGCGCGGGCGGTGCCCGTCCCGCTCCGCGCTTCACGCGCACGTCGTCGGTGCTGCCGTCGCTCGGTCGGACGAAGGTGGCGAAGAACCTCGTCGTGACGCAGGGCGCGCTCGCCGGCACCCGCATCACCCTCGGAACCCAGCCGGTCCTGATCGGGCGTGCGGACGACTCGACGCTGGTGCTGACCGACGACTACGCGTCGACGCGGCACGCCCGGCTGTCCCCGCGCGGCACCGACTGGTACGTCGAAGACCTGGGCTCCACCAACGGCACCTATCTGGACCGGGCCAAGGTCACCACGGCCGTCCGGGTGCCGCTCGGCACGCCGGTTCGCGTCGGCAAAACCGTGATCGAGCTCCGCCCGTGACCCTTGTCCTCCGCTACGCGGCCCGAAGCGACCGCGGTCTCGTCCGCGCGAACAACGAGGATTCCGTGTACGCGGGTGCGCGGCTGCTGGCGCTCGCCGACGGCATGGGCGGGCACGCGGCCGGGGAGGTCGCGTCGCAGCTGATGATCGCCGCGCTCGCGCACCTCGACGACGACGAGCCCGGCGGCGACCTACTCGGCAAGCTCGAGGCCGCCACCCACGAGGGCAACGCGACCATCGCCGACCACGTGGAGGAGGACCCCGAGCTCGAGGGCATGGGCACCACGCTCACCGCCATCCTGTTCGCGGGCAGCAAGCTGGGCCTGGTCCACATCGGCGATTCGCGGGCCTACCTGCTGCGCGACGACCAGCTCACCCAGATCACCCGCGACGACACGTTCGTGCAGTCCCTCGTCGACGAGGGACGCATCACGGCCGAGCAGGCGCACACGCACCCGCAGCGTTCGCTCATCATGCGGGCGCTCACCGGCAACGAGATCGAGCCGACACTCACCGTGCGCGAGGCCCGCGCCGGCGACCGCTACCTGCTGTGCTCGGACGGGCTGTCCGACGTCGTGAGCGACGAGACCATCGCCAACACGATGCGCGAGGGCACCAACGACGAGTGCGCCGACCGGCTCATCGAACTGGCGCTGCGCAGTGGCGGACCGGACAACGTCACCGTCATCGTCGCCGACGTCATCGACCTCGACTACGGGCAGAGTCACCCGATCGTCGGCGGCGCGGCATCCGACGAGGAGGAGGACACGCCTCCGCCGAACACCGCGGCCGGACGGGCCGCGGCGATGCGCCCACCGCGCGCGGCGCCCAAGCGGGTCGCGGCGACGCCGGAAGCGCCGCCGAAGAAGTCCCACAAGCTGCGCTGGACGCTGCTCGCGCTCGGCCTGGTGGCGCTGATCGTCGTCGGGCTCTTCGTGGGCCGGAACATGATCCGCAACTACTACTACGTCGGGACGTCCGACGACCGGGTGACGGTGCTGCAGGGCATTCCCGGCTCGTTCCTCGGCTACTCGCTGCAGGAGAGCGCGCTCATCGGCTGTGTCGCCGACGACGGCAAGCTGACGCTCGTCGAACCGGATGCCGCGCCCAGTGGCTGCCACGTGCTGACCGTCGACGACCTGCGGCCGTCCGCGCGCGAGCAGGTGCGTGCGGGGTTGCCGTCCGGCACGAAGGACGACGCGACCGAACAGATGCGCCGACTCGCCTCGAGTGATCTGCTGCCGCTGTGCACGCCCGAGCCGACGCCGAACGCGACGCCGACGCCCAATCCGAACCCGACACCGACGGCCGAAGCGCCCGCCCCCACCACGGAAGCGGCCCCGCCCGCGCCCGAGGGGGCGGCGCCGACCACCGCGGCTCCCCCACCGACGCCGACGCCCACGCCGGTCGAACAGGTCCCCGGCCAGAACTGCAGGACCGGTAGCTGATGTCCACGTCCGACGCACCGTTCCCCAGCCCGCCGGGCGGTTTCGCTCCCCCACCGACGCAGTCGACGCGTCGGAACACCGAACTGCTCCTGATCTGCTGCGCCATCGCGATCACCACGATCTCGCTCGTGCTGGTCGAGGCCAGCCAGGAACAGACCATCACGTGGGATCTCGCGAAGTACGGGCTCACGTACGCCGCTGTGTTCCTCGTCGCGCACCTCGCGGTGCGCCGATACGCGCCGTACGCGGACCCACTGCTGCTGCCCATCGTCGCGCTGCTCAACGGCCTCGGGCTGGTGCTGATCCACCGACTCGACCTGGCCGACGCCGAGAACGCGGTGTACCAGGGCCTGCCGATCCCGTCACCGGACGCGAACCAGCAGGTGATGTGGACGGCGCTGGCCATCGGCGGCTTCGTCGCGGTGCTCATCCTGTTGCGGGACTACCGCCTGCTCGCGCGCTACAGCTACACCGTCGGGCTCGCCGGCCTGGTGCTACTCGCGATCCCGGCGCTGCTGCCGTCCCGGTTCTCCGAGGTCAACGGCGCCAAGATCTGGATCCGGCTGCCCGGGTTCAGCATCCAGCCGGGCGAGTTCGCGAAGATCCTGCTGATCATCTTCTTCGCGGCGGTGCTGGTCGCCAAGCGCGATCTGTTCACCACCGCCGGTCGGCACTTCCTCGGCATGGACCTGCCCCGAGCGCGCGACCTCGGCCCGATCCTCGTAGCCTGGATCGTCTCGGTCGGCATCATGGTGTTCGAGAAGGACCTCGGCACGTCGTTGCTGGTCTTCGGCACCGTGCTGGTGATGCTCTACATCGCGACCGAACGGGCGGGCTGGCTGCTGATCGGCGGCGCCCTGCTCGTCGTCGGATTCTTCCTGGCGTACCAGATGTTCGGGCACGTCCGGGTGCGCGTGAACACGTGGCTCGACCCGCTCGGCGACTACCAGAACACCGGCTACCAGATCTCGCAGTCGCTGTTCGGCCTGGCCACCGGCGGCATCGCCGGCACCGGCCTCGGCAGCGGCCGCCCGTCGCAGGTGCCGTTCGCGAAGACCGACTTCATCGTCGCCGCGATCGGTGAGGAACTGGGTCTGATCGGACTGGCCGCGGTGCTCATGCTGTTCCTGATCCTGGTGGTCCGCGGCCTGCGCACCGCGCTCGCAGTGCGGGACAGCTTCGGCAAGCTGCTGGCGGCAGGCCTGTCGTTCACGATCGCGATTCAGGTCTTCGTGGTCGTCGGCGGCGTCACCAAGCTGATCCCGCTCACCGGCCTGACCACGCCGTTCGTGTCGTACGGCGGGTCGTCGCTGCTCGCGAACTACCTGCTGTTGGCGCTGCTGATGAAGATCTCCGATGCCGCCCGCACCCCCGCCGCGCCCAAGAAGAAGGGGCCCGCGCCCATCGCGGACGCCCCGACGGAAATGTTGGGTCGCCAATGAACACTCCCCTCCGCCGCGTCGCGCTGGCCGTCATGGTGATGGTCGCAGCGCTGCTCGCGAACGCCACCTACGTGCAGGTGATCAAGGCCGACGACCTGCGGGGCGATCCGCGCAACTCGCGGGTGCTGCTCGACGAGTACTCGCGTCAGCGCGGGCAGATCTCCGCGGGCGGGCAGGTACTCGCGTCGTCGGTCCCGACCGACGACCGCTACAAGTACCTGCGGGTGTACCCGCCGAATCCGGCCGCACCGTCGAGCCCGTTCGCGAACGCGCCCGTCACCGGCTTCTACTCGATGCAGTACGGCACCGCCGGGCTCGAGAAGGCCGAGGACCCGGTCCTCAACGGCTCCGACAACCGCCTGTTCAGCAAGCGGTTCTTCGACCTGGTGTCGGGTCGCGATCCGCGCGGCGGCAACGTCGTCAGCACGATCGATCCGGTGATGCAGCAGGTCGCGTACGACGAGCTGACCGCGAAGGGCTACACCGGGTCGGTGGTCGCGATCGAACCGAGCACCGGCAACATTCTCGCGATGGCCAGCACGCCCAGCTACGACCCCAACACGCTGTCGAGTCACGACGGTGCCGAGACGTCCGCGGCGTGGGACGAACTGAACTCTGACCCGGACCGGCCGATGCTCAACCGCGCGGTGTCCGCGACGTACCCGCCGGGCTCGACGTTCAAGGTGGTCGTGACGGCGGCGGCGCTGGAGAACGGCGCCAACCCGGACGAGCAGCTGACCGCGGCACCGAACATCACACTGCCGGGCACGTCGACGACGCTCGAGAACTACAACGGCTCGACGTGTGGCGGCGGGGCGACGGCGTCGCTGCGGGAGGCGTTCGCCCGCTCGTGCAACACCGCGTTCGTCGAGCTCGGCATCAAGACCGGCTCCGACGCGCTGGCCGACCAGTCGAAGGCGTTCGGCATCGGGCCGGGCACCCCGGGTATCCCGATCCCGGTCGCGGACAGCACGATCGGCTCGATCCCGGACGACGCGGCGCTCGGTCAGTCCAGCATCGGCCAGCGTGACGTCGCGCTGACGCCGCTGCAGAACGCGGAGATCGCCGCGACCATCGCCAACGGCGGCATGCGGATGGAATCGCACCTGGTCTCGCAGCTGCAGGGGCCGGACCTGTCGAATCTGGCGACCACGACACCGAAGTCGCTGGGCCGGGCCGTCTCGCCCGAGGTGGCGGCGACGCTGACCCAGTTGATGATCGGCTCGGAGAACAACACGGCGGGCCAGGGCAAGATCCCGGGCGTGCAGATCGCGTCCAAGACCGGCACGGCCGAACACGGCAGCGACCCGCGCAACACCCCACCGCACGCCTGGTACATCGGTTTCGCGCCCGCGCAGAACCCGACGGTCGCGATCGCGGTCATCGTGGAGGACGGCGGGGACCGGGCCCTCGCCGCGACCGGTGGCTCCGTCGCGGCACCGATCGGACGAGCCGTCATCGCGGCCGGATTGCAGAGGGGTTGAGCCATGTCGTTGACGAACGGGTCGGTCATCGGCGGCCGCTACCGCCTGCAGCGGCTGATCGCGACCGGCGGCATGGGCCAGGTGTGGGAGGCGACCGACAGTCGTCTGGACCGCCGGGTCGCGGTGAAGGTGCTCAAGGCCGAGTTCTCGTCGGATCCGGAGTTCCTCGAACGGTTCCGCATCGAGGCCCGCACCACCGCGCAGCTCAACCATCCGGGCATCGCCGGGGTCTACGACTACGGCGAGACCCGCGACGAGGCCGGCGCCAACCTCGCCTACCTGGTGATGGAACTGGTCGCCGGTGAGCCGCTCAACGCGGTGCTCGCTCGCGTCGGTCGGCTGTCGATTCCGCATGCCCTGGACATGCTCGAACAGACCGGGCGCGCCCTGCAGGTCGCGCATTCGGCGGGCGTCGTGCACCGCGACGTCAAGCCCGGCAACATCCTCATCACCCCGACGGGGCAGGTGAAGATCACCGATTTCGGCATCGCGAAGGCCGTCGACGCGTCGCCGGTGACCCGGACCGGGATGGTGATGGGCACCGCGCAGTACATCGCGCCGGAGCAGGCGCTGGGCCAGGAGGCGACCGCCGCCAGCGACGTGTACTCGCTCGGCGTCGTCGGCTACGAGGCCCTGTCGGGTCGGCGGCCGTTCGGCGGCGGCGGCACGCTGACGGTGGCGATGAAGCACGTGCAGGAAGCGCCGGAGCCGATGCCCACGGACCTGCCCGCGCCGATCCGCGAGCTGATCGACATCACGCTGACGAAGGATCCGGCCGGCCGCTACTCGAACGGCGGCGAGTTCGCCGACGCGGTGGCCGCGGTCCGGGCGGGCCGTCGGCCGCCACCGCCGGGCCGCGTGCCCACCGCGCCGTCGCGGATGGTTCCGCCCGTGGCTGCGGGCGCCGCGACGGCGATGATGTCGACGCAGCAGCAGCGCAGCTTCGACGGCGACGATGGTGACGGCGCCGGCGACGCCGGTCAGGGCGGCGGCTGGACCAGCGGACAGAAGGCGGTCGCGTGGGCCGGCGGCGGCCTGCTGACCCTCGCGGCGATCGTCGCGCTGGGACTCTGGCTGTTCGGCGGCGGATCGGACGGCCCGTCCACGCCGCCGGCCCTGACGACGACGTCGAAGGCACCGGTGACGACCACTCGGACGACACCGCCGCGGACGACGACCACCACGGTGCCGCCGACGACCACCACCACGACGCTGCCGCCGACCACGACCACCACCACGACCGAGGCGCCGACCACCACGACGACCACCACACCGCCGCGGACGACGACGACCACGACCACCCCGCCGACGACGACCACCACGACGGCCGAGACCACGACCACCACGGCCACGCAAGGACAGCCATGACGACACCGCGCAATCTCTCTTCCCGGTACGAGCTGGGTGAGATTCTCGGCTTCGGCGGCATGTCCGAGGTGCACCTGGGACGGGACCTGCGGCTGAGCCGCGACGTGGCGATCAAGGTGCTGCGCGCCGACCTGGCCCGCGACCCCACGTTCTACCTGCGGTTCCGCCGTGAGGCGCAGAACGCGGCCGCGCTGAACCATCCGGCGATCGTCGCGGTGTACGACACCGGGGAGGCCGAGACCGACGCCGGTCCGCTGCCGTACATCGTGATGGAGTACGTCGACGGCGACACGCTGCGCGACATCATCCGCAGCGAGGGCCCGATGGCGCCACGGCGGGCGATGGAGGTCATCGCCGACGTCTGCGCGGCGCTGGACTTCAGCCACCGCAACGGCATCGTGCACCGCGACATGAAGCCCGCCAACATCATGATCAACCGCGCAGGTGCGGTGAAGGTGATGGACTTCGGCATCGCGCGGGCGATCTCGGACAGCTCGAGCCCCATGACGCAGACCGCCGCGGTGATCGGCACGGCGCAGTACCTGTCGCCGGAGCAGGCCCGCGGCGAGCAGGTGGACGCCCGCTCCGACGTCTACTCGCTGGGCTGCGTCCTGTACGAGGTGCTCACCGGTGAGCCCCCGTTCAAGGGCGATTCCCCGGTGGCCGTGGCCTACCAGCACGTGCGGGAGGATCCGCGGCAGCCGTCGCAGGTCAATCCGGCGGTGCCGCTGGCGCTCGACTCGGTGATCCTCAAGGCGATGAGCAAGAACCCGGCGAACCGCTACCAGAGCGCCGCCGAGATGCGCAGCGACCTGGTCCGGGTGCTCGGCGGGCAGCGTCCGAGCGCGCCGATGGTGATGTCCGACGAGGACCGCACCACGATGTTCGGTCCGATGGACGGTGGTGCCGGTACCGCATCGGGTTACAGCCCCGAGCCCGCGCGGACCTCGACGGTGACCGCCGCCCCGGCGGCCGTTCCCGCGACGGCGCCGGCGAAGAAGCGCAACACCGCCCGCTACACGATGCTCGCCGTCGCGGCGGTCGTCGTGGTCGGCATCATCGGCGCGTTCATCTGGTCGCTGGTGGCCAACCCGGCGACGGTCCAGGTCCCGAACGTCGCCGGCATGACGGCGCAGGCCGCCGAGGCACAACTGCGGGGGATGAACCTCGACACGAGCATCCAGACGCGTCCGGACGCGGTGGTCGCGGAGGGCAACGTCATCGCGACCACGCCGTCGGCCGGATCGTCGGTGAGCGAGAAGAGCACCGTCACGCTGCAGGTGTCGTCGGGTCCGGAGCAGGTGCAGGTGCCGAAACTGTCGGGGCTGTCGCAGGACGAGGCCGCGCAGGCGCTCAACGCCGTCGGACTGCGCCTCGCCCCCGATGTCGAGCGTGCCCCGTCCGATCCGGCCCAGCTCGACAAGGTGACCGTCCAGGACCCGTCCGCGGGCGCGAAGATCAACCTCGACTCCACGGTGTCGATCACGCTGGGTTCCGGCCCCGAGCAGGTGCGGGTGCCGAACGTCATCGGGCAGACGATCGACGTCGCGCAGCCCAACATCGAGGGTGCCGGCTTCAAGGTGCAGGTCGCGACCGTCGACTCCGGCAAGCCCGAGGGACAGGTCATCTCGACGTCGCCGGCGGGTGGCTCCACGGCCGCCAAGGGTGACGTCATCACCGTGCAGGTGTCCAACGGCAAGCAGTTCACGATGCCCGACCTCACCGAGATGTCGGTGTCGCAGGCGGTGGAGGCCCTGCGCAAGGCCGGGTGGACGGGCTCGTCGAACCAGCTGACGCAGACGCGTCAGTCGACGCTCGACGCCAGCCTGGTCGGCAAGATCGTCGGGCAGCAGCAGCCCGCGGGCAGCGACGTCGCGAAGAACGCGCCGCTCACCGTGATCGTCGGCGAACTCGGCATCCCGCGCTGACGGGCGGGTCCCGGTCGTTCGGGAGTCAGCGCGTGAGCGCGTCTCCCAGCGACCGGGCCACCTCGTCCTCGAGGGTCGCGACGAGCGTCTCGCTCGGGGCCTGACCACACACGCCGAGCCAGTTCGCGAGCATCCGGTGGCCGCCCTGCGTCAGCACCGACTCGGGGTGGAACTGCACCCCGTGGATCGGCAGTTCGCGGTGTCGCATCGCCATCACGATGCCGCTGTCGGTCCGGGCCGTGACCTCCAGCTCGTCCGGGAAGGTGTCCGCGAGGACGGTGAGCGAGTGATAGCGGGTGGCCGTGAAGGGATCCGGCAGCCCGGCGAGGACGCCGACGTCGTTGTGGTGGACCAGGCTGGTCTTGCCGTGGAGCAGTTCCGGGGCGCGATCGACGGTGGCGCCGAAGGCGGCGCCGATCGCCTGATGTCCCAGGCACACGCCCAGCAACGGGGTCTTCGCCTCCGCGCAGGCGCCGACCAGCGGCATCGTCGCGCCGGCCCGCTGCGGCGTGCCCGGGCCGGGGCTGAGCAGGATGCCGTCGAAGTCGGCTGCGGCGGCCGCGATCGCGGCGTCACCGGTCAGTCGCGGATCGTCGTTGCGCCACACTTCGGCGTTCGTCCCGAGCTGGCCCAGGTACTGCACCAGGTTGAACACGAAGCTGTCGTAGTTGTCGACGACCAGAATGCGCATGAGATGAAGGGTAATGCGCAGTACGTTCCCGCTACACGACCGGTCGCGCGTACTCGGTGTGCAACTGCCCGGTGTAGGCCGGGACGGTGAGCCGGTCGGACTGCTGCTGGGTGTACCCCAGTCCGTAGCGGACCGCGTACTGCTTGAACATCTTGATGCCGGGCTCGTTCGCGAGGGTCGCCGCGAGCCGCGCCGGATCGCCGATCGCGGTCACCACGTACGGCGGACTGTAGGTGCGGCCGTGCAGCAGCAGCGTGTTGCCGATGCAGCGTGGTGCCGACGTGTTCACGATCCGCTGGTCCTGCATCGCGACCGCCTCGGCGCCGCCGGCCCACAGCGCGTTGAGCACGCTCTGTACGTCCTGCTGGTGGACGACGAGGTCGTCGGGCGACGCTCCTGCCGGATACTTGCCGTCGGCATCGCGTGGGGCGTCGGTGAGGGTGACGACGACCCCCGGACCGGTGAGCTCCGTCAGCCCGGCCGCATCCGCGAGCGCCCGGGCCTCGCCCAGCACCTCCGCCACCCGGGTGTCCGTGCCGGCGGCCGTCTCCTGCAGCTCCTCGACCTGGGCCGCCAGGTCGTCGCGGGTGCGGGCGGCACGGTCCACCTCGGTCTGCGCCTGCCGGACGAGATCGGACAGGCGGGTCGAGTCGGCGGCACGGATCTCGTTGCCGTGCGACACCTCGCGGGTGGTGGCGATCAGCAGGCCCGCGACCAGACAGACGACCACGACGGCGATCGACCAGAAGCCGAACGGCGGCCGGGCGCGCTGCGGCTCGTCTCCGACGTCGGACACCGTCGATCACCACTCCTCACCGCGGACAACAGGTCCTGGCCGCGTCGGTTTGAGTTAGCGTGTACTCACAGCAGGTTAGGTGCGAATCTACCCTGGCCGCCCGGACGGATCCGGGCATCGTGCTCGCGTTATCCATACACACGAAACAAGGACGTCATGCCGAAGTCGAAGGTCCGGAAGAAGACCGACTACACGATCAATCCCGCGAACCGCACCCCGGTGAAGGTGAAGGCGGGTCCGTCGAGCGCCGTGTACGTGTCGGTGATGCTCGGTTTCATGCTCGTGGGCCTGGCATGGCTGATTGTGTATTACTTGGCCGGCGAGGACCTCGGTTGGATGAACGACCTGGGGGCATACAACTTCCTCATCGGCTTCGGATTCATGGTCGTCGGCCTGATCATGACGATGCGATGGCGGTGACCTGCACATTCGCCGGGCTCACCGAGTTATCCCCAGCCGCCAATTACACACGTGTCATTCATCCCCAGTGTGGATAACACCTGTGGATAACGAGGGTAGTTGTACACATGCCTGAGGATGAAGTTGATCATGAGCCGTCGCTCGAGTGGTCCACACCACTCGGTGCGGTGGTCGCTCTCGCCGCGGGCGGGGTCGTCATGGTCGGTGCCGCACTGCTGCTCGGACTGGACGCTCCCGGACGTTTCCTCGCGGGTCTCGCCGCGCTCGGAATGGTCGCGCTCGCGTTCCTGGGCGGTCGGCAGCGCCCCAAGCTGGCGATCGTGCAGGACGGGCCGGCGGCGGCGCTCGCGGCGACCCGTCTGACCGGGCGCCGGGTCTACGGACGCGACAGCATCGAACGAGTGCGGATCGTCCCGTACCCGCGGTTGGGCCGCCGGGTGCCGATGCTCGAGATCGACGCCGTCGACCCCGACGGCACCGAGCGCCTGCTGATCTTCGGACGCTGGGACCTCGGGGTCGATCCGGTGGTGGTGTTCGACGCGCTCGCCGTGCACGGACTGGTGCCGGCCGAGAACTGATCGATCGCTAGCCGATGGGCAACTGGTCGCGCAGCATCACGGTGCGCAGCGCGATCAGTCCGATCACGACGACGGCGACGGTCGCCAGACCCGCCCAACCCAGCTGGCGGGCGCGGGCGACATCGGCCGGGGTCCGTCGGCCCGTCGGGGCGTACACCAGCACCGCGGTCGCGGCGGCGCCCGCGACGAGGCCGCCGAGGTGCCCCCACAGCGAGATGCCGGGCACGGTGAGGCTGATGACGACGTTGATGCCGATCACCGTGAGAACCGGGGTGGCGCTGCGGCGCATCCGCAGCAACAGCACTGCCTGAGCGCCCATGATGCCGAAGATCGCACCGGACGCACCGGCGGTGAAGGCGCCGGGCGATTCGAACATCAGCGCCGATGCGGATCCGCCGAGCAGCGAGATGAGGTACACCGCGAGGTAGCGGCTGCGACCGAGCACGATCTCGGTGTCGCGGCCCAGCACCCACAGCGCGAACATGTTCACGGCCAGGTGGATGAGGCCGAAGTGCAGGAAGCCGCTGCCGACGACCCGGAACCATTCGCCCTGCGCGACGGCGAACGAGTCGAGGACCATCCAGCCGAACAGCGGGGAGTCGAACGTCGCGACGCCGGTGAACCGATTGACGACGCCACCGCCGTTGTCCATCAGCGACCGCGCCTGCAGCGCGGTGATCGCGAAGATCACCACGTTGAGTGCGATCAGCGCGTAGGTGACGACGGGTGTCGGGAGCTGGGATTGCACCGCGGCCCCGGCAACGGTGCGCGCCTGAGGCGTGTTCCGTTGGTCGGCGGCGATGCAGTCGACGCACTGGTGGCCGACGGAGGCGGACCGGAGGCAGTCCGGGCAGGCCGGGCGGCCGCAGCGAGTGCAGGAGAGGGCAGTGGGGCGATCGGGGTGTCGCACGCACCTCGGCTGAGGTGGCGGGGTGCCCTCGCTCGCCGCACCACCCCAGCCGGGGTTCGTCATTCGAGAGTCCTTACTTACGCGATGGTGATGCTGTTGATCACGACGTCGTCGACCGGGCGGTCGCCGCGATCGGTCGCGGTGGTGGCGATGGCGTCGACGACCTTCTTCGACTCCTCGTCCAGCACCTCGCCGAAGATCGTGTGGCGACGGTTCAGGTGCGGGGTCGGGCCCACGGTGATGAAGAACTGCGAGCCGTTGGTGCCCGGGCCGGCGTTCGCCATGGCCAGCAGGTAGCCGCGGTCGAACTGCAGCTCGGGGTGGAACTCGTCACCGAACTTGTAGCCCGGGCCGCCGCGACCGGTGCCGGTCGGGTCGCCGCCCTGGATCATGAAGCCGTCGATGACGCGGTGGAAGACCGTGCCGTCGTAGAACGGGCCGGAGGCGCCGCCCTGGGCGTTCTGGCTGGAGTACTCCTTGGAACCGTCCGCCAGGCCGACGAAGTTCTCGACGGTCTTCGGCGCATGGTTACCGAACAGGGCGATCTTGATGTCGCCGCGGTTGGTGTGCAGCGTTGCGGTAGCAGTCTGTGAAGTCACCCCCCTATCGTGCCATTGCGTTCGGAGCGGCGTGTGCGTGCTGTGCAAGAGTGGAGCCATGACGCGTGCGACCAAGAGTGCTTCCGTCCCGACGTCCGCAGGCGGGCGCCGACGTCTGCTCATCGGTGTCGGGGCGGCCGTCGCCGCTGCCGGTGCCGCGGTGTTCGCGCTCACCCGCCGGCCGGAGATGCCGCCGGTGGCCTCCGAGCCGCCGTCGCTGTCCGATCCGCGTCCGTAGTTCTCACAGCGTTCCGCAGGAGTTCGGTGCCGGTACGCCGGCGAACCGATCCGTCACCCAGGTGAGCGATTCCCCGACACCGAGTGGGTACGGCAGCGCGTGGTTGAGCCCGGTTCCCGGACTGATCGGCGGGGCGGTGTTGTCACTGAGTTGCACGACGGCGCCGCGGCCGCACCAATCCTTCGCCAGCTGACGCACCTGTCCGTACGGGACCGTGTCGTCGTTGACGCTCGCCTGGATCAGGACGGGCGCCTGCGGGGTCCGAGTACCGATCCGTTGCTCCGCGAACAGTCGGGACGCGACCGGATACCGGCCGAGCACCGTGGAGAGCGGTTCGCCGGACCCGGTGAACGCCGACGAGCGCTTCATCCCGTACTGCAGTCGGGTCTCGCCGACGCACTGGTCCTGCACGTCGGCCAGCAGTTGCCGGCCGCGTTCGTTCAACTCGGCCTCGATCATCGGCCGCGCCTCGGGGTACGCCTGCGCCATGCCGTTCAACGTGTAACCGATCGCCCCGAACAGCGACGCGCCGTCGATCCTGTCCAGTGTCGCGGCCAGGTCCGCGGGCGGGGCGCCGGCGAACGCGCCGCGCACGTCGAGTTCGGGCGCGTACTCGGGTGCGAGTTCCGCCGCCGCCGCGGACGCCCCGCCGCCCTGCGAGTAGCCCCAGAACGCGACGGGACCGTCCGGCGTGATCCCGGTACCCGGCAGGCGTTTCGCCGCCCGCGCCGCGTCGAGCACCGCGTGCGCCGACGCCGCCCGGTTGACGTACGTGTGCGCACCCGGAGTACCGAGACCCTCCATGTCGGTGAGGACCACCGCGATGCCGCGGGAGAGCAGGGCGCCGACGAACACCGCCTCGTACGAGACGATCACATCCGACGGCGGGGTGAACTGCAGCACCGTCCCGATGGTCCGCGACGGTGCACACTTGTCGCCCTGGCCCTGGGTGCCCGCCGCCATGCTCACCAACGGCCGGGGCCCCGGCCCCGTCCACGGCAGCGCCGGATCGAAGAAGACACCGGTGACGGCGTTCGCGGAATCGTGAGTATCGTTGCTGCGATACATGATTCGTGTAGCAGTGGCGGGTAGCGAGCCCGCCTGCCACGCCAACGGGAGCGGTTCGGTCCGGATCACGTCCCCGGCCCGACCCGGGAGGGCCGGCGGCGGTTGGTAGAAGTCCGGGCTCGCGGGGGCCGCAGCCACCGCGGGGCCCGCGGCCACCACCACACCGATCACTGCCGCCGCTGCGGCACACCATCTTCCGATCACACCGACCTCCCCAGCTCTGGTGACCCGACCTGTCCTCTACTTCGGCGACGCGCCCCACAGGACGGTCTCGAGGTTGTACCGCGTCAGCCGCTCGACCGACACCCGCGGCAGGGTGTGCGTCGACCACAGGATCTCGCCCAGGCACTGGAACACGAGGCGGCTCGAACCCGGCATGGTGATGCTGCCGTCGCGCACACCGGCGGCGAAGGCGCGGTCCCACACGCGTAGCAACTTCCGGCCGTCGATCTTCAGGAAGTCGTAGTGTTCCTTGCTGGTGAGCATCGCCCACGACTTGAGGATGGTGACCTCGTCGGCGAACCGTTTGCCCGCCGCGCTCCGCATCCGGATCAGCGCGTCCACCGTCTCGAGCGGCGTTCCGCCCGCCTCACCGATCGCTTCGTGCGCCTCCCGCATCCGGGTGGAGAAGATCTGCAGGACGGCGACGAGGATGGCCTCGCGCGACTCGAAGTGGTGGTAGAGACTGCCCTGCGTGAGGCCCACCGCGTTCGCGATGTCGCGGGTGGTCGTCGCGTCGAAACCCCTCTCGGCGAACACGACCCGCGCAGCATCGAGGATGCGGTCCTGCCGGTCCGACAGGCTCACCTGATCGGGACGATCCCACGACGCGATGATCTTGCGGGCCGCCTTCGCGGGTTTCGACTCGGAGAGGTCACCGTCGGCAGGCTTGCTCGACAGCCCGGCGAACATCAGATCGATGGTGCAGTTCACTACCTTGCGCGCCGAGAAGCCGGTGGGCGCGAGGGTGGCGCTGTGCGTGGTCGCGACCCGCAGCACCTCGCGAAGGATGCGGGTGTCCACCTCGGGCCGAAGGCAGCCCGCGTCCTCCGCGGCCCGTACCAGCGTCTGCCACTGCCGGTCCGCCCACCGCGGCTCGGCGGCGAGCAGCGCGGCCAACTCCGCGTCCTGCGTCTCCGGAATCCCCAGGCACACCTGCAGTGCGCCGGGGTGCCGGGCAGACGCGTCCGCGACCGCGAGCGCGAACCTACGGAGGGCCTCGATCGGCGTGTCCGAGGGATCCGCTTCCTGCTGCGTCGCCGCGAGAATGTCGTCGCGCAGGTCGGCCACCATCGTCGCGGCCAGCGCTTCCTTCGAGTCGAAGTGGTAGTAGAGGCTGCCGGCGAGCATGCCGGTGTCGCCGGCGATGTCACGCATCGAGGTACCGGTGTAACCCTTGGCGGCGAACAACTCCGACGCCGCGGCAAGGATCTCCGCGCATTTGTCGGAACGTCCGCGGCGGGTTTCGTTCCCATCCGGAATCGTCTGTCTACCAATCCGGCTCATGTCATTTCCCCCTGTTCGAAAAACTGATCTCCATCAGGACCGCCGTCGGAAAGCGTCACTGCTCTCGACCGGCCGTTCCCGCGCGGATCGCCCGTCCCGTCACCAGTGGACGGACAACCAGCGGTATCCAGCGCCGTGTCCCCGGCCCGACCTCGACGCCCCCGAACGTCACCGAGATCGACACCAGCGTACGGCGGTCGCAGCGGCATTCCTGCGTGAACACCGACCACGACCCGGCGAGTCGAACCCGCCGCTCCGCCTGGACTGGATCGTCCGAGCGTACGTGCTCGCACAACCGGAAACGGCCGTTCGGACGACGCGACCCGCGGACGATCTTCGCGAGGAAGACGTCCGGATACGGTGGCGTGACACTGGCCCACGGCGGGCAACGGTTCGTACACTGCGGCGCCGGTCCGCTCCCCGGCCGCCGCGATGCCGCCGGAGACGTCCGGAGCGGCCTGCGCATCAGTTCGTCGACACCCACGGAACCATTTCAGCGTCAAACGGACGTTCGTGTAGCACTTTCACCTGGAATGGACCGGCGTACAAATTGACGGGCACCAGCAGCGTGTTTCGATGACTTTTCAGAAGCCGTTGAGCATCAGCGGTTTACAACCGACTCGTCGAATCGACACACACCGCGTTCACCCTCGATCTCACCCCGCCGCACGTTCCCGCGGATCGGACGGACCGGGGCCGCCGCACTCCGCACCCTCCCTGTCGATCAACACCTTTCGCTCCCGCGCCCGTACCGCACCGATGTCGCCCGATGTCGCCCGCCCGGATTCCGACCACATGCCGCCGCCGCTGGGATACCCTCGCGACTGAAACAGGTTCTACTTTGGAGGAGCAGCATGGCCGCGTCACCCGAGAGCATCCGCAACACCGTCGAGAGCTACATCAAGGCCGTCGCCACCGGCACCGCCGACGACGTCCTGGCGCTGTACGCGGAGGGCGCCACCGTCGAGGATCCCGTGGGCACGCCGGTCCGCACGACGCGCGAGTCGATCCACGAGTTCTACGCGATCATCGAGCCGTTCGATCAGGAAGCCGAGCTGGTGACGCTGCGCATCGCCGCGAACACCGCCGCCTTCCACTTCCGCCTGATCACGAAGATGGGCGACCAGACTATCGAGATCGCCCCGATCGACATCATGGAGTTCGACGACGACGGCAAGATCGTCAGCATGCGCGCGGTGTGGGGCCAGGAGGACATGATCACCGGCTGAGCCGGCCCCGAGCGCCGCTGCGCGCAGCTTTGCGTCCCGCGCGTGCAATTGCCCGCGCGGGGCGTCGTTTCGCGCGCGGCGTGGCCCCTGCCCCGCCATCCACCCGCACAAACAGAAAGACGCCGTCCCGACCGGGATGGCGTCTTTCGAATGTGGAGCCTAGGAGATTCGAACTCCTGACATCTGCCTTGCAAAGGCAGCGCTCTACCAACTGAGCTAAGGCCCCGTTTGCACTGTTTCCGTCACCGGATTCAGCGATTTGTGACCTCGTGCCAGACATCGGCGCCGCGCCGCTTGTTCAGCAGCTTGGCAAGGCCGAGCGCCACCAGCAATCCGGCTCCTGCGAACAGGACGACCTTCATGTCGGTGACCCTTCGTCGGCACGTGGGAGTGGGCCTAGGAGGACTTGAACCTCCGACCTCTTCGTTATCAGCGAAGCGCTCTAACCGCCTGAGCTATAGGCCCTTGAACCAGGCAGAACAGTACCCCACCGTGGCGCCGTACACCAAAACGGGTGCGGCGGGGCACTGTTTCACCTGGTCAGTCGGGGTCTGCCAGCGTGACCTGCACACCGCCGACCAGGTCGGAACACAGGTTGTAGATGAACGAACCGATCGTCGCGAGGGCTGTGAAGAGCACCACATTCATCACGCCGATCAGTGCCGAGTAACCGAACACCTGACCGGACGTCACGAGGCCGCCGCCACTCGAGTCGGTGGTGAACTCGGTGAACGCGTTGTTCAACCGATCCCACACCCCCATGCCGTCGAGCACGAGGTACAGCAGCCCGACGGCCACCATCCACACGAAGAACAACGCCACCGAGATGACGAGCGACACCTTGAGCGTCGACCACGGGTCGATGCGGCGCAGCTGCACCGTTGCCCGCAGCGGCTCACCCTCTTCCGTGACGGCGGCGGTGAGGGCCGTCGGTGACGCCTTGCGCGCGGAACCGGCTGCGGGCCGCTGCCGCGGGACCGCGGACAGATCCGGCATGTCCTTGGCCAGATCGGAACGAGCGATGCTGCGGGTGGGGCCGTCGATGGCCGCGGCCTTGGCCTTGGCCGTGTCCCGACGCTCGGTGGCGGGCGGCTTAGGGGCCGCCGTGCCCGTGACGACGGGGCGCGCGGGCCGGGCGTCACCCTGAGGCGGCTTGGGAGCCGCCGTCCCGGTGACGACGGGCCGCCCCGACTGCGGCTTGCCGGGTTGCGATGCCGCCGGGGGCTTGCCGGGTTGCGATGCCGCCGGGGGCTTGCCGGGTTGCGATGCGGCCGGGGGCCTGGCCGGCCCGTCCGGTCGACCTGCCCCGTTCGCGGCCGCCCCCGACTGCTTCTGCTGTTGTCCCCGCTGCCACGGCGGCGTCTGCACGGGCTTGGTGCCCGGCTTCTGCCCGGCCGGAGCCGGTGCGGGAGTGGACGCATCCGCAGGCTTCGCACCGGCGGCGGGCTTCGCTCCCGCCCCCGACTCGGGCGCCGGCGCACCCTTGGCGGGCTTACCGGCGGCCGGGACCTTGGGCGCGCCCTGACCGTTTCCCTGCGGGCCCGGAGACGACTTCTGCGCCGGCTGCTCGGGCTTTCCCGGTTGCGCGGGCGTCCCTGCCGCCCCCGGCCGCTTGTCGGCGGCCGGAGGCGGCGAAGACTGCTGCTTGCCGTCGCCGGGCTCGTGGGGAGTGCTCAACTAGGACTCCTTCGCTCCATCGGAACCCGGAGCACCTGCAGCGCCCTCCTCGGGTTCGTCCGCATTGCGTGCGATCGCCAGCAGGGTGTCGCCCTCGCCCAGGTTCATCAACCGCACGCCCTTCGTCTGGCGGCCGGCCTTGCGAACCTGCTTGGCTCCGGTCCGAATGACACCGCCGCCCGACGTGATCGCGTACAGCTCGTCGTCGTCGTCGACGATGACCGCACCGACCAGGGTGCCACGTTTCGGGTCGTACTGGATGGTGAGAACACCCTTTCCACCGCGACCCTGTGCGACGTAGTCCTCGATGGGGGTGCGCTTGGCGTAACCGCCCGACGTCGCCACCAGCAGGTACGTCTCCTCGCGAACCACGTTGAGCGACAGCAGTTCGTCGTCCTGGTTGAACCGCATGCCCTGGACGCCGGACGTGGCGCGGCCCATCGGGCGCAGTGCCTCGTCGGTCGCGGCGAAGCGGATCGACTGGCCCTTGGCGGAGACGAGCAGCAGGTCTTCGTCGGCGGAGCACAGCACGGCGCCGACCAGTTCGTCCTCGTCGCGCAGGTTGATGGCGACGATGCCGCCGCTGCGGTTGGAGTCGAAGTCGGCGAGCCGCGACTTCTTCACCAGGCCGTTGCGGGTCGCGAGCACCAGGTACGGCGCGTCCTCGTACGACTTGATGTGGATGATGCTCTGGATCTTCTCGTCCGGCTGGAACGCGAGCAGGTTCGCCACGTGCTGGCCGCGCGCGGTGCGGTTGGCCTCGGGCAGCTCGTAGGCCTTGGCCCGGTACACGCGGCCCTTGGTGGTGAAGAACAGCAGCCAGTCGTGGGTGGAGCAGACGAAGAAGTTCTTGACGATGTCTTCCTGCTTGAGCTCGGCGCCCTTGACACCCTTGCCGCCGCGCTTCTGCGAGCGGTACAGATCGGTCCGGGTCCGCTTGGCGTAGCCGGTCTCGGTGATCGTGACGACCACGTCCTCGCGGGCGATGAGGTCCTCGTCGGTGACGTCGCCGTCGGCCGCGATGATGCGGGTGCGACGGTCGTCGCCGTACTTCTCGACGATCTCGAAGAGCTCGTCCTTGACGATCTGGCGCTGACGCTCGGGCTTCTCGAGGATGTCCTTCAGGTCGGCGATCTCGCGCTCGATCTCGGCCAACTCGTCGACGATCTTCTGGCGCTCGAGGGCGGCCAGGCGACGCAACTGCATCGCGAGGATCGCGTCGGCCTGGATCTCGTCGACCTCGAGCAGCTCCATCAGGCCGGTGCGGGCGATGTCGACGGTCCGCGACGCGCGGATGAGCGCGATGACCTCGTCGAGGGCGTCGAGCGCCTTGACCAGGCCGCGCAGGATGTGGGCCCGCTCCTCGGCCTTGCGCAGTAGGTACCGGGTGCGCCGGACGATGACCTCGAGCTGATGCGCCACGTAGTAGCGGATCATCTGGTCCAGGCGCAGGGTGCGCGGAACGCCGTCGACGATGGACAGCATGTTCGCGCCGAAGCTGGTCTGCAGCTGCGAGTGCTTGTAGAGGTTGTTGAGCACCACCTTCGCGACGGCGTCACGCTTGATGACGACGACGATGCGCATGCCCACACGGTCGGACGACTGGTCCTCGATCTTGGAGATGCCGGCGATCTTGCCGTCGCGCACCTGCTCGGCGATCGAGGTGATCAGGTTGTCCGGGTTGACCTGGTACGGCAGCTCGGTGATGACGATCTGGGTGGCGCCGCGATCGGATTCCTCGATCTCGACGACACCGCGCATGCGGATCGAACCGCGGCCGGTGCGGTAGGCGTCCTGGATGCCCTGGCCGCCGACGATGAGGCCGGAGGTCGGGAAGTCCGGCCCCTTGACCCGCTCCATGACGGCCTCGAGGGTGGCTTCCTCGTCGGCCTCGTGGTTGTCGAGCGCCCAGTAGATGGCCTCGGCGACCTCGCGCAGGTTGTGCGGCGGGATGTTGGTGGCCATGCCGACGGCGATGCCGCCGGAACCGTTGACGAGCAGGTTCGGGATACGGCTCGGCAGAACCGTCGGCTCCTGCGTCTTGCCGTCGTAGTTCGGAACGAAATCGACTGTGTCGTGGTCGATCTCGCGCACCATCTCCATGGCGAGCGGGGTCATCCGGCACTCGGTGTAACGCATCGCGGCCGCGCCGTCGTTGCCGCGGGAACCGAAGTTGCCCTGGCCGTCGACGAGCGGGTAGCGCAGCGACCACGGCTGCGCCATGCGCACGAGGGTGTCGTAGATCGAGCTGTCGCCGTGCGGGTGGTAGTTACCCATCGTGTCGGCGACCGGGCGCGCGGACTTCACGTAGCCGCGATCCGGACGATAACCGTTGTCGTACATCGCGTACAGCACGCGACGGTGCACGGGCTTGAGGCCGTCGCGCACGTCGGGGAGCGCGCGGCCCACGATCACGCTCATCGCGTAATCGATGTAGCTGGACTGCATCTCCTGCTGGATGTCGACCGGTTCGATCCGGTCGTGCGACGGTTCCTCGGGGGGCAACGTCGTGTCGGTCATGAGCTCACTTTCTGATCAAAATCGTTGGGCCGCTGCGGGGCCCGTGCGCGCGATCCGGAGAGGCGCACGGGCCCGCCGGCCTACACGTCGAGGAAGCGGACGTCCTTGGCGTTGCGGGTGATGAAGCTGCGGCGCGCCTCGACGTCCTCGCCCATGAGCACGCTGAACAGCTCGTCCGCGGCGGCGGCGTCGTCGAGCGTGACCTGACGCAGGACGCGCACGCTCGGGTCCATCGTGGTCTCCCACAGCTCCTTGGCGTTCATCTCGCCCAGACCCTTGTAGCGCTGGATGCCGTCGTCCTTGTTGATCTTCTTGCCCGACGCCAGACCGGCCTCGAGCAGGCCGTCGCGCTCGCGGTCGGAGTACGCGAAGTCGGGGGCCGCGCCCTTCTGCCACTTGAGCTTGTACAGCGGCGGCTGCGCCAGGTACACGTGACCCTGCTCGACGAGCGGACGCATGAAGCGGAACAGCAGCGTGAGCAGCAGCGTCGCGATGTGCTGACCGTCGACGTCGGCGTCGGCCATCAGCACGATCTTGTGGTAGCGCAGCTTGCTGATGTCGAACTCGTCGTGGATGCCGGTGCCGAACGCGGTGATGATCGACTGGACCTCGGCGTTCTTGAGGACGCGGTCGATGCGGGCCTTCTCGACGTTGATGATCTTGCCGCGCAGCGGCAGGATCGCCTGGTACATCGAGTCGCGGCCGGACTTGGCCGAGCCGCCGGCGGAGTCGCCCTCGACGATGTAGATCTCGCACTTGCTCGGATCGTTCGAGCGGCAGTCGGCGAGCTTGCCGGGCAGGCCGCCGATGTCGGTGGCGCTCTTGCGGCGGACCAGTTCGCGGGCCTTGCGGGCCGCGGTGCGGGCCTGCGCCGACGACACGGCCTTGGTGACGATGGTCTTGGCGTCCGCGGGGTTGGCCTCGAACCAGTGCGCGATGTTCTCGTTGCAGGCCTTCTGCACGAACGACTTGACCTCGGTGTTGCCGAGCTTGGTCTTGGTCTGGCCCTCGAACTGCGGCTCGGCGACCTTCACGGAGATGATCGCGGCGAGGCCCTCGCGGATGTCGTCGCCGGTGAGCTCCGGGTCCTTGTCCTTGACGAGCTTCTTGTCCTTCGCGTACCGCTTCACGACATTGGTGAGCGCCGCGCGGAAGCCCTCCTCGTGGGTGCCACCCTCGTGGGTGTTGATGGTGTTGGCGAAGGTGTGCACGGACTCGGAGTAGCCGGAGTTCCACTGCATCGCGATCTCGAGCTCGTGGCCGGTGCCCTTGGAGGTGAAGCCGACGACCGAGTTGTGGATCGCCTGCTTGGTGCGGTTGATGAACCGCACGTAGTCCTCGAGGCCGCCCGGGTAGTGGTAGATGCGGGACTTGACCTTCGGAGCCTTGGGCGCCGCGGCCTCCTCCTCGGTCTCGGTGGCCGTCTTGGGCGCCTCGGCCGTGACGGGGACGACGTCGTCGGTGACCTCGTCCTCGGCGACACGCTCGTCGGTCAGGGTGATGGTCAGGCCCTTGTTCAGGAACGCCATCTCCTGCAGGCGGCGCGCGACCGTCTCGAAGTTGTAGGTGGTGGTCTCGAAGATCTCGGGGTCGGCCCAGAACCGGACGGTGGTGCCGGTCTCGGTCGTGGGCTCACCCTGGACCAGTGGGCCGGGCTTGGCGTGGTCGTACGTCTGCGACCAGCGGTAGCCGTCGACCTTGATGTCGACCTCGACCTTGGTGGACAAGGCGTTGACGACCGAGATACCGACGCCGTGCAGACCGCCCGACACCGCGTAGGCGTCGGAGTCGAACTTGCCGCCGGCATGCAGCTGGGTCATGACGACCTCGACGGTGGGGGCACCGGAGGCGTGCATCGCGACCGGGATGCCTCGGCCGTCGTCGACGACCTGGATGCCGCCGTCCTCGAGCATGGTCACCTCGACCTTGCTCGCGTAGCCGGCCATGGCCTCGTCGACCGAGTTGTCGACGACCTCCCAGATCAGGTGGTGCAGGCCGCGTTCACCGGTGGAACCGATGTACATACCGGGACGCTTGCGGACGGCTTCCAGTCCCTCGAGGACGGTGATGGAGGAAGCGCCGTATGTGTTGCTCTTGTCTGACTTCTGGGCAGCCACGGGTGGGTAGCTCTCCTTCTCCGTACTGTGCCGACACGGCTCTACACTGCGCTCCGTAGGAGAGTGGCCGAATTCAATCGCAGCCACGCACAACGAGGCACCGCGAGCGGTGTGTCGAGATTCGCCGCTAGTTACTCGACCATCTTACGTGTCCTCACCGACATACAAGGCACCTAACACAGCCCTGATTGGCTCACAGACGAATTTTCTCGGCCCTCGAAGGGTGAAACCCTACGCAGAACCGACCGCATCACCCTCCGGTGCACTCTCGGGGCGCAGAGCGCCGACGAACGCGGCCGTCAGACGGGCGACGTCCCGGCCGTGCGAGATCGGGGACCAGTGGCCCGCGTCCAGCTCGCTGCGGCGCAGGTCGGAAACCCACCGTTCGGTGTCCTCGTAGCCGACCGGGCGCACCGCGAGATCGCGGCGGTTGAGGACCAGCTGGACGGGGACGGCGGTGCGGCGCTCGCGCGGGCTGCGCAGCCGCGGCCGGATGTTGGCGCGATAACGCTTGAGGCCGGTGATCATGTCCCGACGCAACGTCGGCGCGGGATGCACGAGCGACGGGTCCAGCCGGTCGAAGAACCGCAGGAACGTCGGCCAGATCCGCGAGAGCCCGAGCCGGAACGGCAGCGTGCCGACGACGGGGATCTGGAACAGCACGGTGTATCCCGACGCGGCGGCCTGCGCGAGCGGCCCGGCCGGGCGCCGCTCGGCGAGCCGACGCCGCAGCCACGCCCCGAGATGATCGAGGTTCGGTCCCGAGATCGACGTGTACGACGCGATCCGCTCCCCCGCGTCCGGTTCGCACACCGCCTCCCAGGTCTCCACCGCGCCCCAGTCGTGCGCGAGCACGTGCACCGGGGCGTCGGGGCTGACCGCATCGATCACCGCGAACAGATCGCGCGCCAGCTCGGGCAGCGCGTACGCCGACACCGCGGTCGGGGCGGTGCTGGCACCGGCGCCGCGCGTGTCGTAGCTGACGATCCGGAACCGGTCCGCCAGGTGCGGGATCACGTGCCGCCACAGATCGTGGGTGTCGGGCCAGCCGTGCACCAGCAGGAGCGTCTCGCCGGCCGGGTTGCCCTGTTCGTACACCGCGAGCCGGACGTCGCCGCGCACGACGACGCGCGGTTCTGGAAGCGCGCTCATGAAAGTTCCTCCCGGTCAGCTGTTTTCAGAGGTCGAGGATCAGCCGGCCACCGTCGGCGCGGGAGACGCAGATCAACATGTGGTCCTCCCGCTCCTGCGGCGTCAGCCGGCTCTCGCGGTGGTCCGGCGTGCCGGACAGCACCCGGACCTTGCAGGTGCCGCAGAAGCCCTGTCGGCACGAGTACCCGACGCCGGGCCGGCTCTGCCGGATCACCTCGAGCGCGGACTCGTCGGCGGGCACCTCGAGTACCTCGCCGGAGCTCACCAACTGCACCTCGAACGGCGCGCCGCCGAGCACCGGCGGCGGACCGAACCGTTCGAAGTGCAATGCGACGGCGCCGGTGTCGTCGAACCCGGCGCGGACGGCGTCGAGCATCGGGGTGGGACCGCAGCAGTAGACCGCGCCCCCGGCCGGCGCCCGGCCGAGCAGGTCGTCGGCGGTGGGCACGCCGAACTCGTCGTCGGGGCGCACGAACACCCGCTCGGGTTCCCACGACTCGATCTCGTCGAGGAACGGCATCGATTCACGAGAACGCCCGGAATAGACGAAGCGCCAATCCATTCCGGCTTCGCGAGCGGCCCGTACCATCGCGACGATCGGCGTGATCCCGATGCCGCCGGCGACGAACAGCGCGCTGCCCTCGGGCACGAACGGGAAGCCGTTGCGGGGACCACGAACCGTGACGGTGGTGCCCGGCGACAGCCCGTGCATCTCGATCGATCCGCCGCCGCCGTCCGGGATGGACCGCACCGCGATCCGGTAGTGCCGCCGGTCGCCGGGATCGCCGCACAGCGAGTACTGGCGCCGCAGGCCGGACGGCAGGTGGAAGTCGAGGTGGCACCCCGGCTGCCACGCAGGCAGATCGCCGCCGTCGACGGCCTCGAACGTCAGGGCCGCGACGTTCTCGTCCGCCGCGACGATCGTGCGCTCGGTGACGATCAGCGTCATCGCGGTGTCCGGGTTGTGGCCGGCGACGACGGGGTCGTAGTCGTACGACGTCAGCACCCGCAGGTACTTGTCCGCCACCGCCTCGACGATGGTCATCGCACGGTCCGGCCGGTCGCGGCCCTGCAGATCGGCCGGCGGCGCCGGGCGCGTCAGTTCCTCCTGGCGCGTCAGCAGATCGCGCACGCGGGGCAGCTTCACCGGGCCGCCGCCCGGGCCGCCGGGGACGACGCCAGGTACGCCACCGCCTGCGCGGTCGATCCCTCCTTGCCGGGGTGGTAGTCCCGCCGGAAGTACGTCGACATACGTCTGCCCAATTCCATTGCGGTGGGCAGGGTTCCGCGGCGTCCAGCGGCACGGAAGTCGGAGAAGTGCGGACGCCGGCGACTCGGTGCCCAGTTCTGCAGTTCGGGGTCGTTGCGCATCAGGAAGCGGGTGCCGCGTACCCACAGCCACACGATCATCGGCGTCACGATCAGCTGAGTGCGGATCCGCCGCGACTCACGCTTGTCGAAGTAGCGCATGACGTCGTACGCGACGCTGCGGTGCTCCACTTCCTCGGCCCCGTGCCAGCGCAGCAGGTCCAGCATGGTCGGGTGCATCCCGGCGCGGTCGAGACCGTCGGCGTTGAGCACCCAGTCGCCGAGGAACGCGGTGATGTGCTCGACGGCCGCGATGATCGCCAGCCGCTCCACCAGGTGGTTCTGCGCGCGCCGACCGGAAAGCGGCTTGGGGCCGAGCAACTTCCGGAAGGCCCAGTGCATCTGCTCGGTGTACGGAGTGGGATCGAGGCCGTTGGACTTCAGGTGCTCGAGGACGCCGGTGTGGGCACCCGCGTGCATCGCCTCCTGGCCGATGAAGCCGACGACGTCCTCGCGCAGCTTCTCGTCCTCGATCAGCGGCAGCGCCTCCTTGTAGGTGGCGACGAACCACTCCTCCCCCGCCGGCAGCAGCAGATGCAGGACGTTGAGGACGTGCGTGGTGAACGGGTCGCCCGGCATCCAGTGCATCGGCAGGTCCGACCAGTCGAACTCGACGTTCCGGGCCTGCAACAGTATGTGATCCGGTTCGATCCCGGCAGGGGGCGTGGTGGAGGTGACCGACATGACTGCTCCAGCTACTCGTGTAGGCCGGACCCGCCTCGACCGGCGGCGCCGTGACCCAGTTCACTCGACGAAGTAGCCGTAAATGTAACACCCGGTAATAGGTAAATCCAGGGGTCAGCCGTACGTGTCCCGCGGCCCCCGGCCCGAGATGTGTCGTTCGCCCTTTCGCCAGCTGGGCGCGGTGGGACCGGTGATGCGTAGCGACTTCACGACCCCGTGCCCCACCGCGGCCGCGATCTTCGCGAGGATCTGCGCCTGCATCATCCGCAGCTGTGTCGCCCACGCCGTCGACTCCGCCGACACGCTCAGCACGCCCTCGCGCAGACCCGTCGGTTCGGCGTGGGACGCGATGTCCGCGCCCACGACGTCGGCCCAACGCCCCAGCACGGTGCCCTCCGATACCTGCGTCGACCAGCCACGTTGCTTCGACACCGCGCTCACGAGTGCGCCGAACGGTTGCGGATCGCGGTCGTCCGGTCCGGCCCCGGACCAGGACCGTCGGCGCGACCGCAGCGACCGGACGCCACCCCGCGGGGACTTGCGCCCCTGCCCCACGGACTTGCCGTTCGCCTTCGCCGCGGCGCGGGCCTCCTCGAGCGCCCGCCGGGCCAGGTCGATGCCCTTGAGTTCGGGCTGCGGCTCCGGCCGGGATTCGGGTTGTTCGGTGGTCATCGGTCCCCTCCCGTCGTGGTGATGCGGCCGAGCGCGGTGAGCTGCGAGAGCCGCCCCCGCTCGGTGTCGTGTGCCTCGACGCCGAAGCGTGTCGCGGACAGCTCGACCGGCACGTCCTCCGCGACCGCCGCGGTGATGAGGACCTGTTCGGCCTCCGCGGCCACGCCCGCGAGGGCGGTCCGGCGCTTGCGGTCCAGCTCGGCGAACACGTCGTCGAGCATCAGCACCGGGTCGCTGCCGTCGTCCCGCAGCAGGAAGAACGCGCCCAATCGCATCGACAACGCGAAGGACCACGATTCACCATGGCTGGCAAAGCCTTTCGCGGGCTGATCGCCGAGGATCAGTTCGAGGTCGTCGCGGTGCGGACCGACCAGGCACACCCCGCGCTCGATCTCTCTCTGCCGCATCTCCGACAGCTCGTTCAGGAAGCTCACCTCGAGCAGCTCGACGTCGTCGGGCGCGGGTTCCCTTGTCGGGTCCAGCAATTCGGGTGGAAGCGAGGTGCCGAGGCTGCTCTTGTATCGCACCGACGCCGGACGCGACTCCGGCGCCAGGGACCGGTACGACTCCACGAGGTGCGGCGCCAGGTCGTGCACCAGCCGCAGCCGCGACGCGAGCAACTGCGCGCCGTGTGCGGCGAGGTGACCGTCCCAGATGTCGAGCGTTGCAAGCGCACTCGCACCGTCCGACGATCGAGTGCCGCGCCGGAGCGCGCCGCCGGCGGTCTTGAGCAGTGCGGAGCGCTGCCGCAGGACCTTGTCGTAGTCGGCCCGGACCCCCGCCATCCGCGGCCGCCGCGCCGTGAGTAGTTCGTCGAGGAAACGGCGCCGGTCGCCCGGATCTCCGCGCACCAGCGACAGGTCCTCGGGTGCGAACAACACGGTCTGCAGGATCCCGACGATCTCCCGCGGCCGCCGCGCCGGGGACTGATTGATCCTGGCGCGGTTAACCTTTCCGTCGTTGATCTCGATGTCGATGCCCAGCTCTCGACCGTGGTTGGCGACCAACGCGCCCGCGTACGCCTGCGGAGCGCCCGCCCGGATCAGCGGCGCGTCCGTGGACACGCGGTGCGACGACAGCGTCGACAGGTAGCCGAGAGCCTCGAGCAGATTGGTCTTCCCGTGGCCGTTGCGTCCGACGAAGACGGTGCACCCGGGCTCGAGATCGACGGTGACGGCGTCCCACGAGCGGAAGTCGCGGAGAGAGAACTTGCGGACGAACACTAGGTTCCCGACTGTCCGGGCGGCCGGACGGTGCCGGATTGTCCGGCTCGCCGGACGGCATGCCCGCCGAACTGGTTGCGCAGGGCCGAGACGGCCTTCATCGCGGGCGAATCGGCCTGACGCGACGCGAACCGCGCGAACAGCGCCGCGGAGATCACGGGGGCCGGAACCGCATGGTCGAGCGCCTCCTGGACCGTCCACCGTCCCTCACCGGAATCCTCGGTGTAGCCGGAGATCTCGGCGAACTCGGGATCCTCGGCGAGTGCCTTCGCCAGCAACTCGAGCAGCCACGACCGCACGACGGTGCCGTGCGTCCAGGCCTGCAGGACGCCCTGCACGTCGGTGATGAGCGCCTCGGCCTCGAGCAGCTCGTAGCCCTCGGCGTACGCCTGCATCAGCCCGTACTCGACACCGTTGTGCACCATCTTGGCGTAGTGCCCGGCACCGACCGGCCCGGCGTGTACGAAACCACCGGCCCGCGGCCCGTCGGGACGCAGCGCGTCGAAGATCGGCATCGCACGGGCGACGTCGGCGTCCGCGCCACCGACCATCAGTCCGTAGCCCTCCTCGAGCCCCCAGATGCCGCCCGAGACGCCACAGTCCAGGTAGGCGATGTCGTGCGCGGCGAGGAGATCGGCATGGCCGCGGTCGTCCGTGTAACGGGAGTTGCCACCGTCGATCACCAGGTCGCCGGGCTCGAGCACGGACGCCAGTTCGGCGATCGTGCTGCGGGTGATCTCACCCGCCGGCACCATCACCCAGACGGCCCGGGGCGCCGCCAGCGACGCTGCGAGGTCCGCGAGCGATGCCACGTCGGTGACCTCCGGGCGTGGGTCGAACCCGACCACGTCGTGGCCGCGCTCGCGCAGTCGCGCGCGCATGTTGAAACCCATCTTGCCGAGTCCGACCAGTCCGAGCTGCATCCTGGGATGTCCCTCCGCTAGTTGGTGATTCGAGCTGGGCTCCGTTTCCGAAGGCGCCGGCTGCGGGCGTGGATCAGCCCGGGAGCCGCACCGGCATCAGCAGGTAGATGTAGTCGCTCTCGGGCGCCGCGAAGGTGCCGGACTCGCCGCGCTCGAGTTCTTCCTCGCCGGCCGGACGCAGCACCGCGGGACGGCTCGGGGTGGTGAATCCGAACGTGACGCGCTCGGAGTGCAGCGAGTTGAGGCCGTCGATGAGGTAGCCGGGGTTGAACGCGATGACCAGCGGCTCGCCCTGGAAATCGGCCTCGAGGGCCTCCTCGGCCCGGCCGGCGTCGTCGCCACCCGCGGACAGGACCAAGCCCTCGCTGTTGAACTCGAGCCGCACCTGGGCACCGCGCTCAGCGACGAGAGCCACACGCTTGATCGCATCGACGAGCGGGGCGACCGTCACCGTGGCCATCGCCGTGTGCTCGGCCGGCAGCAGCTGGCGGAACTTGGGGAACTCGGCGTCGAGCAGGCGAGTGGTGGTGCGACGGCCGTCGGCCACGATGCCGAGCATGCCCTCGGTGCCGACCGACGCACCGGCTCCGAGCGCCAGCTCGACCGGGGAAAGGGTGTTGCCGCCCAGCGTCTTCGCGGACTCCGACAGCGTGCGGGCGGGCACCAGCACGGCGGCCGTGACGTCACCGGCGGTGGGCATCCACTCGAGCTTGCGGACCGCGAGGCGGAACCGGTCGGTGGCCGCGAGCACGACGTCGGTGCCCTCGATCTCGACGCGGATACCGGTGAGCATCGGCAGGGTGTCGTCCTTGCCGGCCGCGACGGCTACCTGGCTGACGGCTTCGGAGAACAGGTCCACCGGCAGCGAACCCGTCTGCTGCGGCAGCGTCGGCAGCTGCGGGTAGTCCTCGACCGGCATCGTGGGCAGGGAGAACTTGGCGCTACCGCAGGCGATGAGCACCCGGGTGCCGTCCACGGTGACGTCGACGGGCTTGTTGGGCAGCGCGCGGGTGATGTCGGCGAGGAGCTTGCCGGACACCAGGACCTGGCCGGTGGTCGTGACCTCCGCGGAGACCCGGACCTGGGCGGAGACCTCGTAGTCGAAGCCGGAGACCGTCAGTCCCTGCTCGTCCGCACCCAGCAGCACACCGCCGAGGACGGGGACGGGTGGCCGGGACGGCAGGCTGCGCGCGACCCAGGCGACGGAGTCGGCGAAGTCCTCCCGAGCAACGCGAAACTTCATACTTCCAAGCTCCATCGCTCGGGTGTTCCTCTCGGTAGGCGCGGACGGTCGGCGGCCGCAGTGCACACGGCTGCGCTAGCAGTCTGACACAGCGGACAGGGGACACCGTATGCGTTCGGACGCCATGTTGGAAAGCGGACAGACGCGTCTCGAGACACCTCGAGGCGGGGTGTGAACAGGAGGCCCGGGCCGAGATGTTCACAGGTCCTGTTTTAGAAGAACTTCTCTCGAGAAGACTTCAATCACAGTAATAGGCACTGTGGAATCTGTGGATGAACGACCGAAGCCGCTGGTCCGGGTTCCTCGAGGCGTGGGGACTTCTCGAGGACGTACTCGAGGATGAATCGAGGGACGTTGTGGACACCTCGAGGATGTCCGGAACTGTCCCACGGTTCTCCACAGCGATTACACCTTATACACATACCTATCCACAGGTGTTAATCCTTTGGGTTTGGTGTCTCGAGTTACCCCTGGAAACACGACATCCGCACGGCGTGAACCGTGCGGATGCGGGGTGTGCGGGACGACCGGGGGTCAACTCTTGGAGCGCTGCTTGATGCGCGCGGTGAGTTCCTGGACCTGGTCGTACACCTTGCGCCGCTCGGTCATCTCCTTGCGGATCTTCTTGTCCGCGTACATGACGGTGGTGTGGTCCCGGCCGAACGTCTGCCCGATCTTGGGCAGCGACAGATCCGTCAGCTCGCGGCACAGGTACATCGCGATCTGACGGGCCTGCGCGAGCGGACGGGCCTTTCCGGGGCCGCACAGGTCGTCTATCGAGGTGTTGAAGTACTCCGCGGTGACGGCCATGATCGTCGCCGCGTTGATCTCGAGTGCGGCCGAATCGGGCATCAGGTCGCGCAGCACCACCTCGGCGAGCTTGAGGTCGAGCGCCTGGCGGTTCAGCGAGGCGAACGCGGTCACACGGATCAGCGCACCCTCGAGTTCGCGGATGTTGCGTTCGATGCGGCTGGCGATCAACTCGAGGACGTCGTGCGGGACGTCCAGACGATCCATCCGCGCCTTCTTCGACAGGATGGCGATGCGCGTCTCGAGCTCCGGCGGCTGGACGTCGGTGATCAGGCCCCACTCGAAGCGCGTCCGCAGACGCTCCTCGAGCGTGGCCAACTGCTTGGGCGGGCGGTCCGACGACACCACGATCTGCTTGTTCGCGTTGTGGAGGGTGTTGAAGGTGTGGAAGAACTCTTCCTGGATACCTTCCTTGCCCTCGATGAACTGGATGTCGTCGACGAGCAGGATGTCGGTCTCGCGGTAGCGGCGCTTGAACGCGACCTTGCGGTCGTCACGAAGACTGTTGATGAAGTCGTTCGTGAACTCCTCGGTCGAGACGTACTTGACGCGCATCCCGGGGAACAGTCGCTGCGCGTAGTGGCCGGCCGCGTGCAGCAAATGGGTCTTGCCGAGGCCGGACGCACCCCAGATGAACAGCGGATTGTAGGCCCGCGCGGGGGCCTCGGCGATCGCGACGGCGGCGGCGTGAGCGAAGCGGTTCGACGCGCCGATGACGAACGTGTCGAACGTGTACTTGGCGTTGAGGCTGTTCCCGCCCGACGACGAGGTCGTGGTGCTGGCCGGTGGTTTCGTGAAGTACGACGGCCACGACTCGTGGACGCTCGCGAGCGCCTCCCGGTCGTCGTCGACCTCCTCGTGCTCGGCCAGGTCGGTGGCCACGGACTCGGCCGCGCCCATCGCGAGGTGCCGGCGGCGCACGGGGCCGGCACCGTTGTCGAGATAACTCGAGTCCGCGAAGTCGCGTTCGGTGTCTTCACCTGCCGCGGTGTCGGCGGGTTCGCCGACGCGATCGTCGGACGGGGCCGCGATCCGCACGCCGAGACCCTCGACCTTCTGGCCGAGATGACGGTTGAGGGCCCGCAGGATCGGCTCTCGCAGATCGCGCTCGATCGCTTCCTGGGCCAGGGGTGACGGCACCGACAGCAGCGCGAAACCCTGCGCATACGTCAGGGGCCTGACCAGGGCGAGCCACGCCTTCTGGGCCTTCGTCAGCTTGGGGCTGTCGGTGGCGTCGGAGGTCAGTTCTGCAACGACGTCGCGCCAGACATTCGCCAAGGCGTTCGGATCGTCGTTCACTCTGTGTCCTCCCCATCTGCGGGTCTGCTCGGCAGGTTGCCGTGGTTGTCTGTTGAGCTCCCCCGGGTGAGGCTGAACCCCTGAACTGCTGGGCACCGAATATGCCACCTGATCACTGTTTCCACACAATTATCCACAGATGTGGACAACGCTCGAGTGTGGCCCCGGCGACGGAAAGTGTGGATCCGTGCCGGGTCCTCGAGGCTCTCACCAGGTGGAATGGATTCCGGGGAGGCGGTGCGCCTACCTGCGCGTGCTCGGACTCGGGCCGCGGGCCGGGGTGTTAGATGTCTTACAGTCCTGCTTCTCGAGCATTGCGCGATCGCGCAGCCGGCTCCGTCCGGTTCTCGAGACGTGCGGGCACTTCGACAGAACCATGCACGGACGGTAACAACCGATAGGTCGGTTCACAGCGATTCGATGGATTCGGGCGCCCGAATCTCACACGCGCTGCGCGTCGCGCAAGCCGGCACCGACCCCGGTTTGACCTCGCCTGCGGTGGTCAGTACCCTCGAACAGTCACCCGATGGTGAAGGATGCGCGCTGACTCCAGGTCGGTGCCCCGGATGCCGTGAGTGGCCCCCGGATTTTCCAGTGAAATGTTAGACCGACGCCGACCGGCGTCACCGATCTTCGAGGAGTGTTGACCGTGGCCAAGGGCAAGCGGACGTTCCAGCCGAACAATCGCCGCCGCGCGCGCGTTCACGGCTTCCGTCTTCGTATGCGGACCCGTGCGGGTCGTGCAATCGTTTCGGCGCGTCGCCGTAAGGGCCGCGGCGAGCTCACCGCCTGATTCGATCCTGACTTCAGGAGCTCGGGGTGTTACCTGAGCCGTACCGCCTGCGTCGCCGCGCGGATTTCTCCGCGACGGTGCGCGGCGGGCGTCGTATGGGTAGACGGGATCTGGTCGTCCATGCTCTCGAGCGCGGTGCGACCGACACCCTGGTGAGTTTCGGCGGGCCCCGTTTCGGGCTCGTCGTCAGCAAGGCTGTCGGACCGGCGGTGATTCGTCATCGAGTCGCCCGCCGGTTTCGTCATATCTGCGCCGGTCTGGTCGACACGCTCCCCGTCGACACCGACGTGGTGATTCGCGCGTTGCCGGGATCGGCGACCGCAACTTCCCGGGAACTCGACAAACAGCTGCGATCGGTCCTGCGACGGATGGATCTGCTGACTGACGAAGGCAAGCCGGCATGAGTAGCGAACACGATGAGGCGCGGACCGAGCCCGGTCCGCGCTCGTCGTCGTTTCTCGGCACTGTGTGGACCACGCTGCGAAGCTTTCCCGCGCGGGTCCTGATCTTCCTCATCGAGCTGTACCGAACATACGTGTCCCCACTCCGCCTGCCGACCTGTCGGTTCACACCGACGTGCAGCGAGTACGCGGTCGACGCGATGCGAACTCACGGTGCGATCAAAGGCTCGGCACTGACTGTCGTGCGGCTCGCGAAGTGCGCGCCCTGGCACCCTGGTGGATGGGATCCCGTCCCGGAACGACGCGGACGGCACATCCACTATGTGAGCCAGGAATGACGCGTCCCGCTCGCCCGGAACTTGCCCAACTCCACGGCGCGGTGAACGTGGACGAACAGAGGAGTGCTTAGAGTCGTGCTCGACTTCATCTACTATCCGGTGTCTTGGATCCTCTGGGTCTGGCACAAGGTGTTCGGTGCCGTACTCGGCCCGGACAACGGCTTCGCCTGGGCGCTGGCCGTCATGTTCCTCGTCTTCACGCTGCGTGCCATCCTGTACAAGCCGTTCGTGAAGCAGGTGCGCACCACCCGGCAGATGCAGGAGCTGCAGCCGCAGATCAAGGCGCTGCAGAAGAAGTACTCCAAGGACCGCCAGCGCATGGCGCTGGAGATGCAGAAGCTCCAGAAGGAGCACGGCTTCAACCCGGTCATGGGCTGCCTGCCGGTGCTGCTGCAGGCCCCCGTGTTCATCGGCCTGTTCCACGTCCTGCGCTCGTTCAACCGGACCGGCACGGGCATGGGCCAGCTGGGCATGACGCCGGAGCAGAATGCCGCGATCGGCAACTACGCGTTCAGCCCGGACGACGTCCAGTCCTTCCTGAGCGCCCGTCTGTTCGGCGCGCCGATCTCGGCTGCCATCACCACCCCGCAGGCGCAGCTCGAGGCGTTCGGCCTGTACGGCACGGTCCCGACGGTGCTGAACATCGCGGCAGTGGCGATTCCGCTGATGGTCATCGCGTCCGTCGCCACCCACTTCAACTCGCGCGCCTCGGTGGCCCGTCAGAGTGCGGCCGCTGCCGCGAACCCGCAGTCGGCGATCATGAACAAGCTCGCCCTGTGGGTCTTCCCGCTCGGCGTGCTCGTCGGTGGTCCGTTCCTGATGATTGCGATCCTCCTGTACTGGGTCTCGAACAACATCTGGACCTACGCGCAGCAGCACATCGTCTTCCGCCGCATCGATGCCGAGGAAGCAGCCAAGAAGCAGGCCGTGATCGAGCGTCGGGCCGACAACGCGCCCAAGCCCGGAGCGCGCCCCAAGCTCGACAAGAAGAAGACGTCCGCGCAGCAGCCCTCCCCCGTCGTGGACGCGGAGTCCGAGGACGCCGACTCGACGGACGACACGGAGAGCAGTGCGGGCTCGGGTGGAGGTGCGGCCGGTAACCGGCCCAAGCCGAAACCGCGGCCGGCCGCGAACCGTCCCAAGAGCAACAAGCGCAAGCGGCGCTGACCTCGAGAAGAGAGAACGACGATGACCAGTGAGCAGGACATCGCCCGGGAGGGTGAGGACAGGGAGAACACGGACGTGGTAGTCGAGACTCCCGATGTGGCCACCGACGGCGAGGACGACCTGATCGAGGAAGGCGAGATCGCCGGCGACTACCTCGAGCAGCTGCTCGACGTCCTGGACTACGACGGCGACATCGATCTCGACGTCGAGGGCGACCGCGCGATCGTGAGCATCGACGGCGGCGACGATCTGGCGAAGCTCGTCGGCCGCAAGGGCGAGGTCCTGGACGCGCTGCAGGAGCTGACGCGACTCGCTGTGCAGCAGTCCACCGGCGTCCGCAGCCGCCTGATGCTGGACGTCGCGGGATGGCGTGCCGGTCGTCGCGCGGAGCTCTCCGCGCTGGGCAAGGAGGCTGCCGAGCGTGTGCTGGAGACCGGTGAGCGCGAGTCGCTCACCCCGATGACGCCGTTCGAGCGCAAGATCGTCCACGACGCCGTCGCCAAGGTCGACGGTGTGTCGAGTGAGAGCGAGGGCGCCGAGCCCAACCGCCGCGTCGTCGTGCTCAAGGACTGACGCAGCGGGCGCGCCCGTACGCGAAAGGGCCGTGATTCCCCTCCGGGAGTCGCGGCCCTTTTCTCTTGTTGTGTGGTGGTGGGTTGGGGAGGATGTTTCACGTGGAACTGGTTGATGAGCAGTGGGATGTTGTCGGTGCGGTGGCTCGGGTGTTCGGTGAGCGGGGGTCGTTGGCGGAGGCGTATCACGCGTCGTTGGCGTCGGATGGTGTGGTGCGGGGGTTGATCGGTCCGCGGGAGGTGCCGCGGTTGTGGACGCGGCATGTGCTCAATTGTGGTGTGTTGGGTGAGTTGGTGGGGGCGGGTGAGTCGGTGGTGGATGTGGGTTCGGGTGCGGGGTTGCCGGGGATTCCGTTGGCGATTGCGCGTCCGGATGTGCGGGTGACGTTGGTGGAGCCGTTGTTGCGGCGTTCGGTGTACCTGCAGGAATTCGTGGAGTCGGTGGGTCTGTCGAACGTCACCGTGGTTCGCGGCCGTGCGGAACAGGAAGGCGTCGTCAAGGAGGTCGGCGGTGCGGATGTGGTGACGTCGCGGGCGGTGGCGCCGCTGGAGAAGTTGGCGCGGTGGTCGCTGCCGTTGGTGCGGGTGGGTGGTCGGATGCTGGCGTTGAAGGGTTCGAGTGCGGCGGAGGAGATTTCCCGTGACCGCGCGGTGTTGGCTCGTTTGGGCGCCGGGAAGCTCGAGGTGCTCGAATGCGGCGGGAACGTGTTGCCGGTGCCGACGATCGTGGTGAGCGCCGAACGCGTTGCGCACCATCGTCATCGCGGTCAGCGCCGCTGAATCCCCGGACCCCGGGCCCCTCCCCTCCCCCACCGCCGGTTCGGTCGTGGCGGGATCAACCACCCACGAACGGCGCGACGAACACGCACGGTACGGGCCGCGGATGCTCCGGATCCAGGGCGTTGAGCACATGGCCGGCCGTGACGCGGGATGCCAAGAGCGCGATGTGGTCCGAGTAATCCTGCGAACATCCGTCCTGAACCACGATGTTCGTCGCGTTGGGGCCCTCGACGTACCCACTGGTGTACGGCCAGATGCCTTCGTCGTGGCGGGTCATGATGTTGGTATAGGTGACTTCCGGCGCGTACAGGCCGCCCTCGTGCAGTTTCGCGATGAACTGCGACGCGGGCAGGAACTGGGGACACGCCTGGCAGAACGGCAGCACACCGCGGGCATCGTCGGTGCCGAGACCGAGAATCGTTGCGCCGCCGTCCGGTCCGGTGAGGGCACTGCCGTTCCACGCCGGACCGAGTGAAATGTACTTGTCTACCTTGGCCGCGCCGCCGAGATATTTGACGAAGTAGTTGGGCACGACCGATCCCTGCGAGACACCCAGGATGTCCACGCGTGCCGCGCCGGTCGCCGCGAGCACCTCGTCCACGAAGGCGCCGATCTGGACTGCGCTGTCTTCCGCGCGGATCATTCCCCCGATCGCGCTGATCGGGTACGGCTGGTCTGCGTAGTTCCCGAAGGTCGGCGCGAAGACACAGTAGCCCTCGTTGGCGAGCAACGGTGCAAATGTGGTCCAGTTGTTGAGTCGATTGCCGGCAGTGCCGTGCACGAGCACCACGGGGTTCGGGTGTTCCGCGGTCGGCGTGCACTCCCAGTCGTTGGATCCGGCCGCGGATCCGCCGGAGTTGGTGAACTCGTCCTGAACGAAAAGGAAGTAGGGAACCGGGTACGGCTGTCGCGCGCTGGCCGCCGCGGGGGCCGTTCCGACGGTGACGACGGATGCGACGAGCGTAAGCGCCGCCGCGATCACGATCTGCCATCCGCGCGGTTGCTGAGTGATTGTCATCGTGTCTGCCCCCTCGAATGACCCCGGTTTGAACGAAACAGTACGGGTCAGGCGGTTTCTCGGAGGGGATTCGGAAGATCGAGTCGTCGAGAAACCGAATCCTGTTGCACGACACAGTGAAACGATACGGCCGTGCCTGATGTACCGACGACGTCGCCTGCCCGCTCGTGGACGTCCGGTTATTTCGTCACTGTGACAGCAAAAGTCGGCGTTGAGGTCCGTCCTGCTCGCGTCGGGTGTAGTGACTGATCCGACGTCGGACTGTTTCACGTGAATCAACGCGGGTGGCCCTCCCCTCCCCTACGCCGGGAGGGGGTGTCCCGGATCGCGCGCGTCGAGAATGTGGCCGGCCGCGACGCTGGAGGCGATGAGCGCGAGATGGTGGAGCGGTCCTGCGAAGACAGCACGGTGACGCGGAGGGGCCGTGACGCCCAGGCGTGCAACGCGCCCCGGGCACTTTCGTGAGAAGCGTCGAGTCGTGCAGGGTCCGCGCGCATTCATTGCAGAACGGGGCGAGCCGGTATGCGTCGTCGGTACCTGGTCGATCAGGCAACGCCCGCCACTCTCGACCCTCCCCACGGCGCCGATCGGGCCGGGCCTGCCGGTGTTGATCCGATCGGCACTCGTGTCGGGTACGAGCCCAACATGGTCGGGGTTGTCGACGGCCGGCTTGCGCGACGGGGCAACGGATCCGGTCGCCGCCCCCTGGCGTCGTGCTGGGCGCCTCCGCCCCCGCCTCCACCTCCGTTCCGGAGTGATTCTCATCGTCCGCACGTCGAACCGCGGGCCCCCGGCTGACCGAAACGCTACACACCTAGGTCCCCCGCGGGCCCTTTCGGGCGATCTGCGGTATCTCACATGAATATTGTTGCGCAGCAAGGGAATACCTGATTCGAGCAGATCGGAAGGTGTGCGCCTGTCGTACACCCACCCTGGAGTACCGGGCGATTTCGTCACTGTGACAATCAGCCCGACATTCTGGGCGACGGAGCCGCTGGCGGGGGTCATGATCGACCGTTCGCAGACGCCCGAGGGGTGCCGAGGAGCGACCGTTTCACGTGAAACGGATCCTCGACCGGCAGATGGGGTTCCACGTGAAACATCCCGCGGCCACTCCCCCGCTGAATCGGATGACACCTGCGGTGAGTGCCTCCCATCCGAATACCCCCGCCCGGGTTTGTTGTGTGGTGGTGGGTTGGGGAGGATGTTTCACGTGGAACTGGTTGATGAGCAGTGGGATGTTGTCGGTGCGGTGGCTCGGGTGTTCGGTGAGCGGGGGTCGTTGGCGGAGGCGTATCACGCGTCGTTGGCGTCGGATGGTGTGGTGCGGGGGTTGATCGGTCCGCGGGAGGTGCCGCGGTTGTGGACGCGGCATGTGCTCAATTGTGGTGTGTTGGGTGAGTTGGTGGGGGCGGGGGAGTCGGTGGTGGATGTGGGTTCGGGTGCGGGGTTGCCGGGGATTCCGTTGGCGATTGCGCGTCCGGATGTGCGGGTGACGTTGGTGGAGCCGTTGTTGCGGCGTTCGGTATACCTGCAAGAGGTGGTCGACTCCCTCACGCTCGACAACGTGACCGTCGTGCGTGGGCGGGCCGAGGAGCCCGGCGTCGTCAAGGAGGTCGGCGGTGCGGATGTGGTGACGTCGCGGGCGGTGGCGCCGCTGGAGAAGTTGGCGCGGTGGTCGCTGCCGTTGGTGCGGGTGGGTGGTCGGATGCTGGCGTTGAAGGGTTCGAGTGCGGCGGAGGAGATTTCCCGCGACCGCGCTTCCCTTGCGCGACTCGGGGCTGGCAAGCTGGACGTCGTCGAGTGTGGTGGCGAAGCACTGCCGGTGCCGACGATCGTGGTGAGCGCGGAGCGTGTCGCCCAACACGGTCGCCGGCACCGCTGAGTTGCAAGCTTTCGAGGGCTCGAGGGTTGAGAATTACCCCATGAGTGGTCATCAAGTGAAGGAGCAGTAGATGTCGGCTGGATCGGAGTCCGCCGTTTCACGGGAAACGGTTTCACGTGAAACCGCCGCCTCGCCCGACGACGCCGCGAACGGCGACGGCGGCGAAGGCTATGCCCACTCCCCCTATTCCGGGATCTCCCTCGCGGACACACCGATCGGGGCAGCGGCGCAGCGGGCGAGTCAGGTGCTGCATCCGGGTTCGGTCAGTCTGCCGCGGCCGCCCGCTCGCCGCGTCTTCACGATCGCGAATCAGAAGGGCGGCGTCGGCAAGACGACGTCGACGGTGAACCTCGCGTCGGCCCTGGCGATCCAGGGACTCACCGTCCTGGTCGTCGACCTCGACCCCCAGGGCAACGCGAGTACCGCGCTCGGCGTTCCGCACACGTCCGGGACGCCGTCGAGCTACGAGTTGCTCATCGGCGAGGTGACGGCGAAGGAGGCGATCCAGCAGAGCCCGCACAACGAGCGACTCTTCTGCATCCCCGCGACGATCGATCTCGCCGGTGCCGAGATCGAACTCGTATCGATGGTGGCGCGCGAGAACCGCCTCAAGAATGCGCTGTCCGAGAAGGCCCTGGCCGACATCGACGTCGACTTCATCCTCATCGACTGCCCGCCGTCCCTCGGCCTGCTGACGGTCAACGCGATGGTCGCGGCCAAGGAGGTGCTGATCCCGATCCAATGCGAGTACTACGCACTCGAAGGCGTCGGCCAGTTGCTCCGCAACATCGAACTCGTCCAGGCGCACCTCAACCCCGACCTGCACGTGTCGACCGTCCTGCTGACGATGTACGACGCGCGCACCAAGCTGGCGGACCAGGTCGCCGAGGAGGTGCGCAAGCACTTCGGAGACGTGGTGCTGCGGGCGGTCATTCCGCGCAGCGTCAAGGTGTCCGAGGCTCCCGGCTACGGGATGACGGTTCTCGACTACGACCCGGGTTCGAGGGGGGCGATGAGCTATCTCGACGCCGGCCGCGAACTCGCGGCGCGCGGCATGTCCACCAACACTCAGGAGCAGTGAGATGGCGCAGACACGCAAAGGTGGCCTCGGACGTGGGCTCGCCGCACTGATCCCCACCGGCCCCGCGGGCGGCGGCCCGGGGCTCGGGACCGCCGCGGCGGACGTCATCATCGGCACCTCCGCACCGGCCGTCGATAACACGACCGAGACGGTGGCCGAGACCCCTGCTCCGGCCAAGGCGGCCAAGCCCGCCAAGAAGGCCCCCGCGAAGGCCGCGTCGAAGGGCGCCAAGTCCGACGACGTGGTGGCCAGCGCACCCACGCCGACGCCCGCGGTCCGCACCGACGAGGACCCCCTCTCCCCCACCGGCGCGGTCTACCACGAGATCCCGCCGCTGCAGATCGAGCCCAACCCCAAGCAGCCGCGTAGCGTCTTCGACGAGGAGGCACTCGGCGAGCTGGTGCACTCGATCCGCGAGTTCGGCCTGATGCAGCCGATCGTGGTGCGGCGGATCGGGCCGGAGCAGTACCAGCTCGTGATGGGTGAGCGCCGCTGGCGGGCCAGCCAGCTCGCCGGGCTCGAGACGATCCCCGCGATCGTCCGTGAGACCACCGACGACTCCATGCTCCGCGACGCGCTGTTGGAGAACATTCACCGGGTGCAGCTCAACCCGCTCGAAGAGGCTGCCGCGTACCAGCAGTTGCTCGAGGAGTTCGAGGTCACCCACGAGGAGCTGGCGTCCCGGATCGGACGCTCGCGTCCCGTCGTGACGAACATGATTCGACTCCTCAAGCTGCCGATCCCGGTGCAGCGTCGGGTCGCGGCGGGTGTGCTGTCCGCCGGGCACGCGCGGGCACTGCTGTCGCTCGAGGCCGGCGCCGACGCGCAGGAGGTGCTCGCCGCGAGGATCGTCGCGGAGGGCATGTCGGTCCGCGCCACCGAGGAAGCGGTCATGCTCGCCAACCGCGAGGGCCCCTCCCCTACCCCATCGGTGAAGCGTAAGCCGATCCAGATGCCGGGCCTGCAGGACGTCGCCGAGCGGTTGTCGAATTCGTTCGACACCCGGGTCACGGTGAGCCTCGGCAAGCGCAAGGGCAAGATCACGGTGGAGTTCGGCTCGGTGGACGACCTCGAGCGGATCGTGAAGATGATGGAGCAGCAGGCCGGAAACTGACGCAGCTGTGGCGCCCGCCGGCAGTATCGTCACAGTGACGGAACGGGTCGGGGTGGGCGGTCGGCATCCCGACACGGCGATGTCGGGCCCGGGCCGCCGGACGGGCGTACGGCACGAAATTCGGCGGAGGTCACTGGCGCGCCGACGGCGGAACTATCCCCTATTCTGGAAGGGATAGTTCCGTCGAGGCGGGTGAATCTCCCCGAGTGGTCTGGAGGCTGGGGGCATGGAGGCTGGCGTACACGGTGTCGACTAGCGTCACGTCTCTCACCCTCGACGGTCTCGACAAACTGTCCTCACACGCCCGGCGATGCGTCTTCTGGGAGATCGATCCCGCCGCGGTCCGCGCGGCGCGCGATACCGGCAACTTCTACGATCCCGAGTTCGAGAAGGAAGCATGGCTGTCGATGGTCATGCTCGAATGGGGATCCTGCGGTCAGGTGGCCCTCGTCGACGACAAGCCGGCCGGGTGCGCGCTGTACGCACCGCCGAGCATGGTTCCGCGTGCCGACCTGTTCCCCTCCTCCCCCGTCAGTGCCGACGCGGTGCTGCTCACCACGATGCGTCTCGAACCCATCGGCGACGAGCACGGTCTCGGCGCGACGCTGATCCAGGCCGCCGTCGGTGATCTCGTGCGACGCGGTGTGCGCGCACTCGAAGCGTTCGGCATCCGGGGGGAATCGACCAGCGACGTGCCGTCCGCGACCGCGGCCCTGGAGTGTTCCCCGCAGGAGTGCATGATCAGCGCGGACTTCCTCGAGGACGTCGGCTTCGAGGTGGTCGCACCGCACCACCGGTTCCCGCGGCTGCGCCTCGAACTCGATCGCGATCACCTGTGGAAGGCCGACGTCGAGGCGGCGCTGGACCGCCTGCTGGAGAGCGCGGCCCTGTCCATGCTCGATATCGGCGAGAAAAGCCCTGTAGCGGCTCGCTAGAGGGCTTTTCGGGCGTCCCGGGTGGTGTGCCGGACGGTTGGCGAACCGGGCCGGCGGGGAATCAGCGCGCCTGCGGTGCGCTCGACAGTTCCTCGGCGAGCAGCTCGGCGAACGTGAACGTGCCCGTCGGGGCGTCGTCCTGGCCCAGCAGATACAGACGCTTGACGGCGATGAGGACGGCCTCGGCGATCGTGTCCCGCGAGCGCGGATCCGTGAGCACCTTGATGTCGGATTCGTTTGTGAGATAACCGATGTCGACCTGAACGGTGGGCATCTTGGTGAGCCGCAACAGTTCCCACGTACGACCGTGAGTCCTGCAGTCCCGCAACGGAGTTCGCGCAACGATCTCGCGCTGGATGAATCCGGTGAGGATCTGGCCGATCATCGACGTGGAACCGTGCGAGTTGCCGAAGTGGTAGCTGGCCACGCCGCTCGCGGCGGGGCTGGAGTGGCTGTCGCAGCGCAGCGCGATCATCAGGTCCGCGTCGAACCCGTTGGACGTCTCGGCGCGATCGGCCTCGCTGGGATTGGCGTGCTGGGGCCGGGACAGGAACGTCTCCATCCCGGTCGCGGCCATCCGGCCCTCGAGCCGGCTCGCGAGATCCCACAGGATGTCGGCTTCGCTCATCGGGCCGTTCGGGGTCTGCACGATCAGCCCGGTGTCGGCGCCGCCCAGTCCGGGATCGATGACGATGCGCTTGCCGCTCAGCTGCGGGCCGGAGCGGCGGACCAGCTCCTCCTCGCTGATCGCGTGGGGCGAACCGCCGGAGACCCGGGTGCCGAGCAACTCCAGCGAGCGCAGCGTCGCCGGACCACAGATGCCGTCGGCGGCGATGCCGATCTCGCGCTGGAACGAGCTGAGCGCCTCGTGGGTCTGCGGCCCGAAGTAGCCGTCGACGCGTCCGACGTAGAAACCGAGGTCCTGCAGGCGCGTCTGCAGCGCCGCGACGTCGTCGCCGTACAGCGGCGCGGACAGCTGGTAGATGAGGGTACGGGCGCCGAGCCGGTACGACGCCTCCTTGAGGGAGCGGTACGTCGCCGGGCCCACGATGCCGTCTACGAGCAGTCCACGTTGCTGCTGGAACGCCCGGACGGCGGAGTCGAGGTGGTGGTCGAACATCGCGTCGGGGGACACCCAGTGCGAGCCGTTGACGGACTCACGGTGCGTCTCGGCCACCCCGTTGTGGAGGAAACCCAGGCCGGTCAAGGTACCCCGAATCTCGGCGACGGCGGGGCCGTGATCGCCGTGACGGAGTAGCTGCATGCTCGCGGGCCTTTCGTTGCGCGGACGTTTGTCGATTCTTTCAGACGGCGCTCGGCCCCGGAAATCTGCTCAGGCCACAGTGTGACAAGACTGTGGTGCCGGTCTGGTCACACTGTGGCCCGGCAAAGGGTCCAACGGGTCGAACGGGGCGCGTCAGAGGACGTCGGCGAGGTCCTTGAGGAGAGCAGCCTTGCCCTTCGCGCCGACGATGGTCTTCACGGCCTTACCGCCCTGGAAGAGGATCATCGTCGGGATCGACATGACCTGGAAATCGCGGGCCGCGCCCGGGTTCTGGTCGATGTCGAGCTTCGCGACCGTGAGCTTGTCGCCGTGCTCGCCGGCGATCTCCTCCAGGACCGGCGCCACCATCTTGCAGGGGCCGCACCAGGTGGCCCAGAAGTCGACGAGCACGGGCTTCTCGGAGTCGAGAACCTCCTGCTTGAAGGAGTCGTCGTTGATCGTGATGGTGTTCGCCACAGAATCCTCCTGGGATCCGATCCGGTTGGGTGAGGGTGGGGCAGGTCAGGCGTCGACGGCGACGGGCTCGCCCGCGGCGGCGAGGGTGTTCTCGGTGATGTCGCCCTGCTCGGACAGCCAGCGCTCGGCGTCGATCGCGGCGGAACAGCCGGTGCCGGCCGCGGTGATCGCCTGACGGTAGGTGTGGTCGACCAGGTCACCGGCCGCGAAGACGCCCTCGGCGGAGGTGGCGGTGGTCGGCGACTGCACCGTGACGTAGCCGGCGCCGTCGACGTCCACCTGGCCCTTGACGAGCTCGCTGCGCGGGTCGTGGCCGATCGCGACGAACATGCCGGTCACGTCGAGCGTGGACTGCTCGCCGGTGACGGTGTCGCGGATCACGAGGCCGGTGACGCTGTTCTCGCCGAGCACCTCGACCGGCTCGGCGTTGGTGACGAAGCGGATCTTCTCGTTCGCCTTGGCGCGCTCGAGCATGATCCGGGACGCACGGAACTCTTCGCGACGGTGCACCAGGGTGACGGTGCGCGCGAACTTGGTCAGGAAGGTGGCCTCCTCCATTGCAGAGTCGCCACCGCCGACCACGACGATGTCCTGGTCGCGGAAGAAGAAGCCGTCACAGGTGGCGCAGGCACTGACGCCGCGACCGAGGAGCTTCTCCTCGCCGGGGATGCCGAGGTAACGGGCGGCGGCACCCATCGCGAGGATGACGGCGCGCGCGTAGTAGGTCTCGCCGTTCGCGACGACCTTCTTGACCGGCCCGTCGAGCTCGATCTCCTCGACGTCCTCGGTGCGGATGTCCGCGCCGAAACGCTTGGCCTGCTCGCGCATCTCGTCCATGAGATCGGGGCCCATGATGCCCTCGCGGAAGCCGGGGAAGTTCTCCACCTCGGTGGTGGTCATCAGCGAGCCGCCGAACTGGGTGCCCTCGAAGAGCAGGGGCTCGAGCTCCGCACGGGCGGCGTACACACCGGCCGTGTACCCGGCGGGTCCGGAGCCGACGATGATGAGGTCACGGACCGTGGTCGGAGTAGTCATGCGGGCCTTTCCTGTCTGTCCTGCGCTGCGATGGTTCACGTGCTCACACGGATCTGCCGGGGACGGCACGGTTCGCGGAGTCGGTCAGGTCAACAACAGATTAGTGGGTGTTGTTCCCCGCGGGGCTGCGCCGCGGCGGGACCCCGGTGTCGAACGTTTCACGTGGAACCAGGGGTGTGGACCGCGTCATAGGGCGCGGTCCGCGTTCAGTCGGCCCGCCGGACGAGGTCGGTGACGTACGGGCGGACGAGGTCTGCGGCGGTACGGCGGACGAGTTCGAGGTCCTCGCCGCGCTCGACCTGCCGGGTCGCGGCGTGCAGCACCGCGTTGATCAGTTCGGACATGCCCGCGACGTCCTCCGCGCCCAGCTCGCGCAACGCGTCGGCCAGCGGGGTGTAGAGGTCCTCGTGCAGCGCGCGGCTCCGGGCGTCGATCTCGGGGCCGGGTGCGAGCTGCGTGAGGGCGGTCGCGATGGCATGCTCGCCCTCGGCGACGAGGACGAGGTTGGCGTCGATGTAGGCCAGCACCCGACGATCGGGGCCGTCGACCTCGGCCATGGCCTCGGCGACGCGGGCGGACCACCGGGGAAAGGCGTCCTCGATCAGCGCCTCGAGCAGGTGCTGCCGGGACTTGAAGTACTGGTACATGCTCGACCGCGCGAGCCCGGCCCGGGCGGCGACCTCACCGAACGACGGGATGTCGGTGGCCCCCTCGGCGAGAACCTCACGCGCAGCGTCGAGAAGGGCACGTTGCTGGGCGGCTCGATGCTCACCGACGGTGGGTGCATTGATCCGCGGCACGTGCCCTCCTCTCGCTGGGGTGTTCCGGACTACCGGGGCGTGAGCCGGCCGTCCGTCATCTCGACCACGCGGTCGCAATAGTCGAGGACATCGTAGTCATGGGTCACCATGACGGTCCCGACCCTCGATTCCCGGGTCTCGCGGGCCAGCAGCTGCACGATCTCGTGGCTGCGGGCCCGGTCGAGGGCCGCGGTGGGCTCGTCGACGAGCAGCAGCGACGGCGTCGACACCAGTGCACGGGCGATGCCCACCCGCTGACGCTCACCGCCCGAGAGCTGGTCGGGGCGGCGGTCGGCCTTGTGGCCCAGTCCCACCTGCTCGAGCAGTGCGAGCGGGTCGCGGAAGGTGCGGCCCTTGGTGCTGCCGAGGTGCGACACCAGGCGCAGCTGGTCGGCGGCGGTGAGCGACGGGATCAGGTTGCCGCTCTGGAAGACGAACCCGATCTGCTCGAGCCGGAACTTCGCCGCCTCGGCCTTCTTCATCGTCAGCAGGTCGCGGCCGCCGACGCGGACGGTGCCCGAGTCGGGGGCGGTGAGCGCGCCGGCGACGGCCAGCAGGCTCGACTTGCCCGAGCCCGACGGCCCGACGACGGCCACCATCTCGCCGGGGCGGACGGTCAGGCTCACCCCGTCGAGTGCGGTCACGGTCTGCTCGCCGTCGCCCAGGAGCAGGTCGGCGTCGACGATCTCGAGGGCGGCGGTGTCGACGCGGGTGTCCGAGCCTGTGGTCATGGCAGAAGTCCTTCCGGAATCGTTCCGGGCGCTCATCGCTGGCCTCCCAGCGCGTTCAACGGGTTGACGGAGGCGATCCGGACGATCGCGATCGCAGCACCGACCAGGCCGAGGACCATCAGCAGGACGGCTGCGACGGCCACCGCGCCGGGCTCGAGCAGGAACGGCACTCCCCCGCCGATCAGCGACCCGAAGCCGTAGCCGACCGCGGCGCCGACGGCGACCGAGCCGAGCAGCAGGATGAACGCCTGCGCCAGGCCGTCGCGCAGCAGGTAGCCGGTGGAGGCCCCCATCGCGCGCATGACGGCGATCTCGTGCTTGCGCTGGATCGTCCACACGGTGAAGAACGCGCCGACGACGAGTGCGGAGATCGCGTACAGGAACACCTTGATGAGGTTGAGCGTCATGGTCTCGGCGCTGTAGCCGGGCGACGACGCGAACGAGTCCTCGAGCGCGACAGTGGACGTCCCGGCGGCGGCGTCCCCGGCCGCGTAGTCGAGCGTCGCGCCGGGCTCGGTCTTCAGCGCGACCGCGGTGGCCTCCGTCATCGACTGGGCGGGGACGGGTTCACCCGGGCGCACCCCCGAATGCAGCTGGCGCCACATCTCGATCGGCAGGTATGCGACGTCGACGTGGCCGAACGTCTGCTTACCCTCGGTGATGCCGACGATCTTCAGTTCGGTGCCGAGACGATCGATCGTGACGGTGTCGCCGAGTGCGACGCCCTCGTCGAGCGCGCTCTTGCTGACGACGATGCCGTTCGGCTCGCTCAGTCCCGTGCCCTGGCCCGCGGTCGGCGCGAGGAACGAGTCGACCGGGACGCCGAACAGGGCGAGGTCGACCGGGACGTCCTTGTCGTTGTGGGCGTTGACGAGCATGTTGCCGAACGGCGCAGCCTCTTCGACGCCGGGCTGCTGACGCCACGCGTCGACCTGCTCGTCGGTGACGACGCTGCGTGAGAACGCCGAGTCGGTCTTGGTGCCCTCGTTGAAGGCGAATCCGTCGACGGGCGTGGCCTTCAGGCCGGAGACGCCGTCCTCCACGAGGCCGGAGGACAGGCCGGACAGCAGCACCATCAGCACGGAGATGAGCGCGATGACACCACCCATCAGGCCGAATCTGGAACGCGCGAACCGTAGCTCCCGCAGGGCGAGGAACATTCTCGAACTCCTGGGTCGGTGATGTGGGATGACAACCGCCCGCGATGCTCGACGAATCGATATCTTCCCGACGGCCTGTCGGCAAATATACCAACGCCGTGTCGGGAAGAGTCGTGACGTTCCTCTCCCCGCTCAGCGACCGCGACTCGCACGGCCGTTCTCCCTGCCGTGTCGTGCAATGAGGGAACCACTGGTCTCGTAAAACGAGAGGATGGCGCAACGGGGTGTCCGTGGCCGACAATTCGAGGCGATGAGTGCACACGTGAACGGCAGTTCCGTCCAGTCCGGACGGCCCCGGGACCCGAGAATCGACGCCGAGGTCCTCGACGCGACTCGCGACATGCTCGTGGAGGTCGGCTGGGACCAGTTGAGCCTGCGCGCGATCGCGACCCGTGCGGGGGTCAGTCGGGCGGCACTGTCGCGGCGCTGGCCGTCCAAGGCGCACCTGGTGCTGGACTCGATCCTGGGGTCGACTCCCGACCTCGCGCCGTTCGAGGGCACCGACCGGGCCGGCTGGATCGACTGGGTGGTCGCCGGTAGCGCGCAGATCTTCTCGCGCCCCGACGTCCGGGCCGCCGCGCCGGGCCTGCTGGCCGCCCTGCGAGACCACGACGACCTCCGAAAGGCGTTGTGGCAGGGGTTCAGTGGTCCCGCCGCCGAGCTCTTCGCGGCGCACGCGGGTCCGGGTGAATCGGAGGAGGCGCGGCAGCGGGATCTGCTCGACGCCAAGGCGGTACTGGTGATGGCCGCGGGGGCGGCGCTGTTCTCGAGCCTGGTGGTGGGTGACGACGCCACCCCCGAGCTGCGCGCCCGCATCCTCGAGCTGCTCGCTCCGGTCGCCGAACGAGGCGCGTCCGAGGCTGAAAGATAGTTCTGCTCAGCCGATTTCGGTTCTGTTGATCAGGTCGGGGTGCGTCGCGTCGCATCCGGCGCCGACGACCAGCGCCACCAGGGCGGGCGGGGTGGGACCCGCGACCAGGAGCAGCACGGCATCCGCGCCCTGGAATCGCACGGCACGCGTACCCAGGACGGGCCGGGTCGCACCGACACCGATGGCCGCCAGACAGGCCGACTGCACGTCGGGTCGCGCGAGCGCACCGGCGTCGTCGGGCGTGGACTCCGCGTCTCTCACCAGGGCGAGGAGCTGCCCGCGATCCATCTCGCCGGTCAGCTCGGCACGCGCGGGTGCGACGTCGGGCGGCGTCGTGGTGGCCGACGCGACCACCTCGGGCGCCGTCGAGTCGGAACGGTCGATCCCGGTGAGTGCGAACACCACTGCCAGGGCTGCTGCCGTCGCCGCGGCAGCGACGCCGAGCCATGCCGTCCGCCGTCGCCTGGCGGTCGCGTCGGCCAGCGACACGACGGCGGTACCGGAACTCGGAACGTCCAACCCCAGGGACGAATTGATGCGTGCGGCGATCTCGGGAGGAATGGGCGTCTCGACGCTGTGATCGCGGCCCGCCTCGGCGAGACGCGCACTGACCGCGTCCAGCGCGTCGAGCACGGCCACGGCCTCGGGGTCCTGCCGGACCAGCGGCCACAGCTTTTCGCTCACGGAGTGGGGCAGGACGCCGGCGTGCAGGTCGGCGAGCAGGTCGGTGGAGAACGGGGGGCCGAGAACGTCGTCGCCGTCGTGGAGCGTCATCTCACCTCCTACCCGCAGTTTCCGGGACACGATTGTGTCTTCAATCTGTTCTGACGCGGGGGAATCAAGATCGGTTCCCTACATCGCGCAAGTATTCCAAATGAGCTGCGAGCTTCGTACGCGCTCGCGCGCACCTGCTCTTGACGGTCCCCTCGGGCACCCCGAGCCGCCGAGCGGCCTCGGCAACCGAGTAGCCCTCCATGTCGACGGCCACGATCGCCGCCCGCTGATCGGGCGAGAGTCGCTGCAGCGCCTGGTCGACGAGGATCGACGTCTCCCGCTCGGAGATACGATCGCGGTCGTCGCCGGGATCCTCCGCGTCGTCGGTCGACAGCGACACCGTCTGCCGCACCCGGTTGCGCCGGATCCGGTCGAGACACGCGTTGACGACGATCGTGTGCAGCCAGCTGCGCACGGCCGCGTCCTCCCGGAACGAGCCCGCCGTCCGATGGGCCGACAGCAGCGCTTCCTGCAGCGCGTCCGCGGCGTCCTCGACGGTGTAACTCGTTCTCCTCGCAACATGCCAGAGATGGTCGTAGTGCCGGCTCAGCAACTCCGCGAACGCGCCCCCATCACCCGACGCGTGCGCTGCCAAGAGTTCCGAATCCGACAGACCAGCTTTGGCGACCCCCCTGAAGATTCGCACCGGCGGATGCTAGCTGATCAGTTGCCGGTCACACCGTGCCGGATCGGGTCGGACGGTATGTCAGGACGCTGCGGTGAACGAGACCTCGGCGATCCCGGACTGGTTCTTTCCGCTCGTCGCGCTCAGATCCGTGATCCACACGAGGACGTTCTTGGTGGCACCCTCCGCGGTGAGTGGGATTTCCGTCACACCGTCCTTCAGGGTCGCGTTCCCGATGACGCGCGTCTGGTCCAGCGACGTGTTCGGGGACGGCGCGGTGCGGATCTCCACCTGTGTGCCCGGGGTGGGCGAGGTGATCTGCATGCTGGTCAGCTTCGCCGCGTCGGGCAGCGTCACCATCAGTCCCACGCCGTTCTTGAGCGCCGGGAACGGCTGGAAGTACGCATCGGTGTTCCACACCGTCGCCGGGTTGCCGTCGATCGCCATGCCCGCGTTCGCGGCGTTGTCCGGCGTGCCCTGCGGCGAGAACACGGCGGCGTTCACGGGCCGGACCGGCGTGGTCGCGGACGGTGGTGCGGACGGCGATGCCTCCGACGACGACTCCGGAGCCACGGCGGACGTCGTCAGGCCCAGGTTCTGCTTGTTGAGCGGCTCGTCGGAGTTGCCGCCCGTCAGCATGCTCACGAGCCACCACCCGATCAGCGCCAGCACCACCACGGTCAGCACACCGAGGGAGACGAGCGCGATGAGCGTGCGGTCGGACTTCTGCTTCTCGGCGGCCACGGTCTCGGGGTCCTCCGGAAGCGCGTGTCCGGAGCTGCCGGGTACCCGTTGGCCCAGGCGCAGGGCCGGCATGAGGTCGGTCTTCTGGTCGACGACCGTCGCCTGGTCGAGGATGTGCTGCACCGTTCCGGCGGCGCGGATTCCGCTGTCGCCACCGAGCGCGCGGGCCGCCACCGCGGAGATCTCGAACGGCACGTCCGGGCGCACCTCGCGCGGCTCGACCGGACGGCCGGACGCGTCGCGATCGGCCGGAAGCATCGCGTCGCCGTCGTCGGACCGGTTGCCCGGGCCGTCGAGCGGCCAGCGATCGGTGATGAGCGCGTACAGCATCGCACCGAGTCCGCGCACGTCGGAGGCGGGGTCGGCGTCGGACAGTGTGCCGGGGAACGCGAGGACGGCGTCGCCGGCGGCACTGATCCGGATGCGGTCGGGGTCGTCGACGGACAGCGCACTGCCGCCGCGGTGTGCCGCCTCCGCCGCACCCGCGAGGGCGCGGACGGCGCGGGCGGCACCGATCGGGGACGGCTGGGTGGACGCCATCTCCTTGAGCGACCGGCCCGGTGTCCACTCGGCGACGACGATGCCGCCCGAGGATCCACGGACCACGTCGAGCACGCGGGCGAGGCCGGGCGAATTGATGCGTCCCAGACGCAGCGTGCGCGACAGGATCGCCTGCGGACCGTCGGGGCCGGTCGCGGCCGGACCCTCGGCCTGCTGGTCGGCGTCCACGAACGTCAGCGCCACCTCGCGGTCGAGCTTGATGTCGAGGGCCTGCCAGAACTGCAGTCCGCGCGCACCACCGTGCGGTGCGAGCAGCCGGTAGCGGCCGCCGGCGACGGACGCGCCCGGCACCAGCTGCGGTCCGCGCAGCGGACGGCGGGATTCCGGGACCGCACCGGTCACGCGCAGCGGCGGAAGCTGCGGCGAGCCGATCGGGAACACACCCGTGTCGACGTTGAGATCGCGGGCGCGGCGCCGTCGATCGGAGATCCGCTCGGCGTCGTCCGACTGTGGATCCGAGTCCGGCGAATCGGAAGCGTCTGCTGCCGAGTCGAGTTCGTTCGAAGCGGTTGCGCCGGACTGCTCGTCCGGCGAATCCGCCGAAGCTGCACCGGCATTGACCACCTTGGTGGTGCCGTCCTCGACGTCGGTGGACGTACCGTTGCGCTTGTCGGCACCGTCGTCGTCGCTCACACTCGCTCCTTCAATGAACTCGTCGGGAATGTAATCCGCGCCGACGTAGGCCTCGCTGCGTCCAGGGTACGGGAGACCATCTGGCCTATCGAGGGACCGTGGAAGGTCCCGGACAACCGGAATCAGTTCGGTATCAGCCTCGTACGGCCGCGGGGCTGCGGCGGTGTCCTCGTCCGATCCGGCTCCGCGTCCACGCAGCGCCGACACCTTGCGGCCCACCGCGACGGTGACGGCCATGACTTCCGGCACCTTCGCCAGCCACATCAGGACGAACGTGACGACCAACATGATCGCGCCGGTGAGCGCGACGCGGACCATCGCGCCGGGGCCGCCGAACGAGTCGGACAGCTTCTCGAGCCCGAGCAGCTTGTCGGCCGCGAACATCGCGACAGCGCCGGCCGCGGACGCGAGCAGCACCAGCCACACCGTCTTGCCGACGTTCGCCATCCTCAGGTCGCCGAGGCTGCGGTGCAGCAGGAAGCCGCCGATGAACGCGCCCGCGATGAACGCGACACCGTTGGCGGCACCGAGCAGGATCACCACCTGCTGGTTGTTCGCGGCGACGAGCGGGGTCAGCGCCGACAGTGCGATCTTCACGCCGGTGATGCCGAGGATGATCCACGTCGGGGTCCACGCCTGCTCGCGGGCGTAGAAGACGCGCAGGTGGATCAGCACCAGCGAGTACGGGATGAGCGTGAACGCCGACCAGCTGACCGCCTCGCCGAGCCGCTCGGCGTTGCCGGCGCCGAAGTTGCCGTAGCCGTACAGCGCGTGGCCCACCTGGGGACCCGCGAACGTCAGGAACGTGATGACCGGGATGAGCGCGATCATCGTCAGGCGGGTGGCCACCGACAGGTCGTCGACCACGGCGGGGGTGTCGTCGGCTGCCGCGTTCCGGCTCAGCCGCGGCATGATCGCCGTCAGGACGGTCACACCGAGGACGCCGTACGGCAGCTGCAGCAGCAGCCACGCGTTGTTGTAGATCGCCGGTCCGGCCTCGTCGGCGTGCGCCGAAACGCGGGTCGCGAACACCATGCCGGCCTGACTGATCAGCACGTACAGCACGATCGCGACGGCCATGCCGCCGAACTGCTTGAGCCGGTCGTCGAGCCCCCACAGCGGGCGCAGCGAGATGCCGTTGCGCTTGATCGCCGGAATGAGGCTGACCGCCTGCGTCACGACACCCGCCGTCACGCCCAGTCCGAGCAGCAACAGGTGCGGGTCGCTGATCCGGACCGGGTCGAGCGAGATATCCCCCGGGATCAGCCAGTACGCGGCGAGGATGCCGAGTACCACCATGTTGTTCAGGACCGGCGCCCATGCGCCCGGTTTGAAGTCTTGGCGCGTGTTGAGAATCGCCGTGAGCAGCGCCGACATGCCGTAGAACAGGATCGCCGGCAGCAGCAGGAAACACAGCGCCGTGGTGAGCGCGGTGTTGACCTCGCCGTCGTCCGGCAGGAAGACCTGGGTCGTGAGGATCGGCGCGGCCGCGGTAGCGAACAGGGCGGCCGTGCCCAGCAGGGCCAGGGCGGCCGTGAAGAGTCTTCGGACGAACGCCGCACCCTGGTCCGGGTCCTCCCGTTCGGCCCGGACCAGCACGGGGACGACGATCGCGGTGAGCACCGCACCGAGCACCAGCTCGGAGATCATGTTCGGGATCTGGCTGGCGACCGTGAAGGCACTGGCCACGGCCGGGCCGAGCGCGGTCAGCAGCAGCAACTGCTTGAGGAACCCGGTCATGCGGCTGATCAGGGTCGCGATCGCGATCGATCCTGTGGCCGCCAGAAGGCCCTTCTGCTGCTTCTTGGCCGTCGGCTCCGACGGCTGCTCGGGTTCCTTCTCGACCGCCGGCCGCGGCTGGGCCGGTCGGGGAACGGCCTGTGTTGCGGCCGCGCGCGGCGGCATCGGCATCGGGCGGGGCCCGCCCTGGGGCTGCGGGCGTCGCATGCCCGGCGGCACAGGACGCGGTCCCCCGGGCGGCATCGGACGCGGACCCGCGGGCTGACCGGGTCGCTGCGGTCCGGGTGGAACAGGTCGCTGGGCTCCGGGCTGAACAGCTCGCTGGGCTCCGGGCTGAACGGGTCGCTGCGCTCCGGGGGGCACCGGACGCGGTGCGCCCGGCATCGGGCGCGGCGGCACCCGGCGAGGCGCACCCGGCGGGACCGGGCCGTTCTGCGGCGGCGGTACCGGGCGTCGGACGGGCTGCTCGGGGGAGCGGCGATCGGAGCCGGGTCCGCGGTTCCACGGTTCCGGCCGCGCCGACGACCGAGCGCCCTCGTCGCGAGAGTTCTCGGTCATGGACGTTCATACCCTTCGTCGGCTTTATCGGGCTGGCCACGGAACCGGTGCCACAGACGTCGCCCGGCCAGGAACAGCAGAAGTGCACCAGCGCACGCCGTAATTATCGCCAAAGCTTGACCGTACGCATTCGATCGCACCGTGACGGAGGTCTGTTCGCCCAGGCTCTGGCCGCTTTCGGTGGCCAGTGAGAAGTCGACCACCATGGTGCGGGAGTCGGCGATCTCGGCCGGAACCTGCAACGAGCGGCTTCCTCTCGGGGGGAGCTGCTGCGGCCCGATGTCGGTGATACGCATCTCGGCGGGGGCATCGACGCGCAGTTGCACGGTGATAGCGACGGGCAGTTCGTTGCGGGCCACCAGCAGCAGCGGACTCTGCTCCGATGCGAGCGTGTACACCCCGCCCGGCGCGAGGATCGTGACCGACGCATACATGTCGTCGATCGTGGTGGTCACCGCGCTCACCCGCCGCTCCGCGATCGCGTCGGCCGCGATGTCGGCACCGTTCTGGTCGCGGCGCCCGGACAGCGTCATCGCGCGGAGCAGGTCCTCGCGCAGCGGTGCGAGGAACCGGGTGGGCGTCAGTGCCGCCTGCGGATCGTCGACGAGGGCATCCATCAGTTCGTCGAGGCGTGGTTCCTGCCGACCCACTCCCTGCTCGACGGACTGCGGCGTGCCGTCGACGATGGCCTGCTCGGGGTAGGCCAGCGACGCGGGCTCCGGGGATGTCGGCGGCTGCTCGGCCACGCGCGGCAGCGGCTTGGGCGTCGCCAGTCCCGACCGCAGCAGCGTCGACGCGGTCGCCAGCACGGCTGCGGCCTCGTCGCCGTCCGCCGACCACTGCTGCGGCGGCACGATCAGCATCGATCGGTCGGCCGCCCGGGTCGGGCCCTTCGTGGATCCGGTCGACTGCAGCGCCGTCCACGACATCGCGCCGAGGGCGTCCTGCAGGCGGGCGGTGCGGGAGTCACGGTCGACGTTGTAGCGCGCGCGGTCGGGCACGTACGACGGCGTCTGCGGATCGGCGCCGACGGCCGCGAGTGCCGCAGCGGCGGAGACGTCGAACAGTCCGGCGGTGACGGCGTCGGCTCCCCCGCCGGCGACGACGACCTTGCTGCCGGCCTGGACTGTCGACTCGACCGCGTTGGCGGCGAGCAGCGTCGTGGTCGGTCCGATCCCGTGCAGCAGTTGCGCGGACGCGTCGTCGAGCACCCCGGAGTCGGGCCACGTGACGTTTCGCAGCGACGTGACGCCCAGGATGGAGTCGACGATGTCGGCGGGTGCCCGCAGTGCGCTGTCGGTGAGGGTGGTCTCGTCGACGCGGCTCAGCGCGGACAGGTCCACCTGGCCGAACGGCACCGACGTGATGCACATCGTGCGGGCGAGCTTCTCCAGGCGGTCGAGCCACGCGGCCGCGGCGTCGCGCCCCGTGCCCTCGCGAGCAGACCCGTTCGGGACTGCCGGATCGTCGACGACGAGGTAGCCCTGTGTCATGTTGCTGACGGTGATCAGCAGATCCGGGTCGACGGCCAGACACAGGCTGTCGGTGAGACGGCGGTCGCGGTCGACGTCCGGCCCGGTCGCGTACTCGGCGGCGGCGAGGAGTTGGTCGAGGCGGCCACCCGAGGACAAAGAGCCGGCGAGGTCGTCGTCGACGAGCCGGACCTTCTCGGTGACCGATCCCGGAATCCCGGCCGCGAGTCTCGGCCGATCGGCGAGCGGCCACAGCATCGTCAGGGCGACGGGGGCGGACGTGTCGGGCGGTACCGGGGCGGTGGGCGAGTTCTCGGTGACCTGGGGTGCGGTTTCCGCGGGGCTTCCCGCGGCCCGCGGCAGACCGAGCACCGGGAGCAGGAAGCGGGCGTCGTCGAGCCGGGCCTGCCCGCCGTACTCGGGGGTGCCGTTGACGTTCACCAGCAGCGGGTAGACCCCGGGCTCGGTGACGTCGAGCGACCAACCGGTGAGTGAGCGCAGCGGCAGCGACAGCACGAACTGCTTGCGCTCCCCCTCGGCCAGCTCGGAGGTCACCTGCACGAACGGGCCGACCACGTCGAACGCGCCCTGATCCATGTCGAGCGAGGTCCGCAGTTCCTCGCTCGAGTCGACCCGGGGCGCGCGCTGCAGTCGCACACCGACGTCGGTCACCGGACGGTCGCCGATGTTCGCGACCGTGCCGGTGACGGTGACGACCGGCTCGGACGTGGTGGTGACGGTCGACGGGGCGACGTCGTCGATGTGCAGTTCGAGGAACTTGGGCTGGCTGCGCGCCTTCGTGGTCTGCGTGCGGTCCGGGATCGTCGCGGCGTCGGCGCGGCCGAGCGGGCTCGACGGAAGTGGTTGCGCGGACGCCGCACCGATCCCGGCTGCTGCGGTGACGGCGCCGATCAGCATCAGGACGAGCGCCAGCACCGTGTAGATCGCGGCACCGGGTCGTCTCCGTGCGGGACGCGATGCCAGGGTCATTCGGCGCCGGTCTCCCTCACCGGGGCGGCGCCCATCTCGGCGATGAGTTGGCCCGCGATCTCGGCGAGTTTGCGTTCGTCGGCGTACGCGAGCCGGGAATCCAGCTCCGACAGCGGTACCCACGCGACCTCGGTGACCTCGATGTCCGCGTCGGACAGCTCACCGCCGAGGGACCGCATCAGGTAGTGGTGCACGGTCTTGTGGACGCGCCGGCCCTCGGTGACGAACCAGTAGTCGATGCTGCCGAGCGACGCGACGACGGAACCGCGGATGCCGGTCTCCTCGGCGACCTCGCGCATCGCGGTCTGCTCGGCGGTCTCGCCCTGCTCGATGTGCCCCTTGGGGAGCGACCACAGCAGGCGCCCGCGCCGGTCGGTTCGGCCGATGAGGGCCGCGCACAGCTTGTCCTCGGGGCCGCCGAGACCGTCGACGACCAGTCCGCCGGCGGAGGTTTCGCGGACGGTCCGCAGGTGCGGGGTCTTGGATTTGACGGGATCCGCAGTCGTGCCACGACGCCGCGAGGAGCGGCGGTTGCGGTTGGCACGTTCGGCGGCGGACACCTCATCGATCGTAGTTGACCCGGGGCGACCTGCCGGACTCCCACGCCAGAGGCCCGGCCGCCTCGCGCGGCGTCCGCGCTGGAGGTGCGTTCGGTGCCGTGACGACCTCGGTAAGGTTTGCTGACGTGAATGCCCCCACCCCCGATGCCGAGCGGCGCGCCCGACTGCTTGACGGTGCGCACCGAACCCTGAGCAGTCTGTCGGACGTGCTGAATCCGCTCGGTGCGCGTTTCGCCGAGGCCGGGCACGAGCTGTACCTGGTGGGCGGCAGTGTGCGCGACGCGGTTCTGGGCCGCCTCGGCACCGACCTCGACTTCACCACCGATGCGCACCCCGAGCGGGTGCAGCAGATCCTGCGCGGTTGGGCCGACAACCAGTGGGACACCGGCATCGCGTTCGGCACGATCAGCGCGGCCAAGGGCGCCGACCAGATCGAGATCACGACCTACCGCACCGACACGTACGACGGCGTCACGCGTAACCCGGAGGTGCAGTACGGCACGACGCTGGACGAGGACCTGGTCCGTCGCGACTTCACCGTCAACGCGATGGCGGTGCGGGTCGACGGCAGCGGCACGTTCGAGTTCGTCGACCCGTTGAACGGTATGGACGCGCTCCTCGCGGGCGTCCTCGACACCCCCGCGGCGCCGGAGATCTCCTTCAACGACGACCCGCTGCGGATGCTGCGCGCGTGCCGCTTCGTCTCGCAGCTCGGATTCACCCTCGCCCCGCGCGTGCAGCAGGCGATCGTGGAGATGTCGGGACAGATCGAGCGGATCACCGCCGAGCGGGTGCACACCGAGCTCGACAAGCTGATCCTCGGCGAGTTCCCGATCGACGGCATCAACGTCATGTGCGAGACCGGCCTCGCGGCGCGGGTGATCCCGGAGATCCCGCAGTTGAAGCTGGAGATCGACGAGCACCACCAGCACAAGGACGTGTACTGGCATTCGCTGACGGTGCTCAAGCAGGCCATCGACCTCGAGGACGGCGACCCGGACCTGGTGTTGCGCTGGGCGGCGCTGCTGCACGACATCGGCAAGCCGGACACCAAGCGCAACGAGCCGGGCGGCGGCGTGAGCTTCCACCACCACGAGGTGGTCGGGGCGAAGATGGTGCGCAAGCGGATGCGGGCGCTCAAGTACTCCAAGCAGATGGTCGACGAGGTGGGCCAGCTGGTGTTCCTGCACCTGCGTTTCCACGGCTACGGCGAGGGCCAGTGGACCGATTCGGCGGTCCGCCGCTACGTCACCGACGCCGGCGACCTGCTGCCCCGGCTGCACAAGCTGGTCCGTGCGGACTGCACCACCCGCAACAAGCGACGCGCGGCGAAGCTGCAGGCCACCTACGACGACCTGGAACAGCGGATCGCCCGGATCGCCGAACAGGAGGACCTGGCGCGGGTGCGCCCGGACCTCGACGGCAACGCGATCATGGAACTGCTCGGCATCCCGGCCGGCCCGCAGGTGGGCAAGGCCTGGAAGTTCCTCAAGGAGTTGCGCCTGGACCGCGGTCCCCTCGAGCGCGACGAGGCCGAGGCCGAGCTGCTGAAGTGGTGGGCCGACCAGCCGAAGGGCTGAGTGGTCGCATCTGCGGAGTGAAATCTTTGAAGGGTCCGAAGATGCGGATCTAGACTCCTGTCATGCCTGACATCCGAATACGCGACGCGGCCCAGCTACTCGGTGTCAGCGACGACACCGTCCGACGATGGATCGACGCCGGCACGCTCGCCTCGCACAAGGACGACGCCGGCCGCATGGTGGTCGACGGCCGTCAGCTCGCCGAGTTCGCGCGGGCCTACGCGGCCCCGGCGCCGGAGAATCCGCTCGGGGTGGGCAGTTCGGCGCGCAACAGGTTCACCGGGCTCGTGACCCGGGTGGTGGCGGACGGCGTGATGGCGCAGGTGGAGATGCAGTGCGGGCCGTTCAGCGTCGTCTCGCTCATGAGCGCCGAGTCGGCGACCGAGCTGAATCTCGAGCCCGGCAGCATCGCGGTGGCCGTCGTGAAGGCCACGACGGTGATCGTCGAAACGCCGGCGGTGTCGGCGTGAGGCGCGCGCGGGCGACCGCGGTGGCCGGGGTGTTGGCACTGACGACGCTGCTCGCCGGTTGCAGCGACTCCGCCGACTCCGGGACCGCCGACTCCGGCGCCACGATCACGGTGTTCGCCGCGGCGTCGCTGAAGTCGACCTTCACCGAACTGGGCCGGCTGTTCGAGGGCGAACACCCCGACACCCGGGTGGTGTTCAACTTCGCGGGCTCGTCGGACCTGTTCACCCAGATCGACCAGGGCGCGCCCGCCGACGTGTTCGCGTCCGCGGACACGGCGAACATGACCAAGGCGGTCGGGGCGGGGCTGACGGCGTCGGACCCGGTGAACTTCGCGACCAACACCCTCACGATCGTCGTGCCGCCGGGCAACCCGGCCGGCATCACGTCGTTCGCCGACCTCGCCCGCCCGGGCGTCGACGTCGTCGTGTGTGCGCCGCAGGTGCCGTGCGGCAACGCAACCCAGCGGATCGAGGACCTGACGGGGGTGCGTCTGGCCCCCGTCAGCGAGGAGTCGTCGGTGACCGACGTGCTCGGCAAGATCGTGACGGGGCAGGCGGACGCCGGTCTGGTGTACGTCACCGACGCGGCGGGTGCGGCCGGCAAGGTCGAGGCGGTCCCGTTCCCGGAGTCCGCGCGGATCGTGAACACGTACCCGATCGCGGTGCTGCAGAAGTCCGGTGATCACTATGCCGCAGGCGAATTCGCTGCCTTCGTGATCGGCCCCGAGGGGCGGCAGGTGTTGTCCGCCGCGGGATTCGGCGCGCCGTGACGGCGGCGGCGCGGGTGCGGGTTCCGGCCGGACTGCCGGCCTGGATCTACGTGCCCGCGGCCGCCGGTGGCCTGTTGGTGGTGCTGCCGCTGCTCGCGATGCTCGCGGGGGTGGACTGGGCGAACTTCCTGAGTCTGGTCACCTCCGATTCCTCGGTGGACGCGTTGGTGCTGAGCCTCGAGACGGCGTCGGTCAGCACCGTCCTGTGTCTGCTGCTCGGGGTGCCGATGGCGCTGGTGTCGGCCCGGTGCGAGTTCCCCGGCCTGGCGGCGCTGCGCGCACTCGTGTTGCTGCCCTTGGTTCTTCCGCCCGTCGTGGGTGGTCTCGCGCTGCTGTACACCTTCGGCCGCCGCGGTCTGATCGGACAGCACCTCGAGGTCGCGGGCATCCAGATCGCGTTCTCCACGACGGCGGTGGTGCTGGCGCAGACGTTCGTGGCGTTGCCGTTCCTGGTGATCAGCCTCGAGGGCGCGTTGCGCACCGCGGGCCGACGCTACGAGGCCGTCGCCGCGACGCTCGGTGCCCGTCCGACGACCGTGTTGCGCCGCGTCACGATCCCGCTCGTGCTGCCCGGACTGATCTCGGGGGCGGTGCTGTCGTTCGCCCGCGCGCTCGGCGAGTTCGGTGCGACCCTCACGTTCGCGGGAAGTCTGCAGGGCGTGACCCGGACGCTGCCGCTGGAGATCTACCTGCAGCGGGAGACCGACCCCGAGGCGGCGGTGGCGCTGTCGCTGGTCCTGGTGGTGGTGGCCGTGCTGATCGTCGTGGGGGCGCGGACCCGGCGGGTGGTGGGGGCGCTGTGAGTGGCCTGGAACTGCGGGCCCGGGTCGCCGCCCGCGGTCTCGATGTCGAGCTGTCGGTGGCGCCGGGCGAGGTCGTCGCGCTCCTGGGGCCGAACGGCGCGGGCAAGTCGACGCTGCTCGACGTTACCGCCGGACTGCTGCGCCCCGACGAGGGCCGCGTCGTGCTCGGCGGCAGAGTCCTCGTGGATACCGCGAAAGATGTTGCGGTGCCTCCACATCAGCGATCGGTGGCGTTGCTCGCGCAAGAGGCACTGCTGTTCCCGCACCTCACGATCCGGGAGAACGTCGCGTTCGCGCCGCGCAGCGCCGGCGCCGGACGGCGGGAGGCGTACGCCGCCGCGGACCGGTGGCTGGACGAGGTGGACGCGACGGAACTCGCGGGCCGCCGGCCCCGGAAACTGTCCGGCGGGCAGGCGCAGCGCGTCGCGATCGCGCGGGCACTCGCGGCCGGTCCGGAGCTGCTGCTGCTCGACGAGCCGATGGCCGCCCTCGACGTCGGTGTCGCGCCCGCCGTGCGAGCGTTGCTCCGCCGTGTCCTGCGGACCGGAGACCGTACCGCCATCCTGGTGACCCACGATGTCCTGGACGCTGTTTCGCTCGCTGACCGGGTGGTGGTGCTCGACGCCGGCCGGATCGTCGAGGAGGGCGCGGTGGAGCGGGTGCTGGCCCGCCCGCGCAGCGTGTTCGCGGCCCGGATCGCGGGCATCAACCTGGTGGCGGGCAAGGTGCGCGACGGCGTCCTCGACACCGTCGTGGGGGCCGTGCACGGTATCGCGGAGGACGGTTGCGACGACGGCGAATCCGCGGTCGCGGTGTTCAGCCCCACAGCAGTCGCGGTGCACCGCAAGCAGCCGGAAGGTAGCCCGCGCAACGTGTTCCGGGTGCGTATCGCCGAGATCGAGGGGCTCGGACGGCACGGGCAGGCGATCCGCGTCCGCGCCGTCGACCACCCCGACGGGTCGGCCGGCCCGGTCGCCGACGTCACCGCGGCCGCCGTCGCGCAACTCGACCTGGCTCCCGGCGACGACGTGTGGTTCGCCGTGAAGGCCACCGAGGTCGCGATCTATCCGGCCGCGTGACATTCGGCCGAATCGCGGGATCACTCGAGGTGTGCCCGCATGAGATAGACGTTGTAGCTGTCCCACTCGGACATCGTGAAGTACAGCGTGTCCCGGGTCGACCAGGGATGCATGAAGCCGCCGTACATCCGGGGGTACTCGTCGTCGTCGACGAGGGTGGCGCCGTCGGACCACTCGCCCTGCGGGCTCGCGGAGCGGCGCAGGACGATTCGCCCGGCCATGGGGTCGAGGTAGCTCATGAGCCACTGCTTCTCGACGGCGTCGTAGCGGACGGACAGTTCGCTCGCGGCGCCCGCGACGAGGGGCGTCGCGAGGTGCTCGACCACCGGCACCCACGACCCGTTCACCCAGTACTGGTAGGCGCCGGGATCGAGCAGCGCGTCGACCGGGACCCGGGCGAGGCCCACGGCGCCCATGCGCCCGTTGGGGGTGCCGAACATGTACACGTGGTCGCCCTGCGGCACCATCGCCGTCACCTGGAAGCGTCCCAGTCCGAAGATGTTGTCCCACTGAGCCTGCCGTTCCTTGGTCCAGGTGCGGCCGTCGTCGTCGGAGTGGGCGATGCCGCCGTAGTTCGTGTACCACATGCCGGGTACGACGCTCCAGCGTCGCACCGACATGTAGCTGAGGTACTGGCGGTCGCCGATCGCGAACCCGGACGTCGGGATCGTGGTGGTCTCCCAGTTGGGGATGTGCCGGGAGGCGATGATCTCCGCGGCGTGGCAGCGGCTGTCCTGCACCATGGAGTCGATCGTCAGGCCGTCGGAGAGGTCGGTGTCGGTGCTGCGCCCGAGCACGTTGCTGCGCCAGTCCTGCCCGTTCGCGCCGGGCGGGGACCAGTCGAGCCCGAAGGTGTCGCCGAAGACGACGGAGATCTCGCCCGGACGGCTCTCCCACGTGATGCCGAGGTCCGTGCCGCTCACCTGCCAACGCTTGTCGGTGCGGTTCTCGGAGCCCGGGCCGGTCACCTGCGACACCAGATCCACCTGCCGGACCCGAGGCGCGCCGATGGGCGGGGTGAGCGGGCCGGGTTCGATCGCCCCGAACCGGGGCGGCGGCGCCGGTTGCGGTGCGGGGCCGGGGTCGCCGCCCGGCACCGGAATCGGAATCGTCTCCGGCCGGGGCTGGATCTCGATCCGCGGCAACGAGAACGAACCCGAACCGGACGACCCCGGCGGCGTGGCGTCGGGTGCCTCGGGCTCGCCGCCGGGATCGGTGAGGTCCGGACACGGGTCTGCGCACGGGTCGTCCGGCAGCGGATCCTGCGGCACCCGGGTCCGGTCGGGGGCCGGGTCCGGCAGCGGCACGGGAACGAAGTCGGGATACGGCACCGGCACACCGACGACGGGCGGATCGGCTGGGGGCGGTCGAGGATCCCGGACGGACGGGTCGAAGCCCTGCTCTCCGCACGCGTTGGTGAGGGCCGTCGAATCCGGCGTCTGCGCCGCGGTCGGGGCCGCGGCGAGCGTCAGGGCTGTGGCGGCGGCGAGTAGCGACGTCAGAATCCGTGGCACGACCATCAGTTCCGTCCGGCAGCGATGTCCGCCGAACCTAGCACCGGCGGGCCGCTCTGCTCCGCCGCAACGGCGTCGACCGTGACGGAACCGTGTCGCGCCGCGGTGCGTCGAAGAAGGTATGGAGGGACTCGAGTACTGGTTCGGATCCGGGGACGGCGCGACGTCGACGTGGACGTCGCCGGCGGACCTCGACGTCGACGCGGACGGCGGATTCGACGCGGTCCGCCTCGACTTCGACGGCGACGGTCTGCTCGACGACGCCATGTGGGACAGCGACCACGACGGGGTCGTGGACCGCGCGGTGCTCGACGTCGGTGCCCCGGAGGCCCGGTACTTCGCGGATCCGGTGCGCAACGGGGTGTGGGGGCAGCAGGTTCCGGCCTCGGGTGCGATCGAGGGCCCGCGCGAACGGGGTGGCGTCGACTTCGACGACGACGGCGAACGGGACGACGAGATCGTGGACCGCGACGGTGACGGCCTGCCCGACTACGTGCTCGTCACGGCGCGGGATGCACCACGGTACGACACGTTGCTGGTGCCCGAGGAGGACCCGGAGCGGATGACGGTGCGGATGAGCGACACCGACGGAGACGGGCGTCTCGACACGGTGCGCCGGGAGGGCGGCTAGCCGGCGTGCGGGGCCCGGCGCGAGTTGAGCCCGATTCCCGCCAGGCTCAGCGCGTACACGCCACCGGCGGCGAGGACCAGGCCGAGGGAACGGCCGTCCGGGGCGACGACGGTGGCGGCCGCGGCGATGGCCGCACAGAAGGCGACGTTGAAGACGGTGTCCTGCAGCGCGAACACCTGGCCGCGGCGGTCGTCGTCGATCTCGATCTGCATCGCGGCGTCGCCCGTGAGTTTGACGGTCTGCCCGGCGAATCCGAGGAGGAACGCGCCGGCCAGCAGCCAGATCTGCGACAGCGTCGCGATCATCGTGACCTGCACGACGAGGGCGAATGCGATCGCGACGGTGACGGTGCGGGGGCGTCCGAGCCGGGGAATCAGCCACGGGGTGACGAGCGCGGCGAGCAGCAGACCGGCCGCCGTCGCGGCCACCGCCACACCGAATCCGGCGAGCCCTCCCGGCAGTGCTCCGCCGGCCGCCGGGTCCCGCAGGATCAACACGAACAGAAGGGTGTTGACGCCGAAAGCGATGCGGTGCGCCCCGATTCCGAGCATCGCGGTGGTGACCCCGGGCGCCTGCCACACCGCCGTCGCGCCCACGCGCAGACCCTCGAGGATTGCGAGGGCGGTGCCACGGGTGTCCGTGACGGTGTCGGTGGGTCCGAGGGCGTGCCGGGCGAATCCGCGTGTCGCCCAGACGGCGATCACCGAGCCCACGGCGCCGACCGCGACGGCGGTGCCGGACCCGACGTCCCCCGCCCCCACGATGCCGATCACCGCGACCGCCGTCCCCGCGCCCAGCGCCGAGAACACCGAGCCGGCCGTCGCGAGCACCGAATTCGTTGGTACCAACCAACTCTGCCGAACCACGTGCGGCAGCGACGCGGAGATGCCGGCCAGGACGAACCGGCTGACGCCGATCGCGGCGAGTGCCAACAGCAGCAGCGTCGTCTCCCCCGCCCCGGCCACGAGCGTTGCCGCGATCACGAGGATCAGGATGCCGCGCAGGGCATTCGCCCACAGCAGGACGGCGCGGCGGTCCCAGCGGTCGAGCAACGCACCCGCAAAGGGGCCGATCACCGAGTACGGCAGCAGCAGGACCGCGAAGCCGGCCGCGATCGCCAGTGGTTCGGTCTCCCGCTCCGGGTTGAACAGGATCGCACCGCCGAGCGCGGCCTGGAACAGTCCGTCGCCGTACTGGCTGGCAAACCGGACCGCGGTGAGGCGGGCCAGGCCCGGCGAGTGGCGCAGCGTCGTGGCGGCGGCCGCCCACGACCCGCGAACCGAACTCCATCTGCGCACACGGCGACCCTATCGGGACGCCGGCGTGGCCATTTCGTTCCGCCACCACCGCACCGTCGCGCCCGCGGCGTCGGCGAGCGGGGTCGGTGCGAGGCCCAGCGACTGCTCGCTGCGGGCCGAGTCCATCACGAACGGCGACTCGAACTGGTACAGCGTCTCGGCCAGTTCCCGGGTGGGGCGATGCACGACACCGACGGCCCGCAGCAACCACCCGGGCAGCGTTCCGACCTTGGGCTTCGCAACCCCGGCCGCGTCCGCGAACGCGGCGACCATCTCGCGCTGGGTCACCGCGTGTGCCGTGGGGGCATGCAGCACCGTGTTCCACAGTCCCGGGTCGTGGGCGGCGGCGATCATCGCCGCCGCGAGGTCCGGGACGTAGGTGAACGAGTGCGGGACGTCCGCGCGGCCCATCACCCGGATGGTTTTCCCGCCCAGCACCGACGGCACCATCCGCTCCCCCGCATGGGCGGTCAGTACGTGCGGACCGAAGAAGTCGGACGCGACGACACTCACGGTCGGCACGGGATGCGCGGCGCGGGCGGCGAGCAGGCGGGTGCGCACCCCGAGCTTGCCGGTGGACGCGTCGCGTGGGCCGGCCTCGGTCATGGGCCCGGCTGGGCGGCCGTACGCGTACAGGCTCTCCGGGAACACGACGACCGACCCGACCCGCTGCGCGGCGTCCATCACCACCTGCTCGGCGGCGGGCAGCTCCCGCTCCCACGCGCGGGCGTCGTACGCGGAGCCGTGGATGCAGTGGAACACCGCGGTCGCGCCGTCGATCGCCGGGGCCAGGGCGGCGGGATCGGAGACGTCCACCCGGCGGCGTTCGATGCGCGGATGCTCCGGTCCGCTGCCCGAGCGGGTCAGCACCCGGACGTCGTAGCCGGCGTCGGCGAGTTGCTCGGCGACGGTCCAGCCCACCGGTCCGGCCCCGGTCACTACCTGCAGATTCGACATGACGAGCTCGCTTCCTCGAGTGGGATTCCGAAACGAGAGCACTGCTCTCTGTTCTCACCATGCGCCCCTCCGTTCGCGATGTCAAGAGCACTGCTCTCATTTGTTGACAGTGCTCTCGTTTCTCCGGCAGGGTTGGGGCATGACCGTCACCCCGCGCGAACGCGCCCGCGAGCAGACGCTCGCCGAGATCACCCGCATCGGCCGCGAGCACCTCGCGACGCAGGGCGCCGCCGCGCTGTCGCTGCGCGCGGTCGCCCGGGACCTCGGGGTGGTGTCGTCGGCGGTGTACCGGTACGTCGCGAGTCGCGACGACCTGCTGACGTTGCTCGTGATCGACGGCTACACCGAACTCGGGGCCGAGGTGGACGCGGCCGTCGACGCGCTCCCGGCCGACGACCATCGCGGCCGGATGCACGCCCTCGCCCGTGCGGTCCGTGCCTGGGCGGTGCGGGAGCCGGCGCGGTACGCGCTGCTGTTCGGCAGCCCGGTCCCCGGCTATCACGCACCGGCGGAGCGCACCACAGGACCGGGCACGCGGGTGATCGTCGCGCTGGTCGGCATCATCGAGGACGCGGAGCGGGCCGGGGCGCTGGCGGTGCCGGACGGGGTGGTCGACCCGGCGCTGGCCGCGGATCTCGACCGGATCCGTGCCGAATTGGCGCTGACCGTGTCCGACGAACTGCTCGCCCGCGGCGTCCTGGTCTGGGCGGCGCTGTTCGGCGCGGTGAACTTCGAGGTGTTCGGGCAGTACGGCGCCGACACGTTCGCGGATCCGGGCGTGCTCTTCGAGCATCACCTCGCGGTGCTGGACGGCATTCTCGGATTGGAATGAGCGGACGAGCCGTGGCCGACGACACGTCGCCGTCATACCCCTAGGGGTATAAAGTCGCGGGTGGAGAAAGGATCCCCCCAGGGGGTCTGGAGAGAGCGGGCCGGGTGGCCCTACTGTCGACGTTCGTGGGCATCTTTCGAAAGTCGTACGGAACGGTCGACGCGAGCAGGGCGCAGGCCCTCGTCGAGGACGGCGCGCTGCTGCTGGACGTGCGATCGCGTCCGGAGTGGGACACCGGCCACGTGCCGGGAGCCACCCACCTGCCGCTGCACGAGGTGGTCGACCACGGCATCGACGTGGTCGCGGGGCGACCCGTCGTCGTGATCTGCCGATCCGGCGGACGTTCGGCGAACGCGGCGCGTCAGCTGTCCCGGCTGGGCGCCGAAACCTACCTGGTGCGCGGTGGCATCGACGCCTGGCGCCGCGCCGGCCTCGCGATCACCACTCCGGACTGACCACCACGTCATACGAGGAGCAACGAACATGGCACTACCGAAGCATTCCGGTTGGACCGTCGAGCGCATAGTCCCCCTGCTGGGCGGATCCGTCGTGGGCACGAGCCTGCTGCTCGGCCGCAAGCACTCGCCCAAGTGGCGGGGCCTGACCGCGTTCGCGTCCGCGAACCTGGTGCTCTACGGGATCGTCGGCTGGTGCCCGATGAGCCTGCTGCTGCAGAAGCTCGGTGTGCCACGCGGGGCATCCTGCCCCGTGCCCGCGACGCGCACCGACACCGACGCGGCGTAGCCCGTTCGTCGTCGCACCTCCCGTCCCGGTCGCGTCGGTGAGATGATGGCCCGGTGGCGCACTCGGACGAACCTGAGGACCGCACGGCATCGGCGCAGCCGGTGGTGCGGCCGGGCACCCTGCTGGTGTCCTCGACCGAACTCTTCGAGCCGACGTTCCGGCGGACGGTCGTCTACATGCTCGAGCACAACGACGCCGGCAGTCTCGGTGTCGTCCTCAACCGGCCGAGCGAGACGTCCGTGCAGGAGGTGCTGCCGCAGTGGGCGCCGCTCGCGGCCGAGCCGCAGGCGCTCTACATCGGTGGCCCGGTCACCCGGGACGCGGCGCTGTGCCTGGCCACGGTTCGTGCCGGTGTCGAGGTCACTGGGGTGCCGGGTTTGCGGCGGATCGACGGCCGGGTCGTGATGGTCGACCTCGACGCCGATCCGGAACCGATCGCCGCGGTGATCGACGGGCTGCGCGTCTTCGCCGGCTACGCGGGCTGGACCATCGGTCAGCTCGACGCCGAGATCGAGCACGACGACTGGATCGTGCTGTCCGCCTTGGCGTCCGACGTCATCAGCCCGCCCCGCGTCGACGTGTGGGGGCACGTGCTGCGCCGGCAGCCGATGCCGCTGGCCCTGCTCGCGACGCACCCCATCGACGTCGACCTGAACTAGTTCCGCCGCTCAGCCGTGGAGCGCTCGTCGCACCGCATCGACCGCGAGCGTGCGCGCCACCACGGTCGCCCTGCAGTCCCGCAGGCTGTCGAGCATCAGGAAGTCGTGCACCATGCCTTCGACGCGGACGGCGGTGACGTCGACGCCCGCGGCCCGCAGCTTCGCGGCGTACGCCTCCCCCTCGTCGCGCAGGACGTCGGCCTCGTCGGTGATCACCACCGTGGTCGGCAGTGCGGCCAGGCGCTCCTCCGACGCCTGCAGCGGTGACGCGTACACGTCGCCGCGCTGCTCCGGATCCGGAATGTACTGGTCCCAGAACCACTTCATGCCGTCGCGGGTGAGGTAGTAGCCGTCGGCGAACTGGAGATACGACGCCGTCTCGAAGTTCGCGTCGGTCACCGGATACAGCAGCACCTGCGCGCGCAGATCCACGTCGCCGCGTTCGGCGGCCATCAGCGCCAGCACGGTCGCCATGTTGCCGCCCACGGAGTCCCCGCACACCGCGAGGCGGGACGTGTCGAGACCGTATTCGCGGCCCTGTGTCGCGACCCACTGCGCAACGGCGTAGTTCTGCTCGATCTGGACGGGGTACTTCGCCTCCGGCGCCCGGTCGTACACCGGGAAGACGACGGCCACGCCCGCGCCGACGGCGAGTTCGCGCACCAGCCGGTCGTGGGTGTCCTCGTCGCCGAACACCCAACCGGCGCCGTGGATGTAGATCAGCACGGGGGGATCACCGGACGCATCGACCGGACGCACGATGCGGGTCCGCACGGTGCCGCGGTCCCCCGCATCGACATTCACCCACTGCTCCTCGACGAGTGGCTTGTCCACGCCGTCACCGGCCTGCAGGTCGGCGAGGATCTTGCGGCCCTCTTCGGGCGGAACCTCGTAGATTCGCGGATGCCCGGCGGTCGCGTCGGCGAGTTCCTGTGCGGCGGACTCCAGTACGGGATCGGGCGGATCGGGCAGTGAGGACATAGCGGGCTCCTTCGGGTCGGTGTCTCGATTCCGGTACCCGTTCGGATGGCGGCGCAAACGCCGGTCAGTGCGCGAAGTGCTGCGCCTTCGAGTGGATCGCGACGCCGTCCTGACGCAGGTAGTCGAGCACCGTGCGGATGTCGTCGAACAGCAGTCGGGCGAGGTCGGCGCTGAAGCCCTCGCGGACGACGACGCGGAGCACCGCGACGTCGGTGGCATCGGCCGGCATCGTGTACGCGGGGACCTGCCAGCCGCGGGCCCGCAATTCGTGGGAGATGTCGAAGACGGTGAAGTCCTGTTCGCCGGTGAGCTCGAAAGCGAGGACCGGGATGGCCGATCCGTCGCTGATGACGCGGAAGTCCCCCTCGTCGGCGAGCTTGCCGCTCAACCACATCGCGGTGCTCCGCAGCGATTTCATGATGTTGTGATAGCCGGAGCGCCCCAGCCGCAGGAAGTTGTAGTACTGCCCCACGATCTGATTGCCGGGCCGCGAGAAGTTGAGGGTGAAGGTGGGCATGTCGCCGCCGAGGTAGTTCACCCGGAACACCAGCTCCTCGGGCAGGTGCTCGCCGTCGCGCCACACCACGAATCCGATACCCGGATAGGTCAGACCGAACTTGTGGCCGCTCACGTTGATCGAGACGACCCGCGGAATCCGGAAGTCCCACTCCAGTTCCGGATTGAGGAACGGGATGACGAAGCCGCCGCTGGCCGCGTCCACGTGCAGCGGGACGTCGGGACCGCCGCCCGCCGCGACGGCGTCGAGGGCCTCCGCGATCTCCTTCACCGGTTCCAGTTCACCGGTGTACGTGGTGCCGAAGATCGCGACGACACCGATGGTGTTCTCGTCCACCGCCGCCGTCACCTGCTCGGGGGTGATCACGTATCGCCCGGGTTCCATCGGCAGGTACACCGGTTCGACGTCGAAGTAGCGGCAGAACTTCTCCCACACCACCTGGACGTTGCTGCCCATCACCAGTTTCGGCTTGGACGCGTCGAGTCCGTCCCGTTCGCGTGCCTGGCGCCACCGCCACTTCATCGCCAGCCCGCCGAGCATCACGGCCTCACTCGAGCCGATCGTGGAGACGCCCGTCGCCGACGTGGGATCGTCGTCGACCAGGTCGGGGGCGTTGAAGAGCGCGGCGACCATGTTGACGCAGCGTTGCTCGATCGCGGACGTGGCGGGGTACTCGTCCTTGTCGATGAGGTTCTTGTCGAACGTCTCCGCCATGAGGGTGCCGGCCTCGGGGTCCATCCACGTCGTCACGAACGTCGCCAGGTTCAGTCGCGAGCTGCCGTCGAGCATCAGTTCGTCGTGGATGAACCGGTAGGCGGCCCGCGGGTCCATGTCGTCGTCGGGCAGCCGCAGCGCCGGAACAGGATTGGTCGCGATGCGGCCCGTGTAGGCGGGCATGATGACATCGCGGGATTCGTGGTGATGGTGATGGTGGTGGTGGTTGTTGCTCACGCTCGCCTCCGATGGGACTGCGGCTACCTCGGACACACCTGAACTGACCCCATTGAACCCCAGGAGCGTCGCCGGTGTGCGCGAACGCGAGTGCGGTCAGGTGGTGACCGGGTCCGGATCCGTCCGCTTCGCGTAGCGCTGGGCGAGCGCCGCGCACACGATCAGCTGGATCTGATGGAAGATCATCAGCGGCAGCACGATCAGGCCCACGGGCTGTCCCGCGAACAGCACCGACGCCATCGGCAGGCCCGTCGCGAGGCTCTTCTTGGAGCCGCAGAAGATGATGACGATCCGGTCGGGCAGCGAGAACCCGAGCTTTCTGCCGGCAAACGCGGTCGCCCCCAGCACGACCGCGAGGATGCCGCAGCAGACCGCCACCACCGCCGCGACCTCGAGCACCGTCACGGTGCTCCAGATGTGTTCGTTCATCGACTCGCTGAACGCCGAGAACACGACGAGCAGGATCGACCCGCGGTCGACCAGCTTGGTCGGTTCCGCGTACTTCTTCAGCCAGTCGATGACGAGCGGGCGGATGAGCTGGCCGACCAGGAATGGCAGCAGCAACTGCAGCACGATGTCGAGCACCGACGAGAAATCGACCGTCGCCTCACCGGTGGTGTTCATGAGCAGGATCACCAGCACCGGGGTGACGAACACGCCCAGCAGATTCGAGAACGACGCGCTGACGATCGCGCCCGCCACGTTGCCGCGCGCGATCGACGTGAACGCGATCGACGACTGCACCGTCGACGGCACCAGGCACAGGTACAGGATGCCGGTGTACATCTCGTCGGTGATGACCGTCGGCACGAGGATGCGCAGCGCCAGCCCGATGAGCGGGAACAGCACGAACGTGGACGCGAACACCACCGAGTGCAGGCGCCAGTGCTTGAGTCCCTGCAGAGCCTCGGCCGGCGACAGGCGCGCGCCGTAGAGCAGGAACAGGAAACCGATCGCGATCTTGGTGGCCCAGTCGAGTACGGTCTGTCCGCTGCCGGATACGGGGAACAGGCTCCCGAGGATCGCCACCGCGATGATGGCCAGGATGAATCCATCGATGTAGAACCTGCTCAGAAACTTCACCGGTCAACGGTATCCGCACCCGACTTGATCATGAAAGCCGTTCAACCCGTTAACTGTGATCACGTTTCGTGATAGGCAGTTGTCATGTTCGATCCGGTACTCCTCAGGACGTTCCTCGCCGTCGAGCAGACGGGCGGCTTCACCGCCGCCGCCCGGCAGCTGGGTCTGCGGCAGTCGACGGTGAGCGGGCACATCGCGCGCCTCGAGAAGGCCGCCGGGCGCCACCTCCTCAGCCGCGACACCCACACCGTCGAGCTCACCGCGGACGGAACGGCGATGGTGGGCTTCGCGCGTTCGATCCTCGACGCCCAGGACCGCGCCGGCCGCTACTTCGAGGGCTCGACGCTCACCGGACGGCTGCGGTTCGGGGCGGCCGAGGACCTGGTCGCCAAGGGGCTGCCGCAGATCCTGCGGGACTTCCGGCGCACCCATCCGCTCGTCGACCTGCAGCTCACCGTCGGGCTCAGTCGCGCGGTGCACGCGCAGTTGCGGGCCGGTGACCTCGATCTCGCGTTCGTGATGCGTCGGCCCGGTGAACCGCACGGCGACCTGGTGTGGCGGGACCGGCTGGTGTGGGGCGGTACCGCCGAGGCGGAGTGGGACCCGGCGACGCCGGTGCCGCTCGTCGCCTACCCGCCGCCGAGTATCACCCGCGCGTGCGCGCTGGGCGCCCTCGAGGCGGCGCGGCTGCCGAGCCGGATCACGTGCCTGGCGAACAGCCGGGCCGGGCTGCGGGCGGCCGTCCTGGCCGGGCTGGGGTTCATCGTGCACGCGCAGTCGCTGCTGCCGACCGAGCTGCGGCCCGTCGGCGAGAGCCTGGGCCTGCCGGACCCGGGCGACGTCGAGTTCGTGCTGCTGGGGCGCGCGAGCACCCCCAGCGAGCCCGAGGCGGCACTCATGGAGGCGATCCGCGCGTCGGCGCTGTGAGGGATCAGGACCGTGCCAGGCGCCGGTCCGCGAGCGTGTTGAGCGCGCCGGCGATCTCCTCGGCGCGCGCCGTGGTCACGGTGAGCCGGTCGCCGCATGCGAACGTGATCACGACGGCCGGGCCGGTGCGGGTGACGACCCCGCAGTTGCCGCGGCCCTTCACCTTGATCCCCCAGCCGCCGAAGTCCTGGAAGGGACGGATCTCGTCGACCCGCGCGCCGAGCACCTCGTCGGTGCCGTACTCGATCGCGGACATGCCGAGGTTGCGGACGCGGATGCCGTCGGCGTCGACGACGAGCCGGAACTGCAGCAGGCTGACGGCCAGCAGCACCACCGGCAGGTACACGCCCAGCGGCCACCAGGCGTCCGCCAGCCAGCACACGAGGGCGGCCGGCGCGGCGAGGACGAGTGCCGTGGCGAGCAGGCCACCGGCGGTCATCCCCACCTCGTCGGCGACGGGCAGGTCGACGGCGCCGCGCGGCAGGTCCGCAGCGGGCGCCTCGGTGGCCGGGGTGCGCACCCGGTAGTCGCGCAGGGCGGATGCGCCGAGCAGACCCACGGCGGTGCCGACGACCAGTCCCAGGACCACCGCGTCGGCGGACATCGAGGCCCCCGCCGCGTCGGCCAGGTCGACCTGTCCGAAAATCATGGCGAACTCGGCGGCCACGATGATCCCGACGACGGCCGAGCCGATCAGCAGCATCATGCGGCGCGTCATCAGGCGGGCCTGCGCGAGCGCGGCGATGGCGCTGCACCCGCCGCCGACGAGCAGCACCATCGCGGCCATCGACCACGCGCTCGCGGTCGGCGTCATGAACCCGTCGGGCGAGCTACCGGACCAGTGGGTGGCGATCTGCGTGGGCAGGCGGGGGGCCAGGAAGTACGTCGCCACGACGCCGGCCGCTGCGGCCAGCACCGGAACGACGATTCCGAAGACGACACCCGCGGGGTCGACGACGCGCGGGCCGGTTGTGGGTGTGCTCACACCCGGGATTCAACCAGTCAGGCCGGTTCGCACGCGCCCTTGAGGCTGCACGCGCCGCACGAGGTGCCGCAGCCGCTGGTCTCGGGCAGCGCTGCGGCCGCCTTGGAGCCGAGCGTGCCGCCGGCCGCGGCGGTGAAGAGCGCCGCGACGAGGGCGACGACCACGGCGACGATCGGGAGCACTCCGTCGAGCAGGAGGGCGGCGAGACCACCGATCACCAGGACGCCGGCCGCGGCCAGCAGCGTGGGGCCCGCGACCTTGTTGGCCAGCGCGAACGTCTCGTCGTCACGCAGCGATTGGGGGGTGCGGACGCCGAACCAACGGTTACGTTCGAGCCGACCGGTCAGTCCGGCGACTCCGATGGCGCCGAGCGCGAGAGCGGCGATGAACAGCACGACAGCGACGATGACCACGCATCCACGATAGAGCCTGGTGGCGCGGGCGTGGGTTCCCGGGTGTTCCTGGCTGTCCTCGGGCTCCGCCGACGCTTTACCCTGGTTGACGGTATTCCCGTCATCCAAGTAGATAGCGACCACAGTGACCGAGCCAGTTCAGCAAGCCTCATCCCCCGACGACTCGACGCCGCAGCACCGCTACACCGCGGAGCTCGCCGGCCGGATCGAGCAGCGCTGGCAGGACCTGTGGAGCGAGCGCGGGACCTTCAACGCCCCCAACCCGGTGGGCCCGCTCGCGGGTGACGTGCCCGCGGACAAGCTGTTCGTGCAGGACATGTTCCCGTATCCGTCGGGTGCGGGTCTGCACGTCGGCCATCCGCTCGGTTACATCGCCACCGACGTCTTCGCGCGGTACCACCGCATGCAGGGCCACAACGTCCTGCACACCCTCGGCTACGACGCGTTCGGTCTGCCGGCCGAGCAGTACGCGGTGCAGACGGGCACGCATCCGCGCACCACCACCGAGTCGAACATCGCGAACATGCAGCGTCAGCTGCGTCGTCTGGGCCTGGGCCACGACGAGCGCCGCTCCATCGCGACGACGGATGTCGACTTCTACCACTGGACGCAGTGGATCTTCCTGCAGATCTACAACGCCTGGTACGACACCGCGCAGGGCAAGGCGCGCCGCATCTCCGAGCTCGAGGACGAATTCGCTTCGGGCGAGCGCACTCCGGGCGACGGACGGGACTGGGCGTCGCTGGACGCGGTCGAGCGCAGCAAGGTTCTGGACTCGTACCGCCTCGTCTACCACTCGGATTCGATGGTCAACTGGTGCCCGGGTCTGGGCACGGTGCTGGCCAACGAGGAGGTCACCGCGGACGGCCGCAGCGAGCGCGGCAACTTCCCGGTGTTCCGTAAGCACCTGCAGCAGTGGATGATGCGCATCACCGCGTACTCCGACCGCCTGGTCGACGACCTCGAGTACCTGGACTGGCCCGAGAAGGTCAAGTCCATGCAGCGCAACTGGATCGGCCGCTCGCACGGCGCGCAGGTGAAGTTCGATTCGAACGGTCACGACATCGAGGTGTTCACCACGCGTCCGGACACGCTGTTCGGTGCCACGTACGTGACGCTGGCTCCCGAGCACGAGCTCGTCGACCAGCTGGTGGCAGCCGCGTGGCCCGAGGGTGTCGATCCGCGCTGGACCGGCGGGGCCGCCACGCCGGCCGAGGCCGTCGAGGCGTACCGCGCGTCGATCGCCGCGAAGACCGATCTCGAGCGCCAGGAGAACAAGGAGAAGACCGGCGTCTTCCTCGGCGTCTACGCCGTGAACCCGGTCAACGGGCACAAGCTGCCGGTGTTCATCGCCGACTACGTGCTCACCGGCTACGGCACCGGCGCGATCATGGCCGTGCCCGGCCACGACCAGCGCGACTGGGAGTTCGCGACCGCGTTCGGCCTCGACATCGTCGAGGTCATCAAGGGCGGCGACCTGTCCGAGGCCGCGTTCACCGGTGACGGACCGCTGGTCAACAGCGACTACCTGGACGGGCTCGACGTGGCCGACGCCAAGAAGGCCGTCATCGCGCGGCTCGAGGCGGAGGGCGTCGGTACCGGCACCATCCAGTACAAGCTGCGCGACTGGCTGTTCGCGCGCCAGCGCTACTGGGGCGAGCCGTTCCCGATCGTGTACGACGCCGACGGCGTCGCGCATCCGCTGCCGGAATCGGCTCTGCCGGTGGAACTTCCGGAGGTCGAGGACTACGCGCCGGTGTCGTTCGATCCGGACGACGCCAGCTCCGAGCCCTCTCCCCCGCTCGCGAAGGCGTCCGACTGGGTCGACGTCGAACTCGATCTCGGTGACGGCCTGAAGAACTACACCCGCGACACCAACGTCATGCCGCAGTGGGCGGGCAGCTCGTGGTACCAGCTGCGCTACATCGACCCCACCAACAGCGAGCAGTTCGTCGCGCCCGAGAACGAGGCCTACTGGACCGGTCCGCGTCCGGACATCCACGGACCCAACGATCCCGGTGGCGTCGACCTGTACGTCGGCGGTGTCGAGCACGCGGTGCTGCACCTGCTGTACTCGCGGTTCTGGCACAAGGTGCTGTTCGACCTGGGCTACGTCAGCTCCAGCGAGCCGTACCGTCGCCTGTACAACCAGGGCTACATCCAGGCGTACGCGTACACCGACGAGCGTGGCGTCTACGTGCCGGCCGCCGAGGTGACCGAGAGGGACGGCAAGTTCTTCTACCAGGGCGCCGAGGTCAAGCGCGAGTACGGAAAGATGGGCAAGAGCCTCAAGAATTCCGTTGCGCCCGACCAGATCTGCGACGAGTTCGGTGCCGACACCCTGCGCGTCTACGAGATGGCGATGGGGCCGCTGGACACCTCCCGCCCGTGGGCGACCAAGGACGTCATCGGCGCGCACCGCTTCCTGCAGCGCGCGTGGCGCGTCGTCGTCGACGAGGAGACCGGCGATCTGCGGGTCACCGACGCGGAGCCGTCCGAGGACACGCTGCGGGCCCTCAACAAGACGATCGCCGGCGTGGCCGAGGACTACGCGGCGCTGCGGGACAACACCGCGGTCGCGAAGCTGATCGAGTACACCAACCACCTCACCAAGGAGTACCCGGCCGGTGCGCCGCGGTCGGTGGTGGAGCCGCTCGCGCTGATGCTCGGCCCGATCGCCCCGCACCTCGCCGAGGAACTGTGGTCGCGCCTGGGTCACACCGAGTCGCTCGCGCACGGCCCGTTCCCGACGGCCGACGAGAAGTGGCTGGTCGAGGACACCGTCGAGTACCCGATCCAGGTCAACGGCAAGGTTCGCAGCCGCATCAACGTCGCCGCCGACGCGGCCCGTGAGGACATCGAGAAGATCGCCCTCGCGGACGAGAAGATCGTGGCGCTGCTCGACGGCAAGGATCCCCGCAAGGTGATCGTCGTGCCCGGCAAGATGGTCAATATCGTCCTCTAGGCGCTTCGCACCCGTGCGCCTTTTCGGTAGTTCCAGCTACCAAAAAGGCGCACGGGTGGCGCAGCCGCCTCAGCACTCCGACGGTGCGGGTTCGCCGCGCAGGCGGGCGTCGACCCACTCGAAGGCACCGGAGTTGCCGAGTGCTTCCCCCAGGAAGTGCTCGCCGGGCACCTGCCGGTAGACGGCGGCGACACCGTAGCCGCACTGCTCGTCGTACAGGTTGCGGGCGCCGAGGGCGGGGATCCAGAAGTCCTGCCCGCCGTTGTAGATGTACAGCGGGGTGCCGGAGACCAGGTCCGCCATCTTCATCTTTGTGTAGATGTCGTGGGCGACAGGTGAATTCAAAGCGTCGACGACGTTCGCGAGCGCCTCGGCGGGGATCCCGAACACGCCCGACGCGCCGAGGTTGAGCATGCACTGATCCTTGATCGACGAGATGCCGATGCGCTGGCCCAGGCCGTTGATCAGCGGCAGGATCTCGAGGTTCTCCCGGGAGATCCCGAACACCGCGGCGAGGAACAGGCCGCTCGCGAGGTTGCCGTTCATGGTGCGGCCGAGCATCTCGAAGTCGGCCGGCACCCCGCCCATCGCGGCGCCGACGATGTCGGGGGCCAGTTCCGGGGCATACCCGTCGAGCAGTTTGGCCGCGCCGTGCGTGGCGATCGCTCCACCGGAGTAGCCCATCATGGCGATCTTGCTGGTGCCGAACTCGGCGGGGAACACGCTGCGCATGCCGCGGATGGAGTCCAGGATCGCGTGCCCGGCGACGTACGGTTCGCCGTAGGCCATCGAGGGGCCCTCGTGGTCGGGGATGAGGACCGCGTAGCCGCGTTCCTCGGCCTTGGTCGTGACGGGCCGGAGGAACTCGATGAAGTTGGTCGACGGCGTGATCCCGTTGGCCAGGGTGTGGGAGGGCGTACAGGCCCGCCCGAGGCCGTTGATCGGCACGTTGTTGACCAGGACCGGACGCGGGCCCGGGCCTGGCCACACCCCGGCGGGGATGACGAGCGTCGCGGTGGCGAACGACGGTGCACCCGACGCGTCGGTGGTCTTGACCTTGATCTGCTTCACCTCGCGCACCGGCCCGAGCAAAAGATTCTTCGCGACCGGTGTGACGTCGCGGACCTCGACGACCTCCCCGTTCGCCATCCCGGGCAGACCGGGCGGGTAGAGGTCGAAGAACGGTTCCCCGATCGGTGAGGGCAGCGATTCCTGGTGCAGGGTGTCGAGCGGCGGCGGCGCCAGAGCGGGTTCCGGGACCACCGAGCCGACCAGGCCGGGTATCCACGAGCCGAACGCCGACCGGGCCAGCGACGCGGTCCCCCACGACCCGGTGATCGGGGTGGTGCCGTTGGAACCGGTTCCGTCCGAACCTGTTCCGTCGGTCAGGGAACCGGGCCCGATGAACCCCTGCCCGGCCGCGCTGCCCGTCGATCCCACGCCGCCGATGCTCGTGTCCGGAAGCGCGCTGCCGCTCGACTGCGCGGCCGCGGCGCCGGAACCTCCCCCGACCACGACACTCACCGCGAGTACGGTGACCACCATCCGACCCCAGAATCCCCCACGCTGGTTTGGCATGCGCGGGAACCTACCCAAGGCACTTCGTGCCCGTGCGCGTTTTCGGTAGACCCGGCTACCGAAAAGGCGCACGGGTGCCGAAGGCGCCTCAGTAGTAGACGGCGATCGGCCCGTTCGGTCCGGTCATGCACGAGACCGGGGTGTCGAAAACCTGACTGAGTGTCTCGTCTACCAAAATCTCTGCGGGCGTTCCGAACTCGACGACCTGGCCGTTCTTCATCGCGCAGATCCGGTCCGCGTAGTGCGCGGCGAAGTTGATGTCGTGCAGCACGATCACCACGGTGCGGCCGAGCTCGTCGGCGACCTTGCGGAGATGCTTCATCATCTGCACCGAGTGCTTCATGTCCAGGTTGTTGAGCGGTTCGTCGAGCAGGATGTAGTCGGTTTCCTGGCACAGCACCATCGCCACGTAGGCGCGCTGGCGCTGCCCGCCCGAGAGCTGGTCGAGATACCGGCCCTCCAGCTCGGTGAGGCCGAAGAACTCGATCGCGCGGGTGACGGCGTCCTCGTCGACGCGCGTGAGCCGCCCCTTCGTGTGCGGGAAGCGACCGAAGCCGACCAGCTGTCGGACCGTGAGTCGGGTGACGAAGTGGTTCTCCTGGCGCAGGATCGAGACGATCTTGGCCAGCTCCTTCGAGCGGGTGCGGGAGACGTCGTGGCCGCCGATCTCGATGGTGCCCGCGTCCGCGCCCAGCAGGCGCCCGATCATGGTCAGCAGCGTGGACTTCCCCGCCCCGTTGGGGCCGACGAGCGCGGTGATGCCGCCCGCCGGGATCCGGAGGTCGACGGGCCCGATCGTCACCGTCGAGCTGTAGTCCTTGCGGACACCCTTGATCTCGATCACAGTTTGCCCTTTCGCAGAATCACAATGAGGAACGTGGCGCCGCCGACGGCCTCGATGATGATCGACACCGCGCCCTGGGCGTAGAAGACGTTCTTGAGCACGAAGTAGGCGCCGGCGAGGATCACGAAGCCGGTCAGGACGGCGACCGGGAAGATGTAGCGGTGGTCGTGGGTGCCCGCGAACTGGTAGGCCAGCGTGGCGACGAGGAAGCCGAGGAAGGTCATCGGCCCGATCAGCGCGGTGGACACGGCCATGAGCACGGAGACCAGGAACAGCACGAGCATGATCTCGCGGCGGTGGTCCAGACCCAGGTTGGTGGTGACGTCCCGGCCCATCGCCACCAGGTTGAGCCGTCGGGCCCGCCACCACAGCGCGCCGGCGGCGGCGATGCACAGCGGGAGCGCCAACGGCAGGTAGGCCACCTCGGCGTTCGAGATCGAGCCGAACAGCTTGGCGGTCAGGACGTCGAACTCGCTCGGCGTCAGCAGCCGCTGCATGAACGCCGACACCGACCCGAGTCCGCCACCCAGAACGATGCCCACCAGCAGCATCACCTGCATGTTCCCGTACTTGCCGGACAGCAGCCAGCCGTACAGCAGCATCGCGAAGACGACCATGATCGTCAGTTGCAGCGCGAACTGCGGGACACCCTGCAGCGCAACCACTCCGGCCGCGCCGAGGAAGAACACCGAAGCGGTCTGGACGGCGACGTAGAGCGCCTCGAATCCCATGATCGACGGCGTGATGATCCGGTTGTTCGTCGCGGACTGGAAGGCGACGGTGGCGACGGCCTGGCAGACCACGACGATCGCGATGACGACCAGGCTGGTCGCACGCAGCTCGGCGACCCGCCAGAAGCCGGGACTACCCAGCGGCAACGGGTTGTCCCACGCCAGCACGCCGAAGGCGAACGCCACGGCGAGTACCGCGAGGGTGCCCACGACGATCCAGTAGCGACGACGGCCGCCGGCGGTGGCGAAGGCGCCCGTTCCGGTTTGCCGGACCGCGGCCGGTGCGTCGACGACGGCGGGGCTCGGCTGGATCTCAAGCATGGCGGCGGCTCCGGAGCAGCATGGCGACGAACACGATGGACCCGACGACACCGAGGATCAGTGAGACGGGAATCTCGAACGGCGCGATGATCGTTCGGCCCACCAGGTCGCAGACCGTGACGATCGCGATGCCCAGCAGGCACACCCAGGGCAGATTGCTGCGGAGGTCGTCGCCGCGGATCATCGAGACGATGTTCGGCACGATCAGCCCGAGGAAGGGCAGATTGCCGACGACGACGGTGACGATGCCCGTGGCCACCGCGATCAGGCCCGTGCCGAGCAGGATGATGCGGTTGTAGTCGAGACCGACGTTGGTGGCGACGTCCTCGCCGAGTCCGGCGACCGTGAACCGGTCGGCGGCGACGAACACCACCACCGCGACGATCGCCACGATCCACAGCACCTCGTACTGGCCGCGGATGGCCGAGGTGAAGCTGCCGGCGAACCAGATGCCCATGCTCTGCAGCAGGTCGGTGGCCAGCGCGAGGTACGTGGTGACGGCGCCGACGACGGCGCCGAGCATGATGCCGACGATCGGCACGATCAGCGAGGACGTCAGCTGGACGCGGCGCAGGAACAGGAAGAAGATCATGGTGCCGACGAAGGCCGCCACGACGGCGCCGATCATCCGCGGCATGAGACCGGCGCTCGGCGCGACGATCATCATGATCATCAGACCGAGTCCGGCCCACTCGGTGGTGCCCGTCGTGGTGGGTTCGACGAACCGGTTCTGCGTCAGCAACTGCATGACCAGGCCGGACATCGCCATCGCGGCGCCGGCGAGCACCAACGCGACGGTGCGCGGGATGCGGGTGATGTTGAACATCTCCCAGCCGGCGTCGCCGTCGAAGACGTCGAAGACGCCGGTGAAGAGCGAGAGCGTCAGCAGAACGCCGACGCCGAGGAAGCCGAGCATCAGCTTCCAGTCGAACAGGCGACCCTTGTCGCGGGCCGGGGCGGTCGGTGCACTCATCGGAGAAAACTTCCGTACTGCGATCGAGCCTGCGCTACCCCGTGGTCCGGCTCGGGGCCGTCACCACGGGGTAGCCGGGCGCTCAGCTGTTGCTGTTCTTCTCGAGCAGGTCGGCCAGCGCGTCGAAGAACGCGGTGTACGTCTGGATGCTCTCGTTGGTGTACGTGTCGGCGGGCATGTAGATGACGTTGCCCTTCTTGATCGCGTCCACGTTCTGCAGGGCGGCGGAGCCCTCGATCACCTTGGCGGCCGGCATGTAGCCGTCCTTCTTGGCGTCGGTGGTGGCGGCGTCACGATCCATGACGATGATCAGGCCCGGGTTGGACTGCGCGATCGCCTCGACCGAGATGTCGTCGCCCTGATGGTTGTCGGACCCCTGCGGCACCTCGAGTGCAGGCTTGAATCCGAAGATGTCGAACATCGGGCCGATCGTGCGCCCGGTGTGGGGGGCGACGTAGCCGATGTTGCCGCCGGAGACGATCACGCCCATCACGGACGTGCCGGTTCCGTAGGCCGCCTTCACCCGGGCGATGGATGCGTCGAACTCGTCGTTGAGCTGCTGTGCCTCCGACTGCTTGCCGAAGATCTCGCCGAGGACGGTGGTGCCGCGCTTGAGTTCGGCATCCAAAGGCTGGTCCTTGCGGGGCGTGACGTCGACGATCGCCGCGTTGGGGGCGAGCTTCCGGAAGTCCTCGCGGAACTGCGCGAAGCGGTTGCCGTTGAGGATCAGACCCGGATCGGCGGCGACGATCGCCTCCAGGTTCGGTTCGCGGTGGGTGCCGAGGTCGACGATGCCCGAGTCCTGCTTGTACGAGATCGTGTCCGGCATCAACGCCACCGCACCGGCCTTCAGCGGGACTCCCCAGTCCGCGAGGGTCTGGAAGGTGGTGTTGTCGGTGGCCACGACCGACGACGGGGGCACGGTGACGGTCTGCTCGCCGAAGTTGTCCTCGACCGTGACGGTGGTGGTCTCTTCAGCGGCGGCCTCGTCGGAGGTCGTGCTCGAGCAGGCGGTCAGGGCGAGGGCGGCCAGTGCGATGGCAGCCGCGCTGCGGTACAGCCGGGGCGCTTTCATCTTCGTGATTCCTTGCTTCGTGCCGATGGGACGTGCCACGCCGCAGCCCCCCGTCCGCGACGGTGGTGAGCCTAACCTAAGGAGTGTAAAAGGGATGATTCGGGCTGTTGCCCCACGATGTGCCAGGTGGGTGCGAGGTCGACCGGGCCGCCGGTGTCCGGTGGGCGGGATCGAACGGTGTGCGCGCTGTGTGAGCCGGGTTACGCTCCGCCCGAGATTCGTTCCACGAGCAAAGGTCCAGCGAGCATGGCATCCGCAGAAGACATCAAGAACACCGTTGCCTCCTACATGAAGGCACTCGAGAGCAAGAGCGCCGACCGGGTTGCCGCGCTGTTCGCGGAGGGCGCCACGGTCGAGGATCCGGTCGGCACCGAGCCCAAGCGTGGCGTCGAGGAGATCCGCACCTTCTTCAAGGCCATCGAGGCGATGGATCAGACGGCCGAGCTGCTCACGATCCGCGTCGCCGGCAACAGCGCCGCCTTCCACTTCCGCACCGTCTCCAAGGTCGGCGACGCCACCTACGTCATGGAGCCGATCGACGTCATGACCTTCGACGACGATGCCAAGATCACCAGCACCCGCGCGTACTGGGCGCAGGAGGACATGATCGTCAGCTGACGAGTCGTCGCCGCTTCGCTGTCGGTGGGGTGCGGTCCGGTGCCGGGTACGGCACGGGCTGTGCCCCATCGGCGTTTGTTGACCGCCCGAAGTTGTCTATACAAGACTGGACAGGCAATGGTGGGCGATGGCAGCGGAGGAACTGTGAACGACGGACCGTACTCGCCCGGGGCCCCCGCGCTCCGGACCACCCGAGACGACCGCGAATCGGTGCGGTGGCGCAACGGCCAGGGCACCACGCAGGTGGTCGCCGAGACCGAGCTGTGGCGGGTGAGCATCGCGGACGAGCCGACGTCCTCGACCTTTTCGGTGATCGACGACCACGACCGCCTGTTCATGCCGATCGGCGAGGTCTCGATCGAGCTGACGGGCGCGGACGCCGTGCACCACGTCGTCGCGCCGCTCGAAACGATCGAGTTCCCCGGCGAATGGGCGCCGGCGTGCCGCGTGGACAGACCCACCCGCGCATTGAACGTCATGGTCCGGCGTGGCCACGCCACGGCGACGATGCATTTCGGTGAACCGCCACGAGACGTCGATCCCGCGGCGCTGGTGGTTCTCGTCGATCCTGCGACGGAGGACGCGGTGCTGCTCCCGCCCGGGTGCGTCGATGCCGCCGAGACGGCCGGGCCCTGCGCGGTCGTCACCATCACGACTCTCGACCGTCCCTGACGGGACACCGTCAACGGGGTACGGGGCGCAGCACGATCTCGGTGGGGTGGGCGTCCCGCGGCGTCTCGACGGCGCTGCGGACCGCCCGCGCCACCGTCTCGGGGGTGAGGAAGGCGTCGGCGTCGTACTCGCCGCCCTCGGACGCGACGATCGCGCGCTGCATGTCGGTGTCGATGCGCCCGGGATGGATCGAGGTGACCCGCAGCGCCGGTTCCTCGAGGCGCAGCGCGTCGCCGAACGCGCGTAGCGCGAATTTGCTTGCGGCATAAGCGCCCCAGCCGGCGTTCGCGCGCAGCCCGGCACCCGAGTTGACGAGCACCACGTGCCCGTTGGCGGCGCGCAGCGCCGGCAGCAGCAGCCGTGTCAGTTCCGCGACGGCGACGACGTTGGCCTCGAACGTCCGCCGCCACGCGTCGGCCGACGTCTCCTCGATCGTCCCGAGTTCGGCGACGCCGGCGTTGTGGACGAGCACCTCGAGCCGGTCGATGTCGGCGACGGCGTCCGCGACGGCTGCGTGGTCCGTCAGGTCGACCGGCCACGGCGCCGCCCCCAGCTCGCCCACGATCTGCTCGAGCGATTCGGCGCTGCGACCGCCGAGGATCAGCTGGTGGGAGGGGGCGAGTTCGCGGGCGATCGCGGCACCGAGACCGCGACTGCCGCCGGTGATCAGGGCTGTCGGATGCTGGGAGACCATGCCCCCGACACTAGACCGATGATCATCCGGCCGGAGTCGTGAGTGTCGGCTGCACCGCGCCTCGCGCCGGGAGACCGGGGCCGCCCGGCAGAGGCGGACCGGGGTTGTCGAACGGGTTGTCGTTGAACGGCCCCGGGGCGCCCGGCCCGTTTCCGTTGGTCGGCAGCGTCGTCTCGTGTTCGGGGATGTATCCGAAGGAATTGGTCTGCTGCAGACCGGTTTCGTCGCTGGTCGACGTCTGTTCCTGGGGGTAGCCGTGGTTGACCGCCTCGGAGGTCCGGTCGCAACCCGTCAGCCCGAGGGACAGGGCCGCGAGCGCGGCGACGGCGCCGACGGCGATCAACCGGGGAAGCGGTGAGTGGTTCGTCGGGGTCATGGGTCGCCTCCGTTCATCCTGCCGGCGTGGTGAGGGTCGCGTCTGCGGGCACCGGAACGACGACGGCCGGAGCCATGCGCCCGCCACCGAGCTCGAACGGGTCGTCCTCGATGCCGCCACCTTCGGGTTCGATGGGATCGGTCTCGAGGGTCGTCTCGTGTTCGGGGATGTAGCCGAAGGAGTTGGTCTGCTCGAGACCGCTCGGGTCCTCCGGCGAGTCGGTGCCCTCCTCCTCGGTGGTGAGCGTCGCGGGGTTCGATTCGACCTCGTCGTCGCCTCCGGCGACGGCGACTCCGAGCAGCCCCGACGCGACGGTCGCGGCGGCCGCTGCCGCGACCATCCACCCCTGGTGTTCGATCGTCTGCTGACTCATGGCTCTGCCTTCCGTGCATGTCCTCGGCAGCCCTTTCTCCAGCATGGCACCGGCACACGGCATCTGCAGAGGTAGGTTGTGCACAATATTGTTGTGGTCTACATTTGTGAGGTGACCGACGACCTCGCACTGGACCGGCAGGTGTGCTTCGCGCTGTATTCGGCGTCCCGCGCCACCACCGCGGCCTACCGGACGCTGCTCGCCGACCTGGGCATCACCTACCCGCAGTACCTCGTGATGCTGGTGCTGTGGGAGCGCGACGGCCGGGGCGTCCAGGAGATCTGTCACGCGCTCCAACTCGACACCGGAACGCTGTCCCCGCTGCTCAAGCGCCTCGAGTCCGCCGGTCTCCTGGAGCGGCGACGGCTGGGCGGCGACGAGCGGCGCGTCACCGTCGTGCTCACCGATGCCGGGACGGCCCTGCGTGAACGCGCGTCCGACATCCCGGCCCGGCTCGCCCGGGCCACCGGCCTCGGTGGGCCGGATCTCGAACGGTTGCGCGACGTCCTGCTGGCCGTCGGCCGCAATCTGCACGCCACCGAGTTCGGCGTTCCCTGATTCCCCCGCCCCCCTGATTCCCCTGCCCGACAACCGAGAAGAGGCACCGTGAACATCGTCTACACCGCAGAAGCACTGGCCACCGGAGAGGGCCGCAACGGCCGCGCCCGGACGTCCGACGGACGCCTCGATCTGGAGCTCGCCATCCCGACGGAGATGGGTGGCAGCGGCAACGGCACCAATCCCGAACAGCTGTTCGCGGCCGGGTATGCCGCGTGCTTCCACTCCGCGCTCCAGCTGGTCGCGCGGCAGGCCGGCGCCGACGTCACGGATTCGGCCGTGGGTGCGCGGGTCGGCATCGGCCCCAACGGTTCCGGTGGCTTCGGCCTGGCCGTGACCCTCGAGGTCTCGCTGCCGCACCTGGACCGTGACGAGGCGCTCGCGCTCACCGAGAAGGCGCACGAGGTGTGCCCCTACTCGAACGCCACCCGCGGCAACATCGAGGTCACCCTGACCGTGGCCGACGACGAATAGTCGTGCCGTGCGCCGGTCCCGGAGGCACCATGGAGGCATGGTGAATCCGGGGCCGGTCGAGGCGTTGCGGGAGGTCGCGTTCTGGCTCGAGCGCGACCGCGCCGACACGTACCGGGTGAAGGCTTACCGGCGGGCCGCGGACGTCGTGGCCGGTCTGACGGACGAGCAGCGTCGGGCCCGTCAGCGGACCCGTGGGTGGACCGAGCTGTCGGGGGTGGGCGCGAAGACCGCCGCGATCATCGAACAGGCCGCAGCGGGTGAGGTGCCCGATTACCTGCGACAGCTTCGGGATGCCGCCGCACCCATCGGATTCGGCGGCGATTTGCAGCCGGCGCTGCGCGGCGATCTGCACGTGCACTCGGACTGGTCGGACGGCGGCAGCCCCATCGACGAGATGATGCGCACCGCGGCGGTGCTCGGACACGAGTACTGCGCGCTCACCGACCACTCACCGCGGCTGACCATCGCGAACGGCCTGTCCGCGGAGCGGCTGCGCACCCAGCTGACGGTGGTGCGCGACCTCAACCGGGAACTCGCGCCGTTCCGGATCCTCACCGGCATCGAGGTCGACATCCTCGACGACGGTTCGCTCGACCAGGACCCCGAGCTGTTGGCCGAACTGGACGTCGTGGTGGCGAGCGTCCACTCGCACCTGCGGGCCGACCGGAACGAGATGACCCGGCGGATGCTCGGTGCCGTCCGGAACCCGCGGGTGAACGTGCTCGGTCACTGCACCGGGCGGCTCGTCGAGGGGTCGCGTGGTGGCCGTCCCGAATCGACGTTCGACGCCGAGAAGGTGTTCGAGGCGTGCCGCGACCACGACGTCGCGGTGGAGATCAACAGCCGCCCAGAACGCCGCGATCCGCCGAGCCGGCTGATCGACCTGGCCGTCGACATCGGCTGCCTGTTCGCGATCGACACCGACGCGCACGCGCCCGGGCAGCTGTCGTGGCAGGGCCTGGGCTGCGAGCGGGCGATCCGCTGCGGGGTCGAGGCCGAACGCGTCGTCAATACGTGGCCGGCGGACGAATTGCTCACCTGGACGCGCGCGTTCGCCGGGTGAGTCGCAGAATGGGACGATGATCGACCCGGGATTCACGCCCACCCAGCTCGCGGCGCGTGCCGCGTACCTGCTGCGCGGCAACGACCTGGGGACCATGACGACCGCCGCGCCGCGCCTGTACCCGCACATGTGGAGTTGGGACGCGGCGTTCGTGTCCGTGGGGTTGGCGCCGCTGAGCGTCGAGCGCGCCGTCACCGAACTCGACACGCTGCTGTCGGCGCAGTGGAGCAACGGGATGATCCCGCACATCGTGTTCGCCAACGGGGTCGACGGCTACTTCCCCGGTCCCGCACGCTGGCAGTGTCGGGAACTGGCCGGGTACGCGCCCATCGGCGTCGACACGTCCGGCATCACGCAGCCGCCCGTCCATGCCATCGCGGTGCAGCGGATCCTCGATCACGCCCGGAGGCACGGCCGCAGCACCCGGGCGGTCGCGGAGGAGTTCCTGGACCGCCGGTGGCCCGACCTGATGCGTTGGCACCGGTGGCTCGCGCGGGCCCGGGACCGCGACGGCAACGGGCGGATCACCCTGTTCCACGGGTGGGAGTCCGGAATGGACAATTCGCCCCGCTGGGATACCCCGTACGCCAACGTCGTTGCCGGTCCCGTGCCGTCGTATCGGCGCGAGGACGTCACCGTCGTCACCGATGCCTCGCAGCGACCCAGCAACGGCGAGTACGACCGGTACCTGTGGCTGCTCGAGGAGATGAAGAGCGTCCGCTACGACGACGAGGCGCTGCCGGAGAAGATGAGCTTCGCGGTGGAGGACGTGTTCGTCAGCGCGGTGTTCGCTCTCGCGTGCGAGGTGCTCGCCACCATCGGCGAGGAGCACTCGCGCCCCAACGCCGATGTCCGCGAACTGCACTACTGGGCCGACCACTTCCGCAAGGGCGTCGTGGCGACCACCGACGCGCGCTCCGGCGCGGCCCGCGACCTCGACCTGCGGACAGGGCGGTGGATCTCCTCCGACACCATCGCGATGTTCGCTCCCCTGTTGTGCGGTGGCCTGGACCGGCAGGCCGAGCGGGCCCTGCTGCACACGTTCGAGGGTCCACGCTTCTGCACGCACCCCGACCTGCGGTACGCGGTGCCGCCGTCCACATCGCCGGTGTCGGGCGACTTCAGGCCGCGCGAGTACTGGCGTGGCCCGGTGTGGCCCGTCATGACGTGGTTGTTCTCGTGGGCGTTCGCCCGACGCGGGTGGGCCGAGCGGTCGCTGATGCTGCGCGCGGAGGGACTCCGGCAGGCCGCCGACGGCAGTTTCGCCGAGTACTACGAGCCGTTCACCGGGGAACCGCTCGGCAGCATGCAGCAGTCGTGGACCGCGGCGGCGGTGCTGGACTGGCTCGGCTAGTGAACCGCGTCGGACGAAGCTGTGAACTGTCTGTAAGAAACGCGTGATCGGCACGGAATCGGCGCGCGCGGTGAGGGAGTCGTCTAGTCTCGGGCAATGCCGAGGAACCGCCGTCGCTCCCTGTCGCGTGCCGCCGTACTGGCCATTGCCGGGGCGGTGACCCTGGCGGCACCCGCCGTCGCAGTGGCGGCGCCGCAGGGCGTCGACGTGGCGTCGTGGCAGCATCCGAACGGCGCGCCCATCAACTGGGGTGCGGTGCGCGGCGCGGGCTACGAATTCGGTCTGGTCAAGGCCACCGAGGGGCTGTTCTACACCAACCCGTACTTTGCGCAGGACTCCATCGCGATGCGGATCGCCGGCGTGGCCCGCGGCGCCTACCACTACGCGGATCCGTCTGCGTCGCCCGAGGCGCAGGCGGCCTTCTTCGCGGCGAACGCCCTGGCGGTCAACCAGATCGGCGGCCTGCCGCCCGTCCTGGACCTCGAGAGCACCGGCGGGCTCGCCGCGCCGCAGCTCATCGACTGGACGCGCCGCTATCTCAACGCGGTGCAGGCGCTCACCGGCCGTCAGCCGATCATCTACACGTACCCCAACTTCTGGCGCACCGCGATGGCGAATACGTCCGAGTTCTCCAACTACCCGCTGTGGATCGCCGACTACAACGGCGGCAACTACCCGGGCGCGCTGCCCGGGGGGTGGAAGAACTGGGCCTTCTGGCAGTACACCGACAGCGGCCGGATCCCGGGCGTAAACGCCGCCATCGACCTCAACGTCTACAGCGGCGCGATGGGCGACCTCAACATGTACGCGCGCAACTTCTTCGGAAGCTGAGCGTCGGCACATGACGAACAAGCTGAGCGGCAAGACCGCAATCGTGCTGGGCGTGGCCCCCGGCAACGTGGGCCACGCGATCGCCCGGCGCTACGCCGACGACGGTGCCGCCGTGCTGGTCGCGGGGCGGCGCCCGGACGCGGTCGCCGCGGTCGCCGACGAGATCGGCGCGCAGGGGCAGCAGTGCGACATCACGTCGGAAGCCGATCTGGACCGGCTCGTCGAACACGCCCGGAACCTGTTCGGGCACATCGACGTGGGCGTCAACGCCACCGGTTGGGGTCTGCTCGCCCCCTTCGAGGAGACCACACGCGAGGATCTCGAGCGGATGGCGGCGGTCCAGTTCACGGGGCCGTTCCAGTTCTTCCAGCGGCTGGTCGCGAACATGCCGAACGGTGGTTCGATCATCCAGATCTCCTCGGTCACCGCGTCGATCATGTTCGAGAACCACGCCGCCTACATGGGCACCAAGGCCGGGATCGACCACGTGATCCGGTGTATCGCCAACGAATACGGGAACGGGGGGTCCGCGCCAACTCCATCGCTCCCGGCGGCGTCGCGGACGCCCCGATGTCGGGCGGCGGACTGAACTATCCCCCGATTCGTTCGCTCTACCTGCGGGAGATCCCGCTCGGACGGGTCGGTATCGCCGAGGACGTCGCGAACGTGGCGGCGTGGCTGGCGGGCGACGAATCCGGGTTCGTCACCGGCCAGATGCTGCACGTCAGCGGCGGACAGACGCTGCGCCGCAACCCGTCGATCGCGGATCTGATCGGTGCGGCCACGCCCGATCAGGCGTAACTCTCAGCCACCCGGGGTGAGCTGACCGGTCACCCGGTAGAGCCGCCACATCTCGGGTTCGGTGCCGCCGTCGTTGCGCATCTCGAGGACAAGGGCGCCGACGCCACCCGAGCCGGTCTCGAACATCGTGGGGTACCGGCGGTTCACGGCGTCCGCGACGCCGCGCTTGGTGTTCGGGACGGCCAGGATGTACTGGACGCCGTTCCCGGCCGGGTCGTCGAGGATCTCGGCGAAGTCGGTGTCCGACGTGATGACGAACTGTCTGGGGTTGGCCGACGCCGTCACCACCGCGAAACCCTCGACGGTGTCGAGCAGGACCGAACCCTCCGGCAGGTCGAGGCGGTCGAGGTAGTCCGCGATGCGCCGCTCGGCGCCGAAGGTGCGCAGGATCGCCAGCTCGGCGGGATCCTGCCGGCCCGGGACGATCGCGCTCGCGATGGAGTGCTCGAGCGCAGCCAGTCGGGCGTTGCCCATCGCGACGGTCGTCACCGCGGTCGAGCCGACGAGCAGGCACACCGCGAACGCGACCAGCGGTGACGGGCCGGGATACGCCGGGATCGGTCGCGGCTTCGGTGCGAAATGCCCTGGGCGGTGCGAGATCACGGGCGCCCGGCTCGGTGCGAGCAGGACGACGAGGACGAACGCGAACGGGATGATGGTGATGTAGAAGCGCAGGAACGGGAACGTCGAATCCATCAGGTACAGCAGCGACTGCGTGCCGAGGACCGCGCCGAAGATCGTGAACGGAACCAGGATTTCGGCGTCCCGCCGGCGGAAGGCGAGAACCGCCGCGACGATCAGCAACAGCGGGACCGCCGGCCCCAGGACCGCCATCTCCGTCAGCGAGAACACCGCCCGGTCGACGCCCGTGGTCGTGGCGCCGCCGCCGGACTGTTCCAGGATCGCGCTGTTGCCGTACACCGACGAGAACTGTTGGAACGCGGTGCCGGTGATGAGCCAACTCGTGAACGACCACGCGACGAAGGCCGCGATCCCGGGCCCGACGACGATCGACACCTCGACCGCGGCCGCCCACCACCGGTCCCCCCGCGCCGACTGCGCGGTGGGTCGATGGCGGATCACGGTGACCAGGCCGACGAGGGCACCGGCGACGAACATCGGGGCGATCGCGTCGTAGCGGGTGAGATACGCGAGGGCCAGCGCGATGCCCGCTGCGATGAGGTCGTGCACACCGTCGCTGCGCATCCACCGCATGAGCCGGCGGACGGCCCAGCACACGAAGAACACGAACGGCGCCTCGCTCATGCCGTTGGCCGCGTACATGACGATCATGGGGTTGAGCGCGAACAGCGCGGTGAGCACCACCACCAGAACCGTCGAACAGCCACGGTCGCGCGCGATTCCGCGGATCTGGACGACGGCGCCGGCCATGAACGCGGCCGACATCACCACCGCGGTCAGGTTCCAGCGCAGCAACTCCGGCCACCAGTGCCCGAGGAACCCGAGAGGCAACTGCGCGAACGCGGTCAGCGGTGTGAAGACGAATCCGATCGCCGCGAGGTGCGGATCCCGGCTCAGCAGCACACCCGAGACCGCTGCGACCCGGGAGAGCGAATCGGTGAAGATGAAGCCGACACCGACGTTCATCCATACGCCCACCGCGACGTAGGCGGTGAACAGAATCCCGTACAGCGTCCACGGCTTCCGCCGCACGCGGACGCGTGGGGTCTCACGTCCGGTGCCCCCCTGGGAAGGCGCCGGACGCAGGGCCGTCGTCGAGGTCACGACCGGCGCCGGCGCAGCCACACTGTCGCGCCGACCACGATCACGGCGAGGACCGCGGTCCCCGCGACGATCGCGACGATCGCGCCGGCGCCGATACCGGAGTCCTCCTCCGAGTCCGCCTGTGCGGCGACATCGGTGACCTTCACCCCGATCGTGAACGGTTGCGCGTCACGCGGACCGATCAGGACGTCGCCGGTGAGGCGCGGGAACTGCGAGGGGTCGGCGTCGAGCCAGCCGAGCAGTGCGTCGAGGTCCCGGGGTTCGCCGTTGGACGTCGCCAGCACGACCGTGCGGTTGCCCTCCTCGATCACCTGCAGCGTGCCGTACGGGGTGGTCCCGGCGACACCCTGCAGGGCGAGCAGCGCGGGATCGGCCGAGGCGAGGGGCTGCCGCACCGACTGCGGCAGATTGCCGTCGGCGGCGACCAGGATCGCCGGCAACGTGTCGGTGGCGGCCTCCGTGAGCGGTCGCACGCGCGGCTGCAGCGGGAGATAGCTGCTGTGCTGCATCTGGACCAGCAGCTGGTTGGCGCGGCGCAGGTCGCCCAGGTCGTTGTCGCCGAGGCCGACGTCGACGGTGGGCAGCAGCGTCTGCGGCAGCGACGCGAACCCGCCGGGCAGCGGTGGCGTCGCGAGGTGCGAGGAGACGGTGCTGCGCGGATCGACGGTGAGCGACGACGCGTCGCTGGTACCGCACTGGAAGTCGCCCGTGATGTCGAGCGCCACCGTGAGCGTCATGAATCGGGACAGCAGGTTGTTCGGCACGTCGGCGCGGACGTCGAACCTACCCGTCGAGTCGAGCGGCGCGCTGGCCAGCTGGGTCCCACCGAGGCTCACGGTGAGGATGCCGCTGCGGGACGGCGGTAGCGGGACGTAGGTGCCGAACAGGTGTGCCGACAGGTCGCGGATCGGCCGGCCGAGCTGGGTCTGGTTGACCTCGATCGGCACCGCGATGCGGTTGAGGCCGGACGCCGAGAGCGAGCCGATCTTCAGCTGCTCGAGCGTCACCACGTCCTGGGCCACCTCGGGCACCTTCACCTCGGCAGCCGCGATCGCGCGACTCGCGGCCGCGTAGCCGTCGAGATTCGCGACGAACAGGTCCACCTGCGACGACAGCGCGGTTTCGTTGCCGGTGATGCGCAGCACCGGCGCACCGGCCGGCGTCGGCTCCAGCCCGATACCCGCGTCGGAGGCGCCGCCGACGGCGATCGAACGTTCGAACAGCGCCGGGGCCACCGACGGTACGCCGGCACCGGCGGGAGCCTGCGCCACCTCGACGCGGGTGGGCTGGTTGCCGTAGTGGTTGACGACGGCCGTGCTCAACGTCAGTGCCGCGTTCTGTTCGGCCGCCGACGACGGGTCCGCGACGTAGACCGTCAGCTTCCGGAGAATCGGGGGCAGGAACTCGGCCGGGGACGCCGGCTGACGCTCGGCGCCGGCGTAGTCCACCGCCGCGTCCCGCACGGTCAGCGGCGCGAACTGGCTGCGGTCGTAGCAGCGGTTGTCGATGGGAATGTAGTGGCTCGTGATCGTCAGGTTCACGGTCCGGTCGGTCACCGGCAGGCCGTCGAGCGGCACCGACAACGGGATGCCCGCTTCGCTGGCGCCGGGGATCTCGACGCGCTGGACCACGCGGCCGTCGGAGCGGACCTCGAGCCACCCCTGGCGGAAGTCCATTGGGGTCGTGAGAGTTCCGGTGAGACGGCGGGCCTGCAGCCCGTCCGGCACCGGAAGGGTGACGGCCACGGGCGCGGAGTCCGACACGAACTGCAGGTCGGCGGGGCGTCCCAGTTCAGGGAACGGAACTGACTGTCCGGTACCGACGGTCGTGTCGTCGGAGTCCTGAGCCGATGCCGCACCGGCTCCCGGCAGAAGCGCCGCGATCGCGACGAGAGTGCCCGTCACGAGCGTTGCGAGCCTGCGTCGCGGCGCGCGCGAGGGCGCCCCCGTCCTTGCCATGAACTCTCCCCAGATCGTCCTCTACGTACTGCCGGCATCCGGTCGAGTGGGTCGACGACGGTCGGCTGAACGAAGGAACCCGAATCCGAAACTTCTTGTGCGCAGGCAGGGCCCGTGGGAACGGACGTTGCGCTCACCTTCGTCGCGACCATTCAATCACGGGTTTGTACCAAACGCTGGTTCAAAAGTTGAAGTTCCATCCGTGTGATTCGGAGAGGTTGGTCACGGAGCGACACCTGTCACTCGGTGTAACACTTCGATCACCGCCGGGATGAGTCAAGATGGAACTGCAAACGGTCCGGTGTAGACCGCGTCGCTCGACGATTGCGAAATAGTCTCGACTGCACATGTGTTCGAGCGCGCGGGGAGGAAATTCACGATGACGCATGCCACTCCGGGCATCGATGCCTCCCCTGTCGGCGACGGCGAGGACGTCCAGGGTGCCCCGGCGCCGCCGTCGACCGGCGGCGGGAAGTCCTCGGCGCCGGCCCCGTTCACCAGCGCGTCGATCTTGTTGCGGTGGCTGCTCATCGGCGGTTGCTCGCTCGCTGCCTTCTGGCCCTCGGTGCTCCGGACCGTCGACGATCTCCGGGGTGGCGACTTCCTCGGTTACATCCTGGTGATGCCGTTCCTGGCCGCCGTGGCGGCGATCGGCGTCGCCCGCCGCCGCGTCGGTGAGTTGCCCATCCACGACCGGCAGATCGACAGCCTGGTCGGCGGGATGGCCCTGCTGGTCTCCGTCGCCGTCCAGTGGTTGCTGCTGCCCCGATACGAGGCGCAGTTCAGCGTCCTGCGGATCGATCTGCTGTCGTGGCTGCTGTTCGTCATGGGTGCCGCGGTCCTGCTGTTCGGGCTCCGGCCGGTGGGCCGGTTCTGGCCCGTCTGGCTGATGCTCCTCCTCATCGCTCCCCTCCCCTACCGCATGGTGGTGGTGATGCTGGGCGGCCAGTCGCAGCACGTGAGCGTCGTGCTGACGGTGTTCGCGGCGGCCGCCACCGGAATCGCGGTCGGCCGGACGCGTCGACGCGGCATCGTGGGCGCAGTCGCGACGATCGCCGTGGGCCTCGCGGTGCTGGCGTTCATCTGGTTCGTCTTCCCGGACGTGCCTCGCCCGGTCGTGCAGTTCGTGCCCGCCGGCGTCGCGGCCGTGACGGTCGGCATCGGCATGTACGTGCAGCACGGGTACTACTTCACCGACCGGCGTGCCGCGTACTCCGTCGCCCCGCAGCGCCCCACCGCCGTCCGCACCGGGCTGGTCCGCTCCGGCCTGGTCGTCGTCGCGGTCGCCTTCGTACTCTCCCTCATGCCGCTGCCCGATCCCCCGGCCACCGTCGTCGCCGACGGTCCCTCGGGGTCGGGCTCGGAGCTCGCCGTCCCGGCGGGTTGGACGCAGGAAGGCGTCGAGGAGTTCGACTGGGCCGACCGCTTCTTCGGGCGCCGCGCCACGCTCGTGCGGCAGACGATCGTGGCCGACGAGGGGAACGCGGACTGGGATTCGAAGTTGCGGCCGCGGCGCGTCGTCATCGACACGCTCGACACGCATCGCCCCGCGACCCTCACCGTGTACCCCACCGACACGCTCTACCGCCTCAGGGACGCCCGCCGCAGCCCCGTCGTGCCCGTGGACCTCGGTCACGGTGTGCAGGGCGAGTTCTCGACGATCGTCGACGAGGAGGCACTGCTCACGTGGAGCCTGCTGTCGTTCACGTGGACGCGCGGTGACATCAGCCAGCGGGTCAACCTGGTCACCGTCGACGATCATCGCCCGGACGCGATCTTCCCGCAGCCGACGCCGTCGATGGCGTCCGACGTCACCAACACGTTCAACGTGCTGATCCGCGGCAACGCGGTCACCGTCGACGACAACTCCGAGTACAAGGATCGCGACATGCTCGGCGTCGTGGGTGCCGAACTCGTGGACGCACAGTGGAAGGCGGACGAGGCATGAGCGCCGACCGTTCGGTGGCCGTCACCGACGAGTTCAAGGCCGCGGCATTGAACGACGCCGTCGACGGGCTGCGGGAGCGGCACCCGCTCGCGTCCGCCGCGGTGGCGTTCGTGCCGTGGCAGCGCAATCTCGCACTCGTGGTGGCGGCGCTGGTCGTGGTCTGCGCGGTGTTCGTCCCGATCGGCACCTTCACGGTGCTCATCGCGGTGTGCACGATCGCGTACGTCGCCACCATGGTCGACCGTCTGATCATCTTCGCCCGCGGGCTCGACCGGGAAGCCATCGTCACCGTCACCGACGAGGACGCGCGGGCGATCCCGGACGACGACCTGCCCACCTACACGATCCTCGTGCCCGCGTACGACGAGACCGAGGTGATCTACGACCTCGTCGCGGGCATGACCGCGCTCGAGTACCCGCGGGACAAGCTGCAGGTGCTGTTGCTGCTCGAGGAGGACGACCACGGGACGGTGGAGGCGGCCAAGGACGCGATCGCCGTGCCGGGCGGCGAGATCGTGACGGTGATCCTGGTGCCCGCCGCGCAGCCCCGCACCAAGCCCAAGGCGTGCAACTACGGACTGCACTTCGCGACCGGTGAGATCGTCACCATCTACGACGCCGAGGACAAGCCCGATCCGCTGCAGCTGCGCCGGGTCGTCGCCGCGTTCGCGCGTCAGCCCGACGACGTCGCCTGCGTACAGGCGAAGCTCGCCTACGACAACGGCCGGCAGAACCTGCTCACCGGCTGGTTCACCGCCGAGTACGCGGTGTGGTTCAACTTCCTGCTGCCCGGGCTGATGAAGACCAAGTCGCCGATCCCGTTGGGCGGCACGTCCAATCACCTGCAGCGCTGGGTGCTCGACGAGATCGGTGCGTGGGATCCGCACAACGTCACCGAGGACGCCGACCTGGGCGTGCGGATCGCGGCGTCCGGCTACTCGACGGCCGTGTTGGACTCGACGACCATCGAGGAGGCCAACAGCGATCCGATCAACTGGATTCGGCAGCGATCCCGTTGGTACAAGGGGTATCTGCAGTCGTGGCTGGTGCACACCCGACGGCCGCTCGACGCGTGGCGCTCGCTCGGTGCGCTCAGCTTCATCCGATTCACGCTGCTGCTGGCCGGCACGCCGATCATCGCGTGCCTCAACCTGGTGTTCTGGTTCATCACGTTCACGTGGCTGCTCGGCCAGCCGCTGATCGTGGCGGACGTGTTCCCGCCGTACATCTACTACGGTGCGCTGATCTCGCTGGTGTTCGGCAACGCCGCCGCGATCTACATGAACATCGTCGGCTGCCGCGAGACCGGGAACTCGCATCTGTTGCTCGCGTGCGTCACCGTACCGATCTACTGGCTGATGATGAGCATCGCCGCCGCCAAGGGCTGCTGGCAGTTGCTGCGCAATCCGTCGTACTGGGAGAAGACCTTCCACGGCCTGGGGACGCCGTCCCCCGCGGCCCCCACAGCCCCGCCGTCCTCCCCCGCGGTCGAGTCGCCCACCCCCTGACCCCTGACTCCCCCCTGACATCCCTCCGCCCCCCTCCCGCGTTTTGCGCACTTGTCGCGAACTTCCGGCCTCGGCCGGCGCGACAAGTGCGCAAAACGCGAGGGAGATCAGCCGAGGGTGTTGAACCCGGCCATCAGGGGGAAGAGCGGATCGTCGACGCCGACGTCCATCGTGCACTCGTTCAGTCGCGGGTCCGGGACGAACGCCCACAGCAGTGCGCCCGCGGTGCCGGCAGCACGCTGGCCGGTGATCTTCTGTCCGATGCTCGACGCGCGCGCGGACAGCGTCTTGCACGACCCCGCGTTCTCGCCGATCTCGGCCACCAGCAACGGCTTTCCGGCGGCCTCGGCCTGATCGATGCGACGGGCCAGCCCGTTCCACTGGTCACCCGGCAGCGGGATGCCGTCGGCGCCGTAGTCGTGGTACTGCACGAAGTCGACGTTGTCCGATTCGGTGACGAACTGGTAGTCGTCGCCCCCGGTGCCGCACTGTCCGCCGCCGATCAGGCCCGCGGTGACCAGGTGCTTCGGCGCGATCGTCTTGATCTCGCCGCCGGCCTCCTCCATGAAGTCGCGCAGTACCTGCGCGGCGTCGGTCGGGCAGGTGCGCACCCACCAGTCGCAGTTCCCGTTCACACACTCACCGGGATCCGGTTCGCCCACCAGCTCCCACGCCGCGACCGACGGGGAATCCTTCCAGCGGCTCACCGCGGTCTGCACCCAGTCCTCGAAGCTGAGCCGGGTGCCGTTGTCGTCGTCGGTCTTCCAGCCGCCCACGTACCACGAGCGGTCCTTGAACTCCTCGCTCTCGCACGCGCCGTCCTGCGCGGACAGCACCGGGATGATCATCTGATCGGTGCGTTCCGCCTCGGCGAACACCGCGTCCATGGCCGTGAAGTCCAGTTCGCCCGTGAACTTGTTGATCGCGAGTTCCTGGAAGGCGTTGAACCGCGTGAGCGAATGCGGCGGTTGGGATTCGAAGTAATCGGGCAGATTTACCATCCCGCCGCAACCACGGTTGATGCCCCAGTTCGTCGACAGCTGGTAGGCGTTGAAGCCTGCCGGCCACCATTTCTCACCGTCGAGGTACAGGCCGTCCGAGGCGGCCTCGACGCGTCCCTGCGCCTGGGCTTGCGGGGCCAGGCCCGCGCCGCAACTGGCCATCGTCACCACCGACAGCACCGCTACCAGCAACCATCTCAATCTCGGTGTCGTTTTCAGAACTGCCTCGCTTCGTCGACGCGTGGCCGCGGGATGGATCGATTGCCTCTCCCCGACTCCCCGGCGATCCACGGCGTATGGGACCCATTCGCGCCACACTCTAGAGAACTTCGGACAGAAAGGTCTGTAGTCGCGGTGTCTCCGGGTTGTCGAACATTTGCTCGGGAGCGCCCGACTCGACCACCACGCCGCGGTCCATGAACAGCACCGAGTCCGACACCGAGCGCGCGAACCCCATCTCGTGGGTCACCACGACCATCGTCATACCGGTGGTCGACAGGTCGGCCATGAGCGCCAGCACGCCCTTGACCAGTTCCGGATCGAGCGCCGACGTCGCCTCGTCGAAGAACATCACCTGCGGTTGCATCGCCAGCGCCCGGGCGATCGCCACCCGCTGCTGCTGTCCGCCGGACAGGTTGCCCGGGCGGGAGTCGGCCTTGTGCGCCAGGCCCACCAGCTCGAGCTGTTCCAGCGCCAGCCGACGGGCCGCCTCCTTCGACAGCTTCTTCAGCTTGCGCGGGCCGAGCGCGATGTTGTCGGCGACGGTGCGGTGCGGGAAGAGGTTGAAGTGCTGGAACACCATGCCGATCCGCTGCCGCAGCCGATCCGGGTTGTCCGCGAGCACCGACCGGCCGTCGAGCAGGATGTCGCCGGCGTCGGGCTCGTGCAGCCGATTGAGTACGCGGAGCAGCGTCGACTTCCCGGAACCCGACGGCCCGATCACCGTGACGGTCTTGCCGGCGTCGACGTGCACGTCCACGCCGCGCAGCACCTTGTTGGACCCGAAGGCCAGGTGCAGGCCGGTGCCGGTGAGGGAGACGGAATCGTCCACGCGTCAGCCCCTTTCCACGACGATGGACTGCTCGAGATCGTCGAGCGTGCCGGATGTGTCGGCCCGACCGGTGCGCAGCCGCCGGTCGATGTAGTTCACCAGGTGGGTGAGCGGGATGGTCAGCGCCAGGTAGAAGAGTCCGGCCGCGACGAGCGGCGACAGGTTGCCGGTCTGTGCGTTGAGGTCCCGGCCGACGGCGAACAGCTCCCGCTGCGTCACCAGCAGGCCCAGGAAGTAGATCAGTGACGAGTCCTTGATGAGCGAGATGAACTGGTTCATCAGCGCCGGCAACACCCGGCGCACGCCCTGCGGGATCACCACGAGCGCCATCGATCGGCGATACGAGAAGCCCAACGCGCGGGCCGCTTCCATCTGTCCCGGTTCGACGCTCTGGATGCCGGAGCGGAAGATCTCGCCGATGTAGGCCGCCGCGAGCAGGGACAGCGCCGCGGCGCCCAGCCAGTACGGGTTGCTGCCGGTGATCCCCTTGACCACCGGGCCCACACCCAGGCCGACGAGCAGGATGATCACCACCGCGGGCAGGCCGCGGAAGATGTCGGTGTAGACCCGGGCGGGCCAGCGCAGCCAACGGGTGCGGGAGATGCCGGCCACCGCCAGCAGCATGCCGATCACGGTGCCGACGATGCCCGACGACAGCGCGAGGATCAGGGTGTTCGGGAGACCGGTGCGCAGCAGATCCGGGAACGCCCGCTTGTACAGCTCCCAGTCGAAGAACGTCTCGCCCAGCTGTTGCAGCGTCGACTTGGGCTGCGCGGTGGACGGTTCCGCCGTCGCCGCGTTCTGCTCCGCGATGGCCGCGAAGTCCGGCAGCTGCGGTTCGGGCGCGGCCTTGCTGCCCGGTTTCCAGCCCGCGGGTAGTTCCCGCGGTACCCAGTCCGAGTACAGCCGCGACCAGGTGCCGTCGGCGATCACGGCGTCGAGACCCGAGTTCAGTGCGTCGATCAGCGGCTGGCGGTCCTTGGCCACCGCCCAGCCGACATAGTTGTTGAGGCTGAACGTGTTCTGCACGATCGACGCCGGATCACCCGGGGCGATCGCGCCCTGCGCCTGCTGCGACGGCGCCACCCACGCGTCGATCTGGCCGGTCTTCAGGTTCGCGTACGCGGTGTTGTAGTCGGGGAACTTCACCGGGTCGAGGCCCAGGGTGTTCACGACGTAGTCGTCCTGCACGGTGCCCTGCACGACACCGATGCGGACCGACGACGTCAGGTCCGGGAAACCCTTGATCGCACTCCCGTTCGGCACCACGAGGGCGAAGTAGCCGAAGTCGTAGCCGTTGGTGAAGCCGACGAGGTCGCGTCGGGCGTCGGTGGTGGTGATCGACGACGAGCCGACGTCGAACCGGTGTCCCGCCACCTGCGCGAGCAGTCCCGCGAAGTCCGTTCCGACGAATTCGACCTGCAGACCCAGCTTCGCCGCGACCGCCCGCAGCAGTTCGTTGTCGAATCCGGTGAAGACGTTCTGCGAGTTGACGCAGATGCTGGGCGGTGCGTCGGACAGCGTGCCGACCGTCAGCGTCCCGGGTTTGGCCAGGTTCAACTTCGACGCGTCGATGTCGGCGAGCGGCAGCGTGTTCGGTGTCGTGTACTTGTCCTCCGCGGCGGATGCGGTTGCGGAGTCCAGGTTGCTCGGCAGCGCGGTGGCACTGTCCACACCGGGCGGGGCGCACAGGTCGGCCGTCGACTCGGTGCCCGACGAGCAGGCGACGAGCGCGAGAAGGGGCAGCAGTACTGCGAGCAGCACCGCCACGGCCCGGGGGCGGGAGGTGGCGGCGGCGGTCATCGGACTCTCGGGCTACGCGAGGCCGGACAGCTGCGGCGGGGTGTGCTCGTCACGCCAGGCGACGGCCTCACGCAGGGCGGTGAGGTCGTAGTCCGGGCCGCTCGCGTTGACCGTGAAGAGCGTGACCCCGGCGTCGACGTAGGCCGCGGCCTCGTCGACCCCGTGCCACCACGTCGACCGTTCGATCTCGTGCGGATCACGCTGCACGTCGCCGCAGTGTTCGCCGAGGATTGCCGACTTGCGGACGAATTCGTCCCGGTCGCCGAACCCGTGCCAGATGTCGGCGTACTCGGCGACCAGCCGCAGCGTCTTCTTCTCACCGCTGCCGCCGATCATGAGTGGAATGTCCCGCGTCGGTGCCGGATTGAGCTTGTCGAGCCGAGCGGTGATGCGCGGCAGGTACTCTCCCAGCAGTTTGATCCGGGAACCCGGGGTGCCGAACTCGTAGCCGTAGGCGTCGTAGTCCTTCTCGAACCAGCCGGCGCCGATGCCGAGGATCAGGCGTCCGCCGCTGATGTGGTCGACGGTGCGGGCCATGTCGGCCAGCAGGTCCGGATTACGGTAACCGGCGCAGCTCACCAGCGCGCCGATCTCGACCCGCTCGGTCTGTTCGGCCCACGCCCCGAGCATGGTCCAGCACTCGAAGTGCGCGCCCTCCTGATCGCCGTACAGGGGATAGAAGTGATCCCAGTTGAAGACGACGTCGGCGCCGGCGTCCTCGGCGCGCAACACGGCGTCGCGGATCATGCCGTAATCGGGGGCGTGCTGAGGCTGCAGCTGGATGCCGATACGCACGGGACGGGTCATGGGAACTCCTTCGCGGCGAGACTGCATCTCACGGTAGACCCAGGGTCGTGGCACTGCACGATGTTGAACGCCGCAAGGCCGCGAGTGCCGGGCCGAATGCGGCGATGACGTCGATCTGGTTCGTGCGTGGTCGGGCCGGAAGCGGCGTCCGGCAACACTTTCCGGCCCGAGCCCGAAGCTCCTACAGGCGTCCCGAATCGGCGGCCTCGGGTTGCCGGCCGAGCATGCGCCCCGACGCGAGGACGCGTGCGGCGTCCGACACTTCCATCTCCATCAGGGTGTTCGCGGCGAGCCACTGCTCGACGCCGCGGAATCCGAGGGTGTCGAACGAGATGCCGCGCCTGTCGATTTCGGCGACCGCCGCAACCAGCAACACTTCGAGGCGTTCGATCTCCCTGGACATCTCGACCGCCGACTGCAGCAACGAGGTTTCGGGGAGAGCGATCCCCGCGCCGGTCGGCGGCACGGTGGCCGCGACGCCCGCATTGTTCAGTTCCCCCGGTTTCATGACCCGAGCATAGTTCGAACTGGTGTTCGAGTCAATCGCGATCGGGCGCGAGGGCGGAGTGCGTGGAGCACACTGAACACATGCGGAACACGCAGCGCCCCAGCCCGCCGACCGGCGTCAAGCGCCGGTTCCTCCGCGCGCCCATCACGCTGTACCGGTGGCACCTCGGCGGCCTGCTCGGGCACCGGTTCCTGCTCCTCGAACACGTCGGACGCCGCAGCGGCAAGACCCGCCAGGTGGTGCTCGAGGTGGTCGATCACGACGACGCCTCCGACAGTTGGGTCGTCGCGGCGGGCTACGGGACGGCGTCGGACTGGTACCGCAACCTCGCGGCGCACCCCCGGGCGCGGGTGCAGGTCGGCCGGCGCGGTTACGAGGTGGAGGCCGACTTCCTCGGCGCCGAGGAGGGCGGCGACCTCATGGCGTACTACGGCAGCGTGCACCCGAGGATCGGCGTCCGCCTGTGCAAGACCATGGGCTTCGAGGTCGACGGCAGCCTGGACGACTTCCGCGAGGCGGGCCGTCACATCCACTTCGTCCGGCTGCGACCCGTGCGCGCTTGATGGTTCCGGGCACTTCGGACGCCTATGCTGTGGCCCGCACACCCGTGCACCCTGACTCGGATCGTCCGGCACGTTCCTGCCGGTGAAGGGATCGTTCCACCATGGCTTCGGTGACGTTCGACAAGACCACGTGCCTGTTCCCGGGCGCGACGACCCCCGCGGTCGACAAGCTGGACCTGCACATCGAGGACGGCGAGTTCCTTGTGCTCGTCGGCCCGTCGGGCTGCGGCAAATCCACGTCGCTGCGCATGCTCGCGGGCCTCGAGGAGGTGTACGACGGCCGCATCCTCATCGGTGACCGCGACGTCACCGGCCAGGAGCCCAAGGAACGAGACATCGCGATGGTCTTCCAGAACTACGCGCTGTACCCGCACATGTCGGTGGCGGAGAACATGGGCTTCGCGCTCAAGCTCGCCAAGACGCCCAAGGACGAGATCAAGCGCCGCGTGCAGGAGGCGGCGAAGATGCTCGACCTCGAGCCGTACCTCGACCGCAAGCCCAAGGCGCTCTCCGGTGGTCAGCGCCAGCGCGTCGCGATGGGCCGCGCGATCGTCCGCAGCCCGCAGGTGTTCCTGATGGACGAGCCGCTGTCGAACCTCGACGCGAAGCTGCGCGTGCAGACCCGCACCCAGATCGCGCAGCTGCAGCGACGGCTGGGCACCACCACCGTCTACGTCACGCACGACCAGGTCGAGGCCATGACGATGGGCGACCGGGTCGCGGTGCTCAAGGACGGTGTCCTGCAGCAGTGCGCGCCGCCGCGCGAGCTCTACGCCCGTCCGGTCAACCAGTTCGTCGCCGGTTTCATGGGCTCGCCGTCGATGAACATGCTGACGCTGCCGGTCACCGACGGCGGTGTCGCGCTCGGCGACGCCGTGATCCCGGTTTCCCGTGAAACCATCGCCGAGATTCCCGAGGGCCGGGTCGTGCTCGGCATCCGGCCCGAGCACCTCGAGCCGGCCCCCGGCACGACAGGTATCTCGCTGGACGTCGACGTCGTCGAGGAACTCGGTTCCGACGCGTACGTCTACGGACGCACCGGTGTGGACGGCTCGGGCGAACACCAGATGGTCGCGCGGACCGACTGGCGCAACCCTCCGCGGCGTGGTGAGCGAGTGAACCTGCACGTCGACCCGTCCGAGGTGCATTTGTTCTCGGTGACCGACGGTCGTCGGATCGGGTGACCCTGACCGATCCAGTCCGGGGGTAATTCCCGAAACCAACCGTATTTCGTGCCAGAGTAGGCGGCGACATATGCCTCGGTCCGGTCGAAGTTCACGTCCGCAGTGTTCGTTCGTCGGCCCGGAGACGTCTATCGGAAAGGTGGACCATGCGTTCTTTCAACACGCGCTCGCGGGTTGCAATCGCGGCCTCGGCGGTCGCGATGCTGGCACTCGCCGGGTGCTCGAGCGACGACAGCGGCAGCGCCAGTGCTGATGATGCCGTCAAGCAGAATCTCGACGGCCGCGGTGCGATCTCGTTCGCGATGGGCAAGAACGACACCGACAAGCTGCAGCCGGTGATCGACAAGTGGAACGCGGCTCACCCGGACGAGAAGGTGTCCCTCAAGGAGCTGCCGGGCGAGGCCGACGACCAGCGCAACAAGCTGGAGCAGTCGCTGCAGGCCGGCAACGCCGACTACGACGTCATGGCTCTCGACGTCGTGTGGACCGCCGGCTTCGCCGCGAACGGCTGGCTGCAGCCGCTCGAGGGCGGCCTCGCGATCGACACGGCGCCGCTGCTGCCCGCGACCGTCGAGTCCGCGACCTACCGCGGCACGCTGTACGCGGCCCCGCAGAACACCAACGCGCAGCTGCTGTACTACCGCACCGACCTGACGCCGACGGCTCCCGCGGACTGGAAGGCGCTCACCGACAGCTGCCAGATCGCCAAGGACAAGGGCGTTCAGGACTGCATGGTCACGCAGCTCAAGCAGTACGAGGGTCTGACCGCCAACACCACGCAGTTCATCAACTCGTGGGGCGGCTCGGTCGTCGGCACCGACGGCAGCACCCCCGAGGTGGACTCCCCGCAGTCCAAGGCCGGCATGCAGGCCATGGTCGACGCCTACCAGGCCGGCCAGATCGCCAAGCGTTCGACGGGCTTCACCGAGGAGGAGACCAACCTCGCGTTCGTCGGTGGCGAGTCGATGTACGCCTACAACTGGCCGTACATGTGGGACAACACCCAGAAGGACGGCTCGAAGGTGAAGGGCAACGTCGCCGTCGCCCCGATCGTCGGCCCGAACGGCGCCGGTGCATCCACCGTCGGTGGCTACAACAACGGCATCAACGTCTTCTCGAAGAACAAGGCGACCGCGCGTGACTTCATCGCGTTCGTCCAGAATGACGAGAACCAGATGTCGTTCGCTGACGCCGCGTTCCCGCCGGTCCTGAAGTCGGTGTACGACGACGCGGCCCTGCAGGCGAAGTACCCGTACCTGCCGGCACTGAAGGCGGCCCTCGAGTCGGCCAAGCCGCGTCCGGTCACGCCGTACTACACCGCGATCTCGAAGGCCATCCAGGACAACGCGACCGCGGCCCTCAACGGCAAGGTGACCGTCGACCAGGCGGCGACCGACATGACCGCAGCGATCAACAACGCGGCCAAGTAGTCACCGCACACACGAGAGATCAGGTAACGCACGATGGCTGACTCTGCTGAGCTGAGGCGAGCAGACGAGGCCCGCGCCGTGGTCGGGATCGACGATCCCGACCACGGCGGTCGCGCTTCCGGGCCCGGGCCCGGGACGGCGCGCACGGGTCACGACGACGAACCACCGGCGGTCGCTCCGCGCAAGAAGCGCGACTTCCGCCCGATCTGGCTGATCGCCCCGACAATGGTGATCCTGGCCGTCGTCATCGTGTATCCGGTGCTGCGCGCCGTCTACCTGTCATTCCAGGCGAACAAGGGCATCGATCCCGATACCGGCCGCTTCACCGAGGGCGGGTTCGCCGGTTTCAAGCACTACCTGCAGTGGCTGGTGCAGGACTGCGGCGGCGGCGCGGGAACGTGTCCGCCCGGCACCCTGGCGCACGATTTCTGGTCCGCTGCGGGCGTCACGATCTTCTTCGCCGTCGTCACGGTCGCGATCGAGGTGCTCCTCGGTCTGTGGATGGCGACGGTCATGGGCAAGACCTTCTGGGGTCGGTCCCTGCTCCGCGCGAGCGTGCTGATCCCGTGGGCCATTCCCACCGCGGTCACCGCGAAGCTGTGGTTCTTCATCTTCGCCGAGAACGGCATCGCCAACAAGATGCTCGGCACCTCGATCGCGTGGACCACCGACCCGTGGGCGTCGCGGTTCGCGGTCATCATCGCCGACGTGTGGAAGACGACGCCGTTCATGGCGCTGCTGATCCTCGCGGGCCTGCAGATGATCCCGCAGGACGTCTACGAGGCGGCCAAGGTCGACGGCGCCAGCGCGTGGCAGCGGTTCACCCGGATCACGTTGCCGCTGGTCAAGCCGGCCCTCATGGTCGCGGTACTTTTCCGCACCCTCGACGTGCTGCGCATGTACGACCTGCCCGCCATCCTGTCCGGCACCTCCGGCGCGACGCCGAACACGACGTTGTCGATCCTGGTGATGGCCGACATCCGGCAGGGCAACTTCCAGAGCGCGTCGGCGCTGTCGACATTGATCTTCCTTCTGATCTTCGCCGTCGCGTTCGTGATGGTGAAGTTCCTCGGCGCCAACGCCGTGCGCACCCAGGACGAGCAGCGGAAGGGAGCTGATCGCTGATGGGCCGTCACCGCAAGCCCGAGGAACTCGACGACCACGCGACGACGCCCACGTCGTCGGTGCCGACGGCGACGGCCACGGCCGTCGCTCCCCCGCCGGAGCCGGAAGCCGGCACCACCCCGCGTCGCCGCACCGACCGCGGCAAGATGGCCCGCACCTACCTCGGTGTCGCGATCATCCTCATCTGGGGTCTGGCGCCGTTCTACTGGATGGTCGTCACCGCGTTCCGGCGCGTCGATCACACCTTCGACACCACGCCGTGGCCCACGTACCTCACGCTCGACAACTTCCGTGCCGCGCTGTCGACCGACAAGGGCAACGACTTCCTCGGTGCGATCGTCAACAGCCTCGTCATCGGCGTGGTCACCACGGCCGTCGGCCTGCTGCTGGGTGTGTTCGCGTCGTACGCGCTGGCCCGGATCGAGTTCCGCGGCAAGTACATCGTCACGGGCATCATCCTGGGCGCGTCGATGTTCCCGACGGTCGCGCTCATGACGCCGCTGTTCCAGCTGTTCGGCGACTTCGGCTGGATCGGGCAGTACCAGGCGCTGATCATCCCGAACATCTCGTTCGTGCTGCCGCTGACGATCTACACGCTCACATCGTTCCTGTCGGATCTGCCGTGGGAGCTCGAGGAGGCCGCCCGGATCGACGGTGCCTCGCGTTTCCAGGCCTTCCGACTGGTGATCCTGCCGCTGGCCGCGCCCGCGCTGTTCACCACCGCGATCCTCGCGTTCATCGCGACGTGGAACGAATTCATGCTCGCCAGCCTGCTGTCGACCGAGAAGACCGAACCGGTCACCGTCGCGATCGCCCGTTTCGCCGGCGCCAACTCGTGGGAGCAGCCGTACGCGGCGATCATGGCGGCCGGCACGATCGTCACGATCCCGTTGGTGATCATGGTGCTGCTCTTCCAGCGCCGCATCGTCTCGGGCCTCACCGCGGGCGGCGTGAAGAGCTGACATGCCGCCCGGTAGGCCGCCGCGGGGCCGTCAGCCCCTCGAGATGCTGATCGGCATCCTCGGTTTCTTCACGTTCATCGCGTTTCTCGCCGCCGTCGTCCCGATCGTGCGCGGTGAGCCGTCGGTGACGGCGTCCCTGGTGCTCCTGGCGTGCGTCGTGCTGCTGGGCGGCGTCGTCGTCCTGCATCGGCGCACCTGACCGACCCCTTCTTCCGCCCCTCCCCGCGTTTCGCGCACTTATCGCGAGGAATCGGGCTCCGGACTCGCGACAAGTGCGCAAAACGCGAAGTCTGACGGCCTAGAAACCCGATCCGATCTCGATGCTGCCGACGATCGAACCGTCCGCGGCATATCCGGTGAGCGTCGAACTGCCGAGCGAAGGGATCGGGTACCAGCCGAAAAAGCTGCCCTCCGCGAACACGGTGGGAAGCACCTGACCGGTGCTCGTACGGAGGTCGGCGCGCACCGCCGCGCCTGCAGCCGCGTCGAAGTAGTGCGCGTTCAGCCGCTCATCGGTGTCGGCACCGGCGCCTATTGCTCCGACAATCCATGTGCCGGCTCCTTCACCGAAGGCGGCTGTGTCGGTTTTCCGTCGGCACCGGTCGATCGTGCCGCTGAACTCGGACGGGCCGGGCATCGCAGCGCTGGCAGCTGTCTCGAAGACCGGAGCAACGCAGCGCTCGCCGTCGGTGCCGTGCGCGACGAGGACGGTGAAGACGGTGCCGTCCGGCCCGGGAATGGAGCCGATCCGCTTGGCAACGGCCGGATCTACCGGTGTTTCACCCGGTGCCCGGTCCCGCCAGTAGTAGAACGTGTCGGTGAACGCCTTCGGCATCACTCCGGACGCGGCCGCTGCCCCGACTCCGCCGGCAACGACCAGCGCCGCGACGGTGACGACGGAGGCCACCCGCCGGGAGCGGCGCCGTGGCGCAGGCGGCGCGGAGACATCTGCCATGACACGCGCGCACACGGCGGCTCGCTGATCGGCGGGCCACAGCGCGTCGTCGTCGGGCCGCATCCTTTCGAGAGTCCGCAGCAGGTTCTTCGTCATCGGATGCTCCTCGGTGCGGGGACGACCCGAAGCGGGGCCGGTTCGACGGATTCGGTTGCTCCGGCGCGCAGGCGTCGTCGGGCGCGGAACAGTCGGACGTGCATGGCCGGGACGGAGCAGCCGACGACCCGGGCCGCTTCGGAGGCGCCCAGGCCGTCCCACACGGTGAGCAGCAGCGCCTCGCGTTCCGTCTCGGTGAGGGCCGCTAAGGCGGCGAGCACCTCGGCGCGATCGGCAACGGTGATGTCGGCGCCGGGCGCGGATGTGGTGAGTTGCTCGAGACGGCCCACCTTCTCCGTCAAGGCGTCGCGGCGCCGATCGGTGCGGCGACGATTCGACAGGGTGTTGCGCGCGACCACCAGTAGCCAGGGCAGCGCCGGCTCCGGCACCTCGGACAGCCGTCGCCACGCCACCAGGAACGTCTCCGACACCACCTCCTGCGCGTCGTGGTGGTCGACGTGTCGGCTGGCATAGGCGAAGACCCGCCCCGCGTACGCGTCCCACAGCGTCGTGAACCGCTCGCTGTCCCCCGATGCCGGTGGTCCCGGCTGTTCCTCTCCCATACGAAGAAGTGTCCGGGCAGTCGGTATTTCTTACGGAGATCGCCACGACCTCCTTCCGCCCTCCCCGCGTTCTGCGCACTTATCGCGCTTTTCGGGCCCCATTTCTCGCGATAAGTGCGCAAAACGCGGAGGGGCGGCGGAGGGACGGGAGCGTCGGGTATGCCGGGTCCGTCCTCGCACCTCGCGCAATCACATGTTCTCGTGACCTCGAGGTGCGACCATCGGAAGACGACCGGATCCGACCGACCCCGGTTGGGGGACACGGCCGGATCGCCGATTTCGGACCGGAAGTAGTGCGCGTGAGTTCCACGAGCAGCCCGACACCCGAGAAACCCGAGCGGCGGCGTGCGCCGCGATCCCGTCGCAGGACGGTGCTGAGAATCGCCGCCGTTGTCGTGATCGTCCCGCTGATCCTGCTGGGCGTCGCGTATGTGCTGGCGGACGTGCCGAGCCCGTCGGAGATGCGTCCGGCGCAGGTGGCGACGATCCTCGCTTCCGACGGCACCAGCGTCGTCGCGAAGGTGGTGCCGCCGGAGGGCAACCGGACGGAGGTGCCGCTCGATGCGGTGCCCGGATCCGTGCGCAACGCGGTCCTGTCCGCGGAGGACCGGGACTTCTACTCCAATCCCGGGTACTCGATCTCGGGTTTCCTGCGAGCCGGCCGGGACAACGTCCTGGGCCGGGAGAGCGCCGGCGGCGGGTCCACGATCACGCAGCAGTACGTGAAGAACGCGCTGGTCGGCACCGATCGCAATGTGGTCCGCAAGGCCCGCGAACTGGTGGTGTCGGCGAAGATGGCCCGACAGTGGTCCAAGGACGAGATCCTCGGCGCCTACCTCAACACCATCTACTTCGGCCGCAACGCGTACGGGATCGCACAGGGCGCGCGCGCGTACTTCGGCAAGCCGGTCGAGGAGTTGACGCTCGCGGAGGGCGCGGTGCTGGCGTCGGTTATCCAGAGTCCGTCACTGCTCGATCCGACGAACAACCACGACGGGCTGCGAGCGCGGTGGAACTACGTGCTCGACGGCATGGTGGGGATGGGTGTTCTCGCCGCCACCGAGCGCGCGGCCACCGAGTTCCCGGAAGTGCTGCCGGTCGCTCCCCCCGATCCCGACGACGTCGCGCCCGGGCCCGAGGGCCTGATCCGGACCCGAGTGGCCGGTGAGCTCGAGGCGGCGGGGATCAGCGAGCAGGATCTCAACACCGGCGGGCTGCAGATCACCACGACGATCGACGCGAAGGCCCAGCAGGCGGCCGTCGACGCCGTGGACCGCACCCTCGACAAGCAGCCGGACCAGTTGCGGGCGTCGGTGGTGTCGATCGATCCGCGGTCGGGAGCGATCCGCGCCTACTACGGCGGCGCGGACGGCACCGGGTACGACTTCGCGCAGGCGCCGCTGCAGACCGGGTCGTCGTTCAAGGTGTTCGCGGCCATCGCGGCGCTGCAGGACAAGATCCCGCTCAGCGCCCAGTACAGCAGCGCTCCGCTGACCGTGGGCGACCTCACCGTCAAGAACGTCGAGGGCGAGACGTGCGGGACGTGCAGCCTCGCCGAGGCCCTCAAGCGTTCGCTCAACACCAGCTACTACCGGCTGACGCTGTCGATGGAGGACGGCGCTCAGAAGATCGCCGACGCCGCACACCAGGCGGGTATCCCGAAGCAGATCCCGGGCCTGGACCACGAGACGCTCACCCAGGCCGGCGGTCCCCCGGAAACCGGAATCGTGCTGGGGCAGTATCAGACCCGGCCCATCGACATGGCGTCGGCCTACGCGACGCTGGCTGCCGCCGGCAAGTTCCACGAGCCGTATCTGGTGCAGAAGGTCGTCGACGCGGACGGGCGGGTGCTGTTGGACCGGGCGCCGAACGACGGTGAGCAGCGGTTGGATCCGGCGATCGCGGACACCGTGACGCAGGCGATGGTGCCGATCGCGGGGTACTCGCGCAATCACGGCCTCGCGGGCGGCAGGATATCGGCCGCCAAGACCGGCACGACGCAGCTGGGCGACACCGGCGAGAACAAGGACGCCTGGATGGTCGGGTTCACACCGTCGCTGTCCACCGCGGTGTGGGTGGGCACCGCGGACGGTAAGGCCATCGAAACGAGCTGGGGTGGAGCGGTATACGGGGCCGGTCTGCCGTCGGACATCTGGAAGGAGACGATGGACGGTGCTTTGAACGGCACGTCCAACGAGCAGTTCCAGGCGGCGCAGCAGCCGCAGTCGGGCGGTCAGCAGAGCCGCGCCCCCGCCACGACCGGCGGATCCGCCACCACCGAGCAGCAGTACTCGGAGTCCGCACCGACCCGGCAGCGGTCGGCACAGACGCAGCAACAGGAGGCGCCCGCCTGGACGCCTCCCGTGCAAACCTATCCGCAGGACCCGGTGCAGCAGGCGCCGGTCCCGCAGCAGCAGAGCGCACCCCAGCAACAGTGGAATGCTCCTGCGCCCCAACAACAGCAGCAGGCGCCTGCTCCAGTTCCGCAGGCGCCTGCTCCCCCTCCCCCACCCCCGGCACCGGCCCCCGCACCGGCGCCGGGGATTCAGATCCTCCCGGGGGTCACCATTCCCCTACCGGGCTGACTTCTCCTCGGCGCGTAGCCGATTCGTAGTCGTCAGCCCGCGGCGACCAGCTCGTCGCCGTCCGTGGTCCGGCCCGTCATCGAGGCCGGAACCTCGACCTGGGCGATGTTGCGCGGCAGGAGGAAGGCGACGACGGCTCCGATCAGTGCGAACACCGCGCCGATCCAGAAGGCCACCTGGAAGCCGGCGTTGTCGTAGAAGACGGCGCCCTGCAGCGTCGCCTGGATCTCCGGCGGGAACTGGACGATGTGCGAGTTGTTCATCACCGCGAACGCGACCACCGGCAGGATCGCCGGGAAGATCGACTGGGACACGCCGACCATCGAGGCGGAGCTGGCCTGCAGCTGCGGCGGCACGGCCTCGATCAGCAGGTTCGGGATGGAGGCGTAGCCCATGCCCATACCGAAACCGAAGACGGCACAGATGATCATGACGATGCCCTTGGTGTCGTGCGTCTGTGCGATCAGCGCGAACGCAACGGCGTTGAGCAGCAGGCCGGTCACCAGCAGCGGCCGGGGACGCATGTTGCGGCCGACCAGGATGCCGACGAGCAGACCACCGAGGACCACCGCGCCACCGATCGGCACCTGGTACAGGGCGAAGCCCTCGGCATCGACGCCGAAGCCGTAGCCCAGGCCGAACAGGGCCGGGGTCATGACCATCATCGGAAGCAGGATGGTGAACAGGCCCGACGACCCGTAGACCACGCCGGCGCTGATCGTGGTGAGTAGCACGGGACGCTTGCCGAGCACGTCGAGGTCGATGAGCGGTTCCTTGATCATGCGCGCGGACACCACCCAGCCGATCAGCAGCACGATGCCGCCGATGAGGTACGCGAGGGTGCCGCCGTCGGTCCAGCCCCACGAGGGGCCGAAGCTGACCGAGATGAGGATGCCCGCGATGCCGCCGCCGAGCAGGACCGCGCCGACGAGGTCGATCCGCGAGCGCAGGCGCACGTTCGACTCGGGCGTCGTGAGCTGGATCAAACCGCCGAGCACGGCCAGGCAGATGACGAAGAACCAGAAGATGGCGCGGAAGCCGTAGTCGTCGAGCAGCCACCCCGTCAGGAACGGCGCGGCGATCGCGATCAGGCCCATGCCGCTGGTGGCGATACTGACGGCCAGTGCAACGGTCTTCTGCGGGAACACGTCCCGGATGAGCGAGTAGCTCAGGAACAGGGTCGGCACCATCAGGCCGGCCAGGCAGCGGCCGGCGATCATCATCGCGTACGACGTCGCGATGGCCGAGAGGAACGAACCGACGAGCGAGATCCCGACGCAGGCCAGCAGCATCTTGCGCTTGCCGTACATGTCGGCGAGCTTGCCGATGAGCGGCGCCGCCATCGCGCCGACCAGCAGGAATGCGGTGAGCAGCCACGCGCCCTGCGTGGTCTGGTAGTGCATCGAGATCGCCGGCAGGGCCGTCGAGATCATCATGTAGCTGACCGCGAGAAGCTCGAGCAGAAGCACGATCGACAGCAGTGAGAGGGCGAGGCGGGGGCTCCAGCCTTCCTCGGCGTTCCGACCCGACGGGTCGGTGGGCGACGGCGCGGGGCCGCCGGTCGGGGTGGTGACCATCCGTGGAATCCTTTCAGACACCAATAAACAACGGGACCAGAGGTTTTCGGTCCCTGTGAGGTTTCCGGAGACGGCGGGTGCGCAGGTTCCCGCCGTTTGGCACCTTCGGTCTGCCGACGGCGCTCTCACATCACACTGATCGAGAAACCGTGACGCCAGTCACATGCCCGTTCAGTGGGACATTTGTGGCCGGGATCGGAGAGTTGCCCTACTCGACGAATGTGCCTTGTTTGCAGTGCTATTGAGCACCTGAGTGCCACAAGTGGTCGAACTTGGGTGGTTTGTCGGGATTGCCGAACGAGTCGACAACGTCAAACGCTCGACACCGGAACCGGTGTCGAGCGTTCGAATGGTGCGAGACGGGCTCGTCAGGGGCGCAGTCGGCGCACCGCCCACAGCGAGGGAATGATCAACAGAGCCGAGAGCATCAGGGCCAGGGAGGCTTCGATGACCTGGAATCGGCGGAAGAGGCTGTCGGGGTGGTACCGGACCTCGTAGCGATCCAGTCCCTGGGCGCGCTGACATGCCGCGAATTCACGGTCCTGCATGCCGATCATCGTCGCTTCACGCGCCTCGTAGGCGGCCAGCGTCTCGTCGGGGCGCTGACTCCATTCGTAGTTCTCGCCGATCTGATTGCACTTCCGGTAGTCGAACTCGGCCCGCCGACCCTGTGCATCGACGTACCCCTCGCTCAACTGCCAGATGGTTTCGTCGTCCGTCGTGTAGGCGACCCGGTACTGCGAGTCGAGCGACCGCGCCTCGACGACGGGGCTCGCGTAGTGCGGCCGCGCGCCGAGCTGGAACCCCACCATCAACGCCGTCATCGCGATCAGCGTTACCGCCATCGCGCCGAGAAGATTCCGCAGAAGCAGCCCGACGAGGCTGCCGAGGATCAACGCCAGCAACGTGTAGGCCCCGACGGCAAGTCCGCTGGCCTGGAACTGAGGAAACGTGAGCTTCGAGTACCCGTACCACCTGGTCGAGATGTACGCGTAGTCCGGCCCGGCGGCTGCGGACCGGGCCCACTCGAGCGTGAATCCGAGGGCGACCGCGGCGAGGGTGATGGGGGTGAACACCACGAGGACCCGCGACCAGTACCAGCGCAGTCGGCTGACGGACTGGGACAGTCCGAGCACGTGGGTGCCGCGCTCGATGTCGCGTGAGAACACCGTGACGCCGACCAGGGCCCCGAGCACCACGGGCAGAACGGCGGTGGTCAGCGTGGTCAGTGTGATCAGCGACTCGGACCAGCACGCGGCCGAACCGTCGCCCGTTTTCGGACATCCGAATGCGGTGCCGAACGGCACCGCCCTGTCGGACCCCCGGATGCCGAGTCCGCAGATCAGTACAACCACTGCCAGCGCCAGGATCCCCCCGGCGGCTGCGAGGATCGTCGTTCGGAACTGCCGCCAGGTAACCCAGATCATGCTGCCTCTTCGTCGGTGGTGGTCAGGTAGGCGAGGACGATGTCGTCGAGGTTCGGCGGTTCCGCGCGCCACCCGTCGACGCCGGCGGGGCGGGGGCCGCGCACCAGGTGGGAGCGTTGGTACGACTCGACGATCGAGCCGGTGCCGACGATGCTGCGCGGGTCGCCGCTGCCGCTGAGCAGGTAGTGGTCGTCGAGCAGGTCGTCGAGTGCGCCCGACAGCCGGACGCGGCCGGCGCCGAGGATGAGCAGCCGGTCGGCGATCTCGGCGACCTCGGACAGCACGTGCGACGACAGCACGATGGTCGTTCCCCGCTCGGCGGCGTCCTCCATGAGCGTGCGCACGACGGAGCGGCGTGCCACCGGATCGAGCTCCGCGAGCGGCTCGTCGAGCAGGAGGACGTCGGGTCGCCGGCCGAGCGCGACGGCCAGGGCCACGCGGGCGCGGTGCCCCGGGGAGAGCGTCTTGACCCGAGCCGACAGCGGGATCTGCGCGTCGCTCACCAGGCGGGTGGCGTACTCGCCGTCCCACGTCGGGTTGGTCTTCTCGCCGAACAGCAGCATGTCTGCGACGGAGAACCCGCGGTAGAGGGGCTTGTGCTGGGCGACGTACGCGAGTCCGGGGCAGATGCCGCGGCGGTCGGGCCGACGCCCGAGGACGGTCACCTCACCGGAATCGGCCTCGAGCAAGCCGACGGCGATGGACATCAGCGTCGACTTGCCGGCGCCGTTCGCGCCCACCAGCGCGGTGATGCTGCCCCGTTGGACGTCGAACGAACATCCGTTCAGTGCCTCCGTGCGGCCGAACCGCTTGTACACGTCACGCATCGTCAACGCCGACGTCGTCGACTCACTCATGGTTGCCACCCATCTCTTCACCGAATTCGTTGTCCAGCGCCGCTGCGACGAGCGCCTCGAGGTCGGGCCGGTCCAACCCAGCCGCTGCGGCCTGCCGCGCCCAGTCCGCGAGGGTGCTCTGCAGGGCGTCGCGCTCGGCCATGCCCGGCTTGGCCAGCGACTGGGTCACGAACGTCCCCAGCCCGGCGCGCGCTTCCACCAGTCCCTCGTTCTCGAGTTCCCGGTATGCCTTGAGCACCGTGTTCGGGTTCACAGTCACGGCTCCGACCACCTCCTTCGCCGTGGGCAGCTGGTCGCCCGTCTGCAGGTCACCGAGACGCAACGCCTGTTTGACCTGGAGGACCAGCTGCACGTAGGCGGGGATCCCGGAGCGACGGTTGATGTGGAACTCGACCATCGAATCTCCATTTCACTACAACATTAGTGAAATAGAGGTTGCAGGAGCGGGCGCGCACTGTCAACCTGTTGAGGACGTCCCGGGGAGGCATCGGCACACTGTGTGGTGGTCGCTGCGTGTCGCATCAAATGCGGCTCGAAGCCGCTGAGCAGTGCGAAAATTCGTAAGCAGTGCACTGATTGAGACGGAAGTTCGATTGTGAATTCAACCAATACCGGCGGCGCCGGTGGGCGGCATGTGGCCGACCAGGCGCCCAAGGCCCGCACCCGTAAGCCGCGCCGGAAGGGCCGCCGGATTGCGCTCTACGTGAGCCTCGTCGTCGTCCTGCTCCTCGTCGCGACGCCGTTGGTGGTGTTCGGCGTCGCTTACAAGAACGCCGACGTGCCGCGACCGAGCGACATGGTCACCAACCAGGTCTCGACGATCCTGGCGTCCGACGGCACCGAGATCGCTCGTGTGGTGCCGCCCGAGGGCAACCGCACCGAGGTCACGATCGACCAGATCCCCGGGCACGTGCGCAACGCCGTGCTGTCGGCGGAGGACCGCGACTTCTATTCCAACCCGGGCTTCTCGGTCTCCGGGTTCGCGCGTGCCGCCCGCGACAACGTGCTCGGCCGCGACAGCGCCGGCGGCGGGTCGACCATCACCCAGCAGTACGTGAAGAACACGCTGGTGGGGTCGGAGCGGTCGGTGACCCGAAAGATGAAGGAACTCGTCATCTCGTCGAAGATGGCGCGCGAATGGTCCAAGGACGAGATCCTGGCGGCCTACCTCAACACCATCTACTTCGGCCGTGGTGCGTACGGCATCTCCGCCGCCGCCACCGCGTACTTCGGCAAACCGCTCGGCGACCTCACGGTCGCGGAGGGGGCGGTACTCGCCGCGGTGATCCAGAGCCCGTCGAGCCTCGATCCGACGACCGATCCGGAAGCGCTGCAGGCCCGCTGGAACTACGTGCTCGACGGCATGGTGACGATGTCGGCGCTGGCGTCGACCGAGCGTCAGTCGATGACCTTCCCGGCGGCGCTGCCGTCCGCGCCGAACGCCGACGCGGGTGCCGCCCCCGGCCCGGAGGGCCTGATCCGGGCACAGGTGCTGCGTGAACTCGCCGAATCCGGCGTCAGCGAACAGGATCTCAACACCGAAGGCCTGCAGATCACCACGACGATCGATCCCAAGGCCCAGCAGGCGGCTCTCGACGCGGTGGCCGACACGTTCGAGGGCGAGCCCGAAAACCTGCGTACCGCGGTGGTCTCGATCGATCCTGAGTCGGGTGCGGTGCGCGCCTACTACGGTGGCGACGACGGCAAGGGCTTCGACTTCGCGCAGGCCGCGCTGCAGACCGGCTCGTCGTTCAAGGTGTTCGGCCTGGTCGCCGCACTCCAGCAGGACATTCCGCTGTCCCAGACGTACGACAGCTCCCCGCTGTCGATCTACGGGGTGACCATCAACAACGTCGAGGGCGAGTCGTGCGGCAAGTGCACCATCGCCGAGGCGCTCAAACGGTCGCTCAACACCAGCTTCTACCGGCTGACGTTGTCGATGGAGGACGGCGCACAGAAGATCGCCGACGCGGCCCATCAGGCGGGCATCCCGGAGACCGTCCCCGGCTGGCAGTATCCCACGCTCACGCAGGAGGGCGAATCGCCGGAGAACGGAATCGTGCTGGGGCAGTACCTGACCCGGCCGATCGACATGGCCTCGGCGTACGCGACGCTGGCGGCGTCGGGCATGTACCACCAGCCCTACTTCGTGCAGAAGGTCGTGACCGCCGACGGTGAGGTGCTGCTCGACCGACCCGCCTCCGAGGGGGAGCGTCGGCTGGACGCGGCCGTCGCCGACAACGTCTCGCAGGCGATGCTGCCGATCGCCCAGTACTCGCGCAGCCACGGACTCGCCGGTGGGCGCCCGTCGGCGTCGAAGACCGGCACCGCGCAGCTCGGTGACACCGGGAAGAACAAGGACGCGTGGATGGTGGGCTACACGCCGCAGCTGTCCACCGCCGTGTGGGTCGGTACGGCCGACGCCAAGGCGATCGAGAACAGCTGGGGTGGCCTGGTGTACGGATCCGGGCTGCCGGCGGACATCTGGAAGAAGACGATGGACGGCGCGCTCGAGGACGCCCCGGTGGAGAAGTTCCCCTGGCCCGCGCCGATCGGCGGTCAGGCCGGTGTGCCGGCCTTCACCGGCGTCGGGTCCGGAGCCGGGACCGGGACGCCCAGCCCGTCGGGTGCCCCGGCGCCGCCCGCGCCGCCGGCCGCGCCCGCACCGCAGTTGCCGCCACCGCCGGCACCCCGGGTCATCGAGATCCTCCCGGGTGTGAAGATCACGCTGCCTGGATAGCGGGGGCACGCGTCACATTCTTCGGGTGTATTGCTCCGAAGCGGAACGTGCCTGGGGGATATTGGATCGCGTGAGCGATCGAGACAGGCCCCGCAGACCCTCTCGGATCCGCCTCGGTGCAGCGCTTGCCTGCGGCGCGGTGGTGACGCTGGCGACCGCCGCTCCCCCGGCCGGCGCCGAGCCTGCTTCCCGGCCCGCGTCGTGTGTACCGTTCGGTACCGCGCAGCTGCCACCGGGGGTGCCGTCGACCGGCACGCGGGACGGGTTCGCGGCGCTGCCGGAGGCAGTCGGTGTCGCTGCGCCTGCGTCGGTCGAGCTGCGCACGCAGACAACGCAGTTCAACCGGTTCTGGGACTTCGCGCTCGTCGACGGTGCTGTGCTCGCCCGGCCGCGGGTACACGGCGGGACGGAACCGTGGCGGTACGCGCCGCTCCCGGAGTGCCTGCGCGGGATCCTCGTGGGCATCTCGGTCGACGACGACGAACTGGTCGCGATCGACGGCGACGGCTGGATCTACACGCTCGACAACGTGTCGCACTCGCCGCTGCTGTGGAACTGGACGTCGGCGTTCGGCGCCCCGCTGTGGGCGGGCTCGGGCCAACGCGTCGCCGGCCCCGTCCCGGGGACGTGGGCGCTCAGCGTGTCGTCGCCGTGGGACAACCAGACGTATGTGGACGCGGACGGCCGCATCCATCACGTCGGGCTCGGGAAGATGACGATGGTGCCCTCGCTCACCGGGGACGGCAGCCGCATCACATACGCGGACCCGTGGCTGCCCAACGACGACAGCTACGAGATCGGTGGACCGCTCGGCGGCCGGTTCCGGGCGGTGGCGCTGTCGTCCGCCGGATCGACGACATTCGTCACGAACGAGTTCGGCGACATGTACACCCGCAATTTCGATTTCGACGCCGCGGGCTCGGATTCGGTGTTCTTCCGCTACAGCTGGGACAGTCAGGACGGTAAGCCCTCGGCGCCGAACCTGTTCGCGGAGTTGCTGAACCGCGACTATGCGGCGATCCGGCTGCCCGCGCAGGACTGGGTGCACCAGCCCAAGATTCCCGGCGAGATCACGTCGGCCGTCAGTGTGCACTCGACCGGCGTCGGCCCGGGTGCCCGGGAGTTGCGCGTCGCCGGCCGCAGCGGCGGGACGACGGGCTTCTGGCACAAGGATCTGCACGCCGACTCGTGGCAGTTCACCGCGACCGGCGTCGAGCTGCCCGGTGCGCCGCTGGAGAACTCGCCGCACGACCGGTCGGCGGAGACCCTCGCGCCGCCCGCCCCGTGGAACCTGTCGACGTCGCTGCCGGCGCGGGACACCCTCGTCGACGGACAGTTCCTGCTCGATGTCGGCCTGCCGTACTCGCTGGTCGATCCGCGCCTGCTCGACCAGGCCGGACTGCATGCCGGTCCGTCCGGCTACCGGCTCTCGATCGACCACTTCGATCCCGCCGCCACCACGCGGAACGGCGTCGTGACCGCACCCGACGGTGCCGCGATCGATGTACTCGTGCACACCGCGGACGGTCTTCGGTTCGCGCCGCGCGGTGCCGGACTGGACGCGGATCCGCGGCACCTCGTCGGAGCGATCGAGGTCCCCCAGGAGCAGTTCGACGCGCGCGGCGGCGATCCGGCGCTCGACGCGTTCGTCCGGGACTGGATGCGCGGCGAGCGGATCGCACCGATCACGCTGAGCGCCACCGACACCGACCTGGTGGTCCGCTGACTCACCCGCCCGCGTTCACGGGCAACAGCGGCGCACCGAACTGTGCCAGCAGCAGCGCCATCGTCCCGGCCTCCTGGCTTTGCTCGGTGATCATCTCGCGGGCGGTTCGGCGGACCGGCCCGTCCGTCAATCGCTCGTCGGCGGCCTGCGCCATCGCCACGCCGCCGACATGGTGGCGCTGCATCAGCTGCAGGAACAGCATCGCGGCGTCGTGCCCGCGCGCGGCGGCCAGGGCGTCGAGGTCGGCGCGGGTCGCCATGCCGGGCATCGGATCCGACGATTCGGCGTCCGACGCTCCGTGTCCGTGTCCGGGGGCAGGGCGTGGTCCCCGCATCCACGCCATCGGCTCCGGGTTGGTGGGCGTCACCCCCGCCAGGCGCAGCCAGCCGAGCATCGTGCCCATCTCGGTGTTCTGAGCGTCGCGGATCTGCTGCGCCAGGCGGACCACCACCGGATCGGTGCCGGGATCGAGCTGCTGCGCCATGATCAGCGCCTGCTCGTGGTGGGCCACCATGTCCTGTACGAAGGCGATCGCGGTGGCGTCCAGCGCGGCTGGGGAGTCCGGGGCGTCGGCGACCACGAGTGGTCGCAGCGCCGCCCCCAGCACCATCGACAGCAGGACCAACGCGGCGAGGGCGATTGTCCGGAGCCACGCGGGGACTGTGGTCACGAGCCCACCGTCGAACGCTGATCGGCCGGCGGCGTGTAGGTGGACGGGTCCAGGCGCAGCGTCATGAATCCGTTGTCGGCGCAGGTGACCCACAGTTCGTTGCCGCGCCACTCCGGCGGTGAGAAGCACCAGTCGGTGGACAGATCGCCGAACGCGACCATGCCGGAGCGCGGGCTCAGTGCCTCCGCGGGATCGAACACTCCCTGCTGGATTGCCTGCGTGACGGCGCCCGCCTCGAGGACCGGAACGCCGATGATCGAGGCCAGAGCGTGCGGGGAGTTCCACAACTCGGTGTTCTGCCCCTTCTTCGCCGGCGGGTTGTAGTAGGCGATCTCGCGGACGTCGAACGGGTCTCGGACGTCGAAGACCCTGATGCCGGAGGAGATCCAACCGCAGGCCAGTGCCGTCGGGTCGACCGGGCGGTCGGCGGCACAGTAGTGCGAGTCGTACGCGAACAGCGAACCGCCGGAGGCGGACGCGAGCATGCTGTCCTGGTGCTGCGGCAGGTTCACCTCGAGCTTGATCGAATTGACCACCTTCGGCGCGGCGTCATCGGCGACATCGACGAGTTTCACACCGCCCGAGCCGGCTTCGTCCACGGTGAACAGGTAGGGCCGGTCACCGTAGCTGACGGGGACGCTGTGCTGGGTGGCCCAGCCGTCGGACCAGTGCAGTTCCGCGACGACCGGCACCTGCGGATCGGGGTCGCGACGCTGGACCGCCGACGCGTCGAGAACGGTGATGCCGCCGAGGATGTTCGACAGGTAGACCCGATTGCCGTCCGGACTGACCCCGATCCCGTGCATCGACAGGCCGGGCAGTCCCTGCCAGACGACGCGTGGGTTCGCCGGATCGGTCAGATCGACGGCGCTGACGATCCCCGGCGCGGTGCCGGACGCCCAGTACGTGTTGCCGTCCGGGGAGAATCCGCCCTCGTGCGACGTGATCGGCAGCGGCAGACGCAGGTCGCTGCCCGGCCCGGTGTTGAGGAGCCGGGGGTGGGCGCAGTCGGAGATGTCGTACACGGACAGGAGGCCGGCGCCGGTGAGAGCCGGCACACCCATGCCCATCAGTAGCTTTCGTGCCGCGTTGACCTTGAGGCTCTCCCAGGTGCCGGCGAGCATCGCCGGCTCCGTGAGCGTCGCCGTCAGCACCGGGTTCGCCGGGTCGGAGACGTCGAGCACCTGGACGCCCTGCGCGGGGCCGAGCAGATTGCCGGGGAAGAAGCTGCCCATGTACGCGCAATGGTCGTAGCTGGTGGAGGTGATGCCGCCTCCGCGCCCGGCGTAGCCGCCGAGTCGTTCGAGGTTGCACCGGTATCCGGCGGCGCTGCGTCCACTGTCGCGGTCGGCGGCGGGTACGTCGCCCTGCAGACCGGTTTCCGGAGTGGATCCCGGTCCGCAGTCGGCCCGGGCAACGGCGGTGTCGGCGACGTCGTTCGTGGACCGGACGGGGTCGGGGGGACTCGAAACCGACTGTGCCGAAACCATTCCGAACGGCGACATCAGCAGTGCTGCGGCAGCGACGACGAGTGCGCGCCACGACCGTCGAGTGACCGATGCTCTCCCCATGGCGCACCCCCACCTCTCGAGCCGGACAGGTGTCCGGTCACGTAGGGCTGAGTGAACACGACCCCGAGGCGCCGCGTCAACGAAAGTCGGAAACCTCCGAATGCCGCGGGCTCAGCCGATCGGCAGGGCCGCCAGCGCCCGGTCGACGACGTCGTCGACGGTGAAGACGGGGTCGGTGGTGCGGTCGATCGCGAGGCTTTCCACCATCGACCACCACGCGCGCAGCAGCATTCGCGTGCCCGGCGTCGGGTCGGTGCCGGCGGCCGCGAGGGTGCGCTCCACCATGGTGTTCTTCATGTTCTCGCGGATCTCCTGGATCTGCGGGTCGGCGCCGAGGCCGCCGTGGAAGAACGACTGGTAGTTGTCGCCGTGCCGGTCGATGAACGAGACGAACGCGTGCACGACGGCGCGGAGTTGATCGTCGGTCGGCTCGGCCGCATCCGGCACCGCGGCCCGCAACAGCCTCCGGGCGGCCGCGCCGACGACCGCGACGTAGTAGTCCTGCTTGGTCGGGAAGTACCGGAACAGCAGGCCGCGGGAGATCCCGGCCTTCTCGGCCACCTGGTCGATGGACAGTGCGTGGATGGGTCGCGTGGACAGTTCCTGCAGGCCGATCGCGACGAGCTGCCGCTTGCGCTCCTCGGGCGGGAGTCGCCGCCGGGGGGTTGCGGTTTCGATCGACACGAGATGGCACCGTCCAGGTTCTTGATTGCGGGGCAAGTCTACGTCTAGGTTAACTGAGCAATGCTCAGTTAGTCGACGTGACGGAGGCAGGCATGGATTTCGCCCCGAGCGCGCGGTCGCAGGAGTACCTCGACCGATTGCGTGAGTTCATCGCGACCGAGGTCGCCCCCGTCGAGGAGCGGCTGCGAGCCCGACGGGTCGCTCCCTTCGCGCAGCGCGCCGACGTGTCCGCCGCCGCGATGTGGCAGGTCTCCGACGAGTTCCGCGCGCTGCAGGCGAAGGCCAGGGGCCAGGGTCTGTGGAACCTCTTCCTGCCCGATGCCGAACTCGGCGCCGGCCTGAGCAACGTCGAATATGCGCCGCTCGCCGAGGAGATGGGCCGCTCCCCCTTCGCCTCCGCGGTGTTCAACTGCGACGCCCCGGACACCGGGAACATGGAGGTGCTCTACCACTACGGCAGCGCCGCGCAGAAGGAACGGTGGCTGAAGCCGTTGCTGGACGCCGAGATCCGCTCCGCGTTCTGCATGACCGAGCCCGGCGTCGCGTCGTCCGATGCCACCAATATGGCCGCCACCGCGATCGTGGAAGGCGACGAGGTGGTGTTGAACGGCCGCAAGTGGTGGAGCACCGGCGTCGGCAGCCCGGACTGCAAGGTGCTCATCTTCATGGGCCTCACCGACCCGGAAGCGCACAAGTATCAACGGCATTCGATGGTGCTGGTCCCGATCGACACCCCCGGGGTGAAGGTCGAGCGGATGCTGTCCACGATGGGCTTCTACGACGAGCCCGGTGGTCACGGCGAGGTGTCGTTCACCGACGTGCGGTTGCCGCTCGACGCGATCATCGCGGGGCCCGGACGCGGCTTCGAGATCGCGCAGGGCCGGCTCGGGCCGGGCCGCGTGCACCACAGCATGCGTCTGGTCGGTCTCGCTGAGGCCGCGCTCGAGCTGGCGATCCGCCGCGGCACCGAGCGCCTCGCGTTCGGTAAGCCGCTGATCAATCTGGGCGGCAACCGGGAACGGGTCGCCGACGCCCGCATCGCGATCAACCAGCTGCGGCTGCTCGTCCTCCACACCGCGTGGTTGCTCGACACCCAGGGCATCGCCGGCGCCCGGTCCGCGGTGTCGGAGATCAAGGTCGCCGCGCCCCGCGTCGCGCAGCGGGTGATCGACTTCGCGATCCAGATCCACGGTGGCGGTGGGCTGTCGGACGACTTCCCGCTCGCCGGAGCCTGGACCGCGGCCCGGGCGCTGCGGCTGGCCGACGGCCCCGACGAGGTGCACCAGGGCCTGGTGGCCCGCTTCGAGATGGGCAAGTACCAGTGACGGCGCAGCTGCCCGACAACGCACGCACCGTCCGCGACGAGGACGCGTTCGACGTCGACGCCGTCGCTCGGTGGCTGCGCGACAACGCTTCCGGGGATCTCGAAGGCGTTCCCGTGGTCCGCCAGTTCGCCGGCGGCGCGTCGAACCTGACGTACCTGCTGCGCTACCCGGATCGCGACCTGGTGCTGCGGCGTCCCCCGGCCGGCGCGAAGCCGTCGTCCGGGCACGACATGGCCCGCGAATACCGGATCCAGTCGCTGCTCGCGCCGGTCTACCCGCACGTGCCGGCGATGGTGGGACTGTGCACCGATCCGGCCGTGCTGGGCAGCGACTTCTATGTCATGGAACGTGTCGACGGCACCATCCTGCGGTCCGCTCCCCCCGCCGAACTCGGGCTCACTCCCGGCAGTACGCGGGAGTTGTGCCTGCGGGTGATCGACCTGCTGATCGAACTGCACGCCGTCGATCCGGCGTCCTCGGGTCTCGACCAATTCGGCCGCGGCACAGGCTACGTCGCCCGTCAGGTGGCAGGGTGGACCAAACGGTACACGGCCGCCCGCACCGACAACGTCCCGGATTTCGCACGGGTGACGCGTTGGCTCGCGGACAACCAGCCCGCCGACGTCGGGGCGGCCGTGATCCACGGCGACTTCCGGCTCGACAACGTGGTCCTGGGCGACGGGCAGCGGCCGCGCGCCGTGCTGGACTGGGAGCTCGCGACCGTCGGCGACCCGCTCATGGACCTGGGCTCGAGTCTCGCCTACTGGGTGCAGGCCGACGACCACCCGATGATGCTGGCCACCAAGCGTCAGCCGTCCGACCTGCCCGGCATGCTCACTCGCCGGGAGATCGTCGAATACTACGGCGAGCGAACCGGTCTGCCGATCGACAACTGGCGCTTCTACGAGGTGTTCGGGCTGTTCCGGCTCGCGGTGATCGCGCAGCAGATCTACTACCGCTTCCATCACGGACAGACCACCAACCCGGCGTTCGAGCACTTCTGGATCGCCGTGGGATACCTGGACACGCGCTGCAACGAACTGATCGACACGGAGGACAAGTAGTGAGCCGTCGCACGATGCGCAGGAACATTCTCATCACCGGCGCCAGCTCGGGCCTCGGCCGCGGGATGGCCCGCGAATTCGCCGCGCGCGGACGTAATCTCGCGCTCGCTGCCCGGCGCACCGAGAGGCTCGAGGAACTGCGCGACGAACTGCTCGCCGCGCACCCGCAGATCACCGTCGCGATCCGGAAGCTCGACGTGGACGTCCACGACCAGGTGTTCGACGTGTTCCGGGAGTTCGACGAGGAACTCGGCGGGCTGGACCGGGTGATCGTCAACGCCGGCCTCGGCAAGGGACAACCGTTGGGCACCGGTTACTTCCGCGCCAACGCCGCGACGGCCCGCACCAACTTCCTGGGCGCGCTCGCGCAGAGTGAGGCCGCCCTCGAACTGTTCCGGCCGCGCAACGCGGGCCACGTCGTGCTGATCTCGTCGGTGAGCGCGATGCGGGGCATGCCCCGCAACCTCACCACGTACGCGGCGTCGAAGGCCGGGGTCGCGGCGCTCGGCGAGGGTATGCGCGCGGATCTCGCGAAGACCGGCATCGACGTCAGCACCATCTTCCCCGGCTTCATCCGCTCGGAGATCAACGAGAAGGTGAAGAAGGTGCCGTTCATCGTCGATACCGAGACCGGCTGCCGCGCTCTGGCCGCCGCCATCGAGAAGGAACCGGCCAAGGCGTACGTCCCGGCGTGGCCGTGGCTTCCGGTGTCGATGGCGATGAAGGTGCTGCCGCTGTCGGTGGTGTCGAAGATGGCGTAGATGCGCTGGAACTGAGCGGGTGGAGGAGGTAAACCTTCTTCCATGGACAAGCGCCATCTCGTGCACTTTCTTTCCGTCGTGGACGAGGGCTCGATCTCGGCCGCCGCTCGGCGGCTGGGACTGAGCCAGCCGTCGGTGTCCCAGACCGTCCAGGAACTCGAGCGGGAACTCGACTGCACGCTGTTCACCCGCGGACGTGGCATGAGCCCCACGTCGAGTGGTCGGGCGCTCGTCGGACCCGCGCGGGCGGCGCTGCGTGCGATGGACGCCGCCCACTGGGCAATCAAGGAGATCTCCGAGCTTCGTTCGGGGGAACTCGACGTCGGCAGTGCGGTCAATCTCGCGGTGGACCCCCTCGTCGACCTGGTCCGACTACATCGGGCCCGTCACCCCGGTGTGACGATTCGTATTCGGAATGTGCAGCCCGGTGCCCGCGGCTTCGACGCTCTGGCGAGGGGCGAGATCGAACTGCTGCTCGCGGAGCACCCGCCGGCAGCGACGGGCTTTGCCGAGATCCCCCTCGGGGAACGACCGCTCGTGGCGGTGTTCCCACCCGGAACTCGCCTCGCCGAACGCCCCCTGCGGCTCGACGAGTTCGTCTCGCACGATCTCATCACCGCGCCGTCGCCGGGCGCGATCGGACGCTCGCACCTGAACCGGCTGCTCGCCGACCAGGGACTGGGTAGCGTCGTCCCGGTGCTGGAGACCGCGCACCGCCACATGCTGATCCCCCTGATTCTCGCCGGCGTCGGCGGCACCCTCCTCCACGGCACCGAGGCGGAGATCGCGGAGCGGTTGGGGGCGGTCGTGAGACCGTTGGACGCGGACATACCGACCGCCCACGCCTTCTATTTCCGCTCGGAAGATCTATCGCCCTCGGCGAGTTCGTTCGTGGCGCTGATACGTGAATCGACGCCGAAGTTATAAGCAGACCCGATACTTCGTATCGGGCAACTGGGTCTATACCTATGAGCTGTTCGATCGTAGGGTCGTCGAACGAGGAGCCCCCGCATGGTGCATCGGCACCGGCGCGCGGCGGAGTCGCCGCGCGATGCGTGCCGCCTTCTCGACTCCCCTTCGTCGACAGATCGGACGATCATGATCCACAGCCCACTCGAGGGAATCCGTGTACTCGACTTCGGCCAGTTCGTCGCCGCGCCCGGCGCATCGCAGGCCCTGGTGGACCTCGGTGCCGACGTGATCAAGGTGGAACCGCTACAGGGTGACTGGGTTCGCACCGGCACGTCGTTCGGTGAGGCCATTCTTCGCACCTACAACCGGGGAAAGCGTTCGATCGCGGTGGACCTCAAGGACCCTCGCGGCCTGGAGCTTGCCGAACGCCTGATCGCCGACGCGGACGTGCTCATCCAGAACATGCGTCCCGGTGCGATGGCGGCGCTCGGCCTCGGGCCGGAACGGGCCCGGGAACTGAACCCGCGGATCATCTATGCGACGGTCAGCGGGTTCGGACTACGCGGGCCCTCCCGCCACCGTCCCGGTCTGGACATCGCGGCACAAGCCGAGAGTGGTCTGATGTCCATCACCGGAACCGCCGACGGGCCCCCGCTCAAGGTGGGCACGACCATCGTGGATGCCGCTGCAGCGCATGTCCTCACAGAGGCCGTCCTGGCCGCGCTTCTCGACCGGGAACGGTTCGGGCGGGTGGCTACGGTCGAGGTGTCGCTGCTCGAGGTCGCGTTGCACCTGCAGTCCTCCGACTGGACCGGGCACTCGATCACGGGGACGGCACCCCGCCGGCGCGGAAACGCCCAGCCGGGTGTCGCCCCGGCCGCCGATCTGATCGAGACGGCGGACGGCCACATCGTTCTGTCCGGCTACTCCGCGCACCACTGGCCGCGTCTGTGCGAGGTGCTCGGACGTCCGGAGCTCGCCACCGACCCGCGGTTCGTCGACAACGATGCGCGAGTGGCTCACCGCGACGAGCTGCTCCGGGAGCTGTCCAGTGCACTGAGCGGGCGCACGAGCGAGGAATGCGTGCAACTTCTCTCGACCAACGGACTCGTCGTCGGAGCTGTCCGGACCTACGACCAGGTTCGTGCCTCGGAAGACGTCGTAGCGGGTGAGATGTTCACGAGTGGAGAGCATTTCGACGGGTCGTCCTTCGACGTCGTGAGGCTTCCCTTCCGGTTGGGCGCGGACGCCGACCGTAGTGTGCGGAGAGTGCCGCGCCTGGGTGAGCACTCGATCTCGGTGGCCACCGAGGCCGGATACAGTGCTGCGGAGCTTGATTCGCTCGAGCAGGACGGCGTTCTCCGGCGGGATCTCTGACCGCGGACATCGGCGTGGCCGGGCTGTCACGGTGCCCATAACCCCATCCGATGGATCGCATCGCAGTTACGTCTTTGTACGGCACGTGTGGACCTGATTGGTTTGAGTCCGAGACGAATCAAGCAGCACGAAGGAGCAAGCAGTGCGGGACGCAGTCATCGTCGATGCGGTACGAACACCCATCGGAAAGCGCAACGGTTCTCTGGCGGGGGTGCACCCCGCGGACCTGTCCGCGCATGTACTGAAGGCTCTGCCGGAGCGTACGGGAATCGACCCCGGCCTCGTCGACGACGTGGTGTGGGGTTGTGTGGGCCAGGTCGGAGACCAGGCCAACAACATCGGCCGCAGTGGAGTGCTCGCCGCAGGGTGGCCGGTCTCCGTCCCCGCGACGACCGTCGACCGTCAGTGCGGATCGAGCCAGCAGGCGCTGCACTTCGCGGCTGCCGGGGTGATCGCCGGTCACTACGACGTGGCGGTCGCCGGCGGTGTCGAATCGATGTCCCGCGTACCCATGGGCACCAGCCGGCAATCCGGATTTCCCTTCGGGCAGACGGTCCTGGACCGCTTCGCTGTGGACACGTTCAACCAGGGGCTCGGGGCCGAGATGATCGCGGCGCAGTGGGACCTCTCCCGCCGCCGACTGGACGAGTATGCGGCGCGCTCGCACGAAAAGGCCGCCCAGGCAGCCAAGTCCGGCGCCTTCGACTCGCAGATCGTCCCCGTGCCCGGCGCAGCTTCGGCGGACGAGGGCATCCGGATCGGCACCACCGCGGACACTCTCGCGAGTCTGAAGACGCCCTTCCGGGCCGACGGAGTCATCCACGCCGGCAACGCCTCGCAGATCTCGGACGGCGCGGGCGCGTTGTTGGTGACGACCAGCGAGCACGCACGGAAGCTGGGCCTGAAGCCGATCGCGCGGATCCACACCGCCGTGACCGTCGGCGACGACCCCGTGATCATGCTGACCGGCCCGATACCGGCCACCGCGAAGGTGCTCGAACGTTCGGGCCTGGCGATCGCCGGCATCGGCGCCTTCGAGGTCAACGAGGCCTTCGCCCCGATTCCCCTCGCCTGGATCGCCGAAACCGGCGCCGATCCGGCCTTGGTGAACCCGGCCGGGGGTGCGATCGCCCTCGGGCATCCACTCGGCGCATCCGGTGCCGTCCTGACGGCACGCTTGATCAATCACATGCGGGACAACGACATCCGATACGGATTGCAGACGATGTGTGAGGGCGGCGGCATGGCCAACGCCACGATCTTCGAGCTGCTCTGACGGTCGCGATACAGAAAGTCGGTCACAGTGAAGAGAACCATCTACAACGAGGACCACGAGGCGTTCCGAAAGGTGGTCCGCGACTTCCTCGTCAAGGACGTACAGCCGAAGTTCACCGAGTGGGCCGAGGCGGGCAAGGTCGACAAGGCCGTGTTCCGCAAGGCCGGCGAGATCGGCATCCCGGGTCTCCAGATCCCCGAGGAGTACGGCGGGGCAGGGCTGAAGAGCTTCAAGTTCAACGCCGTCGTGGCGGAGGAGCTCGCGCGTTCCGGCGCGAGTCTGGGCGGACTCGCCCTGCAGACGAACGTGGTGCTCCCCTACTTCCTCGAGTATGCGACCGATGCCCAACGAGCGCGGTGGCTTCCGGGCATGGCGGCCGGCAGCATCGTGGGCTCGATCGCGATGACCGAACCCGGTACGGGTTCCGATCTCGCGGGCATGGCCACGACCGCGCGGCGCGACGGCGACACCTACGTACTCAACGGTGCCAAGACGTTCATCACCGGCGGTATCAACTGCGATCTGGTCGTGGTCGTGGCACGCACCGCCAAGGGCGAGGACCGCCGGGACGGCCTGACACTGTTGGTCGTCGAGGACGGCACGCCAGGATTCGAACGTGGCCGGAACCTGGAGAAGATGGGGCTCAAGGCCCAGGACACGGCCGAGTTGTCGTTCGAGGACGTTCGAGTCCCGGTGGAGAACGTACTCGGCGAGGAAGGCAAGGCGTTCGGGTATCTCGGCTTCAACCTTCCGCAGGAACGGTTGTCGACGGCGCTGAACGCGCAGGCATGTGCCGAGACCGCGCTCGCTCTGACGGTCGACTACGTGAAGGAGCGTCGAGCCTTCGGCACCACCATCAGCAGCTTCCAGAACACCAAGTTCGAACTGGCGTCCTGTGCCATCGAGATCGAGGCGGGGCGGACGATGGTGGACCGCGCGCTCGAGGAGCTCGACGACGGCGCGCTCACCCCGGCCGACGCGGCCAAGGTGAAGGTCTTCACCACCGAGCTGCTGTCCAGGGTCGTCGATCGTTGTCTGCAGCTGCACGGGGGCTACGGATTCATGTCGGAGTACCAGATCTCCCGCATGTACGCCGACGCCCGTGTCACCCGAATCTTCGCCGGCACCACCGAAGTATGTAAGTCGATCATCAGCAAATCGCTCGGTCTGTAGGGGTAAGGAAGACCATGATCAAGACACGATTCACCGAAATGTTCGGCGTGGAGCACCCGATCGTCCAAGGCGGAATGCAGTGGGTCGGCCGTGCCGAACTCGTTGCCGCAGTGGCGAACGCGGGTGCTCTCGGGTTCATCACCGCGCTGACGCAACCCACGCCGGAGCATCTTGCGGCGGAGATTGCGCGCTGCCGGGAGATGACGGACCGGCCGTTCGGCGTCAACCTCACGATGCTGCCGTCGATCACGCCCCCGCCCTATGCCGAGTACCGCGACGTCATCATCGAGTCCGGTGTGAAGATCGTCGAGACCGCGGGCAACAGCCCGGCACCGCACATGCCGGCGTTCCTGGCGGCCGATGTGAAGGTGCTCCACAAGTGCACGAGTGTGCGCCACGCGCTCAAGGCGCAGGCGCTCGGTGTTCACGCACTGAGCATCGACGGTTTCGAATGTGCGGGTCACCCCGGGGAGGATGACGTTCCCGGACTGGTGCTGATTCCCCTCGCCGCCCGCGCACTGGGCGTCCCGTTCATCGCGTCGGGCGGCTTCGCCGACGGCCGCGGGCTGGCGGCGGCGCTGGCGCTGGGCGCGGACGGCGTCAACATGGGCACCCGGTTCATGTGCACGGCGGAGGCGCCGATCCATCACACGATCAAGCAGGAGATCGTCGACGCCTCCGAGCTCGATACCGAACTCATCTTCCGGCCCCTGCGCAACACCGCTCGCGTCGCCAGCAACACCGTCAGCCGTGAGGTCGTCGGTCTGCTGGCCGCCGGTGCGGCGTTCGAGGAGGTTCGCGGCCTGGTGTCCGGCGCACGCGGCAGGCGGGTGTACGAGTTGGGCGACCCCGATGCCGGTATCTGGTCCGTGGGCCTGTCGCAGGGCTTGATTCACGACATTCCGACCGTCGCCGAGCTCGTCGACCGAATGGTCGGTGAAGCGACGGAACTGATCCAGGGGCGCCTCACCGCGCTCTGCGACAGCACCGCGCCGGCGCTCCTCGACTCCTGATGACCGCAGCATCGAGAGGGGACGTGCGGGTCCGGCACCACCGGAGCGGTCGCCTGGACATCGAGTTGCACCGTCCCGAGCGGAGGAACGCGCTGACGGTCCCGATGGTGGCTCGGCTCGCCGAGGCGATCCGTGAGGCCCAGGCGGACGACTCCGTCACCTCCGTTCTGCTGTACGGGGCCGGCGGCTGCTTCAGCGCGGGAGTGGACCTCGTCGAGATGCAGTCGGACGGGCCCGCGATCTCGGCGGCGATCGAAGATCTGCACCGCAACCTGTCGCGACTGGACAAGCCCCTGGTGGGCGCGCTCGAGCGAGCGGCTGTGAACGGTGCGGCGGCCGTCGCGCTCGCGTGCGATCTGCTCGTGGTCGGGGAGCGGTCGTTTCTCGAGATCGGCGAGGCCCGGATGGGCATCGCCGCGCCGAACAATCTGCGGTGGCTGCTCGCCAAGTACAGCCCGAACCAGGCGTTGCAGCTCACGCTCGCGTGTGAGCGGCAGTACGGCCCGGACCTTCTGCGCCGCAACATCGCCTACGCGGTGGTCCCGGACGGGGAGGTTCTGGAACGGGCGACGGCGCTCGCAGAGGGGATCGCCGGCTATCCCGCGAATGCGGGAGCCGCGATGAAGAGGTCGATTGCGGCCGGCGGTCCGGGAACCGAGGTGAATCGACCGCTCCCCCGCCCTCCTGCAGATCCCCTGTGTTGTAGAGAATTACGAAGGAATACCGAATGGCTATGACGACAACCGCGGAGCACCGCGCACTCCGTGCGGCGGTCCGCGAGTACCTGTCGCGGACGAGTGACGCGACCGACATGCTGGCCCTGCAGGAGACCGACCTCGGATATCGCCCCCAGGACTGGGCGACGATGGCGGACCAACTCGAACTGCAGGGACTGCTGGTCGGCGAGCAGTACGGCGGCTCGGGCGCGGGCGTCGGGGACGTCGTGGTGGTGGCGGAGGAGTTCGGTCGCTTCGCGACGTGCAGTCCCTTCTTCGCGAGTTCGGTGCTCACGACCCTGGCGTTGGTCGAGTGCGTCGAGGACGAGCGCGCCCGAGATCTGTTGCCGGAGCTTGCGGCAGGAACGCGCATCGGGTGTCTCGCTTTCGCCGACTCCGACGGATGGCTTCGCGCCGGCGCCGAGCCGGTGCGCGCGCATACCGGTGACGGCGGCTGGAGACTCGAAGGGACGGCCCACCATGTGATCTTCGGACACTGCGCCGACACCGTCGTCGTCGCTGCCCGGAGCGAGGACGGGCTCGCGCTCTTCGTCGCGGATCCCGCGGACGCCGACCTCACGTGTCGCCGCGAGCCCTCGTTGGATCAGACCCGGCCGTTGAGCACGATGACCTTCGACGGTGTCGGTGCGCAACGCGTGAGCCGTCCGGGAGATGTCTCCGCCTCGCTGTCGCGCGCCCTCGACAAGGCGCTCGTCGTGCAGGCGGCCGAACGTGTCGGCGGTGCTCGACGGTGTCTGGAGCTGACCGTCGACTACGCCAGGACCCGGCACCAGTTCGGTCGACCGGTAGGGGCCACCCAGGCGGTGAAGCACGGGTTGGCAGACCTGGTTCGTGCGCTCGAGCCGATCGCCGCTGCCGTCGACGTCGCGGCGGAGGCTGCGGACACCGACGGGCCGGACCTGGCGAGGGTGGTGAGCCTCCTCAGCGTCGCGGGGTCGGACCGCTACCTGCAGATCGCGGGAGAAACGATCCAGCTGCACGGCGCGATCGGTTTCACGTGGGAGCACGAGGCCCACGTGCACCTCAAGCGCGCGAAGACGGATCAATTGTTGTTCGGTTCGCCCGCGTGGCATCGCGAACGTGTGATCTCGTCGGTTCTCGACGGCGGGACGAGTACCGCAGCGCCGGCACGGACCGACGAATCCGACGTGCTCGCGCAACTGCGGGAAGAGGTGCGTACCTGGTTGGCCGACAACCTGTCCCAGGGCGCCCCGCTCGAGTACGCGCAGGAACCGTTCGCGCACCGCGAGACGGCCGCGGAGGCGCACTGGATCGACCTGCTGAGGAAGGGCCGATGGCTGTGCCTGTCATGGCCCGAGGAGTACGGTGGCCGGGAATTGTCGCCGGCCGAAATCCTCGTCGTGGAGGAGGAATTCGCTCGGGCAGGGCTCCGACGTCCGCAACTGGGCATGGGCGAGATGCTGCTGGCGCCGTCGCTGTTGGCGCACGGTACCGCGGACCAGAAGCGCAGGTTCCTGCCCCGCATCCTCTCTGGGGAGGACACCTGGTGCCAGGGATTCTCCGAACCCGAGAGCGGTTCGGACCTGGCCTCCCTGCGTGCCACCGGCACCATCGAGGGCGACGAGTTGCGAATTCGTGGTGACAAGATCTGGACCAGCAACGCGGATCAGGCGAACATGATGTTCCTCCTGTGCCGCACCGACCGTGACGCGCCGAAGCATCGGGGTATCTCCTTCGTGCTGGTACCGATGGAGGACAACGGTTTCGAGGTGAGTCCCATCCGCATGGCCTCCGGCGACCGAGGCTTTGCGCAGGAGAAGATCACCGACGCGCGGGCATCGCTGGACGACGTCGTCGGAGGCCTCGGTAACGGCTGGGCGGTGGCGATGACGACACTGGGAGCCGAGCGGGCAGGCAAGGCCGCGACACAGTATGTCGGCTACCGCCACGAGCTGGGAACGTTGATCCGCCGACTCGACGAGAAGGGCAGACTCGGTGACGACGGCGTCCGACAGCGATTGGCGGACCTGGCCGTCGAGGTGGAGCTGATGCGCGCCGTCGGGTCCGTCATCAGTGCCCGCATCGTCGCGGGAGAGAACGTCGAGGATCTGCTGGCGATCGACAAGCTCAATTGGTCGGAGTACCACTGCGAATTCGGTTCGGTCGCGCTGGAACTGCTCGGAGCCTCGGCTCTGAGCCGGCCTGCGGGAGACGGATACGAACTGGACTCGCTGCAACGTGTGTTCCTGGAGAGCCGTGGGCGCCGTATCGCGCGGGGTTCCAACCAGATCCAGCGCAACATCATCGGCGAGCGCCTTCTGGGACTTCCGAAGTAGTGAGGCCCGTCCATTTCGGCGCATAAATGTCCGTTCTCGGGAAGCGATTCTTCGGTGCAATTGACGTGCGTTGTCGCGGCCGAAGTGTTTTCCCGCGAATTTCGGCAGGCTGACCCGAGGCATATCGGCGGCCTATCATTGCGATAGGCCGCCGATATTTGTTCTCTGTGATGCGCACCATTTCAATTGACTGGTATGAGCACAGTCACAATCGACCAGGTGGGAGCGCTGCATGAGCATCACTGACAGACGGAACGCGACGGGCGACGACGCGGCCCCCGCCTCCTCCGCGGGCTCCGCATCCGCGGGAACCTGGACAGCGCGAACTGCTTGGAGCATCACGCTTCTCGTCATGATCCTGCACACCGTGAACTTCGCGGACAAGGCTGTTCTGGGCGTTGTCGCGCGGCCCATGGCGGAAGACCTGGGGCTGTCCAACGCGGACATCGGTCTTCTCGGAAGTGTGTTCTACGTTCTGTTCGTCGTCACCGGACTCCTGGGTGGCTTCATCGCGGACCGCGTGAAGATCGTCTGGGTGCTGCTGACAATGGCACTTCTCTGGTCTCTGGTGCAGATACCAATTCTACTGGTCGGTACTTTCGGCGCCTTGATCGTCAGTCGAATTCTTCTGGGCGCGGCTGAGGGGCCGGCCGCTTCACTCGTCAACGTCGCGGTATTCGGATGGTTCCCGAAGAGCAAGCGCGGGTTCCCCTCCGCCGTCGTCTCGTCCGGGTCCTCGGTGGCCAAGATTCTCGTCGTGCCGGCCCTGACGGTCGTCGTCGCGACGTTCGGATGGAAGTCGGCCTTCTTCACCATGATGGTCGTCGGCGTCATCTGGGCGGTCGTCTGGTTCTTCGTGGGTAAGGACGGCCCCTACTCGGTGAACAGTGCACGGGAGCGTGCGAAGGCGAGCGGTCAGGCGAACGTCAAGCGGGTGAGCATTCTGCGAATCGCCGCGTTGCCCACCTTCTGGGGCGGAGTGCTCGGTCTCTTCGCGATCTACGGCATGGTGACGGTCGTCCTGACCTGGTTGCCTTCCTACTTCGAGGAGGGACTCGGCTACAGCCGCATCAATTCGGGCCTGCTGTTCGCATTGCCGAGCGTCGCCGGTATGGGAGCAATGCTGCTCGGCTCCTTCGTCACCGATCGGCTCTCGGTACGCGGCATGACGGTTCGCGCTTCGCGGGGCATGGTGTCCGTCGCGGCCCTTCTCCTGTGCGGTGCCTGTCTGGCCGTGATTCCGTTCGTCGGGCCGTCGTGGGCGGTCGTGACCCTGCTGGTCACCGGCTACGGCATCGGCGTCGGCGTTCTGCCGCTGATGTTCGTCGCCATCACGCACATCAGTCCGGAACGCCAGGTCGCTTCCACGCTCGGTGTGTTCGTCGCGCTGTTCCAGTCCTCGGGAATCGTCGCCCCGTGGCTCACCGGGTACCTCGTGGACGCCGCACCCACGCCCGTCGACGGCTACACCTCGGCCTTCCAGCTTCTCGGCGTGCTCACCCTCGTGGGTGCAGTGGTCATGTTCCTGACCATCAATCCCGAGCGCGACCGTGCTCGGATCGCGCGCATCGACGCGCTGACGGATGCGGACGGTTCGGTCGAGGACAGCGAGCTCTACGCGGCCTCCAGCCGGCGTGAGCCGGCCGCGTCCGACGAGAGTCGACGCGAAGACTCCTGACCGCCTGGTCGGTCCGATCATCACATCGCTTCACTCGAAAGGTTCCATGTTGTCGACCCACTACGCAGTTACGGGCAACGTCGCGGTCATCTCGCTCGACCATCCACCGGTGAACGGACTCGCCCTCGCGGCGCGTCAGGGACTTCTCCGGGACGTCACCCGCGCACTCGAATCGTCCGAGATCGGATCGATCGTGTTGACCGGCAACGGGAGAATCTTCTCCGCGGGCGCCGACATCACCGAGTTCGGGACACCCGATGCGCTGGCCGAGCCGTCACTTCGTACGTTGATCGAAGCTCTCGAGGACGCGCCGAAGCCGGTCGTCGCCGCCATCGACGGAGTCTGCTTCGGCGGGGGCCTCGAACTCGCCCTGGGGGCGCACTATCGCGTCGCGGCGGCGGCGGCCCGGATCGCGCTCCCGGAAGTGAAACTCGGACTCGTGCCGGGCGCCGGCGGCACGCAACGGCTCCCCCGGGTCCTCGGTCTCCGTGCGGCCGCGGACATGATCACCGACGGTGCGGCGCGCACCGCCGCGGTACTGGCGGAGCTCCCCGGACAGAAGCTCCTCGACCTGGTCGTGGACACCGACGTCGAAAGCGCGGCAGTGCGGTTCGCGGAGAGCCTGGGCAACTCGGTTCCGTTGCCCCGCATCCGCGACCTCACCGTCGATCGGGACGAGGACCTCGCGCCGCTGCGTGCCACCCTCGCCAAGCGAGGCCGGGGACTGCGTGCTCCCCTGGTCGCGCTGGACCTGGTGGAGCAGGCGCGCGGTCCCTTCTCCGACGGAACGAGTGCCGAGCGAGCCGCCTTCACGCAGTTGGTCGACGACGGTCAGTCGGCGGGACTCCGGCACGCCTTCTTCGCCGAACGGGCGGCCCAGAACGTCCCGGGCGTCACGAAGGACACTACGGCGAGAACGGTGAGCAAGGTCGCCGTCGTCGGCGCCGGCACAATGGGCACCGGGATCGCAATGAACTTCCTGAATGCCGGTATCCCCGTCGCACTCTCGGAGTCGTCGCGAGAGGCGCTGCTGCGCGGGGTGGCCACGATTCGCCGGACCTATGAAGCGCAGGTGGAGAAGGGGCGGCTCGCGTACACCGCCTTCGTGGACCGGATGAGCCTGCTCGAGACGAGCCTGGAGTACGCGGACCTGGCGTCGTGTGACCTCGTCATCGAAGCGGTCTTCGAGGACATGGACGTCAAGCGTGCGGTGTTCACCGAACTCGACGCCGTGATGAAGCCCGGAGCGATTCTGGCGTCCAACACCTCGACTCTCGATATCGATCTGATCGCCGAGTTCACACGCCGGCCGTCCGACGTGGTCGGACTGCACTTCTTCAGCCCGGCGAACGTGATGTCGCTCCTGGAGATCGTCCGGCCGAAGAAGGTCTCCGACGAAGTCCTGGCGACGGCTCTGGAGGTGGCGCGGCGGATCGGCAAGGTTCCGGTGGTCGCCGGCGTGTGTGACGGCTTCATCGGCAACCGCATGCTCGCGCGGTATCGGCGGGCCGCCGACGACCTGCTGGAAGCGGGCGCCTCACCGGGGCAGATCGACTCGGCGATCGAGCAGTTCGGTTACGCGATGGGTCCCTACCGGGCGAGCGATCTCAGTGGTGGCGACATCGGATGGGCGGTGCGGAAGCGGCAGTACCTCGAGAACCCGGACGTCCGACGGAACGAGATCGCCGACGAGCTCTGCGAGATGGGACGATTCGGCCAGAAGACCGGCGCGGGTTGGTACGACTACGAGGACGGGCGCCGCGATGCCGTTCCCAGCCCGGTCGTCGCGGAGCTGCTCGCGTCGTACTACCAACGCAACGGCATTCGGCCGCAGTCCTACTCGGCGGAGTCGATCGTGCAGCGACTGGTGTTCTCGCTCGTCGACGAGGGCGCGAGGATCCTCGAGGAGGGGATCGCCCTCCGCGCTTCCGACATCGACGTGGTGTACATCGCGGGCTACGGCTTCCCCCGCTATCGCGGGGGCCCGATGTACTACGCGGAGACGGTCGGACTCTCGACGGTCGAAGCAGCTCTGCGTGCCGACGGAATCGAACCCGCCCCGCTGTTGGTGGAGTTGGCAAGGGACGGAAGGACCTTCGACTAGTTCGCGGCCAGGGTACGAAACGGGCGGGCGGGTCTCTCCGACCGGTGGGTGCGAGGCACCCATCGGTCGCGGAGGCCCGCCCGCCTTCGTGGCGGCGGGATCGCCGGACAGACCTCGGTGGCGGCGGACCTACGATGCACCCTCGGAATCGACGTGCTCGACTGCTCGCAGCGCCGTCTCGAGAAGGGCGCGGGCGGCGGGTGACAGCATGCCGGGTCGATGCATGACCGCGACACCGAGGACCAGTGGCGGGTGCATCGACCGCGCCACCACCTCGGACGAGTCGATGTTGTCGACGACTGCCTGCGACGTCCAGGCCATGCCCGCCCCGGCCGCCACGAGCGGAATGGTGGCCTGTCGATGCTCGGTGACCACGCCGATAGCCGTGCGCCGGGCGGACCGACGGAGGGCGCCCTCCACCGCGACGCGGCCCTGCGCGCCACCGGTCACCGCGATGACCGGGAGGTCGGGAACCTGGTCGAACGGCAGCGGATCGGGGAGCTGCTCCGCGATCCGCCGGGGGAGCGCGATGCAGAGTTCCTCGCTTCCGAGCGAGTGGGTATCGAGATCGTGATCCCCGGTCTCGGGGTCGACGAACCCGAACCCCAACTCGACGCTGCCGTCGCGCACAGCCGCCGCAACGGCCGCCTCCGAGCTGTACTCGCGGATTCGCACGGTCACCGACCGGTAGGTCCGCCGAAGTTCGCCGACCAGCGCGGGCACCCGTGATTCGTAAAGGCCTGCGGTGGTTCCGATGTCGACATGCCCGCCGTGGAGGCCGGAGAACTCGGCAACGGAGGCCTGGGCCGTCGCCACATCGCGCAACAGCTGACGTGCGGGGGCCACCAGGGCCGTTCCCACCGCAGTCGGGACCAGGCCGCGGCCGACCCGGTGGAACAGGGGCGCGCCGAGGTCACGCTCCAGGGTCTGTATGGACTGCGACAGTGACGGCTGCGCGAGATGGAGCGCCGACGAGGCACGGACGAGGCTGCCGTGTTCGATCACGGCGAGAAAATGCTCGGCTTGTCGGAATTCCACATTCACCTCACCGCTGCCGTGGCCCGCGCCCGGCACGTTCGACTCCGGTCGCGAGGCGCCGGTGTCTCCATTTCGAGCTGTCAGCTTATCGCTCGAGGAAGGTTGTATAGGGTTCGGTGGTGGACTCACGTCAGCTGCGCTACTTCTTGGCCGTGGTCGACAACGGTAGCGTCACCAAGGCCGCAGAGGTCCTGTACGTGGCGCAGCCGGCGCTGTCCCAATCGCTGCGGGCGCTCGAGGCGGAACTGGGCGCCGCCCTCTTCCGCCGCGTACCGCGCGGGATGGAATTGACCGGGGCGGGAGCGGCATTGGTCGGCCCCGCCCGTCAGGTGGTGCAGTCGTCCCGGCGCGTGGACGAGACCGTGCGACGACTCGTGTCTCTCGAGCGGGGGTGGCTCGACGTGGCCTGCCCGTCGGACCTGGTGGTGGACCCGTCGGCGTCCCTCATCGCACGGTTTCGGGCACGGCACCCGGGCGTACGGATCAACCTGGTGGACCCCGGTCCGAACGCCGATTCGACGACCGTCCTGAGATCCGCCAGGTGCGAGGTCGCTATCGACTATCTTCCGGTCGACGACGCGAAGCTGGCCACGCACCCGCTCGGCCGCCGCCGGTTGGTGCTGGCGCTGCCGGAGGACTACGAGACCATGCCTGCCCCGACCTTCCCGATCGAGTCGCTCGCCGACCTGCCGCTGGTGGCGGGCGGTCGCGGGACGGTGGTTCGCGAGGAGCTCGAAAGAGTGTGCGGCCAGCACGGTTTCGCCCCCCGTGTCGTGGTGGAGGTCGAGCACGAACACAACGTGCACCTTCTGGTTGCCGCGGGCGCCGGCGCGGCTTTCGTCACCGAGCCGGAGGCGCGCCTCGCCGAACGTCGCGGCCTCCGAATCGTGCGAACGACACCCGAGCTGGGACGTGACTTCGGGCTGGTCTTCCGCACCGGCTCCCTTTCCCCGGCCGCGCTCGCCTTCGTCACGTTCGTCACCGCGTCCGGTGACGGTCACGATCTCTGATCGTCGGCAGGCGGCCCGCGCGTATCGGGTGGCGGGCGGAATCTGTCGAGGTATTGCCGAAACCGATCGCTCCTGGTGGAAACCGATCTTTGACTCGAGGTCAACGATCGTCGACGGTAAAACGTATGCGCCCGAGGTAGATCGGCCGCACGCGTCACTGCGCCGTCGACGCCCGACCGTACGGCGGCGGCAAATCAGAGGGAAGGGCCTGTCCATGCAGTTCGAGACCATCCGCCTCGATGTCACCGGCGGCATCGCCACCATCACGCTCGATCGTCCGGATCGGCTCAACGCGTGTTCCATCGAGATGAAGGACGAGATCATCCGGGCCTTCGACCACACGGATGCCAGCGACGAGGTTCGCGCGGTGATCGTCACGGGGGCGGGTAGAGCGTTCTGTGCCGGTGCCGACCTGTCCGAGGGCGGTTCGCGCTTCGACGTACCGAACGACGACGACGGTGGCGTTCCGCGCGACGGCGGTGGTGAGATGACGTTGCGCATCTACGATTCGGTGAAGCCCGTGATCGCCGCGGTCAACGGTCCCGCGGTCGGGGTCGGCGCGACGATGATCCTCCCCATGGACATCCGGCTCGCGTCGGAAGACGCGAAGTTCGCGTTCCCGTTCACTCGCCGCGGCATCGTTCCGGAGAGCTGTTCGAGCTGGTTCCTGCCGCGCCTGGTCGGCGTGGACCGGGCACTGGAATGGCTTTACACCGGAAGGCTGTTCACGGCGGCGGAGGCGGCGGACGCCGGTCTCGTGCGTGCTGTGTACCCGGCCGACGAGTTGCTCGGTGCCGCCCGCGCGCTGGCCGCCGAGATCATCGACGAGACGGCGCCCGTCTCGGTGACGCTGACCCGACAGTTGGTGTGGCGCATGCTCGGCGCCGGACACCCGATGGAGGCTCACGTCGCGGAGTCACGCGGTTTGCGCGCGCAGGGTTCGAGCAGCGACGCGTACGAGGGCGTCACATCCTTCCTGGAGAAGCGGCTCCCCAGATTCGAGCGGACCGTGGGTTCGGACCTGCCGGACATCTTCCCCGACTGGAATCCCCCTCGATACAGCTGAGCGCCGCAGGCCCGTTGTGGCGGCGAACGGCGTTGCATCGACCCGGTGATCACAGCGCCAGATGCTCGCCCCGGAACCGCTGCCGCAGCCGACGATCGTGCGTGACGACGACCACCGTGCCCGCGAACGCGTCGAGCGACTCCTCGAGTTCCTCGACCAGTGCGGGCGACAGGTGGTTGGTCGGCTCGTCCAGGAGCAGCAGGTCGGCACCGGAGGTGACCAGCAGGGCCACGTCCAGGCGTCGGCGCTGCCCGTAGGACAGGTCCGAGACCGGGCGGTGCAGGTCGTCGGGGCGGTACAGGCCGAGCGCGAGCAGTTCGTCAGCCGCGTCGTCCGTGCAGCCGTGCCGGCGACTCGCATACGCCTGCAGCAGCGTCGCCGTGGCGGGCCACGTGCCGCAGGTCCGGCGCAGGAAGCCGACCCGCGACGGTGCCCGCACCGAACCGGCGTCCGGCACGATCTCCCCCGCCATCACTCCGAGGAGCGTACTCTTCCCGGCCCCGTTCCTGCCGGTCACCAGTAGTCGGCCTCCCGGTGCCACGTCGAGTTCGGGGATCGTCAGCCGGGCCTCGACACGGACGTCGCGTAGTGACACCGCCGGCCCGTCGGCCGCGGCCGTGTGCAGCGGCGAACGGAACCTCAGGGGATCGGGCGGCGGTGCAACCGGATTCCGGGTGAGTCGCTCGATCCTCTCCTTGGCGTTGCGAATTCGCCCCATTGCGCCATGTGCGCGTCCACGCGCCCGGAACGCCCCGTGCCCGAACCCGGCCTTGTCCTGCTTGCGCGGAATCGCATCGAGCCTCGACGCGTTGACGTCGACCAGGTGCGCGCTGCGGTCCAGTTCGTATCGCCACTCCTCGTACTCCTGCACTCGCCGTTGACGTTCCGCAGCTTTCGCCGCGAGGTATCCGTCGTAGCCGTCGCCGTAGCGGCGCACCCCGTGGTCGACGACCTCGAGGATCGTCGGAGTCAACCGGTCGAGGAACACCCGGTCGTGGGTCACGGCCACCACCGTGCCGCGGTGGCCGGCCAGTCGCTCCTCCAGCCAGGCGACGGTGTCGTCGTCGAGGTCGTTCGTCGGTTCGTCCAGCAGCAGCAGTTCGGCATTCGACGCCAGGGCGGCGGCCAGCGCGATCCTGGCCCGTTGCCCACCCGACAGTGTGCTCGTCCGCCGGGTCCGGTCGAGGTACGGCAGTCCCAGCGCATGCAGACCGACGTCGACGCGGTCGTCGGCGGTGTAGCCGTCCAGGCTTTCGAAAAGCGCTGTCGCATCCGTGTATTCGTTCAGCAGGACGTCGAGATCGTCCGCGGACGCGTCGGCCAGGCGCTGCTCCAGGTCGCCTATCCGGCCCTCGAGGGTGCGGAGGTCGCGTAGGACGTGATCGATCGCGTCCTGGACGGTCGCACCCGGCGGAAGGTCCAGGGACTGTGCGGCATATGCGATGCCGCCCGGGGCGACGACATGCACCTCGCCGTTGTCGGCGGGCGTGTGGCCGGCGAGCAGTGCGAGCAGCGTCGACTTGCCGGAGCCGTTGTCGCCGACGACGCCCACCCGCGTGCCCGGCGGGATCGAGAGGTCGACATCGTCGAGGACGACACGGTCGCCGTATCGCTTGGATACGGAACGGAGGGAGAACTGGGAGACAGGCATGAGAGCGCTCCTTGTACCCGGAACGAAGCCGGGGAGATCGGGGAAAGGTGCCCTCGCGCAACCCGGCCCGGCCGAGCCGGACCAGATGTCTGCGCGCTCAGGACCCGCCGCGGAGCCAAGCTCGACGCGGCGTCCCGATCTACTGATTCAGAGTGCCCACGAAAGCCACCGTAGCAGCGGTCGATTCGCGACACCACCGATTTATCCGGAGAGCTCCCGGATACACCTGTGGCGGTGGTCGAAGGAATCGACCACCGCCACAGGAGGTTTACGCGGAGACTCAGGCCTCGATGATGAAGGCCTCGAGCTCGGCGCGAGCCTTGTCGTCCGCCATCTGGACCGGCGGGGACTTCATCAGGTACGCCGACGCCGGCAGGATCGGGCCGCCGAGGCCGCGGTCCTTGGCGATCTTCGCCGCGCGGATGGCGTCGATGATGATGCCGGCCGAGTTCGGGGAGTCCCAGACCTCGAGCTTGTACTCCAGGTTCAGCGGGGCGTCACCGAACGCGCGACCCTCGAGGCGGACGTACGCCCACTTGCGGTCGTCGAGCCACTCGACGTAGTCCGAGGGGCCGATGTGGACGTTGCGGTCGTGGACCTTGCCGGCCAGCGGACCCTCGAGGTTCGAGGTGACGGCCTGCGTCTTCGACACCTTCTTGGACTCCAGACGCTCACGCTCGAGCATGTTCTTGAAGTCCATGTTGCCGCCGACGTTGAGCTGGTACGTGCGATCGAGCACCACACCGCGATCCTCGAACAGCTTCGCCATGACGCGGTGCGTGATGGTGGCGCCGACCTGGCTCTTGATGTCGTCGCCGACGATCGGGACACCGGCCGCGCGGAACTTCTCGGCCCACTCCGGGTCGGAGGCGATGAAGACGGGCAGCGCGTTGACGAACGCGACACCGGCGTCGATGCAGCACTGCGCGTAGAACTTGTCGGCCTCTTCCGAGCCCACCGGCAGGTAGGACACGAGGACGTCGACCTTGGCGGCCTTCAGCGCGGCGACGACGTCGACGGGCTCGGCGTCGGAGACCTCGATGGTCTGCGCGTAGTACTTGCCGATGCCGTCGAGCGTGGGGCCACGCTGGACGGGGACGTCCAGCGGCGGGACGTCGGCGATCTTGATGGTGTTGTTCTCGCTGGCGTTGATGGCCTCGGAGAGGTCGAACCCGACCTTCTTGGCGTCGACGTCGAACGCGGCGACGAACTGGACGTCGCGCACGTGGTACTGGCCGAAGGTGACGTGCATCAGACCGGGAACCGTCGAGTTCTCGTCGGCGTCCTGGTAGTACTGCACGCCCTGGACCAGGGACGAGGCACAGTTACCCACGCCCACAATGGCTACACGCACCGCGGTGCTGTTCTCACCCATGGTCGGGTTCTCCTTCTTTATTCTTGGGTGCTGCTGCTGTTGATGATTGTTCGGCGGCGATCAGCTCGTTGAGCCACCGCACCTCGCGCTCGCTCGACTCGAGACCGAGCTGGTGGAGCTGGCGGGTGTAGCGGTCGAGTGATCCGGTGGCCCGCCCGACGGCGTCGCGGAGGCCTTCTCGACGCTCCTCGACCTGACGTCGCCTGCCTTCGAGGATCCGCATCCGCGCCTCGGCGGGGGTGCGGCTGAAGAAGGCGAGATGGACGCCGAACCCGTCGTCGGTGTAGTTCTGGGGCCCCGTGTCCGCCACCAGCTCGGAGAAGCGCTTCCGACCGGCGGGGGTGAGCTCGTACACGCGGCGCGCCCGACGCTTCACGGTGCCGACCTCGCCCGAGTCCTCGGCGATCAACCCGTCGGCCTGCATGCGGCGCAGGGTCGGGTAGAGCGAGCCGTAGGAGAAGGCGCGGAACGCACCGAGCAGCCCGGTCAGCCGCTTGCGCAGCTCGTATCCGTGCATGGGTGACTCGAGGAGCAGCCCGAGAATTGCGAGCTCGAGCAAGACCACACCCCCTGAGTGTCCCGAACATAACCGATAGATGCGATTGCCAACTATATCGCACCGATATATACGAACGCACGGGTCATCCGAGATTTTCGGGGGAAGACCTACTGATCGGCTCGGTAGACCGAGCGGACCTCGCCGTCGAAACCGACCGTCATGAAGCCCTGCGCGCCGCTGTTCTCGTTCCACAGGTGGATGCTCACGACCGGGCCGTCGTCGTCGTCGCGCTGCGCGTTCAGGTAGACCCGGGTCGGGTCGCTCACGCCCAGCGTGCGGTCGGCGCCGTGCAACAGTCCGATCAGCCGTTCGGCGTTCGGGCGGAGTTGCCGCAGGTCCACCGGCACACCGGCGTCGCGACCCGGCGAGCGTCCCTCGTCCGTGAGCTGCCCGTCCTCGTACCGGTACGACTGCTCGCTGCCGGCCGCACCGGGCACCGGGCGCGAGATCGATGCGTACCCGGGATGGATCGTCAGACGGTCGACCTCGGAGTTGCCGAGGTTCCGGTCGATGTCGTCGAGCATTCGGCCGAATCCGGCCACGGTCGTCAGCTCCACCGTCGATCGATGCGCGGCGGGAGCGACGTCGTTGCTCGCGTCGGCGACCACGACGAGGCCGCAGACCACGACGACGGCGGCCGAGAGCGCGACGATCCAGCGCGTGGTCGACGACGATGGTGGCGTCGCGGCCGGCGCGTCACCGGGAAGACGATTCGGCATACTCACCTGCCCTCGGCCCGCGAGACGTCGACGACGGTGCCGTCCATCCGGGTGTCGATCATGCCCGTGCGTTCGTCCTGGTCCTGGAACAGGACAGAGACCAGTGCGTCGTCGGACGAATCCGGGCGCACGAAGATGTGCTCCACTTTCGCCGAAGGGAGGCCGACTCGGCCCGGCCCGGTCGCGAGCACCTCGGCGAGGCGGTCCACGTCGACGGTCGCGAGGTCGACGGTGACGGTGTCCAGCGTCCGCGCATCGGGCGCCCCCGACGTCGAGAACCCGCCCCGGAAACTCCAGTCCTGTTCGCGATGCGGTTGGTCGGGGAGCGCCCTGGTGAGGAACACGTAGGTCCGGTAGAAGATCACATCGTCCACCTGCAGGTCACCGAACTGCTGCTGGTATCGACGGAGGAAGTTGCGGACCCCCTCGGGTGACACGGGGTCGAACGCCTCCACCACGATCGGCTCCGGCTCGCCGCCCGCGATCGGTGCCTGCTCGGCCGCGACGACCGTCTGCGGTGGGGTGTCGTCACCCCGGTTCGTGTACACCGCCGTCGCGCAGACGGCCGCGACCGCGACGGCGATCGCGGCCACGGCGCGACCGGAAAGGCGGGTGCGAGGTGCCGGCGTGGATTCGCGCGCCGCCTCGGCGAGGTGTTCGGGAATCTGCAGGTCCGCGACGAGCGAGGCGAGTTCCCCGAGGGTCTTGGCCGTCATGGCCTGCGCGGTCCGGTTCTGATACTCGGCCGGGTCGAGCTGCCCCTCGCCGTAGCCGGCGTCGAGAAGTGCGCAGGTCTGCGCGCGGTCGATGTCGCGCGCGCGCTTTCTGGCGGGGGCTCGCTCTGGCACGCGGTGATCATAGGGAACCGGTCGGAATGTTGCGCGTCCGCGGGTCCGGGGGTCCGGCTGCGGTGTCTACCGGTCGGCGCTGCGCACCTTGCGGACCTCGCCGTCGAAACCCACGGTCAGGAAGCCGCTCGTATCCTGCTCGTCGTTGCTCAGATAGATCCCGGCAGTCGGTCCGTGCTCGTCCTGTTCGATCGAGATGTGCGTGGACGTCGGATCGGTGACGGCGAGCGTGCGGTCGGCACCGTAGAGCAGGCCGATCACGGTGGATACGTTCGGGCGTAGCGGCGCCAGATCGATCGGTCGACCGTCGCCTCTGCGCGATGACGTTGCGTCGGCCGCCGTGAACCGTGCCTCGCCGTCGTCGACCTCGTATTGGTAGGAGATCGACATCCCGGGCTTTCCGGGCATGGGCCGGTTGAACAGTGCGTACTCGGGATACACGTTGAGGGTGTCGACCGAGGAGTCGCCGAACTCCCGCTGGATCTCGTCCAGCAGTCGGCCGAGCCCGGCGGCCGTGGTCAGGCGCGCGGACGTCGGGGAGGTCGCCGCACTGTCGGCGCCCGTCGAGCCGCCCCACGGATGGGTCGCGACCGTAAAGACCCCGGCCGCGGCGACGGCCGCCGCGGCGAACACCGCGATCCGGCGCACGTTCCGCTCCCGCGGTGGGGTCGGGGCCGAGCCCTCGAGGTCTCCGAGTTGGCGCGGAATCCCGCGACGAGGGTCCGCCACGGTCAGCCGTCCGCGCGCGACGGGGCCGAGGTGCCGGTGACGACCCCGTCGAACGTCGCGTAGAGGTGACCGGAGCGCAACGAAGTGTCCTCTACGTAGATCAGGATCTCGGGCTCGTCGGTGATCGGGTCGGGGCGGACGATGATGTAGTCGATCCGACCTCCCGGCAGTCCCACGGCCGACGGAGCGTCCCTGATGAGGTCTCCCAGCTTGTCGATCCGGATCCCGGCGAGGTCGACCGTCGCGTCGGTCGAACGGCGGCCCGGTGACCCGCTGGGATCGAAGCCGCGGTAGTAGTCCCAACGCTGGACGCGATGCGCCTGCTCGGGAAGCATCCGGTTGAAGGCGGCGTAGCTCTGCGCGAGGTACAGGTCGTCGACGATCCGATCCCCGAACTTCCCCTGGAACTGCCGCAGGAACTCCTCGATCCCCTCGGCGGTGGTCGTGTCGATCGGGTCGACCACGATCGCCTCGGGCTCGCCCGGAACCGGTGCCGGTGCGGGTTGCGCGGGGGCGGCGACCTCGCGAACGGAGTCCGGCTGCGGGCCCGGGTCGTCGCCGCGTGTGACGACGGCCACGAGACCGATCACGACGGCTACTGCCGCGACGGCCGCGGCGATCGCCGGACCACGTCGCTTCCGCGGGGGCACGGTGGCCTCCCGGACCGCCGTCTCGGCGAGATGCGCCGGAATCTGCAGATCGGATACCAGCGCATCGAGTTCGCCGAGCGTCTTCGCCTTCATCGCGGCGGCGGTACGGGCGTCGTACTCGGCCTTTTCGAGCTGGCCCTCGCTGTATCCGGCGTCGAGCAATCCACAGGTCTGCGCGCGATCGATGTCGCGCGCACGGGTACTGGAGGAGGGCTGCCCGGACACGGTTGTGAGTCTAGGTAACGGCCCGTGGCAGCCCCTTGCGCCGCCCCCTTCCCACCGCCCGTCGCATGTCAAGACCTTGTGTTCGTCCCCACGTGCGGTCACTCCCGACCCACCCCGCCGACGGTGGACGCACGTACTCTGGTCTCCGTGCGGATACAGCGGCAGGTCGTGGACTACGCGCTGCAGCGCCGGTCCCTGCTCGCAGAGGTTTTCTCGGGGCGGACCGGCGTCAGTGAGGTCTGCGATGCGAGCCCGTACCTGCTGCGTGCGGCCAAGTTCCACGGCCGTCGCAGCGAGGTGATGTGCCCGATCTGTCGTAAAGAAGAGTTGACCCTCGTATCTTGGGTGTTCGGCGACAAGCTGGGTCCGGTGTCGGGCTCGGCACGGACACCCGAGGAACTGGTTCGTCTGGCCGCGACCGAGGAGGAGTTCTCGGTTCACGTCGTCGAGGTGTGCCGCACATGCAGCTGGAACCACTTGGTCCAGTCCTACGTTCTCGGTGCGGTGCCTGCACCGAAGCGGCCGCGGAGGTCTTCGTCCCCGCGCCGCCGCACCGCGAGCGAGTAGGGATCCGACAGCTGTGCCCACCGACCGACGCAACCGAGGACTGCCCACAGTCACCCGATTACTGGAGATTCGTACGTGAGTTCCCCCAACAACCCTCAGGGTCGAGCCAACGGACCTAGACGTCCCAACGGCCCGCAGCAGAGTGGACGACCGGCCGGGCAGCAGCCCGGCCGACCTGTGGGTGGCCCCGCGCCGCGCCGCAATCCCGGCCCGCCGCCCGGGGGTCGCCCCGCACCGCGGCAGCCGCAGGGCGGACGTCCCCCGCAGGGCGGCCCGCGCCCGGCCCAGGGCGGTGGCCGTGGACCCGGTGGGCGTCCGCCGGTGGGACCGCCGCCGACGGCCCGCAAGTCGGGTGGGGGTTCCGGCGGCGAGCCGCCGAAGGGACCGAAGAAGACCAAGGCGAGCAAGTGGAAGATCGCGCGCCGTGTCACGGCCGCAGTGGTCGCCGTCGGCCTGATCGTGCCGATCCTCGGCTTCATGGTCGCGTACATCTTCGCGGACGTTCCCCGTCCCGGTGACATGAAGACCAACCAGGTCGCGACGATCCTCGCGTCGGACGGAACGACCGAGATCGCGCGCGTCGTGCCGCCCGAGGGCAACCGCACCGAGGTCGGCATCGACCAGATCCCGGTCCACGTGCGCAACGCGGTCCTCGCCGCGGAGGATCGGGACTTCTACTCGAACCCCGGCTTCTCCGTGACCGGTTTCGCACGCGCCGCGCGCGACAACGTCCTCGGCCGCGACAGCGCCGGTGGTGGTTCCACCATCACTCAGCAGTACGTCAAGAACGCGCTCGTCGGTTCGGAACGCTCGCTGACACGCAAGATGAAGGAACTGGTCATCTCGTCGAAGATGGCCAAGCAGTGGTCCAAGGACGAGATCCTGGCCGCGTACCTGAACACCATCTACTTCGGTCGCGGTGCGTACGGCATCGCCGCGGCGTCCCAGGCGTACTTCGGTAAGCCGGTCGAGGAGCTGACCGTCGCCGAGGGCGCGGTGCTGGCCGCGGTCATCCAGCAGCCTTCCGGGCTCGATCCGGAGTTCAACCCGACCGGCGCCCAGTCGCGCTGGAACTACGTCCTCGACGGCATGGTCGGGAGCGGCACGCTCAACGCCGCCGACCGCGCCGCAGCCCAGTTCCCGCAGGTGATTCCGTCCGCCGAGGTCGACAACGGCAACGGCGGCGGCGGCCCCGAGGGCCTCGTCAAGCAGCAGGTGCTGAAGGAGCTGTCGGCGTCCGGGATCAGCGAGCAGGACCTCAACACCGAGGGCCTGCAGATCACCACGACGATCGACCCGAAGGCCCAGCAGGCGGCGATCGACTCCGTCGAGACGTACATGGAGGGCGAGCCGTCCGAGCTGCGGACCGCCGTCGTGTCGGTCGATCCGCGCAGTGGCGCCGTCCGTGCGTACTACGGCGGCACCGACGGTACCGGCTACGACTTCGCCCAGGCCGGCCTGCAGACCGGCTCGTCGTTCAAGGTGTTCGGGCTCGCCGCGGCACTCGACCAGGGCGTCCCGCTGTCGCAGATGTACGACAGCGGCCCGCTCACCGTCAACGGCATCTCGATCGGCAACGTCGAGGGTGAGTCCTGCGGCACGTGCACCATCGCCGAGGCACTCAAGCGGTCGCTCAACACGAGCTTCTACCGGCAGATGCTGTCGATCGACAACGGCCCGCAGGCCATCGCCGACATGGCTCACAAGGCCGGTATCCCCGAGAACATCCCCGGCGTCGGCGAGTCGCTCACCGAGCCGGGCGGCGTCGGCCCCAACAACGGCATCGTGCTGGGTCAGTACCAGTCGCGGCCCCTCGACATGGCGTCCGCATACGCGACACTGGCCGCGTCGGGCGTGTACCACGAGCCGTACTTCGTGCAGAAGGTCGTCACCGCCGACGGCACCGTGCTGCTCGACCGCGGCACGCCCACCGGTGAGGAGCGCATCGACCCTGCCGTCGCCGACAACACCACGGCCGCGATGATTCCGATCGCCGCGTACTCCCGCGGACACGGTCTCGCAGGGGGACGTCCCTCGGCCTCGAAGACCGGCACCGCTCAGCTCGGTGACACCGGCGCCAACAAGGACGCGTGGATGGTCGGCTACACGCCGTCGCTGTCGACGGCCGTCTGGGTCGGCACCGAGCAGGGTCTGCCGCTCGAGAACAGCTACGGCGGCATGATCTACGGCTCGGGTCTGCCGTCGGACATCTGGAAGGGCACGATGGACGGCGCTCTCCAGGGCACCGACGTCGAGAAGTTCCCGACGCCCAAGCCGATCGCCGGTGTCGCGGGCGTGCCCGCGTACTCGGCCCCGGCAGCGCCGAAGACGACGACCGAGGCGCCGGCGAGCACCTCGGAGACGACGACCACGCGCCCGCCGCTCGAGATCACCACGAGCAACATCGAGATCCTGCCGGGCGTGACGATCCCGATCCCGGGTATCGCGCCGGGTCGGACGACGGAACCCACGCCGACGCAGTCGCCGGGCGAGTCGACTCCCGAGGAGCAGGAGCCGCCCGCCGCGGGTGGCAACGCTCCGCAGGGGCAGCAGCGACCCGTCCCCCAGCCCGCGGGATAGCGGTTTCCCGGTAGCCTCGCGGAGTGGCCGACAAAACCGCGGGCAGCACCGAGGACAGGATCGGCGGCGAGATGGTGTCTCCGGCACCACTCGCCGCCGATCGTCGTTCCGCCGACTGGCGGGACGTGCCCGGTCACACGGATCCGCTCACGTCGCGGCTGGCGTCGACGATCGGCGGCCCGGTGGGTCGGCACGCACTGATCGGTCGGACGCGCTTCTTCACCCCGATGCGGGTGATCCTGCTGCTGGCCGTGGTGTTCCTCAGCCTCGGCTGGTTCACCAAGGCCGGCTGCATCCAGCAGGCCCCGGTGGGCGAGAACGGTGTCCTGGGCCTGGACTGGAGCGGCAACCGTCAGTACGTCGCGATGTGTTACTCGGACACGGTCCCGCTGTACGGCGCCGAGCACCTCGACGAGGGCGCCTTCCCCTACAAGAAGTGGTGGGAGGAACCGAGATCCGACGGCTCGATACAGCAGCGGTACATGGAGTACCCGGTGCTGTCGGGTCTGTACCAGTACGGCTCGATGGTGGTCGCGAAGGCGTGGGACGCGACGCCGTGGCTGCCCGGCGGTCTGCAGGTGGCGATCTACTTCAACGTCGTCGCGTTCGGTCTGGCGATGGCGTGGCTGGTGACGGTGTGGGCGAGCGCCCTGCTGGCCGGCAGACGGGTGTGGGACGCCGCCCTCGTCGCGTGCTCACCACTGGTGATCGTGCACGCGTTCACCAACTTCGATCCACTCGCGACGGCGTTCGCGATGGGTGGCCTGCTGGCGTGGGCGCGTAAACGCCCGGTGCTCGCGGGCATCCTGCTCGGGTTGGGTGGCGCCGCCAAACTCTTCCCGCTGATGCTGCTCGGTCCCCTGCTGGTGTTGTGCCTGCGGTCCGGGCGCATGCGCGACTGGACGCGGGCGACGCTCGCCGCGGCCGCGGCGTGGCTGGTGGTGAATCTGCCGATCGCGCTGCTGTTCCCGCGTGGTTGGGCCGAGTTCTTCCGGCTCAACTCCGAGCGCGGCGCGGACCCCGACTCGATCTACAACGTCATCACGTCGTTCACCGGATGGACCGGATTCGACGGCCCGCTCGCGCCGGGTGAATCACCGTCGGTGCTCAACGCCGTGACGCTGCTGCTGTTCGCCGCGGTCTGCGTCGGTATCGGCTACGTCGCGCTCACCGCGCCGCGCCGCCCGCGCCTGGCGCAACTGTGCTTCCTGCTGGTCGCCGGGTTCCTGCTCACCAACAAGGTGTGGAGTCCGCAGTATTCGCTGTGGCTGGTGCCGCTCGCCGTCCTCGCCCTGCCGCATCGTCGGATCCTGTTGGCCTGGATGACGATCGACGCGCTCGTGTGGGTGCCGCGGATGATGTACTACCTCGGCGTCTCGAACAAGGGACTGCCCGAGGAATGGTTCACCGGCGCCGTCGTGGTGCGCGACCTGGCCGTCGTCGCCCTGTGCGTTCTGGTCCTGCGTCAGATCTACCGCCCGACGGAGGATCTCGTACGGTTCGGCTTCATCGACGACCCCGCGGGAGGCGTCCTCGACCAGGCCGAGGACGCGCCCCCGCGGTGGCTGCCGGCGTGGCTGCGGCCGCAGCCGGTGCCCGAGCGCATCGAGGAACCCGTTCCCCTGCGGTAGAGGGGTATCGGTTCCCGGGGGTCAGACGCGCAGACCGGTGAAGGGTTCGAACGGGAGATTCCTGATCACGAACCACACCGCGAGGATCGCGGCGGCGGCGAGGGGAGCCCATCGAAAACGCTGTCGGCGTCCGGTTCGGTGCCCGCGCGCCGACCGGAGCGTCCACGACGCGTACGCGGCCACGAGGAGCGCTGCCGCGACGACTCCGACGGCGTTGTACCGCAGTGCTCCCGGCAGATCGAAGTGCAGCAGCGCGTAGAGCATTCGCGAGGTGCCGCACAGGGGGCAGTCGATCCCGGACAGCGCCTTGGTCGGGCAGGTGGGGATCGGACCGCCGGGGGTGGTGGGATCTGCCCACACGACGAGGCCGCACACCGCACCCGCGGCGGCCGCGACCGCCGCGGGTGCGACGAGGCGGTGCAGCCGTTCGGGCGCGGGCGTGGCGGTCACGCGATCCAGTGCACCACAAGGTCGCACGGCGACGAGGTGCTCTGTCACCCGGAACCGGTGGAGGTGGCGACCGCGGACCGCTCCAGGACCGCGCCGACCGGGCCCGCCGGCGCGCGGGCTCCGCCGGTGTACCGGCGCAGCGGTACCCGCGCGAACAGAACGAAGAACACCGCCAGCAGCGCGGCCTGACTCCACACGCCGAGTTCGACGAGGAACCGCGCGGCCGCACCGTCCGAATCGGTGGCGAGGGCGTCGAACCAGCGGAACACCGCGATCCCGAGCACGGCGTCGGCGACCAGGAACGTGCCGACCAGGGACCACGGGATGCGGAGCAACACCAGGAACGGCAGCAGCCACAACGTGTACTGCGGTGAGTGCACCTTGTGCAGCAGGACGAAGGCGCAGAGCATCGACGCGCTGACGCCGATCCACGGGTAGACGCCCTCGCGCGCGTACCGGCGCCACCCCAGCCACAACGCCAGCGCCAGCGCGGCCGCGAGCAGCAGCGGCGACAGCGTGCCGACGAGTGCGTGGTACGACGGGCTCCCCCGCAGTCCGGCGCCCATGAGCGGGCGCAGCCCCCAGTACCAGATGCTGTTGCTGGTGAGGTCGGCCTCGCGCAACTGCTGGAACGTGAACGACGCCCGCCAGCCGGCGTAGTCGTGCACCGCGAACGGCAGATTGATCGCTGCCACCGTCGCCGCCGCCGACCCGAGCACCGCGACGGCGCCGCGGACGTCGAGATCGTGGCGCGGCCGTCCCCGGGTGAGGACGTACAGCGCGAGCGGCAGCACGAACAGCCCCGGATAGAGCTTGAGGCAGAAGCCCACGCCCAGCAGCACCGCGACCAGCACCCCGCGGGTGCGGACCGACCACCGGTTCGTGGCCATCACCGCGACCGCTGCCACCGTCGTCGCGACCACGGGCAGCTCCCAGTTGTGGAAGGCGTACAGCAGCAGCGGCGGGGTCGCGGCCCACAGCAGCGCGGCGCGCCCGGTGAGCCGGCTCAGCATCCACGCCGTCGCCAGTCCGAACGGCGCCAACAGCAGCACCGAATGCTGGAGGAACTCGGCGTCGGTGTGGGCGCCGGTCGCGCCGAGCCACATCAGCAGACCGCTCAGCACCGGGTATTCGACGGTGCCGCCGGTGAGCAGGCCGTCCGACGTGATGCCGCCGGTGTAGGGAAACAGGTGCTGGTCGATGCCGCGTCCGAGCCACAGGAGCTGGATGTCGGAGTAGCAGACGTCGCGGTCCTTGATCCGGTCGAAGATCAGGCTGCGGCCGTCGGCGCCGAACGGTGGGCCGATGCAGCGGGCCTTGTCGAGGTAGCCGAGCGCCAGGGTCAGCAGGCAGGCGGTGAGGACGGCGACGGTTGTTGCTCCGGCCCGGATGTTCCCCGTCGCCCGCATGAAATCCAGCGTAGGGCGATCTCGCGGGTTCGTGGGATCAGCGAGCCTCCGCCGGAGCCGACCGCGGGGTCAATTTCGCAGGTCAAAGGGCACTCGTGTACCCTGCAAAGGTTGCTGACGCAACGACCCTCCTGCCACGGACAGTCCGTGGCCGTTTCACAGTCCATAGGAGGTGATGAGGTCTTATGCGTCATTACGAATTGATGGTCATCCTCGACCCCAGCCTGGACGAGCGCACCGTCGCCCCGTCGCTGGATACGTTCCTCAATGTCGTCCGTAAGGACGGCGGCAGTGTCGACAAGGTCGATGTCTGGGGCAAGCGCCGTCTCGCGTTCGAGATCGCCAAGAACGCCGAAGGCATCTACGCGGTCATCGACATCACCGCCGAGCCGGCCACCGTCAAGGAGCTCGACCGTCAGCTGGGTCTGAACGAGTCGGTGCTTCGCACGAAGGTCCTGCGCCACGGCAAGTGATTCCCGTCTGATCCAGGCGCGGAGCCGGTAGTCAGTACCAGCACCTAGGCTCTGGACCAACAGGAACTCCACACACAGCAGGAGGAACCACATGGCAGGCGACACCGTAATCACCGTCATCGGAAACCTGACGGCTGATCCCGAGCTTCGTTTCACCCCTGCGGGTGCCGCGGTCGCGAACTTCACCGTCGCGTCCACGCCCCGCACCTTCGATCGTCAGTCCAACGAGTGGAAGGACGGCGAAGCGCTGTTCTTGCGCTGCAACATCTGGCGTGAGGCTGCGGAGAACGTTGCGGAGAGCTTGACCCGCGGCTCGCGAGTGATCGTGAGCGGTCGGCTCAAGCAGCGCTCGTACGAGACCCGTGAGGGCGAGAAGCGCACTGTCGTGGAGCTCGAGGTCGACGAGATCGGCCCCTCGCTCCGTTACGCCACTGCCAAGGTCAACAAGGCCAACCGCGGAGGCGGTGGCGGTGGTGGCTTCGGTGGTTCTTCCGGCGGATCCGGCGGCGGACGTCCGGCGTCCAACTACAACAGCAGCCCCGGCGGAGAAGATCCGTGGGGCAGCGCGCCGCAGGCGGGCTCCTTCGGGGGCTCCCGCGGCTCGGACGACGAACCGCCGTTCTGATCCGTACCCGATCGGAACATCCAGAAAACGGAGATAGACATGCCGAAGCCGCCGCTGCGCGACAAGGTTATGAAGAAGAAGGTCTGCACGTTCTGCAAGGAAAAGAACACGCAGATCGACTACAAGGACACGGCGCTGCTGCGTAAGTACGTCAGCGACCGCGGCAAGATCCGCGCCCGCCGCGTCACCGGCAACTGCGTCCAGCACCAGCGGGACATCGCAGTTGCCGTGAAGAACTCGCGTGAGGTCGCCCTGCTGCCTTACGTCTCGACGGCTCGCTAAGGAAAGGGAGGGACGACATGAAGCTGATTCTCACTGCTGACGTGGACAACCTCGGTGCGCCCGGCGACACCGTTGAGGTCAAGGACGGCTACGGCCGTAACTACCTGCTCCCCCGCGGCCTGGCCATCGTCGCCACCCGTGGCGCTCAGAAGCAGGTCGAGGGCATCCGTCGTGCGCAGGAAGCGCGCGCGGTCCGTGGTCTCGACCACGCCAAGGAGCTCAAGGCTGCCATCGAGGGTCTCGAGGGTGTGTCGCTGTCGGTGAAGACCGCCGGTGACTCGGGCAAGCTGTTCGGTTCCGTCACCGCGGCCGACGTTGCAGGCGCCATCAAGGCTGCCGGCGGCCCGGTCGTCGACAAGCGCAGCCTGGAGCTGCCGAAGGCCCACATCAAGGCCACCGGCAAGCACCAGATCGTGGTCAACCTGCACCCCGAGGTTGCTGCCAAGTTCCACCTGAACGTCGTCGCCGCCTAGTCGACACGTTCGGTCGAAGGGCCCCGCGGACTCCGGTCCGCGGGGCCCTTCGTGTTCCTGGGGACGGCTTGTGGATAGATTCGCCACCCAGTGCCGTTTTTATGACCTGAGTCATACTCCCGTTGGACGTTCGTTTACCCAACACGCCCGGGTTGTCAATTTGGCGACACGCCGTGGGATCCTCAATCCACAGGGCTGTGAAAACAAAAACCGCCTTCTAGCAGGGATTTGTCGAGTGTGATGTTCATCGATCCACAGGTTGTCCCCAGATTTCCCCAGCCGGTTAACACTCGAGGGTTTCGCGTCCCCAATTCATCCACAACCCTGTCCACAGCTCGGTTTGATATGGGCTCCTCGAGACCCCTAACGTCGCTGCGAGCATGTCTCTCGAGGCGCCCGCGGGGCGGCCGAGATTTGTCGGGGGACGCGGGTACAAAGAGAGTGCAGGACGCCGTTCGGGCATCGTTCCGGGCGGGCTGCAGGCTCGTCGTGGGGAAGGACGGTCGCGTTGGCGGTTGTAGATGATCGAGGCCATTCCGAGTACCCGGGACCCCCGGAGGAGCCCAGCGAGGAATTCGGCCGGCAGCCTCCGCACGACATGGTCGCCGAACAGTCGGTGCTCGGCGGCATGCTGCTGAGCAAGGACGCGATCGCCGACGTCCTCGAGGTGCTGCGCCCCGGCGACTTCTATCGCCCCGCCCACCAGTCCGTGTACGACGCGATCCTCGACCTCTACAGCCGCGGTGAGCCGGCCGACCCGGTGACGGTGTCCGCCGAACTCGACCGCCGCGGCGAACTGCGCCGCATCGGCGGCGCCCCCTACCTGGTGACGCTCACCCAGACCGTGCCCACGGCCGCGAACGCCGCGTACTACGCGGAGATCGTCGCCGAGAAGTCGATCCTGCGTCGCCTCGTCGACGCCGGCACCCGCATCGTCCAGTACGGCTACGCCGGCTCCGACGGCCAGGACGTCGCCGAGGTGGTCGACCGTGCGCAGGCCGAGATCTTCGAGGTCACCGAGCGGCGCACCACCGAGGACTTCATGCCGCTCGAGGAGCTGCTGCAGCCCACGATGGACGAGATCGACTCCATCGCCAGCCGCGGCGGTATCTCCCTCGGCGTGCCCACCGGGTTCAGCGAGCTCGACGAGATCACCAACGGCCTGCACGCAGGTCAGATGATCATCGTCGCGGCGCGCCCGGGTGTCGGTAAATCGACGATCGGGATGGATTTCATGCGCTCGTGCTCCATCAAGCACGGCATGGCCAGCGTCATCTTCTCGCTGGAAATGAGCAAAACCGAGATCGTGATGCGTCTGCTGTCGGCGGAGGCCAAGATCAAGCTCTCGGACATGCGCTCGGGCAAGATGACCGACGACGACTGGACGCGTCTCGCGCGGCGGATGAGCGAGATCAGCGAGGCCCCGCTGTTCATCGACGACTCCCCCAACCTGACGATGATGGAGATCCGCGCGAAGGCCCGCCGACTCAAGCAGAAGCACAACATCCGGTTGATCGTGATCGACTACCTGCAGCTGATGTCGTCGGGCAAGAAGGTCGAGTCCCGTCAGCAGGAAGTCTCGGAGTTCTCGCGAAGCCTCAAGCTGCTCGCGAAGGAACTCGAGGTTCCGGTGATCGCGATCTGTCAGCTCAACCGTGGCCCCGAGCAGCGAACGGACAAGCGCCCGCAGGTTTCCGACCTCCGCGAGTCCGGCTCGCTCGAGCAGGACGCCGACATGGTGATGCTGCTGCACCGCCCTGACGCCTTCGAGCGGGACGACCCGCGTGGCGGCGAAGCCGACATCATCCTCGGCAAGCACCGTGGTGGTCCGACAGCCACCATCACCGTCGCGCACCAGTTGCACTACTCGCGGTTCGTGGACATGGCGCGGGGGTAGTTCGCGGCGGCGGCCGTGTAGACAACCGATTATTAACGTCGTCGGCATGGTCGCCCGCCCGTCCGACTTCGGGCGGGACGCATTCGATCCCGCCCCACTGGCCTGTCTGGTTGCTCAGCGCTGGGCCGGGGATGATGGGGAGGTGCCGGACAGCGATGTGGACCGATATCTCGAAGCCGTCGTGGAGGCTGCGCGGGAGGTGCTCGGTACGGAGTTCGTCGGAGCGTACGCGGCCGGGTCGCTGGCTCTGGACGCCTTCCAGCCCGGCCGCAGCGACATCGACATCGTTCTGCTCTGCCGTAACCCCTTGAGCGAGGCTGTGAAGCGGGAGTTGATCGCTCGACTGCGGCACAGCGCCCTGCCGTGTCCGGCCCGAGGGTTGGAACTGGTGGTCTACACCGTGGCTACGGCGCAGTCGGGCACCGGGAAACCGGGATTCGAGCTCGAGCTGAACGACGGCCCGGGCATGGCCTTCCGGCAGACCCTTCGACCCGCGGACCGCCCGACGGCCGACGGGACGTTCTGGTACGGACTGGACCGCAGCATCCTGCACAAAAGCGGCCGGGTGTTGGCGGGACCGCCGGCCTCGGAGGCTTTCGCCGAGCTACCACCGGAGGAACTGCAGAGCCTGCTGGTCGACTCGCTGCACTGGTGGATGGCGCTGCCCAGCCAGGCCGACGACCGACCCGCAGCCGGAGCCGATGACGCGGTCCTGGGGGCCTGCCGCGCGCTGGTCCGATCCCGCTACGGGAGGTGGCTGTCCAAAGTCGACGCCGGCCGCCGGCTACTCGGGGTCGGCTACGAGCCGGCCGAGACGATCGAGCAGTCCATCGCAGCACGCTCCGGTGAGCCCCCACCCTCAGGTCGGCAAGCACGGACGTTCCAGGAAGGCGTTCTGCACGAGCTCCTGGCTGCGACCCAACGGCCCACATGACCTGCCGGTCACCGCTCATCCGACAGGGCTCCGACGAAGCGCTCCAATCGGATTCGAGGAGGGTGTCCGCAAGATGGTGGACGCAGTCGGCGACGGCGTCGGCGGGGTGAGGCGCGCTGGCCCAACTGCGAGACAACCTTGCGGCCGCACCCGAACAGGGCGTCGCGGCACTCGTCGAAGCCGACTTCGCAATATGTCGGAGGCCGCCGATCTCGCCGTCCACCAGGACCTTTCCGATCTGGCGAAACGGACGCCAGTCACGCGATCGGCCCCGCACGCTCGCCGTGACTGCAGCGCGTCTCCGGTGCGGAGGTGTTCGAAATCCGCTAGCGGGGATCGTTGGCCCGTGTTAGTTTGGGTCGTCCTTGATTGACCTGGAGTGCGAGAGAATGGGGGTGAGTTGATGTTTGCGGTGAAGACCGCTGCCGTGCGCAGCGCCCGGACCATCCTCATTTCCCGGGCCCCGGTCTAGACCCGATACCCCTTGCCGGTAGTTGCCGTGAGCTGCGCTCACGGTGTCGCTGCCGGGTGGTTCTCGCGTTCGAACGGGGCTCCTACACCAAGGGTCTCATCATGCATTCATCTCACCACTCTTCGTACTCTTCACCGTCCTCACGAGAGCTGTCCGCGCTCGGCTGGGACGAGACGTTCGCGGCGATGTTCGCCGAACACGCCGCCGCCGGGCTCCTACCGGCCCGCATCGTGCGGGTCGACCGCGGCCGATGTGACACCCTCACCGCGTCGGGGCCGGTGCGCGCCGACAGCAGTGCGCTCAGCGGCGCGGACCGTGAACAGATGGTGTGCACCGGCGACTGGGTCGCGCTACGCCCGGGACCGCAACCGCAGGTGGTGGCGTTGCTGCCGCGCCGTACCGCGATTGCGCGCGCGTCCTCGGACCGCACCTCCCACCGGCAGGTGCTCGCGGCCAACGTCGACACCGTCGTCATCGCGGTCTCGCTGGCGGCACCGGTCAACGCGGGCCGCATCGAGCGGTTGCTGGCGCTGACCTTCGACAGCGGCGCCCGCCCGGTCATCGTGCTGACCAAGGCCGATCTGGCCGAGCGCGCCGGCGCGGACGAGGCCGCGGTGGCCGCCCTGGCACCCGGCGTCGACATCCTCACTACCAGCGCCGCTACCGGTGTGGGCCTCGAGCAGATGGCCGCTGCCGTGACCGGGACCGCGGTGCTGCTGGGGCCGTCGGGGGCAGGCAAATCGAGTTTGGCCAACGCGTTGCTGGGCCGAGAACGCATGGACACCAACGAGGTTCGCGAGGTCGATGGCAAGGGCCGCCACACGACCGTGCATCGCGAGTTGTTGGCGTTGCCCGCTGGTGGGGTGCTCATCGATACTCCGGGTCTGCGGGGCATCGGCGTGCAGGATGTCGCCGACGGGGTCGAGCAGGTGTTCGCCGAGATCGAGGCCTATGCCCGCAACTGCGCCTTCGGCGACTGCGAACACCGCAGCGAACCCGGGTGTGCGGTGCAGGACGCGGTCGTGGCCGGCGAGTTGGACCTGGGCCGGCTCGAGCGGTATCGCAAACTGATGCGGGAAAGCCAGTGGGCGGCCACCCGCGGTGATGCCCGTCAGAGCGGCAAACGCAGCAAGACCGTCAAGGCGATCACGCGGGATCTGCGCGCCACCTACCGATTCCGCGACCGTCAGCGCTGATGCCGGCGTGCCCGGCCACGCGCCGGCGGGCGCACCGGAGACGCTGGATCGCCTGGCTGACAACATCATTCATCACAGAAGGACAACCATCATGAACTCCCGTACCGACTGGACCACTCGTGCCGAGACCAGCGCTGATATCCCCGCGATCCGCGAGATCAACCTCGCCGCGTTCGACACCGCCGAGGAGGCCGACCTCGTCGAGGCGTTGCGTCAGGACCCCGCGTGGATCGACGGTCTGTCGCTGGTCACTCTCGACGATGCCGGCGCCCTCGTGGGCTATGTACTGCTGACTCGCGCGCACATCGGTGATACCCCGGCGCTGTGCCTGGGACCGTGCGCGGTCCTGCCGCAGTATCAGAAGACCGGCGTCGGATCGGCCGCGATCCGTGCAGCCCTCGCCGCCGCCGAGGTGAGGGGTGAGCATTTCGTCACCGTCCTCGGACACCCGGAGTACTACCCGCGTTTCGGGTTCACCCGCGCCAGTACCCACGGCGTCACCATGAAAACGCCGGTCCCGGACGACGCGCTGATGGTGCTGAGCCTCGGCACCGAGCCCCTGCCCAGCGGCGTCATCCGTTACGCGGCAGCGTTCGGCGACATCTGAACACTCCCGTTCCGCTGGTAACCCCGGGGCTCGTCTGCGTACTCGCAGGCGAGCCCCTGCGGTATGCCGCGACATGAACCTGAGGGTCGTCCATCACCCACGTCCATAAACCCATGGGACTGTTCGATCAGGGAACCCGATGAATTCCGACTTCGCGACAGGTCTGTCTGTGGGAGCGGCCATGCGGGTCGGGCACTGCCCGGACGGTACAGACAGGATGCAGTCGCCATGATGAAGTACACGCTCGACTTCGGCAGTCCGTTGCCGCCCGGCTGGACGGCGCTGGACGACCAGCGTCGGTACTGGGACCGGTTCACCGGGCGGTTCGGGTTCCGTCCGGGCATCACCGAATCGACCTGGCCGGCCATCGCGGAACCGACGCCGTCGATCACATTCGATCTCACCGCGCCCGCCGGTGTCGCAGATCCTGGGCAAGCCGTTTCGATGCGGTGAACGCGGAGGCGTTGCGCTGTTTCGTGGGCGAGTTCGCAGATGACCCGACCTTCGTGGTGCTGGACTGGCAGCACCCGGGTTACCGACTCGATGCCGCGGTGCATGCCGCCACGCCCGACGCGGAGTGGCGAATTCCCGTCTGCCCGAACAGGGACTACTACATCTTCCTGCGCGACGACCTCAGTGCGAGCGCCGGGACAGTGCCTTGTTGTTGATGCCGCCCAACAGGACTCGGCCTGACAGCGGCGGCGTTCCTGTGTCACCGGGCATGCTCAGTCGGTGGTGCCCGCCGGGGGCTCAGCCTGGCTCGGATGGTGTTGCGCTTGGCGGAGTTCGGTGTTGATGCGTTGGGCTCCGGCGAGTTGGTCTTCGAGGATGATGATGCGGCAGGCGGCCTCGATGGGGGTGCCCTGGTCGATGAGTTCGCGGGCGCGGGCGGCGATGCGGAGCTGGTAGCGGGAGTAGCGGCGGTGGCCGCCTTCGGATCGCAGCGGGGTGATGAGTTTCGCGGTGTCGAGGCTGCGGAGGAAGGCTTGGGTGACACCGAGAAGTTCGGCAGCACGGCCCATGCTGTAGGCCGGGAAGTCCTCGTCGTCGAACCGGCCTCCTGGGCTGCTGGCTTTCGGGCTGCTGTTTTCTGGGGTCGGCGGAATGTGCGTGTCGCCTTTCGTATGCACGGACGTGGGCCCCGGCGCCTGTACGGCGCCGGGGCCCGAGGGGATTCACTTACCCGGACCGGCCGTCAGGCCGGCATCCTTACTTGTTTCCCGCCTCGGCGGACGGGACGCGATCGTGTTACAGCTGACCGTGCACCACCTCCCAGTCGGGGATCTTCCTTCGATTTTCCGGGACGGCGATCTCGCTACCACCCCGGGTGCGGCACCCAACTCGCCGGCGCCGCAGGTCCTGCAACTACCTATTCCCTGCACTTCTCTACCGAGGCGATCTAGCTGCCCGGTAGATGGCGGGACGCATCGAGTACTTCCGAAACACATCAACACACCTTCTCGACGCGTCCCGCCCTACTTACCAGCTCTTTCCTTCATGCAGGTAGTTCGTCCTCTACCTGCCTTCTCGGATCCTTCTGTATCGACAAGAGAAACAGTACAACGGGCAATCAGGATTGTCTACAGTCGCCACTACAGACTTTTCGTGACGGTGGTCACTCACGTGAATGTGTCAGGTCACGGCATCGAAACCGGTTCTGGCGGGTGGCGTATTCGCAGAGTTGGATGGACCGCAGATAACCCGCCTCCGGTTCGCTCTGATCAACCGCTCACTGACACAATGGAACCCATGTCACTCACCCTTGATGCAGCGTTCTGGCGCCGCGTAAATGCGGATCGACGACGCGTGCACGACGAGCGGGAGCGGGTTGCCCGGACAGGTAGACGCCGGCCGCTCGAGGAGGACGCGGTGCGGGCGGTCCCGCTCAGTCATGCCGCCGCAATGAACTCAGCGCGGGCGGAGTTGGCCGCCGTGGCGCGGGCCGTGGAGAACCTGCACGAGGTCGTTCACCCCTGAACGACGCTTCACCCCTCGAGGTTCGCGACGCCGCAATGGCCCGGGAGACAGTCCGCGCCTGGAGCCGGGCAGTCCGCGTGGGGGCCGTCTATCAAGCCGGGTGGCACGAGATGCTGCGTCGGTGGAGCGCGCGAGTCGCGGCGGGTGCGGCATCTCGGTTGCCGCGCAGCTGTCCGGGGTGGGCCTGCGGGCGATCCGGCTGTATCAGCGGCGGGCCTGATCTAGCCCACCCACACGGTGGGGGAACCCGCCGCTACAGGCTGAACGACCTGCGGCGACTGGAATGGATCAGCGAGCCCGTCGGCTCGGGGGTCACCTCACCGGCATCGCCCGCATCCTCGAACACGAAGACACCCACGCACGCCTAGTCGAGGAAGAACACGCACCTAGCGAATTCGGTTGCGCAGCTAGAGTGTTCCCGATTCTCGAAAACACGTCGGGCCCCGCCCCCTGTAAGGAGGGCGGGGCCCGACGCTGCCTCACATCCCCCAAGGGGGAACGCGGGGTGGATCAGATTACGGTGATGCCCGTCGCCTGGGGGCCCTTGGCGCCCTGGCCGATATCGAACCGCACCTGCTGGTTCTCTTCGAGGTTGCGGAATCCGCCGCTCTGGATCTCCGAGTAGTGCGCGAAGACGTCAGCGGACCCATCCGAAGGTGCGATGAAGCCGAACCCCTTCTCGGAGTTGAACCACTTCACGGTGCCTTCTGCCATGTGTATTTCCTCTTCTCATGCTCAACAGCTCTACCGAAGATGGGTAGGGCTGGGCCGGTATCGCACGACGAGAAGATTCCTGACAGGAGATCCATCCGCCCGCAACAAGGATTTGCGAGCGTGGCGAAACGCGAACAAAAACTACGACCAAACACAGTCAACCACACATGCGGCGGGAAGTCTCGCATTCGGCCGGAACGCCGCTGTGGTCGGACGCGAGAGAGGTGGCGACAAGTGTTGCCGCAGAGGGCTATCGGGTGCTGAAGAGTGCGCGATGGATCTCTGCGCTGCTTCTCGACACCGGGCTGGAAGCCGTGTCGACGATACTGGTGAGCTTTTCGGTGGCCGTGTGGTTCGCGTCGCTGTCGCCCTCCCCTTCGGCCCGCGGGTCGTAGAAGAGTCGTCCGTTGACCGGATCATGCTTGCTGTTCACGTGTGTCCTTGTCTGTGGGTATCGCACGAAGCGGGGGCGCCCGGTCGACCGGGCGCGGCTTCGCGCGAGGATGTCGATGGCCGCCGCCGACGCAGGTATACGTCGCGGCTGACTTCGTGTGCTCGATCACCCAGCTCACTGTCCTCCGCGCCACCTCGGAAGGCGGCCGGGATCCTCGCCGGACCTGCCGGCGCTTCCCGGCCCCGATCACTTCCTGCGGGTGAACCTGCGTGCTTTTGCGCGGGCCTCGGTGTGTGCACGCAGTGCCGAGGCCAGCCCGTGGAGGCGCCCGGTGTCGGCGTCGGTCCGCAGTGCCTCGGCGATCCGCGAACCGTTCGCGTGGAACTTGTGTTCCGACGACGTCTCCGGTGCGTCGTCGGGGGTCCGTGTGAGGAAGCGGTCCGGCAGTGCCAGCTTGTGGATCGTCCGGAGCGCCAGCAGGTACTGCCTGCTGAGCGGCCCGGTGGTGTAGGGCAGGTCGTATTTGGCGCAGAGCGCACGCACGCGCACCGCGATCTCGGGGTACCGGTTGGACGGCAGGTCCGGGAACAGGTGGTGCTCGATCTGGTAGCTGAGATTGCCGGTCAAAAATCCCATGACCGGGCCCGCGTCGATGTTGGCGCTGCCGAGCATCTGCCGCAGGTACCACTGCGCCCGCGTCTCGTTCTCGAACTGCTCGACGGTGAACTTCTCGGCCCCGTCCGGGAAGTGCCCGCAGAAGATCACCGCGTACGCCCACAGATTCCGCACGAGATTCGCGGTCGCGTTCGCGGCCAGCGTGTGCTTCCACGCCCGGCCCGTGAGGGCGGGGAACAGTACGAAGTCCTTGCCGACCTGACGGACGACCTTGAGTGCAAATTCCTTGTTGGGTGCCGAGTTCCACTGCATCGGGTCGACGCCCTCGCGCTTTTGCTGCGCCTCGAGGTCGTGCAGGGCGATGCCCCACTCGAACGTCGCGGCCAGGATCACGTTCGCGATCGGCTGCAGCAGATTGATCGGCTTCCACTTCTCGTCGCGGGTCATCCGGAGGATGCCGAATCCCACGTCGTCGTCCATGCCGACGATGTTGGTGTAGGTGTGGTGCGAGTAGTTGTGGGCGCGTTTCCAGTGCTCGGACGGGCCGGTCTGGTCCCATTCCCATGTCGTGGAGTGGATCTCCGGATCGTTCATCCAGTCCCACTGCCCGTGCATTACGTTGTGCCCGAGCTCCATGTTCTCGATGATCTTCGCCAGCGAGAGCATCACCGTCCCGGCGACCCACGCGGGCTTGCGTCGGCTGCCGAGGAGCACTGCGCGCCCGCCGAGTTCGAGGGAGCGTTGCAGGCGGATGACCCGCCGAATGTAGCGGGCGTCGCGTAGGCCCCGGGAATGCTCGACGTCGCGACGGATCGCATCCAACTCGCGTCCGAGGGCGTCGACGTCGGCGTCGGTGAGGTGAGCGAACGCGTTGATGTTGGTGATGGCCACCCAGGGGTCCTCCGTTGGGGTAGATCGGTTCACCGGCGTCAGCTGTCGACGCAGGTCACTAGGTTCCAGGGTATGAGAAGCCGGGCTGGGCTGCGGTGTGACCGAACCAACGTCACCCAAACGGCGTGCACCCGAGTAACATCCCAGAACGCAGCCGCGGCAGCAGAAAGGCACGTCCGGATGCACTCGCTCCTCGGGGCGGGCGCTGTTCCGCCGCCCACAGGTGGCGACAAATCGAAAGCGAGCGCAATCACATGCGGCAGGCGGCTCCTTGGCGGCTGCCGAACCGCATCCGAACACCGGTGGTCAGAGAGGTCGAGCCCGGAGCAGAACCGGAACGTTGCTGCGGGTGCGAACCCATTTTCGGATGCCGGGTGTCGATTCAACCGAAGACCGCTGCCGAGTGCAGCGTCCGGGCCATCCTCACTCCCGGGCCCCAGTCTATACCCGATGCCCCTTTCCGGTAGTACGGGTGGGGAGCCCGAGGGAGATCCGAAGGATGCAGTCGCCATGATGAAGTACACGCTCGACTTCGGCAGTCCGTTGCCGCCCGGCTGGACGGCGCTGGAAGACCAGCGTCGGTACTGGGACCGTTTCACCGGGCGGTTCGGGTTCCGTCCGGGCATCACCGAATCGACCTGGCCGGCCATCGCGGAACCGACGCCGTCGATCACGTTCGATCTCACCGCGCCCGCCGGTGTCGCAGGTTCCTGGGCAAGCCGTTTCGATGCGGTGAACGCGGAGGCGTTGCGCTGTTTCGTGGGCGAGTTCGCCGATGACCCGACCTTCGTGGTGCTGGACTGGCAGCACCCGGGTTACCGACTCGATGCCGCGGTGCACGCCGCCACGCCCGACGCGGAGTGGCGAATTCCCGTCTACCCGAACGGGGATTACTACATCTTCCTGCGCGACGACCTCAGTGAGGGAACGTTCGGGCACCCGTGGGAGCAAACCCTGTGCGTCTTCGGCGAACGACTTCTGGGCACACTCGGACGCACCCTCGCCACTTGGCTGCCGATCAAGCGCATCGACGGCCGACGACCGCCCCTCGCCTAGCGGCGCTGAATCTCGGTGCCCTCCCCGGCGCCGCGTGGGTGCCGCCGGGTCAGGGCACCCTGAACAACGTCGTCATCCGAATCGTGTCGATGTAGAAGCTGCTGAGTGTCCCGGTGGTGACGGTGAGGCCCGATCTGCCGGATCCGAGCGGGATCTGGGCCCGGTCGGTCCAGCGACCCGCCGGTGCGCCGAGGCCGCTGGACTCGTTCGTCAAGCGGATGGGAGTGACGCCGTGCCAGCCGGTGTCGTTGTTCCAGGCGCTGACGTTGGCCGTGACCGAGCAGGGGCTGGTGAAAAACGGTGTCCACGACAGCGTTACCCACGCGGTGCCCGGCTGGTCGTGCGGCGTCTCCAGGCTTCCGGTGATCTGACCGGCACACGGGAGCGAGTGACCCTCGCCGAGCGTGTACACGGTCGGGAGAGGTAGGCGCTCCGGATGGTGGGCAGCGGCGGTGGGGGTCGACAGTGCCAGCGTCGTTGCCGCCAGGGCCACCGGAACCATTGTTCTGCGAATCCATCTCGTCACCCGGCGAGAATACGGTGTCGTGGCCGGGGACGGTTCTACTCGCGGCTCAGCGTCGCCTCCTCGAGGTCGAGTTCGCGCAGCACCTGACGCAGCACGTCGTCGTCGATGCGTCCGGTGTCGCGTTCGGCGATGAAGACGCCGCGCTCGGTCTCGAGCATCTGCAGGCGCAGCGATCGGAATGCGGCGGACGGGCTCTCACCCAGCTCGGCGTCGCTGCGACCGAGGCGTTCCCACGCCGCGTGGGCGCGATGCTCGCTCCACGTGCGCAGGATTTCCGCCGCGCGCTGCCGGACGGCGGCGGGGTCCCCGTCGGTGTTCGCGACCAGTTCGTCGAGCACCTCCGTCGCGGCCCGTGCGGCCTTGTCCTGTGCGGCGGCCAACTCGACTGCATCCCTGCGACGTTCGTCCGAGTTGTCGACGCCCAGCCGCGTGATGAGCCACGGCAGCGTCAGCCCGTGCAGCAGCAGGGTGCCGACCACGACGACGAAGGTGATGAACAGGATCATGTCCCGTCCGGGGAAGGGTTCCCCCGAGTTGACGGTGAGCGGAATCGCGAAGGCCGCGGCCAGCGAGACCACACCGCGCATACCGGACCACGCGAGCACGAACACGGCCCGCCGACTCGGGGCCGCCTCCCGCTCGCGGATCCGTCCGGACATCAGTCGCGGCAGATAGGCCGCGGGGTAGACCCACACCACCCGGACGAGGATCACCGCGGCGAGCACGGCCGCGGATGCGCCGACGACCTCGGCCACGCTGCGGTCGTGCAACCCCCGTAGGACGCTCGGCAACTGCAACCCGATCAACAGGAAGACGAACGACTCGAGCACGACGTCGACGGCCTTCCACACCGCGGTGTCCTGCAGGCGGGTGGCGTAGCCGGCGCTGGTCGATCGCTGCCCCAGATACAGGCCGGCGACGACGACCGCGATCACTCCGGAGCTGTGCACCTCCTCGGCCGCCAGGTAGGCGACGAATGGGACGAGCAGCCCGATCCCGCTCTCCATCACCGGATCCGAGAGCCGGGACCGGATCGCGGCGACGGCGATTCCCACCGCGAAGCCGATCAGGGTGCCGCCGATCGCGGCGCCCAGGAAGGTGCGCACCCCCTCCGTGAGCGTCACACCGGTGCCGACCGCCGCGGCGAGCGCGACCCGGTAGGCGGTGAGCGCGGTCGCATCGTTGAGCAGACTCTCCCCGCCGAGCAGTGTCATGATGCGGCGGGGCAGGCCGAGACGCCGTCCGATTGCGCTGGCGGACACCGCATCCGGAGGGGCCACGACCGCGCCGAGCACCAACGCGGCGGCGAGCGGGAACTGGGGAATGGTGAGGTAGGCGACCAATCCGACGACTGCGGTGGTGGCCAGCGGTAGCCCGATCGCGAGCAGGCCGATGGGTCGGGCGTTGCGGCGCATCGCCAGCGAGGAACTGTCCAGGGCGGCCGAGTAGAGCAGCGGCGGCAGCACCGCGAACAACACGAGGTCCGGATCGAGCGCGGTGTCGGGCAGCCCGGGAATCTGAGATCCGACGAGGCCGACGAGAACCAGCAGCAGCGGCGCCGACCAGTTCATCCGGCGGGCGAGGGCGGCGGTGAGCAGCGCCACCACCGCGACGGCGAGCAGGGCCACGTTCACGGGCGGTCTCCGTCCGACGTTCCGGTATGGATATCGCTCTCTGAAGCATGCAGGATGGGAGGTGATGAAGAGAGCCTTCCGGCGCGCGGTCGATGCGATGCGAGTCGGATCCACGGATCCGGTCGCGACAGCGGCGTGTGCCGAGCTCGCGGAAACCGCCGGCCCGGACCCCGAAGCGCGGACGCCGGGTCGCTGCGAGGACTGCGAGGCCCTCGGTGAGCAGAACTGGGCGCATCTGCGCATGTGCCTGTCCTGCGGGCACGTCGGATGCTGTGACTCGAGCCCCCACCGGCACGCGACCGCGCACTTCGAGCAGACCGGGCATCCCGTGATGCGGTCGCACGAGCCGGGCGAGTCGTGGCGATGGTGCTACCGGCACGCCGAGATGGGCTGACCCGGGATTCGAGTGATCAGCAACCCGCAACCGATTGTCGAGGAGTGAGCGATGACCACGATCCATCTCCACGAGAAGACCACCGCGACGCCGGAGGAGTTCCTGGCCGGTCTCACCGATTTCGGGCCCGGTCGGGGGGAACTGTTCGGCAACAGCACCGACAACTACCTCGAGGTGCACAACCAGGGCCCGCACGATGCCGACGTCACCGAGGGCTCGAGCGGCATCTGGGAGCGCCTGCACTACGACTGGACCGACCCCCATCGCGTCGTGATGACGACGACGGACTCCAACCTGTGGGGTGGCGCCTCGGGTCACGTCTACACCCTCACCCAGGAGCCCAACGGCGAAACCGACGTGGACGTCGTCGTGGTCCGGGACGGCAAGAACCTGCGGGGGCGGCTGCTCGCGGGCGTGCTGGGTGCGTTCGGTTCCCGGGTCCTGGGCAAGCAGTTGAAGAAGTCGATCGAGGCCATCGAGGCACGCAACCACGGCGCGGGTGGGTCGGGCACGCCGCCGTCGGGCAGCTGAATCAGACGACCCGGCTGTCGCCGGTCGGCTCGCGTGTCTCCGTCCGCCCCGGCAGCAGGAGGGGGGTGGCGAGCAGTAGGATTCCGGACACCGTGATCGCGGTCAGCGGGCTGGTGACGGTGGCGAGAAGGCCCCCGGCCGCGACGAGGGCGGCCTGGACGAGTTTGCTGCTGACGCTCCACGCGGTGAGCACCCGAGCGGCGTGATCGGTCGGCGTGCGCTGCAGGCGTTCCGTCGCGCTGATCGGGTTGAAGATGCCCATGCAGACGATCAGCAGGCTCTCGACGACGATCACCGTGAGCAGTCCGCCGACACCGGGCTGGGTGAGGGCGAGGCCGAGCGGAAAGATCGAGCGTAGCCATCCGGAGGTGACCATCACACGGTGCCGGCCGTAGCGGGCGACGAGGCGCGTCGAGAGCCGGGCGCCGACGTATCCGCCCAGGGCCGGCAGGCCGAATGCGAGACCGTATTGCCAAGCCGGGAAACGGTATTCGCCGAGCAGCAGGACGGCCAGGAGCGGGACGGAGGCCATGATCAGGCCGCTGACCGTCACGGAGTTGAGGAACAGGCCGCGCAGGATGCGGTCGTGGAGGATGAGTCGCCAGCCGGCGAGCAGGTCGGTGGCCCGCAAACCTGCGCGGGCGCCGAGGGGAGTCGTGACGTCGTCGCCACGGATCCGGAGCACGGCGGACGCGGACAGCAGAAAACTGACGGCGTCGACGGCGACGGTGACGACCGGGCCGAACAGCCCGACGAGTGCGCCACCGAGGGGCGGCCCCGCCGCTGTCGCCACCCAGTTGGTGCTCTCGAACCTGCCGTTCGCGACCAGGAGACCATCGCCGCGCACGAGGTGTTTCAGGTAGGCGCCCGAGGCGGCGGAGAAGACGATCCCGGCCGTTCCGGAGACGATGGAGACGACCAGCAGTTGGCCGTAGGTGAGCAGGCCGAGGACATACGCGACCGGAGCACTCGCGGTCGCGACGAAGCGGCCCAGGTCCGCCGCGACCATCACGGGCCGCTTCGCCCGATGGTCGACCCACGGCCCGAGTGGGGCCGCTGCGAGCGCTGCCACGGTGAGCCCGGCCGCCTCGAGCAGCGAGACGGCGAACGCCGGCGAGTGCAGCGCCTGCACCGCGATCAGCGGGAACGCGCCGAACGCGATCCAGGAGCCGTAGGTGCTGACGGCGTACGCCGCCCACAAACGGCCGAAGTCGGGACCCAACTGCCCGCGCATTCTGCTCCTCCGCGACAACCGATGTTCGGGTCTCGCATCACAGCAGTCGCATCGGTCCAGCATCAAACAACCGGCCTCCCCGAGTGCCACAACTATCGGTTGCCCGGGCATAGGCTCTGCCGATGGACACCGAGGCACTGCGTTCGTTCGTCCGGGCCTCCGAGCTCGGGCAACTGCGGCACGCGGCGGACGAGTTGGGGGTGACGCAGCAGGCCGTCTCCAAGCGGATCGCGAGCCTGGAGCGGGAGCTGGGCGTCCGGTTGTTCGCCCGTACCTCCCGTGGTGTCGAGCTGACCCTCGACGGCCAGGCGTTCCTTCCGCACGCGCGCAGCGTCGTCACGGGTGCGGACCGGGCGGTCGCCGCGGTCAGGCCCGGGTCGCGCGCCCTCCGGATCGACGTGCTCGGTCTTCGATCGGCGCAGGCCGTTGTGCTGCACGACTATTGGCGGTCGCACCCCGAGCTGGACCTGGACGTGGTGACCCTCAAGGTCGACGATCCCCGGGCCGCGGTCGCGGCCGTCGAGGCGGGCGAGATAGACGCGTCCTTCCGGTCGGTCACCGACCCGGCGACGTTGCCGCGCGACGTGCAGATGATCCCCGCGTTCGACTCGCCACTGGAACTCCTCGTCGGACCGGGACATCCACTCGCATCGGCACGAGCACTGACGCCGACGCAGCTGCGACGGCATCGAATCTGGGTGCCCGGCATCGTGCCCCGCAGCGAATGGGCCGATTTCTACGACCAACTCGTCACCGAGTTCGACCTCCGCATCGACGCGGCCGGCCCCAACTTCGGCAACGAGGTGCTGCTCGACACCCTCGCGGATTCCGCGGACGTCGCGACCCTGATCGCCGCGCGCGACCGGTACCTGTGGCCGGTGCACTACGACCTACGGCGCATCCCCATCGTGAATCCGACTCTCGCGTACCCGATCTCGCTCCTCCTGCGGAGCTCGAATCCGCATCCGGGACTTCGCGGGATCATCGACCACCTGGGCACCCTGGCGGCGCTGCCGCAGGGGGCGTGGCGTCCGTCCTGGGCGTCGACCGGACCTCCGGGCTGATCAGGAGGGTCGGGTACGGCTGCGCAGGAGCGCCGTCGAACCCCGAAGCACGGACCTCGAGGACTACCTCCGCCCCTGCCGCCGCACCATTTCGTCGATCCAGATCGGCGCGTAGGGCGAGGTGCAGCCGGGCGATGTCGGGTAGTCCTTCAGGACCTCGAGTTCTTCGCCGATTCCGATCGCGCGGGCTCGGTGCTCGGGGTGATGGATGCCGATGGTGGCGAGGGATTCGTTCATCGCCCACTGCAGGCGATCCGGTGCGTCCTTCATCTGGGCCTCGATGGTGTCGAGAAGCCCGGAAAGATCGAGGCCGTCGGAGGATTTCGCGACGAGATCGCTGGTCAGTGCCCAGCCCGCGCCGGCGACGACCGGGTCGGGATCGGCGAGCCAGGCGGTGCGCAGTTCTTCGACGTGCGGGCTCTTCTTCACGATGTAGCTCACGAGCCAGGCATGCACCTTGGGGACACGGGCGTCGCGGAGCATGGCGTCGAGCTCCTCCGCGCTGTACGCCTTCGGCCGACTGATCAGGATCGCGACCAGACGCGCTGCGGTGTCGCCGGTCCCCCACAGCTGACCCGCGAGTTCGTGCTGCGTCTTCAGGCGCTTGGCGACCGCCCGCAGTTCGGTGAGGTTGACGCCGTGGTCGTCGCCGTGGCGTTCGTTGACCGCGCGGATCTTCGGGTCCTCCAGGGCCGCCAGTTCCGTCAGGACGTCGTCGACCGTCGCCTGGGATGTCGTCGCCACAGCTACCTCCTTCGCCTCGCCTCGAGCGTACGGGTCGGCATGCGGTGATTGCGGCGATTGCCTGGGCCACGGGCGCGACAGTCGATACCGTGGACACGGCGGGCGAACGGTATCCCCGACCGACAGGGAGGACCGACCGTGACCAGGCGCATTCTGCACGTCGTCAGCAACGTCGCGCACTACGACGATCCGTCCGAGCCGACCGGGCTGTGGCTGTCGGAGTTGACCCACGCCTACGAGGTGTTCGAGAAGCACGGGTTGGAGCAGCGCATCGTCAGCCCCAAGGGAGGCCGCTCGCCGCTCGAGCCGCGGTCGCTCGCGTGGCCGAACATCGATGCGACGGCGAAGGCGTGGCTGGCCGACGACGCCCGCATGGCGCTGCTGGCGAACACGGCGCGACCGGACGAGATCGACACCGCGGACTTCGACGCGATCTACCTCACCGGCGGCCACGCCGTCATGTGGGATTTCCCGGACAGCCTCGGCCTGCAGCGGCTCACGTGCGACATCTGGGAACACGGCGGGATCGTCTCGTCCGTCTGTCACGGCTACTGCGGTCTGCTGAACGCGAAGCTCTCCGACGGCACGCTGCTGGTCGACGGGCGTCGGCTCACGGGGTTCTCGTGGCGGGAGGAGGTTTTGGCCAGGGTCTCCAAGAAGGTCCCGTACAACGCGGAGGAGGAGATTCGGCAGCGCGGTGCGCTCTACGAGAGGGGCGTGCTGCCCTTCACCTCCAAGGTGGTGGTCGACGGGCGCCTTGTGACCGGTCAGAATCCGCAGTCGGCCAAGGCGACGGCCGAGCAGGTCGCTGCCCTGCTCTGACGCCCTGCTCTGACGCTCGGACGATAACGCCCGGACGGATGACGAGAGATCGGACTACCCTGCCCGACATGGCCATCGACCTCTGTGTGCTGCTGTGGGCGCGTCCGGGGCAGGAGGATGCCCTCGTCGCCTACGAGGACAAGGTGCTCGCGCTCGTCGCCGAGCACGGCGGCCGGGTGCTGCAACGCGCCCGCACCGACGGCACGGGGGACCGGCCGTTCGAGGTCCAGATGTTCAGTTTCGAGTCGCAGGCCGCGATGGACGGCTACCTGGGCGACGAGCGCCGGCTGGCTCTCGCCGACGAACGTGACCGTGCGGTCGCGCGCACCGAACTGATGCACGTCACGCTCGCCGAACCGGTTCCCGAAAAATAATTCTCCCGGCCTGTCGATCCGTCGTCTTCCCGTTCGACGTCGTGGATGAGAGGGTCGATTCGCGACCCTGGACGAAGGAGCGGACACATGAAGTACATGCTGATCATGCGCGTCACCGACGAGGCGATCGAGGCATCGAAGGACATCCCGTTCGAGCAGATCATCGAGGACATGGGCAAGTACAACGAGGCCATGATGAAGGCCGGGGTGCTGCTCGCCGGTGAGGGTCTCTCCGACGCCGCGGAGGGCTTCGTCGTCGACTTCACCAGCGAGACGCCGCTGGTCACCGATGGCCCGTACGGAGAGACGAAGGAACTGTTCAACGGCTTCTGGATCCTCGAGGTCGCGTCGAAGGAGGAGGCCGCCGAGTGGGCCAAGCGCGCCCCGCTCGGGCCGGGCACCAAGCTCGAGGTGCGCCGGGTCACCGGTCCCGAGGACTTCCCCCAGGACAACGAGTGGATCGAGAAGGAAGAGGGCTGGCGCGAGGAACTCGAGAACCGCAAGGCCTGACCGCGTGCCCGACATCCCGACGGAGCGTCGCCCGGATCCGACGGAATCCGCGCGCCGCTCCGTCGCGGCGGTGTGGCGCATCGAGTCCGCCCGCATCGTCGCGACGCTCACCCGGATGGTCGGTGACTTCGGCCGGGCCGAGGATCTCGCGCAGGAGGCGCTGGCCGACGCGCTCGCGCAGTGGCCCGGGTCGGGTGTCCCCGCCAACCCCGGCGCGTGGCTGACGGCGGTCGCCAAACGCAGGGCCATCGACGGCTGGCGCCGGCAGGAGCGGTACGACGAGCGTCTGGCCGCGATCGCCCATGACCTCGAGACCCGGGAGGACGCCGTCCCGGGCGAGTTGCCGTGGGATCCCGACCGGATCGACGACGACGTCCTGCGACTGGTGTTCGTCTCGTGTCACCCGGTGCTTTCCCGCGAGGCGCGGGTCGCGTTGACGCTCAAGGTGGTCGGTGGTCTGTCCAGCGAGGAGATCGCCCGCGCCTTCCTGGTCCCGACGTCCACCGTGCAGCAGCGCATCGTGCGGGCCAAGAAGACGCTCGCCGCCGCCAAGGTGCCGTTCGCGGTGCCGGACCGTGCCGAGTTCGGCGAACGACTCGGCGCGGTGCTGGGGGTGCTGTACCTGGTGTTCAACGAGGGGCATGCGGCGAGCGCCGGCGACGACTGGATGCGCCCCGAACTCAGCCGGGAGGCGCTTCGGTTGGGGCGCATCCTCGTCGAACTCGTGCCCCGGGAACCGGAACCGCACGGACTGGTCGCGCTCATGGAGCTCACCGCTGCCCGGTTCCCGGCGCGGCTCGACGCGAACGGCGACCCGGTGCTGCTCGCCGACCAGGATCGGCGCCGCTGGGACCGGGGTGCCGTCACGCGGGGACGCGAGGCGCTCGACCGCGCCGATGCGCTCGGCCGCGGACGGGGCGCCTACGCGCTGCAAGCCGCGATCGCGGAATGCCACGCCGTCGCGCCGTCCGTCGACGACACCGACTGGGAGCGGATCGTGCTGTTGTACGAGGCGCTGGGGCGGCTCGCCCCGTCCCCCGTCGTCGACCTGAACCGGGCGGCGGCGGTGGCGATGGCGTCGGGTCCCGGCGCGGCACTCGACATCATCGACGGTCTCGTCGCGGACGGACGGCTCGCGGGATACCGGTTCCTGCCCGCCACCCGGGGCGAGCTGCTCGCGCGCCTCGGCCGCACCGAGGAGGCGCGGGCCGAGTTCGAGGCGGCGGCCCGGTTGACGGCCAACATCCGGGAACGGAAGCGGCTGGAGGACAGGGCGTCCGAACTGCCGTCCCCGTGATTCGCCGCCGATCTGCACCCGGCGTGTAACGAGTCCGGTCGACTGCCCGACTTTCTCCATGATGTGACGCGCGGACCGGTGGGTTGTCCACGTGTCGTCCGTGAGTCGGGTTTGGGGAGTGGGCATGGCTAGTCACGGTTTTCTGGCGCGGCATCGGATCGCGCCCCGGGTGATCACCCCGATCGCGCTGGGGGCGGCGCTGCTGGTGGTTCTGGCATGGGCGCTGTGGTCCGCTCCGCCGCGCACGATCGACACCGCACTGACGGCGTCGACCACCGACTGTCACGACATGGTGACCTTGTCGATCGCCGGTCGCAGCGACACGCCGCGTCCGGGCACCACGAAGATGCTCGTCGACGCCGACGGCCGGGAGTTGCCTGCGGCCTCGGCCGACGACTACGTGAGCGCGTGGATCGATCAGGCGTCGAACGCGCCGCTGAAGGCGGTCGCGCCGGGTTCGTACGCCGCGATGTACATCGCGTACCCGGCGGACATGTCGAGCTACGAGAAGTCCGTGAACACCGGTGTCGCGAACACCGAATCGGTGATCAAGGCGATTCGAGCGTCGTGCCCGGACACCAAGTTCGCGATCGTCGGCTACAGCGAGGGTGCGGACGTGGCTCGTCGCGTCGCGATGAACGTCGGTCACCAGGAAGCGGATGCCACCGGCGGGTACGGCATCGTCGATCCGGCGAACGTCGTCGGGGTCGTGATCCTCGCCGACGCCGGCCGCGCCGCCGGACAGGGCCCGTTCCCGGGCGCGAAGAACCCCTTCACCAACCCCGACGGCTTCGATGTGAAGTACCAGAACGGTAAGAACCCGGTCCCCGGTCAGGGCGTGACGCCGGACACCGGCGGCTCCGACTTCGGCGCGCTGGCCGGCCGCATCGCGTCGTTCTGTTCGGACGGCGACATCACCTGCTCTGCGCCGCAGAACATCTCGCTGCTGCAGCTGGTGGTGAACGTCGGGCGGCAGTTGAACGTCGATGCGCTCGAACGGGAACAGCTGACTCTGGCGACCGGCATCGACGTCGCGACCGTCCTCTCCCGTATCGCGCTCGACGCGTTCGCGGACATCCGCTCGCAGCCGGACTGGATGCAGAGCGACGAGACCTTCCTCGACGTCCTGCTGAAGGTGTCGGACCCGTCGTACACGCCTCCCACCGCGACGCCGACGACGTCCCCGACCGGCGCCGCCGGCGCCACCGATGCGCAGTCGCCCTCGGACATCTCGACTCCCGCTTCGGGACAGAAGGATTCGATCGTGACGGAGAAGATGTCTCCGCTCGCGTACCTGCCGCAGAAGCTGTTCAGGGAAATCGTCGGTTTGATCGTGACGAACCAGAACACCATCCCGGTGATCATGAGCGATCCGTACCAGTTGACGCTGGCCAAGGACGTCGGGCATCACTTCGACTACTGGCGGGACGCCGACCAGGCGAACGGCAAGCCGCTCACGTCCGCCGACTACGCGGCCGCATGGTTGACGTATCTCGCGAAGCAGGCCCAGAACGGGCAGCAGGTGAATCCGGAGGCGAAGCCGAGCGCGGCGGAACTGTCGGCCGCCCTGAGCGAGGTCACGTCCTCGGCGGCGGCCCCGGCGGGCGCGTCCTCCACACCGGCGAGCGACCCGTCGACACAGCCCACGTCGGGCCCGGCCGGCGACTCGCCGGTGGCCGTCGAGCCCGCGTCGCCGAGCCCGCAGGCGCCCGCACCGGCTACGACACCGAACGCCGCGGCGACCGACGTTGCGACCGAGGTCACGACCGCGCCGACGGAAGCCGCGTCGCCGCAGACGAGTACGTCCACCACGGCGCCGCGGACCACGACCGCGGCCCCGACCACGACGTCCTCCGGCGCGGTGCCGACACCGAGCGGCTAGTCCGCCCCGCCACCGGACGACAGGCCCCGGCCGCTCACACCCGAGCGGCCGGGGCCTGCGTCGCGGTGACCAGCCCACCGTGCGTGGACTCGTCGAACGCCACGAGCGCCACCGACAGGTGCAGCGGCTTCCATTCGCCGTCGAGTCCGCGAACCCGGATCACGCCCTCGACGTTGCGACGTACGAGGTCCCTCGCCATCTCCCGGGCGATGGGCAGATCGTCCGGATGGATCGCCGGTTCGGGTTCGCCGACGGCGTTTCCCCAGGCGATTCCCGGCATCGGCTGATTGCGCCACTTGATCAGCGTCAAGCGCTTCAGATCTACGTACGCGTGATACTGGCCGGGGGCGAGCACCGCGTCGAGCACCCGGTGCTCGAGGATCACCGGCGGTGGCGCCGACGGGACATCGTCCGCCGGTCCGATGTCGTGGGTGACGCCGCGCAGGATCACCACGCGGTTGCCGGTCGGCTCCGGCCGCTCGTCGAGCATGCGGCACGAGAAGTGTGCGGCGCGTTCGGCGCCGTCGTCGCGCCGCACCTTCCAGACGGCCTGATGCTCGGTTCCGGGCGCGGATTGCACGATCTTGGCGAGCGCCTGGCCTTCGTCGTGGTTCGTCACCAGCCGGTTGAAGGCGCCGGACAGCGCCGCCTCGGATCGGCGATCCTCGGGCGCCACGCCGTACAGGTCGAACAGGTCCTCACTGCCGCTGGCCGTGCCTGCGGACAGATTGAAGTGCCACGCACCGACCGGATCGCGGCGGGGCGGCTCGACGGTGATCGGGCCCCGCCAGAGGTGGATGCCGTGCAGGCGGGTCTCGGAGTTGAGCAGCGGCACCGCCACTATCCGATGGAGGCCGTCGTCGGACTCCCGGTCGATCGGCCGGTGGTCCGGATCCGCCATCAGGTCCAACACCGCCGACCGGACGTCGTCGAGTGACCGGTTCCGTTGTCCGCGACGTGCTGTGAAGTACCGATCGAGCGCGACGAAGGATTTGGGTGTCGCACCCACACCGATCAACGAGGGCTCGGCTCCCCCGAATGTGGCGATCAGTAACCAGTCCGGTGCCATACGAATTCCACCCCCGAATGTGAACCCGCTCCGGACGGAGCGACGAATTGTTTCGGCTACCGCGAGGCGAGCCGCTTGGCCGCGGGCAGCAGCCACTGATATGCGGGCCCGAGGACACGGGTCGCGACGTCCACGACGCGCGCGTCGGGACCGACGAGAACTCGGGGCCGTCCGCGTTCGACGCCGCGCAGAATCGTCCTGGCCGCATCGGCAGGATCGGTTCGCGCGATCCGCTGCTCGAACGACTCGACGACGTCGGCTCGGTCGACACCCACTGCGGTCCGCGCCGTGCGGGCAATCGACGTTCGCACCCCACCCGGATAGACGCAGGTGACCTTGACCCGATTTCCGGCGCTCTCCATCTCCTGACGGAGCGATTCGGTGAAGCCACGCACCGCGAACTTCGCGGCGTTGTACGCGGAATATCCGGGTGCGGCCATCAGGCCGAACGCCGACGACAGGTTCACGATGCGTCCGCGGTCCGACTTCATGATGTGCGGAAGAAATTCCTTGGTGCCGTTGACAACACCCCAGAAATCGACATTCACGACGTGTTCGAGGTCCGCATAGTCCGAAGCGACCACGTCGCCGGAGAAGAGGACTCCCGCGTTGTTGACGACGCCGTCGACCCTGCCGAATCGAGCGACGGTGTCGGCGGCGAAGGCCGCGACCGCAGCCCGATCGGTCACGTCGAGTGCCGTGGCCGTCACGTCGGCGCCGAATCCGCGGCACTCGGCTGCGGTGACCTCGAGCGGATCGGACGAGATGTCGGCGAGTGCCAGGGCCGCTCCCGACTGCGCCAGTTGGATCGCCAACTCGCGGCCGATCCCGGATGCCGCGCCGGTCACGGCGAACACGCGACTATCGAAATACCCCAACGAACTCCCCCGTCCCGACGTGTCCTGCCCCTGGTTGATTACCAGACGGTCGTCGGCCCCGCACCTCGGGCGCTGCCCGTTCCGGGAAGTCGACCCACCGGACGAGCGATCCGCGTCGGGGTGTCGGATCGCTCGCCCGGCGGCCGGACGGCTCGATCAACCGCACGTGAATGCGGCACGAGCCGAGTCGGGTGGGCGTTCCGTTCGATTCGCGTGCACGGCGAGACCGGGAGAACGCCGGTACGGCGATGTGCCGACGGCTGAGTGCGCTACGAAAGCACTGTGTGCTCCGAAGGCGCTGTGCGCTACAAGCAGACCCGACGCGGACAAGGCTGCAGGAGACCCGGGAGGGTGCGCGCCTCGCACTGTAGGCGAGCGGCCGACGGTATGGCAACGACGAGCGGCGGCGTGTCGGTGACCCCGGGTTCGGGTAGTGGCGCCGAACGGGATCGGCGCCACCACCCGGCCACGGCCCGCCAGGTCGGGGGTCCGGGAGGCCGTGGTCCGTCCGACGAATCGGCCGGTACTTGTGAACGCTAGTGCGGTGTCGTCGCGGGGCGTAGGGGGATTTGCCCCGTGGCCGGAGGGGGAATCGTCGTGGGGGTCCCCGGCACCGCGTCAGCTCTTCGGGGTGGCGTCCGGCTCGGGCGCGAGGGCGAAGTAGTTCTCCTCCTCCTGCACGAAGTGCAGTCGCAGCAGTGCGTGCAGTCCGTACAGGCACGCGAGCAGGTCGTCGACCTGCTCCGCGGTGATGCCGCCGGCCCCATCGGCGCGGGCGAGGTGCGTGCGCAACCGCCGGGCGAGACGGTCGATCTCGGCGTGCATGCGACTCATGGTGGCGGTGGCCTCCGCGTTGCCGAGGGGCGTGGCGAGCGCCGGGTACAGCTCGCGGTCCTCGGCCTCCTCGTGCGGCAACAGGGTGTCGAACAGGAAGGCGTCGACGCGGCGCAGCGCCGCGTGGGCGGAGGTGAGCTCACCGGCCGCGAGCAGGCCCGCGGTGTCTCGCAGGATCGTGAGCTGGTCGCGCAGTTCGTCGTGCTCGGCGGAGAACCGGTGCAGCATCGCCTCGGTGTCGTCGGGTAGCGGGATCTCGTCGGCCCGGGCGCCGCGCAGGGCACGCAGCGCGTTGAGGATCACCGCCACGTCGATGCCCTCCTGCAGCAGCGCGCCGGCCGCGGGCGGTAACAGGCCGAACGCGGCAAACCCCATGGCCACCAACGACAGCCCCATCCCGACGGTGGCGCTCTGAACGGCGATCCGGCGAGAGCGGCGCGCGATCGCCATTGCGTCCGCGAGGTGGTCGAGACGGTCGGTGGTGAGCACGACGTCCGCCGCCTCGGACGTCGCCGTCGAGCCGCGGGCGCCCATCGCCACACCGACGGTCGCCGCCGCCAGCGCGGGTGCGTCGTTGACGCCGTCGCCGACCATCACGGTGACCGCTCGCTCCCGTTCGGCACGCACCCCCGCCACCTTGTCCGCGGGCGACTGCTCGGCCCGGACGGCGTCGAGACCGAGGACGGCCCCGATCTCCTGGGCCGGCTCGCGGCGGTCCCCGGTGAGCATCACCAGTCGGTTCAGGCCGGCCGCGCGGAGGCGTCGGAGGGTGCGGGAGGCGTCCCGGCGCACGGGGTCGATCAGCAGGATCGCGCCGGCGAGGGTGTCGTCGACGGTCACCCACGCGATCGCGGCGCCGTCGAGCACGGCTCGTCCGTGCGCCGACCGCGCCCATCCGGGAGCGTCGTCCGGCAGGTTCAGCGTGCCGACGCTCACCCGGTGGCCGTCCACAGTGGCGGTGACACCGGTGCCGGCCTCCTCGCCCACGTCGGTGGGCAGGGACAGGTCGAGTCCACGTATCTTCGCCTCCTGCACGATGGCCTCGGCGAGTACGTGCGGCGACAGTTGATCGGCCGACGCGGCCAGTCGCAGCACCTCGGTGGGGTCGCCGCCGGGCGCGGTGAGCACGTCGGTCCCGGTGGGGCGTCCGGTGGTGAGGGTGCCGGTTTTGTCCATCACCAACGTGGTTGCGTGGCCCAGGTTCTCGAGCGCGCCACCGTTGCGGATCACGACGCCCAGGCGCGACGCTCGGGACAGGCCCGACACGATCGCGACCGGCGCCGCCAGCAGTAGCGGGCACGGTGTGGCGACGACGAGGACGGCCACCGCACGGGTCGCGGAACCGCTGAAAACCCATGCGGCCCCGGCCACGGCGAGCGCAAGGGGAAGGAACCAGCCGGCAATGCGGTCCGCGACACGGACGACGGGAGCGCTCTCGGCCGCGGCGTCCTGCGCCAGTCGCACGATGCCCGCGTATGTGCTCTGCTCCGCGGTGGTGCGCGCCTGCATCTCGAAAGCGCTTCCGGCGTCGACTGTTCCACTGCGCACGGCCTCGCCGCGGCGGCGCTGCACAGCGAGTGGTTCACCGGTGAGCACGGACTCGTCGAGAACCGCCGCCTCCGACATCACCCAGCCGTCGACGGGCACCACCTCGCCGGGCCCGACGACGAGGACGTCACCGGCGGCGACATCGTCGAGGGGAACGGACTCGACGGTGTCGCCGTCACGGCGGCGCGCGGTCCGCGGCGCGTGCTCGAGCAGTGATCGCAGGTCCTTCGTGGCGCGCCGCTCCGCGGCCGCGTCGAGGGCCTGACCGGTCGCCAGCATCACGCCGATGAGTGCGCCCGCGAGATACTCCCCCACCAGGAGCGTGCCGATCAGCGACAGCACGGCGATGAGGTCGACGCCGACCCGGCGGTGACGGAGCGCGTCGACCACCCACCAGGTGGCGGGCACGATCGCGACGGCCGTCCCGGTGATCCAGCATGCGTCGGCGACGTCACCCGCATCCGCGAGCCACGCGATTCCGCCGGCCAGGAGCGCGGCGAGCGTGACCGCCAGAAGGGCGGGTTCCCGCAGGCGGCGCACCAGTGCACGCCGCCTGGTTCGTGCATCGGACGCGGCATCCACCTTGACGCTCCCAGGCTCTCGCGGTGTCACCTCGACGGTACCGCCGCTGCCTCCTCCGCCGGAGCCGACCGGTCAGTCGGGGCTGACGAGGTCGCCGTCCGGCCTCGTCGGCTTCGGTTCGACGGTCGAGAACGTCAGGGTGCCGTCGTCGACGGGTGTGTCCCGCAGGACCACGACATCCTTGTAGTAGTCCATCTGCAGGTTCCACGGGTCCTTGGTTCCGGCCCGCGGCCACAGGTCCAACGAGCGCTGGATGTAGCCGGACGCGAAGTCGAGCAGTGGCCGGGTGTCCATGCCCTCCTCGCGGTTCTCCGCGACGACGACGTCGGCGCCGCGGCGATCCATCTGACGCAGTACGCGACAGAGGAATTCGGCGACGAGGTCGACCTTGAGCGTCCAGGGCGCATTGGTGTAGCCGACCGCGAACGAGAAGTTCGGAATGTCGGAGAGCATCGTGCCCTTGAAGGCGAGGCGCTCGGTGATGTCGATCGGTTCGCCGGCGATCCGCAGTTCGATGCCGCCGAGTGCCAGCAGGTCGAGTCCGGTTGCGGTGATGACGATGTCGGCGTCGAGGTGCCCGCCGGAGGTGAGCGCGATGCCGGTTTCGGTGAAGGTCTCGATGGTGTCGGTGACCACCGACGCCTTTCCCTCGCGGATCGCCTTGAACAGGTCGCCGCCGGGCACCACGCACAGGCGCTGATCCCACGGGTCGTACCGAGGATTGAAGTGGGTGTCGACGTCGAACCCCGCGGGTAGGAGCCGCTTGTCGAGTTGCCGGATCACCGCCCGCACCTGCTTCGGGAAGCGCCTCGACAGCTTGTAGATCCAGACGTTCTGCGCGATGTTCTTCTTCCGGGTGAGCCGGTAGCCGCGGCGATCGCCCAGGACGCGCCGGAACAACCCGGAGAGGGCGTCCTCGGCGGGCAGCGGGATGACGTAGGAAGGCGAGCGCTGGAGCATCGTGATGTGTCCGGTGGCGTCGGCCATCGCGGGGATCAGCGTGACGGCGGTGGCGCCGGATCCGATGACGACGACCCGCTTGCCGACATAGTCCAGGTCCTCGGGCCAGTGCTGCGGATGCACGACCCGGCCGCCGAAGTGCTCGATGCCCGGGAACTGCGGGGTGTAGCCGTTGTCGTAGTTGTAGTAGCCGCTGGCGCAGAAGAGCCAGTTCGCCGTGAACGTCGTGGTCTCCTCGGTGTCGCCGATCCGCGCCACCACCGTCCATCGGGCGTCGGTCGGAGACCAGTCGGCACGGACCACCTTGTGGTGGTAGCGGATGTGCCGGTCGAGGTCGTACTCGCGGGCCGTCTCGCGGATGTAGTCGAGGATGTCGGCGGCGGGCGCGAGTGCCTTGCGTCCCTTCCACGGCTTGAAGTCGTACCCGTAGGTCTGGACGTCCGAATCCGAACGAATGCCCGGGTAGCGGAACAGGTCCCAGGTGCCACCGGACGCACCCCGCGCCTCGAGGATCACCACCGAGCGGTGCGGCTGCTCGGTGTGGAGGCGGGCGGCGGTCCCGATGCCCGACAGTCCGGCGCCGATGATGACGACGTCGCGGTGCTCGGGTCGCGGGGTGCTGTCGGCGCTCATGAATCCTCCGGATGCGTGTGACGGCGAATCACGTCTGTAATGCACGGTATCGCTTCCGGACGGGTCGGGGCGAGGAAAATGGTGGTGAGACGAGACGAGGAGGCGTGAACATGACCCTGCCACCCGAGATCGATCCCGGTGTGGGCCCCAGCGGGGCCGGATGCGTCGAGTGCGACGCGAGCGGAGGATGGTGGTTCCACCTGAGACGGTGCGCTGCCTGCGGCCACGTCGGATGCTGCGACTCCTCCCCCGCGCAGCACGCGAGCGCGCATGCCGCGGCGGCCGGGCACCCGATCATCCGCAGCTACGAGCCCGGTGAGGCCTGGTTCTGGGACTACCGCACCCAGGATTTCGCGGAGGGGCCGGAACTGTCGCCACCACAACATCATCCGCTTGACCAGACGGTGCCGGGGCCCGCCGATCGGGTGCCCGAGGACTGGGCGGACCGGTTGCACTGAGGCACGCACCGCTACGGTCGGGAGGTGATCGAGGTTCCCGAGGCGCTCGTCGCTGCACAGCACAGGTACGGCGGTGTGGCCGGACGGGCCTTCGTCGCCGCCCTTCCCCGGATCGCCGACGAGATGCTCCAACGCTGGGATCTGCACCCCGTCGGCGCGCCGATGCACGGCATGGCGGCGCTCGTGTTGCCGGTCCGTGCCGGCGACGGTAGGGACGCCGTCCTGAAGTTGCAGGCGGTGGACGAGGAGACCGTCGGGGAGTCGGTGGCGTTGCGGATCTGGGACGGCGACGGCGCCGTCCGTCTCCTCGCACACGACGCCGAAACCGGCGCGATGCTGCTCGAGCGGCTCGACACCTCCCGGCACCTGTCGAGTGTCGCGGACACCCGTGCCGCGGTGCAGACCCTCGCCGAACTGCTCGCGCGGCTCACCGCCCACACGGCACCGGACGGTCTGCGCCGTCTCGACGACGTGGCGACCGCGATGCTGGAGCAGACGCCGTCCGCCGTCCCGCTGCTCGACGATCCGGACGATCGGGATCTCCTGACGGACTGCGCGGCGGCGGTCCGCGACGTCGTCGCCGAGTCGGGAAACAGATTGCTGCACTGGGATCTCCACTACGACAACGTCCTCGCGTCCGATCGCGCACCGTGGCTCGCGATCGATCCGAAGCCCCTCGCCGGTGATCCCGGATTCGATTTGCTGCCCGCCCTCACCGATCGGTTCGACGCCGCGGACATCGCCTGGCGGTTCGACCTCATGACCGACGTCCTCGACCTCGATCGGGATCGCGCGCGGGCCTGGACGCTCGGCCGCGTGCTGCAGAACGGCCTGTGGGACGTCGAGGACGGTGAGCGGCGGCTGTCGCGGGACCAGGTCTCGATCGCACGAGTTCTGCTGCGCTGATCTACCATCCCCGCATGATCAGACGAATTGTGGGGATTGCTGCTTCGGTGGGGATCCTGGTGGGCCTGGGTAGTCAGGCGGCCGCCGCCGCCCAGCCGGTGCCGGTGGACGACCTGACGGCGGTCCGGACCGCGTTCGGTGCGGGACTGCCGGTCGGCACGCTCACGGCACAGTCGGCGCTGGAGACCCTCGGGAGGGTCGCCGCCGGGGTGCCGAGGGCTTCCTACTTCCCCCGTTCGGCGCACCTGGTCGAGGGCGCGGTCCAGCCGTTCCTGTACGACACGTCCGCCTCGGACTGTCTGCTGCCCGCGGCTCTCGGTGACGACTCGATCGGTGTCGCGCAGGCCGTCGCCGGGCCGGCCGTCGACACCAGCCTGCCGACGCCGGTCATTCCGCCCGGCACGGTCAACGTGCTGTTCTCCGGGCTGGGCACGTCGATGTCCTCTCCGCACCGCGGCGACCCGATGACGGTGTCCTGGCTGAATCTGAACACGATGCGCTCAGGCACGGCCCCGCTGTACCAGGAGCGCCCCGCGGACAGTCCGCGAACGCTGTCCAACACGATCGAAACGGGCCGGGGCACGGTCGTTTTCCTGATATCGGGCAGCATGCTCGACAACACCAGCCGGGACCTGCCGGCGTGTGACTTCGCCCCCGTGGTCGGGGTCGTGCAGGCCTGACGAGCCCGCTCCGCCCGCCGTCCACTCGACGGCGGGCGAACCCGGCCACATACTGAGGGTGCGTTCGCAGGTGCGTTGTCCACGTCCTCGGTCCGCGGCCGAGGTGCCCACGGAGGTGACCGTGTCATGACCGTGTACCGACAGCGACTCGGTGGCGTCGCGTACGAGTTCCTCGGCCTCGTGGACCTGCTCGCCAAGGCGACACCGCGGCGCTCCGGCGACGAACTCGCCGGGTGCGCAGCACATTCGGATGCCGAGCGGGCCGCCGCCCAGTGGGCGCTCGCCGAGGTGCCGCTGCGCACGTTCCTCACCGAGGTCGTGGTCCCGTACGAGACCGACGAGGTGACGCGGCTGATCCTGGACACCCATGACGCCGCGGCGTTCGCCCCGGTAGCGCACCTCACCGTCGGCGGCCTGCGTGATCATCTGCTCGCGGTGGCGGCGCGCCCGAACTCGGCCGAGGTGCTCGCGGCCCTCGCCCCCGGACTCACCCCGGAGATGGTGGCGGCCGTCAGCAAGATCATGCGGAATCAGGACCTCATCGCGGTCTCGCGCGCGGCAGTCGTGACCAGTGCGTTCCGCACCACGATCGGCCTGCCCGGGCGGTTGGCGACCCGGCTGCAACCGAACCATCCACTCGACGATCCGCGGGGAGTCGCCGCGGCGATCCTCGACGGGCTGTTGCTGGGGTGCGGCGACGCCGTGGTCGGGATCAACCCGGCGAGCGATTCCCCGCACGCCGTCGCCGAGTTGCTGCACCTGCTCGACGACATCCGCCGGCGGTTCGAGATCCCCACGCAGTCCTGCGTGCTCACCCACGTGACGACGACGATCGACCTCGTCGAGCGGGGCGCCCCCGTCGACCTCGTCTTCCAGTCCGTGGCCGGGACCGAGGGCGCCAATCGGGCATTCGGGGTCGACCTGACACTGCTGCGGGAAGGCAACGAGGCGGGCCGGGCGCTGCGCCGCGGCACGGTCGGCGACAACGTCATGTACCTCGAGACCGGCCAGGGCTCGGCACTGTCGTCGGGAACCCACCTCGGAACCGGTGACCGGCCGGTGGACCAGCAGACCCTGGAGGCCCGCGCGTACGCGGTGGCGCGGGACCTGCAACCCCTGCTGGTGAACACCGTCGTCGGATTCATCGGACCCGAATATCTCTACGACGGTAAGCAAATCGTGCGGGCCGGGCTCGAGGACCAGTTCTGCGGCAAACTGCTCGGGCTGCCGATGGGCGTCGACGTCTGCTACACCAATCACGCCGAGGCCGATCAGGACGACATGGACACCCTGCTGACGCTGCTCGCCGTCGCCGGCACGGCCTTCGTCATCACGGTGCCCGGCGCCGACGACGTCATGCTCGGCTACCAGTCGCTGTCGTTCCACGACGCGCTGTACGTGCGAGACACCGCGAACCTGCGGCCCGCACCCGAATTCGAGGCGTGGCTGCGCCGACTCGGGATGGTCGACGACGCCGGACGGATCCTTACCGTCGACGTCGCGGCGTCACCGCTGCGGGCTCTCGGCGGCGCCGCATGAGCGATCCGTGGAGCGATCTCCGGCGCCACACCCAGGCGCGGATCGGGCTGGGCCGCAGCGGGAACGGTGTGCCGACGCGGCGGCAGCTAGAATTCGTCGCCGCTCACGCCGCGGCACGGGATGCAGTGCACACGGCGCTGGACGTCGAGGCGTTGGCGGATCGGATCCGCGACGTAGGTCTCGGGAATCCGTCGATCGTGCGCAGTGCTGCGGCCGACCGGTCCACGTATCTGCGCCGACCCGACCTCGGTCGCGTTCCCGAGCGGGGAACGAGGCTCGAGCACAACGGGTCCGACATCGGTATCGCTCTGTGCGACGGGCTGTCCCCGACGGCGCTCGCGGCGCACGGTCCCGCCCTGGGCGCCGCGATCGTCCGCGCCCTGCCGCAGCTGACGGTCGCTCCCCCGGTGATCGCGACCCAGGCGCGTGTCGCGTTGGGAGACCACATCGGAGAGCAACTCGGCGTGACGACGATGCTCGTGCTCATCGGGGAACGCCCCGGTCTGTCGGTCGCCGACAGCGTCGGCATCTACCTGACCCACCACCCGCAGCCCGGTCGCACTGATGCCCAACGCAATTGCGTCTCGAACATCCATCCGCCGGACGGGATGGCGTACGACCATGCGGCCCGGGTCGTCGCCGCCCTCGTCGACGGGGCGCGGCGCCTCGGGGCCTCCGGTGTCGCGCTCAAGGATTCGTCGCGCGATCCTGCCCTCACGGACGCGGAACGGCCCGCGCTGTAGAGCGCGGGCCGTTGCGAAGAGCTACGAACGTCAGCTGCTGAGCTTGGCGATCAGATCGGCGCGCTGACGGGCGCCCAGGCCGGAGACGCGGCGCGTCTCGGCGATGCCGACCGACTCGGCGATGTCGCGAGCCTTGATCTTGCCGACCTTCGGCAGGGATTCGAGCAGGTACAGCACCTTCGTCTTGCCGACGAGCTCGTCGGTGTCTGCCTTGTCGAGAACCTCCACCAGCGTCAGCTTGCCCGACTTGAGGCCTTCCCTCAGTTCGGAGCGAGCCTTGCGGGACGCTGCAGCCTTCTCGAGGGCGGCGGCGCGCTGCTCGGGGGTCAACGTGGGCAATGCCATGATGTGCCTCTCTTTCGCGGTACCCGGAATGGACCTCAGGCTAGAACGCAAACGGGTTCCGCGCGCGCCAAGTTGGTCCCGCGTGTCGAGAAACTGGGGGTGTTCGTCTCATTTGCCCGTCCATGTCGGCTTCCGCTTCGCGAGAAATGCGCTCATCCCCTCCTGTGCGTCGCACGTGACGGCGTTGTCGGCCATCGTCTCGGCCATCAGCTCGTACGCCTCGTCCTGCGGCAGGTCGATCTGGCGGTAGAAGGCCTGCTTGCCGATCGCGAGCGTGAGCGGGCTGGACTCGGCGATGCGTGCGGCCAACTCATCTGTACGAGCGTCCAGTTGGTCCGGTGCCGCAACGAAATTGACCAATCCCCACTCCGCCGCCGTCGCCGCGTCGATGGTGTCGCCGGTGAGCAGCATCTGCATCGCGCGCTTGCGCCCCACCGCGCGACTGAGCGCGACCATGGGAGTGGAACAGAACAGCCCGATACGCACGCCCGGAGTGCCGAACACCGCGGTCGACGACGCCACCACGAGGTCGCACGACGCCGCCAACTGGCAGCCGGCGGCGATCGCCGGTCCCTGGACGGCGGCGACCACGGGCTGCGGGATCGACTGGACGGCATCCATCATCTCGGTACACACTTCGAAGATCTCGCGCTCGTCCTCGAGGCTGCGTCCCACCATCTCCGACAGGTCGTGGCCGGCGGAGAAGGCGGAGCCGGCCGCGGACAGCACCACGACGCGGACGGTTGCGTCGTCGCCCAGTTTACGCAGTGCGGCCGTCACCGCTCGCATCATGCTGGTGGACAGCGGGTTCCGCTGCTTTGGACGGTTCAGGACGAGGTGCGCGATCCCCGTCTCGTCGTCGACCTGGGTCGTGATCGGATCGTCCATCTCGCACCTCTTCCCGTGAGCGCTCGCAGCCCGATGCTACGACGCCCCGCGCGCACGTGCAGGCGCCCGTCCACGCGGGTTGGCCGGACGCACCCCGGACGGTTCCTGCGGCTGGCAGGATCGGTGGCGTGAGTATCGCGAATCTGACCCGCTCCGAGACCGCCGCGCGATCGGCGGCCGTGACAGTCCGTGCATATCGGGTGGAACTGGACGTGACGGACGCCCCCGACGAGACCGAGGCGGGGTTCCTGACCACCACGACGGTGGAGTTCGACGCCACCGCGACGGAGACATGGCTCGATTTCCTCGGTCTCGAGGTGCGTTCGGTGATCGTCAACGGTCAGTTCGTCGACGTCGAGTACGACGGGGCCCGCATCCCCCTGCACGGCCTGCGCAGGTCGAACACCGTCGTGGTCAGCGCGGTGGGACGGTACAGCCGTTCCGGCGAAGGGCTGCACCGATTCCGGGATCCGGTCGACGGTGCGACGTACCTCTACACGCAGTACGAGCCGTCCGACGCGCGTCGGGTGTTCGCATGTTTCGAGCAGCCGGACATGAAGGCGCCCTTCACGTTCTCGGTCACGGCGCCGTCCGGCTGGGAGGTGGCATCCAACCGACCCGCCGCGATCGTCGAGGACGACGGCGACCGGCAGTCGGTGGAGTTCTCTCCCACCCTGCCCATCTCGACGTACATCACCGCGATCGTTGCGGGTCCGTATCACCGTGTCGAATCCGAGTGGCGGCGAGGCGATCTCGACGTTCCGCTCGGGGTGCTGTGCCGCGCGTCGCTCGCCCGGTACCTGGACGCCGACACGATCTTCGAGGTGACCCGGCAGGGCCTGGACTTCTTCGCCGAGAATTTCGACTACCCGTACCCGTGGGGCAAGTACGACCAGGTGTTCGTGCCCGAGTACAACCTCGGTGCCATGGAGAACCCGGGCTGCGTCACCTTCACCGAGGCATACGTGTTCCGCGGCGCCGCGACCGCCGCGCAGTACGAGGGGCGTGCCAACACGATCCTGCACGAGATGGCACACATGTGGTTCGGTGACCTCGTCACGATGGTGTGGTGGGACGACCTGTGGCTCAAGGAGTCCTTCGCCGACTACATGGGCGCGCTCGCGAGCGCGGAGGCCACCGAGTGGACCGACGCGTGGGTCGCGTTCGCGAATCGGCGCAAGGCGTGGGCATACTCGCAGGACCAGTTGCCGACAACGCATCCGATCGTCGCCGACATCGTCGACCTCGAGGCCGCGAAACTGAACTTCGACGGGATCACCTACGCGAAGGGCGCCAGCGTTCTCAAGCAACTCGTCGCGTACGTCGGCCGGGATGCGTTCTTCGAGGGATCACGCCGCTACTTCCGCGCGCACGCCTTCGGCAACACCACGCTGGGGGACCTGCTGTCGGAACTGTCGGAGGCGTCGGGCCGCGACCTCGCGACCTGGGCGCACGCGTGGCTCCGGACCACGGGGATGTCGACGCTCACCCTCGAGCGCGGCGCCGGCGGCTACGAGATCGTGCAGACCGATCCGAGACCGCACCGGATCGCGGTAGGACTCTACGACTTCGACGATTCGGGCGCTCTGGTCCGACGCGATCGCGTCGAGCTGGATCTCGGGAACGAACGTACGCCGGTCGACCTGCCGGAAGCGCCGCTGCGCCTGCTCAACGACGGAGACCTCACGTACGCGAAGGTCCGGCTCGACGCCGGCTCGCTGGACACCGTGGAGCGCTCGCTCGACCGGGTCGTCGACCCGCTGGCCCGGGGGTTGATCTGGTCGGCGCTGTGGAACGCCACCCGCGACGGCGAGCTCTCCCCCGAACGCTACCTGGCGATGGCCCAGGTCTTCGCACCGTCCGAGACCAACACGGCACTGATGGCGGCGGTGCTCGCGAACGCCGGGTACGCCGTCGCGCACTACCTTCCGGATGCGGCTCGTGACGAGTGGCGCGGTCGGTGGCTCGAATCGTGCAGGGCGGCCCTGTGGGACGCGCAGCCGGGTTCGGGCGGCCAGCTGGCGTGGGCGCGGGCGGTGGCGTCGGCGGCCGCCGTCGACGGTCGCTTCGCGCCGCAGATCCGCGCGTTGCTCGACGGCACCGGACCGGCGCCCGACGGCCTGCCGCTGGACCCGGACCTGCGCTGGGCACTGTGGACCGCGCTCGCCGCGACCGGGCATGCCGACGCGCCGGATCTCGCCGCCGAACTCGGCCGTGACGACACCGCGTCCGGCCGCACCGCCCACCTGCGCGCGCTCACGGCCCGCCCACTGCCGGAGGTCAAGGGCGAGGCGTGGCGAGCGGCCCTGGAGGATCCCGGGCTCAGCAACGACCAACTCGACGCCGTCATCGGCGGCTTCCGGGCCGGCGAGCGCCGGGACCTGATCGCGCCCTACGACGACGCCTATTTCGCGGCGATCCGCGACGTGTGGGCGACGCGGAGCATCGAGATCGCCCGCCGCATCGTGCTGGGCCTGTTCCCGGCGGCGGATTCCCTCGATGCGGTGGATGCCTGGCTGACGTCCAACGCGGACGCTCCCGGCGCGCTGCGGCGCCTGGTGATCGAACAGCGCGATCACCTGGCCCGCGATCTGCGTGTCCGGGCCCTCGGTGTTAACGACGTGTGACGCCGTTTTTACGCCCGTGCGCTCGAGCGTTTCCATTCTGTAATGGATTGCGATTCAAGGCTTTCACCGCTTGGAATCCGTTGTCGCAGTCCGCTACACATGCAGTGGCGCCGAGAACGGCGACTGAGACGAAGCACCAGCTTCACGGGAACAAAGGGGAAGACAATGGGTTCTGAGGAGTTCGCTACGGCTCTGGGTTCGGTCGACTTCGATCAGGTTGTCGCAGGTGCGGAAGCGGTGGGGGCTTTCGCCGGTCTGATTGCCGCCCTCGGGGCGTTCGCCGCGCTGCTCGTCTAGCGAGTGTGGCCGGGAACCGGCCGACTCGTGTGGGGCCCGAAGTCGCTCGTCGGCTTCGGGCCCTACACGTGTTCGACCTCAGGTGCGTTCGACCAGCCGCTCGTACCGCTGCCGTGCCGCCTGGGTGCTTCCGAGGCCCAGTCCGAACGCAATTTCCCGCCAGGTCATTCCGCGCTGACGGGCGATGCCGAGGAACAGTGCCTCGAGCTGATCCATCTCGGCGCGGGCCTTCGGGAACAGCCCGAGGGCCGCGGTGATGTCGGCGTCGTCGATCTCCGGCTCGCCCGGCTCCGGCGTGTGGACGCCACCCGCGAGTGCCGCCACCACCCGGATCGCTCCCAGTGGTTCGAGGATCTCCGGATGCGACTGACGCGCCCGTTGTTCGGGAGTGGCGCCGTGCCGCTCGGCGATCCGGAACAGGGCCGCGTACTCCCGGTGGGCGCGTTCCCGGCTGGGGTTGGGTGGGGTGAAGTCCTCGGAGGTCATGCTTCGAGAGTCCGCCTCGCCCACCGTGCTGTCAACGGAATATTGACAACAAAATATTCACACCTCGGTTCGACGTCGTGTCGGCTCTCGTGGGGAGTCGTGTCCGGCCCGCATGCTCGCGACCGCGTTGACGGCGAGCAACACGAGGAACGCTGTGACCGGTGCGGCCCAGGATCCGGTGGCGTCGTGCAGGAGCGAGGCCAGGATCGGTCCGGTCGCCGCGATCAGATAGCCGCCCGTCTGGGCCACCGTCGACAGTGCGGCCACGTGGTCGGGTGTGTGGCCGCGCCGGGCGTAGAGCACCCCGGCGACGGCCTGACCTCCACCGAGTCCGACACCGAGGATCAACGCCCACACCACGGGCGCGGTGGCGGGTGCGATCAGCAGGCCCGTGAAGCCCGCGGCGCACACGACCACGATCGCCAGGATGTGGGGGCGCTGATCGACGCTCGCGGCGGCGAGGATCGGCGCAACCAGGCCGCCCGCGGCCACGCCGACGATGAACAGCGCCTGCATGTTCCCCGCGGTCCCGTCGGCGACTCCGGCGGCGACCAGGATCGACGGCAGCCACGCGAGCGTCGCGTAGAACAGCAGGGTCTGGATGCCGAAGAAGATCGTCAGGCTCCACGCGGTCCACGTACGCAGCACTTGCGGACGGTCGTGGGCCGCTGCGCCCGGGTGGCCGTCGGGCCGACTCGCGTGTCGTAGCTGCGGGACGGTGCCGACGAGTGCCAGGAGTGCGGGAATTACCGCGAGTCCGATTGCGGGTGGCCAGGATTCGCCCGTTGCCCGAAACACGGGGACCATCAGCGCCGCGATCACCGCGGATCCGGCGCCCATCGACATCGCATAGACGCCCATCATCACGCCCGTCCGCTCGGGCGCGAACCGCTTGCGCACGAACACCGGCACGAGCACGTTCACGACCGCGGTCGCACTGCTCACGACCACGGTGCCGACGATCAGTCCGGGCATCCCCACCATCCGGACCAGCGCACCGACGAGGAGCAGGGCGCCGGCGGCGAACAGGGCGCGTTCCTCGCCGAGGCGTCTGCGGGCGACGACGGCGAGCGGCGCGAACAATCCCATGACCAGCGGCGGGATCAGTCCGAGCAGGGTGACGGTGGAGGCGTCGAACCCCGCGACCGGGGCCAGCGGGCCGATCTGGCCGAAGGCGACACGGGTGTTCGCGCTGATGAGAACGAAGCCGGCGACGAGCAGCACTGCCGAGGCGCCGACGCGTGCGTGGGAGGTCGCGGCCGGTGCGGTACCGGTCTGCAGAGACTGCACTGAGCGTTCCTTTCCGAGGAGTAGGCTCACAGCGTCCACACTCAAGTGGGCTTGAGTGCAAGTCGGAGGTGTCGTATGCCCGACGACCTCTGCTCCATATCCGACGTCGCACGCGCCTTCGGGCTGTCCGTGCCGGCGCTGCGGTACTACGAGGAGCGCGGTCTCATCGAGGCGTCCGAGCGTCGCGGCCGAGTCCGCTACTACAGCCGCGACGACCTGGGGCGGCTCGCCTACATCCAGTTGTGGCACGAGGACGGCATGCTCTCGCTCGCCGATACCCAGGCGATCGTCGAATCGGACACGGTGGTGGACCGCAGCCGGTTGATCGAGGATCAGGCCGCCCGGATGCGTGAGCGCATCGGCAACCTGTCCCGCGCGGTCGCGGTGCTCGAGCACATGCTGGGCTGCCGCACCGACCGGGCGCGCGACTGCCCCATGACCGGCGGGTACATCCGGGCCCGGGTCGACGCGGCCCTGTCCGGTGAGGACTTCGCGGACGACTTCCTGCCGAAGGCCTCCGAACCGTGAGCAGTTCGCTCGCGAACCCCGGCCTCGCACTGTTCGTCCTGTGCGCGGTCATGGTGGGGCTTGCCGCCGTCGTGTACCGATTCGCCGGACTCGGCAACCCGCTCACGGCGCCCTGGGCCGCGGCACGTGGTGCGCTGCAACTGGCCGCGGTGTCCGTGATCCTGGCGGCGGCGCTCGCGCACCTGTGGTCGTCGTTGCTGGTGCTCGCGGTGATGTTCGGGGCTGCGTCCTTCACCGCGGCCCGTCGGTCGCGCGCCGGACGGTCGGCGGTGTGGCTGGCGTCGGCGTTGGCCGTCGGCGTCGGGCTGGTGGTTCCGCTGATGCTCGTCAGTGGGGTGGTGCCGCTCGAGGGCGTGGCGCTCGTGCCGATCGGCGGCATTGTCCTGGGCAACGCGATGACAGCCACCTCCCTCGCCGCCAAACGCGGCCTCGACGCGATCGAGCAGCGCTGGGGCGAGGTGGAGGCCGCGCTGAGCCTGGGGCTGAGTACGCGTGACGCCCGGATGGAGGTGGTGGGGTCGGCGGCCACGGACGCATTGCTGCCGGGTCTGGACCAGACCCGCACGGTCGGACTGGTGACGCTGCCCGGAGCGTTCGTCGGCGTGCTGCTCGCGACCGGGTCCGCGGTGCAGGCCGGCGCGGTGCAGATCCTCGTCCTCGTCGGACTGTTGCTGGCGCAGACGTGTGCGGTGGCCGCCACGATCGAACTCGTCGCGCGCGGAGCCGTCCACCGTCCCTGACCCTCCCGCGTTGTGCGCACTTGTCGCGCATTCCGGGGCGTTTCCGGCGCGCTAAGTGCGCGAAACGCGAGGAGGAACAGTCGATGAACGCTCGGTACATCGCCCGATCCCAGTTGAACATGCGTCCGAATTGCGTTGTGATCCGGTGGTGTTCGAGAACAACGACATCGCTGGTGTGAGTCGCCGCGGGGTGCTGCGCGGCTCGATGGTGCTCGCGGGCGCCGGGATCGCGGCCGCAGCGGCGGGCCGGGCATCGGCCGCCGCACCCGTCCCGGGTTTCGTCCACGGTGTGGCGTCCGGTGACCCGCTCCCCGACCGGGTGATCATCTGGACCCGGTTCACCCCCTCCGCCGAGGCCCTGCCGGGATCCGAAGTGGGGACGGCAGTTTCGGTCACATGGCAGGTTGCCGCCGATCCGAGCTTCGCGACGGTCGTCCGCAGCGGAACCGTCGCCACCGGCCCGGACGCCGACCACACGGTGAAGGTGGACGTCGACGGTCTGCGTCCCGGCACCGTCTACTTCTATCGGTTCACCGGACTCGGGATCGTCTCCCCCGTCGGGCGAACCCGCACGGCACCGGCCACGGACGCCGACGTCGCACGCCTGCGGTTCGGCGTCGTATCGTGCTCCAACTGGGAGGCCGGGTACTTCGCGTCGTACCGGCACCTCGCCGAGCGGGAGGACCTGGACGCGATTCTCCACCTCGGCGACTACATCTACGAGTACGGTCGCGGCGAGTACGGCGCGCGCGGTGGCTCGGTGCGCCTGCACGACCCGGTACACGAGATCGTCTCACTCGCCGACTATCGAATTCGGCACGCGCAGTACAAGACCGACCCCGATCTCCTGGCCCTGCACGCGAAGCTGCCGTTCATCGCGACGTGGGACGACCACGAATCGGCCGACAACTCGTACGACGGCGGCGCCGAGAACCACGATCCTGCCACCGAGGGCGACTGGGGTGCTCGCAAGGCCGCGTCGACCCGCGCCTACTTCGAGTGGATGCCGGTGCGCGTGAATGGGTCCGGATCCGACGCCGCGCTGTACCGACGCTTCCGCTTCGGCTCGCTGGCCGAGCTGTCGATGCTCGATCTGCGTACCTATCGCGACGAGCAGGCGTCCGCGGGCGCCGGATGGCGCAAGGTCGACGCCCCGGATCGGACGATCACCGGTCGTGCGCAGATGGATTGGCTCGCCACCGGCATCGTCACCGCGCCGACGCAGTGGAAGATCGTGGGCAATCCGGTGATGATCGCGCCGTGTGTGTTCCCACCCCTGGACAACCGGACGATGGGTGCGATCACGGAGATGGTCGGTGTGCCCGACGCCGGTATCCCCTTCAACACCGATCAGTGGGACGGCTACACCGCCGACCGTCGTCGCCTGTTCGACGCCATCACCACGAACGGGGTCCGCAACACCGTGTTCCTCACCGGCGACATCCACACGTCGTGGGCGTGCGACCTGCCGGTGGACGCCGCGAACTATCCGGCCGCCGGCACGGTCGGCACCGAGTTCGTGGTGCCGTCGGTGACCTCGCCGAACATCGACGACATGTTGAAGGTGCCCCCGCGCACCGCGACCGTGGCCGCCGAAGAGGCGTTCAAGGCGTTCAACCACCACGTGCGGTATGTCGAGCTGGACTCCCACGGATACGGCGTGTTCGAAGTGAACAGGTCCGGGGCGCAGATGGATTGGTTCTACGTGTCCGATCCGACGGATCCCCGCGGCCTCGCCCGCCACGCGATGAGCTACCGCGTCGCCGACGGCTCGCAGCAGGCGCACCCGGTCACCGGCCCGCTCGCCCCCTGACCCGTCAGCTCCCGCAGGGGATCCCGAACTGGCGCGCCCGATGCAGCACGGCCTTGGCCGCGGCCAGCCGCGGGACGTCGGCGCCGGAAGCGACACGTTCCCCGTTCTGCCCGAGTCTCTCGATCATCGCTGTCGCGGAAGCGATGTCGGCGGCCGACGGTGACAGCGCGGCGTTGATCACCGCAGCGTCGGCGGCCCGGACCGCGAGCCTGCCGGTCATGCCCAACTCGGCGGCATACCGGGTATCCGGAGAGACCGAATCCTCCTGTGCGCTGGGCCCGTCGATCGGTCCCGGCAGGCCGGCGGCACGGCTGGCCACCACCAGCTGGGAGCGTGCGTGGGTCAACGCGGCCGGGGTGTTCGCGACCCCGGTGTCGTGCCGGAAGTCGCCGACGCCGAAAGCCAGGCGAACGGCGGGCGCCACGGCCGCGATCTCCACCGCGCGGGTGAGCGCGAGCGCGGACTCGATCATCGGCACGATCGGCAGGCCGGGCAGTTCGCTCGCCGCCGTGTGCACGTCGTCCGCGGACTCGGCCTTCGCGAGCATTACCCCGAGCACGCCCGGCTCGTCCCGCAGGGCCGCGACGTCCAGCACGTGCTGACTCGATCGGACGTCGGAGATGCGCACCCAGGACGGGTTGTCCCGCAGCCACTTCCGCGCGATCTGCCGTGCCGGGCTCTTGTGGACGAACGGCACCCCGTCCTCGAGGTCGACGATCAGGCAGTCCGCTCCCGCTCGGGCGGCGGCGGACAGCGCTTCCGCGTCCACCGCCGCCGCCAGGAGCCAGGATCGTGCTGCCGAGGTGCGTGATTCGGAACTTCCCACGGCCAGGGTCACAGTGCGACGTACTTCGTCTCGAGGTACTCCTCGATGCCCTCGGTGCCGCCCTCGCGGCCGAAGCCCGAGTGCTTGACTCCGCCGAACGGGGCTGCGGCATCGGAGAGGATGCCGCGGTTGACCGCTACCATGCCGCTGTCGAGAGCTGCTGCGACGCGCACGGCCCGGTCCAGGTCGCGTGTGTAGAGGTAGGACGCCAGCCCGTACTCGGTGTCGTTCGCGGCGGCGACACCTTCCTCCTCGGTGTCGAACCCGGAGACGGTCGCGACGGGACCGAAGATCTCCTCCCGCAGCACACGAGCGTCCGCCGGGATGCGGTCGAGCAGAGTCGGTGCGTAAAAGTAGCCGGGACCGTCCGGGGCGAAGCCGCCGGTACGGACGCGGGCGCCACGCTCGACGGCGTCGGTCACGAGTTCGGTGACGACGTCACGCTGGTCCGCGTTGACGAGCGGTCCGACGTCGGTGTTCGGGTCGAGGCCCGGTCCGGTGCGCAGCGAGGAGATGCGGGCGGCGAGCTTGTCGGTGAATTCGTCGATGACCGCGTTCGCGACGTGGAACCGGTTGGCGGCCGTACAGGCCTGGCCACCGTTACGCATCTTGGCGGCCATCGCGCCGTTCACCGCGGCATCGATGTCGGCGTCCTCGAACACCACGAACGGTGCGTTGCCGCCCAGTTCCATCGACGTCCGGAGGAGCTCGTCGGCAGCATTGCGCACCAACAGCTTTCCGACCGGGGTCGAACCCGTGAAGGTCACCTTCCGCAGCCGCCGATCCTGCATGAGGGGCCCGGACAGTGCGGACGCCTGCGACGTCGGCAGGATCGACAGCACGCCCTCGGGCAGACCTGCCTCGGCGAACACCTCACCGAGCAGCAGCATCGTCAGCGGCGTCTCCTCGGCCGGCTTGACGATGATCGTGCATCCGGCGGCCACCGCCGGTGCGATCTTGCGAGTTCCCATGGCCAGCGGGAAGTTCCACGGGGTGATCGCCAGCACCGGGCCCACGGGAACCTTGGTGACGAGGATGCGACCGTCGCCGCCCGGTGCCGTGCCGAATCGTCCACCGACGCGGACGGCCTCCTCCGCGAACCAGCGTAGGTATTCGGCTCCGTACGCGACCTCGCCGCGCGCCTCGCCGATCGCCTTGCCCATCTCGAGTGTCATGACCGTCGCGAAGTCCTCGCTCCGCTTGCGCACCAGCTCGAACGCGCTTCGCAGGATCTCGGCGCGCTCCCGCGGCGCGGTGGCCGCCCACTCCTTCTGGACGGCCGCCGCCAGGTCGAGGGCACGGAGGCCGTCGTCCGGGCTCGCGTCGGCGACGTGCGTGAGGACGTCCCCGGTTGCTGGATTGTGCACCGGAAAAGTGGCACCGGAGGAGGCGGAGGTCTGACGGCCGCCGAGCCACAGATCGGTGGGAACGGAGTCGACGATGCTGTCGGGGGTGGTGAGGGTCGTCATCGAGTCATCTTTCGAGAGGTCGCCGGCGGCGGAACGGGGGCTCAGTCCACGGACGCGGTGGTGCGGGAACCGGCCGGGGCGACGGACGCGGTCTCCTCGAGCGGGCGTCCGGCGGTCTCCGGAGCCCACGCGTAGCACGCGGCGAAGCCGGCCAGGGTGATCAGAGCGCCGAAGCCCATCGTGGCGCCGATGCCGAAGTTGTCGATGCTGATCGGCAGCAGGTAGGTGCCGGTGGCGGCGCCGATCCGGCTGATGCCGACAGACACGCCCACGGCGGTTGCCCGGATCTCGGTGGGGAACAACTCGTTCGGGTAGACCCACTCGAGGATGCTGGGGCCACCGGATGCGAAGGCGTAGGCGCAGAACGCCACGACGACGAGCCACACAGGGGCATCCGGGACGAGCCACAGGAAGATCAGCGGGAAGGCCATGACGGCGAACGGAATGATCGACATCTTGCGGCGTCCGATCGTCTCGACCCACCGCAGTGCCGGGATGGAGCCGATCGCGAACAACAGGATGATGACGGTCTCGACTATCAGGCCGGCCGAGCCGTCGCTCGATACCGCGAAGCCGGCGAGGATGACCGGAAGGAAGGTCAGCATCGCGTACTGCGGGGTGATCTGCGCGAAGTACAGGGCGCCGCACATAAGGGTGCGCTTGAGGTAACCGCCGCGGACGATCGCCTTGAACGACTGGAGCATCGTCATGCCGGAGTCGTCGGCGGCGGGCGCCTCGTCGGTGAGGTCGAGCTTCTTGCCGTACACGTCGAGGATGACCTGCTCGGCCTCGGCGACACGTCCCTTGCCGAGCAACCAGCGGGGCGATTCCGGGATTCCGCGGCGGGCGAGAACGACGACGACACCCAGGATCGCCGAGGTGGCGAGCATCCAGCGCCAGTGGTCGTGGCCGCCGCTGACACCGACGAACAGCGCGCCGACGATGTAGGCGAACCCTGCACCCAGCGACCACGACAGACCCGTCACGCCGATCATGAAGCCGCGCTTCTTCGTCGGAGTGAACTCGGTGAGCAGTGACGTCGCGATCGGGTAGTCGGCACCGATCGCGAGGCCGATGACGAACCGGAGCACGATCAGTTGCCAGGCCTCCTGGACGAAGGCACTGAGGGCGCAACCGATGACCAGGACCGTGAGGTCGAGGGCGTACATCTTCTCGCGGCCGATGCGGTCGGTGAGCGCGCCGAAGAGCGTCGCGCCGAAGAAGATGCCGATCAGTGAGGCGGCACCGATGAGGCCGACCTCGGCGCTCGACGGCAGCAGATCGGCCTTGATGCCGACCAGTGCCACGCCGATGATGCTGAGGACGAATCCGTCCAGGAACGGGCCGCCACAACAGGCGATCAACAGTTTCCGGTGGAAGCGCGATGTGGGCGCCTCGTCCATGACGTCAAAAGATTTCATCGTGAGTGTCCTCGAAGTGTCGCAGCCGCGGCCTGGAGATGGATCAACGCGGAACTGATCGCTCGAAACACTAGGAGAACCCTCGACCGGTGTGAACTGTACGACAGGACGTAACTCGTGGTCGATTCTATCCACTAGTACAACCCCCTGTTCTCGGAGACGGCGTGGTGTGGCTGGTTCGAACGCGTGTTGCCTGTGGTGCGGGAACGTGTCGCGAGGGACGTACTGGCGTACGGGAAAACGCGCAGATTACAGACTTCGGTACGAGTGTTTGCGTTCCGCTCGTGTGGAACAGTCGAGGCGCCCGACCGAAGCAATCAGCACGCCCCAGAGAGGTCTCCCATGTCGACCGCGATCGAGTTCCCGTCGTTGTTCAGCCCCCTCGCGCTCGGTGGGACGACACTGAAGAACCGGATCTTCTCGTCGGGCCACGACACCGTCATGGTGCACGACGGCGAAGTCACCGACCAGCTCGTCGCCTACCACCGCGCGCGGGCCGAGGGCGGAGCCGGGATGATCATCATGCAGGTCGCCGGCATTCACGAGACGGCGCGCTACACCTCACACGTCCTCATGATCACCGACGACAGCTGCATCCCCGGCTACCGCCGGGTGGCCGAGGCGGTGCACGAGCACGACTGCAAACTGATCTCCCAGATCTTCCATCCGGGCCGCGAGATCATGGAGTCCGGCGACGGCGCGCTGCCCGTCGCGCTCGCACCGTCCGCGGTACCGAACGAGCGCTTCCACGTCATGCCGCAGGCCGTGAGCATCGACCTTCTCCAGGAGATCATCACCGGATATGCGGAGGGCGCGGTGCGTCTGCAGACCGCCGGCCTCGACGGAGTCGAGATCGTCGCGAGCCACGGCTACCTTCCCGCGCAGTTCCTCAACCCGAACCTCAATGTGCGCGAGGACCGGTACGGCGGCACCCTCGAGAATCGGATGCGCATGCTGCGCGAGACGGCACAGGTGGTGCGCGAGGCCGTCGGCCCGGATTTCGTGGTGGGTGTGCGTCTTTCGGCCGACGAGAACACCTACGATGCCACCGGCGAGAGCGACACGGTCGCGCTGTGCAAGGCGCTCGACGCGGACGGCTACATCGACTACCTCAACGTCACCGAGGGCACGTCCGCCAGCACCGGTGGCTCGACCCACATCGTTCCGCCCATGCACTACGACGCGATGTACACGGCGCCGTCGGCGGCGAAGATCAAGAAGCAGGTGTCGATTCCGGTGCTCGTCGCCGGCCGCATCAACCAGCCGCACGAGGCGGAGATCGTGCTGACGTCGGGGCAGGCCGATGCGTGCGCGATGACCCGCGCCCTCATCTGCGATCCGGAGATGCCGGCCAAGGCCGAGACTCGGCGCACCGAGGAGATCCGGGCGTGCATCGCATGCAACCAGGCGTGCATCGGGCACTTCCACATGGGATACCCGATCTCGTGCATCCAGCGCCCCGAGACCGGTCGTGAAATCCAGTTCGGCCGAACCGTTCCCACGGCTGTGGCGAAGAATGTGATGATCGTGGGCGGCGGACCGGCGGGCATGAAGGCGGCCGTGATCGCCGCACAGCGCGGACACCACGTCACGATCTACGAGGCTGCCGGACGCGTCGGCGGCCAGGTGCTCTTGGCCGAGCGGTTGCCGCACCGCGCCGAGTTCGGTGGAGCGGTCACGAATCTGCTGTCCGAGATCGACCGGTACGGGGTGGAGGTGCGCACCCGAGTTCAGGTCGACGCCGCACTGGTCCGCGAGGTGAATCCGGACGTCGTGATCGTCGCGACCGGCGCCACCCCGTACCGACCGCCGCTCGAGCTCGACGACGCGCTGCCGGTGTTCGAGTCGTGGGACGTCATCAAGTCGAACGGCGCCGATCTGCCGAAGGGCCGGATCGTGGTGGCGGACTGGCGCTGCGACTGGATCGGCCTCGGTGTCGCGGAGATGATCGCGCGCAGCGGCGGCCGCAAGGTCACACTCGCCGTGGACGGTTACGCGCCGGGTGAAACCATCCAGCAGTACACCCGCAACGCGATGCTGGCTGCCGTGTACGAGGCGGGAGTGGAGATCGTCACCAACGCGCGACTGTACGGCGCCGACGACGACACCGTGTACCTCCAGAACACCCTCACGTCACAGCCGGTGATTGCGGAAGATGTTGCAGCACTCGTGTTGTGCCTCGGCCACAAGCAGGAGGACGGCCTGTTCCACGAGCTGACGTCGCAGTTGAGCGGCACCGAGACCGAGGTGTACGCGATCGGGGACTGTCAGGCGCCGCGCACCGTCGAGGAGGCGACTCTGGAAGCGCTACGGGTGGCCAGCAGAATCTGAGGCCCTTGCCAATTGGCTGTGACGCGGTGTCTGGCTGGCTGAGACGCGGTGTCTGGTCGGCAGAGACGTGTTGTCCGATCGGCAGTTTCGTCACGGTGCGGGTGACCTCACCGGACCGGGGCATTCCCCGCGCACCCCGCTGTGGCCGGCACCCCCACCGGGGTGTCGGCTACAGCGCTATGCGGCTTGTGGTCCTGCGCGGTTGTGGGCGGGGACGGGTTTCTTGAAGGGGTCGACGGTGCTCGGCGGCGTGAACCACGGGTGGCGGTCGGCGTCGATTTTCACTTGCCAGTGGCTGTGGTGGAGGAGCCTGTGGTGGTAGCGGCAGAGTAGGACGAGGTTGTCGAGGTCGGTGGGTCCGCCGTCTGCCCAATGTTTTATGTGGTGGCCTTCGCAATGTGCGGGTGGTGCCCCGCAGCCGGGGAAGGCGCAGCCGTGGTCGCGGGCGATCAGGGCGCGGCGTTGTTTCTTGGAGACGGTTCGGCTGGTGCGGCCGAGGTCGATAGGGACGCCGTCGTGCATCACTATCGGGGTGAGATGGCAGTCGCAGGCGAGTCTGCGGGCGGTGGCGATCGACAGTGGTCCCATCCAGGGCATAGTGGCAACGTCTCTGTCTCCGAACAGGTCCGGCTCACCATCCGGATGGGCCGACTCGTGATCCGACTCGCTGCGCGCAAGGTCGGCGGCATTCACATGCAGGGACAGGTGGGGCCGTTCGCCACCCTCGACCGGCGCCTCGCCGGAGTCGAGGTAGCGGCGCAGGATCTCGGCGAACGCGTCCGCGCGCTTCTGCGCCGGGGTGCGCGAGCCGGCGGGGTCGTCGACCGGATTCCTCGGCTTGGTCAAGGCAGACAACGCCGTCAACAGCATTTCCCCGGTGACGGCATCGAGATCGCCCTTCACGGCGACGCGTCCGTTCAGGGTTTTCGAAGCGTGGAACTCGTTGCGTTCGGTGTCTTCGCTGGGCGGTAGTTCGTCGGATTCGAAGATCCGCTCGAGCCTCGCGATGCAGGTGCGCACGGTCATGGTGGTCGCGGCAGGGCCAGTGGCGGCGTCCAACAACACTTTCCGGCACGCACCCAGCGCCTCTACAGGCATGCCGCGCGGCGGGGTTTCGCAGAATTTACCGATCAACGCGGCATGCTCCGCCGAAATATCACCGGTGTTGAAGGCGTCGGCAATCTCGGGTTGCCGGCTCAGCATTTTGCCCAACGCGAGGATCCGTGCCGCGGCCGGTACCTCCAGCAATGTGTTCGCAGCCAGCCACTGCTTGACGCTGCGGAACCCGAGGGTGTCGAACGAGACTGCGCGCGCGTCGATTTCAGCGACGGCAACCACCCGTAGGGTGTCGAGTTGTTCCATTGCGTGGAAGATGTCGAGCGTGGTCTGCAGCAGTGTGATTTCGGGCAGCGCTCCTATGTCCTCGGGACGCGGTGCGGTTACTGCGATGCTCGGATTGTTGAGTCCCCCCGGATTCATGAAGCTAGTTTAGTTCGAACTGATGTTCTAGTCAATGCTTTTCCTTGTACGCCAGGGTGTGGCGGGGCTCGGCGTCTATGATCCGGGCACTGGCCGCGAGGGGCGTGTGAGCAGGTCACGGCAAACGAATATCCTGGTCGAGGTGAAGATGAGGGTGGTGCCGGTTGTCCCGGGGAGATCTCTGGTGCGGCGGCTGTCCGCCAGCATGGAGTGGTGGGCATGTCGGTCGATCGGACATGACCCGGCATCACTCGTGCTCGTCGCCGGCAATGGCCCCTGCTTCCGAAGCGGCACGCTCGCACAACTATTCACTGGTTACTTCCCGCTGCAACGCCACGCTCGCACCGAATGCCTCAGCAGAGACAGCCGCACTCGAGGCTCCATGAGGGAACGATCGGCGACAACGCGGCCGCGTGATTCAAGCCAGCAGTGCCGACAGGGCTCGTGCGACGACGCCGAACCCAGCGGGAACCGTACCGCCGCGATGCAGAATGCTCGGGCCTTGGTGATCCACGCTGTATACCCCCGGATACGTGGTTGGCGTTCGCGCCGCCCGCCTCAGCAGGGAGGCTCGCTCGGTCACCAGGACCTGTCCCGACGGTTCGGTGCGGAAGTTCAACCACAGATTGCGATCCCACACCAGACATCCAGTGAGGGGCGTTTGGCCAGTCACATCAATGTAGTCGGGGACCATTGTGGTGAAACCACGCCCGAGATGTGCGATACGCTCCGTCCGCCCGTCGATCGTCACCTCGTCAACGATCGCGTTGACGTCACTCACCATCTCGGCCGGTAGCTCCATTGCATCGGGTGTGGTCCAGTAGGTGGTTGGTTCGCACAGCTCCCCGACTCCAGGGGCGTCCGGGAAACTCGAGGTCTTCGATCATCCACTGCGTCGTCATAGATGAGGTCACCGAATCGCGGTGACATGAAGGTCCATGCCGCGGCAGTCTAGGTGCCTCACCTAAAGCAGAACGGCAGGTGCGTAAACAGGATTCGAGTACGTCGGGCTCATCGTCACCACACGATCCCGTTCTCTGCCGTTCTGCTCAATCATCTTCCGTCGACATCATCTTCCGTCGACATCATCTTCCGTCGACATCATCTTCCGTCGACCGAAACCCGCAACGGCCTGGCGCGTACGCTCCCGAAGCATTCCAGCACGACGCCGGGAAGCGCCGGGGGCGGGGGACAGCACTGTGCCCCGGACGCGCTCGTCCGGGGCACAGGCTTGGAGCTGTAGCGGTTACGCAACTGGTGGAGTCGGGACCCCACCACCGGAGCCGCTGACCTGGAAACCGGAAGAGCCGGCCGAGAAACCCAGGTTCAGGATGAAGGTGAAAAAGTCGCCCACGCTGGAGAACATTGGAACTCCTTCTCTGTCGGTCGAACAGAAACGGTTGGTACGAGTTGAACGTTATCAACGGATTGTGAGGTCTGCATGGCAGCAGTTTCGGGTGCTGAAGGGCGGGCCTCGGCGCCCTGTGTTCCGGTTCCGCCGCTCGTTGTTCGGCGAGGTACGTACAGTGCGCGATGGGGGAGCGGGTTCCGTGGAGGGGGCGTATGAGGGTGATGAGGTTGACCGGCGTGCTCGGGACGCTGGTGCTGGCGGCCGGCTGTGGCGTCGACCGAGCTTCGCCCCCGTCGGACCGCTCCTTCGTCTCCACGCCGGCCGACCGGACCGGACGAATCGACGTCGGGTCCATCGCCCCTCCGCGGTCCACGCTCGAACTCGTGCCGGACGGCGATGTCCTCTCGATGATCGGCGTCGTCTCCACCGCTTCGGTGAAGGACGTGCGAATCGACTCTGATGTGGAGGCTGGTACGGATCGAGTCGTGTACTCGTTCACCGGGTCCGGAGTGCCGTTCTGGAAGGTGGGCTACGTCGCCGAGGCCGTGCCGCACCGTGGTGGTTCGCCGGTGCCGCTTCCCGGACGGTCGATCGTGCAAGTGGACATGATGGACACCGCGCCACCGGCCCGACATCTCTACGCCACCGCAACACCACTGGCGGGTCCGGAAGGCTCCCGTGTGGCCCAGCTCTACCTGCTTCCCGACGTCCGGGAGGGCGGGGGAATCACCCAGTCCTTCATCGGTTTCCGGGAGGATCCCGCACCATTCGAGGTGAATGTGCTCGACGATCCACCGCAGCTGGTCATCGAGTTCGGGTAGCGGGACTACTCGCTACCGCCGCGACTGATCCGCAGTGCGATGAGTGCCATCCAGAAGGTCGAGATGTCGGCGGAGCTCTTGGTGCTGCGGCCGGTGATGGCCTCGATTCGCTTGAGCCGGTATGCGAGTGTCTGACGGTGGATCATCAGCTTCTCGGCGGTGGCCGACCAGCTCCGGTCGAGAGTCAGGAACGTGTCGAGGGTTTCGACCAGCTGGGACTGGTTGGCGGTGTCGTGGTCCATCAGGTCGCCCAGCACGGCGCGCGCAGCGAAGGTCGCCTCGCTGAGAGTGCGGGGAAGGAACAGCGGTGACGCCGTGGAGTACTCGGCAACTGCGCTGCCGTCGGCCCGTGCGGCCTGCAGCGCCCAGCGGGCCTGCCGGACGCTGTCCTGGAGGCGCTGGATGGTCGAGGTCGGGGCCGAGACGCCGAGGTGCGGGATCCGGCCGGACAGTAGATCGACCGTGGCGCTCATGTCGTCGGCGGCGGTCATCAGATATCCCTCCTCGCCCACGACGCACGTCAGGTTCGGCAATGCGCTGTCGCCGAGATAGATTCGCGCTGCTCGGAGGTGCTGCGAGTCGAGTGCGAGGACAACCCACTCGCGGTCGGCGAGCCCGCTCTGCTCGAGCCGGGGTTGCGCCGCGTCCGAGCCGAGTGAGCCGTCGACGATCTGTTCGAACAGCAATGCGCCTGAGGCATCGTCGCGTTCGCGGTCGCGGGTGGCACGTTCCACCTCGATCCCGATGAGGCTCTGGGCGTGCAGCAGGCCGAAGGCATCCATGTCGATGTCGGAGGCGCCGTCCACGACGAGCATGCACTTGCGGTGCGTCGACAGCGCGAAGGCCGTCGCGACCAGTTCGTCGCCCACCGTGACGGCCTGCCGGGCGGGCAGGCGTTCGAGCTTGCCGCCGACCCGCTGGCGCAGCGCCCGGATGGTCTCGACGGGCATGCGTCCCTGCCGACCGAGGACCTCGGTGCCGAACTCGACATCGACGACGTGCAGGGGATGCCCCAGCTCGGTGGACAGTCGGTCCAGCAGCGACGAGTCGGCCAGCGTCGCGGACCTTGCCACCTCGTACAGCCGGCTGAGGCGCGCGATGCGGCTGATCTGCTCGCTCTGTGTCGCGACCCCCACCGTGCGACCGATGGCCGAGAACGGGGTGGAATGCGAGACGCTCAGGATCGGCAGGGCCAGCGTGTCGGCGGCGTCGAGCATCGCATCGGTGAGCGGCGGCGCCTTGAGGTCGTCGCCGATCGCCATGCCGGCGATTCCCGCCTTGTGCAGGCGGCGGACCAGCTCCACCTGCAGCGCCGCGTCGGCGGGCACGCACATGCCGGTGGTCATCAGCAGTTCGTCGGTGGCGACCCAGTTCCACGGGTCGTCGAGTTCGCACGAGTGAGCCCACACGACCGGTCGGTCGAGTCCTCCCGCCCCGGCGATCGTCCGGCAACCCAACTGGCGCATGGCGACGAGATCGCCCACGGTCAACTCGGACATTGTGCTTCCTACCGACGTTCGTGAATGAGGACTGCACTATACGGCGGTACGTAGATTCCGGGGAAGTCCGTACGGCAGTACGTGCCTCTCTGGTGGCCGTCTGTGGCAGCCTCGATGACGGTAGCGGCCCGCTCTTTCCTGTTGCGGTAGTGGCTGTTTCGTAGGCCCGTCATGTCGCTGCCGGGTATCGGAGGGAGAGTCGGATGTCGAAGGAAACCAAGGTGATCGAGGTCCGCGAGGCGCCGTTCACGTGGGCGAAGACGGCGGAGTACAGCCAGGCGGTCAAGGTGGGCGACGTCGTCTACACCGCGGGGATCGGTGGCTTCGACGACGCCGGTGAGCTGGTCGACGGCGGTTTCGTCGAGCAGGCCCGGCAGACGTTCCGCAACATCGAACTCGCGCTGCGCGCGCACGGTGTCGGCCTCGAATCGATCGTGAAGATGTCGGTCCACGTCCCGAACGTCGCAGACTACGACCTGTTCAAGCAGGTGCGTCCCGAGTTCCTGCAGGCGCCGTGGCCCGCCTCCATCGCGATCTCGTCGGGCTTGCTGGTCGAGGGCATGCTCATCGAGATGGACGCCGTCGCGGTCGTCGACGGCAAGCGGGTCTTCGTCGACTGACGCCCCGAAGAGCTCTGCTCTCGGTGAGGCCACCCGATCGTCGTCTCGTCTCCGGCTACATTCGAGGGCATGAGCGCACAGCCGGCCACCCGTCGTCGACGCCTCGCCATGTGGATCGCATCCATAGCTGCGGTGCTGGTGTTGGTGGCGGGCGCCGTCCTGTGGTGGGCGCCGCCGCGCTACCTGCCGTGGGACACGGCATCGTTCCCCGACGTCGACACCACCGCCCTGACGCCCACCCAGGCCAAGGTCGTCGACCTCCTGGAGAACGAGCATCGCGAGCAGCGACCCGGCACGTTCTACTCGGAGGGCGTCAAGGAGCCGTGGTGCGCCAACTTCGTCAGCTGGGTCATGCGCGAGGCCGGTGAGCCGTTCTCGAACCCCAACTCCGGATCGTGGCGCATTCCCGGCGTGTACACGCTCCAGGAGTACTACGAATCCCAGGCCCGGTTCGAGCCGATCGGCAACGGTTACCGCCCCAAGACCGGAGATACGGTGCTGTACGACAACGAGTTCCGCATCGGTCAGCACACCAACTTCGTCGTCGCGGTGGACGGTGACACCGCGACCACGGTCGGCGGCAACGAGCTCGGCAAGATCCGGGTGCACGATCTCGATTGGCTCTCGGACGGCGCCGTCGTCGGATTCGGCCGGCTGGATTCCTGACGGCTCACCGGGATCGGGGCGATGGCGAGGTCTGTCAGAACGCCCACCGCAGCGCCGCGACTATCTCCTCGTCGCTCGCGTCCGCGAACCGTGTGATCTCCGCGCGGTGGACGTCGACGATGGTCGCGGACAGTTCGGTTCCGAAGGCGTCGGTGAGCATCGCGTCCGCCTCGAAGGCGTCGGTCGCCTCGGCGAGCGATACCGGCAGACGGCGGATTCCGCGACGGCGGCGCTCCTCGTCGGTGAGTGATGCCGGGTCGACGTCCACCAGTTCGGGCAGGGCGACGCCCGCGCGGATGCCGGCCATTCCGGCGAACAACAATCCGGCCATGCACAGATACGGGTTCGCGGACAGATCCAGCACCTTCACCTCGAGGTTCGAGGCGCTGTCCTCCTCTCCCGTGCTTCCGGTGATCAAACGCAGTGCGGCCTCGCGGTTCTCGTGGCCGCATGCCTGAAACGGCGCTGCCCACTGGCCCGGCACCAGACGGAGGTAGCTCGCGGGCGACGGCGCCCCCACCGCGAGCAGGCCGGGCAGGTGTTCGAGGATGCCGGCGGTGAACGCCTCGGCCGTCGCAGTCAGCCCGCAGGGTCCGTCGCCGCCGCTGTGCAGATTCCGTCCGTCCCACCACAGCGACAGGTGCACGTGCCCACCGTTGCCGACCCCACCGGCGACGACCTTGGGCGAGAACGACGCCTGCATGTCGTGGCGGAGTGTGATCGCCCGGATCGTTCCCCGCACCAGTGTCGACGTGTCGGCCGCCGCGAGTGGATCCTCCGCGGCCACCGACAGCTCGAACTGTCCCGACGCGTACTCCGGGTGGATCTGCTCCACCCGCACACCCTGCGTTCGCAGTGCCCCGACCAGATCGACCAGGTAGTCGGATTTCTCGGCCAGCCGGGTGAATCCGTAGGCGGGGCCGCGGGTGGCGGGTGCGAAGTCGTCTGCATCCTCCGCGACGACCCACTCGATCTCGAACGCCGCCTTCGCCGTCAGGCCCTCGTCGTCGAGTTTCGCCACAGCCCGGCGCAGGACCCCGCGGGCATCCTGCGGGTGCACCTCGCCGTCCTGCGTGTACCGGTCGACGGGCGCCCACGCCCACCCGGGTTGCGCGGCGAGAATCGTGACCCGATCGAGGTCCGGTAGCAGCCGTAGGTCGCCCACGGGTCCGCCGGCGTAGCGTCCGGCGACGATCGAGTCGTCCGGGGTGTACGCGTCGAACACCGGCGAACCGCCCACGCCCCACGCTGCCGCCCGCTCGAAACGGTCGATGGGGACAGCCTTGGTGCGCACCACCCCGCTGTTGTCGACCCACGGCAACGCGACGACCAGCACCCCGGCGTCGGCAAGTTCACCGGCCAGTCGGGCGGCCACGAGGGCCCGGCGGTCGCGTTCGTGCCGATCCATCGCAACTCCCTTGCACCGGGGCCGGTCGGCGGCAGAATGGCAGGGTGGCGTTCTCACCGGACGATACGCCGCCGGACCCCGGCGGAGACTCGATTACGGAGATGGTCGACCTCCTTCCACTCGTCGACCATCACTGCCACGGTGTGGTGCGCGAACGGCTCGACCGGGCGGCGTTCGAGTCGCTCCTGTGCGAGGCTGCGGCGCCCGGACGGTGGCACGGGCGCCTGTTCGACACCCAGGTCGGGTTCGCGGTGCGCCGGCTGTGCGCGCCGGTGCTGGGCCTCGAAGCACACGCGGCCCCCGACGAATACCTCGACCGGCGAGCCGAACTCGGCGTCGACGAGGTGACCCGTCGGCTGCTCGCTGCGGCCGGCATAGCCGAATTCCTCGTCGACACAGGGTTTCTGCAGGGTGCGCTGACGACGCCGGACGAGTTGGCAGCGTTCTCGGGTGGCGCCGCGCACGAGGTGGTGCGGCTCGAATCGGTGGCCGAGGACGTGATCTCCGGCCACAACGCCGCCGCGTTCGCCCCGACGTGCCGCGCTCGGTTGGTCGCCGCGTCCCGCACCGCGATCGCGTTCAAAAGCATTGCGGCCTATCGGGTCGGGCTGGGGCTGGAGGCGGACAGGCCGTCCGATGCCGCGGTTTTCACGGCAGCAGCGCGCTGGTCCGCGGAGGTCGCAGCGGGGAAGCCGGTCCGACTGCACGACGAGACCCTGGTCCGTTTCTTGATCTGGACCGCCGTCGATCTCGGTCTCCCGATCCAGTTCCACGTCGGCTTGGGGGACGCCGACACCGATCTGCACCGAGCCGACCCGCTGCTGCTCATGCCGCTGTTGCGGGCGACGGCGGACCGCAACGTTCCGATCATGCTGCTGCACAATTACCCGTTCCACCGGCACGCCGGTTATCTGGCGCAGGTGTTCGACCACGTGTTCGTCGACGTCGGGCTCGCGTTGCAGAACGTCGGCGGCGGGGGAGCGGCCCGCGTCCTCGCGGAGTTGCTGGAACTCGCGCCGATCGGGTCGGTGCTCTTCTCCACCGACGGCTGCGGGCTGCCCGAACTGTTCCACGTCGCCGCCGTGCGATTCCGCCGAGCCCTCGCGGTTGTGCTCGACGCCGAGTCGGCTGAGGGCAACTGGTCCCGTGCGGATGCCCGGCGGGCCGCGCGGATGATCGCCGGCGGGAACGCCCACCGCGCCTACCGGCTCGGACCCAGCGCTCCACCGACCGATTAGTCCGAAACGCCAGGAACCGGGGGTCTGTGATCCGGGTCTCTCACATGGCATAGTTTCGGCCCACACCGGCACGCCGCATGCGGCGTGGATCGAGCGAGGAGCCGTGAATGCTTAGTACGATGAATGATTTACCTCTTTCCATCGCGCAGCTGTTGCGGCACGGTAGTACCGTTCACGCGGACGCCGAGGTGGTCACCTGGACGGAGTCGGGTCCGCGGCGTCGGACGTATGCGGAGGTCGGGCGCCGGTGTGCGCAGTTGGCGCATGCGCTGCGTGGGTTGGGTGTCGAGGGTGACGATCGGGTCGCGACGTTCATGTGGAACAACGCCGAGCATCTCGAGGCGTATCTTGCGGTGCCGTCGATGGGGGCTGTGCTCCACACGCTCAACATCCGGTTGTTCCCGGAGCAGTTGGTTCATGTCGCCAACCATGCCGAGGATCGGGTGATCATCGTCGATGCGACGCTGGTCCCGCTGTTGGCGCCGCAGCTGCCGCAGCTCGAGACTGTCGAGCATGTGATCGTCACGGGCGAGTCGGCGGCCGGGCTCGAGGCGCCCGAGGGCATCACGGTGCACACCTACGAGGGCCTGATCGCCGGGGAGTCGACCGAGTACGACTGGCCCGAGCTCGACGAGCGTGCCGCGGCGGCAATGTGTTACACGTCCGGCACCACGGGTGACCCGAAGGGCGTCGTCTACTCCCACCGGTCGATCTATCTGCATTCGATGCAGGTGTGCATGAGCGACGGGCCGAACCTGAGGCAGGGTGATCGGGCGCTCGCGGTGGTGCCGCAGTTCCATGCGATGTCGTGGGGACTGCCGTATGCGGCGTTCATGATCGGTGCGTCGTTGATCATGCCGGACCGGTTCCTGCAGCCGGCGCCGTTGGCGGAGTTGATCGCGTCGGAGCGGCCGACGTTCGCGGCCGCGGTGCCGACGATCTGGCAGGGTCTGCATCTGCATCTCGAGCATCATCCGCAGGACATCTCGTCGATGCGTGAGGTGCTGATCGGCGGGGCGGCGGTGCCGCCGTCGCTGATGCACGCGTTCGACACCGATCACGAGGTGTCGGTGTTGCATGCGTGGGGGATGACCGAGACGTCGCCGCTCGGGTCGGTCGCTCGTCCGCCGGCCGACGCGAAGGGCGAGGAGCGGTGGAAGTACCGGTACACGCAGGGCCGGTTCCCGGCGTCGGTGCAGGCGCGTCTGATCGACGACGACGGCAACACGGTGCCCCACGACGGCGTCGGGATCGGTGAGCTCGAGGTTCGTGGGCCGTGGATCACCGCGTCGTACTACGGGGTCGAGGCGCCGGACAAGTTCCGCGACGGTTGGCTGCGCACCGGTGACGTCGGATCCATCACCGCGGACGGGTATCTGACGTTGTCGGACCGCACGAAGGACATCATCAAGTCCGGTGGTGAGTGGATTTCCTCGGTCGACCTCGAGAATGCGGTGATGGGGCATCCGGCCGTGGCCGAGGCCGCGGTGATCGGTATTCCGGACGAGAAGTGGGACGAGCGTCCGCTGGTGGCGGTGGTGCTGCGCGAGGGCAGCGACACCACCGTCGATCAGGTGCGGGACTTCCTGGCCGACAAGGTCGCCAAGTGGCAGCTCCCGGAGAACTGGGCGCAGATCCAGGAGGTCCCCAAGACCAGCGTCGGCAAGTTCGACAAGAAACGCCTGCGCGCCGACTTCCACGACGGCAACCTCGACATCACCCGGCTCTGACCCGCAGGACCTGCCACGCCGGATCAGGGGGCGCCCCGGTCCACGCGCGCAGTAGCGCGTCGCTCGCGGGAAAGAGCGGGCGCGGCAGGTCCGCCGGGTCGGCCCAGATCCACTCCGGAAAGATGTGCGGTTCACCGGGTCCCGTCGGGGCACCGGTGCTCCGCGCATGCACACCGAACACGACGCCGCCCCGCGGAGAACCGGAGTCCACCACGGCGACATACGTGGTGGCGTCGGTGGAGTCGGCGATCCCGGACTCCTCGAAACACTCCCGCCGGGCGGCCTGTTCGACCGTCTCCCCGGCCTCGAGGTGACCGCCGGGCAGGCACCACGTCTCGGGCTCGGCCGGTTTGACGCGGCGGCCCAGCAGGATTCGGCCGTCCGGCCTCTCGACGATGATGCCGACACCGACGACGGGGCGCTCCGCAGTCATGCGCGTTCGAGGTCGGTGTCGCTGGTGGACTCGCCGGCCCCGGACCACTTCGGGGCGGGCGGGGACCACGTCGTCATGGCGGTCCGAACGTCGTCGAGGTCGGTGGCGACGAGCAGAGCGTCCCGCTGGTAGGCGCCCACGAACCCGGCGTCGACGAGGTGCTCGATGAGTGCGACGAGGGGCTGCCAGAAACCGCCCGCGTCGAGGAGGAACACCGGCTTGCTGTGCAGCCCGAGCTGCTGCCAGGTCCAGATCTCGAAGAATTCGTCGAGCGTTCCGGCGCCGCCGGGCAACACCACGAAGGCGTCTGCGAGTTCGGCCATGCGCTGTTTGCGGGCGTGCATCGATTCGACGACCTCGAGTGTCGTCAGTCCCGGATGCGCGATCTCCTTGTCCGCGAGATGCCTCGGAATGACGCCCACGGTCTCGCCGCCGCCGGCGACGACCGCGTCGGCCACCGCACCCATGAGCCCGACGCGCCCGCCGCCGTAGACCAACCCGATCCCGGCCGCGGCGAGATCGCGGCCGAACTCGCTCGCCGTCTGCAGGTGGGCGGGGTCGTGGCCGGTGGCCGACCCCATGAACGCGGTGATCCTCATTCCACTCCCTCGAAATACAACGCAACGTTGCGTTGCATTCTATCGAGTGGCAGCATGCCCGCATGCCGGTATCCAGTGCCGAGCCGCGACGCGGCGGCCCACGTAAGCGCGACCTCGTGCTGCAGACCGTCGTCGACGAACTGACGGTGACGCCCTACGCGCAGCTGACGGTCGAGCGCATCGCGGAGGCCAGCGGTGTGCACAAGACCACGCTGTACCGCTGGTGGTCGGGCAAGCCCCAACTCGTCGCGGACGCGCTCGCGGCACTGATGGACACCGGGCCGGTGCCCGACACCGGCAGCACGCGCTCCGATCTGGTGCAGTGGCTGACCGGCACCGTGCGCAACTATGCGGAGACACCGCTCGGGGTCGCGATGCCCGCCCTCATCAGTGACCTCGCCCGGACGCCCGAGGGGCTCGGCGCGTTCCGGGGCGCGTTCCTCGCCGAACGCCGGGCCAACTGCGCGGCGGTGATCGAGAGGGGAGTGGCGCGGGGAGATCTCCCGGACCATCTCGATGTGGACCTGTTCATGGACACGCTCGCCGGTGCGGTGTTCTACCGCCAGGTGGTCACCGGTGGCCTGGTCGACGCCGACCTCGCCGAGCGCGTGGTCGACCTGCTGCTACCGCCGGCGGGTGGCGCCCGCGAGTAGGGCCGCCGCCACGAGAACGGCTGCGGCGCAGACGAACGCAGCGCGGAACCCGTCGCCCAGCATCGGCGCCACGACGAGCGGCCCGAGGATCTGGCCGAGCCCGTAGATTGCCGTCAGCGCGGCCGCCGCTCGCGGAATGCCCAGTCCGAGGCCCGAATCCATGGCCAACAGCGTGATGCCCATGAACGTTCCGCCGAACAGCACGGCGGCCACCACGGCCGCGACGGGGCCGTCGACCAGTGCGGGCAGCAGTGCCGACACCGCCTGGAGCAGCAGCGCCACGGTAAGAAGCGATTCGGCCGACCAGCGTCGTAGGGCGCGCGCCCACAGGAGCGGGGACGGCACCGCGGCGAGTCCGACCACCACCCATGCGGCGGGGCCGGTCCACGCCTCGCCGCCCATGGACACCGCCGCGACCAGGAAGGTGCCGAGGATGATGTAGCCGAGGCCCTCCAGGAAGTAGGCGGCGCCGAGCGTCCACCAGCGCACCGACGGTGATCGGCGGGGTGGGCGTCCGTCGTGAGTCGGCGGCGGGGAACCCGGCGGCAGGGTCCACGCGACTGCGGCGTAGCCGATCGTGGTCGCCGCGGCGACGATCCACAACTGGTTCCACGACACCACCGGCCCCAGCACCGCGACCAGAACACCGGACGTCGCGATGCCGACCCCGACGCCGGTGAACGTCACCCCGGCCGACGGATGGCCGGCCACCGCCGTGGCGCAATAGACGAAGACCGCGGCGCTCGCTACCCCCGCCACGACGCGCGCGAGCAGCCACACCCGCACGTCCGTTCCGGAGGCCATCGCGAGTTCGCTCGCGACGAGCGCGACGATCGACGCACAGAAGACGATGCGTGAGCGCGCACCGGCCGGGTACACGGCCAGCGCGATCGCACCCAGGAAGTAGCCGAGGTAGTTGGCGGTGGCGACGAGCGCGGTGTCGGAGTGCGAGACGGCGGTCTGCTCCTGCATCAACGGGAGCAGAGGGGTGTACACGAATCGCCCGACCCCCATCGCGGCGGCGAGCCCGGCGGCAGCGCGCACCACCGTCGCGCGGGTGTGGCGGGTGGGAGTCCCGCTGTCGGTTCGCACGGGCGCGACCATGTCTTCCCCCTTCGTCGCTTCGACGCTATGCGGCCCGGTGATCGCGCGGAAATGCCCTTTCGTCCGCATCTATGCTTGACAGTTATGAATGTGGAGTTGCGGCATCTGCGGGCGTTGGTCGCGGTGATCGACGCCGGAACCTTCACGGCCGCCGCCGAGCGACTGAACATCACGCAGCCGGCGCTGACGCGCACCATCCAGCAGCTCGAGGCGACGCTCGGGACCCGACTGCTGGAGCGGACGTCGCGCTCGATGGTGCCCACCGAGGACGGGTGGGGGTTCGCCGAACGCGTTCGTCACGTGCTGGGCGATCTGGACGCCGCGATCGCATCCGCGCAGAGCCATCGGACGGTGCGGCTGGGTTTCAGCTGGCTGCTCCCCGACCCGTGGGCGCACGACACGATCGCCGCGTGCGAGGAACGCTCGGGTGCGCGCGTGCTGCTGCAGCGGTGCGACGACCCGGCCGCGGCGCTGCGGGACGGCGTCGTGGACGCCGCGGTGATGCGCGGCGAGGTGCACAGCGGCGCCCTCGCCGTGCACCACCTGTTCTCGGAGCCCCGGATCGCTGCCGTCAGCGCCCGCTCACCCCTCGCGGAGCGGGACACGGTGACGTGGGACGAGTTGGGGCGGTACCCGCTGGTGGTCAACACCCTGACCGGGACGACCCGCGCCGATTCGTGGGCCCAGCCCGACCCCGGCCGGGAGATCGTGACCTGCACCAACTTCGACGAGTGGCTCGAGCTGGTCGCGACCGATCGAGGCGTCGGAGCCGTGCCGATCGCGGCGAGACGTCGGGTGCACCATCACAACGTCCGCTTCGTCGACATCGAGGACGCCGCGCCGACGGCGGTGAGCCTGGTGTACGTCGCGTCCCGGGTGACTCCACTTCTGCGCGTCCTGCTGGACTGTGCGCTGACCGAGGCTCACCGCATACGGCGCTGAGGCGCGACGTGTCAGCCGGTGCCTGCTACGACGCGCTGCCGAACCCGAACGGCGACGGTGTCACGTCGAACTGCATCGTGGTGGTCGCGGTGTCGTTCGACGGCGGCGCGAAGGTGGCGACCGCCGTGTAGCGACCCGGCTCATGGACCCGGACGACCTGGGTAGCGCCGCCCAGGGTCAGCGGAATCGTGAAGCTGTTCGTGTCGCCGTCGGGTTCGGTGAGTTCGAGAATCACCGGGGTGGTGGCGTCGGCGCCCGACGGCACGGGGCCCACGAGCACCGCCAGGGTCGTGATCGTGCCGCCGAAGACGGTGCCGATCGGGGGAACGACGGTGACCGCGTAGGTCGTCGCGGCGGACGCGGTGGGAGCGAAGGCCAGGCAGGCCGCCCCGGCGAACGCTGCGAGGGCGACGGACCTGCGGGGGAGGCTCATGCGAATCCCTTCGTGTCGACAGCGATGGATCATGCGACGCCACCACGCTATCGGCTCGGGCGGACGGCGGATTTCACCCGCACCGGGTGAAATCCGTACTCAGAAGCCCCATCCGAGCACCGCCGGACGCTCCGCGCGGAACGCCGCATCGAAGTGCGCCAACTCGCGGTCCGACGCCGCCTGCACGCGTCCGGCCGCCGCGAACGGGCGGGCGTGGTAGCCACCGAGATACAGGCTGCCCAGCACATCGAGACCGAGTGAGATGCGGGGCGACGCATCGGTGCGCCGGCACTCCGCGTGCCCGTCCCGCACCGTCAACGCGTACGTCCCCCCGGCATCCAGGTACGGGTCGCGGACCTCGACGACGGTGTCGAGGTCGAGGGCGTACGTGCGTGCCTCGAGGGCCGCAGGTACATCCATGACGCGCAGCCAGAGGTCGTCGACGACCCGGGTGGTGCGCACCAGACGAGGATCGGTGAGCATCCATCGGAGGGGGTCCTCGGCGTGCATGCTCGCCTCGATCCGGACCGTCAGGTCCAGACCGCACAGGGCCCGCCAGAGCGCGGCGTGGGCATCGTCGGTGACCGCGACCAACTCCTCGACGACCGCGGTACGGGCATCGCCTTCACCGCGCCGACGGAACATGGCGTAACCGTCGGGGTGCAGCAGGAAGAACAACGCCGTACCACCGCCGCGACCCGACTCCGGATCGGTGAACGTGAACTCCCAGTGAGGTTTCGGCCGCTCCTGAGCCCCGGGCGTGATGCGTCGCCAGCGGTCGTAGACGTCGGGCAGGTGCCGCGCGGCCGTGTCCGCGTCCACCACCCGGACGCCGCCCGGGTCGGGTGCGTCGTCGCGGAAGCGCGCGAAGCGGCGATCGATCGTCACGTCGGACACGACGGTGGCCGGGCCGTAGCCGAACCGGCCGTAGATTCCGGCCTCGCTCGCGGTCAGTGCGGCCAGCGACACACCGGTGGCCGCGATCTCCCGATGCAGGTGGGTGAACATCGCACGGAGCACGCCGCGACGCCGGTGGGTCGGCGCCACCGAAACCCAGGAGACGCCGCGTGTGGCCGACCGGTGTCCGCCGGGCAGCGTGATCTCGAGCGGCAGGTGGAGCGCGACACCGACCGGGTTGCCGTCGTCGGTGGCGAGGACGATGTCATCGATCCGGTTCAGTGCCCTACCGAGGGACCGATCCGGCTCCGCCGGGTGATAGCCGAACCCGACGGCGTCGAGAAGTTCGATCGCCGGCCAGTCGCTCTCGGTGGCGGCGCGGACCCGGATACCGTCTGCAGACATCATGATTGCCGATGTTGGCAGGAATCCGTCGCGAACGCCCGTCATTTTCGACCGGGGGCGGTGCGACGGCGGCGCTCAGCGCTTCTTGCCGAACCGCAGCTTCCACGGCACCAGCGCCGACTCGAGCTGGACCCCCAGGCTCATCTTCGAGACGCCCTCGATGCGCTCCTCGAAGCGGATCGGAACCTCGGCGATCCGCATGCCGCGACTCGTGGTCCGGTAGTTCATCTCCACCTGGAACGAGTACCCGTTGCTGTGGATCGACGCCACGTCGATCGCCTCGAGGGTGCGCGCGTGCCACGCCTTGAAGCCCGCGGTCGCATCCTTGACACCGAGCCGCAGGATCGCGTTGACGTAGAAGTTCGCCCACGCCGACAGGGCCTTGCGGTGCCACGGCCAGTCGCTCGCGACGGCGCCGCCCGGCACGTATCGCGAACCGAGGACGACCGCCGCGTCCGTGGTGGTCAGTGTGCGGATCATCGTCGGGATCACCTCGGCGGGGTGCGACAGGTCGGCGTCCATCTGCACGACGATGTCGGCGCCCTCGGCGAGCGCGCGGGTCATGCCGGCCACGTATGCGCGGCCCAGGCCGTCCTTCTCGGTGCGGTGCAGCACCCCGATGGGGAGGGAAGAGTCGATCGCGAGCTTCTCCGCGACGTCGCCGGTGCCGTCGGGGGAGTTGTCGTCGACGACGAGCAGGTGCAGGTTCGGGACCTCCAGCGCCGCCAGCAGCTCGACGAGCTTGGGCAGATTGTCGCGTTCGTTGTATGTAGGTACAACGACGGTCGTCTTCGGCGAGCTGCTGTCCATGGGACCTTCCTGATCACGCTCTGTCGTCTAGGCCAAAGGCGAGTGTGGTCATGAATGGAGTCGATAGCAACTCACCTGGAGTTTTGTTGCGGTCAGGACGCCGGTTCCGTGATATTCACCATCCACGAGATCCCGAAGCGGTCGGTACAGGCGCCGAACGTGTCGCCCCACATCTGCTTCTCGAGGGGCACGTCCACGGTGCCGGACCCGGACAGCGCGGTCCAGTAGCCGCGCAGTTCGTCGGCGTCGTCGCCGCTCAGGCTCACCGCCATGTCGGTGCCGTGCGTGCGTTCCATACCGGGCGGAATGTCCGCGCCCATGATCGTGAAGCCGCTGCCGGTCTCGAGCGTGGCGTGCATGATCTGGTCCTCGGGGGCCGGTGCCCCGAACTCCCCGAAGGTGCTCATGTTCAGGGTGCCGCCGAAGACGTCCTTGTAGAACTCCATCGCGTCACGCGCGGTGCCGGGAAAGCTGATGTACGGGTTGAGACGAGATGCCACGGGATGCTCCTGAGGGTCGCCGGTACGTACTCGATCGGTATCGCAGCATCGACGCTACCGCCGACGGGCCCGGGCGCGGATAGGTTCGGTCGGTGAAGATCATCGACCGCCTCGGCCCGGCCCTCGCGGCCCTCGTCGGCGCGTTCGTCGCCGGGTTCGCGATCCTCGAATCGGAACCGAACGACACGCTCGTGCTCGAGGGGGCCGGCGGCATCTGGTTTCACACGACGGTGCAGTGGGCCGCCTCCGTCGCCGCGGTGATCGCGGTGCTGGTGTGCGCAGCGTTGCGGGCGCGGGCGTCGACGGCCGCGACGGTGTCCACCGCGGTCGCGGCGGTGTTCGTGCTGGCCCTGCCGGCCTGGGTGGACGTGACGACCGCGCAGTCGGTATCGCTCGTCGGGCTCGGAGCGGCGCTGGTCGCGACGGCTGTCATGGCACGTCGGCGCACAGCGGTACGTAGCTGAACTGGATCGGAGCTCGGACGGTCCCGATCGGGGGCAGGACCGGCCGAGCTCCGAGGTTTCGGTCGGGCTCAGGCCCGCATCTTGGTTGCCAACTCGACGATCGTGAGCGGGTCGAGGCCCAGACCCTCGGTCAGGTAGCCGTCGATGCTTCCGTAGTCGGACATGACCTGCGCGAGTCCGGCTTCGAGGAAACCTGCCTCGACGCCGAGGACCGGCGTCAGGTTGAGCGCAGCCTGCTCGCCGAGCGCGCCGCGGATCTGCGCGAGCGTTCGGGCGTTCACGTCCGCCAGATAGTCGTTGCTCTCGAGGTAGTCGGCCATGACGGTCTCGGCGGACGCCCCGCCGAGCCGCTGCAACAGTGCCGCCACCCAGCCGGTGCGATCCTTGCCCGCCGAACAGTGGAACACCACCGGGCCGGAGGCGTGCGCGATGTCCGTCAGCACCTGCTTGAATGCGGCCCGCTTGGCCGGGTCGGTCACGAAGCTACGGTTCGCGTCCACCATGTACTGGCGCCCCTGCTCGGGCGACTGGATGGTCTGCGCCAACTGCACCAGATCCCCGAAATCGATGGGGATGTGGGTGTAGTCGGCGCCCGCCGGGATCCTGTCGGGGCCACCGACGAACGGATTGTCGATCTCCGACTGGCCGCGCATGTCGAGGACGGAGATCAGGCCGAGGTCCGTCAGTGTCTGCAGATCGGCGTCGGTGGCCGACGACAGGGCGTTGGCCCGGTACACGACTCCGCGCTGCAGGTGCCGCCCGAAACCGGTGGCGTACCCGTCCCCGTCGTTACCGCCGACGTCGCGGAAGTTCGCGATCGACGCCAGGTGTGGCGTCGGGGCAAGGGGCGCTGTCGTTCCGGTGTCGAGGGAGCCGAGCGAGCCGGACGCGAGCGAACCGAGATCGAGCGCGGTGGCCGCACCGGTCCCGGCGAACAGCAGTCCTCCGGCGAGGAGAACGGTGGTGGCCGATGTGGCAGTCCGCACGAGCACACGTGAGGAAGCGATCCTCATGACGGTTCCTTTCGGGGGTGGGAAAGCGGCGTGGGTGGATCAGTTCGCGACGTCGGCCATTCCGGTGAAGCCGTACCGGTCGTACGGGCCGATGATGCCGACCTCGAACAGGCCGGAGCCCACGGTGCTGTCACCGTCCTCCACGAGCGTGAACCGCGCGAGGTTGTCGACGGGGCAGAACATCTTCTTCCACGCCTCGATGTCGGCGACCTTCTCGCGGACACCCTGCACGACGAGTTCGCCCTGCCACATGCCGTGCCGCCAGTCCTGCTCGAGGCCGTACCCGGTGCCCACACCCAGATAGTGGGGAAGGAGGGGTTCGCAAGCGACGGTGAGGATTCGATCGGGCTTCCCGTATCCGTCGGGTCGGTGGAACGTCAGCGTGGCCGACGCCACCTCACGCCCCCCGGGGACGAACGTCAGGTCGTGTTCGGGTCGGCCGAGCCACTCGGGTTCGCGGGTCCGGTCGGCCCACACCCGCGTCGCGTCCTGCACGATCCGGCGGCCCTGCCGGTCCTCCTGCATGATCGCGACGATCGAGAAGCCGTCGAACTGCATGATCGTGTAGATCCAGAAGAAGTTCTGTTCGCCCGCGATCGCCGGATCGGCGCGCCGTCCGGGCGGTTCCGCCTCGCCGACGGGCCGCACGCCCCACGAGCGGTCGCGGTTGCCGCGCCACGTGTCCGGGGTGACGTCGATGGTCTCGCCGTCGACGGTGAGGGTTCCGCTCCAGCGTCCGGTCTGTACGAATCGCTGCGTGTCGAACGTGACGCGCTCGAGCTGTCGGTGGAAGTGCCTGGCCTCCAACGCTGCCGGCACATCCGACTCGAAGACGAGATCGAACGACAGGTCGGGTGCCTCGGGGGTGGGCTCGAGGACGACGCGCAGGCGGTGCAGCCCCTCGAGGACCTCGATCCGCAGCGGTCCCACCGAGACGTCCATGCGGTCCGATCCGAGCGCCTTCGACGCGCGGGCCACGATGTGGTCGTTGCCGCGGCGCAGCACCGCGAAGCCGTCCGTCACACCGAGATTGGGATACTGCCCCAGGCCGATGATGAGGAACAAAGGTTCCCCGTCGTAGTCGAGGCCCGGGTGGCAGTTGAAGTAGTAGCGGTCGTAGAAGTTGCGGTCGGACGTGCCGACGTGGCGGATCGGTTCGGCGATCTGGTGGACCGGGTAGTCGTCCATCGGTGAGAGCATCACGCCACTCCTTCGCTGTCGATGCGGGGCCAGTAGACGCCGTCGAGCATCTCCTCGAGCGTCTTGCGGTGCAGGATCATGTCGTCCGGGTCCGCGGGCGCCTCGGCCTGGCCGAACGCGACGGCACGACTCTGCACGCGGAACATGATGATCGCGTGCCGGAGTGCGGCGTACAGCGTGTAGAACTCGAGGTCGCGGGCCTCGTGACCGGTGAGATCGCGGTAGGTGGCCGCGACGTCGTCCCGGCGCAGGAACTCGGGCAGTCCGGGCAGCCCGGCCATCGTGGCCAGATCCTCGAAGAACCTGTGGATGAAGATCATCCAGGCCAGGTCCATCTCGCGCGGGCCGAGCGTGGCCATCTCCCAGTCGAGCACCGCGACGGGTTCGAAGTCGCGGTAGATGATGTTCCCGATCCGGGAGTCGCCCCAGCACAGCACGGCGGGGCCGCTGACGTCGGGCCAGTGGGCGTCCAACCAGTCGAGACCGCGCTCGATCAGCGGCGAGCGCGGACCGGTCTCGGTTGCCCACTCGTAGTAGCGGCGCTGGCCGTCGACGTGCGCGCGGAGCGCGGCATCCGCGGTGACTGCCTCGGCGGAGCCCTCCGGTACGAGGCTCGGAAACAGCTGCGCCGGTGTGGCTATCGCGTGCAGTTCGGCGAGGATACGAACCGACGCGTCCTGCAGGCGCCGCCGGTCGTCGGGGGAACCCGCGAACAGCCAGGAATCGCCGAAGTTGTAGGGCATCACGTCCGGCGGGACCTCGCCGTCGAGGCGTTCCATCACGAAGAACTCGCCGCCGAGCGCGTCGGGCGAGGTCTCGGACCAGTACACCCGCGGCACCGGCACCGGGGAGTGCGCGCCGACCGCCTTGATCACCTCGAACTGCTGGTCGAGGTCGTACGACGGGAAGATCGGTACTCCCGACGGTGCGGGTGCGATGCGGGCCACCAGATAGTGGTGGCGTCGTTCGCCGTCCTCGTGCCACACGGCGTCGAACAGGATCGTCTCGTTGGACATGCCGTTCGCGGCCGGCACCTGGACGTCGGTCACCTCGGGCTCCGCGTCGGAAGGCAGTTTGGTGCGCAGCCAGCCCTGCAGGCGAGTAGCCAACTCGGCGGGATCCGTACGGGATTCGCCGGGCCTGGCCATCTCCGAGTAGTCGCGGTCGTCGGTCGTGTACTCGAAACTCATGGGCGACCCTTCGATGGTCGGGAGGCGGTCGTCGCCTCGCAGTCGTTTCTGAAATGCGGGGGTGCTGCGGTGGAACGGTCCAGCGGCAGATCGGTCGACGGCCCCGGGGTGTCGGCGGGGCGCGGAAAGCTCTAGTCGATACATTGCGTATCGACTACGACGTGACACAATGTAACGGCCATCACACTTCGACGCAAGGGGTTCATTCGATGTCCAGGCAGCGGCAAGCGCAGCACCGGCTTGGGCCGCAACGGAACCCCGCGATCGACGAGGCCGTGCTGCAGGCGACGCGTGAGCTCCTGGTCGAAAACGGCTATGCCGGAACCTCGATCGACAAGATCGCCACCCGTGCCGGCGTCGGGCGACCGGCGATCTACCGTCGTTGGCCGTCGAAGGCGCACATCGTGCACGACGCCGTGTATCCGGTCATGGAGTCGGAGAACGTGTCCGACCTGGAGATCGCCGAGGAGCTGGGTCGGCTCACGTACGGGGCGGTGGCACTCTTCGGCGGCCCCGCCGCGCGAGAAGCGGTACCCGGGCTGATGAGCGAGGGGCGCAGCGATCCCGAACTGCGCAAGGCGCTCATCACCGATCAGCTCGAGGTGATCCGCGAGGAACTGGGCAATCGGCTGTCCCAGGCGGTCGAGGCGGGGGAACTGCGTGCGGGCGTCGATCCGGACGTCCTGCTCGACGTCATCGCGGGCACCGCGATCTTCGCGCAGTCGGTGCGTGACGCGCCCGACCCGGGGAAGCTCGCGGCGTCGCTGGTGGACATCCTGCTGAACGGCGTGCTGCCGCGGTGATTCGCCGGCTCAGCCCGCCAGGTCGTCGGGGCCGATCGCGTCCGCGCGCCACTCGCGCGCGCTGAGTGGCCCGTCGAACCGCAGCCGACGCCAGGTTGCCCAGGCGCCGGCCGCGATCGTCAGGACGAGTGCGAGGCGGCGAGCGGAATGCATGCCGCCATTGTGCCCGTTACTGCCGATCCCACTCCACCGGTAGCGAATCGGGGCCGCGCAGCGCGACACCGACCTGGCTGGTGACTCGGGCCTGCTCGGCGGCACCGTCCTGCAGGCGCAGGCCGGGGAGGCGATCGAGCAGGATCGTGAGTGCTGTGTTCAGTTCGGCGAGCGCCAGCCAGCTACCGGCGCAGCTGTGCGGGCCCTGCCCGAAGGCGAGCATCGAAGTGGCACGGCGGGTGATGTCGAAGCGATGTGGATCCTCGTGGACCGCCGGATCACGCAGCGCGGCGTTGATCGAGAAGATCATCGGCGTGAGCGGCGGGATGTCGATGCCGTGCCACGTCGTCGCCTCCGGGCAGGCGCGCGGCAGCAGTCCCACCGGCGGTTCCCAGCGCAGGCCCTCCCAGATCGCCCACTGCACGTGCTCGGCCGGATCCGAGCGCAGCAGGTCCAGCTGCTCGGGATGGGTCAGCAACGCGGACAGCGTGTTTCCGAGCGCGAGCATCGTGGTGTCGGCGCCGGCCGGGAACAGCAGACGCAGGAACGCGAGGATCTGCTCGTCGTCGAGCGTCTCGCCCTCCGCGGATTCGGTGACGAGCATCGAGATGAGGTCGTCGCCGGGGTTGCGGCGCCGCTCCGCGAGGATCGGAGTCACGTGGGCGGTGAACTCCTGCGACGCGCGCATCGCAGCCTCGGGATCCATCGGGAAGTAGAACAGGTCGTGGGCCCAGCGGTGGACCGTCGCCTCGTCCTCGACCGGCAGGCCGAGCAGTCGGCTGATGACGAGGACCGGGTAGCGCGTGGTGAACTCCGCGACCAGGTCGGCGGTGCCCCGATCGGCGAACCGATCGATCAACTCGTGCGCGAGTGGCTCGAGCACCGGCTCGATGTACTCGCTGATCCGGCTGCGTCGGAACGGCGGGGACACGATGGCGCGGTTGACGCGGTGTTCGCGGCCCGCCATGCACTGCAACGTCTTTCCCAGCACCGGGCCGGTGGTCATCGAATAGACGGCCGACGCGGGGAAGGTGTCCTCGTCCTTGAATGCCGCCGACACCAGCTCGTGGGTGAGGAGCAGGACGGCCTTGACACCCGCGAACGGAACGACGGCATAGGGCTTCTCGGCGCGCAGGCGCTCGAGGATCGCATGGATCTCGGGGGAGTCCTCGAAGGCGAAGTCGACCCCCTCGATGTCGACGTGGTCGAGCGTGGTCGGAGCGGTCATCGGCGGGGTCCTCCCGAGGAAAACTGCGAGACGAATATTCGTGTCGCAGTCGACGAATATCGGTTACTGTGGCGAGGGTAGGAGGAAACATGGACCGTGACAAGGGTGCAACCGGATCTCCGCCCACCGATCGGGTGGTGGCGGTCGTCGAACTGCTGGCCGGACGCGACGAGGCGTGCACCATCGCCGAGGTGGCCGACGCGCTCGGCCTCAGCCGTTCGACGGTGGGTGCGGTGTTGGGATCGCTCGACGCGCACGGGTGGGCGCACCGCGACGCGGACCTGCGGTACCGCCTGGGGTCGCGTCTGGCGGGGGTGGCCGAGGCCGCGCGCTCGGCGGCGGGCGTGCCCCCGGGGCTCGACGCGGCGCTGGCCAGGCTGGCGGCGCAGGTCGACTGCGGTGCGGCGCTCGGTGTCGTCACCTCCACGGAGATGACGTTTCTCGGGGTGGATGCGGGCCGGGGTCGGCTGCCGGCGGGCATCACGGTGGGCACCGGGCTGCCACTGCGAGCTCCCGCGGGGGCGGCTGTCATCGCGTTCGCCGACCAGGCCCGCCGGCGCGTCTGGCTCGACACCCTGCCCGCCGAGCTCCGCGCGGAGACCGCCGAGACGCTCGAGCTGATCCGCACCACCGGTGTCGGCGTGTGGGGGATCGGCGCCGCCGATCCCGGCATGCTGGATGTGCTGGCGGAGGTGGTCGAACACCTCGGCGACGACCCCACCCGCAACGCGTTGCGCGGCCGCGTTCTGGACCTGCTGGGCGGAATCAGCGGAAGACCCTACGGGGCAGCCGATCTCACGAGCGACCGGGCACTTCCGGTGAGCTACCTGGTGGCGCCGGTCTTCGGCGCCGACGGTCGCGCGGCGTGGGAGCTGCAGATCGGCCCCCTGCGCTCCGCCGTCACCCGGGACGAGCGGGCGCATTACATCGAGAGCCTCACCCGAACCGCTCGGGAACTGGATGCGAGAACAGGAGTGAATGCATGAGTAGTGCTGCCGAGGATCTGGTCACCGAGTTCTGCGCGCTGTGGGCCGATCCGGACCCCGCGGTGATCGCCGGCTACTTCACCGAAGACGCGGTCTACCACAATATTCCGATGGATCCGGTGAAGGGCCGGGACGCGATCGAGAAGTTCCTCGAGGGCTTTTTGGCGATGTTCGAGGGGATCGACTTCCAGATCCACAAGCAGGTCGAGTCGGGCGGGATCGTGATGAACGAGCGCACCGACGTGCTCCGCGGACTCGGCAAGCAGACTCCGCTGCCGGTCATGGGCGTGTTCGAGGTGGTCGACGGCAAGATCGCCGCGTGGCGGGACTACTTCGACATGGCCGCGATCACGGCCGCGTTCAGCGGCTGATCGCGGAGCGGGGGTGCGAAACTACACAACTGCTGCGCGGAAAGAAACCCCTTACGCAATAGTTGGACGTCCTATAACCTGCGTCACATGAGTGAGGACCCGCGCATCGACACCGTGGACGGAGTGCTCCGTCGGACCGCCGCGAGGCAGCCTGATCGCACTGCTCTGACCTTCGACGACCGCCGCTGGACGTACCGCGAACTGGACGACGCCGTCACCCGCGCCGCCGGCCGCCTGCTCGCGCTCGGGCTGGCTCCCGGTGACCGGGTGGCGGGGTACGGCGTCAACTCCGACGCGTACGTCATCGGCTTCCTGGCCTCCGCCCGCGCCGGCCTGGTCCACGTTCCGGTGAACTACGCGCTCACCGGCGACGAATTGCAGTACCTGCTGGCACAATCCGGAGCTCGGGCGGTACTGGTCGACCCTGCGCTGCAGGGAACCCTCGATTCGGTTCGGGCCGATCTCGGAGTCGAACACGTTGTCGCGCTGCGGGGCGAGGACGGTTCGCTGCTCGAGTGGGCGCGGGGCGGCGACGTCCCGGAGGTATCCTCAGCAGCCACGGGCGGCGACCTGGTCCAGTTGCTCTACACGTCGGGGACGACCTCGAAGCCCAAGGGCGCCATGATGACCCACGGCGCTCTGGTCCACGAGTACGTGTCGTCGGTGATCGCGCTCGGCCTCGGCGCCGACGACAATCCGCTGATCTGCATGCCGCTGTACCATTCCGCCGGCATGCACGTGTTCATGCTGCCCTACCTGTCGGTGGGAGCGACCGTGCATCTGATGCAGACGCCGGATATTCCGGAGATCCTGCGCCGCATCGAGGTTGATCGGATCGGCTCGTTGTTCCTCGCGCCCACCGTGTGGGTTCCGCTCGCAGGGCACCCGGATCTCGAGACGCGCGACCTCTCGTCGCTGCGGAAGGCGCAGTACGGCGCGTCGATCATGCCGGTGACGGTGCTGAACCGTCTGCGTGCCCGGTATCCGGACCTCGGCTTCTACAACTGCTTCGGTCAGTCCGAGATCGGTCCGCTCGCAACGGTGCTCGGGCCCGACGAGCACGAGCAGCGGCCGTCGTCGTGCGGCCGTGCGGTCTACTTCGTCGAGACCCGGGTGGTCGACGCGAACGGCGACGACGTCCCCGACGGCGAGCCCGGCGAGGTTCTCTACCGTTCCCCGCAACTGTGCCAAGGGTATTGGGACAATCCGGAAGCCACGGCCGAAGCGTTCCGGGACGGCTGGTTCCACTCCGGCGACCTGGTGACCCGCGACGCCGAGGGGTACATCACCGTGGTCGATCGAATCAAGGACGTGATCAACACCGGCGGCATCCTGGTGGCCTCCCGCGAGGTGGAGGACGCCCTCTACACGCACCCGGGTGTCGCCGAGGTGGCGGTGATCGGCGTGCCCGACGAGAAGTGGATCGAGGCCGTGACGGCCGTCGTCGTGCTGCGCGACGACGCCGACCCGGACGCGGTGACGGCACAGGTGCTCGTCGACCACGTCCGGGAGCGCATTGCACCCTTCAAGGTGCCCAAGCGAATTCGATTCGTGTCGGCGTTGCCGCGCAACCAGAGCGGCAAGCTGCTCAAGCGTGAGCTGCGCGGCGAACTCGACCCGGTGTGAACCGGGGCCCGGTCACCAGGTGACCGCGACTCCGCTGTCGTGCAACCAGATCAGCGGATCCACCTGGTAGCCGGCCGGGTTCCAGACCTCGAGGTGCAGGTGGGGTCCGGTGGACTGACCGCGATTGCCGACCGTGGCGATCAGCTCACCCGCGAGGACGGGCTGGCCGACGTTCACGACGAACGTGTCGACGTGGCCGTAGACGGTGATGGTGCCGTCGGTGTGCTGGACGCGAACCCACAGTCCGAACCCGGATGCCGGGCCCGCGTTGATGACGACGCCGTCGGCGGCCGACAGGATCGGGGTGCCGAGGTTGGCGCCGATGTCGATGCCGTTGTGGTGAGTGCCCCAGCGCGGGCCGTAGCTCGACGTCAGGAATCCCGCGACGGGCTGGACGACGGGCGGGGGCGGCGGTGGGAGCACGGGGGCAGGCATCGGTGCCGGCACCGGTGCGGCCTCGGGGGCGGGCAGCGGATCGGGCATCGGTGCCGGAATCGGCACGGACTGCGGCTCCGGTGCCGGGGCGGGTGCCTGGAGCTTGGGGGCCGGCTTCCACCAGGTTGCCGACGTCGGCGTCCACTGGTGCGGTCCGGCGTCCGAGGCGTCGACGAGCGACGGGACGTTCAGTCCGGGCAGGAATTCGCCTGCGGGAAGCTGTAGTTGGACGTTGTCGACGGCGGGCAGGCGCAGCGGAGCTGCGGACGCGGTGGCCGCACCCACCTGCACACTGCCGGCGAGCAGCGCGCCCGTCATGGCGGCGACGGCCGTGGCCTTCAGGGTTCCGCGCCCGAGTGTGGCGGCGGAAGTCGGGACTCCGACGCTGTACGTGCTGTGGTTATCGGCCACAGTGGATACCTCATTTGTGGTCTCTGGTCGGTCCCGGTGGACGGCAACCTCGGATCTTTCGTCACGGAAAAGTAACAAAGAGGTATCGACTCGTCCACCGTGATGCTGTCGTTACCTTCATGGGATAAGAACCAACCGGTTCCGCGGGAAGCTGCAGGTCAGGCGCCTCGACGGGTCGCGACGGCCCTCGGGCGGACACCCGTTCGTCGTCGAACAGACCATCGAGTATGAAGTCCGAGCGGGCTGTATGCCGAGGTCGGACGGTCGGTGGGCCACTCGTTCACCCGAATTACGTCACTGTGACTACAGGTCCCCTCCGTGCCCGGAAGCGACCGGCGATATCAAGATCGAACGGTGGCGCGAACGGACGGTCCGTACGGTCGCTTTGTGTCAGCGATCTCAGCGATATGCCGCCGTGGGGCACCGAAAGTCGGCTCCACGCCGCGGCCCGGGGCGCCTCGTTCACTTCGGCGCCGGCGGTGGCGCGCGTGCGAGCGGCCGTACCATTGGCCTCGGCGCGGACCCCGAACGGCGGGAGAGATGATGTCGACAGCCGGGGAGCGGCAGTGCGTGGTCGTGATGGGTGTCTCGGGGGTGGGCAAGACTGCGGTCGCACGCCGTGTCGCGGAGCGACTGGACCTGCCGTGGATCGACGCCGACGACCTGCATCCGCCGGGGAACGTCGCCAAGATGGCCCGGGGCACCCCGCTCGACGACGCGGACAGGCAACCGTGGCTCGAGGCGGTCGGCGCGTGGTTGCGCGAACACAGCGGCGCGGGCTCCGGGGGTGTGGTCGCCTGCTTGGCCCTCACGCGCAACTACCGTGACGTGCTGCGCCGCAGCGCGATCGGTGTGGTCTTCGTGCATCTGACGGCCGAACCGGTGGTGATCGCGCACCGCATTGCCCAGCGCACCGGCCACTTCATGCCGGCGTCGTTGCTGAAATCCCAGTTGGCTCTGCTCGAACCGCTCGGTCCGGACGAAATGGGAGCGCGCGTCGACGCCGGGCGGGACCTCGCCGAGGTGGTCGATGCGGCGGTGCGGCTGCTGCGCGGGGTCGGTCGGGGCGAGTGGGACTCGTGAACCCGGCGAACACAGCGCACGCGGCGCTGACGAGGAGTGCCGACTAGCCCTTGAGTTTCTTCATCGTCAGGTGCGACTCGATCTTGGAGATCGCCGGCTGCTCCATCAGTTTGGTTCGCAGGAACACCTCGAACGCGTTGAGGTCGGCGACGGCCACACGGATGAAGTAGTCGGGCAGCCCGATCATCCGGCGGAACTCGACGACCTCGTCGAACGCGCCGACCTGTGACTCGAAGGCCTCGACGGTCTTCCGGTCCTGCGAGACGATCTCGGCGTTGACGATCACCTCGCAGCCGCGTCCGACGGCGTCCGGGTCCACGACGGCCTGGTAGCCGACGATCACCCCGTCCGCCTCGAGGCGTCGTACTCGGCGCAGGCACGGTGATGGGGTGAGGCCGACGCGCTCGGCCAATTCGGCGTTGGTGAGGCGTCCGTTCTTGCGCAACTCGCGCAATATTGCGCGATCGAGATCATCCACAGCAGAATATTGCGCGCATGGCGGGTGAGAGGCAATCTCTGGCAATCACCTGCTGCGCAATGAGCACTATTATTGCCGCGTGACCAGCGCGTTTACCGATCAGGGCCCAGGCGTCTCGGCCGGCGACTCGCGCCGGTCGGACCTGCGGGCCGCCTCCCGTGACACCGTCTCCGTCGGTTTCGGGCTGTTCCCGCTGGGTCTGGCGTTCGGCCTGTTGCTGGTGCAGTCCGGCTTCCACTGGTGGTGGGCGCCGATCTTCTCGCTGACCATCTACGCCGGATCGCTCGAGTTCCTCGCGATCGGTCTCGTGCTCGCCGTGACGCCGCTCGCGTCGATCGCGATGACGACGTTGCTCGTCAACTTCCGACACGTCTTCTACGCGCTGTCCTTTCCCCTGCACCGCGTGCGCGGCAAGGGGGCGCGTCTCTACAGCATGTACGCGCTCACCGACGAGGCGTACGCCGTGGCCGCGACGAAGGATCCCGAGGCGCTGAGCAGTCGCCGGGTGATCCTCGTCCAGGTGTTCTGCCAGCTGTACTGGGTGCTCGGCGGTGTGGTCGGTGCGCTCGTGGGCAGCGCCCTCCCGATGCAACTGTCCGGGCTGGACTTCGCGCTCACCGCGCTGTTCGTGGTGCTGGCGGTGGACGCCTTCCGCGCCCGGCGGGATGTCCCGACCCCGATCCTGGCGCTGCTGAGCGCGCTGATCGCGCTCGTCGTCGCCCGCGATCAGATGCTGGTGGTCGCGATGAGCCTGTTCGTCGTCTCCCTGCTCGCCCGGTTCCTGTGGCAGCGCCGCCGGGGGGCCGTCGATGCCTGACGTCTCCTACCTGCTCGCCGCCCTGGCCGTGATCATGGGCGTGACGTTCGCATTGCGCGCGGTGCCGTTCGCGGTGATCGCCCCGCTGCGCTCGTCGGCACTCGTCCACTATCTCGGCGCCCACATGCCGGTGGGCATCATGCTGATCCTCGCGATCTACACCCTGCGGGACGTGTCGATCGCGCCCGCCTCGCTCGTGCCGGCGGGGGTGGCACTTGCCGTCACGATCGGTCTGCACCTGTGGCGCTCGCACGCGTTGCTCAGCATCGTCGGCGGCACCGCCACATACATGGTTCTTGCAAACTGGGTCTTCGGTTGAACTGGTGAATGCTGTTCGTCGCGGCAACCGGCACGCTCGTCGCACGAATCGGTCGGATCACCGACGTCGAACACGCGACCAGGAGTGAAAGCTGCATGTCAGAAGCATTTCGGGTGCTCGTGGCCGGCAATTCACCGGCGTGTCGAGAGTTAGCCTTGTCACTGTGACGCACGTGGATGAATCCGGATCGCAGTCGACCTCGACACTGGGCTCGACGCGAATCCGCAGCTCGGTGTTCCGCAGCAAGGTGACCTCCGCCGCGGAGGCCGTCGAGTTCATCCACCCGCACGACACCGTCGCGATCAGTGGTTTCGCGAGCGCCGGCACGCCGAAGGCGATCATCCCGGCCCTCGCCGAGCGCATCCACGCCGTCCGCGGGGCCGGGTCGAACTTCACCATCAATCTGCTGACGGGGGCGTCGGTGTCGGCGGGTACCGAGCGCCTGCTCGCGGAGGTCGACGGCATCTCGCTGCGCATGCCCTACCAGTCGGAGCCGACCGCACGCCGCAGCATCAACAACGGCCGCATGGACTACGTCGACATCCACCTGTCGCACGTCGCGCAGCAGGTCTGGGAGGGCTACTACGGCGACGTCGACGTCGCCGTAGTGGAGGTCGCGGGCATCACCGAGAGCGGTGAACTGATCCCGTCGGCGTCGATCGGCAACAACAAGACCTGGCTCGACGTGGCCGACAAGGTCATCCTCGAGGTCAACTCGTGGGTGCCCGAGGCGATGTCCGGCATCCACGACGTCTACTACGGCACCGCGTTGCCCCCGTACCGCAAGCCCATCCAGATCACCTCGGTCGAGGACCGCATCGGGCAGCCCACCCTGAAGGTGGATCCGAGGAAGGTGGTCGCGGTCGTCGAGACCGACGCGCGCGACAGCGCCAGCCCGCTCGCCCCGCCCGACGAGATCAGCCGGGCCATCGCCGCGCACGTGCTCGACTTCTTCGAGTACGAGGTCTCGAAGGGGCGCCTGCCGGCCGACGGTCTCCTGCCGCTGCAGTCGGGTATCGGCAACGTCGCGAACGCGGTGCTGCAGGGCCTCGACGCCGGCCCGCACAAGGGACTCACCTGCTTCTCCGAGGTGATCCAGGACGGCATGCTGCACCTCATCAAGCACGGCACGGTGCGGTACGCGTCGGCGACGTCGCTGGCGTTGTCGGAGGCCGGCATCGACGAACTGGTGTCGAACATCGACTTCTATCGCAAGCACATCGTGTTGCGGCCACAGGAGATCAGCAACCATCCGGAGGTCGTCCGACGGCTCGGTATCATCGCGATGAACGGGATGCTCGAGGCCGACATCTACGGCAACGTGAACTCGACGCACGTGATGGGCACCCGGATCATGAACGGCATCGGCGGCTCGGGCGACTTCGCCCGCAACGGTTACCTGTCGATGTTCCTGAGCCCGTCGACGGCCAAGGGCGGTGCGATCTCGTCGATCGTGCCGATGGTCCCGCACGTCGACCACACCGAACACGACGTCCAGGTGCTCGTCACCGAACAGGGACTCGCCGACCTGCGGGGGCTGTCGCCGCGGAAGCGCTCCCGCGTCGTGATCGACAAGTGCGCGCACCCGGACTACCGGGCGATGCTGCTCGACTACGTCGATCGCGCCGAGCACGCCCCGTCGTCCGGGCACACCCCGCACCTGCTCGGCGAGGCGCTCTCGTTCCACCAGCGCTTCGAGGAGACCGGGACGATGCGCCGGAACTGACTGCCCTGCAGCCCGTTCCGTGGCTTCAGGAGGGGAGCAGTCCGGCGACGAGGGCGTCGACGATCTCGTCCGTCGAGGTGTCGGGCACGAGCGGTGTCGTCAGTCGGTCGAGGAGCAGTCCGTCGACGGCGTAGTGGAACAGCGCGATCTCGCGTGCGCTGCCGGGTAGGCCCGCGGCGGTGTTGAAGGCCACGTCCGCCTCGAAACCCCTTCGGCTCCAGTCGGACATCATCGCGGCCACGTCCGGGTTGCGGGTGCTCTCGAGCCGGAGCTCGAACAGGGCGACCGTCACCTCGCGGTTCTCGGTGAGACGCCGGACGATGTCGCGCACGTAGTCGGCGAACAGCTCGCGACTCGGTTCCCGGGAGGACAGTGCGGCCAGCACCGTCTCGTCCGGCGTCAGGCGTTCACCGATCCGTTCCACCAGCCCGGCCATCAGTGCGTCGCGGCTGCGGAAGTAGTTCGACGTCGTGCCCGGGGGGACGTCGGCCTCGCGGTCGACCGCCCGGTGGGTGAGCCCCCGGGCACCCTGGTTGGCCAGCACTGCCAGGCCGGCGTCGGCGAGGACCTGGCGGCGCTCATCGTTACGAACCATGTCGACATGCTAGCCGAACCACTACATGTGTTGTACATTGCCAATCACAACAGTTGTAGTGATTGGAGTGGGAATGCGTGAACTCGTGTACTACGTCGCTGTCAGCCTCGACGGTTACATCGCCGGTCCCGACGGGCAGTTCGATGCGTTCGATCTCGAGGGCGACCACATGGCCGACCTCGCTCGTTTCGCCGACGCGCTGCCCACCGACGGCGCCGCGCACCTCGGTATCGAGCAGCCACGCACCGGGTTCGACACCGTCCTGATGGGGTGGAACACCTACGCGGTGGGCCTGCCGGCGATGGCGAGCCCGTACCGGCATCTGCGCCAGATCGTGTTCTCGCGCAACAACTCTGCGAAGGCAGAGAATCTGGTCGTGACGGACGCCGACCCGCTGGAGCTGGTGCGGGAGCTGAAGGGGCGGCCCGGCGCCGACATCTGGCTGTGCGGGGGCGGCGTACTCGCGTCGCTGCTCGTGGACGAGATCGACCGCCTCGTCGTCAAGCGTCATCCGGTGCTGTTCGGCAACGGCATCCCGATGTTCGCGCCTGGTACGTACCGCCCCGGTGCGTTCGACGCGGTCGACACCCGCTCGTTCCGCTCCGGGGTGGCGGTCACGGAGTACGCGCGCCGGCGTTGACGGGCAGCTCGACGACGTCGTCGGCCCACGCGCGCAGCAGTGCGTGGTCGTGGCTGACGGCGAGGACACCCAGACCGGTGCGCGTCTCCTCGCGCAGCACGGCGACGACGGCCGCGGTGGTTGCCGGATCGAGCATCGCGGTCATCTCGTCGCAGATCAGGTAGCGCGGACGTTGCACCAGAGCCCGTGCAAGACAGGCGCGTTGCAGTTGTCCGTCGCTCACCTGATGCGGTCGCCGGGTCAGCAGGTCGGCCGTGAGCCCCACTCGTGCGGCCGCGGCGTGCACGACGTCCGAGCGTTGGCGCCGCGGCACCCGCGCGATCAGGAGGGGTTCGGTGACGATCCGCTCGAGCGTCAACCGCGGCGACGTCGACTGACGCGGCGACTGGAACAGCATCGCGATCGCCCGCCGCGTCTCGGGCGGCGCCTCGGCGCGGCCGGACACCACGGCGCCGTCCACGCTCACCCGGCCCGACCAGGGCCGGTGCAGCAGTGCGCACACCCGGGCCAGGGTCGTCTTCCCCGCGCCGGACGGTCCGGTGAGCCCGATCGTGCGGCCGCGCGGAATCTCGATCCCGACGTCGTCGAGGACGGGGATGTCCGGTCGGTGTCCGGCCCGCAGATGCTCGGCGGTGAGGCTCACGATCCACCTCCGACGCGGGTGCGGACCACCCGTGCACCGGTCCGGACGAGACGTGTCGGGCCGCCCGAGAAGGCGGTGCCCGGGCGCCGCAGGTGGTAGACGCAGTCGTCGGGCAGATCGGTCAGTTCGGGTGGTGTGCCCGGCATGGGGCGCAATCCGTTGCGGGGCAGGGCGGCCATCAGATCCTTGGTGTAGTCGTGCCAGGGGTCGTCGAGAACATCTGCGGCCGGACCGGATTCGAGTATCCGTCCGGCGTACATCACCGACACGGCGTCGGCGTGACGCCGGGCGGCGGTGAGATCGTGCGTGATCAGCAGAACGGAGGCCCCGGCGCCGGCGCACCCGTCGAGCAGGGTGAGGATCCGTTCGGTGAGGTCGGGATCGAGGCTGGACGTCGGCTCGTCCGCGACGATCACCTCGGGATCACCGGCGATCGCGAACGCGATCGCGGCCCGCTGTGCCATTCCGCCGGACAGCTCGTGCGGGTACAGCGTTCGGCACTCGGGATCGAGCCCGACGCGATCGAGGAGTTCGGCTACGCCGTAGCGACTTTCGAGGTGACGGAGCGTCTCGCCGAGCTGCGTCCCGACGGTACGCACCGGTGTCAGGTACGTGGCGGCAGACTGCGGGACGAGGGCGATCCGGCGCCCGCGGACGGTGCGCAGGAGTCGTTCCGGGGCACCCACGATCTCGACGTCGTCGCTGCCGGACGTCAGCCGGACGGATCCGGACACACGCGCGTTCGGCGGCAGCAGCCCGCACGTCGCGGACGCGACGATCGACTTGCCGCAACCGGATTCGCCGACGAGGGCGTGCACGCGTCCGGCCTCGAGTACCAGGTCGACATCGGTGGCGGCGTGCACCACGGCGGATCCGACCGGAATCCGGACGGTGAGCGCGTCGATCGTGAGCGTGACGGTCATCGTGGGGTCCTCTCCAGGGTCGGTGGACTGATCCGGTCGCGCAGCGCGGCTCCGATGCCGGCGACGGCCAGGGTCGCGGCGACCAGCAGCAGCGACGGGAACAGCAGGGTCCACCACCCGCCGAGTAGGAGCGTCGAACGTGCTTCCTGCAGAAGCGTTCCCAGGGACGGTTGGTGCGGCGGCAGGCCGAGGCCGAGGAACGACAGTGTCGTCTCGTGCCAGATGGCGTGCGGCAGCAGCAGCACGACGGCGATGAGCGCCTGACCGGCGGCGGCCGGGGCCAGATGGTGTCGCATCACGTGCCACCGTCCGGCCCCGGCGAGGTGCGCGGCGTCGATGTACTCGCGGCCGCGGACGCCGAGGACTTCGGAGCGGGCGATGCGGGCCACCTGTGTCCAGTGGGTCAGCGCGATGGAGGCGATGATCGCCGGGATGCTGCCCCGGAACAGCGCCACGATGACGATGCCCAGCAACAGGTGGGGGAGTGCGTTGACGCCGTCGACCGCCCGCATCACGATCCGGTCGGTCCAGCCGCCGAAAGTTGCGGCAGCCATGCCGATCCCGACACCGAGCACGGTGGAGGCGACCGCGCACACCGCGGCGATGAACAGCGAGACCCGCAGCCCGGCCGCGACCCGGACGAACAGGTCGCGTCCCGCGTTGTCGGTGCCGAACCAGTGCTCCGCGCTCGGAGCCAGCCGGGCGTCGGCGAAGTCGGTGAGGCGGTCGTCGACGCCCGCGAGCCATGGCACCAGGAGCGCGTACGCGACGATCGCGGTCAGCACGACCGTGGACACGAGTAGGCGTGTGTTCCTACCCATCGGCGCTCACCCGCGGATCGAGCAGCGTCAGCGCGACGTCGGCGAGCAGCGAGCCGACCAGCACGATCAGCGTCGTGCCGACGGTGAGCGCCGCGAGAAGCGGGAAGTCGAGTTCACGCGCGGAGGTGACGACGGCGCCGGCGATCCCTGGCCACGAGAACACCTCCTCGACGATCGCCGCGCCGACGATGATCTCCGGCAGCCGCAGACCGATCACGGTCACGAACGGCCCCAGGGCCACCGGGACGACGTGCCGCAGCAGGATCGTCCGTTCGGGGATGCCACGGGCCCGGGCGCCGCGCACCGCGTCCGACCCGATGGTGTCGCGCACCGACTGCCGCACCGACATCGCCAGCCACGGCGCCTGCGACACCGCCAGCACGGTCACCGGCAGTACGAGGTGCTCGGCCACCTGACCGAACGTCGGATCGCTCCCGGCGTCGGTGAGACCGGCGACGGGCAGCCATCCCAGCGAGAGCGCGAACACCGCGACCGCCCCGAGGGAGAGCACGAACGGCGGGGTGGCTTGCACGACCGAGGCGAGCGGTGCCACCAGTCGGTCCACCGGGCCGCCCGGCCGCGCACCGGACCACACGCCGAGCGCGAACGCCGCCGCGATCGCCAGGCCGAGCCCGAGGCACGTGAGCAGCAGGGTCCACGGCAAGCGCTCGCCGATCACCGTCGCGACCGGCTGCCCGAAGCTGCGGGAGACGCCGAGGTCGCCGGACAGCAGCCCGCGCACCCAGTGCCCGTACGTCGCCCACCACGGATCGTGCAGGCCGAGTTCGTCGGCGAGACGGGCGCGGTCGGCGTCGCTGGTGGTCGTGTAGCGGTCGCCGAGATAGCCGGCGAGAGGGTCGAACGGTGAGCGTGACGCCAGCGCGAACAGCGCCGCTGACACCACGACGAGCAGTGGCACCGCGAAGGCACCCCGGCGCAACGCCATTCGGGCCACCTCGCGGCGCCGGGTGCGGGGACTGCGCCGCGGGGTGGCGGTCGCGGTCTCCGCTGGTGCGGCGTCCGTCGTCACGAACGGGTCCAGTCCCGCAGATTCCACCACGGTCCCCAGTTGACGCCGTGGCTGTGCGGCTCGAGGATCGGCGCCGAGCCGGTCCAGTCGCTGCCGCGCACCACGTAGGTGTGGTCGAGGAACACCAGCATCACGTAACCGGGGTCGGCGACGTAGGCGGTCTGCACCGCGCGGTAGTCGGCGGCCCGGGCCGCGGGATCGATGCTGCGCCGGGCGTCGTCGAGGGCGCGGTCGATCTGCGGGTTCACGTAGTTCGAGGCATTGTCGTAGCCACTGCCGACACCGGGGCGCGCGTACGACGAGTGCAGCGTCGAGTACAGCTGCGTGTCCGGGTCGTACGGCAGGTCGCCGCCGCCGAGCAGGCCGGCCTTGGCGGTGAGCTGGTCGGGGAAGACGCTGCGATCCACGGCCTCGACGTTCACCCGCACCCCGATCTTCGATGCGTCGGAGGCGAACGCCTGCGACAGGTCCCGGCGCAGCGTGTCCTGCGGGAAGTACATGACTGTGAACTCGGCGCGGACCCCGTCCTTGGCGCGCACCCCGTCGGGGCCCGCCGCCCAGCCGGCGTCGGACAGGATCTGCTCCGCCCGGTCGCGGTCGAACGCGAACACGGCGTCCGCCTCGTAGGAGTCGCCGTACACCTCCGGCACCGGGGTCGACGCGGCCCGGCCGTGACCGCCGAGGATGCTCTCGACCATCGCGTCCCGGTCGACCGCCAGGTTGAGCGCCATCCGCATCGCCGGGTCTTCAGTGACCGGGTTGTCGGCGGGCAGCGTCACCCCGCGCCAGTCCGCGGACGTGTTGGCGACCACCTCGTAGCCGTCGCGTCCGGTGAACGTGTTCGCCAGGAGCGGTGGAACGTTGGCGCCGTCGAGTTCGCCGGCCGCCATCCGCTGGGCGCGGGCGTTGTCGTCCGGCACGTAGACCACGGTGAGCTTCTTCACCTGCGGCGCGCCGTCCCAGTAGTCGTCGTTGGCCTCGAACACGGCCTGGTCGGCGCGCAACGACACCAGCTTGTACGGCCCGGTGCCCACCGGTGCGCTGTTGAGCGGCGACTGCTCGGCGGGTCCGCCGGTGAGCCGCTCGGACGGCGCGATCCCGAGCAGCAGCTTGGTGGGCCACGGCGCGTACGGGTATGCGAGCCGGAACTCGACGGTGTCCGGGCCGGTGGCCTCCACCGACTCGAGCATGTCGTACGACGTGGCCAGCGGCGACGCCGACGCGGGATCGAGAATCGCGCGATACGTGGCGACGACGTCCTCCGGGCCGAACGTGGTGCCGTCGGTGAAGCGGACCCCGTCGCGGATCCTGACGGTCCACACCTTCGCGTCGGCGTCGGGTACCGGCATCTCGGCCGCGAGCGCGGGCTCGAGTGCCGGGATTCCGGTGTCCTGGCCGCCGGTGAGCCGGACCAGGCCGTCGTAGACCTTGGCCTCGCCGGCCTCGCCGAAGCCGGCGACGGGGTTGTAGTTGCCCAGTTCGTAGCCGTCGGCGAGGACGAGCGTGGCGTCGCCGCCGTCGGCCTGGGAGGAGGCCGGCGCGGTGCATCCGACCAGGGCAATCGGTACGAGTGCGAAAAGGGAAAGAGCTGGAACGAGTTTCATGATCCTCCCGAGGGTGGATGTGGAGAAGGGGGAACGAGACCGACATATGCGCGGTTGTTCAGATGAGAAGGTAGCAGTGCCGCGCAAGTCGGTTCGTCGAATTCGACTCGGTACGGCCACATTCCGAACGCGGGGTGGTGACGGCTACCCCTCTCAGCAGGCTCTTCCCTCGGAAAGGGCCGAGCTTGATAGCTCGGCGCGAATCTGTAAGATGTTGGGCACCGCCAGATTCCAGGAATCGACGCTGCTGCACGCGCTCGCGACGGATCGCTCCGCTCGCTCCCCCTGGTTCGCGGCACCCACCAACGAGACATCCCTCGGGATGAGAACGGACAGTGCTCGCCATGAACCTCAGTCCCCGCGAAATGGACAAGCTGTACATCCACGTCGTGGCCGACCTCGCGCGGCGCCGTCGTGACCGGGGACTGCAGCTCAACCACGGCGAGGCCGTCGCGCTCATCAGCGAGGCAATCGTGGAGGGTGCCCGGGACGGCCGCACCGTCGCGGAGTGCATGCAACTGGGGCGGCAGGTGCTGACCAGCGGCGATGTGATGCCGGGTGTTCGCGACATGACCCAACTCGTGCAGGTGGAGGCCACCTTCGTCGACGGCACCAAACTGGTCTCGTGCCACGACCCGATCGGCGGGTGAGCAGGTGGCCGCCGTGAACGTGATCCTCGTGTGCGGGCACGAGTGCCCCGACCCCGACCACCTGCGGTCCGTCTCGTCCGACTGGACCGTCGTCGCAGGTGGTCGTGCCCTGACCGCCGCGATCGACACCGCGCTGGCGGCATCCCCCGACCCCATCTGTGTCGTGCCGATGACCCTCGGGCGCGACCCGGGCCTGGTGGCCGACGCGGCACGCGCACTGAGTTGGGCACGCAGGGAATCGAATTCGTCCCCCCTCGTGTTGTCGTCCCCGCTGGGGGAGGCAGACCACCTGGTCGGGTGGTTGCGCGGCCGGGCCGCGGCGACGTCGTCGGACGCCCTGTTGGTGGTCGCGCCGAGCGGAACTCCGTTCGAGGACGCCGAGCTGTTCCGAATCGCCAGGCTGGTGCGACAATTCGGCTCCTCGGGTCTGGTGGAGGTGGCCCTGCTGGGCGGAGACCCCGACCTCGACGATGGTGTCGACCGATGCCGCCGACTGGGTGCCCGGCAGATCGCGGTTCTCCCGGCCTGGCTCGGCGCGGGACCGCCGCTACCGTCCGGGGTCGCGGACGGCGGCCCCCTACTCACCGGTGCGGCGTTGCGTGGGGTGGTCGAGGCCCGGGTGGCCGCTGCCCTGCACGATCTGGCACACGGCCACGACGGAATTGCAGACGGACTGGACGCCGAGCACGGGCACGGCTTCGCACACAGCCACGGGCCCGGCCACGGCCACGGCCACGGCCACTAGACACCACCGAATACCACTCACCGACTCCCGGACCTCCGGGAGTCGGCTTCTTCATTCGTTTTCGCAGCGGCGGGTAGGACCCGCAGGAAAGGACACGACACCACATGACGGAGGGAGCAAAGTACCTGTACGCCGACGAACCGGTGCCCCTCAATGCCGGTCGCCGGCGAGTCGTGGTCACCGTGTCGAACATCGGCGACCGCGCGGTACAGGTGGGCTCGCACTACCACTTCTTCGAGGTCAACCGGGCGCTGCGGTTCGATCGAGCCGCCGCGTACGGGATGCACCTGGACATCGCGTCGGGCACGGCGGTCCGCTTCGAGCCGGGGGACACCCGCACCGTGACACTGTGCGGGTTCGGCGGCACCCGTGAGCTCGCCGGGTTCGCCGGACTGGTCCACGACGGCGGTGACCGCGTCGTGGCGCTCGACGACCCCGACGTCCGCGCCGGGGTGTTCCGGCGAGCGGTCGAGCGCGGTTTCCTCTCCGCCGCCGACGATTCGGACGGCGACCGCGCCGCCGATCGTCGTGAGCCGGAGCCGGCCGTCCTGCCGCGCCGCACGTACGTGGACCTGTTCGGGCCGTCCGTCGGCGACCGGTTCACGCTCGCCGACACCAACCTCGTCGTCGAGGTCGAACGCGACTGCAACGCCGGTGCGTTCGGTGACGAGGCGGTGTACGGCGGCGGCAAGGCCATCCGCGACGGCATGGCGCAGGATCCCGCCGCGACGGCCGCGTCCGGGGCTCTCGACCTGGTGATCACCAATGTGGTGGTGCTGGACGGGGTGCTCGGGGTCGTCAAGGGCGACCTCGGTGTCCGCGACGGGCGCATCGTAGGAATCGGCAAGGCCGGAAATCCGCGCACACAGGACGGGGTGGACGCGGACCTGGTGATCGGTCCTGGCACCGAGGTGATCTCGGGTGAGCACCTCATCGCGACCGCCGGCGCCGTCGACACCCACGTGCACTTCCTGGCGCCGCAGCAGGTGGAGGAGGCGCTCACCAACGGGGTGACCACGATGATCGGCGGTGGCACCGGTCCGGCCGACGGCAGCAAGGGCACCACCTGCACGCCGGGGCCGTGGCACATCGGCCGGATGTTGCAGGCCGTCGAGGAACTGCCGGTGAACGTCGGGTTACTGGGGAAGGCGACGTCGTTGCCGGAGGCGATGGCCGAACAGGTCGCGGCGGGCCTGTGCGGGATCAAGATCCACGAGGACTGGGGTGCCACGCCTGCGACGATCGATGCCGCGCTGCGGGTCGCCGACGACATGGACATCCAGGTGGCGATCCACGCCGACACACTCAACGAGTCGGGCTTCTACGAGGACACGCTCGCCGCGATCGACGGCCGGACCATCCACACGTTCCACACCGAGGGCGCGGGCGGCGGACATGCCCCGGACATCCTGCGTATCGCCGGCGAGTCGAATGTGCTTCCGGCGTCGACCAACCCGACCCTGCCGTACACCGTGAACTCCGTCGACGAACTGCTCGACATGGTGATGGTGTGCCACCATCTGCGGCACGACATCCCCGAGGACGTCTCGTTCGCGGATTCGCGGGTGCGGGCGGAGACGATCGCGGCGGAGACGGTGCTGCACGACGACGGCGTCATCTCGATCTTCTCGTCCGACTCGCAGGCGATGGGCCGGGTCGGCGAGACGTGGACGCGGGCGATCCAGACGGCCCACCACTGCAAGGATCAGCGGGGTCCACTGCCCGAGGACACCGCGCCGGACGGGACGTCGCGCAACGACAACAACCGGATCCTGCGGTATGTCGCGAAGACCACGATCAATCCGGCGCTCGCGGCGGGCGTCGCCGACCACGTGGGCTCGCTCGAACCCGGCAAGCTGGCGGACATCGTGCTGTGGCCGGTCCATTCGTTCGGCGCCAAGCCGAGCCTCGTGCTCAAGGGCGGGCTGATCTGCTGGTCGCTCATGGGCGACCCCAACGGCTCGATCTCGACGCCGCAGCCGGTGCGGTACCGCCCCATGTACGGGGCGCTGGGTGCCGCGATGCGCGCGACCCGGCTGACGTTCGTGTCGCAGGCGGCGCTCGACGCGGGGGTACCCGAGCAGTTGGGCCTGCAGAGCCCGGTCGTCGCGGTGCGCGGCTGCCGTTCGGTCGGCAAGAAGGACATGGTGCGCAACACGGCGACGCCGCACATCACCGTCGACCCGGACACCTACCACGTCCGCGCGGACGGCGAGACCGTCACGATCGCTCCGGCGCAACGCCTTCCGCTCACCCAGCTGTTCTACATCGTGTGAGGCCGGCATGACCGACGTGGCAGCTCTGCTCGTGACACTGCAACTCACCGATTCGGCCTTCCCGGCCGGGTTCTACACGCTCTCGCACGGGCTCGAGGGGTACGCACAGGCGGGATCGGTGACGCCGGAGACGCTCCCGGATCTGCTGGTGGATCTGTTGCGGCATTCCGTCGGGCCCGCCGACGCGACGGCACTGGCGCTCGCACACAACGCGGTCCGGGACGGCGACCGGGAGGCGCTGCACCGAGTGGACCGCCGCCTGCACGCCACCAAGCTCAACCGGGAGTTGCGGCGTGCCTGTACCCGGACCGGCCATCAGATGCTCTCGGTCGCGCGGGAGACGTTCGGCCGTCCCGGCATCGAGCGGTTCGGCGAGGACGTCGCCGCCAAACGTTCCCCCGGGACCCAGCCGGTCGTCACCGGGGTGGTCGCGGCGGCGTGCGGGGTGGACGTCGCACAGGCGGTGGCCGGTGACCTGTTCGCGTTCTCGGCCAGTCTCGTCGGTGCCGCGCTGCGGCTGCGACTCACCGATCACATTCGAGCGCAACGAATCCTCGCCGACGCCGCCCCGGTGATCGGGGAGGTGACCGCGGCCGCACTGAGCCGCGACCTGAACGATCTCGGCGGGTGCACGCCCGTCGCCGACGTCATGTCGGCCGGACACGAGCGGGCCGACGCCCGCCTGTTCGTCAGCTGACACCACAGGAAGGAGAAGACATGACCGACGTTCTGCGGGTCGGGATCGGTGGCCCGGTGGGTTCGGGCAAGACGGCGCTGATCGAGGCGCTGGTTCCGGTGCTGACCGCACGGGGGCACCGTCCGGCGGTGATCACCAACGACATCTACACACAGGAGGACGCCGAGCACGTCCGGCGCACGCTCGACGGGATCCTCGATCCGGCGCGCGTCGTGGGCGTGGAGACGGGCGCGTGCCCGCACACCGCCGTGCGGGACGACCCGACGATGAACCTCGCGGCGGGCGCCGAACTGCTGGAACAGTTTCCGGACGTCGACACGCTCCTCTACGAGTCGGGCGGCGACAATCTGACACTGACGTTCAGTCCGGTGCTGGTCGATCTGTTCCTGTTCGTCCTCGACACCGCCGAGGGCGAGAAGATGCCGCGCAAGCGCGGACCGGGCATCACCGAGTCGGATCTGTTGGTGATCAACAAGATCGACATCGCGCAGTACGTCCGCACCGACGTGGCCGTCATGGAGTCCGACGCGTACCGGGTCCGTGACGGGCGTCCGGTGCAGTTGACGAACTGCCTGACCGGGCAGGGTCTCGATGCCATCGCGGACTTCCTCGACACGTTCAGGAAGCAACCGTGACCGGGGGCGAGAACGGCGACGTCCCGGAGATCGTGGCCGGTTACGCGGGGACACCCGAGACGCTGCCGGCCGGCAGTCCCGGCAAGGACGGCGTCCTCGAGCTCGGTTTCGTCCACGTCGGTGGCCGGACCGAGCTGTCGCAGCACCGGCAGCAGCCGCCACTGCAGATCATGCGGCCGCTGTACGTCGACCCGGAACGTCCCGACCTGCCGGTGGTGTACCTGATGTCGACCGGCGGCGGCCTGGTCCAGGGCGACCGGATGAGACTCGACATCGACTGTGGCCCCGACACCTCCGTGCACCTGACGACGCAGGCCTCGACCAAGGTGCAGCGGATGGACACCGACTACGCGACGCAGACGGTGACGTTGCGGGCGGCCGCCGGTGCGTTCGTCGAGTACCTGCCCGAGCCGCTGATCCCGTTCGGTGGTGCGCGGCTGCACCAGCGCACCACGGTGACCGTCGACCCGTCGGCCACCGTGATCCTCGGGGAGACGGTGCTCGCCGGACGTCTGGCCCGCGACGAGAAGCACGAGTACGACGTGTTCGCGTCGGATCTCGAGGTCGTCCGCCCCGACGGTGCGCTGCTCGCGGTCGACACGATTCGGCTGCAGCCGTCGGACGGCGGCGTGACCGGGCCTGCCGTCTTCGGCGATCACGACGTGATGGGCACGCTGTACGTGATCACTCCGCTCGCGCACGCCCGTGCCCTCGCCGACACGGTGCACGGCGCGATCGAGGGCACGCCGGAGGGGATCAGGGCGGGGGTGAGCGTCCTGCCGGAGGACTGTGGCGTGTGGCTTCGGGTGCTCGGTCCGGAGACCGAGGCCGTTGCCGCGGTGGTCCGCCGCTCCTGGGACGCGGCCCGGCGGCTGCTGATCGGGGTCCCGGCGCCGCACATTCGCCGAACCTGACGGGTCACGGCCGGTGGCCGTCGCCGCCGACCGACGTGCGGGGGAGCCGTCCGGTCCCGAAGAGCGCGGCGACCGTCAGCAACGCCGCGAGCCACAGCGCGGACTGCAGGGCCTCCAGCCTGGCATCGGTGTTCGCCGACACGACCGCGTCGGCAACCGTCGGCTCCACCCCGGCCTCGTCGAGGGCCCCGGACAGCTGGGTGTCGCTGAGGAACGGGACACCGCTCGCGAGTTCCGTGGTGGCCTGTTCCTGGACGGTGTCGGGCACCCGCGGGTCGTCCTGTATCCCGGCGACGATCGACGCGCTCAGGGTCGCGATGAGCACCGAGCCGATGAGCGCGGTTCCGAGCGACGCGCCGAGGTTGGTCGCGGTGTTCTGCAGTCCACCGACCTCGGCGCTGCGCGAGTCCGGCACCGCGGAGACCGTGACCGCGCCGAGCTGGGACGCGAGCGCACCCAGTCCGAGACCCATCAGCAGCATCGGTACCGCGACGATCCCGGCATTCGCCCCCGGGTCCATCCCGGCGGCCAGGATGGCGATGCCGACGGTCATCGACGCCAGACCCAGTCGCACGACCCGACGTGGATTCGCGTGCGGCCACAGCTTCGGGATCCCGACCGCGGTCAGCAGTAGGGCGACCGACAGTGGCAGCAGACGTACGCCGGTCTGCAGTGCGCTGAGCTCGAGCACGACCGACAGGAACAGCGGGACGGTGAAGAAGACACCTGCCTGAATCATGAACTGTGCGAAGAACATCGTCAGTCCGCCGGACAGCTGCCGGTTGGCGAGCAGACGGGTGTCGAGCAGGGGTTCGCCGCCACGGTGGGTCAGGCGCGACTCCCAGCGGGTGAACGCGTAGACCACCAGCAGGCCTGCGAGGACGAGCCAGCAGACCGGGGACAGGCCCAGCAGTTCGGGACCGCCGGGGCGGCTGTGCAGCCAACCCCACTCGCCGGACCGCAGCACGCCGTACACCACCAGGCCCAGGCCCACGACGGACAGCAGCGAGCCGACGAGGTCGAGGCGGACCCGCGTCGGCGGGGCATCCTCGATCCGGCGCAGAACCGGCAGGATCAGGATCACGAGGACCACCTCGCCGGCGAACACGTACCGCCACGACGCGAACGTGGTGACGGCGCCGCCGATCAATGGGCCCGCGGCCACCGCGACAGCACCGGAGGCGGCGATGAGTCCGTAAGCGCTCGAACGCTTCTCGGGCGGGAAGTTGGCGGCGACCAGGGCGACGATCGCGGGCATGATCAGGGCGGCGCCGAGGCCCTCGAGCAGGGACCACCCCAGCAGGAGCACGCCCAGGTTCGGTGCCAGCGCGGTCGTGAGCGAACCCGCGCCGTAGACGACGAGACCGATGCCGAACGCCCGTCGGCGACCGATGATGCTGCCGATCTTCCCGCCGGTGATCATCAGCGTCGCCATGACGAGCGTGTACAGCGTGATCGCCGTCTGGATGCCGGTGATCGTGGTGCCGAGGTCGGACGCGACCATCGCCATCGACACGTTCATGACGGAACTGTCGAGCGTCATCAGGAACTGGCCTGCCGACAGTGTCGCCAGGATCAGTGTGGCCCGGGATCCCGTCGGGCGTCCGACGCTTTCAGGCATACCCGATTGAAGCAGGGCGGGGGCACGCCGCGCGGCCGATCGGCCTCAGTCGATGAGGCCCGTCCGGTAGGCGATCTCGAGGGCTTCCTCGCGGGAGTGCGCGTCGATCTTCCGGTAGAGCGTGCGCAACTGGCTCTTGACCGTGTTGGTCGACACGAACAGGGTGCGGGCGATCTCGAGGGTCGACAGGCCGCGGGCGAGTTCGGCGAGCACCGCTCGTTCCCGTTCGGTGAGCTCCACGTGATGGACTGCGGCCGGGAACACCTCGCGGGCGTCCGAGGCGAGCAGAGCGGCCACGGCCGTCGACGGAGTGCGCGCCGACGCGTCCAGCTCCGCGAGCAGGGTGCGCGGGACGGTCGCGAGCGTCGAGAGCAGCCCGGTGCGGTCCGCGATCGCGGTGGCCTGTGCCCACGACTGGGCGGCCGCGGCGTACTCGCCCAGCGCGTGGTGCGCCGCCGTCTCGATCAGCAGGGCGTCGAGTTGGCTACGGGTGAAGGTGTGGCTGAACCAGTCGCACTTGCGGCACAGCGCCAGGGCGGTCGCGGGATTGCCGGTGAGCAGGTGGGTACGCGCGGCGGCGATCAGCAGGATCGGATGCGTGAGTTCGCGCTCCGCCAGCATCCACAGGGCCCGGTTGCCCTCGCCGAGGGCGAGGCGGAGTTCGATCTCGAGCGCTGTCATCGCGGCGGCGACCGTCGATCCCTCGCGGAGGATGGCGGAGTGCGACGCGATGGCCCGCTGCAGCACGGCCATGCCAGCGTACGACTGGCCGGTCGCCAGGGCGTGGCGGCAGTGCGCCAAAGTGATGAAGGGCCACAGTTCTTCGCGCTCGGAGGCCTCGCCCAGCTCGTCGAGCCAGCGGTCCGCGGCCGCGATGTCGAGGCGGTCGAGCGCCACGACGGTGCGGGCCACGAGGCCGCCCACCTTGACCATCGGTTCGAGCCAGCCGTCGGGGTCGGGGTGCGCGTTCTCGAGTTCGATCCACTCCTCGGCGCGTCTCGGTTCGCCGATCACCGCCCAGTTCATGGCGGAGTTTCCGGCGGCGTTGCGGGCGACGAAGTCGATGCGCTGAGCCAGGGCCCCACGGTGGGCCAGACGCAGCTCCACCGCCGATTCCGCGAACGCCCCGGCGAGTTCGTAGGTGATCCCCCATTGGAGGCGCATCACGGGTAGCTGGTCGGCAATGTCGTCGGGGCGGGTATCGAGCGCGCCGCGGACCAGATGAGCGAGCCGGCGGGTCATTTCGGCGGCGCGCTCGTGCTCACCGCCGAGGCGCAGCATCAGGGTCTGGACGCAACCGACACTCAGGGCGTCGCGCGCCTGCTCGGTGGTGCCGAGCTGCTCGAGCGCCGCGGGCCGGCTGGGCAGGGCGTCGGCGGGGATGGTCGGCTGCGCGCCCAACAGGGTGAACAGGTCGCGCCCGGCCTTGATCGCGGGATGGGCGTCGAGGTGTTCCGCGGGCAGGTGGCTCAGCGTCGAACGCAGGAGCCCGAAGTGGCTGTCGATCAGTCGCACCCAATGGGTGGCCAACAGATCGAGCACGACGTCCCAGTTCTTCGCTTCGACCGCGTAGCCGAGCGCGGACGCGACGTTCCCGCGCTGCAATTCGTGGCGGGCCAGCGCGGTGAGCTTCTCGTCTCGGTCGATGCCCACCTGTCCCTGCGTCGCGAGGAGGCAGTCGCGGACGGCCGGGGCGAACTCCCAGGCGTCCTCGGCCGCTGTCTCGCAATGGTTGACGATTCCGGCGGTTTCGAGAATCTCGAGGCGGCGCACGGCGTCGTCGACTCCGGTCAGCAGCCGGGCGGTCTCCTCTGTGATGATTCGCGCGGTGGCGACCGCGATGACGAAGTCGCGGCTTTCGTCAATCGAAGGGTGTTCGAGCACAGTCGATTGCACGTATCGCGCGATCGTTCCGTCGAGGCGGCGCGCGAGCAATTCGCGGCGTTCCGGCGTGTCGGGGAGATTCTTGGCGACGACGAGTGCGATGCGCATCAGTGCGGGCAGCGATCCGACTCGTCCACGGATGTAGTCCAGTTCGCCCGGCTCGAGCGAGATTTGGGCGTGATCGAATAGTTCCGCCGCGTCGTCGCGAGTGTAGAGCAGGTCGCGCGCCAGGATCAGTTCGTGCGTCGGTTCCATCGCGACCGGGTCGCCGAACAGTGACCTGTCACAGGCGGTCGCGACGATGTTCACGTTGTGGCAGCGATCGAGGAGGTGCAGGATTTCGTCCTCGATGCGGACGTCGTGCACCAGGTCGACACGAACCAGAACGAGCAATACCGGTGCCCCGCAGTGGGCGAGGCACTCTCGAACCTTCTCTGCTGCGGGCATTCCCTCCGGCCACGGATCGGCCTCTCCCGCAATGATGCCCGCCGCCCGCAAGCGCTCCATCGCGGACTGCCAGAACTCCTCCGACGTCGTCGGTTCGGTGGGCGCGGAAATCCACAGCACTGCACGATATTCCGATCGCGCAGACTCCAGCCACGACACCACGAGATCGACCTTGCCGAAGCCGCGCGGGGCGCGGATGACCGTGATCGGCGAGTTTCGGTCCAGGCGGGCGAGCAGTCGCTTGCGGGCCGGAGCCCACGCCGAGCTACGGCTCGGCATCGGACCTGTAATACCGTTCTGTCGGCGCTCTCTCATCTGAAACACCCCCCGGCCTCGGTTCGCACGATTCCCGCGACGACGGCGGCGGGCTTCGAGACGTCTCTCCACAAACCTCTTTCGTACGATCATTGCAAACTGCACCGGATCGGACATTCGCTACCCTCTACTTTCCACCCGTTGAGACCCGCGCTTGATCGCTGCGTACGGCATGGGGCACGGTCGATCCCATGAGTGAGAACTCCCCGGATCCCGCGTTGCACGGTTGCGTCCGCGGGCCGCGCGCCGACGTTCCTGTCGTTCGACCGGGCTCGCTGCGGCTGGTCTCCCGTCTCGACCTGTCGCGTCCGGACGGTGCGGAAGGCATGCTCGAATTGAGCGGGCGGGCGTGGGAGTTCGAGATCGACTCGGAGGGCGCGGTGTCCACGCGGTCGACCGCGGCTCTCGACGGGGCCGTCGACTATCACGGCGGCCGGACCCTGACCCGCATCGCGACGTCCCCCGACCTGCCAGGACTTCAGACCCTCGTCGGTGCGTCGGCGATCGCCGGATTCCGGGGTCGGGTCGGCGCCGTCGTCACCGGACACACCGGCACGGTGGATGCGCCGCTGGCGCAGTTGCTCGACGACGTGCCGCTGGGGACGCTGATCTCCGGGCATGCGGTGTCGGCCGAACGCGCGCTGGATCCGCTCGCCGGCGCGGGCGGCACCGGCTACGTTCCGGTCGGCGACCAGTGTGCCGGCTACGTGGACGGGGGCGCGCTCATCACCACGATCGCCGTGCGGGGCCGTAGCCCGGTCGCGGACGGTCCCGTCGCACCCCCGCTCGACGACGCCTTCGGGCGCACGCCCCCGCCGCTCGGCATCCACGCGATGCGCCGCCGCCGGAGGATCGATCGCCGGACCGGGCACGGCGAAATTCGTTTCGACGCGATGTTCCGCGACACCTACGTCCGCGCCGACGGGGTCGAGACGGTGATCCACGAGTACGAACTCACGGTCACCGCCGACGCCGCGACCGGTGTCGTCCGGGAGGCGACGGCCACGCCCCGGGTGTTGCCGTGGTCCGACTGCCCGGGGGCCGTGGCCAGCGCCGGGCGGCTCGTCGGGACCGCGTTGAGCGACGTCGAGGCCGACGTGCGCCGCGGCTTCCGTGGCCCCGAGACGTGCACGCACCTCAACGACCTGCTGCGAAGCATCGCTCACTGACCGAATTCGTCCGATTGTCGATACTCGGCTGCCACGGCGCGTCATGATGCGAGTGCTGGTGGGAGAGGTCGACGGTGCAGCAGCCGAGTCCCGCCGCGTCGCATCCGATCGTTCGAGAAGGAGCGCCCGTGGAAATCGGTGGAAGAGGTCTGCTCGCAGGGAGGGCCGCGGCGCCCGTGTGTGCCGCCCTGGCGGGGATGCTGGCATTCGCGATGCCGGCATCGGGTGAGCCCGTCGGCGTCCCGGGGACGCCGACGGAGGAAGTGTCGACAGCCGAGGCGGAGGACTGTACTGCCACCGGATCGGCGTCGTCCGGGTCGCTGTCGACGGGCCTCGGGTCGGAGTGGTCTACGCCGGTGTCGTCCGCGGCCTTCGGGCTGTCGTGCAGCGGGTCGGCGGTCCTGCTCGATCTCGGGTCGTTCGGGGCGTTCGTGGGTAGCTGACGCTACTGGGTCCGGACGAACGCGAACTCGTCACCCGCGTGGTAGCGGGCCAGTGACTCGGACACCGAGCGCCGCGACGGAGGGTGAAATGCGAAGGCATGGATCGCCGCGGCGAGGTACGCGATGTCGGGCGACTTGATGAAGGCGATGCCGCCGAGCGATTCGATGGCGACCGCGGTCGCGCGGACCAGGGCCTCACGGATGGATATGCGGCACAGAAGTAACCGGACCGAGATGTCCTGGCCGCGCTCACCGGCATCGACCGCCCGTGCGATGCTCTCGACGGCTGCCATGCCCGCCTCGATGTCGGCGGCAGCACGGGTGTAGCCCTCGAAGTCGCCCTTGTCGGCGGCGAGCAGTCGCTCGAGCAGCGCGCTCGCCGCTCCCAGGTAGTTCGCGCTCACCAGCATCCCGAACCACAGGTAGCCGGTCATCTCGTGGCGACCGTCCGGGTCGTCGGCGCCGTTGAGGAGCACGAAATCCGCAGGGACCTCGACATTTTCGAGGACGATCTCGTCGCTCTCGGCACCGGCGAGTACAGGACTGTCCCAGAACGGGCGCACCGTGATCCCCGCCGCGCCGGCGGGAATCAGAGCAATCGCACGTTCCCCGGAATCCACCGCGACGCTGGCCGTGAGCAGGTCCATGGACGCGGACAGGCTGCACGGCTTCTTGCTGCCGTTCACCACATAGGTGTCGCCACGGCGCTCGGCGCGCATCGTCGGGACGAAGACGCTGCCGCCGGTGACGCCCTCGGAGAAGCCCGACGCGATCACCGTCCGCTGTTCGACCAGCGAGCGGACGAGTGCGCGGTCCTCGTCCGTGGACTGGCGCGCGAACTCGCCGAGGGTGGCCAGCGAGAGGTGGTGCATCGTGCCTGCGGCGCCGAGCGACGGTGAGCGGCTTCCGATCGCCCGCTGCGCGCGAACCGCCTCCAGCGCCGATGCGCCCAGTCCGCCCTCGTCTTCGGGGATGGTCAGTGCGGTGCCTCCGCTGGCACGGAACTGTCCGATGATGTCGCTGCCTCTGCGTTCGAGTTCGAGTAGCGGGGTGCGGTCCAGGTAGTCGACGAGACCGGGCAGGTACGACTGCAGTGTTTCGCGTTCGCGGCTCAACAGGCGGGTCATGGCACTCCTCTGCGGTTGGGGCCGGACTTGTGGGTTCATCCGGTCGGCGGATCGTGCACCCGGTGATTCGGAGCGGCAGCGAGGGCGGATGGGTCGGCTCCAAGCTTGTCGCGCGAAATCGTCTTGCTTTCCTCGTGTTTCGGACATCGCACACAATTCACGCCGTTTCCTGCGTCAGGCAATCCGTGTGTGCTCGTCCTCCGAATCACTCGCCGGAGCAGCACTCGGGAACCAGACGACTGTCAGGAGATTCGAAACGATGGTGACGAACCGTTTGATGCGGCGATTGGATGACGATGAGCGGGTGGACCTGTTGCGGGCGGCCCGCGACTCCGACGTGAATCCGTATTTCCGGGTGATGGAGTCGGCGGCCGGGCCCGTCGTGCGGGTCGAGGGCGCCGATCGGATCATGCTCGGCTCGAACAACTACCTGGGCCTTGCCGATCATCCGGCGATCCGGCAGGGAGCGCAGGATGCTCTCGACCGGTTCGGCGGTGCCGTCACCGGGAGCCGACTCCTCAACGGCACCATGGATCTCCACCTCGATCTCGAGGCGGAGATCGCCGACTGGCACGGAACCGACGGGGCGGTGGTCTTCACGACCGGCTACCAGACCAATCTCGGGACCATCAGCGCGATCGCCGGCAAGGGCGACGTGATCGTCGTCGACGCGGCGGCGCACGCGTCGATCCGGGACGGCGCCGTGCTGTCGGGTGCGACGGTCCGCAAGTTCCGGCACAACGACGTGGCCGATCTGGAGAGCGTGCTCTCCGAACCCGTCGAGGGCGGCGGAGCGGTTCTCGTGGTCGTCGACGGGTTGTATTCGATGGAGGGCGATCTGGCGCCGCTCGGAGAGATCGCGGCCACGTGCACGCGTCACCGCGCGGCGCTCATGGTCGACGAGGCCCACAGCCTAGGTGTGTTCGGCAGCCGGCGCACAGGCGCCGCAGAACTGTTCGGGGTGGCCGAATCCACCGACATCCGGATGGCCTCGCTCTCGAAGAGTCCCAGTTCCACGGGAGGATTCATTGCCGGGTCGCACGATCTGCTGGATTCGCTCCGGATCCATGCGAGGGCCTTCCTCTTCACGACGTCCGGCGTGCCGGCCGCGGTGGGTGCCTCGCTGGCGGCGGTGCGGTTGATCCGCAGCGACGAGGGCGCGCAGCGTGCCGATCGGGCACTCGCGAACGCGTCGACGTTGCGGAGCGGCCTCGCCGCTGCGGGCCTCGACGTCGGGGCGGAATCGGCCCTGCCGGACGGGACCGGAACCGTCTCCCCGATCGTCGCGCTGCACGTCGGTGACGAGATGGAGGCGATCGCGTTGTGGCGCAGACTCTTCGATCGCGGCATCTTCGCGAGCGCGGCGCTGCATCCTGCGGTGCCGCGGACCGGGGCGATGTTGAGGCTGTGTGTCATGGCCTCCCACACCGACGCCCAGATTCGTTCCGCGGTGGACGTCATCACACAGACCGTGGCGGAGGGTTCGTCGTGAGTCTGCGGATCGCCGTCACCGGGGCGACGAGCGACTTCGCCGCCGTGATCCTGCCGGTCCTGCTCGCCGATCCGGACGTGGAATCGGTTGTCGGAGTGTCTCGTAGCGCGCCCAGGATCGTGAACGCGAAGCTCGAGTCCGTACGCATGGACATCCGCTCGGATCGGCTCGTCGAGCTGTTTCGAGGGTGCGACGTGGTCGTGCACCTCGCGTTCGTGGTGGAGGAGATCCGCGACAAGGCCGAGACCCATGACATCAACCTTCGCGGCTCCCGCAACGTGATCGACTCCGCGTACCGTGCCGGCGCCCGACGGGTCGTGGTGGCATCGAGCGTCAACGCGTACGGACCCGAGATGAGGCCGAAGCCGGTCGACGAGAGCGTCTATCCGTCGGGTGATCCCGATCGCTACTACTTCCACGACAAGGCCGAGGTGGAGCACTACGTCGAGTGGTGGCTGCGCCGCCATCCCGGCGAAATGGCCGTCTCGTTGCTGCGGTCCACGTACGTGGTCGGGCCGAACTTCTCGAATGACGGCATCGATCAGCTCACCGCGTCGGTCGGCGCGTTCCCCCGTGCCGACGAGGCCGCCTACCAGTTCCTGCACGAGCGCGACCTCGCTGATGCCTTCCATCGAGCGGTCAAACACGACCTGAGTGGGCCGTTCAACGTCGGTCCGGACGGGTGGGTGATGGTGCGTGACCTCGCGGCCATGCAGGGCCAGCGCCTGTTCGACGTGCCCGAGCGGCCCGCGATCGTCGCCGCTGACCTCGCGTTCCGGTTGGGACTGAGCCGTTTCTCCGGGCAGTGGGTGACCGCCGGCGAGACGGTGGTCAGTTCGCGGCGATTCGCCGCCGCAACGGGGTGGCGGCCGACGTTGACGGCCCGTGAGGCGGCGGCGGTGATGATCCTGCTGCGGGGAAAGGCGTTGCTGCGCGGTGTGGACGCGCCGCGGCGTCGGGTTGCGTGTGAGGCCGCACTGGAACCGGCCACCACGTTCACGGCCGCCGACACCGGACGGCTCGAGCACGCTCACGTCGGGCTCCGGGACGGCTCGGTGCACCTGGAGGTTCACGCCGCCGGGCCGGATCGTTCCGGGCGGACCCTGGTGGTTCCGGTGCCGCCGGGGTTGCACGCCCGCTACCTGACGGACACGGCGGCGGCGCTGGCACGCGAGGGATTCCACGTGGTGCTGCTCGACCTTCCGGGGCACGGGCTGAGCACCGGCCCGCGTGGTCGACTGACAGCGGAGACCGTCGCGGAGGCCCTCGAGGCAGCGGTGTCGTATGCCCGGGACTGGTTCGGCGGGAATCCGGCGGTGCTTCGGGTGCCGGGAACGGCCGCGGGACGGAGGGGCCGTCGGATCACGCGCCTCCGGGCACGGGTCACCGGCCGCGTTGTCCGCTCGCCGGTCAACCCTGCCGATCCGCTGCTGCCCCGTGTGCTGCGTGGGGTAGTCGAACCGTGAACGTGTTTCCCGTGGAACCAGACGTCACGGTGATCGTTCCGCCGTGCAGCGTCACGTTCTCCTCGGCGAGGGCGAGACCGATTCCGCTGCCGTCGGTCCGGCCGCGCGATGCGTCGGCCTTGTAGAACCGCTCGAACAGGTGCGCTCGCACGTCCTCCGGGATGGGTGCGCCGTGGTCGGTCACGGCGATCACCGCGGCGGCGCCGTCGAGGTACACGGCGACCTCCACGGGCGGATGTCCGTGCGCGAACGCGTTCGCCACGAGATTCCCGACCACGATGTCGATGCGTCGGCGGTCCACCCGGCACGGGACTGCGCCGTCGGCCCCGAGTAGTACCCGGGACTCGAAACCCCGGGTGGACAACGACTCCCGGACGACCTCGACGAGGTCGTACGGTTCGCGGACCAGATCGGCCCGGCCGGTGTCGAATCGTGAGATCTCGATGACGTCCTCGGTGAGCCGGGAGAGCCGTTCGGTGCCGCGGCTGACGATACGGGCCGCGCGAGCGGTGTCCGGCGCCATCGAGTCGGCGTCCTCCTCGAGGACCTCGGCGACCGCGACCAGCGCCGCGAGCGGTGTGCGGAGTTCGTGGAAGACGTCGGCGACGAACCTCCGCGCGTCGGCCTCCTTCGCGGCGAGATCGGCGACGGTGCGATCGAGTTCGGCCGCGGAGCGGTTGAAGGTCGCCACCAGCTCGGACAGTTCGTGGCTGGCGCCGGCGGTGAGTTCCTGACGGGGCCGGCCGGGGACGAGGGCCGCGGCGGCGGCGTTGAGCCGGCGCAGTGGCAGCACGAGTCGGCGTGCGGTCCACAGCCCGGCCAACGCGGCGAGTGCCGAGACGACGACGGCGACCGCCGCCGCACGGCGCTCGAGCGAATCGATCTGCGCTTGGGCCTCGCCCAGGCCGAACACGGCGGCGACGAACGTCGGCCGGCCCAGGGGCAGCTCGGGATCTCCGACGCGCCCACCGACGTAGAAGAGCGGCGTGCCGCCATTGTCGGCGCGCTGGAACACCGGTAACACCGACTGCTCGAGGCGAGCCAGCAGTTCCGGTGGTGGGGAAGGGACGCCGAGGGGCCACGTGTCGGTGCGGACGTCGCCGGACCAGGCCATGCTCCCGTCCCCGAGACCGCTGAACTCGGACAGCTCTCGTCGGGTCGGACGCTCTCCGATCCAGGGCGCCGCGGAGTCGAGGGTGTCGGCGAAGTTACTCAGGATCTGGTCCTGCGCGGTCGAGAAGATGTTGGCACGCGCCTGCAGGTACACCGCGGCGGACGTCGCCACCGCGGCGACCAGCGCGATCACCGCGACGAGGGCCGTGAGGCGGGCCTGCAACCCCGGGCGTCGAATTCTCACGAGACGGGTCCGAACCGGTAGCCGAAGCCGCGAACAGTCTGCACGTAACAGGGATTCGACGGTTCCTTCTCGATCTTCGCGCGCAGGCGCTGGACGCAGGCGTCGACCAGACGCGACCCGCCGAGGTGATCGAAGCCCCACACCTTCTCGAGCAGTTGCTCGCGGGAGAACACCTGGCCGGGGCGTTCCGAGAGGGCCAGCAGCAGTTGCCATTCGGTGCGGGTGAGCTCGGGGTGCCGGATGCCCTCGGTGATGGTCAGGGTGTCGCGATCGATGACGAGGTCGCCGTGGACCTCGCGTGCGGAGCCGGGCGCGGGTGCAGCCGGGGTGCGGCGCAGCACGGCCTTGATGCGGGCGTCGAGGATGCGCGGTTGCACGGGCTTGACCACGTAGTCGTCGGCGCCGGTCTCGAGCCCCGACACGACGTCGACGTCCTCGCTGCGCGCGGTGAGCATGATGATCGGGACACCGCTGCGGGCGCGGATGCGCCGGCACACCTCGAACCCGTCGACGCCGGGCAGCATCACGTCGAGCACGACGATGCCGGGCGACCCGTCCGCGAGCGCCGCCAGCCCGGCCTCACCGCTGGCCGCGGACGTCACGACGTGCCCGTAGCGGTGCAGCGCGAGGCTCAGCGCGTCGCGCAGGTTGTCGTCGTCCTCGATCAGCAACACCGCAGTCATGCCGCCCATCCTCCCGACCGCGGGCCGCGTCACAATCGGCGCCACACCTTGTAGCAGAACGGTGACGAAACGCCCGCAGAATCCGGACACCCGGACGCGACGGTGGACGCCATGCACATGCTTCGTAGGGGACTCGTCCTTCCCATCGCCGTCGTGATCCTGCTGGTGGGGGCCACGCTGTGGTTCGTCGACGTGATGTCGCGACCGGGATCCGGTGGGCCCGTGGGCCTGGCCCGACCCGGCGCCGCGACCGCGTACAGCTTCGCCGACGACGTGGCCGGCGAGATCCGCGGCCGTGGGGCGAGGCAGGCCCGGCCACGGCCCACCGCCAGCACCGCGAAGATCATCACCGCGCTGGCCGTGCTGGACAGGAAGCCGCTCGCGCCGGGCGAGGACGGGCCGATGCTGACGATGACCGAGGCCGACGCCGACCTGTACCGCGACTACGCCGATCGGGGCGGTTCGGCGGTGGCGGTGGGCGCCGGACAGGAGTTGTCGGAGTACGAGATGCTCGTCGGGATGCTGCTGCCGTCGGCGAACAACCTCGCGGACACCCTGGCGGTGTGGGCGTTCGGCTCGCTCGACGAATACCGGACGGCGGCAACCGAGCTGGTGCGCTCGCTCGGGATGACGTCGACGACGGTGGGTACCGACGCGAGCGGCTTCTCGCCTTCCACGACGAGCACCGCGCGGGATCTGACGTTGCTCGCGGCGGCAGCCGTGCGCCATCCGGTGGTCGCCGAGATCGTCGCGCGCGACCGTGCGGTGCTGTCGGGTGTCGGCGCGGTCTACAACACGAATTCTCTGCTGGGCCGGCCGGGAGTGGTGGGCCTCAAGACCGGCACGACCACCGAGGCGGGCGGGGTGTTCCTGTTCGCCGCGAAGGTCGGTGCCGCCGGCCGCCTCGTGGTGGGGGCGGTGCAGGGTGAGGGACGCTCGGCCGATGACGCCATCGACCGGGCGTCCCGGCTGCTCGACGAGATCACGACCGACGAGAGTCAGTGAGTGACGGGGGCGCCGAACCCCTTCCGCGCGAGCCAGTCCAGGACGGTCTCGGCCACGTCCGGCCAGCCGTGGTCGACGGTGAGCGAGTGGCCGCGGTCGGCCAGCACGATGTAGTCGTTGTCGGTCGTGGCCTTGCGGTAGCGGTGGTGGGCGGATCGGCTCACCGATTCCGGGACGGCGTGGTCCTGACCTCCGCCGAGGATCAGCAACGGTCCGCGTGGAGCGGTCGTGTCGACGTGCGTCGGGGAACCGGGAAGCAGGTTCGCGAACGCCGCCTGGAAAAGCGGCCGACCGGGGGACGGGATGGTCCAGTGGTCGTAGATCTCGTCGGATTCACTGCGGTCGATGGCATTTCCGAAGCTGTAGGCGAAGGCATCGGGCGTCAGCGTGACGGTGCGTTTGGCGTTCGCCGGGTTGCCGAGCACGGGAAACGTCGAACGCAGTTGCGCGAGCGGTAGTGCCTTGACGCCCTGGATCTGCGCGGGGTCGATCGCCACGGCCGCCGCGGCCACGTCGGCGGCCAGCAGTTTCTGCGCGACGAGACCACCGAACGAGTGCCCGATGACGATCGGTTTGCGGTCCAGCGGCGCGATCGCTTCGGCGAAATGCGCGGTGACCTCGTCGATCCCGTAGCCCGCCTGATCGGCGGCGTGTTCCCGGGTGTCGGTGACGTTCGGTGCCTCGCCGGGCCAGGTCGGTGCCAGGGTGTGGAATCCGGCCTCGCCGAATCTCGTTCGCCACGGGTCCCAGGAGGAGGCGGCCAGCCACAGGCCGTGGACGAACATGACCGGCGGGGCGTCGACGGCGGGGTGCGGGGTGTCGGGCATCGTCTCGGGTCCTTCCAGATCGTGGAATGTGTACCCAGTGCTGGCTATTACGATGCTCGGCCGTACGGCCCACGGAAGCGGTTATCGCCGTTTCGATATGGACTTTGGTCACCAATCGCGGACAAACAGTCCGATTCGGTCCCGTTCAGTGAGATTCGTGCCACAGTCGACTGACACGTGTTTCAGTGTGAAGCGGGACACATCATCAAACGGATGATTGGTTCCGGATTTCGAGCGTTTTCACTGAAAGGGACTTGGGGAGCGGTCATGACGACGATGGATACGGAGAACGAAGAAGTTCGGATGATCGAGGCCGGCGAGGCTCCGGAGCGTTTTGCGCGTGGCTGGCACTGCGTCGGTCTGACGCGCGACCTCCGCGACGGCAAGCCGCACTCGATCCACGCGTTCGGCACCAAGTTGGTGGTGTTCGCCGACAGCCAGGGCGATCTGAAGATTCTCGACGCGTACTGCCGGCACATGGGCGGCGATCTGAGCCAGGGCGAGATCAAGGGCGATTCCGTCGCGTGTCCGTTCCACGACTGGCGCTGGAACGGCAACGGCAAGTGCACCGACATCCCCTACGCGCGTCGGGTGCCGCCGCTCGCGAAGACCCGCGCGTGGACCACGATGGAGAAGGACGGACTGCTGTTCGTCTGGCACGACCCGGAGGGCAACCAGCCGCCGGCGGAGGTCACCATCCCGGACATGACCGCGCCCGGTGAGGAGTGGACCGACTGGGTGTGGAAGCAGATCACCATCGACACCAACTGCCGCGAGATCATCGACAACGTCGTCGACATGGCGCACTTCTTCTACGTGCACTACGGCTTCCCGATCAAGTTCAAGAACATCTTCGAGGGCCACACCGCCACCCAGTACTACGAGGGCGTCGGACGCGAGGACATGGCCCGGCCGACCAAGGACGGGCAGGCGGCGTCGACGGGCAACAGTTCGGTGGCCGCGTACTACGGCCCGTCCTTCATGATCGACGAGTTGACCTACCATTACCCGGACTTCGACATCGACTCGATCCTGCTCAACTGCCACTACCCGATCGCGCCGAACAAGTTCGTGCTCATGTACGGCATCAAGGTCAAGCAGACCGACGACATCCGTGGTGAGAGGGCGCAGGAGCTGGCGACGGCGATGGCGTCGTACATCACCATCGGCTTCGAGCAGGACGTCGCGATCTGGAAGAACAAGACGCGCATCGAGAACCCGCTGCTGTGCGAGGAGGACGGCCCGGTCTACCAGCTGCGTCGCTGGTACGAGCAGTTCTACGTCGACGTCGCCGACATCACCCCGGACATGACCAACCGTTTCGAGTTCGAGATGGACACCACCAAGCCCGTCGCGGCCTGGCGGCGCGAGGTCGCCGAGAACATCGAGCGGCGCGTGACGGAAGCGGCCGCGTCGAACTGACCGGTTCGTTCCCCGGGAATAAGTCGCGGTCGCGCCGCAGTTGTTCGGGCCATGTCCAGAACCGTGGTCGCGACCGCGTACGGGGGACCGGAGGTCCTCGAGGTGATCGACCAGGACGTCCCCCCTCCGGGCCCGGGTGAGGTGGTCGTCGAGATGCGGGCGATCGGGGTGAACCCGATCGACTACAAGCTGTACAGCGGAGCCTTCGGAACGGACCCCGCCGCGCTGCCCGTCCGGTTGGGAACCGAGGGGGCCGGTGTGGTCCTCGGGGTGGGTGCCGGCACCGATCCGATCCGGGTGGGCGACGAGGTGATCGTCTACGCGGGCGAGGGCGCCTACTCGGACGTCGTGCTCGCGGAGGCGGATGCCGTTCTGCCCAAACCGGACTCGATGTCGTGGGAGAGCGCGGCGTGCCTGCTCTCGTCCGGGGGCACGGCCTACGAGGCACTCGAGGTCGCCGGGGTGGTGGAGGGCGACACCGTCGTGATCCAGGGCGCGGCCGGTGGCGTCGGCGAGTTGGCCGTCCAATTGGTGGTGGGGCGGGGCGCGGTGGCGATCGGCGTCGCCTGGCCCGTTCACCACGACTTCCTCCGCACTCTCGGTGCCGTCCCCGTGCTGCCGGGTCCGGATCTGGCCGCCCGCATTCGCGAGGTCGCCCCGGACGGGGTCGACGCGGTGGTGGACACCGTCGGCACCGACGAGGTGATCGACCAGTCCCTGGCGCTGGGAGCCGAACGCGATCGGATCGTCACCACCATCGCGTTCGCCCGCGCGGCCCGCGACGGTTTCGCCGCGATCGGTGGACCGAACGAGGACAGCGCGCGAATCCGTCGCGAGGCGCGTCCGTTGCTGGTGGACATGGCGGCGCACGGCGGACTGGACGTGGTCGTCGGCACCCGGTTTCCGCTCGCGGACGCCGCGGAGGCGCACCGAACCCTGCAGCAACCGCATGCCCGCGGGAAACTCGTGCTGCTTCCGTAGTACCCGTTGGTCGGCACCCGTCAGTCGACGCAGGGAATGCCGCTGCTGTCGTCCGCTGCAACCGGCTCCTCCGGCGGTGGGGCTTCGAGGGGGGTGCTGGTGTCTTCGGTCGCCGTGGTGGTGTGGGAACCCGATCGCGCAGGCCTGGACGACGTCGCTGATGACGTGGGGGGCGGCGTGGTGGTCGTCGTGGTGGCGGTCGTGGTCGGCAGGGGTCCCTCGCCCGCGAACAGCCGGGATACCTCGGCGCGCATCCGGTTGGGGTCGACGATGTTGACCGCCTGGCCGTCGACGGTCGCGTACCCCTCGATGGGCAGCGTGTAGAAGTCGAGTTCGCCCCGCGTGAGATTGCGCGCCTGGGAAGCGAAGCCGACGGGATCGAGATCGTCGTCGACGACGACGTCGCTCTCGACGGTGTCGAACAGGGCGCGCATCTTGGAGACGCTGCCGAACACGCCGCCCGAGTCGAGGTTCCGGAGCACGCCGGTGAGGAAGGCCTGTTGCCGTCGGGTGCGGTCGAGATCACCGTTGTCGAGGCCGTGCCGTTGCCGCACGAACGGCAGCGCCTGCGCCGGGTCGAGCATCTGTCGGCCGGCCGGGAAGTTCGCGCCGGAGTACGGGTCGTCGACCGGTGCGTTGAGGCACACCTCGAGCGGGCCGAGCGCCTTGGCGATGTCGTAGAAGCCGACGAGATTGACCTCGGCGAAGTGGTCGATGGGGACACGCAGCAGCTTCTGCACGGTCTCGATCGTCGACCGGCGTCCGGCGTCGCGGGACCGTTGTTCGCGTTCGGTCGGATCGGTCACGTCCTGCTCCTCGAGCTCGGCGTCGGCGTCCGCCTTCGCCATCCCGTAGGCCTCCTTGATCTTGTGTTTGCCGTAGCCGGGGATGTCGACGTAGTCGTCGCGGGGGATCGCGGCCGCGGTGGCGCGGCTGCCGTCGCCCGGGACGTGCAACAGAATCAGGGTGTTGGTGTTGTATCCGCCCGCGTCGCTGTCGCCGGCATGTAGCTCGTCGGTGACGAACTCCGCGGGCAGATCGTTGCCGTGCATGTCCTTTCGGCTGTCGAGGCCGATCAGCAGAATGTTCGAATCACCGTGCGGAGAATTCCGGTCGCCCCCGGTGAGGACGTCGAGGGCGCCGGACCGGAGGATGCCGGTCGTCAACTCGTGGTGCGCCGCCCACCCCAGCCCCGTGACCACCAGCACGGCGGCCGCCACGGTGGCCGTGGCGATGCGCAGGGCCGTGACCGTTCTGCGTCGGCGGCGGGGCCCCGGCTCGTCGGTGGTGTCGTCCGGATCGGAGCGCACCGCCTCAACATAGCCGGGGCCCGCGGCGGCACCCGGCGAATCGGGTCACATGTGGGTGACGCTCAGCCGAGTTGCTTCACGACCGCTTCGGCCACAGGTCGTGCGCTCGCGGGATTCTGCCCGGTCACCAGGCGCCCGTCCTCGACCACGTGCGGCGCGAAGGGTTCGGCCGCGAAGGAGTACACCGCGCCCCGCTCTTCCAGCCTCGCCTGGAGGCTGAACGGCACCGCATCGGCTCGGTGGGCGAATTCTTCCTCCGGCCAGGAGAATCCGGTGACGTTGCGGCCGGCGATCAGGTACTCGCCGTTCGACAGCGTCGAGCCGAGGAGTCCGGCGGGGCCGTGGCACACGGCCGAGACGACCTTGCCGGTCTCGTGGAACTCCCGCAGCAGTCGGGCGAGGTGCGGTTCGTCCGGGAAGTCGAACATCACGCCGTGCCCGCCTGTGAGATAGATGGCGTCGTAGTCGTCGGCGGTCACGTCTGCGATCGAGACGGTGGTGTCCAACAGGTCCATGAATGTCCGGTCTGCGTACCGTTTTCCGGTTCCCAGGTCGTTCAGGACGTCCGGGGTGAGGCTCTCCGGATCGAGTGGGACCGGGCCGCCGGCGATGCTCGCGATGGTGGCCGTGCCCCCCGCGTCGTGCAGGTAGTCCCAGAAGTGCGTCAACTCGCCCAACCACAGTCCCGTGCGGTAGCCGACGCTCTCGTATTCGCCGACGCTCGTGACGACGATGAGTACTCGCTTGCCGCTCATGTGAACTCCTCGGCTGTTCGGCGGTTTGCGCTTCGCTCCCACGTTACGAGGCGGCGGTGGCCCTCACCATCTCCGGACCGTCACGGTCCGGTGATTTCGCGATCGCGAGTGCCATGACGGCCGCGATCGCACACAGGCCACCCGCGACGAAGAACGCCGCGTCGTAGCCGCCGAAGCGGTCTCGGACGACGCCGGCCAGGAACGCGACGAGTCCGGCACCGATCTGGTGCGAGGCCAGCACCCACCCGAAGACGATCGGTCCGTCCGCGCCGAAGTGCTTGCGGCACAGCGCGACGGTCGGCGGCACGGTGGCGACCCAGTCGAGGCCGTAGAAGATGATGAACGCGATCATCGGTGGGTGCACGGTCTCGGCGAACAGGATCGGCAGCACCATCAGCGACAGGCCGCGCAGCAGGTAATAGATCCCCAGCAGCTTGCGGGAGTCGAACCTGTCGGTGAACCACCCCGACGCGATGGTTCCGACGAGATCGAAGATGCCGATGACGGCGAGCAGGCCCGCGGCCGCGGTGACCGGCATCCCGTGATCGTGCGCGGCCGGGACGAAGTGCGTGCCGACCAGTCCGTTGGTGCTGGCGCCGCAGATCGCGAACGTGCCTGCCAGGAGCCAGAAGACGCGGGTGCGTGCGGCCGAGCGCAGGACGCCGAGCGCGCGACCGACGGCGCCACCGGGCGCCGCCGGCGTCCGGGGCCGAACGTAGTCGGCCGGCGCCCCGAACGGGGTCACGCCGACGTCCTCCGGGCGGTCGCGGAGGAATACCAGTACCAGCGGCACCACCGCGAGCGCCGCGAAGGCGACGGTGAGCGACACCGTCTGCCAGTCGTAGCGTTCCGACAGGGTCGCGAGTACCGGCAGGAACACGAGCTGGCCGGCCGCTCCGCCGGCGGTGAGGACGCCGGTGACCAGCCCGCGGCGGGCGACGAACCAGCGGTCGGTCACCGTAGCGACGAACGCGAGCGCCATCGAGCCGGTGCCGAGACCGACCAGCACGCCCCACAGCAGGATCAACTGCCACGTCGTGGTCATGAAGATCGTCAGACCGCTCCCCAGCGCGACCAAGGCCAGCGCCGACGCCACGATCCGGCGCATCCCGAACCGCTCCATCAGGGCCGCGGCGAACGGGGCGGTCAGTCCGTACAGGACGAGGTTCACCGAGACCGCTGCGGAGATGCTCGCGCGGGACCAGCCGAAGTCGTCGTGCAGCGGATCGATGAGCACCGACGGCGCCGCCCGGAAACTGGCGGCGCCGACGAGGGCGAGGAACGCGACGACGGCGACGAACCAGGCCGGATGGATGCGAGGTACGCGCCCGCGGGGGATGGATCTCGGGGTGGATCGGGGCGGGGCGATCTCGGAACACACGGCGTACATTGTGGCCGCCGCCGTCGGGGCCGCCCCGATCGGCCCGAACGAGCTAGTTCGGCATGAGCGCCGACGGCGTGCCCGGCAGACCCGGGTAGTAGGTGCCGGCCGACCAGCCGCCGTCCACGGCCAGTTCGGCGCCCGAGATGTACGACGCCTCGTCACTCGCGACGAACAGGGTGGCGCGGGCGATGTCCTCGGACTCGCCGATCCGCTGCAGCGGCACGCCCACGTACTTGCTCTGCAGGTCGTCGCCGACCAGACCGCCGGGATTCCCCAGCGTGGTGTCCACGCCGCCCGGATGCACCGAGCACACCCGGATGCCCGACGGACCCAGCTCGTAGGCGAGTGCCTTGGTGAGACCGCGCACCGCCCACTTGCTCGCGGTGTAGGCGGCGAGTCCGTTGACGCCGCGCAGTCCGTCGACCGAGGAGATGTTGACGATGACGCCGCGGCCGGCCTTCTTCATCGTCGGTACGACGGCCCGGGCACCCAGCAGGTTCCCCAGCACATTGATGTCGAGCAGTCGCTCGGTCTTCTCGACGTCGATGTCCTCGATCGGTGCCCAGTGCATCACGCCCGCGTTGTTGACCAGGATGTCGAGGCCACCGAAACGGTCGACGGCGGTGGCGGTGGCCGACTCCCACGCGGACTCGTCGCTCACATCCAGCGGCGTGAAGATCGCCGCGTCCCCGAGTTCGGCCGCGAGTGCGCGACCCTTGTCCTCGAGCACGTCACCGAGCACCACGCGGGCCCCCTCCGCCACGAACAGCCGTGCCGTGGCCGCTCCCATGCCCTGCGCTGCTCCGGTGATGATCGCGACCTTGCCGTCGAGCCGTGCCATGCGTCCTCCGAAATCCGTTGCGGGCCGGGCTGTCCGGTCCACGTCCGACCTTGGCGCGATCGACGGGCGAAGGGAAGCGCACTTCTCGCTCAGTGGTACGCGTCACAGGACGGTCAGTGCACGACCGACCCACCGTCGGCGACGATCACCTGACCGGTGATGTAGCTGCCCGCGTCGGACGCGAGCAGCAGAGCTGGACCGACCATTTCGTCCGGCGCCGCGATGCGCTGCTGCAACGACATCTGCCGCATCGCCTCGATCGCCTCGGGCGGGTTGTTGCGGACCATGTCGGTGTCGACCGAACCCGGAGCGAGTGCGTTGACGCGGATGCCGCGCGGCGCGAACTCGGCGGCCATGGAGCGCGTGTACGACAGCAGCGCGTTCTTGCCCGCGGCGTACATGGCGACCTTGGGCGAGAACATGAACGCGCCCACCGAGATGACGTTGATGACGGCGGCGTGCCTGCTGGCCTCGAGGTACGGCAGGGCGGCCTGGGTCAGGAACACCGGCCCGCGGAGGTTCACGTCGTACGACTTGGACCAGGCCTCCGGGGTGAACTTGCCGAGCGGCAGCGTGAGCGGGTTCGCGGCGGCGTTGACCAGGATGTCGATGCCGCCGAACTCGTCGGCCGCACCCTCGGCGAGAGCGGTGAGGTCGTCGAGTTCGCCCATGTGCGTGGCGATTCCGATCGCCTTGGCCCCCAAGTTCCGCAGGTGTCGTGCGGCCTCGGTGCATGCGTCGGCCTTGCGGCTGGCCACCACGACGTCGGCCCCGGCGGCCGCGAAACCCTCCGCGATGGCCAGGCCGATGCCGCGGGTGCCGCCGGTGACGACCGCGGTGCGTCCGGTGAGGTCGAAGAGTGTGTCCAGTGTCTCGCGGTTCATGTTCGGTCTCCTGTCCGTGCCCACGCGGGCGGTCTGCGTTCGACGAATGCGGCCGCGGCCTCGGCGAACTCGCCGCCGGTGCCGGCCAGGATCTGGGTGCGGTTCTCGAGGGCGATGGCCGCGTCCACGTTGCCGGCGGTGGCGTTCGCGGTGAGAACCTGCTTGGTCATCGCCAGCGCGAACGGGCTGTGGTCGCACAGCGTCGCCGCGAGGTCGAGTGCGGCGGGGAGCAGTTCGGAGTCGTCGACGACCCGCGTGACGAACCCCATGCGTTCGGCCTCGGCGGCGTCGAACTCGCGGGCGGTGGTGATCAACTCGGTGGCCCGGCCGCCGCCGACGATCCGGGGCAGCGTGTAGCTGATCCCGATGTCGCAGCCCGAGATCCCGATCTTGATGAACTGCACGCCGAACCGCGCGGACGCCGACGCGATCCGCAGGTCGCATGCGGCGGCGAGCGCCAGGCCGCCACCGAAGGCGGGGCCGTTGACGGCGGCGATCACCGTCTGGGGGAGGCGTTGCAGGCGCGGGACCAGCGAGGCGATGTACTCCTGGGTGCGCATGCCGGCGGCGGGTCCGGTGAGTCCGGCGGCGGTCGGGGCCGTCCGGACGGGGTCCTTGAGGTCGAGGCCCGCGCTGAACCCGCGTCCGGCACCGGTGAGGATCACCACCCGGCAGGTGTTGTCGCGCTCGAGTTCGTCGAGTGCGGCGTGCAGTTCCTCGACGAGGGCGAAGCTGAGGGCGTTGAGGCGCTCGGGGCGGTTCAGGGTGAGGATCGCGACGTCCGGTGCCGGCCGTGCCATCTCGATCAAAGTCATTCGGGCTCCGCTTCGTTCGAATCTACCGATCTTCAGGCTTACACGATGTAAGGTAAATGCGCAGCGTTTTCACGAGGAAGGGTGCGAGGTGACTCAGGACGGTCCCGGGAGGGGGCGGCGACGCGACCCCGAGAGGCATCGGGCGGTGCTCGACGCCACCGCAGCGCTGCTGGTCGAGGACGGCTACGAGGCGGTCACACTCGCCGCGGTGGCGCGTCGGGCGCGCGTCGGGCGGCCGCTGCTCTACCAATGGTGGGGAACCAAGGCCGCGTTGGTCCAGGAGACACTGTTCCGGCGCGATCCGGTGTCGGCGCGGGCGATCGCACCCGGCGCCTCCTTCGAGGAGACCTTCACGGCGATGGTCCGCGACATGGTGGGTCTGCAGTTGTTGCCCGAGTACCGACGGGGGATGCCGGGGCTGATCGCCGACATGGCGTGCGACCCCGACCTGCAGGACGAGGCCGAACGCAGATTCATCGGACCGGTGCGGGCGCGCTACGTCGAGGTCTTCGGCCGGGCATCCGAATCCGGCGAGATCGGGCCGGACGTGGACGGAGCCCTCGTGCTGGACACGCTGCGCGGCGCGCTGACGACCCTGACCCTGACCCGGCCGGCGTGGCGGGAGGACGACTTCGTCGACTACCTCGTGCGACTCGTGCTGGACGGGATTCGCGCCCGCTGACCGCAATCGGCACGAACCTTCGCCGGTGTCGCGCCCCGCGCGCCGAAGTGTCCTACCGTGGACGGGAGGCCGACGGCGATGGAGGTCGAGATGCGCAGGCGCCAAAAAGAAGAACGCCCGGATTACGACGAATCCGACCTGAAGGTCGGCAAGCCCAAGACGAAGGCCGCCGGTGTCCCGGCCGTCGCGGTATCGATGAAGCGGTCGCTGGAGAACATGGGCATCGTCCGCACCGGCGAGACGTTGCTCGAGCTCAACAAGGTCGGCGGATACGACTGCATGAGCTGCGCGTGGCCCGATCCGGAACCGGGGCACCGGCACCCGGCGGAGTTCTGCGAGAACGGCGCGAAGGCGGTCGCGAACGAGGCCACGCTGCGGCGGGTGACACCCGAGTTCTTCGCACGGCATTCCGTCGCCCAGCTCACCTCCCGCAGCGAGTACTGGCTGAACGAGCAGGGGCGGATCACGCACCCGATGATCAAGCGACCCGGGGCCACGCACTACGAACCGATCGACTGGGCCGACGCCTACACCCTCATCGGACGCGAACTGCAGTCGCTCGACCCGAACGAGGCGATCTTCTACACGTCCGGGCGCGCCTCCAACGAGGCGGCGTTCGCCTATCAGCTGTTCGTCCGGGCGTACGGCACCAACAACCTGCCGGACTGCTCGAATATGTGTCACGAGTCGACGTCGATCGCCTTGGCCGAATCGATCGGCATCGGCAAGGCCAGCGTCGTCTTCGAGGATGTCCACGAGGCCGAGCTGATCGTGCTGCAGGGGCACAATCCCGGCACCAACCACCCGCGGATGCTCACCCACCTCGAAGAGGCGAAGAAACGCGGCGCGAAGATCCTGTCGATCAACCCGCTGAAGGAAGCGGGTCTGCTGCACTTCCAGAACCCGCAGACCCCCAGCGGAGTGATCGGCCGTGGAACGGACCTCTCCGACTACCACCTGCAGATCAAGCCCGGCGGCGACCTGGCGTTGATGCAGGCGATCGGCTCGCTGCTCGTCGAGTGGGACGCACTCGATCACGAGTTCATCGAGACGTACACGCACGGCTTCGAGGCGTGGCGAGAGCACGTCGCGGAACTCGACTGGGACGCGGTGACCGCGTCGACCGGACTGTCCCGCGTCGAGATCACCCGGGCCGCGCAGATGCTGCGGGAGTCGAAGGCGACGGTGTTCTGCTGGGCGATGGGACTCACCCAGCACCGCAACGCGGTCGCGATCATCAAGGAGGTCTGCAACGTCGCGTTCGCGCAGGGCAACATCGGCAAGCCCGGCGCCGGCCTGCTACCGCTGCGCGGCCACTCCAACGTCCAGGGCGACCGGACGATGGGGATCTGGGAGCGTCCGCCGCAGAGCTTCCTCGACGCGCTCCAACAGGAGTTCGGCTTCGATCCACCCCGGGAGTACGGCTTCGACACCGTCGATTCGATCCGGGCGATGCGGGACGGCAAGGCGAAGTTCTTCATGGCGCTCGGGGGCAACTTCGTCGAGGCCGCCCCGGACACCCGCGTGACGGCCGCGGCCATGCGTAACACCCGGATGTCGGTGCAGATCTCGACCAAGCTCAACCGGTCGCACCTCGTCACCGGGGAGACCGCGCTCATCCTTCCGACGCTGGGGCGCACCGAGAAGGACGTCCAGGCGAGCGGGGAACAGTTCATCTCCGTCGAGGACTCGGTGTGCGCCGTGCACGCATCGCGCGGTCCGCTCGAACCGGCGAGCCCGCAGCTGCAGTCGGAGACGGCGATCGTCACGCAGATCGCGCACGCCACTCTCGGTGACCGCTACGGGCTCGACTGGCTCGGCATGCGGGACGACTACGCGAAGATCCGTCTGTACATCTCGAAGGTGGTGCCGGGGTGCGAGGGGTACGAGGTGAACGTGCGCCGGCCCGGCGGCTTCATCCTTCCCCACCCGCCGCGTGATTCGAGGACATTCGAAACGTCCTCGGGCAAAGCCGAGTTCGACGTCGCGCCGATCGAGGTGATGCAGGTCCCGCCCGGACATCTGATCCTGCAGACGCTGCGCAGCCACGACCAGTTCAACACCACGATCTACGGGCTGAGCGATCGCTACCGCGGGATCGAGGGCGGGCGGCGTGTGATCTTCATGCACCGCGACGACATCGCGGCCCTCGGGTACGACGACGGCGACAAGGTGGATCTGCTGACCAAGTGGGACGACGACGACTGCACCCGCTACGCGACGGAATTCCGGATCGTCGAGTACGACATCCCGCGGGGTACGTCCGCCGCCTACTATCCGGAGACCAATCCGCTCGTTCCGCTGGATTCCACTGCGCTCAAGAGCAATTGCCCCACGTCCAAGTCCATCATCGTGCGGCTCGAACCGGCGGGGACGGTGCGCGAGGAACACCTCGACGGGGGCACGCAACACGAGATCGGCTGGGACTGGTCGCACAAGAGCGAGCCGCAGCCGCGTTACCTCTCCTGAGCGTGCGCGGGCGGTGGTCCGGCGACGCTGACGTGGGTTCCGGCACTACGGTCCCCGGCGCCGACCCGGATGTGGGGTTCCGACCGGTGGATCGTCCTGGCGCGGAACGCGGACGGTGCGGCTCGGTAATTCGATTGCGCGCGTGTAGGCGCGATACCTAGGGTTGCGCGCATCCGGCACGACGGCCGGCTCCCCTAGGTATGGAAGTGGTGAATTATGCCCCGGACAACCGCCGAGCTCTTTCGCGATCCCGCGAACCGCTCCGGCCGGTGATCCGTACCAGGCATCGGATCTCCTGTCCGGTGTGAATCTTCCGCGGGTTCGACGACGGCTCGGCAACTCTCGCCGCCCAGTCGATCTCACAGAGGAGTACCCCCGTGTCCCACAGCGGCACACCGATTTCACACCTGTCCACGTTCTCCTGCATCCGCTGCGGCCTCACGGCGTCCGCCGTGGCGCCGAGCGGTCTGCCGCGCACGCACTGCCCCACCTGTCTGGCGGGGAGGCACGGTCGCTGCGAGGCCCGCACGCATCCGATCGCCGTTGCGGTGCAACGTGACGGAACCTGGATGCTCATCCAGCGCTGCACCGGCTGCGACCGTCTCGAGGCCGGCCCGGTCGCCTCGGACGACAACCAGTTGCTGTTGATCCGCATCGCGGTGAAACCGTTGGCGCAGCCGCCGTTCCCGCTCGAGCATCTCGCGCAACTCTGATGCGGAGGTGCACGACATGTCACGCAGGAACGGTAGAACCGAACGCCCACAGCGCGCCAAGCCCGCCCACCGCGACGGGCCGGCGCGCCGTGGCACGTCCTTCCGCTGTCTCGGCTGCGGACTGGACGTGCCGATGTGGGCGCCCGGCACCGCCCACCGCAACCACTGTCCGACGTGCCTGTGCAGCAGACACGTCGATCGGTCGGTGCCCGGCGACCGTGCGGCGTCGTGCGGCGGGCGCATGGACCCGATCTCCATCTCCGTGCGCGGGGCCGGGGAATGGTCGATCGTCCACCGCTGCGGCGCGTGCGGCGCGATGGGTGTGAACCGCGCGGCCGGCGACGACAATCCGCTCGCCCTCGTCCGGATCGCCGTGCGACCCCTCTCACATCTGGGGAGCGTTCGGTAGCCGAGTACGGCCTCCGAACCGATGGGTCGGCACCGACACAGTCGGGCGATTGCCGTGCAGAATTCGCCGATTCGGGGCAGTGTTGGAGGTAAGCGCAGTGCCGCGCGGCCCGAGGGAGGCCCGTCTGCAGTGAGTGGACGGGCCTTCTTCGGGCTTTCTCGCGGCTGAAGGGAGGTTCTGGATTGGATTTCCAGACCTTGTGGGATTTCGTGTCCGAGCGGCGTCAGCAGCTGCTCACGGACTCGTATCTCCATGTCAGCGCGGTCGTCCAGTCGGTGGTGATCGCGGGTGTCATCGCGGCCCTCATCGGGATCGCCGTATACCGCAGCCCGATCGGGTCGGCGGTGGCAACGGGCCTGGCCAGCACGGTGTTGACCTTGCCGTCGTTCGCCCTGTTGGGGCTGCTCATCCCGATCCTGGGCCTGGGCGTCGCACCGACCGTGACGGCCCTGGTCCTGTACGGGCTGTTGCCGATCATCCGGAACACGATCATCGGGCTGGCCGCGGTGGATCCGGCGATCACCGACGCCGCCCGGGGTGTCGGGATGAACCGTCTCCGGGTGCTCGGCCGCATCGAACTGCCGCTGGCGTGGCCGTCGATTCTCGCCGGCATCCGGGTCAGCACCCAGATGCTCATGGGCATCCTCGCGATCGCGGCGTATGCGAAGGGGCCCGGCCTGGGCAACCTCATCTTCTCCGGGCTGTCCCGCGTCGGCAGCCCCACAGCCGTGCCGCAGGCCCTCACCGGCACCGTTCTCATCGTCATCCTGGCGCTCGTCCTCGACGGCCTACTGGTCCTGCTCGGGCGCTTCACTACCCCGAGGGGGCTTCGTGACTGACCTTCTACCCGCCGAAGAACACACGGGAAGTGGCGTCGAGATCGTCCTCGACGACGTAGTCAAGCAGTACGCCGGCCAGGCCGACCCGGCGGTCGACCACGTGTCGATGACCATTCCCGCCGGCGAGACCGTCGTGTTCGTGGGGCCGTCCGGGTGCGGCAAGACCACCACGATGCGGATGATCAACAGGCTCATCGAGCCGACGTCGGGCAAGATCACCATCGCCGGCCGGGACACCCACTCGATCGACGCGGACCGGCTGCGCCGCGGCATCGGCTACTCGATTCAGCAGGCCGGGCTGTTCCCGCACCTCACGGTCGCGAAGAACGTCGCGACCGTCCCGGGCCTGGTGGGGTGGGACAAGAAGCGCACCACCGAGCGGGTCGACGAGATGCTCGACCTCGTGGGACTCGATCCCGACACCTACCGGGACCGCTACCCGCGGCAGCTGTCCGGTGGCCAGCAGCAGCGTGTCGGCGTCGCGCGGGCGCTCGCGGCGGATCCGCCGGTTCTGCTCATGGACGAGCCGTTCGGCGCGGTGGACCCGATCACGCGCGGACTGCTGCAGGACGAGCTGATGCGGCTGCAGTCCGATCTCGGTAAGACGATCGTGTTCGTCACCCACGATTTCAACGAGGCGGTCAAGATCGGCGACCGAATCGCGGTACTGGGCAATCAGTCGCACATCATGCAGTACGACACCCCGGAGGCGATCCTCGCGAACCCGGCCAACGACATGGTCGCCGGGTTCATCGGCGCCGACGCGTCGCTCAAGCAGCTCACCCTGGCGCGGGTCCGCGACATCGAACTGGCGCAGTGTCCCACCGCCTACCGGAACGGCTCGGTCGCCGAGCTGCGCCGAGAGCTGGCCGAGCAGGACGCTCCCTGGGGTCTGATCCTCGACCAGCGCGATCGCCCGCTGCGGTGGGTGTCGCCCGAGCAGCTCGCGACGGCGGGTTCACTCGAGGACGTCGGGGACCCGTTGGGCGAGAACGTCTCGCTCACATCGACGCTGCAGGACGCCCTCGAGGCGCTGCTGATGCAGGCCAGCGCGTCGGCGGCCGTCACGGGCCGCCGCGGCGAGTACGCGGGCATCATCACGATCGACACGCTCGTCCACGCGCTGCAGGAAGTGCGGGAGGAACATGCCGACGACCATCCCGTCGACGAAGCGTCGGCGGGGGAACCGACGCCATGACCGCCACCACTGGACAGCAGGCGACGGCCCGCGCCGAACGCATGCGGCTGCTGGTCCAGCCGGTGCTGGTGCTGATCCTGGTGGGTGGCGTGCTGGGTTGGGCGTTCACCCGGGACCTGAGCGCGACGCAGAAGGCGAGCATGAACGTCGCCAACATTGCGACGCTCACGTGGCAGCACGTGCTCATCACCGTCGTGGTGGTGCTGATCGTGCTGGCGATCGCGGTGCCGCTGGGCACACTGCTCACCCGGCCCGGATTCACCCGACTGGCACCGATCTTCGTCGGCATCGCCAACATCGGTGCGGCGGCGCCCGCGATCGGTCTACTGGTGCTGTTCTATCTCGCGACCCGCACGACGGGCTTCTGGATCGGCGTGCTGCCGATCGCGTTCTACTCGCTGCTCCCGGTGCTGCGGAACACCATCCTCGGATACAAGGAGGTGGACCCGGCGCTCGTCGACGCCGGACGCGGACAGGGCATGTCGGCGCTGACGGTGCTGCGCCGCGTCGAGTTCCCGCTCGCGGTGCCGTACATCCTGGCGGGCCTGCGGACGTCGCTCGTCCTCGCGGTCGGCACCGCAACGCTGTGCTTCCTGGTGAGCGCCGGCGGCCTCGGCATCCTCATCGACACCGGATACAAGTTGCGCGACAACGTGACTCTGGTCGTGGGTGCGGTGCTCGCGGTGGCACTCGCGCTGCTCGTCGACTGGCTGGGCGCGCTGGCGGAGACGTATCTCGGGCCGAAGGGACTGCGCTGACATGAAGTTGATGCGACGAGTCCTGGCTGGGACGGCGGTGGTGCTCGCGAGCGCGCTGCTCGCGTCCTGCGGCCTCGAATCCGGCGGCGCCCTGCCGCTGAAGGTCGGCCCCGGCAGTATCGAGCCCGTCCCCGAACTGGAGGGTGCGCGGATCACGGTCGGCTCCAAGGACTTCACCGAGCAGGTGATCCTGGGCTACATCATCGAGTTCGCGCTGTCCGCGGCGGGCGCCGACGTCCGCGACCTGACGAACATCCAGGGATCCAACAGCACCCGCGACGCGCAGCTGGGCGGACAGATCGACGTCAGCTACGAGTACACCGGCACCGGCTGGATCAACTACCTCGGTCACGAACAGCCGATCCCGGACTCCCGCGCGCAGTTCGAGGCCGTTCGCGACGAGGACCTCGAGCGCAACGGGATGGTGTGGACCGATCCGGCGCCGATGAACAACACGTACGCGCTGGCCACCAGCCGGGCCACGGCGGAACGCACCGGTGTGCGGACGCTGTCGGACTACGCCGCACTGGTGCAGCAGGATCCGGCCGCGGCCGCGACCTGCGTCGAGACCGAGTTCAACGTGCGGCAGGACGGCTTCCCGGGCATGGCGGCCGCGTACGGATTCGATCCGGCGCGGGCCGACCGTCGGATCCTGCAGACCGGCATCATCTACCAGGCCACCGCGGACGGCAGCCAGTGCAAGTTCGGCGAGGTCTTCACCACCGACGGCCGGATCGCGGCCCTCGACCTGGTGGTGCTCGAGGACGACCGCCAGTTCTTCCCGAAGTACAACCCGGCGTTGACGATGCGTGAGGACTTCGCCGAGCAGTATCCGGAGGTTGCGGAGGTCATGGCACCCATCTCTGCGGTGCTCACCGACGACGTGATCACCCAACTCAACAAGCAGGTGGACGTGGAGGGGGAGGATCCCGCGGCGGTGGCCCGGCAGTGGCTGGTCGACCAGGGATTCGTGACCACCGAGGGCTGAATCACACCATCCCGGTGAGACGTTCGGCGCCGTCGACGAGGAACCCGACCAGCGCGTCGTCCGGCTGGACGCGCCCGTCGGCACCCTGCAGGTACAGCCCGCCCACGACCTGCGCGGACCGGTCGCGCAGCGGAACCGCGAGCGCGGCCCGGCCGATCCGTGACTCCTGGCACTCGTGGGCGAAGCCGCCCTGCGCCACGGCGCGCAGATGCCGGATCAGTTCGTCGGGGTCGCAGATCGTGAACTCCGTCAGCCGCCGGAGGTCCGGGTCGGGGCGCACACCCGGCAGATACGCGAGCATCACCTTGCCGAGCGCGTTGGCATGCAGGTGCTTGGACAGCATTCCCACGGCCGCGATCTCGTGGTCCGGGTCGCGGTCGACGATCCGCAGTCGGTCCCCGGCGAACGACGCGACGTGGATCGCGAACCGGGTCCGCGAACGCAGCTCCTCCACAGCGTCGTGCAGCGACGGCAGCGGACCGGTGTCGGCCGCGGCCCGGGCGAGCTCCGCGGTGCGCCGCCCCAGCGCGAACCCGGACAGGTCCGGCACCCGCACGAGGAAGCCCTCGGCGACGAGGAGATTGAGCATCCGGTAAGCGGTGGCCGGCGGTACGCCCGCGAAGCGTGCGATCTCCTTGGCCGTCGTTCCGGGACCCAGGTGCGCCACCGCCTCGAGCATCCCGAGCGCACGCTGGACGGCCTGCGGCTGCTGCCCACTGAAATGCGTGTCCTCGGTACGGACCAGGCTGCGGGACGGCATCAGCGTCCGCCGTCCCGGGCCCGCCGCACATCGTGGCCGCCGCTCGCGACGATGTGTCGTCGGCCGTCCTCGTCGAGCACCAGGACGCCCGCGCCGGGGAGAATGTCGGACGTCTCGACCGAGTCGAAGGCGCCGACCGTGGTGAGGCTGTCGGGCCGGGACCGGCGGAGCACCTCGTGCCACACGACACCGGAGGAGCCGACGAGCGCGAGCGTCGCGGGCACCATCCAGAAGTCGTGCAGGGTCCCGTCGACGGCGATGCAGGCGAGCAGGCCGGCTCCGAGCACGGTGACGAACACGGCGGCGGCGCGGGTCACCACCGTGTGCTCGCCGATCCGGCGCAGGAAGCGCAGCGACGCGAACGCGACGAGCGTGTACGCGGTCACCAGCCCCACCTCGACGACGCCGTCGAAGACCGCCGAGTCCGCCTGTGCGCGGAGCGCGTAGACCACCGCACCGGTCAGGCTCGCGGACGTGAACAGCGCCACCGCGACGTGCGGTGTGCGGAACCGGTGGTGCACGCGCGACAGTGCCGGCGGCAGGACTCGCTCGACGCCCATCGAGTACAGCAGCCGGGAACCCGCTTGCGCACAGCCGAGCGTGGACGCGAACCACGAGCACGTCATCCCCGTCTTCACCGCGAGGACGACGCCCCACGAGGCTCCGGACGCGGTGCCGTCGAAGTACGCGCCGACGATCACCGATCCGTGGCCGAGAAGGGACGCGGTGGCGGCGAAGACGAACAGGACGCCGACGAGGACGGGCGAGACGAGGACCGTGCGGGTGACGGTGACGAGGGGCCGCTTGGCCTCCGGACCGAAGAACGCGGCGCTCTCGAAGCCCGCCATCGACAGCACCGTGAGCATCGCCAGGAACGGCAGCAGGCTCACGGGCGTCGAGGGGAGGGGCTCACCGGCCGAGGTGACGTCGGCCGGGGTGCCGATCATGATCGTCACGATCAGGACGAGTGAGAGGGCTTCGACCACGAGGATCGCCCGCGTCGCGAACCGCACGCCCCGCACGGTGACGGCCCCGACGACCGTCGCGAGCAGTGCGATCGTGGCCACCCACGACGTGGTTCCGCCGAATCCCGGCCCGAGGAGGTCGGCGATGTCGAGCAGGCTCCCCGCGGCCTGCGACAGGACGGAGATCGAGATGCCGAGGTAGCCGACGATGAGCGCGGTGCCGGTGGCGAGCGCCGCGCGCGCACCGAGGCCCTGGAACACGAAACTGTAGAGCGACCCGGCGGCCGCGAGGCGACGGGTGAACTGCGTGATGCACACCGCGACCAGAGCGACTGCGGCCGTCGTCACCGCGATGACGAGCACACCGCCGAGCCCGGGCCGGTACGCGGTCATCCACAACGCGATGAACACCATCCCGGTGGCCGGTGCGATGGTCGACAGCGACTGGCCGATCAGGTCGACCAGCGTGAGCCGTCGGCGCCCCAACCCTCGGAGCGGCGAATAGACCTGCTCCGGTGGGCTTTCCGCCTCCTGTGCGCGGGCAATTGCTGCCCGGAGTGCAGCTGTCACGAGTCTCGTCCCGTCTGTACGCCCGGTGGTACAGACGCAAGCTAGCCCGGGCGTGTTTCGGCCCGGTTACCTTTGCGAACAATGTGCGATTCGCAAGTGGGAATCGCATCCTCCCTCACCCCACTCGCGGTGCGACGGAACGTTTCACCACCGTCGCCCCGGCGACTTCCGGGTTGGCAACGATGGGTGCACACCGTTGGAGAAGGAGGTGGTTCACGCATGCTGTGGACGATGATCGCGGCGGCCGTCGGAGGTGTGCTGCTGCTCGCCGGGGTACCGAAGATGCGGGACCGGGAGGGGCTGCTGCGGGTGGTCCGGGGCTACCGGATCCTGCCGGCGCCGCTGGAACGGGTCGTGGCGGCGACGCTGCCGTCCGTGGAGGTCGCGCTCGGTGTGGCCCTGATCGCCGGCTTGGCGCCGCGGCTCGCGGCGGCGGTCGCCGCGGCGGTGTTCACCGGCTTCTGCATCGGCCTCACCGTCAACCTCGTGCGCGGACGGCGCGAACTCGATTGCGGCTGTTTCGCATTCGGCACCGACGGCGAGGCGCCGCGGATCGGCTGGTTCCACGCGATGCGGGCGGGCGCGCTGGCCGTCGTCGCCGGGGTTCTCGCGGCCACGACCCACAGCCCGCCGACCCTGGCCGAGCACGTACTCGCGGTTGCGGGCGTCCTCGTGGTCATGGCCGCGGTGGTCGCGGCGGTGCAACTGCGCTCGGTGGTCCATCTCGGACGCCGACCCGTCGACGCGCACCTGAGCAGGGCCTCCATCGAACTGCGTGTCGCATCGGCGACTTCGCGCTACTGACCGACGCTCCCTGACGACAAGGATCGACAATGAACACTTTTCTCCTCATCGCCATCGTGGTGCTGGCGGTCGCCGTCGCGGTGCTGTTCCTCATGGTGCTGGCCCTCGCCCGGGAGATCGGCCGCGTACAGGTGCGGCTCGGCCCGCTCGGTGCCCGCATGATGGACACCGGCCCCAAGGTGGAGCAGGTGGCGCCGTCCTTCCGTGGCCTCACCGACCATCTCGGCCGCACCGTCGGGGTCGGCGGGCACCGGGACAAGCCGCAGCTGCTGCTGTTCACCGCGCCCACCTGCTCGACGTGCAAGAGCCTGCTGCCCGGGCTGCGGGCGATGGCGAAGGCCGAGAGAGACCTCGAGATCGTCATCGTCTCCGACGGGACGCCGGAGGAACACGCGCAGTTCCTCGCCGGCTCGGGCATCGGCAGCGAACTCAGCTACGTCGACGGCCGTGATGTCGGCATCGCCTACCAGGTGGGCACGACGCCGTACGGCGTCATCCTCGACGAGCACGGCAAGATCCGCTCGAAGGGGCTGTGCAATCACATGGCGCAGGTCGAAAGCCTGCTCAACGCCCTCGAATCCGGCACCCCGTCGCTCCAGCACCTGCACGAGCAGGCGAAGGTCCACCTCGCCGCGCGCGCGTGAACACCCCTATCCAGAACGGAGAGAACGCATGGCCGACAAACCGATACACGACGGTCCGGAAATGTACGAGAACCGGTATCCCGTCGACGAGGACACCGTGCGGGAGCAGGCCGCGTGGATGGCCGGCTCCGGCGGCACCCTCGCCGGCCGCGCCGGGCGGCGGATGTCCGAGCGGGTCTCCCGCCGTTCGATGATCAGTCGGATCGGCAAGTGGACGATGGGCGTTTCCGGTGTGGCGCTGATCAGTTCGCTGCCCGTCACCCGCAGTGCACTCGCGCAGGAGGCCGCACCCCCACCCGCACCGACCCCGGACAAGGATCCGCTCGTGCCGGTGTACGACGGCAAGGATCCCGCCGAATGCGAGTACTGGCGCTGGTGCAACATGGACGGCACGTCGTGTGCCGCGTGCAACGGCGGCGGCGTCACGACGTGTGCGCCGGGCAGCAAGCCGGGTGCCGAGTTCTGGGTGGGGTGCTGTACCAATCCCGACACCGGCAAGACGTACCTCATCGCGTATTACGACTGCTGCGGTGCACCTTCGTGTTCCAACGCCTTCTGCGGCGAGCCGGACATGCAGGCGATCATGTACAACCCGGTCTCGGGCAGCTACGACCAGGAGATCATCTGGTGCGTGTCCGACGAATCCCAGTCGTACACATGCACGATGGCGCCGATCATCGGCGAGGACTGCCAGACCCGTCCCGCCGCCCGTCCCAAGGTCGGAGCCGGATCATGACCGACGTTTCCCGCCGCCTCGTCCGCGGGGCTGCGGCCGCCGTCCCGGTGGCGCTGGTCCTCGCGCTCGCCGCGTGCTCGTCCGACGCCGCCGGAGAACCCGAGGCCTCGGCGGCCACGGCCGGCGAGGTCACCTACCCGAGTGTCCCGTTCACCGCACCGGGCCAGGGGATCTCACTGGGACACGACGACCAGGCGATCGGGTCGACCATCCCCGAACCGCTCCACGTCGGCGAGGTCCAGCCCGCCAAGGCGAACGAACTCCTGGCCGTGGCGGGGGGATTCGGCAAGCTCGAACTGGGCGTCAACGTCATCGACCCCGCGACCGGCGTCGCGACGGGCCGCATCGTCGTGGGTCCGGGCATCTGGGATCCGGTGATCCACGGCTTCGTCGGCGAGAAGACCAGCGACCCGGCCGTTCTCGCCGCCGAGGTGTGGCGTCCGCGGGGCTCCCGCGGCGCGGCCGATTTCACGGTGAGCACCTACTCCGGGAACCTGCTCGAGCCGGCGGAGGCGCTGCTGCCGGACTACGCCCGCGTCCACTCGCGTCCCGGGTCGAGCGCGGTGACCTCCGACGGCAAGTACTTCGTCACGTGGGACGACGGGCTCTACGGCGTCCGCGTCGTCGATCTCGCGGCGAAGAAGGAGAGCGGCGCCCTGCAGATCATCGGGTGCGGGCCGTTCACGTGGCTCGACGGCCACGAGCTCTACAGCGTGTGCGAGGAGTCCCGCGAGCTGATCCGGATCTCCATCGACGATGCCGGCGTCCCCAGCGAGACCGAGCGGACGAAGGTGCTGCCGGACGACTTCGTCAGCGCCCGCGAGGTCACCTGGGCCGCGGACGCGAAGAAGGCGCTGCTCGTCGGCGGGAACGGCGACGTGTACGTGTTCGATTTCGCGAACGGTCTGCCGTCGTCGACCGTCGCCCCGATCGGCAACGCCGGACAGGAGGGTGGCCGCTTCGCCGGCAACGCGATCGACAACACCGGCACCCGCATCGCCGTCGAGTACACCGACACCGAGATCCATCCGCACTCCGCCCGCGGCGGTGACGTCGTGAAGATCGAACTGCACGACGCTGTCACGTTCGCCCCGGTGAAGACGCTCGACCTGGCCGCGCTGGGCCTCACTGGGATCGACAGCATGGCGTACTCCGTGGACGGCCGCACGCTGTACGTACTCGGCGACGGTCCCGAGGTGGACGGCGAGACCGAGAAGACCATCGTCGGCATCGATGCTGCGAACGGCGACAAGGTCAGCAGCGCCCCGGTCACCGGCACCGTCGACGACATCGGCACGCTCCTGACACCCCAGGTGCTCCGATGACTCGTTCCGACCGCGGCCCGGTCCTCGACCGTCGCCGATTCCTACGCCTGAGTTCGTTCGGGGTCGGCGCGGTCGGGCTCGGAGCTCTCGGATTGGCCTCCGCCGGTTGCAGTTCCGGAACATCGGGCGCGCAGGCGTCGTCGAGCGACCTCGACTACATCCTGCCCACCGATCCGGAGGTCGCGCAGGCGGAGGCGGCCCGCGCCGCGAGCGGGGCGACGGCGTCGTTCGCGCTCGCGGCTGCGGTCGGTGCCGTCGATCTCGGTGGCCGCGTGGTGAACACGTGGACGTACGGCGGCAGCGCCGTCGCCCCCGAGCTGCGGCTCGGCACGGGCGACCGGGTGCGGGTGTCGGTCGACAACGGCCTGCCCGCGGACACCACGCTGCACTGGCACGGCATCCGCATCCGCAACGACATGGACGGTGCGGCCCCGGTGACGCAGCCGGCGATCGGTGCGAACGGCGGCACGTTCGAGTACGACTTCGTCGCACCCGATCCCGGCACCTACTGGTACCACTCGCACAGCGGTCTGCAGGCCGACCGCGGTCTGTTCGGCGCCCTGATCGTCGAGGATCCGAACGACTCCACGGGTGCCGACGCGGATGCGGTTCTCGTGCTGGACGATTGGATCGACGGCCTCGGGACCACACCGGATGCTGTGCTGATGGCGCTCAACCCGGCGATCTCCGGTGGTCACGCCGGGCACGGTGGCGGTGCGGCCGCCCCGATGGCCCACTCCGACGGGGAGATGGGTGTGGCGCAGCAGGCGGTGGCGCAGGGGCACGGGGACTCGGCGGTGCTGGGCGGCATGACCCAGCACATCGCGTATCCACTGCACCTGATCAACGGGCGGCCGCCGAACGATCCGGCCGCGATCGAGGCGCCGGCGGGGCAACGGCTGCGACTGCGCATCATCAATGCCGCCGCGGAGACTCCGTACCGGTTCGCGGTTGCCGGGCACGAACTGACGATCGTGGCCGCCGACGGCTTCGACGTCCGGCCGGTCACCGCGGACACCGTGATCGTCGGCATGGCGCAGCGCGTCGACGTGCTGGTGACGGTCCGGTCCGGTGCGTGGCCGGTGGTGGCGAAGGTCGAGGGCCGTGACGGTTACGCGTCCACGGTGCTGCGCACACCAGACGCCGTCCCGCTGTCGAATCCCGATGTGGGCGGCGTGGTTCCGGAACTGGCGGGGCGGCTGGTCCCGGAGAGCGAACTGCGTCCCGTCGATGCGGTGCGTCTCGAGGACCGCAGCCCGGACCGGGACTACCGCGTCGAACTCATCCAGGCCGGCGACCGGTACGTGTGGGGCATGGCGGGTGCCGACGCCGGCAAGCTGGTCATGAAACAGGGCGAGCGGGTGCGCATCACGATGGTGAACTCGTCGTCGATGTGGCATCCGATGCACACCCACGGGCACACGTTCGCCGTCCCCGCCTACGGGGGACTGCGCCGGGACACCGTCAACGTGCTGCCCGGCACCGAGTTGGCGATCGAGTTCGACGCCGACAATCCGGGCGAGTGGATGTTCCACTGCCACAACGCCTACCACTTCGAGGCCGGCATGACCGCGAACCTGCGGTACATCCGGTGAGAGGACCGATCATGAAGAAGCTCGTCGCACTCACCGCGGGCCTGATCACGACGGCCACGCTGGTCACCGGTTGCAGCAGCGGGGAGGCCGACGCGGGCGGCGGTGCACCCGCCGCGGTGATCGAGGTCAAGAACATGGCCTACACGCCCGCGCAGGTCACCATCGAGAAGGGACAGACCGTGCAGTGGAAGTTCGACGACTCGGGACTGCCGCACGACGTCGCGGGCGAGGGCTCGTTGCAGGGCAAGTTGAAGAGCGAGCTGCTGACCACGGGCACGTACGAGTACACCTTCGACGACGCGGGCACCTTCGACTACCACTGCACGCCGCACCCGATGATGGTCGGCACCGTCGTCGTGACGGAATGAACCCGCGGTGGTTCGCCGCGCCCGCCGTACTGCTGTCGCTGGCCGCGGGGTGCGCGGGCGCGTCGGCCGCCGGCCCGGACGCCGTCGTGGTGATCCGCAACGTCCACTTCGGGCCGATGGACGTCACCGTGCCGGTCGGGGGCACGGTGCAGTGGCGGTTCGAGGACGGCGGTCTGCTCCACCACGTCGGTTCCGACGGCGTGTTCGACAGCGGCATCACGAGTGAAGGGAGTTACGAGCACACCTTCGACGCCCCGGGCGTCTACGAGTACCACTGCTCGGTCCATCGCTACATGACCGGCACCGTCACGGTGACCGGTTGACGCGGACACCGATTCGTTCACATGGAAGAGGGATTTCGATGACGGAAACACTCACGCGCGAGTCGCTCGCGCACGCCCCGATAGCGACCGACGTCCCGGAGATCCGGCCCACGCTGCAGAAGGCGGTGTCGATGCCGGCCCGTGCGGCGCTCGTCGGCGGCGCCGCCGTGGTCGGCGCCGGTGTCGGTGCGCTCGTCGCCCCGGCGGCGGGCTCGGCCCTGATCGCGGCGGTGGTCGGGGTGGGCGCGCTCACCGCACTCGCCGCCAACTGGTCGACGTGCGGCATGTCGGTCGCGGGTGTCGTCGCGGCGCCGAAGCAGCCGGGACGCAAGGGCTCGTCGACGCCCGTGCGCCGACTGGGCTGGCATGCGCTGGGCTCGCTCGCGACGGGCGCGCCCACCGGTGCCCTGCTGGGTGCGCTCGGCGCTGTCGCGGCGGGCGCGGTCCCGATCGGGTGGGCGGTCGGGGTCTGGGCGGCGCTGGCGTTGGCCTACGGTCTGCACGAGATGGGCCTGGTGACCCTTCCCGCTCCGATGCGGCGACGTCAGCTGCCCCGGCACCTGCGCCGGTCGATGGCGCCGTGGAAGGTCTCGCTGCTGTTCGGCGCGATGATCGGCCCCGGATTCGTGATCTTCATCCGGTCGAGCGCCTACTACCTGCTGGTGCTCGGAGTGATCGCCGCCGGATCGCCCACCCTGGGCGCGGCCCTGTTCACGCTCGTCAGTCTCGGTCGATGCATGCCGAGCCTGCTCGCGATCGTGCACACCCGCCGCGGCGGCTCGATGCCCGGCTTCCTGTCCGCGATGTGCGTCGTGGACCGTCGGGTCCAGGTGGTCACGGGTGCGGGCCTCGTCGCGCTCGCGGCCTTCGCCGCAGTCGCGCTCGTCTGACGGCGGTGCCTGGGGCGCGGGTCCGGCTTCGGGCCCGCGCCCTCAACGCGCGGCCGCGACGTCGTCCCGCACCCGCGGAAACACCTCCTGCGCGAGGTAGGTGAGCTGTTCGTTGCTCGCGGCGCCGCCGAGGACGAACGTGTCGATGCCGTGGTTCAGTGCGAGCGCGGTCAGTTGCTGCGACAGTTCGTCGCGCGGGATCTCGTCGCCGACGTTGAGGATGCGCCGGATACGCGCGGGATCGCGCCCGGCGGCGGTGGCCGCATCGTCGATCGCCGCACTGGCGGAGGCGATTCCGTCGTCGTCGATGTAGCCGAGCGAGGGCAGCCAGCCGTCGCCGATCTTACCGATCAGCCGCAGCATCCGAGGCTTGTAGCCGCCGATCCAGACGCCGATGGGGTGCGCGGGCACGGGTCCGGGGTGGACCCCGTTCACGGAGTAGAAGTCGCCGTCGAAGCGGATGGCCCGTTCCCCGCTCCACATGAGCCGGATGATCGACACCGCCTCTTGCAGGGCCCGCACCGACTCACCCGGTGTCCGTCGAGGGCCGCCCATCGCGGCAATGGCATCCCAGAAGGCGCCCGCCCCCAGCCCCAGTTCGACGCGGCCCTCGGTGAGTACGTCCAGACTGGCCGCAGCCTTCGCCAGCACGGCGGGCGGGCGCAGCGGCAGGCTCGCCACGTCCGGGAACACTGTGAGGTGCTCGGTGCGGGTCGCAATGGCGGACAGCAGTGTCCACGCGTCGAGAAAGCGCCGTTGGTACGGGTGATCCTGGATGCCGACGAGGTCGAAGCCGGCGTCGTCTAGTACGGCCGCGGTGTCGAGGATGCCCAGCGCGGCGTCCGCGTCGGGGACGAGGAAGTAACCGAATCGGATGTCGTTGCCGTAGTCGGGCATTGCAAACCCCTTCGTCGATGACGGTCGGTCCTCTCACGATAGGTGCCGGGCGGCCGACTCGAATACCGGATGAATCGACAACCCAGGGTTGACGATCGAATACCGTCAACCTACGGTTGTCGTATGACCGATCCCACTCGAATGTCGAACCCCGTCCGACTCGACGACCTCATCGCAGCCATCAAGAAGGTCCACGGTGATGCGCTCGAACAGTTGACCGACGCCGTTCTCGCCGCCGAGCACCTCGGCGACGTCGCCGACCATCTGATCGGGCACTTCGTGGACCAGGCCCGACGCTCCGGCGCCTCCTGGACCGACATCGGGCGCAGCATGGGCGTCACCAAACAGGCCGCCCAGAAGCGGTTCGTGCCGAAGGGGCCGGAGGAGCCCTCGGACCTCGATGCCAGTCAGGGTTTCAGCCGGTACACCCCCCGCGCCCGCAATGTCGTCATGGCGGCACAGAACGCGGCACGCGCGGCGGGTAACGACCTCATCGCGCCGGAGCACCTGGTGCTCGGACTGCTGTCGGAACCGGACTCGCTCGCGATGAAAGCGCTTGCTGCGCAGGGAATCGAAGCGGACTCCGTGCGTGACGCCGCGGTCGCCGTCCTGCCCGCGCGGGTGGAGTCGTTGCCCGATCTCATCCCGTTCGACGCGGCGGCCCGCAAGGCGCTCGAGCTCACGTTCCGTGAGGCGCTGCGCCTGGGACACAACTACATCGGCACCGAGCACATCCTGCTGGCACTGCTCGAGCAGGAGGACCGGGCCGGCGTCCTCGCCGAATTGGGCATCGACAAGGACGCCGTCGACGCCTACATCACCGAGACCCTGGCCGTCATCATCGCCGCGCAGGAGCAGGAGGAGTAGGCGCGGCCTTCACTCGGCGAATCGCAGGATCGCCGCGGCGGGCACCTCGTCGGGCACATCGCCCGATCGCACGGCCAGCACCTTGGCGCCGGTGAGCAGGGCCCGCCGGGCGATCTCGTCGACCACGCCGTACTCGTGGTTGCCGTTGAGCTCGGCGAGCTCGACGGTGCCGGTGTCCGGATCGACCGTGCCCGGCACGATGCCCTCGATGTCGACGAACAGCGTCTCGACCCGCCCGAACGTCGCCGATCGCGCGACATCGGAGATCTCCACCTGCGCCCGGCCCTTGGAGCGCAGCTCGTCGAAGTGCTTGCGGGTGTCCGCGAGTTGCCGAGCGTAGTACCCGTCGAGGATCGTGCGCGTCGTCTGGGCGATCTGCTCGTCGGTCATTTCCTCCGGATTGCCTTGAATGCCTTCGTCGAGCAGCTTGTGGTAGTTGTTCACGGAACGGTAGATCGAGGCGGTCGGTTCCGCGGCCGCCAGGATCAGCGGAATGTCGCGTCCGGTCAGCACGCTCCGCAGTTCGTGGTCGATCGCACGGGCGTACTCGCGCACTCGGAGCTTCTTGCCCTCCTCGCCCTGCACCCGTGCGGGCGCGCGGGCGGGTGCAGCTCGCCCGGTCCCGGCGGCCGCCGCGGATCCGCCTCGACCGTGCACGCGGCCGCCGGTGGTCCTGCCGAGCGACGACACGCCGGCGTAGCTCGCGGCGTCCTTGGGCAGTCCCGGCACTTCGACCTTCGACGGCGGCTGGTCGGCCGTGACCTCGATCAATCGGACGGACCCCTCGGCCAGGGCCAGCACGTACGCCGTCTGCGGGAAGGTCACCGTGCGCAGCAGCGGCTTGATGTAGAAGCGGTCGCTGACGATGGCGCACGCTCCGAGTCGGTTGGGTAGGCGGTAGCGCCGCACCCGGTCCGCGGTCGCGAGTACGACGAGCGTCCTCGCCTGATACCACCAGAAGGCTTCGTCCTCGATCAGGTCGTCGAACGCTTGCTCGAACGCCACTCGTTCCTTGTGGTCGTCTATCTGTTCGAGTGCGGACTTGACCTGGTTCGTGAATTCGATACGACTCTTGCCCGGATCGTGGATGTCGTCCTCGGTGGGCGTGTAGATCGAGATGCAGGTCCCGCCCTCCACCTCGGCGAGCCGTCGTACCTCGGCATGACTCGGAATATCGCTGTAGAGCATTCCTCGACCTCCCGATAGTTGGTCGCCTTCAGCGTACCCAGGACGACGTCGTCCTGGCAGGGGTTTGTCGCTGGTCCGGACGGCGGGGGCGCAGCATCGGACTCCGCCCGGTGTGTGGAAGAGGCTCTGGACCGACCCGGCGTCGAGCGGGTAATGATCTGGGGCAGTTGACACTTGGAGGAGATATGGGACAGCTCGCAGGTAGGGCGGCGTTCGTGACGGGCGCGGCGCGTGGACAGGGACGGGCGCACGCCCTCGCGCTCGCCGCGGAGGGCGCGGACGTGTACGGCATCGACATCTGCGCCGACATCGCGACGGTGCCGTACCCGCTGGCCACGGCTGACGAGCTCGACGAGACCCGTCGCCTGGTGGAGGCGCACGGCGTCCGGTGCCGGACCGCGGTGGTGGACGTGCGTGACGGCGCGGCGGTGGATGCGGCCGTCGAGGCGGCGATCGGCGAGCTCGGCAAGATCGACATCTGTGTCGCGAACGCCGGGGTCTGTGCGTTCGCGAAGACGTGGGACCTCACCGACGACATGTGGGACGCCGTCGTCGACACCAACCTGACCGGCGTGTTCAAGACCCTGCGGGCGGTGACGCCGCACATGATCGAACAGGGGTACGGACGCATCGTCGCGACGTCGTCGATGGGTGGGCACACCGGCATCCCGAACCTGTCGCACTACGTCGCGGCGAAGTGGGGCGTGATCGGACTGGTGAAGACGCTGGCGCTGGAACTCGCGCGCCACGGCATCACCGTCAACGCGGTGTGCCCGGGTTCGGTGGACACCCCGATGGTGCACAACGAAGCGTTCTACGGGCTGTTCGCCCCCGACGTCGAGAACCCGACCCGGGACACCGTCGAGCCCCGATACGCCTCGATCACGCCGATGCGCGTGCCGTGGGTGGCGCCGGAGGACATCGCACACGCCGTGCTCTACCTGGTGTCGGAGCAGGCGCGCTACGTCACCGGCACGTCGCTCGACGTCAGCGCCGGCAGTTCCGCGCTGATGCCCTGACCGTCGCCGTGACCGCGGCGATCAACGGATGCCGAACAGGTCCACGGCCGCGGCGACGGTCCGCGCGACGACGTCGGCCCGGTCGGGATCGAGGCCGTGCCGGCCGCCCTCGACGAGCACCAGGGGATGCGCGGCCGGGATCAGGTCGAGCGCCGTCCGCATCTCGTCGGGGGTGCCGAACGGGTCCCGGTCGCCGTGCACGAACAGCGACGGATTGCGTAGTTCCGGAAGGTGTTCGGTGCGCTGTTTCTCCGGCTTGCCGGGCGAGTGCAGCGGATACGACAGCAGCACGAGGCCGTCCGCGAGGTCGGGCCGCTCGGCGGCGAGCATCGTCGACTGGCGTCCGCCGTACGAGTGCCCGGACAGGATCAGTGGGCCGTCGGCGAGCTCGCGGACGGCGTCGGCTGCGGCGACGATGCCCTCGCGGTCCTCGCCGGCTCGGGCCCGGTTCGGCGGGCCCGACGATCGGCGCCGGAACGGCAGGTTGTAGCGCAGCACCAGGAAGCCGCGTTCGGCGAATCCGGATGCCATGGCCTGCAGCAGCTTTGCGTCGAGATCGCCGCCCGCTCCGTGTGCGAGAACGAGCTTGCCGACGGCGTCGCCGGCCGGACGGTGCAGGTATCCGAACACGTCGTCGGTGTCGAGGAGGACCGGTTCGTCGAGCGCGCTCATGACTGTCGAGGTTACCGTGGAGGAATGTCGCGACTGCGGGTGCTCGTCACCGGGGCCACCGGTTACATCGGTGGGCGCCTGGCCCCACGCCTGCTCGCCGCCGGGCACGACGTTCGGGTGATGGTGCGGTCCCCCGAGAAGCTGCGCGACATCCCGTGGGCGAAACAGGTGGAGATCGTCCGCGGCGATCTCGCAGATCCGGAGTCGCTGGCGGCCGCGACCGACGGCATGGACGTCGTGTACTTCCTGGTGCACTCGATGGGCGGTTCCGAGGAGTTCGTCGAAGCCGAGCGCCGGGGCGCGTCCAACATGGCGGAAGCCGCGCAGGCGAGTGGCGTCGGACGCATCGTCTACCTCGGTGGGCTGCATCCGGACGCCGCCGACCTCTCGCCGCACATGCGCTCGCGCGCGCAGGTGGGCCGGATCCTGATGGACTCCGGGGTGCCGACGATGGTGCTGCAGGCCGGCGTAGTGATCGGCTCCGGGTCGGCCTCGTTCGAGATGATCCGGCACCTGTCGAACCGGCTGCCGGTGATGACGACCCCGAGGTGGGTGAACAACCTGATCCAGCCGATCGCGGTGCGCGACGTCCTGTACTACCTGGTGGCGGCGGCCACCGCGCCCCTGTCGCGCAGCCGCGCCTACGACATCGGTGGTCCCGACGTCCTCACGTACGGCGACATGATGAAGGTGTACGCCGAGGTCGCGGGGCTACGGCGCCGCCGGGTGCTGGTCCTGCCGGTGCTCACGCCGCGGCTGGCGGGCCTGTGGATCGGGCTGGTGACGCCCATTCCGAGCGGGCTGGGCCGGGCGCTCATCGAGTCGCTGCACAACGACGCGGTCGCCGCCGATCACGACATCGACGAGGTGATCCCGCCGCCGGAGGAGGGGCTGACGTCGTACCGCCGAGCCGTCCAGCTGGCGCTGCGCCGGATCGAGAGCGGCGAGGTGGAAACCAACTGGGCCAACGCGTCGCCGGTGGGTGCGCCGTCGGATCCGCTTCCGTCCGACCCGGACTGGGCGGGCGAGGCGGTCTACACCGACGAACGCAGCGCGGGGTGCGACGCGGACGCCGACACGTTGTGGCGGGTACTCGAGAGCATCGGTGGTGAGAACGGTTGGTACTCCTTCCCGCTCGCGTGGGTGATCCGCGGCTGGCTGGATCGGTTGGTGGGCGGTGTCGGGCTCACGCGTGGGCGGCGAGACGCCCGACACCTCAACACCGGTGACCCACTGGACTTCTGGCGGGTGGAGGAGATCGAGCGCGGCCACCTACTGCGGTTGCGGGCCGAGATGCGCACGCCCGGCGGGGCGTGGCTCGAGTGGCGGGTCGTCCCCGACGGGCCGGCCCGCTCCCGGCTCGAGCAGCGGGCCATCTTCTTCCCGAAAGGTATTGCGGGCAGGGTGTACTGGTATGCGATCCTCCCGTTCCACGGGGTCATCTTCAAGGGCATGCTCGCCAACATCACCGGCACGGCGCAGCGGGAGTACGAGGCGGCCCGGAAAGAGCATTGACGGTGCGGTCGTGGCGCCGACGGATGACGGCTCAGCTGCCGTGCCGGTTGCCGTCGCTGCGGGTGCGCTCGAGGACGAACCGGTCCACGGGGCGCAACTGTGCGAAGGGTCCGTCGAACGTGTAGTACGTGACCGTCATGCGGGTCCTGCCGCCCGGGCGGGTTCCGGGGTCGACGTCGAACGCCGCGAAGCCGTGGCCGTTCTCGCGGTCCTGGACCGACGCCCAGGGGGCGTCCTCGCCGAGCCAGATCGAGTCCTTGTGACCCGGCAGGACGGGGCTCTCCTCGTCGCTGCGGGCCACGATGACGCGGGCCTCGGGACGGTCGAAGAGGTCGCCCTCGGAGGTGGCGAAGTTGCCGCCGCCACCGATCACCATGTGTACGGTGCCGAGATCGGTGTCGACGACGTCCTGGCGGGTGGACGCCGGTTGCGGTGTGGCGGTGTCGTTTCCGGAGGCACCGCGCACGGGGTGCGAACGTTCGTAGTGGTGTTCGTGTCCGCAGACGACGAGGTCCACGCCGTACTGATCGAAGAGCGGCCCCCACGCCTGCCGGACGCCGAGATCGCTGCCGTTGCTCGCGCGGGCGCTCGAGATCATCGTCTGGTGCATACACACGACGATCCAGTCGATATCCCGGTCCGCGCGTGCAGCTTTCAGTTCCGTCTCGAGCCATCGCTGCTGCGCGCCGTGCGAGTAGCCGCGGATGTAGGTGTCGCCCGCGTCCTGGATCGCGACGTCGTCGTTGCTGAGGCTGATGATCCGCACCGACCCGGCGGTGAACGAGTACCACAGGCCGCGGACGGACGGGTCGGCCCCGTTGGACGGCAGTGCGAAGGTGTTCTGAAACGCCGCGAAGCCCAACGGACCGTTGCCCTTCTCGTTCTCGTGGTTACCAGGGCAGGGCATCCAGGGGCGGAATCGGGTGGATCGACTGTTGCCGATGAACCAGTCCGACCACGTCGGTGTGCGCGGCTGGCCGAAGTAGGCGCCGATCGCGGCGTAGCTGAGATCGCCGTTGACGAGGTTGAACAAGGGTGCGACCCGCTCGATCGCCTGCACGATGTCGGCCGACGCCTGGCTGCCGACGTTGCTGCTCGTATAGACGGGGTACGGGCCGTTGCCTCCGGGCGTGCCCGGCGGGAACGACTTGGGCTGACGGAGATTGACGGTGCCCTGATCACCGAAACTGGTGAAGGTGAACGGTTGTCGACCCCCGGGTCCGGTCGTGAACACCCCAGACTCGGGCGTCGCCCCGTTGTGTGTCGCGAAGTACACGTACTGCGTACCCGGCGAGAGCTTGTCGAGGCGGGCGTGGTGTGCGAACAGTTCACCGCCGTCGACTCCGTCGCGGTACCGGGTCGTCTCCGCGGCCACCGAACGGCCGGGACCTCCGGAGAGGGTGCCGAATTCGACGCGGGGCCTGTCGACGGCGGTCGGCGTGATCCACGAGACGACCATCTCGCGTGCGGCGTCGGTACCGAACTGCAGGTGCAGGCCGGTCACGCTGGGCGCGCCGATCGCCCCGGTCTGCTGCCAGAAGTCCGGCGACCAGCTGCCGGTGGCGCGAGCGGGTGATGCGAGCCCCGTCATCAGGCCGGCGCTCAGCGTCGCCGCGCCACCGAGGAGGGCTGTTCTTCTGCTGAATTCCACGGCTTACGTACCTTTCTGGGTGGTTGGTGCGTGGAGCGGGCTCGGACGCCCCCTGCCGCCCGAGCCCTGTGGGCCTACGCGTCGGACGACATTCCCGGCAGCACGAGGATCTTGACGTGTTCGTCGGGAGCGCGCAGTGCGGTGAAGGCGTCGGCGACCCCGTCGAGGCCGACCCGGCCCGTGATGATCGCCTCGGCGTCGATCTCACCGTCGGCGAGGCGCTGCAGCGTGATGTCGTAGGCATTCTCGTACGGCCCGTGCCCGAAGTTGATCGAGATCCGGCGGAACTGCCCGACGACGGGAACGATCGTCTCGTCCGCGAACGGCGCGGCGAGCACCTGGATCCGCGAATTGAACGGCAGCGTGTGCAGTAGTTCCCCCAGAACCCCTGCCCGGCCGCTGCATTCGTAGGCGATCAGGATGCCGTTCGCGGCCTGTCCGACGAGTGAACTGCCCTCGGCGACCAGCTGATTCCACACCTCGATCGGGTCCTGCTCGGCGGGGTCGACGACGATGTCGGCACCCATTCTCTTGGCGAGTTCGCGACGTTTCGGGGACGGCTCCGACGCGATGACGACCTGCGCGCCGCGGGCCTTCGCGGCGACGATGGCGCCGAGTCCGATGGTCCCGCAGCCGATGACGAGGGCCGAGTCGGCCGACGTCAGGCCGGACTGCTGCATGTGCATCTCGCCGACGTGGAGCGGTTCCGCCAGCGTCGCGTGCTCGAGCGACAGGCCGTCGGGGACCTTGCGTACCCAGAACGCGTCGACGACGACGTGATCTCCGAACGCGCCGTGGTACTCGTTGGAGTAGCCGATGATCGTCGGGATCCCGGTGGTGGTGTCCGTCGCCAGGCCGATCCCCGCCACCCGGTCGCCGATCGCGAAATCGTCCACTGCCGAGCCTGTCTCGGAGACGATGCCCGCGTACTCGTGGCCCAGGACGACGGGGCGATCGGGATCGAAGGTGGCCAGGGGGTACCCGCCCTTGTGTGCGACGTCCACGAACCGGCACGGGTCCTTCGACATGCTCAGGTCGCTGCCGCAGATTCCGCAGGCGACGACGGCGATGCGGATCTGGTGCGGTGCCAGGGGCGGGGCATCGGCCACCTCGGTCACCGCGAACGTGCCCTGCTGCAGTTGCGCGGCTCTCATGCTCGGACGCCCCCTGCCTCGGCGGGCCGACCGTAGTAGTCGGTGTGGGCCTTGGTGATGGCGCCGACCAGCCCGCCGATCAGGTAGTCGCGATTGTCCTCGGCGAACTGCAGGCTCGCCTCGCGTCCGACGTTGCGCCGACGGAAGTGCGGGACCACCTCGGACGCGAACAACTCGTAACTGCGCTTGGTGTCCTGCCAGCTCGCCATGTCGACGTGCAGGATCAGGAAGGTACCGAACCCGCCGGTCTTCTCGACGAGTCGCTCGATCTGGGCGATCGCGTCGTCGGGCGTGCCGATGATGGCCTGACCGAACTCGCCGAGCGTGTCGTTGCGCCACTGGTCGATGATTCCGGCCGGCGTGTCCGCCCACGCCGGGTGCTGTCCGGTCTGTCGGTTCACGTACGAGGCCATCGATCCGATGCGCCGGCTCACCGCACGCTCGGCGTCGGCCCGCGTCTCGGCGAGGAAGATCGGGTTGACCACACGCCATGTCGAGCGGTCCGCGCGGTGACCGTTCTCGGCCGAGACCTTCTCGTACACATCCCAGTTGCGGTCCAGGGCATCGAATCCGGTGGGCGAGCTCGCCGCCAGCGAGAGCAGCGAGAGCCCGTGTGTTCCGGCGAGCACGGAGCCGTTGGGGGAGATCGTCGAGGCCGTCACGGTCTCGATGCCGGCGGGGTCGTAGGTGGGCAGCTGGGCGCGGGCGTCGCGCAACGTGAACCAGTCGGTCTCCATGTCGACGACCTCGCCCCGCAGCAGCGCGAGGATGGCCTCGAGCGCCTCGCCCTGCCGACGGCGCTGGTCGGACGGATCGATCCCCATCATGTGGGCGTCGAGCGGGATCTTACCGGGGCCGGTGCCGAAGATCAGCCGGCCGCGAGTCTGCAGATCGAGTTGGGTGATGCGGTCGACGGTGATCAGCGGGTGGTGGTACGGCAGCGACATCACGCCCGTGCCGAATCGCAGGCGCTCGGTGCGTTCGGCGGCGGCCGCGATGAACACGTCCGGTGCGGGCACGATCTCGGCCCCGGTCGAATGGTGTTCACCCATCCAGGCCTCCTCGAACCCGAGGTGGTCGAGGTGTTCCATGAGATCGATGTCGCGCCGTAGTTGGAGCGCGGGATCGGCGTTCAGCGGGTGGTAGGGGGCGAGGAAGGCCCCGAACCGAATCGACGATGAGGACCACACGTTGACATCTCCTGTCGGCGGGGGAGTGAGCTGACTCACTCGCTCTGGTCGACATGTCTAGCATGGATCAACTGATCTAAAAAGGATCAGTCTTCAATGGCGTCCATTTCTTGTAAGGCCTCTCCGTGCATCAACTTTGGTATTGACAGCGAGGTCTCGTTGTGGGAATTGTTGAATCAACTGATCCAACAATGAACCGCCGACGGAAGCGGCGGAGGACCTCGCCTCGGGCGTCGACACGACCACCTGCCAAGCTCGTCGCATGACCGTCTCCAAGCAGAACCGGCAGGGCAACGCGACCCGGACGCGGATCGTGAGGACCGCCGAGCGCCTCTTCGCCGCCGACGGGGTGGATGCGGTGTCGGTGCGTGCGGTGAATGCGGCCGCGGGCCTGGGGCCCTCGTCGGTGAACTACCACTTCGGGACGAAGGACGATCTGCTCGCGGCGGTCCTGCTGGACATGGGCGCCGCCGTGCGGGACCGGATCGGCGCCAACGTCGACGCCCTCGCGGAGGATCCGGAGCCCGCGGGTGTCGAGGCGCTCGTGCGCGCGGTGACCGATCCGTACCGGGATTTGCTGTTGCGCCATCGGGTCCGCGGGATGCGGTGGTTGAAGATCGTCACCCAGATCGCCCCGCAGGGGCACGTCGCGCTGGACGTGACGGAACAGCATCTGCGGGACCGGTTGCTCGTGCAAGTGCGCCGGACATTCCCGGACACCGATGCCGCTCGCCTGGAGGCGCGGTGGGCGGTCGCGCTCATGGGGTTCCTGCAGGCCCTCAGCCGGGCGGACGAGTGGGGACCCGATGACCCCGGCTCGGCCGACCGGCGGCTGATCGCCTTCTACGAGGACCAGGTCGTCTACCTGATCGGCGGTGTCGGACTACTGCTCGGCTGAGGGCGGTGCCGGCGGGAACGCGGCACCGCCCTCGGCCGGTGTCCGGTCAGACCGTGCAGAGCGGGGCGATGTCGGAGCGTCCGCCGGTGGTGGGCGAGGTGAGCACCAGGCACGAGTTGTAGCCGCGCGACTCGACGACGCTGCGGATCTGCTGCCAGCCCTCGGCGCTCACCGCGGGGGTGCGCGAGAGCACGAAACCGGACACGCGCGCCGGGTCGCCGACGAACGCCCACGAGTAGTCGTCGGCGAGGTAGGTGACGACGTAGTTGGTGGGGCCGTCGGGCGAGTTCTGGAACGGGACCGACGGGAAGCTCACGTGCAGCTGGGCGTTGGTGACCGGGTCGTTGACGCGGGCATTGCCGACGATGCCGTTGGTGCCGCCGCTCCACGTGGTGCAGGTGTTGTTCACGCTGACGTTGGACGCATCGAGCACGCCGTACGTGGCGCGGGTGTCGCGCGCGCAGTCCAGGTTGAACGGCTGCGGCACTGCGGCCAGCTGGTACCAGGTGCCGCCGTAGCGGGCGACGTCCAGAGAGGGGATCGGGGCGAGCGGCTGCCACAGGTCGGCGGACCCGATCGGCTGGGCGGCGGCGGGGGCGGCGGTGACGACGGCCGCGGCAGCGGTGGCGGCGAACAGTCCGGCGGTGAGCTTCTTCGCGACAGACATGGGTGGTCCTTTCCGGGGGAGGCGGTCACTCGGTATTCGGTGCCGCCTCCGGCCCGGATCGGTCGGAAGATCAACTTTCTTTTCAGCGGTGCAGCAGGTTGGCGCCCGCGATGATCGCTTCCCGCGCCGACGCGTTGCAGTCCTCGGCGATGGCCATCGCCCAGCGGCGCTCGCCGTCGTGCTCGGCGAGGATGAACGTCGCCGTGCCCTCCGAGGTGCGCTGCTGGTGGAACGACAGGATCTCGAGCTGGAAACCGGCGTCGAACAGCATCGACGTGAGCGCCGCGATGGGGCCGGTGGCGGTCGCCGAGGCCGACGAGATGCGATCACCGAGCCCGAGGGTGGCGGTGAAGGTGTGCCGGCCGGCGCCGAGGTGCTCCGACGTCCAGCTGCCCAGACGGACCGGGCCGCCGGTGGGGGCGAAGCGCTGGGCGAACTCGGTCCAGCTCAGGCCCTGGGCCTGGGTGCGCAGGTCGCGCGGCAGGTGGGTGCCGAAACGCTGGAAGAACGGATCGTTCGAGAACGTGGTGGTGGCGAGAGCCTGGGAGGTGCGCATTTTCGGGGGTCTTCCTGAAGTGAAGGAAGGACCGACAAGTAGATAGCTCAACGACCCGCAGCGAGGGGTCGGTCCGAATCAGACCCCGCTACGGCGGTGAACTACTACCTGGATGCGCTGCATGACCGAGGAGTCTAAGCGCGACTTCCGGAAACACGCAACCCTCCGGGTGGACCTCAGCCGCGGACGCCGGTGATCTCGTCGGGGGTGTGCGGCAGCTCGGCGGTGGTGGTGACCTGGCCCTTCTCGTAGTCGACGGCGTGAATCCGGTTGGTGGCGGGATCGGTCACGTACGCGGTGAAGCCCTGCACGAACAGCGCCGGCCGCGCCGTCTGCCACTCCTGCGGCTCGGTCCACGGGTCGAGCACCGGGACCGTGCGGAGCGTCGCGCCGGAGTTCGGGTCGAGCACGTGCAGCGCGCCGTCGGTGCCGAGAACCAGGGCCTCGCCGAACACCCCGCGGCCGAGCGACCGGAACGTGTAGCTGGTGCCGATGTCGACCAGGCGCAGCTCGCCGGTGACGGTGTTCGTCAGCGACACCCGCGTCGGACGCTCGAGGTCGGCGTCCGGGTCGGTCTTGTAGTCGCCGAGCACCACGGCAGATTCCTCCGAGCCGGCCTGGTTGCCGATCCGCCCGTACGGGTCGGGGCTGGTGACCTTGGTGATCGCGCCGTCCCGGTAGATCAGCAGACCGTCCTGGCAGCCGAACACGACGGCCTCGTCGGCGGCGACGGCCTCGCCGTGCACACCCGGACACTGCTCGTTGCGGGCGATCTCGGTGCGGGCCGCGTCGTAGACGACGATGCCGCTGCGGGTCTTCGCGTCGCCGAGCGTGGTGACGAGTCCGCCGTCGGCCAGTTCCACCGCGACGCCGTGGTGCGCGACGGGCGTGGTGAACGTCGTGGTCTGCGGCGTGCCGTCGGCGAGGGCCGCCGGATCGAACGACTCGACGCGTCCGGTGCCGTCGTCGAACAGGACGGTGCGGCCCGCGTGCCGCACGACGTGGCCCGGCTTGTCGGCGCCGAAGGTGACGTCGGTGAGGGCGGGGGCGGCGGTGTAGTGGTGCGCGTGGTCGCCGTGCGCCTCCGACCACGCCCCGGTGTCGAGGACGCGGAAGCCGTCCTCGGTGGAGACGATCACGTGCCGCTCGTCGCCCGCCGGGCTCAGGCGGTTGAACCCGCCCAGCTCGGATTCGCCCACGACCGAGAGAGATTCGGCGTCGAGGACGAGGATGCCGCCGTCGTACGTGACGGCCAGTCGCGGCGTCGCGGCGCGGGCCTGCGCCGGTTTGGCGGAGGTGGACTCGGGGCTTGCGGCCGCTGCCGCGGTCGCTGTGGTGGTGCCGTCGTCGGTGCTCGAGCAGCCGGCCAGTAGGGCCGCGCACGTCGCGACGGACACGGCGAGGGTGAGGCGTCGGGGCGTGGGTTCGATGCGAATCATGCCGCAAGTTCTATCGGGTAATGAAAATCATTGTCAAAGGTGAAAGTGTGCATTCATGCATATGACCGCCCCCGTGGCGCGTTACTGTGCCCCCGTTTCCATCCGGGCCGAGGACGGAACATGAGCACAGCGTTATCTGCCACCGTGAAACGGCCCCTTCGATCGGGGACAATCGCCGCTGTGACGCTGACGGTGCTCGTGGTCGGCTGCTCGTCGGGCGGTGACGCGGCTCCGGTGAGCGAATCATCAACGAGGGCAGCCGATCTCGCGAACGTCACCGTCCCGGACGCCTACACGGGGCTGGTCCTCGCCCCGACCGGCGATCCCACGTTCCCGTTCCTGGGCAGCGACGGCAAGTATCACGTGGCCTACGACCTGCAGCTGGCCAATGCGACGCCGGTCCCGGCGACTCTGGACAAGATCGACGTGGTGGAAACAGGCGCTGCTCGATGAGGTCTGAACGCGGACGACTACATCTTCGGCACGTACTTCCAGGACAAGCTCGCCGCCGCGGAACCGCGCAAGGGTCAGCTTCCGCTCAACCTGGCGATCGTCGGCTTGCCGCCACACGACTGATCCCGGACCTACTCGGGCAAGTCTGTAGCCCGGGGGGCGACGTCGCGGGTGCTGCTCGATTCATTTATTGTACTGCAGTACATTCTTTTTTGTAATGCAGTGCAAAAGTAAAGACCCAAGATCCAACCAAATGAGCGCAATCTGGCGACGCTCGCAAACCTGGCATTCGTGCAGGTGAGGCGAGTGAGAACCCCTCCGGGTGAGAATCCGAAAATGGCCGAGCGTTTGATAGGTCAGGAGGCCCTGGAGCGGGCGCCTCGAAGATCGAGAAAATTGCCGGCCGAAAATACGGTGAATCGACGCAAGTCTCGCTTTTCGTGGTCTGTTCTCGTGCGCATCACGATGCTGCGTCGGGACCCGGCCAGCGACATGATGCACGTTTCTCCATGAGAGCTGTCGCGCTGACTGGGAGACCCGTTTCACACCCGCAAGATCAAGAGAATGGTTACCGCATGTCCGTTTCTTTCTTCACTGCCCTGCGAACGTTCGTAACTGATTTCGCGCCGATTCTGGGAGGCTCCCTGGACGGACTGAACGCGATGTCCATGGACTCGGCCTCGACCGGATCGGAGTAACACGTTGCTTTCCATCGCTGAAGCCACCAGCTCGCTGGGGCAAACAGTCACTCAGATGATCCCCCTGCTGTATTCCACAACTATCGGCAGATTCGTGTCGTTATCGCTGGGCGTGAACGTTTGACTGTCAAGGACAATCGAAGGGTGAACGACTGATGTCGCTGCAAGACTTTTTCATGGACCTGCTGATCGTCGGTGCCGGGTCCTGGTTTGGAAACGGCACCCCGAATGGTGTCGGATCTAACCAGCTTCTGTTCAACTTCCTCAAGGACCTGTCGTAAGGAGACTCTGAAATGTCCAGCGATTACTTCGACGGTTTCTTGGATGGGCTGCTCGGGCTCGGAAACGCAGTCTTTGTCGGGTTGATTACCGCATCGATGGAAGGCGCCGGCTGGTCGAGCTTGAATTCGGCCAGCGCCGGAGCCTGACCTGACGTCACCTGCGCTCGACGGCCCATCCACCGTGCTCGGCGGCGGCGACAAGCGAGCCCCAGGAGGCGGTGGAGTGAACGGCCACATGGTGGGGCCGGCACGCTAGCCGTGCCGGCCCCACCGACGTTCAACGGCAGTGGCGGGTGCCTGGGTGTCAGTCCGAAGCCGTGCCCACGGCCCCGCCGAGATGGCGGGCGAAGAACCGGGCCGAACTGTCGCGCTCGTGCTCGGGCACCTGGAAGTACCTGCCCGGGTGGGCGTGCAGGGCCTTCTCGGTGGAGGCGAACGCGTCGAACAGGGCGAGCCCGGACGCGCGGTCGATCTCCTCGTCGTCCCACGGGATGCGGTACTCGACCGGGACGGTGATCCGTCGCGCCACCTCGATCAGAGCGTCGTTCACGAACACCGCACCGATGCTCAGCGCGGCGATCCGGGGGTCGGCCGCCGCCAGCAGCAGCCCGGTCGTGACCCCCAACGTCATTCCGCCGTAGCCGATCTGCGCGTCGGCGCCGATCTCGGGCAGCGCCTGCAGTGCGTCCAGGGTCGCCTGCCACTCCGGTACCGCGCGCTCCGCCACTGACATGTTGTGCTCGACGACGATCGGGGCGAGGGGGTCGCCCGTCGCCCGGGCCCGATGGATCGCGTCCACCCGCCGTTGATCCTCGGCGTTTCGAGGTCGGTCGCCGTGCCCGGGTGCATCGATGGCAGCGACGGTGAACCCGTGGGCGGTGACGCTGTGCAGTGCGCCGGCCACCAGTCCCGGCGCCCGCTTGTGCATGCCGCCGGAATGCCCCGACAGCAGCAGCGGTCCACCGCCAGATCCGGATTCGGGCGACCAGAGCACGCCGGTGATCTCGTCCAGCGTGAAAGTGCGTTCGACGACACCGTTCGACGATGTCTCGGAAGTGAAATGCATGGTGTGGCCTTTCGGGAGTTGCCTTGAATTTCGGCGCTCCCGGCGACACCTACGTCAATCGCCCGACCGTGCACACGAGTGGGAGCACCCACATGTTCGTTGCGTACATGGGTCTCACCTCCTGGCGTGAAGTCACGGTCGCGGACACGCTAGCAACCGGCGTCGAATCGCGTCCAGCCAATTATTCGGCGTCGTCAGGCCGCTGCCTCCGGGGTGAAGGGTCAGGCATAGGCCTCGGGGCGCGCGGATCCAGCGGGTCCCGGTGGCCCTGCAACTTCGTCTGTGCCAGGCCTGGCGCGCTCAGCTGACGCGCAGTATGGTTGACGTAAATAACGTAACAGTCGTAAGGAGCGGGTGATGGCCGTCGAGTCCGCGAAGAGGACCAAAACCAGACGTACCGGCATGTTTTTGCGTCGTCCCGCCATCAAGAGTTACGGGACGGTCGAGTACGGAGGGGTCGCGTCGCCTGCCGCTGGCTTCGGGCATGTGAGAAAGGCTCCGACCGGCGGTCTCGTGACTGTCCGCGGGCCGGTCTCCACTGCATCGAGATCGCAGGAGGACGTGGTCCGCACCGATCTGGTCACGCACATCAAGAACCTGGTCTCGTCGTTCAAGGTCGCGGTGGAAGAGCCGAGCAGTGCGACGACCGTCGGTATGCGATTCACGCTCGACCTCCACGGCGCCGACACGGGACTCGAGGACGTGACGCGGATCGTTCGCGACGAACTCAAGACTGTGGTGGTCCCCGACCGCTGGCAGAAGCTGATGGAACTCCAGTTCGACGACGCGCAGCCGGGCAAGGTGCGGTTCAAGCTGGCGCTCGAACCGCCCGCCGAGATGCGCGGTGCGGGTGACCGCACACCCGTGTCGACGCCCGACGCCATCGAACTCGAGACGGAAACCGGAAACGTCACCCACACGCTGCCGCTGTCGCTCGACCGCGACACCGTCGGCTCGGTCGAGGTGTCCGAGATCCTCTCTGCGGCAGGGAAGCCCAACCGCGCGCTCGCGAACAGCAAGAGGAAGGCGAATCAGCTGCTCGGGTTCAAGGTCGGCAACCAGTACCTGTATCCCACCTTCCAGTTCGACCGCGAGCACAAGCGGATCAAGCCGATGGCCCTGTACGCGAACGTCGCGATGGAGTGCGATCTCGACCCTTGGGGCACGCTCGACTGGTGGTTCACCGAGGACCACCTCCTCGACGGCCAGAGTCCCGTCGAGCGGCTGGCCGCGGGCACGCTGTCCGAACACGACATCGACCGGATGATTGCGCACGACCGGATGGGCATGGACTGACCACATGGGGAGGGAGCGATACAATGGGCATCCGCCGATGACCCGAGTAATCAAGGCGGGCACGGAGTTGCACCGCATCTCGAGCTCGAAGTCCAAGCATTCGCCGAACTCGTTCAACCATGCCGAGCCGCTCTCTCTCGACGACGAGTTCCAAGGACGGTTCGAGCCGACCGACCGCTCGCACGGCGGATATCTGTATGTCGCGGAGTCGATTACTGGTGCAGTGGCGGAGGGCATCCTTCGACGATCTCGCCTTCCGGCGGGTGGGTTCGTGCGCCGGACTCTGTTGGCCGACAAGGCGCACACGGTGATGGTCCTCGAGCGGGACGTCGAAGTGGCGGTCCTCATGGACGGCGGGCTGCCGATACTCGGTCTCACCTCGGCAATCTCTTCCTGCTTCGAGGAGGATTACGCGTGGTCGCGGACCACCTGTCACCGGATACTCGATGTCGCTGCGGATACGGACGGCGTCGTCTACCGCTGCAGGCACAACGCCGCAGAGACCGCGCTGATGCTGCTCGACCGCCACGAACTCGACTCGTCTGCACTCCGGATTGTCAGTTCCTGCGACATCCTCACCGACCGCGGCACCCGGGAGCAGGTTCTCAAGGTGCTCAAGGAAACCTTCGGCTTACAGTACGCCGGGGCCGGGGGTGCTCGACGCGTCTGATCGGCCGTGGTGGTGGCGAGTCAGGGCGTGCCTGTGTCCGGTCGCTTACGCCAGCTCGTAGTCGGCCGGATCGACCACGCGGGTGCGCCGCCGGTAGTCCCACGACGACCCCGGCCACAGCGCGTGGTTGGACCCGCGGGCGTCGAGGTACCAGCTGGCGCAGCCGCCGGTGCTCCACACGCCGCGCGAGAGCCGTTCCCGCAGAGACGAATCGAACGCGTCCTGGGCGTCGGCGCGGACCTCGACGGCACCCGCGCTGTTCACCTCGGCCAGGCGCATCGCGTCGAGCGCGTGCGCGATCTGCGCCTCGATCATCACGATCACCGAGTTGTGGCCCAGGCCCGTGTTAGGGCCGGACAGGAAGAACGCGTTGGGCATCCCGGACATCGTTACGCCCAGGTGGGTGCGGACGCCCTCGCGCTGCCAGCGTTCGAGCAGGCTGACGCCGTCGCGGCCCACCAGGTGCATGCGGTTCATCGCGCCGGCGACGCGGAACCCGGTGGCGTACACGATGACGTCGACGGCGTGGCGGGTGCCGTCGGCGGTCTCGATGCCGTCCGGGTGGATCGCGGTGACCGGGTCGGTGACGAGGGTGGTGTCCGGGCGGGCCAGCGTCGGATAGAAGTCGTTGGAGCGGAGGATCCGCTTGCAGCCGATGCGGTAGTCGGGGGTCAGCGCGTCGCGCAGGGCCGCGTCGGGCACCTGCTTGCGCAGGTGCGTGAGGGCGCGGGCCTGGGTGCGCTCGAGTAGTCGCGGGCGGCCGAGCCCGACGCCGAGCGCCTCGCCGCCCCAGTAGGTGGCCGCGCGGAACGCCCTGCGCACCAGCGTGCTCCGTCGGCTCGCGGCCACCGCCGCGCGGAACGTCCGGCGCGGCAGGATCCAGGCGGGGGTGCGCTGGAAGACGTGGAGCTCGGCCGCGCGTTCGGCGAGGTGCGGTGCCAACTGGACCCCACTGGCGCCGGTGCCGATCAGCGCCACCCGCTTGCCGGCGAGGTCGACGTCGTCGCGCCAGGCCGCCGAGTGCATGCTCGCGCCCGCGAACGTCTCGGCGCCGGGCAGCTTCGGGATGCGCGGCACGTTGAGGGCGCCGGACGCCATCACCAGGTACTGCGCCACGAACTCGCGTCCGGTCTTGTCGAAAACGCTCCAGCGGCAGTCGGTCTCGTCCCACTCTGCCCCGGTCACCTCGGTGCCGAACTCGAGGTGGTCGCCCAGTCCGTGGCGGTCCGTCAGCTCGGACAGGTAGTCCAGGATCTCCGGCTGCGCGGCGTGCGACGACGTCCAATCCGCTTTGGGGGCAAACGAGTACGAGTACAGCACTGACGGGATGTCGCACTCGCATCCCGGATAGGTGTTCTGCCGCCACGTGCCGCCCACGGCGTCGGCCTTCTCCAGGATCAGGAAGTCGCGCGCACCGGAGCGGGCGAGTTGCAAGGCCATGCCGAGTCCGGCGAATCCGGCGCCGACGATCAGCACCCGGGTGTGACGAACCGCCTCCGACACGCTGCATCCCATCCGTGAGGTTATTGCGCAGCGCTCCCCTCACCGCCTGACGTCAGCAGTGTGCAACTTGAACGGTGTTCAAGACAAATCGGGCGGGCCGGTCAGGCCACCTCGTCCTCGCCGCCCGGCTGGACTTTCCGCAGGCCACGGTAGGCGTCCTCGGGGGTCTTGCGTCCGGCGACGACGGCTTCCACCTCGGCGGCGATCGGCATCTCGACGCCGTGATCGCGGGCCAGTTCCATCACTGTCGGCGCGGTCTTGACGCCCTCGGCCACCTGCCCGAGCTTCTCCACGGCCTCATCGACGGTGAGCCCGCGGGCGATGGCCTCGCCGACGCGCCGGTTGCGCGACGCCGGGCTCATGCACGTGGCGATGAGGTCGCCGACGCCGGTGAGGCCGGCGAACGTGCGCGGGTTGGCGCCCATCGCCTCCCCGAGCCGGGTCATCTCGGCGAGCCCGCGGGCCAGAACCATTGCGCGGGTGTTGTCGCCGACGCCCAGACCGTCGGCCATGCCCGACGCGATCGCCACGATGTTCTTCAGCACGCCGCCCAGCTCGCAGCCGAGGACGTCGGTATTGCGGTAGACGCGAAAGACCTTGGACGCGAACAGCGGTTGCAGCGCGGTCGCGACGTCCGCGTCCTGCGTCGCGACCACCGATGCGGCGGCCAGGCCGTCGGCGATCTCGCGGGCGATGTTGGGCCCGGCGAGCAACCCGACGGGGTGGCCGGGCAGACACTCGGAGATCACCTCGGTGGGCCGCTGCCGGGTGCCCGGTTCGAGGCCCTTCGCGAGCGAGAGCACCGGCACCCACGCGCGCACCTCGTTGGAGATCAGGCTCAGCGTGCTGCGGATCGCGTGCGACGGTACCCCCACCACCAGGACGTCGGCCTCGTTCGCGGCCTCGAGAATGTCGGACGTCGCCCGCAGGCTCTCGGGCAGCTCGTGCTCGCCGAGGTAGCGCGTGTTGCGGTGCTCGGTGTTGATCTCGTCGGCCGTCTCGGGGTTGCGCGACCACAGCAGCGTCGGGGTGTTGTGGGCCGCGAGCTTGGCCACCGTGGTGCCCCACGATCCGGAGCCGAGGACGACGACGCGGACGGGTCGGGCCATCAGTGATCACCTCGTACGGGGACGTTCTCGGGACTCATGGATTCAGGTTGGCACTGCGGGTGATGTCGCGTGGGCGAATCGGGAACTCCGAGGGTGCGCGCCGCGGACCGGTCGCAACGCCGCCACAGTGCCGTCCCGTCGATCGTGTGGTCACGCCCGACGAGATCGATGTGCCGATCGGTGAGGCCGACGGCGGCGGCGCGGGCGAGCGCCTCCGCGAACGAACAACCGGTGTCGGGGAGGCCGCCGGTGGCCGAGCGAGTGGCGATGTCGAACACCGAGAGCGGTGTCGGCGACGCCGCATGGAACAGGGCGCCCCGGTCGGCGTCGGAGCCGGTGAGGGCGAGACGGGCGATCAGTTCGCCGAGCTCGTCGACGGAGATGAGCGACAGCAGTGCGGCGCCGTCGTCGATCCAGGCCCCGATGCGGGTGAGGATGTGCCGCAGCCCGGGCAGGAACCAGCGATCGCCCTCGCCGTGGACGAATCCGGGCCTGACGGTGATGCCGCCCCGGGCGCGAACCATCCGATCGGCTGCCGCCCGGGTGGCACTGAGCACGGTGACGGGGTTCGGCTCCCGGGCGTCTTCGACGACGTCCCGGAACGGACCGGATCCGTAGACCCCGATGGTGCTGAGCGTGACGACGACATCGATCGACCGGGCCTCGGCTGCCGCGAGCAGATTCCGGGTGCCCTCGTAGTTGATCCGCCGGCACAGAGTCTCGTCCGGACCGGTGTAGCTCGCGGCGTGGACGATGGCGTCGACACCGTCGAGCGCCGAGTGCAAGGTGGAGGGAACGCCGATGTCGGACAGGACATATCGGACACCGGGAATAGGTGACTTCGGGATCCGCCGCACTGCTGCGGTGACTTCGCCGTGGGACGCGGCAAGTGCCCGTAGAGTGGCACCGCCGATGAAACCGGACGCACCGACCAGGGCGATGTGGGGCCGGTGTCCACCCGTTTCGTCGCGTGGCATCACAGCACGCGTCCCGCGGGGGCGGCGAGCGCGGCGGTGGTGTGTCCGGTGGGGAGGCGAAGCGAGAGGGGATCGGCACAGTGCTCAAGCAGGAGAGGGCGATCGAGACCAGGAACGAGATCATCTGGGCCGCGGCCACCCGGTTCGACGAGACCGGCTACGAACGGGCCAGCCTCGCCGAGATCGTCGAACTGACGGGTTTCACCAAGGGCGCGTTGTACTTCCACTTCAAGTCGAAGGACGACCTGGCCGCCGCGATCATCGAGGAACAGCACGCGATCTCGATGAACGCGGTCACGGCGATCCGGGAGACCGGGGCGCCGGCGCTCGAACAGTTGGTGATGCTCGCGTACGAGATGGGACGGGAGATCGTCGAGGACCCCGTCGTGCGGGCCGGGATCCGCCTGACACTGGAGATGAGCGCGGAGGCCGGACCGTCGACGCCGTATCTGGACTGGATCGACGGCCTCCGTGACGTGTTCGCAGCCGCGATCGACGAGGGCGACATCTCCGACACCGTCGATTCCGCGGAACTCGCGCGGTACTTCGTCTCGGCCTTCACCGGCGTCCAGCTCGTGTCGAACGTGCTCACGGGTCGCGCGGACCTCGAGGAGCGACTCGATCAGATGGTGTCGTTCGTGCTGGCGTCGATCGTCGCGCCACGGCGGCGTCACAAGATCGATCGGTACGTTCATACCCGGTGGAGTCCGGCGAACGCGTGAGTCGGTTCGGCGGTCGGTGTCGGCACCGCCAGCCGGATGGTGCCCGATGCCTTGGTCTCGCCCCACTGCGAGAACTCGATGTCGACGCAACCCTCCTCGCCGTCGCGGAGTTCGGTGGCAACCGTCGTCGGCTCGTCCAGTTCGAGGAATCGCCGAAACCGTAGTTCGAGCGATTCCACGTCGGCACAGGACCATCCGAGTCGCAGCCGAGCACTCTGCCGGGCGGCTTCGAGCACCACGACGCCCGGAACGTGATCGGAGGGATGGTCGAACAGCACCGGATGCGTCGGATCGACTCGCAGCAGCCAGCGCCCGTCCCCGTCACCCGACGGAGGTATGCCGAGCACCACCGCTCGGTCGTCGGGGACACACACGGCGGACTGCAGCACGGGAAGCGGTTGCGGGATGCGGCCCACCGTCGGAGCGCGGTCGCCGCTCCACCGGATTCGGGCGTAGGCGTCCGGGGTGAGGACACCGGCGACGGCCATGGCACTTCCCGCCACCGCGCCGTCGACCAGGAAGTCCACGTCGACACTGAACGCCGACAGGCGGCCGCCCCGCCGCGCATGCTCGGTGACCTGGGCATCTATGACGACCTCCGCCGCCGACGACCCGATGGCCAGCCGGTCGAGGTTCGCCTCGATCCGCATCGTCTGCATCGTGAAGAGGTGTCCCAGGGGGACGGCGTAGTGCATGTGCCCGAGATAGATGGCGCACTGACGAATGGTCTCGCCGAGCAGCATCGTGTCGTAGCGGTCGGTGCACGTCCGGTAGAAGGCGTGTTGTCGCGGCCACTGGGCGCCCAGCCGAAACCGGCCGGCCTCCCCGACGGGAATACCGTCCGTCAGGTAGACCTCGGACACGGATTGACGATGTACGAACCGTCGCGGCACCGTCGATTCAAAGCTCAACGCCTGCACCATCTCACGGACAGTAGCGGGGGAAATCGCCTGGCATGAGCGATTTGGGCCGAAATCTTCGTACCTCGATCCACGGACGGTCCGCCTAGAGTCGAAGGGGTACGAGGCGAACCCGATCTTCGAGACGATAGCGAGTGCCCAGTGGCGAACGATCCACCTCTGCGCGACGTGTACACCGAGCCCACGCTCGCCGACGTCCTACCGTCGGCGCTCGCCTCGCTGGGCGCGCCCGGCGAGTCCAACCGGCTGAGGCTGCCCGAGTCCGATCGGACCGTGGTCCTGCTGATCGACGGGCTCGGCTGGAATCTGCTGCGCCGCAACCTCGATGCCGCACCGTTCCTCAACGGGATCGAGGGGCGGCCGATCCGGGCCGGGTTCCCGACGACCACCGCGACGAGTCTCGCGTCGTTCGGCACCGGGCTGCCGTCGGGGCGGCACGGCGTCACGGGGTACGTCTCGGACGTCGTGGAGGCGGGCGGGCCGTTCAACTGGCTGCGCTGGCAGCGTGTGGGCGACCACCGCGACATGCTCGGGCAGGTGGTGCCGGAGCGGATTCAGCCGTCCCCCACGGTCTTCGAGCGCGCGACGGCCGCCGGTGTGGTCGCGACGACGGTGCTGCCGCGCGAGTTCGGCGGCAGCGGACTCACTCGCGCCGCCCTGCGCGGCGGGCGGTTCGTCGGCACCGTCGCGTACGGCGACCTGCTGCACTCGACGGTGCACGCCGCGACGGCGGGGGAGCGGACCCTCGTCTACTGCTACCTGAGTCAGATCGACACCCTCGGCCACGTGTACGGGCCCGGCAGCGATCCGTGGGTAGCCCAGCTGACGATCGTCGACCGGTTCGTCGAGGACCTCGTCGCGCATCTCGGCCCCGACGTCAACCTGCTGGTGACCGCCGACCACGGCATGGTGTCCGTCGACCCGCCGCATCGCGTCGACTTCGACAAGGAGCCCGCCCTCTCGGGTGGGGTCGTCGCGCTCACCGGCGAGGCCCGGTGCCGGCACGTACACACCGAACCCGGACGCGCCCCGGGCGTCCTGAGTCGTTGGCGCGAGCTGCTCGGCGCGCGGGCCTGGGTCGGCACCCGCGACGACGTGGTCGCCGCGGGGCTGCTGGGGTCGGACCCGACCCCCGCCGCGTTGCGCCGGGTAGGTGACGTCGTGATGATCGCCCGCGGCGCCACCGCGGTGGTCCGCAGCGAGGCCGAACCGCGCATGTCGATGCTCGCGGGCCAGCACGGTGCCCTCACCGACGACGAACTGCTGATTCCGCTGCTGCAGGTGTGATGTCCCTGCACGTGGCGGCGTCGGACTCTAGGGTGGCGGGCGGGGTGGGCCTGGCCACCCGCGGGGAACGACGACTGGGGGCACGATGCGAACGCGCGAGACGACGATCATCCGGCACTGGAAGGTGAGCTGGCGGGCCTGGCTGGTGTTCTGGATCGCGCGCATCTTCGTCAAACCGATCTTCGCGGCGTGGCCCACGACCGATCGCGGCATCGCGGCGCTCGGGCATCTCGAGAAGGTGGTCGACCGTCTGCCCCGACCCAAGGGCGTCACGATCGACCCGATCACGCTCGGCGGTGTGCCCAGCGAGCGGATCAGTCACCACCGCAAGGCGTCCGACGCACTCGCGGGCGCCACCATCCTCTACTTCCACGGCGGCGGATTCGTGTTCTGCGGCTTGGCCACACACCGCAGCCTGTGCGCGCTCCTCGCGGCCCGCGCCGGCGTCCCGGTGATCTCCGTCGAGTACCGGCAGCTGCCGTACGGCGGGATCGGTACGTCCATCCACGACGCGATGGCCGCGTACACCGAACTGGTGGGCACGTGCGAGGACCCGTCGAAGATCATCCTGGCCGGCGACTCGGCGGGCGGATACCTGGCAATGAAGGTCGCCGAACTGGCGGCGACCCGCGGCATGGTCACCCCGGCCGCCGTGATCGGATACTCGCCGCTGCTCAACCTGGCGCTCGAGAAGCACGACCCCGACTACATGCGCCGCGACGCCTACCTGCCGATGAACCAGGTGGAGGCGCTCAAGGACATGTGGGCCGGCGGCCCCGAACCGATCGTCGGCGCCGACTCCCCGATCGAGGCCGATCCGCGCGTGTACCCGCCGGCGTTCTTCAGCGTCGCGCAGTACGAGCTGATGCGCCCCGACGTCGAGGCGATGACCGCACTGCTCGAGGATGCCGGTCAGGCCGTCGAGACGCACGTGTGGAGCGGCCAGATCCACGCTTACCCGGTGATGGGGACGGTCCTGAGGGAGAGCACGATGACGATCGCGCTGAGCCTCGACTTCGTCCGGCGCGCACTGGGTTACCGCGGCCGGCACTCCGCCTGATCTACAGGCCCAGCGCCTCGATCTGTTTGCGTAGATTCGCCTCGGTCTGCTTGATCGCGGTGACGACGAACGGCTCGATCAGCTTGCCCATCGCCTTGCCGGCCAGCCCGCCGGGCAGTTCGTAGCCGAAGTCGACGGACAGCTCGGTGCGGTTGTCGCCGACCGGGGCGAACATCCAGCGGGACCGGTTCCCGAACCCCGCGACCGACGACAGCGTGATGAGGCGGTCCTGCTCCCACTCGGTGATCTCCACCGTCGACTTCAGTGCCTTGGGGCCGAGCTGCATCGTCGCGTCGTAGGTGGCGCCCAGGCCCTGGTCGAGAGTGCCGATCGGATCGAACCGACTGATTCCGAACATCCAGTCCGGGACGTTCCGGTAGTCGTCGATGTGCGCGAATGCCAGACCGACGGGAACGACGGCCACCGCCTTGTGTCGCACGTGGATCATGTCTGCTCCTCCCCTGAACCCCGGAGATCGGACGTTAGTACACCGCGTGTGTGACGCCCGTCACCGGCGCCCCGAAAGTCGGAATTCGGCGATCTCGCGCGCGTTGTCGATCGCATCCGTCAATGCCCGGTGCCGGTCGTCGGCGAACTCGGCGGCCAGCACCGCGTACTTGTCCGCAGCCCCCATCGGCACCCACGACGCGAGCGCGTACAGGTGATCGCCGGGGCGCTCGAGGACGTCGAACATCCGCGGCGGGGCGGGCGGCGGGTCGTCGCGTAGCTCCCGGATGCGGGTCAGCAGGATGTACAGCTCGGTGATCTTGTCGGTGAGGTGCCGAAGCTGGTCGTCCGAGACACGCCCCGACGGACCCACCGGCCACGGCTCGACCTCGGCGCTCGGATACGGGTCGTCGCCCAGCCAGTGCCGCACCCGGATCCGCTCTTCGCCGACGCACTCGAGCGCGTACCGGCCGTCGCCGATCCCGACGTGGGAGACGATCCGCACCGCGGTGCCGACGTCGTTGCGCACGTCGCCGCCGCCCACCTCGTGCCCGCGCGCGATGAGCACGGTGCCGAACACGGGCCCCTCGGTCGCGGTGAGGCAGTCGCGGACGAGTGCCTGGAAGCGGGGCTCGAACACGTGCAGCGGCAACCGTTCCCCCGGCAGCAGAGCGGCGCCGAGGGGGAACATCGGCAGAACGGTCATTTGACCAGAATGGGCCATCAGGGCATCCGGAGGCGGGGAACCGGCACCGTGTCGGGCGGGGTTTCCCGATCGAGTTCGACGATCAGATGGTCGGCCCACGCCACCAGCCCGGTGATGTCGAGGGCGTGCGGCGGGTTGTTCTCGAACGGCACGATGCGGTGCCGGCCCTGCCGGAGCAGTGAGACGGCGCCGGCCGGGTTGCCGCGCATCTGATGGGTCACCGCCACCGCCAGCTGGGCCAGGCCCTGCCACAGCCCGCGTTCCTCGTGCGGGGCCTTCTTCCACGCGGCCTCGAGCACCTCGTGCGCGTGGAACGGCAGATCGTGGTCGAGCAGGCGCTGCGCTTCGGTGATTGCCTCGCCGGGATCGAGATCCAGGTCGTCGGGCATCGTCGGAAACCCTTCCTCGCCCCACTCGAGCGGCCGGCCCAGGCGGTCCCGGGGCCGGGCGTTGCGCGGCTTGCCGAGGGTGTCCCGATCGCGGTCGGTCATAGAAGCAATCTAGCCGCCGACGGGGTGTCGGGGGAGGGGTAGCTTGGCCGCGGGGTCGTGTGGTCGGGTGGGCGTCGGCGGGCGAGAGCTCCCGGGCGGTCCCGCTCCCGAACTCGTCTCCTGCCCGCGCGATCGCGTCCGCGGGAGGTCAGTTCGGGAGCGGCGGCGCTGTGGGCACAAGAGCTGTGGGCAAAAGAAAAGACCCGGTATCGCTGGTGCGATACCGGGTCCTTCATTTGTAGCGGGGACAGGATTTGAACCTGCGACCTCTGGGTTATGAGCCCAGCGAGCTACCGAGCTGCTCCACCCCGCGTCGGTAATTTCAGACTACACGATGTTTCGGGGCCGATTTACCATCGAGGCGATCCGCGGCTGTGTTCCCGGTCACCGGAACGACGCCCCGCCCAGTTGAGTCGCCGCCTTAATCTGCGGAGAGACTGCACGACGAGGGATCCGGAGGGATTCGCATGGCACTGCTCGAGAACAAGGTCGCCTTCATCACCGGCGCGGCACGCGGACAGGGGCGCAACCACGCGGTGCGCTTCGCCCGCGAGGGCGCGGACATCATCGCGTTCGACATCTGCGCGCCCGTGTCCGACGACGTCGGCTACCCGGCAGCCGCGCCCGAGGATCTCGAGGAGACCGCTCGCCTGGTGCGCGCCGAGGGCCGCGAGATCGTCACCGCGATCGGCGACGTCCGCGACCAGGCCGACCTGCAGGCCGCCGTCGACGCCGGTGTGGAGCGCTTCGGCCGCCTCGACATCGTGGTCGCCAACGCGGGCATCTCGACGTGGAACCGCTTCTGGGAGATGCCCGAGGAGCAGTGGACCACGATGGTCGACATCAACCTCAACGGTGTGTGGCGAACCCTCAAGGCGGCGGTGCCCGCGATGATCGACGGCGGCCGCGGTGGCTCGATCATCGTCGTCAGCTCGGCGGCAGGCATCAAGGCCAGCCCGGGCACGTCGAACTACACGTCCGCCAAGCACGGCCTGGTGGGTCTGACGAAGACTGCGGCGATCGAGTTGGGCGAGTTCGGTATTCGCGTCAACTCCATCCATCCGGGTGCGGTGGACACCCCGATGGGCCAGGATGCCAACGTCGGCAAGATCCTCTCCCAGTTCCCGCGCTACCTCGACAACTACAAGTGGCCGCTGGCCGGGCTGAGCAAGTGCAGCGTCGACGACGTCTCCGAGGTGGTGCTGTACCTGGCCAGCGACCGCTCGCGCACCGTCACCGGTTCGCAGATGTCGCTGGACCTGGGCCTCACGAGCATCTGAGTCCGGACAGGGGCGGCGTGGTCACAGATTGCCGCGCCGCTCCTGCTCGCGTTCGATCGCGAGGAACAGGGCCTGGAAGTTGCCCTTGCCGAACCCGAGTGAGCCGTGCCGCTCGATGAGTTCGAAGAACACCGTGGGCCGATCGCCGATCGGTTTGGTGAAGATCTGCAGCAGGTAGCCGTCCTCGTCGCGGTCGACGAGGATGCCGCGGCACTCGAGTTCCTCGATCGGGACGCGCACCTCACCGATCCGTGCCCGCAGCGCCGGATCCTCGTAGTACGACGCCGGTGTCGGCAGGAACTCGACGCCCGCCGCCGACAGCCGGTCCACGGCGCCCAGGATGTCCGACGTCGCGAGCGCCAGGTGTTGCGATCCGGGGCCGCGGTAGAACTCGAGGAACTCGTCGATCTGGGACCGCTTGCGGCCCACGGCCGGCTCGTTGAGCGGAATCTTGATGCGGTGGTTGCCGCTGGCGACCACCTTGCTCATCAGCGCCGAGTACTCGGTGGCGATGTCGTCGCCCACGAATTCGGCCAGATCGGTGAACCCCATGACGCGGTGGTAGAAGTCCACCCACTCGTTCATTCTGCCGAGTTCGACGTTGCCGACCACGTGGTCGAGCGCCTGGATCACCTGCGGCCCAGCACTCGTGGCGGCGGTGCGCGCGACATAACCGGGCAGGTACGGGCCCGTGTAGCGGGACCGGTCGACAAGGGTGTGCCGAGTCTCGCCGTACGCGGCGATGCTCGCGGTGCGGACGGTGCCGTGCTCGTCGGAGACGTCGTGCGGTTCGACGAGAACGCGTGCCCCCTGCCCACGGGCGTGCGCGATGCAGCGGTCGACGTCCGTGACTTCCAGTGCGACGTCGTGGACGCCGTCACCGTGCCGGCGGTGATGGTCGTGCAGGGGGCTGGACGGGTCGACTCCGCCGGTGAGCACGAATCGGACTGCACCGCTGCGCAATACGAAGGCGCGGTGATCGCGATTGCCGGTCTCGGGACCCGAGTACGCCTCGAGCTCCATCCCGAAAACTGTGCGGTAGTAGGCGGCGGCCTGCGTCGCATTGCCCACCACCCACACGATCGCGTCCCACCCGACCACGGGGAACGGATCGGCGGACGGATCGTGCTCGACGAGCCCGAGCAGTTGGCGCAGAGCGGCGTCGTCGAGGTGGGTCAGTGACTGGTCGACGGTCATGAGCGAACCTCCCGTGACGGTACGGGTCGATCACACCGCGAGGTACGCGCGTAGGCAACATCGGCCGGTGCGGCTGTTCAAGGTGGACAATCTGCGTCGGCGGAGGGCCTGAGGGGTGTGCAGTTTGTACAGAGGGCAACGGGACCCGAGTTCCCGTAGAGGTGGGACGCGGGCGTGGTCGGGACGCGTCCCGGATGGTCGAAGACCGCAGGCTGAGGACTTCTCCGGATATTCGTGAAAAGTCTCCCAAAGGGGATACGTGCACGTTAGCTTCCTTGGATACGGCCGCGAAGGGGTGTTTATGGGGTTCGCCGACTGGCTCACGGCGGGAACGCGACGGATTCCGAGCAAGGATGCCGAGTTCATCTACGGGGAGAACGACGGCCACCTGGGGCATTTCGTCGTCGTGTACGTCTTCGACACCACGCAGTTTCCGGACGCCGAATTCACGCAGGAACGCGCGATCGAATGGGTGCGGGCACGACTCGGACACCACCACATGTTCACGCACCACATCCGTCGGGTACCGCTGGGCATCGATCATCCGAACTGGATCCCGGACCCCGACATCGACCTGAGCGCTCATGTGCACGTCACCGCGATCGACGAGCCCGGGTGGGCGCCCCTCGAGGCGCATTTCTCCGAATTGTTGTGTACACGTATGGATCTCACGAGACCACCATGGGAACTGCACTTCTTCACCGGTGTCAGCGGCATCGTCGACCAGCCCGGCCGGCTCACCGCAGTGGCGCTCAAGGCGCATCACAGCGTCGGCGACGGGTTGGGCGTGTTGCAGACGGTGGAGAAGGTTTTCTCGGACGCCACGGCACCTCCGATCGCCGTTCGTCCGGCGCGGTTCCTCCGGGCGCGACTGACCGCCAGGTCCGTATCGGGTTTTCCACGTCAGGTGATCCGGTTCGCCAAGAGCATCCCGGGTAACCGTGCCGCCGATCGCGCGCTGAAGGAGGCCGAGGCGTCCGGTGACTGGTTGGTGCAATCCGAACAACCGGGCATCCGGTTCAACGGCAAGGTGAGCGGATCGGGTGCCATGGTGCCGATCACGCTGTCCACGGAGTCGCTTCGCCGAATCCGGGGCGCCGTTCCGGGAGCGACCGTCAACGACGCACTCCTTGCCGTCGTCGGGAATGCTCTCGCGGCCTATCTCGCGGAGAAGGGTGAGCCGCACCGGGGTTCGCTCGTCGCGATGGTCCCGCGTTCCATGCGCAAGCTGGAGGAGTGGGAGTCGGGGAACCAGCTGGCAATCATGAATGTCGACACCCACACCGACACCCCGGATCTGCTCGAGCGGGTGGCGCGCGTCGCCGAGTCGTCGAGGTCCGAGAAGGCCCGCACGTCACACATCGCGGTTCGCCGGTCCGCCGCTGTGATCGACTCCCTGCCCCCGCTGATGATGCGAATGTTCATGTACGTGCGCAGGAACGCCGTCACGTTCGACCCCCAGCGCTCCCGGCACCGGCACACCATGATCAGCAATGTGGCATTCGGCGTGGCGAGCCTGACGCTCGAGGGCGCCCCGTCCGTGGCGGTGTTCGGTGGGCAGCCACCCGTGGACGGGGACGGGCTGCGGCATTTCCTCGCGGCCGCTGCCGGTGGCGACGTGACACTGACCGTGATGGCCGACCGCGCGATGATGCCCGACACCGACAGATACATCGAGCTGATTCGCGCGAGCCTCGCGGAGTTCGAGAGCGCGGCCGCGGGTCGGACCGATCAGGATCCTTCGGACGAAATCGCCTCCTGACGGTATCCACGATCACCGTTCCAAGCTCACGCCACCGGCCGGGTTTCGCCGTTAGTCTGATACCGAACGTGCACACACGAGCCGATCGGAGTGGACGATGTCACCAGCGAACGAGACCAGGCCGGTGATCGTGGGCGTCGACGGATCCGACGCCGCGATCCACGCCGTCAGGTGGGCGGCCGTCGAGGCCCACGCCCGCAAGGTGCCGCTGAAACTGGTGCACGTCATCGATACCGAGAACGACTTCCCGTTCGTCGCCGACGACCTCGAGGAAGAAGAGGCGGCCGGCCGGGAGGCACTCAAAGTCGCGCGGGAGGCCGCCACCGTCGAGGACTACACCATCGACATCGAGGTGGAACTGCTTCGCGGACGGGTCAATCGGGCATTCGTCGACCTGTCCGAGAAGGCGAGCCTGCTGGTCGTCGGCTCGGTGGGTGCCGGTTTCTTCGAGCGCATGGTCCTCGGGTCGACGGCCCTCTCGCTCGCGCATCACGCCAAGTGCACGGTCGCGGTCGTCCGCGGCGCCGACGGCAGCCCCGTCCCGCCCACGTCCGGTCCCGTCGTCGCGGGTGTCGACCACTCCGACAGCGCCGACATCGTCGTCGGCACCGCGATGCAGGAGGCGTCGATCCGGCACGCCGAGATGACGGCCGTGCACGCGCGTCGTCGGCGCGGCACCCAGGAGGCAGACGAGGAGGCCCGCGGCCGCATCGATCGGTTGATCGCCACGTGGGGCGCCAAGTTCCCGTCGGTTCAGGTCGAGACCGTGCTCGCGGAGGCGGGTCCCACCAAGCACCTGGTCGCCCTCAGTGCCACCGCCCGCTCGATGGTCGTCGGTAGCCGCGGTCGTGGCGGGTTCGAGAGCGCACTCCTGGGCTCCACCTGCCAGTCGCTGCTGTACCACGCGCAATGCCCGGTGATCGTCGCCCGCTCCCGCGTCACACCGTGACATCGCCATGGACCGGGGCGGGCATCGACTGGACGCGCTCGACGTCGACCTGATCGCCCGCCTGCGCGACGACCCGCGGATCGGGATCCTCGAACTGTCCCGTCGGGCCGGGGTCGCCCGCGCCACCGTGCAGGCGCGGTTACGCCGGCTCGAGGAGGCAGGGATCGTCACCGGCTACGGGCCCGAGATCGATTTGCACACAGCCGGATACTCGGTGCAGGCGTTCGTGACGCTGGAGATCGCGCAGGGCTCCCTCGGACAGTTGACGAAGGAACTCGAGGAGTTCCCCGAGGTGGTCCAGGCGTGGGCCACCACCGGGGTCGGCGACGTCCTGTGCCGGGTCGCGGCCGCGTCGCACGACGACCTGCAGACCCTGCTGATCGCGCTGCACCACTCGTCGACCGTCGCGCGGTCGATGTCGGTGGTGGTGCTCTCGGAGATCGTGGCGTTCCGGACGCTGCCGCTGCTCGCGAAGTCGGTCGAGCACTAACCGAGGTTCGCGGCCAGGTCCCGGTAGTACCCGGACTGGGACGGGAAGTAGTCCGCGAAGTCCGGCAGCGGCGTGCCGGCGCGCGCCGCGCCGAGCATGTCCAGGTAGTACTCCCACCCGGGGCCGATCTCGCTGACGGCCTCCGCCGGCACACCGAGATGGATCAGCGTCAGCTCGGTCGCGCCGTCCGTCTCCCGCAGGTCGACGGCCAGCCGCCAGGCTCCCGCGTCGTCGCTGGTGGACAGTCCCAGGTGCTGCGGCGGGTCGCACGCGTCGATGCGCATGTCGGTCCACGGAGCGTCCTCCTCGAACGCCATCTGCACGCGGATCGTGTTGCCGGCGCCGGGTTCTCCCTCCCACGGTCCGAACCATGCTGCGGTGCGTCCGGATTCGGTGATGCTCGCCCAGACGTCGTCGATCGGGGCGTCGAACGTGCGGGTGATGCGCAGGTCCACGCCGTCGGAGGTGCGGACGAGCGTGCCGTGCGGTTCCGGATCCATCCGCCTACTCTCCCTCACCCAGCTTGTCCTCGCCACGACGACGGAAGAACCCGAACCCGGGAACCCCGATGATCGCCTGTCGCACGTCCTTGACAACCTCGAGCAGCTCGTGGATCTCGGGGGACACGGTGTCGAGGGTTGCGAGGATCGGCATGAGCGCCGCCATCCGGTCGGTCAGCTCGGGAAGCTGGTCGAGCAGCCGGACCGCGGCGTGCACCTCGTCCTCGCTGATCTCGTCGACGAACTGCGTCGCCAGCGGCGCGGCCGTCAGCGCGAGTGGTCGGTAGATCTCGAGTAGTTGGTCGGCGACGGCTGCGGATCGCGACGCCGACGCCACCACCACTTCCGTCTCGCCTGCGATCACGGCGGTGCGGTCGACCAGCGCGGCGCACGCTGCGATCACCGCGTCGGCTGCGGCGACCGCGCGGGCGGCGCCGTCGACCACGCCGGACACCTGCCGCACCAGCCCCTCCGCCTCGTCGAGCAGTGCGGACACTCGGGTCGGCAGGCCTGCGACGAAGGTGGCCGTGTCCAGCGACCACTGCGCCGCCTTCTGGACCGTCGAGACGATGTGGAGCGGATTGGGGAGAAGCGGCATCCTGCAATCCTGCCCGAACTTCGCGGATTGTCGGTGGTTGCTGGGAGGATCGGAGCTGTGGATGCCGAACACACCGTCGTCGATTCGCCCGTCGGGCCGCTGACGCTGGTCCGCAATCCCGAGGGTCTGTGCGGGCTGTACATGCACCTTCAGCGGCACCTGCCGGACGGTGCGCGATTCGGTCCGCGCACCGACACCGGCTTCGACGACGTCACCGCGCAGCTCACCGAGTACTTCGCCGGGGAGCGCGCCGAGTTCACGGTGCCGCTCGCGCCGCGGGGTACCGAATTCCAGCAGCGGGTGTGGGCCGCGCTGCGAACCATCCCGTACGGCGAGACCTGGTCGTATCTGCAGCTCGCGGAGCATCTGGGCAACGTCGCCGCGATCCGCGCCGTCGCTGCCGCCAACGGCCGGAACCCGATCGGCATCATCGTCCCGTGTCACCGCGTGGTCGGCAGCAACGGCTCGCTCACGGGCTACGCCGGCGGACTGGGGCGCAAGCAGTTCCTGCTGGATCTGGAGAGCCCGTCCGCCGTGGGAATCCAGGATGGACTGTTCTGACGCGGAGCGAACCTCACGTTCCGGCGACCCGGAGCGTCTACCCGGTGTGGCACTGAAACCGTTCGAGAACATCGTCACCGAGCACGGGCCCGTGGTGCTGCGGGTGTGCCGGGCACTGCTCGGGCCCGTCGACGCCGACGACGCGTGGTCCGAGACGTTCCTGGCGGCGCTGCGGGCGTACCCCGATCTGGCGCCCGGTGCGAACGTCGAGGCGTGGCTGGTGACCATCGCGCACCGCAAGGCCGTCGACGTCCACCGCGTCCGACAGCGCACGCCCGTCCCCACCGACGACCTGCCCGACCGGGTGTCGGCGCGGGATCTGCCCGGCGCATGGAACCACGAACTGTGGGACGCGCTGGCCGATCTGCCGTTCACGCAGCGGGCCGCGGTCGTCTACCACCACCTGGCCGGACTTCCGTACGCGGAGGTCGCGGCGATCCTCGGCAACAGCACCGCCGCGGCCCGCCGCGCCGCCGCCGACGGCATCGCCCGGCTCCGCCGCACCTACCCGGCCGCCACCGAACCATTCGCCCAGGAAGGAGCCGTCCGATGACCGTCATCCCCACCCCCGACGTGGACCCCTCGGATCTGAGCCGCCTGCATGCCCGCCTCGCCGCCGCCGCCGACCGCGACGGCCTGCTCGACCTCGCCTACCGGTCCGTCGACACCCCCGTCGGACGGCTGCTGCTGGCCGCCACCGACGTCGGACTGGTCCGCGTCGCCTACCCGCGGGAGGACCACGACGCCGTGCTGGCGATGCTGGCCCGGCAGGTGAGTCCGCGCATCCTCGAGGCTCCGGGACGACTCGACGCCGCCGTCCGGCAACTCGACGAGTACTTCGCGCACCGGCGCACCCACTTCGACGTCCCGCTGGATCTGCGGCTGTCGAGTGGCTTCCGGCGCACCGTCCTCACCCGCCTGCCCGACATCGCGTACGGCAGCACCGCCAGCTACGCGCAGGTGGCCGAGGCCGCCGGCAGCCCGCGCGCCGTCCGGGCGGTCGGATCGGCCTGCGCCACCAACCCGCTGCCGCTGTTCGTGCCGTGCCACCGGGTGGTGCGCAGCGACGGCAGCATGGGCCAGTACGCGGGTGGCGTCGACACCAAGCGCGCGCTGCTGACGTTGGAGGCGGCGTGAGCGCGCTCGCCGACCGCGTCGACGCCCTCGACTGGACACCGCTGCTCGACGAGCTCGACCGGTTCGGCGGTGCCCAGAGCGCCCGTCCGCTCCTCGACTCCGACGAATGCCGGGAGTTGGCGGAGCTTTTCGACGACGACGCGCTGTTCCGGTCGACGGTCGACATGGCGCGGCATCGCTACGGCGCCGGCCGGTACCGGTACTTCGACTACCCGTTGCCGGCGTCGATCGCCGAGATGCGGGCCCGGTTCTACGTGAAACTTCTCCCGGTGGCGCGGGAGTGGGCGTGGCGGCTGGGCCGGCCGGCGCCGTGGCCCGACACTCTCGACGAGTGGCTCTCCATGTGCCACGCTGCCGGACAGCACCGGCCCACCCCGCTGATCCTGCGTTACGGCCCGGACGACTGGAACGCGCTGCATCGGGACCTGTACGGCGAGCTGGTGTTTCCGCTGCAGGTGGTGATCGGTCTCGACGAGCCCGGCGTGGACCACGAGGGTGGCGAGTTCCTGCTCGTGGAGCAACGCGCCCGCGCGCAGTCGCGTGGCACCGCGACCGTGCTGCGGCAGGGGCACGCGTTCGTCTTCACCACCAACGACCGCCCGGTGCAGTCGGTGCGCGGCTGGTCCGCCGCCCCGATGCGGCACGGCGTCAGCACCGTGCGCAGCGGCATCCGGCGCACGATCGGACTGGTACTGCATGATGCGGAGTGAATCGAGAAATGTACAAAATGCTCAGTTTTGTACAGAACGGCCCACCGTGTACACGTTGATCGGCCGGGACGGAAAGCCCTACGAGAGCGCCACTCCCGGCACGCTCGGCGGTCACCGCAAGGACCGCATCTACGGCACGCTCGACTGTCCCGGCGCGGCTCGCGCCATCGCCCGCGGCGGTTACGTGACACAACGCGTGTTCTTCGCAGACGAGGACACCGCTGTCGCCGCCGGCTACCGGCCGTGCGCGGTGTGCCTACGAGACATGTACGACGAATGGAAGAGATTGCACGGGAAGGGGGAGCGGTAGATGTCGGCACTGCTGCCCCGCCCGCGCCGCACCGTCGCTCCCGGCGCCGTGCTGGTCCCGGACTGGCTCGACCTCGGCGAGCAGCGCCGACTCGTGGAGGCGTGCCGCGACTGGGCGCGCGGACCGGTGCCGATGCGGGCCGCCCGCCTGCCCACCGGGCACGCGATGTCGGTGCAGACCGTGTGCCTGGGCTGGCACTGGCAACCGTATCGCTACAGCCGGATCGCCGGCGATGCCGGTGGCGGGCGCGTGCTGCCGGTACCGGAGTGGCTGGCGCAGTTGGGGAGACGTGCCGTCGCCGACGCGTACGACGATCCGGCTGCGGGCGCCCCCTACGAGCCGGACGCCGCGCTGATCAACTTCTACGACGACGCCGCCCGCATGGGCATGCACCGCGATCAGGAGGAGCGGGCGGACGCCCCGGTGGTGTCGCTGAGCATCGGCGACACCTGCACGTTCCGCTTCGGCAACCCTGACACCCGCACCAAGCCGTACACCGACGTCGAACTGCAGTCGGGGGACCTGTTCGTGTTCGGCGGACCGTCGCGGTTCGCGTACCACGGTGTGCCCAAGGTGTTTCCGGGCACCGCCGATCCCGACTGTGGCCTCACGTCGGGGCGGCTCAACATCACGCTGCGGGTCACCGGCTTGGAGGGCGAACGTTGACCGACACGACCGTCCTGCCGTTCCGGCCACCCTTCACCACGGCGCCCATGCTCGGCGCCTTGGCGGCGCACGCGGTGGACGGCCTCGAACTCCACGACGCCGAGAGCGGGACGCACACCCGGGTGGTGCCGGCGCCGCACGGACCCGCCGTGGTGAGCGTCCGCTTCGCCGGCCCCGACCACGTCGCCGCGTCGATCCGCGCTACCCGCCCCGACGACGTCCCGCACGTCGCAGCACTGGTTCGTCGCTGGCTCGACCTCGACGCCGATCCGGACGTCGTCGACGCCGCACTCGCGCGGCACACCCTGCTCGCACCGCACGTCGCGGCGCGGCCCGGGCTGCGGGTGCTCGGCTCCGTCGACGGTTTCGAGACGGCGGTGTTGACTGTGCTGGGGCAGCAGGTGTCGCTCTCGGCGGCACGAACATTCGGCTCCCGCTTCGTGGCGGCGTTCGGCACCCCGACCGCCTTCGACGGGTTCGTCAGCTTCCCCGAGCCCGAGCTGCTGGCCGCACTCGATCCGGCGATCGTTCAGAAGGCCGTCGGTCTCACCGGCGCCCGCGCCCGCACCGTGCAGGCGCTCGCCGCGGCCGCGGCCGACGGGCTGCACCTCGGCCCCGACGCCGACCCGGCCGAGTTCCGGGCCCGGCTGCTGGCGCTGCCCGGTATCGGGCCGTGGACCGTCGACTACCTGTCGGTCCGGGTGCTCGGTGACCGTGACGCCTACCCGTCAGGCGACCTGGTGCTACGTCGCGCGCTGGGCGTGAAGACGCCACGCGAGGCCGCCGCGGCGTCGGAGCCGTGGCGGCCGTGGCGGGCCTACGCGCTGTTCCATCTGTGGACGAGCCAGGCCTTTCTGTGACGAGGCGCCTACCGCGGCAGTGGGCGCAACCCGATCATCGTCCGGGCGGAGGCGTACACGGACATCAAGCCTTGGCCTCCGCGGCGGGACTCGCCGGGTTCCGGTCGCTCGACGCGTTTCCGTTCTGCGCGGTGCGGACGCCCTTCTCGACCCGCTCACCCAGGTCCTTGTCGACGTTGCGCCAATAGTCGAACGCGCGCACCAGAACCGGTTCGGTGACGCCGTTGAGCAGGTGGCCCACGATGTTCGACGCCAACCGCTCGCGGGCCGCGTCGTCGAGGACCTCGCGCACCATGGTGCCGGCCTGGCTCCAGTCGTCGTCGTCCTTGCGGAGCGTGTACGCCTGGTGCACCATCTCGCCGTCGCTGTACCAGCTCGGCGACTCGCCCGACACGGACGCGTCGGCGTGCGGCCCGCCCTTGGAGTTCGGCACGTACACCGGATCGCCCGGATTGTGGTGCCGCAGTTGCCCGTCCTTGGTGTACGAGTTCCGGGGCCCGGCATGTGGCGAATTGACCGGCAGCTCCTTGTAATTGGACCCGATCCGGTAGCGGTGCGCGTCCGGGTACGAGAACCAGCGGCCCAGCAGCATCTTGTCGGGGCTCGGCCCCGTGCCCGGTACCGAACTGCTCGGCTCGAATGCGGCCTGCTCGATCTCGCAGTGGTAGTCGACCGGATTGCGGTCGAGTTTCATCGTCCCGACGTCGATCAACGGGTAGTCGCCGTGCGGCCACACCTTCGTCAGATCGAACGGATTGAACCGGTAGGTCTTCGCGTCCTCGTACGGCATGATCTGCATCTTCAGCGTCCACGTGGGGTAGTCCCCGCTGTCGATGTGTTCCCACAGGTCACGGGTGTGATAGTCGGTGTCCGTCGCGGCCATCCGGTCACCCTCGTCCTGGGTGAGGAACTCGATGCCCTGGTCGGTCTTGAAGTGGTACTTCACCCAGAACCGTTCGCCCTGCGCGTTGACCCACATGTAGGTGTGGCTCGAATAGCCGTTCATGTGCCGCCACGTGCGCGGAATGCCGCGATCGCCCATCAGCCACGTCACCTGGTGCGCCGATTCGGGGGACAGGGTCCAGAAGTCCCACTGCATGTCGTGGTCGCGCAGATTGTTGTCGGCCCGTCTCTTCTGCGAACGGATGAAGTCCTGGAACTTCATGGGATCGCGGACGAAGAACACCGGGGTGTTGTTGCCGACCATGTCGAAATTGCCCTGCTCGGTGTAGAACTTGAGGGCGAACCCGCGCGGATCGCGCCACGTGTCCGGGCTGCCGCGCTCGCCCGCCACGGTGGAGAACCGTGCGAGCATCTCGGTCTTCTTGCCGGGCTGGAACAGGTCGGCCTTGGTGTAGGCGCTCACGTCGTTGGTGACCTCGAAGGTGCCGAACGCACCACCGCCCTTGGCGTGCGGTTGGCGTTCCGGCACCCGCTCACGATTGAACTGGGCCATCTTCTCGATCAGGTAGTAGTCCTGGAGGAGGATCGGCCCGTCGGGTCCGACGGTCAGTGAGTGTTCGTCGCTGGGTACCGGGATACCGGAGTCGTCGGTGGTGTAGTTCGACATCTCATTCCTTCCCTACGGATCACGTTGCCGTGCGGTAGAGACGATGCCCCGAATGTTCTGGGCTGCAGGGCATCATCGGTGGAGAGCGCGTACCTCGACGCGGCGCGAGGGGAGCGCGCCATCCATCACCTTCCAGCCGACCACTTCCGTGCCGATCCGTCAACCGATGTGCGACGTCGTCGACGACCGAGGGGTCAGTTTTCCGCCCGCGCCAACGTGGACGGCCACCAGATCTTCCGGCCGATGTCGTGCGAGAGCGCCGGCACCAGCACGCTGCGCACGACGATCGTGTCGAGCAGGACACCGAACGCGACCGCGAATCCCACCTCGGCGAGGAACACCAGCGGCAACACCCCGAGCACCGCGAACGTGCCCGCCAGGACGATGCCCGCCGACGTGATGACGCCGCCGGTCACCGCGAGACCGCGCAGCACCCCCGCGCGGGTGCCGTGCGTGACCGTCTCCTCCCGGACACGGGTCATGAGGAAGATGTTGTAGTCGATACCGAGCGCCACCAGGAACACGAACGCGAACAACGGGAACGACTGGTCTGCACCCGCGAAATGGAACACGTGCGTGAAGAAGAAGCCGCACACGCCCAGCGTGGCCGCGAAGCTCAGCACGACGGTGGCGATGAGGATCAGAGGCGTCAGCAGGGCCCGCAACAGCAGCGCGAGCACGATGAAGATCACGACCAGGACGATAGGGATGATCAGATTCCGGTCGTGCACCGACGCGGTCTGCACGTCGAGCGTCGCGGCCGAGCTTCCGCCGACGAGTGCGTCCGCTCCGGGCACTGCGTGCAGAGTGTCGCGTAGGCGTTCGACGGTCTCGAGGGCTTCCGGCGAATCGTACGAATCGGCAAGCGCCACATTGACGATGGTCCGACCGTCGATCGGCGCGACGTTCAACAGCGACGGCGGGCACCCGGGCGGCAACTGCTGTGCCGGGTTGCCGCCGGAGTTCTGCAGCAGCGCCTTCACCTTCTCGACGTCCACCTGCACGCACACCGAACCCGGCCCCTGCCGCACCCCCTCGACGCCGCCGGCGGCGGCGATCACCGCGTCGACACTCGTCGCGTTGGTGGTGACGACGGCGGGCGCGCCGGCCCCCTGATCGAAGTTGGCGTCGTACAGCGCCTGCCCGCGGACCGCGTCGGGCTCGTTGGTGAAGTTCTCGGTCGCGGTGAGGCCGCTGGTCTGCAGGCTGCCGATTCCGACCGCGAACAGGATCGCCAGCAGGGCGGTCGCCCCGATCCACGCGGGCCGGTCGCGACGGCCCACCAGGTCGGCTATCCGCCCCCACAGCCCGTGTGTCGCAAGGTCTGTCGCACCGTCGGTCCTCGGCTTGCGCGGCCAGAACACCCACCGGCCCACCGCAGACAACACGACGGGCAGGAACGTCATCATCACCAGGTAGGTACACGCGATTCCGATCGCGGCGACCGGACCGAGGCTCTTGTTCGAGTTCAGCTGTGAGAACCCCAGGCACAGCAGCCCGAGAATCACGGTGACCGCGGAGGCGGTGATGGCCGGCGCGGATTCCCTCCAGGCCTTGATCATCGCGTCGAAGCGGTTGTCGTGGAAGTGCAGCTCCTCCCGATATCTCGCGATCAGCAGCAGTGCGTAGTCGGTACCCGCGCCGATCACCAGCACGAACAGGATGCCCTGGCTCTGCCCGGTCAGCGTGAGGATCTCGTGGTCGGCGAGGAGGTAGATCACCATCGACGACAGCCCGAGTGCGAGCAGCGCCGAGAACAGCGGGAAGAACCACAGGATCGGCGACCGGTACACCACCAGCAGGATCAGGATCACCACCAGCAGCGCGACACCCAGCAGCGTGCTGTCGAGGCCCTCGAACGCGTCGATGAACGCCACCAGCAGACCGCCGGGTCCCGCGGGCAGCACCTCGAGATCCGACGGCACCGCGTTCTGTGCGGCATCGATGACGTCCTGTTCCGCCGCGGCGAGGTCGTTGCCCTGAACGGTGGTTCCGTCCTGTTTGGCGATGAGCGGCACGAAGACCGACGCGGTGGTGCCGTCCTTCGAGATCTGGGTGGGCGTCACACCGTCCGCGTCGACGCCCTCCACCGACGCCATCGAGACCCGCGCCTGGTCGATCGCGGCCTTGTCGGCGTCCGTCAACCCGCTGTCGCGGTGGAACACCACGGCGCCCGGAATGGTCTCCACCTTCAGGAATTTCGCGCTCTCGTTCGCGACGATCGTCGATTCCGCGGACCCCGGCAGATAGGACGCGTTGTCGTTCTTCTGCACCTCGGCGAGCTTGCCCTGGAAGGAACCACCCAGCCCGCCCAGGATGAACGCGACGATCGCGATCGCGACGACCGTGAACACCGGCCAGCCGCGGCGCACGCGCGGCGCCGTGCCGGGTGGCGTGTCACCGGAGGACTCCACTCGTGTCATCGGTGCTCCTCGTGCGCGATCGCGGCCGGACAACCAATGCAGACCAGTACAACACGCCACCCCGCCGGCGGTGGCCGATCACCACATCGAATGCGGGACGCGTGTGCGGCTGCCGGACACTCAGCGCAGTTTGATGCTGCCGCCGTCGACCATGATCGTCTGCCCGGTGATGTAGGACGCGTCGTCGCTCGCGAGGAACACCGCCACTCGTCCGATGTCGGCCTCGGGATCGCCGAAGCGGTGCAGCGGAGTTCGTGCCAGCAGGGCCTCCTCGACGCCCGGATTGGCCGCGATGTACGCCTCGATGCCCTCGGTGAGCGCCAGCGGGGAGATGACGTTGACGTTGATGTTGTCGGCGGCCCACTCGTTCGCCGCCACCCGGCTGATCCCGCGGATCGCCTCCTTCGCCGCGGTGTAAGATGCCTGGTTGACCTGGCCGTCGATTCCGGCGCCCGATGCGAAGTTGATCACCGACCCCTCGGTGGCCTTCAGCTGCTCGTAGCAGGCCTTCATCAGCCAGAAGGTGGGATAGAAGCCCGTACCGAACGACAGGTTCATCATCTCCTGGGTGGTCTGCAGCAAGGGGGCCTGCCGGGACGCGTGCGCATTGTTGATCAGCACGCTCACGGAGCCGAAGGCGTCGACGGCTGCCGCGCAGATCTCGGCGGCGCTGGACTCCTCGGAGATGTCGGCATGCAGGTAGCGGACCGGGTCCCCGAGTTCCGACGCGAGCGCGTCACCCGCGTCGTCGTTGATGTCCACCACCAGTACCTTCGCGCCCTCCTTGGTGAGCGCACGTGTCATGCCGCGCCCGATCCCGCCGGCGCCGCCTGTGATGATCGCGACCTTTCCCTCAAGCCTCATGATTCACTCCGATACGTCTGTGATCGTGGATGATTCATCGAGCCGGCCCCGCGGAGTCGACGATACGGAACGTCGTGGAATCGAGGTAGCGACGCCGGGGCCGCCCCGGCGCTACTCTCGGGGTGTGGACGCGGACGCGTCCCGGTGAGGTGAGAGGACGATGGGCCGCCCCCAGCCGAGCGCCAGGTGGTGTTCGTGGTGAACGCCAGGTGGTGTTCGTGGTGAACGGCGGTACGGTGCTGAATTTCGTGTTGGTCGTCGTCTTCATCCTGATCGGCGGCGTGTTCGCCGCCACCGAGATCGCGCTCGTCTCCCTCCGCGAGGGTCAACTCCGAACACTGCACCAGCACGGCCGACGCGGTGAACGCGCGGTCGCGTTGGCGCGCAATCCCAATCGCTTCCTGTCGTCGGTGCAGATCGGTGTCACGGTCGCCGGCTTCTTCTCGGCGGCGTACGGCGCCTCGACGCTGGCGCCGAGTTTCGCTCCGACGCTGCAGGAGTGGGGGCTGTCCGTCACGACGGCGGACGTGGTGGCGCTCGTCGGCACCACGCTCGTCATCTCCTACCTGTCGCTGGTGCTCGGCGAGTTGGTCCCCAAACGCATTGCGCTGCAGAATGCCACCGGAGTCGCGTTGGTGACCGCGCCGCCCCTCGACAGGTTCGCCGGGCTGGTCCGTCCGGTGATCTGGCTGCTGTCGGTGTCGACCAATGCGCTGGTGAGGGTCCTCGGCGGTGATCCGGCGCGGAGGGGCGAGGAGATCACCCACGAGGAACTGCGGGATCTGGTGACCGGGCACAGTGCGGTCGCGGAAGAGGAACGCCGGGTGCTCACGGAGGTGTTCGACGCGGCCCGGCGGTCCCTCGTCGAGGTGATGCGCCCACGCACCGAGGTGGACTTCCTCGGTGCCGACACCCCGGTCCGGCGTGCCCGGGGCGACGCCCTCGCACTCGGGCACAGTCGCTACCCGGTCCGTGCGGAAACTCTCGACGACGTAGTCGGTTTCGTGCACCTGCGCGACCTGCTGCTCGCGCGGGGCGACGACGAGCAGCGGACCGTCGGAGCCCTGGTCCGACCCCTGCTGCGACTGCCCGGGTCCAAACCCGCGCTCGCCGCCCTCACGGTGATGCGCCAGGACAATGCGCAGATCGCGCTCGTGGTCGACGAGTACGGGGGCACCGCCGGCATCGTGACCCTGGAGGACATCGTGGAGGAGGTCGTCGGCGAGATCGGCGACGAATTCGACCCCCAGCCGTCGCAGGCCGCCGAGGAACCGGGGCCTACGCACGTCGACGGCCGCCTGCTGGTCGAGGACTTCGAGAGCGACACGGGAACGGTGCTGCCGAAGGGTCCGTACGAGACGCTGGCCGGGTTCGTGATGTACCACCTGGCTCGGCTGCCCCGGGTGGGCGATCGGGTCGAGGTGGACGGGTGGCGGCTCACAGTCGAGGAACTCGAGGGCCGCCGCATCGCCGCCCTGAGGGTCACTCCCGTCAGGTGAACGACATACCTGCGGTCGTGATGGACGATTGCCGGTCTCGTTGTGGCACAGATCCCCACAAAGCATTCGATCGCCGAGCGAACTGACGTAGCGTGGTTCTGTCCCGCACAGGAGGCCGGCATGCATCTGACGCCGCGTGAACTCGACAAACTGACCATACTGATGCTCGCGGAGGTCGCGCTCAAGCGGAAGGCGAAGGGCCTCAAGCTCAATCATCCCGAATCCGTCGCGGTGATCTCCGCCGCGGCACTGGAGGGAGCGCGAGAGGGAAAGACGGTCGAGGAAGTGATGACCGACGCGTCGCACGTGCTGACCGCGGACGACGTCATGGAAGGCGTGCCCGAACTGATTCCCCGCGTACAGGTGGAGGCGGTGTTCCTCGACGGGAGTCGGCTGGTCACGGTGCACTCGCCGATCCACTAGCGGAACCGGGAGACCGTCGAGATGAGTAAATCGAGCAAGGCCGGTAAGGCAGGCAAGGCAGGCAAGCCGGAGAAGCCCGCCAAGGCGGCGAAGACCACGAAACCCGGCAAGGACACCTCGTCGGCGAACTCAATTCCCGTGGGCGGATACGTGTTACGTGACGAACCGGTCGAATTGAATCCGGGTCGGCCGCGCCGGAAGGTCACGGTGCGCAACACCGGCGACCGCCCCGTGCAGGTCGGTTCGCACTTCCATTTCATGGAGGTCAACCGCGCCCTGTCGTTCGATCGGGAGGCGACCTTCGGGTGGCGTCTCGACATCGCCGCCGGAACCGCTGTCCGGTTCGAACCCGGCGACGAAAAGGTGGTCACCCTGGTTCCTTTCGGCGGCAAGCAGCGGGTCCACGGCTTCCAGGGGTTCGTCGACGGCTGGGGGCCGACGCACGCGACGTACCGCCCGCGGTTGGCTCGGGCGGTGGCCCTGGCGAAGGAGTACGGCTTCGAAACCGGTTGAGGTGTTCGTGCTCATCCGACATGGGAAGGGTTCGTGACGCATGACCGAGATCTCGCGACTGGAGTACTCCGGGCTGTTCGGGCCCCTGAAGGGCGACAAGATCCGTCTCGGCAACACCGACCTGTTCGTGGAGGTGGAGGAGGACCTCCGGACGATCGGCGACGAGGCGCTGTACGGCGGGGGAAAGACGCTGCGGGACGGGATGGGTCAGGATCCGACGTCGTGCAGTGCGGACGGCGCGCTGGACCTGGTGATCACCAACGTGGTGGTGATCGATGCGCTGCTCGGCGTCGTGAAGGCCGATGTCGGGATCAAGGACGGCCGGATCGTCGGCGTCGGGAAGGCGGGCAACTCCGGGACCATGGACGGTGTGACGCCCGGCCTGACGACCGGCCCGGCCACCGACGCCATCTCCGGCGAGCAGTTGATCCTCACCGCGGCGGGAATCGACTCGCACGTGCATCTCGTCGCGCCACAGCAGGCGTACGCGGCGTTGAGCAACGGTGTGACGACCCTGTTCGGGGGCGGGTTCGGCCCGACGGACGGCACCAACGGGACCACCATCACGTCCGGAACCTGGAACATCGAGATGATGCTCCGGGCCAACGAGGGCGTCCCGGTGAACATCGGGATGCTGGGCAAGGGCAATTCGTCCGGCGACCGCTCGCTGATGGAACAGATCGAGGCCGGCGCCGCGGGCCTGAAGGTGCACGAGGACTGGGGATCGACCCCCGCGGCGATCCGTGCCGCGCTGCGGGTGGCGGACGCCATGGACGTCCAGGTGGCGATCCACACCGACACGCTCAACGAGTCCGGATACGTGGAGGACACGATCGCGGCGTTCGAGGGTCGCACCATCCACACGTACCACAGCGAGGGCGCCGGTGGCGGGCACGCGCCGGACATCCTCCGGGTGACGGGCGAGGACAACGTGCTGCCCGCGTCGACCAACCCGACACTGCCGTACGGGATCAACACCCAGGCCGAACTCTTCGACATGATCATGGTCTGCCACAACCTCAATCCGAAGGTGCCGTCGGATGTCTCGTTCGCGGAGAGCCGCGTGCGGGCCGAGACCATCGGCGGCGAGAACGTCCTGCAGGACATGGGTGTCATCTCGATGGTCTCGAGCGATTCGCAGGCGATGGGCCGCGTCGGCGAGACCTGGCTGCGCACCATCCAGTTGGCCGACTGCATGAAACGAGCGCGGGGGAAGCTCCCGGAGGACGCCGACGGCAACGACAACTTCCGGGTCCTGCGCTATGTCGCGAAGATGACGATCAACCCCGCTCTGACGTTCGGCGTCTCGCACGTGCTGGGATCGGTGGCTCCCGGCAAGATCGCCGATCTCGTGCTGTGGGAGCCGGGATTCTTCGGTGCCAAACCGAAGATGGTCATCAAGGGCGGAATGATCAACTGGTACGCGATGGGCGACCCGAACGCGTCCCTGCCCACTCCCCAGCCGGTGATGTACCGGCCGATGTACGGGGCGCACGGGAAGGCGCTCGCGGAGACGGCGGTGTCCTTCGTCTCCCAGGCCGCCCTCGACGCCGGGGTCGAGGAACGTCTGGGTCTCGAGCGGCAGGTGCTGGCGGTCTCCGGTACCCGGACCGTCACCAAGCGGGATCTGGTGCGCAACAACGCCACCCCGCGGATCGACGTCGACCCCGAGACGTTCGCGGTGAAGGTGGACGGGGCTCACGCCTACGTCGAGCCGGCCGAATCCGTTCGGCTCGGTCAACTCTACTTCTTCAGCTAGGGGGGATCGTGGCGGAAAAAGAGTTGCAGGACAGACTCGTTCGAGTCGACGCGGTGCTCGGCAACGTCGCCGACCCGGAGTGGCAGACGATCGTCGCGGACGGCGAGGTGGATCTGCTGGTCCTCGACCAGTGGGAGGCGCAGAAGAGCCGGCTGCGGCGCACGACCCGGGGCGGGGTCGAGATCGCGCTCTCGCTCGAACGGGGCGTCCAGCTGCGCGACGGGGACGTCCTGGTTCGCGACGGCGACGGCACGGTGGTGGTGGCCCGGATCGACCTCAAGGACGTCATGGCGATCGACCTGTCCGGTCTGCGCGACACGGCCCCGGAGGTCCTGATGCAGACCTGCCTGGAGTTGGGGCACGCGCTCGGGAACCAGCACTGGCCGGCCGTGGTGAAGGGGACCACGGTCTACGTTCCCCTCACCGTCGACGAGGCGGTGATGGGGTCGGTGATGCGTACGCATGCGTTCGAGGGCATCGAGTACGAGTTCCGGCCGGGAGCCGAGGTGATCCCGTACCTGGCTCCGCACGAGGCACGCCGACTGTTCGGGGCGGCGGCGCGCGAGGGCGAAGGGCACACCCATGCCCCGTCGGTCTGAGCCCGTCCGGACGGTGGCGGTGCCCGCCGCGATCACGCGGGCGATGCGTACGGCGCAGTTCGCGGACTCGATGTTCCCCGTCGGAGCGTTCTCGTTCTCCGGGGGGCTCGAGGCCGCGGTCTCCGAGGCCGTCGTGAGCGATGCCGCATCGCTACGCGAATACGTCCTCACCGTGGTGCATCAGGCGGCGACATGTGACGGCATCGCCGTGCTCGCTGCCCATCGGGGCGTCGTCGACCAGGACTTCGACCGTGTTCTGGCGGCCGACCAGGCGGTGGTCGAACGCAAGCTGAACGAGGAGTCCCGCACGATGTCGACGCGGATGGGCAAGAAGCTCGCCGAGCTCGGCAGCGAGCTCACCGGAGGCGTCACCTTCCGCAAGTGGCTTGCCGCGGTGAACGCGGGGGAGGCGCCCGGAACGTACCCGGTGGGCGTGGGAATCGCGTTCGCGGAGATGAACTGCCCGGAACAGGACGCCTTCGCCGTGCACCAGTACGGGGCCGCGACCACGGTGCTCGGTGCCGCGCTGCGACTGCTGCGGATCGACCACGTCGCCACCCAACGAATTCTGTTCGAGGTCGACGGAAACACCGCCCGCGACTACACGGCGGTGGCCGGTCTCACCCTCGACGACATGTCCACTTTCGCGCCGATGGTCGACGTTCTCGCCGCCGTCCATGTGCGTTCACACGTCCGGATGTTCATGAACTAGGAGGGCGAGCATGAAGAAGACGACGCGCATCGGGGTCGGTGGCCCGGTGGGATCGGGCAAGACCGCGCTCATCGAGGCGATCACCCCGGAGTTCGTCGATCGGGGCACGAGCGTCCTGGTGGTCACGAACGACGTGGTCACCACCGAGGACGCCAAGCACGTGCGCCGAGCGCTCAAGGGTGTACTCGTCGAGGAACGGATCGTCGGCGTCGAGACCGGCGCCTGCCCGCACACCGCGGTTCGGGAGGACCCCAGCATGAACCTCGCGGCCGTCGAGGACATGGAGCGGATGTTCCCCGGCACCGACGTGGTGTTCATCGAGAGCGGCGGCGACAACCTGACCCTGACCTTCAGCCCCGCGCTGGTCGACTACTTCATCTACGTCATCGACGTCGCCGCCGGCGACAAGATCCCCCGCAAGAACGGTCCCGGCATATCGCAGTCGGACATCCTGGTGATCAACAAGACCGATCTGGCCCCGTACGTGCACGCCGACCTCGAGGTGATGGCGCGGGATTCGGCACTGATGCGGGGCGGGAAGCCCTTCTACTTCACCAACTGCATGACCGGCGAGGGCATTCGGGACGTCGTGGACCAGATCGTGCACGGCGTCCTCTTCGACAGCGCCGAACCCTCGGAGACGGCCTCGACGTGACGGCCCGATCGATCCTGTCCGCCCCCGAGCTCGCTCCGTATCAGGACGAGCCCGGGCAGGCGCCGTCCGGCCGTGTGGGAAAGACCGGGATTCTCGAGATGCGTTTCGAGGATCGCGGCCCACGATCGGTGCTCGCCCATCTCTACCGCAAGACCCCGCTGCTGGTGCAGCAAGCGCTGTACTGGGACGAGGCGATTCCGGGGCTGCCCTGCGTCTACATGATCTCCACCTCCGGGTGCGTGCTGCAGGGAGATCGGCTGCGCGTCGCGATCGCGATGGATCCCGGGGCGATGGCACACGTGACGACGCAGTCGGCGACGAAGATCCACGAGATGGACGCGAACTTCGCCTCCCAGCTTCAGACCGTCACACTGTCGGAGGGTGCGTATCTGGAGCTGATGCCGGGAATGACCATCCCGCACCGTCATTCCCGGTTCCTCGCGCACACCGCCGTCACGATCGACCGTTCGGCGACACTGCTGTTCTCGGAGATCGTCATGCCCGGTCGTAAACATCACGGCGACGGCGAGACGTTCGAATACGACGTGTACTCCACGACCGTGACCGCGTCCCGGCCCGGTGGCAGTGCGTTGTTCACCGAGAAGCTGCTGATCGAACCGGGACGCGCGCCGGTCCGGCTCGCCGGTGTCATGCGCGGATACGACGTCTTCGCCAACGTCCTGCTGCTCACCCCGAAGGAGCACGCCGACGCCGTGCTGGACCGGGTGGCGACCGGGCGGCGCGATTCGTCGGTGATCGCGGGCGCGAGCCGTCTTCCCCACGACGCCGGACTGATCTACAAGGTGCTCGGGCCCGAGAGCGAGCCCGTCCGCGCGACGGTGCGGGACTTCTGGTCCGCCACACGAGCTGTCGTGCTGGACAAGCCCATTCCACCCGTGCCGCTCTGGGGTTGACGGTGGGCGTCGCGATCGGAGCAGCGTGGAATCGGGCCGCTGACCGGTACCCGGCGATGCGGTTCGTGGACACCGGTCTCGAGGGTGCGGGCCAGGTGATGCTGCAGGGCAACGCGGCCACCGGTCTGCTGTTCCTCGTCGGGATCTGGTGGGGCGCGGTCGCCACCCATTCGGTGCCGGTGGCGGTCGGGGCCGCGCTGGGACTGGTCGTCTCCACCGCCACCGGGATGCTGCTCAACTCCGACGATGCATCGATGCGCGCCGGAATGTACGGGTTCAACGGCATCCTCGTGGGGGCGGCGATTCCCACGTTCCTCGCGGGCGGGGCGATGCTGTGGGTGTACCTCGTGCTCGGTGCGGCCGCGTCGACCGTCGTGTTCATGGCGGTCGCCAACGTGTTCAAGACGTGGGGTGCTCCGGCCCTGACGGCCCCGTTCAACCTGGTGACATGGCTGCTCGTCCTCGCCGCCTTCCAGTTCCTCCGGATCCGGACGTCGCCGCTGGCCGAAGGACAGTTCCCCCAGCACGTCGGCGCGGCCGCCGCACGGGCCGACATCACGGTCGGCTACCTGTGGGACACGTTGTTCCGGAACGTGTCCCAGGTGTTCCTGATCCGTGACACCGGCACCGGCATCGTCTTCGTGATCGCCCTGCTCGTCGCGTCACGGTGGGCGGCCGGGTTCGCGCTGATCGGGTCGGCCGTCGCGACGGCGGTGGTGCTCGGGATGGGCGCGGATGCCGACGCGATCGGCAACGGGCTGTACGGGTTCAGCGCGGTGCTGACCGCCATCGCGCTCGGGACGGTCTTCTACGAGCCGTCGTGGCGGGTCCTGGTCTACACGATCTTCGCGGTGCTGGTGACGGTCGTCGTCCACGCGGCGTTGCTGTCGGCGTTCGCGCCGATCTCGCTGCCGGTCGGCACCGCGGCATTCGTGATCGCCACCTGGCTGTTCCTGCTCCCGAAGAAGCGATTCGTCCCGGTACAGCACGACACTATTCGCGGCGGTGCGGCCGAGCCGCGTCAGTCCTCCGGCTCGGCATAGCACTCCCGCACCTCGACCTCCATCGGGAACCGAACCGCGGTGTCGCCGAACAGCAGTCGGGTCGCCGACGCCGCCGCCGCGAGAACGTGCGCGGCCGCCGCCTCGGGCCGGCGGGTGTGCACCATCACCTCGTCGTGCTGGAAGAACACCAGCTCGCCGTCACCGGGAGCGGCGGCGAGGCGTCGGCGCAGATCCGCCAGCAGGCACAGCGCCCACTCGGAGGCGGTGGCCTGCACGACGAAGTTGCGGGTGAACCGTCCGCGGGCGTGCGTGTCGCCGTTCGACCACCACGAGTCCGACGGCGGGGGGCAGGCGCGGCCGAGCCACGAGTGCACCACCTCGCCGCGCTCACCGGCGCGGGCGGCGTCCTCGACCAGCTGCACCGCGGTGGGAAAGCGTTTGCGCAGCATGCTCAGGAGTGCGCGGGCCTCTCCGGCCGTGGCGCCGTAGAGGACGCCGAGGATCGCGATCTTGGCCTTGGCACGATCGCCGCCGAACGCCTCGGCCGCGACGAGTGCATACAGATCGTCTGCGCCGGCGGCGGCGGTCATCCGCGGATCGCCCGACATCGCCGCGAGGATGCGGGGCTCGAGCTGGCCGGCGTCGGCGATCACGAAGGTGTGGCCGGGATCGGCGATGACGCTCGTGCGCAACGCCTTCGGGATCTGCAGCGCCCCGCCGCCCCGGCTGGCCCACCGCCCGGAGACCACCCCGCCCGGCACGTACACGGGCCGGAACCGGTTGCCGCGCACCCACGCGTCGAGCCACGTCCACCCGTTGGTGCTGTGCAGTTTCGCCAGATCGCGGTACCGCAGCAGCGGTTCCACGGCCGGATGGTCGATGTCCCGCAGCAGGTACTTGCGGGTGGACGCCAGCTCGATGCCCTCGCGCGCGAAGGCGGCGACGACCTCGGGCTGCGAGGCCGGATTGACCTGACGACCGAACGCCGCCGACACCTCGTCGGCCACCTCGTGCAGGCGCGCGGGCAGCATGTCGTCCCGGGTGCGCGGGCCGAGCGCGTCGGCGAGCAGGGCCAGGTGGGCGTCGGTGGAGAACGGCAGCCCGTCGTGGCTCATCTCGACGGCCGCGAGGCCGCCCGCGGATTCGGCGGCCACCAGCAGGCGCAGCCGCGGATCGTCCGCGATGGCCGCGAGCTGGCGGCGGTGCCGCTCGATCACCACGTCGGGCGCGGTGGAGGCGACCGCGTCGAACAGTCCGGGACGGTCGTCGACGGGCACCTCGGCTGCCGGGGTGAACCGCCCGGCCCGCATGTCGAGCAGCGCGCCCGACAGCCGCAGGTCGTGACTCCTCGCCACTCGCACACCCGCCGCGAGCAGCGGCGGACACGCACGCGCGGAGTCCTCGAACACCCAGCGTGGGCTCTCCGACGCCTCGATCTCCCGGACCGTCGCCGTGACATCGGCCGTGCGGCGCGGCGCCTCCACCGGATCGCCGGACTCGTCGGTCCGGACCAGCGTGGCACCGTCGCTGTCGGGTACCAGCACCGTTCTCACGGCATCCAGTGTGCGCGACGGCACCGACACGATCGTGTCGGACCGGCGGGCGGTGGCGGAGCGGATCCCGGCCGAGCCGGTGTGGCTGCCGCTCCCCGCGCGGCGATAGGCTGACTAGCCCTGAGCACGTGTCGCTCGACCGGCTCAGCGCATCCGAACCCGGGAGGTTCCCTTGGCTGGTGGTCTCGTCGCCCTGTTGGACGACGTCGCAGCGATCGCGAAAGCGGCCGCGGCGTCCATCGACGACGTCGGTGCGGCGGCCGGCAAGGCCAGCATCAAGGCGGCCGGCGTGGTCGTGGACGACACCGCCGTCACACCCCGCTACGTGCACGGGTTCTCGCCGAAGCGTGAGCTGCCGATCATCCGCAAGATCGCGATCGGGTCGATCCGGAACAAGCTGCTGATCATCCTGCCGGTGGCGATGCTCCTCAGTCAGTTCCTGCCGCAGGCGCTGCCCTATCTGTTGATCGCCGGTGGTCTGTTCCTCTGCTACGAGGGCGCCGAGAAGGTCTACGAGGCGCTCACCGGCGGCCACCACGAGGACGAGGACGCGACGGCCGCGCAGGACGGGCCCGAGCGCGAGAAGGCGATGGTCGGCAGTGCGATCCGCACCGACCTGATCCTGTCCGCCGAGATCATGGTGATCTCCCTATCGTCCGTCGAGGACGAACCGTTCTTCACCCGACTGATGGTCCTCATCGTCGTCGCGATCCTCATCACCATCCTCGTGTACGGCGTCGTCGCCGTCATCGTGAAGATGGACGACGTGGGTCTCGCACTGGCCCAGCGCAAGTCGACCGTCAGCCAGCGGATCGGCCGTGGCCTCGTGGCCGCGATGCCGAAGGTGATGGCGGTGCTCACCGTCGTCGGCATCGCCGCGATGCTGTGGGTCGGCGGCCACATCCTGCTCGTCAACGTCGGCGAGGCCGGATTCCACTGGCCGGCCGACCGCCTGCACGACCTCGAGCACTGGTTCGGCGAACTCGTGCACGGCGGCTTCGGCGGCGTCCTGTCGTGGACCGCGGGAACCGTGGCGTCCGCCGTCGTCGGACTGATCCTGGGCGCGATCGTCGTGCTGATCGCGCACCTGATCCCGAAGCGGAAGAAGGACGCGGCGCACTGACGCGGGTTCACCGCCTGAGCGCGAGCATCGCCTCCGCCACCTCGTCGGTGGCCGCCGCGGGAATCGCGGTTGCCGCGTCCTCGATCACGAGTAGCCGTGCGCCGGGGACCTCCCGCGCGCAGGCCTCGCCGTTGCCGACGGGAAAGAAGGGGTCGCGCCTGCCGTGCACCACCAGTGCCGGGATCGTGAGTTCGGGCAGACGTTCGCGCCAGCGCGGCTTGCAGTCGATCCTGGAGAACACCATTCCCAGCTGGTTGGCCATCTGGATCGCGGGTTCGGTGCTCTGCGTGCGGTCCCAGATGCGTTCGGCGGTCGCGCGCGCCGCGGCGGGGTCGTCGCCGAGGATCTCGGCGCCGGCGGCGGCGAACTCCGCGACGGCGGCGCGGTCGGACCAGTCCGGCATCGGATGTGAGAACAGCCGGCCCATGGTCGCCTCGTCATGGTCGGGCAGGTCGTCGTCGACCGGCCCGGGAGCAACGGGCCGTGTTCCGACGAGCGTGAGCGCGCCGAAAGCATCCGCATGATCGAGCGCGGCGACCTGGGCGACCATTCCGCCGACGCCGATGCCCGCCAGGTGCGCCGGCCTGGAGTCGAGTTCGTGGGCGAGCGCCGCGGCGTCCGATGCCAGATCGCGCAGCGTGTAGGCCGGTTTCTCGGGATCGATGGTGGTCGACGCCCCACAATCGCGCAGGTCGTACCGCACGACGTGGTGCCCACCGTGGGCGAGAGCGGCGCACAGGCCGTCAGGCCACGAGAGCATGGTGGTTCCGCCCACCAAGAGAATCAGCGGCGCCGCCGCGTCCCCGAAGTGCTCCACCCCGAGTGTGACGCCGTTGGCGTCGATCGTGTCCATCACGTGTGTCACAGGAGTTCCCCCTCGTCATCGTCCGTACCGCCCGGCCAGTGCACTGCCCGCAGAAGCGGCTCTTGCACAGACAGACCCGGCGCGGGGTCGAAAGTCATCGGGTGAACCGGTGTGGTGCCGGACGGGATCGACCGTCCGTCAGGTCGTAGCCCCCTCGGCCGTCGTGGTCGGGAAGCGGCGTGCCACGTTCTCCTCCGTCGATGGACCGGGTGCCCACGGCGCGATCCATGGCCCGGTGCCCTCCGACGGGTCGAAAACCCCGTCCTCGAGCCACGTGTACTCGCCGCTCAGGACGCCGCGGGAGATCCGGTGGTCGGTGTCGTCGGTGTTCTCCCAGAGCGCCCCGAAAAGGCCATCGATCCGCAGCCTCGCCTGCCGGCAGAACGCGTCGGCGAGGTCGACGGCGGCCGTGCCGCGCACCGGGTCCTCGGCGCGCTCCATGTCCGCACGCACGCAGGCCGCCGACATCGCGAACAGCTCGGCACCGATGTCGACCACGCGCCCGAGGAACGACTGGTGCTTCTCCATCCCGGCCTGCCAGCGCGCCATACCGTAGAACGTGGAGCGCGCGAGCTTGCGCGCATTCCGTTCGACGAACCGTAGATGCGTTGCCAGCGAACCGAACTCGCCGTACGAGGTGGGCAGCTGGCCCTTGCCGGAGACCAGGTGGGGCAGCCACCGGGCATAGAATCCGCTGGCGCCGAGGGCGGCCTTCGCCTTGTGCTGCAGGTCGGCCTCGGGATCGGCCAGGTCGCCGGCGGCGGCCAGGTGCGCGTCGACGGCCTCGCGCGCGATCAGCAGGCGCATGATCTCGCTCGAACCCTCGAAGATGCGGTTGATCCGCAGATCGCGCAGCAGCTGCTCCACGGGCACCGCGCGCTCACCACGCGCCGCGAGCGACGCGGCCGTCTCGTAACCGCGTCCGCCGCGGATCTGTACGAGGTCGTCGGCGATCTGCCACGCCATCTCACTCGACCACAGCTTGGCCAGCGCGGCCTCGATGCGGATGTCGTTGCGTCCCTCGTCGGCCATCCGTCCGGTCAGCTCGAGCACCGCCTCGAGCGCGTACGTGGTGGCCGCGATGAACGAGATCTTGGCCTCGACCGCGCCGTGCTCACCGACGGGCCGGCCCCACTGCACCCGCTCGGCCGACCACTCGCGCGCGATCTTGAGTGCCCATTTGCCGGCCGCCGCGCACATCGCGGGTATCGCCAGCCTCCCGGCGTTGAGGGTGGTCAGCGCGATCTTGAGACCGTCGCCCTCGCGCCCGACGAGGTTCTCGGCGGGAACTCGCACCCGATTCAACCGGGTGACGCCGTTCTCGATCCCGCGCAGGCCCATGAAGGCGTTGCGGCGCTCGACGGTGATGCCGGGGGAGTCGGCCTCGACCACGAATGCGCTGATCCCGCCGCGCTTGCCCTCCCTGCGCGGTACCCGCGCCATCACCACCAGCAACTCGGCCACGACGCCGTTGGTGGTCCAGAGTTTGACGCCGTCGAGGATGTAGGCGGAGCCGTCCTCGGTGGGGGTCGCGGTGGACGCGAGCCGGGCCGGGTCGGATCCGACGTCGGGCTCGGTGAGCAGGAACGCCGAGATCGCGCCCTTCGCGCAGCGCGGCAGGAACCTCTGCTTCTGCTCGACGGTGCCGGCAAGCTTCAGCGGTTCCGGCACGCCGATGGACTGGTGGGCTGACAGCAACGCACCGAGGCTCGGGTGCACCGACGACACCACCATGAGCGCCCGGTTGTAGGCGACCTGGGACAGCCCGAGCCCGCCGTACTCGATCGGAACCTTGAGGCCGAAGCACCCGAGTTCGGCCAGCCCGGCGACGTAGTCGTCGGGGATACGGGCGTCCCGCTCGATCACCGACCCGTCCAGCCCTCGGCAGTAGCGCTCGAGTTCGGCGACGAACGCGCCGGTGCGCGCCGCCTCGTCGGCGTCGGGCCGGGGGAAGGGATGGACGAGGTCGAGCGGGAAACGTCCGAGGAACAGCTCCTTGGCGAAGGACGGCTTGTCCCAGCCGCTCTCCCGGGCCTCCTCGGCGACCTCGCGGGCCTGTTCTTCCGTCACCTGGGTCGGTGCCACCATGATCCGCCTCCTCGACGAGAGCGATCGAAGGACCTAGTGAAGAACCTACTGGCGAGTATTCCCCTCGATCGGGGTTTGTGGAACCCGTGCGAGAATCGATGCCCGGAGGTAACCATGGTCAGCTCGGCAAGGCCACCGGCGTACACGATGCGTCAGCTGTTCGTTTTCGTCGCCGTTGCCGAGACCGGCACCATCCGGGCCGCGGCCGACCGGCTGCACGTCTCGCAGTCGGCGGTCTCCCTCGCGATCACCGAACTCGAACGCGGACTCAAGTCGCAGCTGTGTGTGCGCCGTCGGGCGCACGGAGTGCAGCTCACCCCCACCGGCGAACGGGTGCTGAGCCGCGCCAAGGCGCTGCTCGAGCAGGCCGGCGACCTGGCCGCGGAGGCGTCCGGTGCCGAGGGCGTGCTCACCGGTCCGCTCGCGATCGGTTGCTACTCGTCGCTGGGACCGACGTTGCTGCCGCGGCTGCTGTACGACTTCAACCAGCTGCACCCGAAGGTCACGGTCGACTTCGTCGAGGACACCCAGGATCGGCTCGAGCAGCGACTGATGTCGGGCGAGCTGGACCTCGCGATCGTCTACGACCTCGACCTGTCGCCGGAACTGCGGCGGGCCCGGATGGACACCCGGCAGCCCGCGATCCTGCTGCCCGCCGACCACCGCCTCGCCGACGCGCCGGTCGTCGAGCTAGCCGAGCTCGCCGACGAACCGATGGTGCTGCTCGACGCCCCGCCCAGTTCCTTCCATGCCCTGCAGATGTGCAGCCGAGCCGGATTCACACCGCACGTGCGGTTTCGTCCCAAGAACTTCGAGACCGCCCGCGCACTCGTCGGCCGCGGTTTCGGCTGGACGCTGCTGATCCAGCGGCCGCAGCTCGACGTCACGTACGAGGGGCTCGGCGTCGTCGTCCGGCCGGAGGTGGAGCCGCCGGTGCCGGAGGTCGACATCCTGCTCGCCTGGTCGCAGGACGCACTCCTCAGCCGAACCGCCCGCGCCTTCGTCGACTTCGCCGTGGACGGGGAGTCCGACGAGGTCGCAGTGGATGTCGCAGCCCACTGAGAGGGCACGGGTGTAGCCACTCTCACACGGGACAATCGGTCCGGAACAGGGCAGGATTCGAGGCGGCGAGTCCGCTACCCGGGCGTGTGCCCCCTCCGACCGGCAAACCCCAGAATTTCTGCGTATTCACCTCGCTTTCTTGCGCTTTTCACACGATGTGATCCAGGTCAAGATGTCCTGCAGGCCGCTTCGTCGGCACGCGTGCAGGTGGGTTTCTTCCCTGCGCGCCTCCAGAGTTGAAAGGCACCCGAACCATGACGGCAACCATGGCTGCGGCTCCGCCGCAGGAGTTGCACCGCAAGGCCCGCAAGGCCGCGCTGGGCAGCTTCGTCGGCACCGCGATCGAGTGGTACGACTTCTTCATCTACGGCACGGCCGCCGCGCTCGTTCTCGGTCACCAGTTCTTCCCGAACTCCTCGGACCTCGCCGGCACCCTGGCATCCTTCGCGACCCTCGCGGTCGGCTTCATCGCGCGCCCCATCGGCGGCGTCGTCATGGGCCACTTCGGTGACCGCGTCGGCCGCAAGTCGATGCTCGTCATCTCGCTGCTGCTCATGGGCTTCGCGACGGTCGGCATCGGCGTGCTCCCCAACTACGACGCGATCGGCGTGTTCGCCCCGATCCTGCTGGTGACGCTGCGCTTCATCCAGGGCCTCGGTGTCGGCGGCGAATGGGGCGGCGCGGTGCTCGTCGCCACCGAGAACGCACCCGAGGGCCGCAAGGGTCTCTACGGGGCGGCACCCCAGATCGGTGTCCCGGCGGGCGTCCTGGTCGCGAACCTCGTGTACCTGCCGCTGACCGCGTTCATGAGCGACGAGACGTTCAAGGCGTGGGGCTGGCGTATCCCGTTCCTGCTCAGCGCCGTCCTGGTGCTGGTCGCGATGTGGATCCGGCTCGGGCTCGAGGAGAGCAGCGAGTTCAAGGAGTCCAAGGATCACGAGCAGCCGAACAAGCTGCCGATCATGGAGGTCCTCACCAAGCACTGGAAGACCGTCCTGCTCGCCGGTGGCACGTTCATCGCCACCAACGGCATCGCCTACGCGTACATGGTCTACGTCCTCAAGTACGGCGAGAAGGAACTCGGCTTCAGCAAGACCACGATGCTGTTCCTGCTCATCGGGTCGTGCCCGTTCTGGATGGCCGGCATGGCGTTCAGTGCGTGGAAGTCCGACACCATGGGACGTCGTCCCGTCTACGTCCGCAGCTCGATCGCCCTCGTGATCGCCGCCGCCGTGTTCTTCCCGCTCATGGACACCGCCGTCCTGCCCGTCATGGTCCTCGCGATGATCGGCCTCGGCTTCACCCTCGGCTGCTGTGCCGGCCCGCAGTCCGCGCTGTTCGCCGAGCTGTTCCCGCCGGCGATCCGCTACTCGGGTGCCTCGCTCGGCTACCAGATCGGCGCCATCCTCGGCGGCGGCCTCGCGCCCATCATCGCCACCGCGCTGTACGCGAGCTTCGAGACGTCGCTCGCCATCACCGGCTACTTCGTGCTGATCGCGTTGATCAGCCTCGCCAGCATCCTCGTGCTGAAGGTTCCCGGTACCACGTCCTCCCGTCCGATCGAGCAGGAAGCGGAGTAAGTCAGTGTCGACCTACTACCAGCCCAAGAAATACCCGGCCTCGGCCTTCGATTCGATGGCGGCTACCGACGAGACGCTGCCCGTCGTCATCGTCGGCGCCGGCCCCGTCGGCATGGCCGTCGCACTCGGCCTCGCGCAGCGCGGGATCCCCGTCACGATCATCGAGGCCGCCGACCAGGTGTCGTTCGGCAGCCGCGCGATCTGCATCTCCCGCCACAGCCTCGAGGCCGCCGCGCGCCTCGGCTTCGGCGCCGAGCTCGAGAAGATCGTGCTGCCGTGGGTCGGTGGCCGCAGCTTCTACCGTGACCAGCAGGTCCTGCACTTCCAGATGCGCAACGCCGACCACGACGTGCGCCCGCCCATGATCAACGTCTCCCAGTCGGAGTTCGAGCAGATCATGGTCGACACGATCGAGGCGAACCCGCTCATCACGCTGCACTGGTCGGCGAGCATCGCGGGCGTGCTGCGCGCCGACGACGAGGTCACCCTCGAGGTCGACTGCGCCGACGGCAAGCGCCATCTGCGCGCTCGCTGGGTCGTGGCCGCCGACGGTGGCCGCAGCCGCATGCGCGAGCTGGCCGGGCTGCGTCTGCAGGGCAACAACTACGACGGCCGCTACGTCATCGCCGACATCCACTGGGAGTCGGAACTGCCGGCCGAGCGCATGGTCTGGTTCGATCCGCCGAGCAACCCCGGTTCGACGATCATCATGCACAAGCAGCCCAAGAACATCTGGCGCATCGACTACCAGCTCGACCCGTTCGAGGACGCCGAGATCGAGACGCAGGAGGACCGCATCCGGGACCGCATCACGCGGCACCTGGAGTGGCTGCAGAACGACCTGCCGTGGACTCTCGAGTGGCACGGCTTCTACAGCGCCCGCGCCCTCGCGCTCGAGGACTTCACCCACGGACGGCTGCTGTTCGCCGGTGACGCCGCCCACCTGGTGCCGATCTTCGGTGTCCGCGGCCTGAATTCGGGCATGGAGGACGCCGAGACCCTGGCGTGGCAGCTGGCCGCGGTGATCCAGGGCAACGCCGACGAGAAGATCCTGCAGGCGTACTCGGTGGAGCGCCACGACGCATGGCGACAGAACGTCGCGAACGCCGGCAAGAGCACGCTCATCATGTCGCCCGGCAGTCACGGCTACCTGACGACCCGTGACGCGATCCTCGCGCTGGCCGTCAACCGCCCCGAGTTCGGACACCTCATCAACCCGCGTCAGTCCAGTGCCACCAACGCGCGGATCTCGCCGCTCACGTGGCCCACCCCGGCCGACGTCGTGGGCGTCGCCGCCGGTGACCCGGTCGACGACCGTCGCGTCGTGACCGCCGACGGCACCGAGACGTCGCTCAACACGTTGCGCGGCACCGGTTTCGCGGTGCTCGGCGTGAAGGTCGACGCTCCCGCGCTGGCCGCCGCGGCAGCCACTCTCGGCGGTGCGCTGGCTCCGGAGTCGGTGCGCGCCATCCTGATCGGTAGCGACACGTCCGAGGCTTCGGTCTCCGTCGTGCCCGACGCCGACGGCGGAATCATGGCCGCGCTCGGTGCCCGCGACGGCGAGGTCTTCGTGATCCGCCCCGACGGCCTGCTGCTGTGCCGCATCGACGGTGTCGGACGCATCGAGGACGTCGCCCGCCACCTGAGCCTGGGCGACGCCCCGGCCGGTGCCAGCGCGGCCGTGGACAGCGGACCGGCCATCGACCCGGACGAGCTGCGGCGCGAGAACGTGTGGATGGGCCTGTCCGACGCCCTCGACCAGGTCGGCGAGAACGACCGCGAGGGCTTCCTCGCGCGCCTCGCGCTCGTGCTCGGTTCGCAGGTGGGGCAGCGGGAATTCGAGGAGGCCATCGCGGCCGCCGCCGATCCGTCGCTGACCGTCCCGGCCGACCGGAACGTGGACGCCACCATCGGTGGCTGAGCAGGTCTCCGAATCCAGCGCCGTCCGGCAGCAGCCGGCGGCGCTGGATTCGTCTTCGTGGCCGGTGGTGGCCGTCGCGTTGCTGTCCGGGGTCCTGGCCGCGAGCCAGGTCGGCAAGGTCATCGTCGCGCTGCCCACGGTCCGCGACGACCTCGGCATGAGCCTGACCGCGTCGGGGGTCCTGCTGTCGTCGTATACGTTCGTGGGAGCGCTGCTGGGCAGCGCCGCAGGCGGATTCGTCGACAAGTGGGGCCGTCGCCGGATGCTGGCCCTGGCATTGATCGTCCTCGCGGCCGGTGCCGGACTCGGTGCGATCGGTCCCGGAACGCCCGCCCTGCTGGTCTCCCGGGTCCTCGAGGGACTCGGCTTCATGGGTGTCGCCGTAGCCGCGCCCGCGACCATCACGGCGGCGGCGGGGGATCGTCACCGCCGCTTGGCGCTCGGCCTGTGGGGCATCTACATGCCGCTCGGGCAGTTCGCGGCGATCCTGCTGGGCCCGTGGGTGATCGGCGCCATCGGCTGGCGCGGGTTGTGGGCGGCCAACGCCGGTCTGCTGCTCGCGTGCGCGGCGCTGGTGGTGGCGGTGGTGCCTCGTGTGGCTGGGGTCCCGGCTGCGTCGGCCGGCGCGAAACGAGCTCCCGTGTGGCGCAATCCGGCCGCAGTACTGATCGCCGTCGCCTTCGGCACCTACTCGCTGCAGTACCTCGCGGTCATCGGGTTCCTGCCCACGATGTACGCGGCCGGAGGCTGGGCCGACAGCTCGGCCGCGATCCTCACCGCGCTGGTCGTCTTCGGCAACATCGTCGGTAACGTCGGTGCGGGGATCCTGCTGCACCGGGGCGTGCTTCCCGGCACGCTCGTCGCAGTCGCAGCGACCTCGATGGGTCTCGCCGCCGTCCTCGTCTACGCGGGGTGGGCGCCGTTCGGCCTGTCCTACGGCGGCGCAATCGCTTTCGCGCTGCTCGGCGGGCTGCTGCCGGCCGCCGTGTTCGCGGCCGTGCCCAGCGCCGCCCGCGGACCGCGCGAGATCGGCCCCGTCAACGGGCTGGTGGTGCAGATGTCGAACCTCGGGTCGATCGTGGGACCGCCGGCCGTCGCGTTCGTCGCCACCCACGTCGGGGGCTGGTCCATGAGCCCGCTGGTGCTCACGACCACCGCCGTGGCGTGCCTCGCGGCCGGACTCGGCTTGCGAGCCAGGGAGTCTCGCTGACCGGACGGCGAGTGACGATCGTTCAGCTGTGCTCGGAGTGGTGTTCGCCGGCGCGACGCAGCAGGTAGCGACGCTCGATGTCGTTGCCGGTGAGCTCGGCGGCCGCGAGGAACTGTTCCCGGGCGCGGGTGGTGTCGCCGAGCTGGTCCAGGAGATGTGCCCGGACGGCACGAGCGCGTTGTGCGACGAGGGGATCGTCGGTGAGCCGGTGGACGCGATCGAACTCGTCGAGCAGCGCGACGCCGCGACGTGGCCCGAAGGCGTGCGCGACAGCGACGACCCTGCTGAGCCGGACGGGTGCGGTGGGCTGCAGCCGCTCGAGCCACAGATAGAGCGCGGCGATCTGCGGCCAATCCGTCTCGGCGGCGGTCTCCGCCTGCGCGTGCGTCGCGGCGACGGCAGCCTGCAGCTGATACGGGCCCACCCGATCTCGCGCCCAGGCCCGTTCGATCAGCTGCCGCCCCTCCTCGGTCAGGTTCCGGTCCCACCGGGCACGGTCCTGCTCGGTGAGGGGAACGAGGTCCTCTCCGGGGTCGGTGCGGGCGGATCGGCGCGCCTCCGTCAACAGCATCAGCGCGAGGAGCCCGGCCGCCTCCGGGTCGTCGGGGAAGTGACGGCGCAGCATCCGCGTCAGCCGTATCGCCTCCTTGGTCAGATCGGCCCGGGTGAGTTCGCCACCTGCTGTGGCGGTGTAACCCTCGTTGAAGATGAGGTAGAGGACCCGCATGACAGCCGAACTGCGCTGTGTGACAGCCTCGTCGGCCCGAATCTCGAAGCGGGCCCCGGCCTTCCTCAGCGTCTGTTTGGCCCTGCTGATCCGCGTGCCCATCGTTGCCTCGGTGGTGCCGTAGGCGTGTGCGATCTCGGCCGTGGTCAGGCCGCCGACGGCCCGAAGTGTCAGGGCGACCTGGGAGGCTTCGCTCAGCGCCGGGTGGCAGCACAGCAACAGCAGATGAAGGCTGTCGTCCCGATCGCGGAGGAGGGGCCCGGTCCGATCGGGCTCGACGAGCACCGCATCGCTGTACGCGACCTCCTCCTCGCGACGACGGGATGCCTGCTCGGACCGGACGAGATCGACCATCTTCCGGTAGCCGACACGGATCAGCCAGCTGCGGGGCTCCTCGGGGACGGTGCCCTCGCGCCACGTGGTGCTCGCCGCGATCAACGCCTCCTGCACGGCGTCCTCGGCGAGTTCGAACCTGCCGAAGCGGCGGACCAGCGCGCCGAGTACGTGCGGCGCTTCGGTGCGCAGCACGTCCTCGATACGCCGGTCCCCGGTTCGTGCCGCGGGGGCCGAATGCTCCATCAAGCGAAGTCGTCGCCCATGATCGGCCGGATCTCCATCGGCTCGCCGAGGACTTCGACCATGCGCGCGACGATGTCGCGTGCACGCTCGAGGCTCGAGCATTCGATGATCGCGAAGCTTGCGAGCACCTCCTTCAGTTCGGCGAAGGGGCCGTCCGTGGCAACGACGCCCGCATCCGTCTTCCGGACGGTGGTCGAGACCGCGGGGTGGCCCAGGCCCTCGCTCAGGACGAACTCTCCCGATTCACGAAGCTCGGCCTCGAACTTCTGGTAGGCGGCGAACGCGGCCAGGGCGTCGTCGCTGGGGACATCAGCGGTGTCGGCGTCCCAGGAATCCGCGGGGGTGTAGCTCAGCAGCAGAAACTTCATCGCTCTCCTCCGTAGCTCGTTTACGTTGGCAGCCTATGCGTTTCACAGTCCACGGCGCAGCCCGAGCGAATTCATCGTGACCCACGTGAACGCGACCAGTCCGGTCACCGCGACCTGGATGCTCGACTCCGAAGGCGACACCGGCAGCAGCAGGACCGCGGCGGTGACCCCGTGGCCGACCACAGCCCAGCGGCGTCGAGCGCGCAGCGCGCGGACCATCAGTGCGATGCACGCCGCCGCGAGTGCGAGGAACGCCAGGGCGGCTGCCGCCGAGTGGACGACGGCGTGCCACGACATGTCCACCGCACCTTCCGGTGCCCCGATCGGGAATCCGTTCTGCGGGTCCATCGGGAAACACCCGGCGACGACGAATCCGATTCCGAAGATGCCGAGGAACATCGGCACGATGCGGGAGCCGGTGCCGTCTGCCACGACGCCGCGGTGGGCGAGGGCGAGACCGAGAACCCCCACCCCGGCCAGCACGAAGGTGACCGCCTGAATCCACCCGAGGTCGCCGGTCGCGAGCTGGCTGAGGGGGTGGACGCGGAGGTCGAAGCCGTCCCGGGTCAGTGCCTGCGCGGTGGACGAGACGTAGAAGAGCGGTCCGGCGGTCGCGGCGGCGGTGAGCAGGTGCCGAGTTCGCCGGGCCGATCGGTGCGTGGTCCGCTCGGGAAGTGCGGTGGTGGCCATGGTGTCCTCCGGTTCTCGTGGTGCCCGCCGTCCGGAACCGGACGGCTTTCACCGACACCACGGAGCCGGGGTTCTTCTTTCGACATCACGGACCGACGACTTCTCGGAGTCGTCGTTGCGCGGATGTCGAGAACGCGATCGCGGCTCCGAGGTTTCCACGAGAGCAGCCGCAGCGACGCTGCTCCGAACCGGAGAAGGAGCACACCATGAACGACACCACCACCAGCAACGACATCGGCAACACCGATCCGTCGCGGCCCAGCGACCGGGTTCGAGCCCTCGGCCGGCTCGTCGGCACGTGGACGGTGACCGGGGGAGCGGAGGGCACCGTGCGGTACGAGTGGATGCCCGGCGGGCACTTCCTCGTCCAGCATGTCGAGCTCGAGCAGTACGGCGAGCCCGTCACCGGATTCGAGGTGATCGGACACCTGCATCCGTTCGGAGAACCGATCGGCGACGAAATCGTCTCCCGGTTCTACGACTCGGCAGGCAACACCTTCGACTACGTCTACGAACTCGACGGCGACGTCCTCACCATCTGGGCCGGCGCGCAGGGGAGCCCGGCGTACTTCAGGGGCCGTTTCGACGACGGCGATCGAACGATGACCGGCGACTGGGTGTACCCGGGAGGCGGCGGGTACACCTCGACGATGACGCGCCGACGGTCGTCGATCGTGGAGTGATCGGTGAAGCTCAGCGCAGCAGAAGCGCGCCCAGGCGCCGGGCCGCGGCCATGACCGCCTCGCCCAGCTTCTGCTCCTCGGACGAATCGAACACCGAGACACCGATGCTCACCAGGTCGGCGGGACGACGGTTCGGCAGCGTGGCCGAGATACCCGTGACCGAGTGAGTCACCTCCCCCGAGGTCACCGCGAAGCCGCGCTCGCGGGCGCGCGTGACCTCGGGGCGCTCGCCCTCCTGCGGCGGTAGCGCCGCCAGCATCGCCAACCCCGCCGACCCGCGGTTGATCGGGTCGATCTGACCGGCGTTGAACCCCACGTGCGCCCGCGAGTTCCGCGGCTCGATCACCATGAGCGCGCGCACCGAGTCCTCGCCCTCCCGCACCGCGAGGTGCGCGGTGGCCTCCACGGAATCCGCGAGGTCCTCGAGGATCGGGCGCGCGAGTTCGCGCAAGTCCTGCTCTACCGAGCCCGCCAGCGTGACCAGTCCCGCGCCCAGCAGGATGCGCTTGCTCTCGGTCCGCCGGCACAGCCGGTGCGCCTCGAGTGTTCGCACCAGGCGATCCGCGACCGTGCGGTGCACCCCGATCCCCTCGCCGATCTCGGTGATCGTCAGCCCGTACTTGTGCTGCGTCAGCAACTCGAGAATCTCGAGGCCGTTGTGCAGGGTCTTCGACATTCGCGAATCGAGCTGGACGACGTTCGATCTCCCAGGACTTTCGTTCATCTGATCATCGGAACCGACCGATGCCATGGATCCCTCCCTTGACGCGTGTGAGGCGAGACACCTACGCTTCTTCTTAATCGCACTATGCGTTCGATTATCGCACACATTGGCGGGGCGGTGCAATCCCGATCGGGGTGCACCGGAGAGTGACCGAGGAGTTCTTCATGACAGGGATCGAGAGCCGCGCCCATGTCGGCGCAGTGGCGATCGTGGAGATCCACCAGCTGTACGGCCGGCAGAGCCACCTCATCGACGAGGGGCACGCGGCCGGATGGGCGGCTACCTTCACGGCCGACGGTGAGTTCCACTCGCCCAGCTACCCGGCCCCCGTTGTCGGAACGGCCGCGCTGACGGAGTTCGCGGACGCGTTCTTCACCAACGCGTCCGTCGCGGGGGAGGCGCACCGGCACGTGATCACCAACATCGCCGTCGAACGCACCGGGGACGACGAGCTCGAGGTCCACGCCTACCTGCAGATCGTCGCGACCCGGATCGGCGGGGAGTCCCGCCTCGTGCGGTTCACCACCGTCACCGACCGGGTGGTGCGAGAGGGCGGCCAGTGGCTCATCGCGCGCCGCGCCGTCCGCCGGGACGATCAGGCCCCGCAGTCCTGACACCTCGGGACTCGGCAGACGAGCAACCCGAACCTTTTGCAGAACATTTGTTTTTGGAGGAACACCCGATCATGACCGAAACCGCTGACACCCAGAACCCCGGCCGCACCGATGCATCCCTGATGACCGCGCTGTACCCGGAGATGGCCGGCAAGGTCGCCGTCGTCACCGGCGCCGCCCAGGGCATGGGCGCGGCCTTCGCGGCCGGTCTCGCCACCCGCGGCGTCAACGTCGTGGGTGCCGACATCAACGAAGCGCAGATGACGGCCACCGCGGACGAGATCAACACCGCGCTCGCGGCGAACTCGGTCGCCGAGACGCCCGGCCGCGTCGTCGGTGCCCGCATCGACGTCACCGAGGCTGCCGAGCACGAGGCCCTCGCGCAGACCGCGCTGAAGGAGTTCGGCCGCATCGACTTCTGGATCAACAACGCGGGCATCTTCCCGTTCGCGCTCGTCGACGAGATCTCCCCCGAGCAGATCGCTGCTGTCCTCGACGTCAACGTCGAGGGTGTGCTGTTCGGCGCACAGGCCGCGTCCCGTCACATGTCGCCCGGTGGTGCGATCGTGAACATGTCGTCGGTGTCGGCGCTGCGCATCCGCCGTGGACGCGGCGCGTACTGCACGTCCAAGGCGGCCGTCGCACACCTCACCGAGTCGCTCGCTGTCGAACTGGGCGACAAGGGGATCCGCGTCAACGCCATCGCTCCCGGCTACATCGACACCGAGATGACCCGTTGGGTCCGCGAGGATCCCGCCGCCCTCGAGCATGCACTGAACGTGGTGCCGCTGCACCGCCTCGGCTCGCCCGAGGAGGTCTTCGGGCCGCTGCTGTTCCTGCTCTCGGACAGCGCCCGCTACGTCACCGGCCACTCCATCGCCGTCGACGGTGGTTCGCGCCATGTCTGAGTCGATGGGTCGTTCCGCAAGCTCCGCTCCTGAGACTTTCCCGAACGTCGTCCTCGTCACCGGTGCCGCCGGCGGTATGGGCGCGGGCCATGCGAAGGCGCTCGCCGCGCAGGGCGTGCACGTGTGCGTCGCCGACGTCGCGGACACGTCCGCGGTCATCGCCGAGATCGAGGCTGCCGGGGGCAGTGCGTCGGCACACGAACTCGACGTCGCGGACTCCGCCGCGTGGACCCGGGTGATCGACGAGATCCGTTCCATCAAGGGCGAACTCGGTGGTCTGGTCAACAACGCCGGCATCAGCCGTCGACGTGAGTTCATGGACACCCCGGACGACGTCTGGGAACTGACCATGCGGATCAACCTGTTCGGCCCGTTCTACGGGATGAAGGCCGCCGCACCGCTGATGCGCGAGAGCGGCGGCGGATCGATCGTGAACATCTCGTCGATCTCCGGCCAGGTCGGCTACTTCTCGCCGGCCTACGCATCGAGCAAGTGGGGACTGACCGGGCTGTCGAAGTCGGCGGCCGGGCAGTTCGCGCAGTGGGGCATCCGGGTGAACTCCGTGCATCCCGGGCTGGTCGGCACCGCTCTCGTCGGGGGAGCGGACGCCTTCGTCAAGGCCTCGCTGGAGAGCATTCCGGCCGGACGCATGGGCACCGTCGACGAGATCACCGACGCGGTGCTGTTCCTGCTGTCCGACCGGTCCACGTACATGAACGGCAGTGAGGTGACGGTCGACGGCGGCCTGGTGTCCAACGGGCTGTACCACCGCATCCTCGCCGAAACGGGAGGTGTCCTCTCATGAGTGAAGACAACTGGGACGTCGTCGTGATCGGCGGCGGCGGAGCGGGACTCGCGGCCGCGGTGTCCGCGGCCGAGCAGGGCGCATCGGTGCTGCTGTTCGAGTCGCAGACCGAACTGGGCGGCTCGACGCAGCTGTCGGCGGGCCTGTTCACCGCCGCCGGCACCAGCGTCCAGCGCGGTCTCGGGATCGAGGACACCGCCGAGAAGTTCTTCCAGCATTACATGGACCTCAACCACTGGATGCTCAAGCCCGGGCTGGTCCGTGCGTTCTGTGAGAACGCCGGCCCCACGCTGGAGTGGCTCATCGGCCTGGGTGTGGAGATTCCGGCCCGCGAGTCCGCCAATGCGCACATGCCGGGCCTGGCCCAAGCCGGCGTCGAGGACGTCTGGCGCGGTCACGTACCCAAGGACCAGGGCTACGGGCTGGTCCAGGTGCTCGACAAGGCTCGCCGGGACCGGGGCGTCGAGGTCGTCATGAACACCCGCGTGCAGTCGCTGCTCGTCGAGGACGGCCGCGTCGTCGGCGTCGTCGCCGACGACATCGAGGTCCGCGCGTCGGCGGTGGTGATCGCCAGCGGCGGGTTCGCGCAGAACAAGGATCTGGTCGACCGGCTGTACCCGTTCGCGAACCGCGGCGGCGACTCGCTGTTCGTCGTGGCCGCCGAGGGCAGCCAGGGCGACCACCTCGCCTTCGGTGAGCAGGTCGACGCCGCGGTCACCGGCGAGGGCTGGGGTCTGATGCTCCCCACCGCCTACTTCCAGCGGTTCCACCACTGGCAGTCGGGGTTCCCGCCCAAGTCGCGGATCTACGTCAACGGCGGCGGCCGTCGGTTCATGGACGAGGACGCGTCGTACGCGGTCTCCACCGGGATCATCGACGCCCAGCAGGGCGGCGCCTGGGTGGTGTTCGACGAAAGGGCTAGACTGAATCTTCCTGTGGGCTATACTGATTGGGCTCCGGAGCGGATTCTCGAAGAAGCCGAATCCGGGCGTACGCTCCGAGCGGACTCGCTCACGGAACTCGCCGGCGCGATGGGCGTGCCCGCCGATGCTCTCGAGGCGGCCGTCACGCGCTGGAACGATCAACTCCCGAACGGTGTCGACGACGACTTCCTGCGTCATCGCACCCTCTCGAACAAGGGGTCCACCGCCAACCCGGACCCGATCGACCAGGGCCCGTTCTACGCGGCCCGGTTGCTGCCCGCCGAACTCGTCTGCACGCACGCGGGCGTCGAGATCGACAGCAACGCATCCGTTCTGGATCGGACCGGTCGTCCGGTCGACGGACTCTTCGCCGCCGGCGAGGCCGGGGCCGGCATCCTCGGCCTCCGGTACGTGGGCGGCGGCAACGCCGTGGCGAACGCCCTCACGATGGGCCGGATCGCCGGAATGAACGCCGCCCGCACCGCACGCGGCGAGTCGACGACGTCGACGGCACTGACAACTGCAGGAATCTGACACCGAGCGTGTTGCGCACCAGACACTTACAAAGGACCATCCATGCCAACGAACGATATTGTGGAGCCCGCGGTTCGTAACCCCGAGCCCGCCCGAGGACCGGATCCCGTGCAGACAGAGACCCAGCCGAAGCAGTCCACCGTCAAGGTGGTGCGTGCGGCCATCGTCGGCACCGTCGTCGAGTACTACGACTTCGGTATCTACGGCTACATGGCGACCATCATCGCGTCGCTGTTCTTCGTCTCGGAGAACGACACCGCCGCCCTGCTCGGCACGTTCGCGACGTTCGCGGTCGCGTTCTTCCTCCGGGTGCCCGGTGGCATCTTCTTCGGCCACATCGGCGACAAGTACGGCCGCAAGAACGCCCTGTCCTGGACGATTCTGCTGATGGTCGTCGCGACGGCGGCGATGGGCATGATGCCCACGTACGTCACGCTCGGCGTGTGGGCGACCGCGATCCTGGTGCTGGCCCGCTGCCTGCAGGGCTTCGCGGCCGGCGGCGAGCTGGGTGGCGCCAACGCGTTCGTGTCGGAGTCCGCTCCGGCCAAGTGGCGCGCGTTCCAGACCTCGATGGTCAACTCGGGTACCTACCTCGGTTCGCTCGTGGCATCGCTGACCGCACTGGCGCTGACCTCGGTGTTCACGCACGACCAGATCATGTCGTGGGCGTGGCGCATCCCGTTCCTGCTGTCCGTCGTCATCGGCGTCGTCGGCATCTGGATCCGTAACCACATGGAGGACACTCCGCAGTTCAAGGAGCTCGAGGACAAGGGCGAGACCGCGAAGGTCCCGGTCAAGGAGCTGCTCACCAGCTCCGGTCCCGCGCTGGTGAAGATCATCTTCCTCGGCGCGCTCATCACCGGCGGCTACTACATCGCCTCGGTGTACGCGGCGACGTACCTGCAGAAGGCCGGCGGCCAGTCGTCCACCGTCGCCTTCCTGTCCACCTCGCTGGCCCTGGTCCTCGGTGTCATCACGCTGCCGATCGCCGGCTACCTGGCCGACCGCTACGGCCGCAAGCCCGTGCTGTTCACCGGTACCGTCGCCGCGGTCGTCCTGGGCGTCCCGATGTTCATGCTCATGGCGGGCGGCAGCATCTGGCAGGCGGTCGTCGGCCAGTCGGTCCTGTTCATCGCGGTGTCGGTGGTCAACGGTGCGTCGTACGTGACGTACGTCGAGATGCTCAAGGCGTCGGTCCGCTACAGCGGCCTGGCCCTGGGCAACAACATCACCAACATGGCGCTCGGTGGTACGGCCCCGTTCATCGCGACGTGGCTGATCGACATCACCGGCAACAACCTGGCACCGGCGTTCTACTTCGTGTTCTGTGCGCTGCTCACCCTCGGTGCGATCTTCTTCGTCAAGGAGACCAAGGGCATCGAGCTCCGCGTCGACTAGTCCGTCCCCGTCGGGCCCTGCCGGTGGCGACACCGGCAGGGCCCGTTCGTCACGAGAGGAGAGCGCATGTCGCTCATCGACAAGCAGGAGATCACCGAGGTCCTGTACCGCTACGCGCGGGCGGTGGACCGCAAGGACTTCGACCGCGTCGCCGACTGCTACTTCCCCGACGCGATCGACAACCACGGCGGCTACATCGGCACCGTCGACGGCCTGATCGAGGACATGAAGTCCCGGCACGCCACCATCGACTCGTCGCTGCACTACGTGACCAACGTGCTGATCGACCTCGACGGCGACACGGCGAACGTCGAGTCGTACTGCCTGTGCTACCTGCGGCAGGCGCCGCAGGTTCCGGGCGGGCCGCAGTCGCGGGCCACCGTCAAGTGCCGTTACGTCGATCGGTTCGAACGGCGCGACGGGCAGTGGCGCATCGCGGACCGCATCGTCGTGTTCGACGAGTCCGTGACCGACGAGATCGTGGACGCCCTGTCCCCCTCCTGGGTACGATCCCGTCGCTCCTTCGAGGACCCGGTGTTCACCGGGAAGCCCTGACCGGCAATACCTCCGGGCCCACGAAGGCAACAGCGCCGGTACCGAAGTCTGCGGGGTACCGGCGCTGTCGTGGTGTCAGCTCGGATCAGCTCACTTCAGCTCGGAGAGCACGGCCTCGATGCTGGTGATCAGCGCGACCGGTGCCTCGAACATCGCGTAGTGGCCGGCGTTCGCGAGGACGTCGAGCTGGCACTGCGGCAGCTGCGCCATCCACGTTGCCTTCATCGTCTCGGCGCCCAGCGCCGGATCGTGCTCGCCGACGATGGCCTTGACCGGGATCGACGTCTGCGGCAGCGCGTCGACGAAGTCGGCCCCGCCCCACGCACGCAGGTACGCGCCGAACGCCGGCCGCGTGGTGTGGTCCACGGAGAACTGGGTCATCTGCTTCAGCCACGTGGCCGACTGCCGGTTGCCGGTCGTGAAGTCGAGAATCGCGTAGCGGTTGCCGTCCTCGTTCTCCGCGCCCGAGAACAGCGCCTGGCTGTCCGCGTCGAACGGGACACCCGAGGCGGGCACCGGCGAGATACCGATGACCGCGGTGACCCGCTCGGGGGCGTCGGCCAGCACGCGCAGCGCGGCCGCGCCACCCATCGAATGACCGACCAGGGCGAAGCGGTCCCAGCCCAGCTCGTCGGCGAGGGCCAGGGTGTCCGCCGAGATCTCCTCGAGCGTGTACTCGCCGGCCTCGTCCTTGCGGGCACCGTAGCCCCGGTAGTCGATGAGCGCGTACGTGTAGGCGTCGGTGTCGACGAGTTCCGGGAGCATGCCCCAGCCCTCGGACGTGCCGAACCAGCCGTGCAGCCCGATCACCTTCACCGGTCCCTGACCGACGAGCTTGTGTGCGATGGTCATTCGTAGTCTCCTGTCTGTAACTGCCGTCGTCGAGTATGCCGAACGAGTCGGGCCCCGGCCCGACCCCACGCGGGAGGTCGGACCGGGGCCCGGTCGTCAGGTCGGATTCGCCGACCCGGCGGTCACGGTCACGCGACCTCGTCGAGGTCGACTCCCTTGGTCTCGCGGCTGAGCAGCAGCGCCACCACCGTGATCGCCATCGTCACCACCAGGTAGCCGACGACCGTGCCGACACCGAAGTTCTCGATCAGCCAGACCGCGATGAACGGGGCCGGGGCACCGGCGATGATCGACGAGCCCTGGAACACCAGCGACGAACCGGCGTAGCGGTAGCGGGTCGGGAACAGTTCGGTGATCCACGCGGCCTCCGGGCCGGCGAGCATGCCGTGGAAGAACGCGCCCACGCACACGCCGAGCCACAGCATCGGCAGGCTCTCGAGCTGGACCAGCCAGAAGAACACCGGCGCCCACACCACGAGGATGATCGCGGGCACGAGCATCGCCTTCTTACGCCCGATGCGGTCCGACCACGCGCCGCCGCCGATCATGCCGACGAACTGGAACAGCGACGCGAACGTCACGGCCAGGATGATGTCGCCGCGGTGGAAATCGAAGTACGTGGTGGCGTACGCGATGACGAAGACCGTGTACACGTAGAACGCGATGTTCTCGCCGAGACGCATGCCCAGGCCGATCAGAACGGCGCGCGGGCGGCTCAGTGCCTCGAGGATCGACGAACGTTCCTGCGTCGCAGGTGCCTTCGCGGCCTGTTCCTGTGCGGCCTTGAAGACCGGGGACTCCTCGACGCCGCGGCGCACCCAGAAGCCGACGATCAGCAGCGGGATCGCGAACAGGAAGGCCACACGCCAGCCCCACTGGTCGAACGCGTCGTCGGTGAGGAAGAGGCCGAGGACCGAGACGATGACGGTCGCCAGCACCGTGCCCATCGGGGCACCGGCCTGCGGCCACGACGCCCAGAAGCCGCGCTTCTTCGGCTCGCCGTACTCGCTGACCAGCAGCACCGCGGCACCGAACTCGCCGCCGAGCGCGAAGCCCTGGATCATGCGCAGCACCACCAGCGCGACCGTCGCCCAGATGCCGATCTGGTCGTACGTCGGCAGCAGGCCGATCGCGGCCGTCGCGGTGCCCAGCAGGATGAACGTGGTGACCAGCATCGGCTTGCGGCCGAACTTGTCGCCCAGATGCCCGAACACGATGCCGCCCAACGGGCGGGCAATGAAGCCGAGGCCCTGCGTGGCGAGGGCCAGCAGCAGCTTCGCGACACCGTCGTCACCGGGGAAGAACAGCGGACCGAGCACGGTCGCGGCGAGGATGCCGTAGATCGCGAAGTCGTACCACTCGAGCACGGCGCCGGCCATGCTGCCGGTGAGGACGCGCTTGAAGCTGGACTTCGGCGGCTGGTCGGTGGTGGCCGAGCCCGGCGGCACGGCGGCCCCGGTGACGGTCGGAGATCCCATGACGGATCCTTTCGGGTGCTGGAGAGATTCTGGGGGAGGGGGGATCAGAGTGCGAGGCTGAGCTTCTTGCCGCACGCGCGCGAGCAGCAGGTCATCATCGACTTGTTCTGAGCCCGTTCGGTCTTGGTGAGCACCATGTCGCGGTGGTCCACCTCGCCGTCGAGGACGGGGGCTTCGCAGGATCCGCACAGCCCCTCCTCGCAGTCGCTCTGGATGTCGATGTTCGACGCGCGCAGGGCGTCGAGCACGGTCTGGTCGGCGGCGACCTGGATCGTCAGGCCGGAGTCGCGCAGTTCGAGTTCGAACGCGTGCTCGTTGGCCGGGTCGAGGGTGGCCAGGTTCGAGGTGAAGTGCTCGACGTGCAGCGAGTCCTCGGGCCAGTGTGCGGTGGCCTCCTCGAGCGCGGTGAGCAGTCGCTCCGGGCCGCACGAGTAGATCTGGGTACCGGGGGCCGGCGTCGCCAGCAGCGTCGGGATGTCGAGGCGGTTGCCCGCGGCGCTCGAGTGGATCTCCACCTTGTCGCCGTGGTCCGCGGTGAGCCGGTCGAGCAGCGCCATCGTCGCGACATCACGTCCGCAGTAGTGGATCTCGTAGTCCTTGCCGGTGGCCTTCGCGTGGTCGGCCATCGCGATCACCGGGGTGATGCCGATGCCGCCCGCCACGAAGATGTAGCGCTGCGCGTCCGGGTCGAGCTTGAAGTGGTTGCGCGGGCCGCGCATCTTCAGGGTGTGTCCGGTCTGCAGGGTGCGGTGCACGTAGCGCGATCCGCCGCGGCTCTCGGGCTCCTCGAGAACTGCGATCTCGTAGTGCGACAGATCGTTCGGGTTGCTGCACAGCGAGTACTGCCGGGACAGGTCCCCCAGCTCGACGTCCACGTGCGAGCCCGGCGTCCACTTCGGCAGCGGCTTGCCCGACGGATCCGACAGCCGTACACGCACGACGCCGTCGGCGGCCGGGGTGATCGCCTCGACCGAGACGGTGCGCGAGATGTTGGTCTTCGACGGCTCACCGATCTTCACCGGCTGCCGGTCGTCGAGGATCGACGGGTCGGCACGCTCCGGGTTCTTCGCCGGGTCCCACTGCACCAGAACGTGATCCGGACCGCGGAACGACGTGTTGGGCAGGTAGGTGAACTCCTGGTCCGGGACCAGCTCCATGTGCGGGAGGCGCTTGGTGAACTCCTCGAGGAAGATCTGCATCTCCATGCGGGCCAGGTTCTTGCCCATGCACTGGTGGCTGCCGTAGCCGAACGTCAGGTGATCGCTCGAGTTCTCGCGGCGGATGTCGAAGTCGTCGGCGTTGTCGAAGTGCCGCTCGTCGTGGTTGGCCGACGACGTCACGATCAGCAGCTTCGCGCCCTTCGGGATGTCGACGCCGCCGATGGTGGTGTCGTCGGTGGCGAGGCGGCGCCACGCGGCGACCGAACCGGAATGGCGCAGGCACTCCTCGACGGCGTTGGGGATCAGGCTCGGGTCGGCGCAGATCTCCTCCCACACGCTGCGGTTCTCGAGCAGCAGGCGGAAGGCGTTGGCCGACGCGTTGGCCGTGGTCTCGTGTGCTGCAACGATTCCCGCCATCATCATCGAGTGCAGGTACGAGTCGGTGACGACGTCGGGCTGCTCCTGCTGGACGCGGATGCCGAAGGGCATCCAGCCGTGGCCGGAGGGATCCTTGCGCATCTTGTCGAGCACCTTGCCGGCGTACTGCCAGAACTTACCGACGGCCTCGGCGACCGCGACCTGCTCCTCGACGGCGGGCCGGCCCCACGTGTTGACGGTGTGCGCGATCGAGTAGCTGCGCAGCTCGTCCATGTCCTCCTCGGGCACGCCGAGGAAGTGCAGTGCGACGGTGAGCGGGACCTCCCACAGCATCTCGTCGACCAGGTCGGCCCGGCCGGTCTCGACGAAGCGGTCGACGTACTCGCGGGTGAGTCGTCGGACCATCGGCTCGTGGTGGACCAGTTCCTTGGGGGTGAACGGATCCATCAGCACGCGGCGGCGCGGCATGTGCGCGGGCTCGTCCTCGTTCACCATGGTGCGCGCCATCGCATAGTCGTACTTCGCGAGCGTCGCCGTCGCCTCCTCCGAGACGGGGGTGATCTTCTCGAGGGCGATCGACGGCGAGAACAGGATGTTGTCGCGGAAGACGGCCTTGACGTCCTCGTATCGGGTGACCACCCAGTAGCCGAGTTCCGGGCTGAAGAACACCGGCTCCTCGTCGCGCGACCAGCGCAGCGACGCTGCGGGGTCCACCTGGTACGGGCCGGTGAAGGGATCGAAGGCGGCGGCATTCGCGGAAACCGGGCAGCCCGTGGTCTGCAGGGCCTTGTGATCGATCGGGCACGCGCTCATGACTTGTATCTCCGTTGGTCTGAAACTCGCTCGAACTGCGAAGTTACTAATAACGCACAACCTGTAGCGGTGAGCGAACTCCGCACAGAGTAAGTGCGGTCACAATCGCGGTCAAGTGCGGCCCCGATAACGACGTAAGTGGTCTGTAACTGCGCGGCCCGAACTGGCCGAATACGCGCCCGGGCACCGTGTTTCGGCGGACCTGCGCGTCCCGTCCCCTCGCGTTTTGCGCACTTATCGCGCGTCCGGTGTCCCGTCCCCTCGCGTTTCGCGCACTTATCGCCGTCCGGTGTCCCGTCCCCTCGCGATTTGCGCACTTATCGCGCGTTCGAGCCCGGGGATCTTCGCGCTAAGTGCGCAAAACGCGAGAAGCGGCACCTGCGAGATGCGGGTGCCGCTGGGGCCGGCGTCGGGCGAGTGGTGTCAGACGGTGATGAGGCGCTCGATGTGGCGGGCGGTGCGCTGGACCGCGTCGGCGGCTCGGTCGGTGTCGAGACCGTCGATCGCGACGACTCCGATACTGCGTTCGAGTCCGGTGGTGGCGCCCACGCCGTCGGGCAGGCAGATCCCCGTAGCGATGCCGACCGCACCGTGCTCGAGCTGTCCGCGGGTGAGGCTGAATCCGTCGATCCGCGCCTGGCAGACCTCGTCGGAGTCGCTCGGCTTCTCGGGGCGCATCGCGAGGATCGCGATTCCGGCGGCGCCGCGATCGAGGGGATGGCTGCTGCCGACGCGGTAGCCGACCCGCAGCAGCGTCGCCTCGGGCTCGGCCACCATGATCACGACACAGTTCTGCCCCTGAGCTGCGGAGATGAACGCGGTCGCGCGGGTCTCGTTGGCGAGCGAGTGGAGCAGCGGCTGGACGTCGCTCGCGAACTGCGGCTCGAACCGGGATGCGAGGACGGCGGCGCCCACGCCCAGGCGGATGCGGCCGTCGGACGTGCGGGCGACGAGCCCGTGCGCCTCGAGCGTGGCGACGATCCGGTAGCAGATGGCACGGTGCACATCGAGTTCGCGGGCGAGGTCGGCCACCGAGATGCCGGCTGCGGACTGTGCGACGACGTCGAGTGCACGCAGCCCGCGATCGAGGGTCTGCAGTGTGCTCATGTTCATCCTGTTCGGGGGGTCGTCGCGCCCGGGTGTGGGCGCCGCTTTCGCTGGTCTGGGTTCTTTGTACAGACTTTAGGCTGCGTATGGACAACCTGTTGCCGCACTGGCCCGAGCGGGTGTCGCGAAGATTCGCCGGACCGACCACGACGGCATACACACGGGGGCAACTAGTTAATAGATATACTAATTCGGTGGAGTCAGTAGGACATTTCGAGCAGCGCGAGCCGCTGCGGTGCCGCGATAGGGTGGCCGAATGAACGGCGACGAGGGGCGCAGCGCGCGGGCGGCGGAGGGTTCGACGACGCCGGCTCCCGGCTCGCTCGACTTCTGGTCCTTCATCGACCTTGCCAATACGCGTCTGAGCACGGAGTTCGGGTCCACTCATCAATTGGCTACGCAGGTTTTACTGACCCTCAACCGGGCAGCGAACGTCGTCACCTACGACCTGGAATCGTCCGTGCACCGGCCCCGCGGGCTGTCGTGGTCGGCCTTCCGCCTGATGTTCGTCACGTGGCTGGCCGGGCCCATCGAACCGAAGAGCGCGGCGAAGCTCACCGGTATGAGCCGCGCTGCCGTCTCCAATCTTGCGAAAACGCTGGTCGCGAGCGGTCTGCTCGAACGCTCGCCCGACGCGCACGACGGCCGGTCGGTGCAGTTGTCGCTCACCGAGCAGGGGCGGGCCGAGATGGCCGCGACCTATCGCGAGCACAACGAGCGCGAGTACGCGTGGGCCAGCGTGCTCACCGAGGCTGAGCAGCACATTCTCGTCATGCTGCTCGACAAGCTGATCACCAACCGCAGCCAGTTCGACGTCCGCGGCCGCAACTGACGCTGCCCGTCCGGCGCTGCCCCTTCGTTCCTTTCCTGCCCTTCCCGCGTTGTGCGCACTTCTCGCGCACCCGGGGGTCCTTCCCTGCGCGCCAAGTGCGCAGAACGCGGTTCTGGGTGGCGCGAATCCGCGCTAAGTGCGCACAACGCGGGGGTGGGGAAGGCGAGACCGCCCGTGTGGTTGCGCTCACGCCGCGAAACTAGTTAATCTGTTTACTAACCTCGACAGGGATCGGCGGCCGTGACCACCACAGCCGCGCTGCTGTCCCGCCGACGGTGACGACCACAGCCCGAGATCGGGCGCGAGTACCTCAGGAGGCCGGCCATGGCGTTCTACCGACAGCTCGGCAACATTCCGCCGAAGCGTCACACTCAGCACCGGGACTCCGGCGGCCAGCTCTACTTCGAGGAGCTGATGGGTGAGGAGGGCTTCTCCTCCGATTCGTCGCTGCTGTACCACCGCCACATCCCGTCGGCCATCGTCGACGCGACCGTGTGGGAGCTGCGCGACCAGACCACCACCCCGAACCACCCGCTCAAGCCGCGGCACCTGAAGCTGCACGATCTCTTCCCCGAGGAGATCTGGGCGGAGACCGACGTCGTGACCGGGCGCCGGCTGATCCTCGGCAACGCCGACGTGCGCCTGTCGTACGTGGTGTCCGCCAAGGAGTCGCCGCTGTACCGCAACTCGCTCGGTGACGAAATGGTGTACGTCGAGTCCGGCGAGGCGATCGTCGAGACCGTGTTCGGCGCACTGCACGCCCGCCCGGGCGACTACGTCCTGATTCCGATGTCGACCACCCACCGCTGGGTGCCGCAGGGCTCGGAGTCGTTGCGTGCGTACGCAATCGAGGCGAACAGCCACATCGTTCCGCCCAAGCGCTACCTGTCCAAGTTCGGCCAGTTCCTCGAGCACGCGCCGTTCTGCGAGCGCGATCTGCACGGGCCGTCCGAGCCCCTGACCGCCGAGGGCACCGATGTCGAGGTGCTGGTCAAGCACCGCGCCGGTGGCGCGATCGTGGGCACCCGCATGGTGTACCCGAACCACCCGTTCGACGTCGTCGGCTGGGACGGTTGCCTGTACCCGTACACGTTCAACATCTCCGACTACGAGCCCATCACGGGCCGCGTGCACCAGCCGCCGCCGGCGCACCAGGCGTTCGAGGGCAACAACTTCGTCATCTGCAACTTCGTGCCGCGCAAGGTGGACTACCACCCGCTGGCCATCCCGGTGCCGTACTACCACTCGAACGTGGACTCCGACGAGATCATGTTCTACTGCGGCGGCGACTACGAGGCCCGCAAGGGTTCGGGCATCGGCCAGGGCTCGATCTCGATCCACCCCGGTGGCCACGCCCACGGCCCGCAGCCGGGCGCGTACGAGCGCAGCATCGGCGTCGAGTTCTTCGACGAGCTCGCCGTCATGGTCGACACCTTCCGCCCGCTCGAGCTCGGTGAGGGCGCGTTGGCCTGCGAGGACGAGGCCTATGCCTGGTCCTGGTCCGGACGGGGGCCGAACAAGTGACCATTTCTCCGTTGCTCGCCGGTCTGTGCGACGACGCGGCGCTGTTCCCCCCGGGGAACGCGCCGATGGACGCCGCGGTGCCCGCGCACCTCGAACACGAGCGCAGCGACCACGCTGCGCTGGTGGGGCCGTTCGTCTTCCCCGCACCGCGCCTCGGCGAGCTGCCCGCGATCATCGCGAAGCAGGACGGCGACCTCGAGCTGAGCCTGACCGTGCCCGCCGGCACCGACGCCGTACCGGCGGCGCTCGAGCAGCTGCGTGCGATCGACGGCGTCAGGCTGGTCGCGATGGAGATCGGTGTTCCCGAGGGACAGGCGCCGGACGCCCTGTTCGCCGCCCTCGGCGAGATCTCCTCGGCCGCACCGGGTGTGGAAATCTTCGTCGAGGTGCCGCGCGACGACCGTCGCCCCGCGATCCTGGCGGCAATGGCCGGCACGCCGTACTCCGCGAAGTTCCGCACCGGCGGCATCGTCGCCGCCGCGTACCCGGACGAGGCCGAGCTGGCCGCCGCCATCCACACCGTCGCGACGTCGGGCGTGCGGTTCAAGGCGACTGCGGGCCTGCACCACGCGATCCGGAACACGGACCCCGAGACGGGATTCGAGCAGCACGGCTTCCTCAACGTCATGCTCGCGACGCACCGGGCCACCGGTGGCGCGAGCGTCGAGGAGGTCGCCGCGACGCTCGCCGACCGTGACGGAACTGCTCTCGCCGGCGCACTGGCGGGACTGTCGGCCGAGGCGGTGGACGCGCTGCGCGCGAACTTCCGGTCCTTCGGCACCTGCAGCATCAGCGATCCGCTGACCGAACTGGTCGGCCTCGGACTGGTGCCCCGATCATCCACCGAGCCCTCCGCGCCTACGGGCTCGGTGGATTCCCCCTCGACCGAGGAAGGACCCCTCGCATGACCGTCATCTCGATTCCCGCCGATTCCCTGTTCGGTGTCGACAACCTGCCCTACGGCGTGTTCTCGACGGCCGACGCGGGCCCGCGGGTGGGTGTGCGTGTCGGCGACAGCGTCGTCGACCTCGCGAAGGCGCTGGGCGACGACACGTTCGCCCAGCCGACGCTCAACGCGTTCATGGCCCAGGGCCGCGACCGGTGGGTCGAGGTCCGCGCGCAGATCACCGCACTGGTCGCCGGTGAGATCGCCGACGACGCGGTGTTCGCGGTCGACGACGTCACCATGCACCTGCCGATCGCGGTCGCCGACTACGTCGACTTCTACGCGTCGGAGAACCACGCCACCAACCTGGGCCGGTTGTTCCGCCCGGATTCGGCTGCGCTGATGCCGAACTGGAAGCACCTGCCGGTCGGCTACCACGGTCGGTCGAGCACCGTCGTGGTGTCGGGCACCGACATCGTGCGCCCGTGCGGTCAGCGCAAGGCCCCGGCCGACGCGGCCCCGTCGTTCGGCCCGTCGATCCGCCTCGACATCGAGGCCGAGATGGGCTTCATCGTCGGTGTCGGTTCGCCGATGGGTTCCTCGATCACCCCGGACCAGTTCGCGGAGCACTGCTTCGGCGCCGTGATCCTCAACGACTGGTCGGCCCGCGACATCCAGGCGTGGGAGTACGTCCCGCTGGGTCCGAACCTGGGCAAGAGCTTCGCGACGTCGATCTCCGCGTGGGTCGTCCCGCTGCTGGCCCTCGAGGCCGCCCGCATCGACACCCCGGTGCAGGATCCGACCCCGCTGCCGTACCTGCAGGGTGACGAGAAGTGGGGCCTGGACATCGATCTCGAGGTCGAGTGGAACGGCGACGTCGTGTCCCGTCCGCCCTACGCCCAGATGTACTGGTCGCCCGCACAGATGTTGGCGCACACCACCGTCAACGGTGCGGCGGCGAGCACGGGTGACCTCTTCGGCTCCGGCACCATCTCGGGCCCCGACAAGGCTCAACGAGGCGCCTTCATCGAACTGACCTGGGGCGGCGCCGAACCCGTCGAGGTCGCCGGTGAGCAGCGCACCTTCATCCAGGACGGCGACGAGATCTCGATCTCGGCGACCGCGCCCGGCGCCGACGGTGGCCGTATCGGTTTCGGTGAGGTCCGCGCCCGCATCCTGCCCGCGACCGGTGATGCCCGATGAGCAAGGTCTTCGCATCGGCGGCCGAGGCCGTCGCGGACATCGCCGACGGCTCCTCGCTCGCGGTCGGTGGTTTCGGTCTGTGCGGTATCCCGAGCGCCCTGATCGGTGGGCTCTCCGAGCGTGGCGTGACCGGGCTCGAGGTGTTCTCCAACAACTGCGGCGTCGACGACTGGGGGCTGGGAATCCTGCTGTCGGCCGGGCAGATCCGTCGGGTCACCGCGTCGTACGTGGGCGAGAACAAGGAATTCGCGCGGCAGTACCTGTCGGGCGAGCTCGAGGTGGAGCTCACCCCGCAGGGCACACTCGCCGAGCGGATGCGTGCCGGTGGCGCGGGCATTCCGGCGTTCTACACCCCCGCCGGTGTCGGGACCCCGGTGTCCGAGGGCGGTCTGCCGTGGCGCTACGCCGCCGACGGGTCGGTCGCGGTCGCGTCGCCTGCCAAGGAGACCCGCGACTTCGGCGGCAAGACGTACGTGCTCGAGGAGTCGATCGTTGCGGACTTCGCGCTCGTCCACGCCGAGATCGGTGACACCGAGGGCAATCTCGTGTTCAACAAGACGGCGATGAACTTCAACCCGCTGGCCGCGATGGCCGGCCGGATCACGATCGCGCAGGTCGAGAAGCTGGTCGAGCCGGGCGAGCTGGATCCCGCGCAGGTCCACCTGCCGGGCGTGTTCGTCCAGCGCGTGGTGCAGGCGGGTCAGCAGGACAAGCGAATCGAGAAGCGGACGGTGTCGGCATGAGCTGGTCACGTGAGCAGATGGCCGCGCGCGCCGCGGCCGAGATGATCGACGGCGAGTACGTCAACCTGGGGATCGGTCTGCCGACCCTGATCCCGAACTACCTGCCCGAGGGCGTCAAGGTGGTTCTCCACTCCGAGAACGGCATCCTGGGCACCGGCCCCTACCCGACGGACGATGCGGTCGATCCCGACCTCATCAACGCGGGCAAGGAGACGGTGACCGTGAACCCGGGTGCGGCGTTCTTCGATTCGGCGTTGTCGTTCGGCATGATTCGCGGTGGACACATCGACACCGCGGTCCTCGGTGGCATGCAGGTCTCCCGGAACGGGGACCTCGCCAACTGGATGGTGCCGGGCAAGATGGTCAAGGGTATGGGCGGCGCCATGGATCTGGTGCACGGTGCCCGGCGCGTCATCGTGGTCATGGAACACACCGACCGCGATGGCGGCGCCAAGATCGTCGAGCAGTGCACGCTGCCGTTGACCGGCCAGGCGGTGGTGCAGCGCATCATCACCAACCTCGCCGTGATCGACGTCCGGGACGACGCGTTGGTGTTGCGTGAGCTCGCGCCCGACGTCACCGTCGACGAGGTGCTGGAGAAGACCGGCGCCGCGCTGGTCGTGGATCTGGCGGACGACGCCGCCTAGCCCCCCGATCGCCCGTCCGATCCGGACCTCCCCCCCTACGGATCGGACGGGCTTCCCACTTCCCGGGGCGCGATCGCTTCCGCGATGAACGTGGCAGCGCGGACGAACTCCAGTTCCATGTCGGTGACGGTGTTCTCACGCCAGTACCGGATCGTGGTGATGTACACCGCGGTGACCATCTGCGACAGGAAGCTCAGCGGGTAGTCCCGGCGCACCTCGCCGCAGTCGACGCCGGCCTCGAGTATCCGTCCGAACGCGACGAGGAACCGTTCGGTGCGGGCCGCACTGATCGCGGGGGTCGCGAGATCCCGGTCGAGTTCGCGGGTGGTGGCCCGGAAGTACTTCTCCAGCGTGACCGCGGCCTCGACGACGTCGTTGAACAGTGATCGGATTCGTTCGTCGGTCGTGAGGTCGCGCGCGAGCAGGCCGTCGATTATGCCCGGCAACTTGTCCATGTGAACCTGGTGCAGCGCGGCGAGGACGGCGTCCTTGCTGTCGAAGTAGTTGAAGAAGGTGCCGCGGGAGACGTGTGCCGTCCCGACGATGTCGTCGATCGTCGTGTTGTCGAAACCGCGCTCGGAGAACTGTTCACGGGCGGCTTGCAGAAGCCGCTCGAACGTCTGCTGTCGCCGTTGTTCCCGCCGCGTGACGATTTCCCGGCTTTCCCCCATCTCGCCGCCTCCGTGTCCCTAGCTCGAAGCCTGGATACCTTCCGGTCAGTCGGAATCTACCCGCCGGACGACCGTCTCGGACAAACTTCGCCAATCCGGTCAAATCAGGCGCGTGGGGTGAGGGACTCTGCCACATAGGTGCCGGCCATGCGGAAACCCTCGGCGAGGTCGTAAGCCGGATCCTGACGCCAGTACCGGATGGTCGAGACGTACACGGCCGCGACCATCTGGGCGAGGAACTTCGGCGGATAGTCCGTGCGCACCTCGCCGCGCTCGATGCCGGGCGTGAGGATGCGCAGGATCTCGTCGTTGAACCGGTCGGTACGCTCCGCGCTGATCTCGGGTGAGGCGAGGTCTCGTTCGAGTTCGCCGGTCACGGCACGCAGGAACCCGGGCAGTTCCTCGGTGGCCTGCACGAAGTCCGCGAACAGGCCCAGAATGCGCTCCTCGGTCGTCAGGTCCTGCGCCAGGAGGTTATCGATCGTGGCTGCCAACGAGTCCATGTTGCTGGTGTGCAGCGCCGCGAGGAGGTCGTCCTTGGCGGGAAAGTAGTTGAAGAACGTGGCCCGCGAGACGCCTGCCTGGTCCGCGATCTCCTCGACGGTGGTGCCGAGCACCCCCCGTGCTGCGAAGAGGACCCGCGCGGCGTCCAGGAGCCGTCCGCGCGTCTGCTGCTTGTTCAGCTCGCGTCGGCCGAGCGTCGTGGACTCGTTCATGTTCTCCGGACTCCCGATCTCGACCTCCCCAGTCGGTGCCGGACCGTGCGGCACGCAGGCGATTGTAGTGGTGGATGCGCCGGGAAGGGCCGTTCGGTGCATCGCCGAGCGTCGCCCCGGGAGGCGGTGCCCCCGGGAAAGAAATCGCGAACCCGTTCCAAAAACCTAGACTAGCGTCTATCTTTAGCCTCCGAGTCCAAAAATTGTGCACCTCCGGCGAGACATCCGAAGCCGGAGCCACATTCGGCATCGATGCCGGAGCTCGGTCGTCGGAGGAGGAGTCGGTGGGCGGATCGATCGGGCCACTCGTGGCAGCGGACGAGTACTTCACCCACCAGATCGTGGAGACGTTCGCGACGGTGGCGCAGACCGACTACGCGTGGACCGAGAAGGTGTGCCTGATGGCGGCCGCCAAGGACGGGTCGCTGCAGATCGGGTTCGGTTTCGGTAAGTACGTCAACCGCAACGTCATCGACGCGTACGCCGGTGTGGCACGCGGAACCGAGCAGTGGACGGTGCGGGCCAGTCGCGAACTGGCGTCCGACCCGGACTCCGTCGACGTCGGTCCCGTTCGCTACGAGATCCTCGAGCCGCTGAGGCTGATCCGCGCGGTGCTCGAGCCCAACGACGTCCAACCGGTCGCCTTCGACCTCGTCCTCCAGGGCACCGTCCCGTGTGTCACCGAAGAGCGGGAGGACCGCAGGGGCATCACCGGCTATCGGCGCACCGCGGATCAGATCCGCTATCACCAGACGGGTGTCGTGGCGGGTGGGTGGATCGAGGTCGACGGCGAGCGAATCGAGGTCGGTCCCGAGGACTGGGTGATGACCCGCGACCATTCGTGGGGGGTGCGCCCCGGCGTCGGCGACGACATCGCCGACCTCCCGCCGGATCCCACCGAGCGGCACACCCCGAGCATCCTCGCGATATGGAACCCGCTGTACTTCGAGCACCCCGATGGCAGCGACTACGCATTCCACCAGTACCTTTTGCACTACGAAGGTCCGGGCTACCTGCACAAGGTGGCGCAGGGCGGCTTCGAGTACGCCGACCGGCCGCGGGAACTGATCACCGGCATCGAACCCGAGATCACGTTCGATCCCCGCAACCGGCGGTTCCTCGGCGGCGCCTTCCACCTCACCATGTCCGACGGACGTATCCGCATGCTGGAGGCGGAGCCGGTGTCCGACACGGGCTTCCACCTCGGCGCGGGCCACTACCTCCGGCCGAACGGCGAGCGGGGCGGGTCCTGGAAGGGGGCGCTCCACATCGACGGCAGCTACTACCCCGACACCTCGACGCCCGAGGCGGCCGAGGAGCTCAACCAGTTCCGGGACTGCGTGATTCGAGCCCACGACGTCGAGACCGGCGCCACGGGCTGGGGCAACCTGCAAACCTGGGTCGCCGGGACGTGGCCCGACATGGGTCTGCCCGGGTAGGCGCAATCGTGACGAGGGAAGTGGAGACTGTGGGATGACGGTGCGGTACGAGCGGCAGGGCCGGGTCCTCGTGGTCCGGATCGATCGCGAGGAGAGGCGTAACGCGATCGACCGGGAGACGGCCGAGGGGCTCGAGGAGGCGTTCGACCTCCTCGACGACGATGACGATCTGTGGGTCGGAGTCGTCACGGGAACCCCTCGAGTCTTCTCGGCCGGCACCGATATTCGTGAGCGCGCCGACCTTCGCATGCCCCGGGGCGGCGAGTACGGCATCATCCGGCGCACGCGGATCAAACCCTTGATCGCCGCAGTCGAGGGCTATGCGCTCGGCGGCGGATTCGAGATCGCGCTGGCGTGCGACCTCGTCGTTGCCGCGCGCACAGCCGAGTTCGGTCTCCCGGAGGCGCGACGGGGACTCGTCGCCGCCTCGGGGGCGCTCTTTCGAGCGCCCCGCGCGCTTCCGGTGAACGTCGCGCGCGAGTTGTTGATCACCGGCCGGACCCTCGCTGCCGAACGCGCTTTCACGCTCGGGGTCGTCAACGAGGTGACCGACACGGGTGAAGCGCTGGCGGGCGCGATGGCGATGGCGCTCGAAATCTGTGAGGCGTCACCGGTGGCGGTGCGCGAGACCCTGCGTGCGCTCGACGCGCAGACCTCGACCCAGGACGAGCGCGGATGGGAAGCTACCGCTGACGCGCTGGGTGTGGTTCTCGCGTCGGAGGACTTCCGTGCTGGCATCGAAGCCTTCGCGCGGCGCGGCCGACCCGTCTGGTCGGGACGCTAGGCGGCGACGCCGACCTGAGGCGCTGTCCGACAATCGAAGCCGCCCGGCCCCTCGGTCCTTCGTCACTGTTTGATGCTGACGACGCGGGTGTCGAGGAACGTGGACGCCGGCGGTGCCGCCCTCGCGGCCGAATCCGCTGGATTCGACTCCGCCGAAGGGGAGTTCGACTTCGAGGGCGTTGTGTTGGTTGATCCAGGCCGATCCGGCGTCCCACACCGGTGGACCCGGCGAAGGAGACCTTGCGGATCCGGCGGTGTTCGACGAGGGCACGGCCGACGACGAGAGAGACGGATTCGGCGAGCTCGACGACGACGGCGGCGCCGACACCGGACGAGCAACCGGTGACGACGACTGTCTTGCCGGAGAAGTCGGGCACGGACGGACTTCTTGCGGGATGGGAGGTACGGGCCGGATGTGCCGGAGGCGAAGCTGTCGAATTTTGGACTCGAGTCTAAGAATTGAGTGCGAACTGTAACACTCCAGCAGTGTGGCGGAAAGGGGCGAGATGTGGATTTCCGCAGCGGGGCAGGGCTTCTCGAAACTATTGACGCGTGTCAATTTTCGACCTACGGTGTGAACCACCTCACGTAATCGTCTGATGGGCGGCCTCGACGACGCGCCCACGCACGCGGTCCACCTCGAACGGAGCACGATGGCGAAACCCACCACCTGCATCATCGGAGCCGGAATCAGCGGTCTGACGGCCGGCAAGATGCTCACCGACTACGACATCCCCTACGAGTGCTTCGAGAGCTCCGATCGCATCGGTGGCAACTGGGCGTTCGGCAACCCGAACGGTCATTCGAGTGCCTACCGGTCGCTGCACATCGATACGTCCAAGCGCCGGCTGTCGTTCAAGGACTATCCGATGCCGGAGGAGCTCCCGGACTTCCCGCATCACACCGACATCAAGCGCTACCTCGACGACTACGCGTCCGCGTTCTCGCTCCTCGACCGGATCCGGTTCGAGAACGGGGTCGAACACGCGGAGCACCTGCCCGGCGGGGGTTGGGAGATCTCGACCCAGGATGGTGAGACGCGCCGGTTCGACTTCCTGGCCGTCGCGAACGGGCATCACTGGGATCCCCGGCTGCCCGACTTCCCCGGCGAGTTCACCGGCGAATCGATCCACTCGCACGCCTACATCGATCCGGAGACCCCGCTCCATCTGCGGGACAAGCGAATCCTCGTCGTCGGACTGGGGAACAGTGCCGCCGACATCGCCGTCGAACTGTCGCAGCGGTCCCAGCGCAACAAGGTGACGATCTCGACCCGCTCGGGCGCGTGGATCGTGCCCAAGTACGCATTCGGTGTCCCCGCCGACACTCTGATCCAGACGATCCCGCAGATCCCGCTGTCGTGGCAACGCCGGATGGGTCGCCGCGGGCCGATCTTCCTGTCGGGGCGCCCCGAGAGCTTCGGGCTGCCCAAGCCGGACCATCACTTCGGCGAGGCGCATCCGACGCAGTCCCAGGAACTGTTGGTGCGCTTCGGTTCCGGCGACATCGATGCCAAGCCGAACATCGAGCGACTCGACGGTGCGACCGTGCACTTCGTCGACGGCACCAGCCGCGACTTCGACGTGATCATCTACGCAACGGGCTACAACATCACGTTCCCGTTCTTCGACGAGGACTTCCTAAGCGCCCCCGGTAACCAGTTCCCGCTGTACAAGCGCATGTTCAAGCCCGGCATGGACGATCTTGCCTTCATCGGCTTCGCTCAGTCCGCGCCGACGCTGTTCCCGTTCGTCGAGTGCCAGGCGCGCACGCTGGCCGCCTACCTCGCCGGCACGTACCGGCCGCCCGCGCAGGCCGAGATGCATCGGGTGATCAAGGCCGACGAGGAACGCTTCGTGGGGCACTTCAACAATCGGCCCCGTCACACGCAGCAGGTCGACTACTACATCTACGAACACGAGATGCGGACCAAGGAACTGCCCGCCGGTCTCGAACGGGTACGGAGGGACGGTGCCGTCCGGTTGGCGGGTGTCCCGGCATGATGAGGACCCGTACGCAGTAGCCGACCGGAAGGCCGACACCATGACCAGCCACCCCGCCTCCAGCGACGAGACCCGCACGCGGAGAGCGAACAAGGGGGAGGAGCGCCGCGCGGCGATTCTCGAGGCCGTCGAACGCCTACTCGAGGATCGCAGCCTCGACGAGATCAACATCAGCGACATCTCGAAGGCGGCGGGGGTCACCCGGTCGGGCTTCTACTTCTACTTCGACAACAAGGCGAAGGCTGTCGCCGCGCTGTCCCGGACCGTGTACGGCGAGATGCAGGAGGGAGCCCGGCGCTATCTCGCGCGCGAGGGCAGCCCGCGGGAGATGATCGACGGCCTGATCGCCGAGGTGATCGGTACGTGGGAGCGCCACCCCAATCTGTATCGCGCCCTGCGTGATGCGCGAGACTCCGATCCCTCGGTGCGCGAGATGTGGGATCGCGACCGGTTCAGCTTCGTGGGCCCCGTGGCGTCGGTGATCGACGCCGAGCGGACGTCGGGGCGCGCGGCCGACGGCCCCGACAGCCGCGCACTCGCCGTGGTTCTTCTCGACATGAACGACCGCGCCGTCGAGAGTCTGTCGCGCGGCGGACCGGAGGCATTGACCCCCGAGACCGCTCGCGAGGCGCTCGTCGCGGTGTGGCTCAACACAATCTATGGGAGCAAATTGTGAATCGAACCGAAATGGAGTTCTCGGTGCAGGGGACGTCCTGCGCCGGCTGGCACTACCGCGGCGAGTCTGACGCGTTCCTCACCGAGGCGGGCCGACCGTGTGTCGTGATGGCCCACGGCTTCGGCGGAACCGTGGACTCCGGTCTCGAAGGTTTCGCGGAGGGCCTCGCCGCCGCCGGCCTGGACGTCCTGGCATTCGACTACCGCGGCTTCGGACGCAGTGGTGGGCGAGTGCGGCAGACGATCTCGATCCAGGGCCAGCTCGACGACTATGCCGCCGCCATCGCGGCCGCGCGCCGCACCGACGGCATCGATCCCGACCGCGTCGTCGCGTGGGGGGTGTCCCTGTCCGGCGGGCACGTCCTCAGCCTGGGCGCGAGCGATCCCCGACTGGCGGCGCTCGTTGCACTCACCCCGGCCACGGACGCCCGCGCGGCGTCGGCCGCCTCGATGAAGCAGTACAGCCCCGCGCACCTGGCGAAGAGTTCGTGGGCGGCGGTGCGGGACCGGGTGGCGTCGGCGCGCGGAGGTGCGGGCGTGACGATTCCGCTCGCCGGCCGCCCCGGTGAGGTGGCCGCGCTCGCGCTGCCCGGCATCTACGAGGACTACCACTCCATCGCCGGCCCCAGCTGGCGCAACGAGGTCAGCGCGCGATCCTTCCTCGAGATCGGCTCTTACCGGCCGGTGACGGTCGCCAGGAAGGTGACCGCCCCGCTGCTGGTGCAGGTCGGCGATCTCGACCGCAGCGCGCCGCCGCACGCCGCCGCGAAGGCAGCGGAGCAGGCGCGGGCCGAGGTGCGGCACTACCCGTGCGACCACTTCGACGTCTACCCCGGCAAGCAGTGGTTCGACCGGGTCCTCGAGCACCAGATCCTCTTCCTGCGTCGGCATCTCGCTGCCCCGGCGATGCCCGCCGTCGTCGTCGAGGAGGTGCGCGATGAGAGCGTTGCAGCTGGTTGAGCATGGCCGGATCGCGGTCGTCGACACCGATATCCCCGAGATCGGTCCCGGCGAGGTCCTGATCGAGGTTGCCGGTGCGGGGCTGTGCCACTCCGACATCCACGTCCGGCATTCGCCGATCACGATGCTGCCGCCGCCGATGACGTTGGGACACGAGACCGCCGGGCGCATCGCCGCCCTGGGCGACGGTGTCGAGTCGTTCGCGGTGGGCGACGCCGTCCTCGTCTTCCTGGTGTGGAGTTGCGGGACGTGTCGGGCATGCGTGCAGGGCCGGGAGAACTCGTGTGAGCGGGGGACGGGGCGTCAGGGAGTGCCCCTGTGCCCCGGGCTCGCCGCGCACGGCGGCATGGCCGAGTACATGAAGGTCGACGCCCGATTCGTCGAGCCGCTCGGAGACCTCGATCCGGTCACCGCCGGGCCGCTGGCCGATGCCGGACTCACGACCTATCACGCGATCGACGGCGCGCGCGACCGACTCGGGCCGGGAACGACGGCGGTGGTGCTCGGCATCGGCGGGCTCGGCCACACCGCTGTCCAGATCCTGGCGGCCACCACCGCGACCCGGATCGTCGCGGTGGACTCGGCGGAGGAGAAACTGGAACTGGCCACCGCAGTGGGCGCCGACCATGCCTTCGCCAGCGACGCGGCGAGCGTCGAGAAGATCCTCGACCTCACCGACGGGATCGGTGTCGACGCGGTCTTCGACTGCGTCGGCGTGCAGGCCACCGTCGATATCGCGACCCGGGTCATCGGACGCGACGGTGCGCTACGAGTGTTGGGACTCGGTGGGGGACAGTTCGACTGGACCGGCTTCGCGCTGCCGTGGGGTGCGAGTGTGCGCACGAGTTACGCCGGCACCCGCGCGGACCAGCGTGCGGTGATCGACCTGGCGCGGCGCGGACTCGTCACCATCGAGTCCGAGACGATCCCGCTCGAGGACGCAGTGGCCGCCTTCGACGCACTCGAGGCGGGAAGGGTCAAGGGCCGGGCAATCCTGGTGCCGGACCGGGGCTGACCCGAGAACGCCGAACGGGCGTCCACGGCACGCTTTCCCTCGAGAAGTGCGCCGCGGACTCCCGTTCGCGCGAGAGCCTCGGTACCGGTCGTCAGTACAGACGGCCCGCGTGAGCCTCGCGGTCGAACTCCGGCATCGCATCGCCGTCCCGAAGGCGCTGCGCGATAGCGGGATCCGCCATGTGCAGGCGCCCGATCGCGACGAGGTCGAACTCGGCCTCGTTCACGCGGCGCATGAGGTCGGGCAGGTTGTTCGACATCTGCGGCAGCCCGGAGATCACCTGTTCGTTGAGTGCGCTGTCGAGGCCGACGCTACCGACCGCCATCACGGTGGCGCCGGTCAGCTTCTTCGCCCACCCGGCCAGCGAGAGGTCGCTGCCCTCGAACGCGTGCGCGTAGAAGCGGCGGATGCTGGCGTCCAGGATGTCGACGCCGGCGTCGACGAGCGCATTCAGCACCACGCCGAGTTCCTCGGGCGTCTCGGCGATCTTCGAGACGAAGTCCTGCTGCTTGTGCTGCGAGAACCGGAAGATGATCGGGTAGTCGTCGCCGATCTCCTTGCGGATCGCCTTGACGACCTCGACGGGGAAGCGGGTGCGGCGCTCCAGGTCTCCGCCCCACTGGTCGTCGCGCTGATTGGTGGGCGCCCACAGGAATGCGTCGAGCAGGTACCCGTGGCCACCGTGCAGGGCGACACCGTCGAAGCCGACGTCGATCGCGTTGCGCGCCGCGGAGGCGTATGCGGCGATCACGTCGGCGATGTCCTGTTCGGACATCGCGGCGGTCACCGGGCGCATCTGCTCGACGTACTCGTCGGAGTACATCGTGTTGCCGACGGTGCCCCAGTGCCCGGACGGGCGCATGGGGGTGACGTCACCGACCGGTCCCATCGCGCCGAACAGCGGTCCGACGTGCCACAGCTGCGGGACGATCTTGCCGCCCGCGGCGTGAACGGCGTCGACGACGTTGCGCCAACCCGCAAGAGCCGCATCGCCGTACATGACCGGAACGGTGTCGGCATCGACGGCGGACGGGTGCTCGATCGCGACGCCCTCGGTGACGATGAGCCCGGTGCCACCCTCGGCGCGCCTACGGTAGTACGCGACGACCTCGTCGGTCGGAACGCCGCCGGGCGATCCGTGACGAGTCATGGGCGACATCGCTATCCGGTTCCTCAGCTCGAGGGACCGGACGGTGAGCGGCTCGAAGAGCGCGGACGTGTCGACGGCTGCAGTGGTCACAGGGCTCCCATGTACTCGAAGAAGTCGGGGGTGTGGGTCTCGCGCAGGCGGGTGAGCTTGCGGTAGCTGATGAGCCACTTGCCCTCCACCTTGCGGTACTCCTCGTGGTAGTGGCCGTAGCCGTGGAGGTGTTCCTCGACATCGCCGTTGGTCCACCACAGTTCGTCCTCCATGGCCCAGATGCCGGTGGCGGTGGTGTCGGAGGTGATCGTGATCTCGGGCTGGTGACCGTGGTGCGCGGTCGTCACGTGTGTCGAGGAACCGAGCATGCCGCGGATCGAGTTGGTGAGGTGCTCGCGTCCCGACGCGCGGTTGGACTGTCCGTTCGCCTTCGGCTGCTTGTCGCCCGGCAGGCCGGCCCACGTCTCGGTGACGACATCCTCGGTGTGCAGCGGGCCGTACAGATCCCACTGCTTGGTGTCCATGACACGCAGGCGCGTCGCGAACACCTTCTTGATCTCCTCGATGGCGAGCAACTGCTCGGCGGCAGTCATCGTCAGTTCACCGGTGGGTGCGGCCATGCCTGGACCTCTTTCCTCGGGTTTCGATCTATCAACCAAGCAATTGCTCGGGTGATCTGGAACACAGCATAGCTAGCGTGAGGGCGTATCGACTCCGCGGTAGTCGTAGAAGTGCGGCGTAGCGGTCTCGCGCAGGCGGGTGAGGGTGCGGTAGCTGATGAGCCACTTGCCCTCCACCTTGCGGTACTCCTCGTGGTAGTGGCCGTAGCCGTGGAGGTGTTCCTCGACATCGCCGTTGGTCCACCACAGTTCGTCCTCCATGGCCCAGATGCCGGTGGCGGTGGTGTCGGAGGTGATCGTGATCTCGGGCTGGTGACCGTGGTGCACGCTCGTCACGAACACGTTGCCGTCCAGAGTGTTTCGAATCGCGTTTGCGAGCAGGTCGCGTCCGGTGACCCGGCTGCCGGCGCCCCAGGACTCGCTGACGACGTCCTCGGTGTGTACCGAGCCGTACAGATCCCACTGCTTGGTGTCCATGATGCGCAGGCGTCGGGCGAACACCTGCTTGATCTCCTCGACCGCGAGCAGCTGCTCGGCCGGTGTCAGTGTCAGCGACGGTGATCGGTGATTCGTAGCAGACGTGCCCATGGTTCGACCTCCGAATTCGGGGTGTGGAAAGAGCTTCCGACTGGCCCGGGGCCTAGCGCCGACGGCGGGGACATCTCGGCCAACCAATCGATTGACCGAGGATATCGGGCCGGACGGTTCCCGGGAAGGGGTGTTCCGCTCAGCAAAACTGAGTCTGAACTGCGTCGATCGGTTGCGGGCTCAGCTCAGGAGCTTCACCTCGATGTCGTACGTGAGGTCGACCGACAGTTCGCGACGGGCGATGCGCCACGCCCCGCCGGTGTTGCGGTACTCGTCCTGGTAGCGGATCGCCACGACGTAGTCGCGGGGTCCGTTCTCGGTCGCGTACACGTGGTGGGCCTCGCCGTAGACCTCGCCGCGAGCCGTGTCGCCCGTGCGGTAGACGATCTGCTGGTTGACGACGTGGCGGGTCGAGTGGAGATGCGCGACGGCCTCGAGTACGCCCTGGGCGATGCCGACGTTGCCCGTCAGCGTTGCGTTGCGGCCGCGCCGGACCAGGCCTGCCGGCTGGACGAGTTCGGCGTCGTCGGTGAAGAGCGCGGTCAGTGCCGGCTCGTCGCGTCGATCGACGGCGATGGCGTACTGCGCGATGAGGTCGGTCAGGGCCAGGCGGTCTGCGAGTTCACTGCTCATGACATGCATTCTCCCCGCCGACGGTGGGGTCGGCGGGGAGGCTTCTCACTGATCGGCAATGTCGCCGCTACGGGGTGACCTGTGCCTCCATCGCGGTGAGGAAGCCCTCGCCGTACGGCGGCAGCATGCCCCACTCGGCGCGCGGATCGTGTTCGGGCGCCTCGAAAACCGTACGAGCATGGCTGAACTCGAGGAAGCCCTCACGGCCGTGGTAGTGGCCCATGCCGGACGCGCCGATGCCGCCGAACGGGGCGTCGTGCATGCCGGGGTGCATCATGATGTCGTTGACCGTCACGCCGCCGGAGAAGGTGCGGGTGAGCACGGCCTGCTGCTCGGCCGGGTCGGTTCCGAAGTAGTACAGCGCCAACGGCTTCGGTCTGCTGTTGATGTCGGCGATGACGTCTTCGGTCTGGTCGTACGGCAGCAGGATGACCGCGGGGCCGAAGATCTCCTCCTGCATGATCTTCGAGTCTGCCGGCGGCGAGACGACGATGCGCAGCGGGCGCTTGCGGTCGCCGTCGAACTCGGCGCTCTCGTCGACCGGCGTGGCGACGATGAGCACGCCGCGGTCGTGTGCGTCGGCGACCAGTGCCTCGACCCGGGCGAGGTGACGATCGCTGACGACCGCAACGACATCCGGATTGTCGGTGATGGTCGGCAGCAGGGTCGCGTACGACTTCTCGAGCGCGCCGACGAAGCTGTCGAGGTGCTCCCGCGGGACGTACACGACGTCGGGGGAGACGCAGATCTGCCCGGAATTGGTGGCCTTCGCGATCGCGATCTTGTTGGCCGCGGCGTCGAGATCGGCGCTGCGGCCGACGATCGTCGGCGACTTGCCGCCCAACTCGAGGGTGACCGGGACGAGATTCTTGGCGGCGTTGGCCATGACCAGCTTGCCGACCTCGGTGCTGCCGGTGAAGACCAGGTGGTCGAACGGCAGTGAGGTGAACGCGTCGGCCACGTCCGGGCCGCCGGTCACGACGGCGACCTCGGTGGGATCGAACATCTCCGCGACGGCGTCGGCCAGGACCTGCGCTGTCTGCGGCACGATCTCGGACGGCTTGAGGATCGCGCGGTTGCCCGCGCCCAGCGCGCACGCCAGCGGGCTCAGCAGCGTGAACAGCGGCGCGTTCCACGTGCCGATGATGCCGACCGATCCCTTGGGCTGGTACTGGACGTACGCCTTCGCGCCCAGCTGGTCGTACGGCGGGTACGGTGGCCGCTCCTCGTCCTCCATCCAGGACTCGAACGAGTCGCGGGTGTGCTTGAGCGACGTGATGGATCCGAGGATGTCGTTCATGATCGAGTAGCCGACCAGGCGTCCGCCGAAGTCCGCGTCCATCGCTTCGGTGAGCGGCTTGTGGAAGCGCACGAGCAGGTCGATCATCTTCTGCAGGCGGGCGCGGCGTACATCGGCCGACGGCGTTCCCTGTTCGGACGCAGCACATTTCTGGGCCTCGAGAATCTGGGGGAGGCGGGTGATGGCGGCGGTGTCCGTACTCATGGGTAACTCCTGTCGTTGCCGATGTCACGAAGCTAACGACCTGTGGCGGCGGTAACAGCACGCCGTCTCGCCCACCGGGAGTGTTCTTCGGTGGCGGGCCCGGAAGGGGTCCACCGGGCCGATCCGTCCCGGTGGGAGGTACCCCGTGCGGGGGAGTCGGGGGTCCTCGCTAGTCGGGACTTCGGTCCCCGGCGCGGGATTGCGCGTCGGAGTCGTCGAGGGCGGCGCCGCTGCGCGTGACCACGAGGCCGGTGCCGACCAGTCCGATGAGAACCACACCGATCGCGACGCTGGGCCAGCCCTCGGTCTGCCAGTAGACGTCGCGCAGGGTGATGAGCAACGCGGCCTCGTCGACGATGAGAGCGAGCGCGATACCCAGGGCCAGTCCCATCCAGGTGCGCGCGCGGGGGCTGCGATCGACCATGCCGAAGATCGCGACACCGGCCAGCAGCAGGATCCCCCACAGGTAATGGTGCAGGTGCGTGCCACCGGCGGAGACGTCACCGAAGTCCCGCGAGTCGACCTGGATCAGCCACGTCACCAGCCGGGCGCCGCCGAAGGTCACCGTGAACGCGAGCCACGCGAGCACGATGCCGCGTCGGGTCTCGTCGATCTGACTCCATCGGCGCGGAAAGCGCACACGTCGGATCTCGGATGGCTTCCGGTCGTCGTCGGAATCGGATCGTCCCATGATTTCTTGTCTACCCCCGATGACGCGACATCGCCGGGCACGCGCATTTTCCGCCCGAGCTGCAACGTGTTCTAGCTACGATGCGGCATGCGCATCGCGAAGACGTCCACCCTGTCCCTGCTCGCCGCGGCCACGATCGCCGTCGTGGCTCCCGCCGCCGCGTCGGCCGCACCGAACCCGACCGACTCGCCGAACCAAGCGATGGCCCGCGCCTACATCGACGCGCTCGTCAGCCACGACGCGAGTGCCGTCGTGTTCACCCCCGACGCCACCAGGGTCGAGGCCGGGCTGCAGACCGGCTTCAACGGTCCGCAGCTCACGAACGACCTGAACCACGGCGTCCAGTACCGCGTCATCCAGGGCGTCCGCGACCTCGTGATGAGCGAGGCCGGCGACACCGTCCACACCCGGTACCTGCTCGACGCCGGCTTCGGTCCGCAGCGCTTGATGACCGTCGAGATCGTCGAGAGCTTCGCCTTCGAGGACGGCGCGATCGACCGGATCGTCGCCACCATCTCCCCGGTCTCCCTGTCCTGACGCCGCGTCCCGCGTAGCCTCACCGACGGACGACACCGGGCAGTGGGAGGAGCGGCACATGACGGACGGCAACCAGCGGGTGGCGGTGGTCTCGGGAGCGGCCCGCGGAATCGGCGCCGCGATCGCGAAGCGCCTCGCGTCGGACGGCCTCGCCGTCGCGGTCCTCGACCTCGACGAATCCTCGTGCGGCGAGACGGTCTCCGCGATCCGGGATGCCGGGGGACGCGCGCTCGCGGTGGGCGCCGACGTCTCCGACGAGACGTCCGTGGCGGCCGCCGTCGACCGGATCGCCGCCGAGCTGGGTGCGCCCACCGTCGTCGTGAACAACGCCGGAATCACCCGGGACAACCTGCTGTTCAAGATGTCCGTCGCCGACTGGGACGCCGTGATGAACGTGCACCTGCGCGGTGCCTTCCTCCTCACTCGCGCCGCCCAGAAGTACATGGTCGAACAGAAGTGGGGACGCATCGTCAACCTGTCGAGCATCTCGGCACTCGGCAACCGCGGCCAGGTGAACTACTCGGCCGCGAAGGCCGGCATGCAGGGACTGACGAAGACCCTGGCGCTGGAGCTGGGCCCGTTCGGCGTCACCGCCAACGCCATCGCCCCCGGATTCATCGCGACGGAGATGACGGCGGCCACCGCCGAACGCCTCGGGGTCCCGTTCGACGACTTCATGGCCGCGGCGGCCGCGGAGACGCCGGTGCGCCGGGTGGGGCTGCCCGACGACATCGCGCACACCGCGTCGTTCCTGATCAGTGAGGGCGCGGGTTTCGTCTCGGGACAGGTGATCTACGTGGCCGGCGGCCCGAAGGCCTGACGCTGCACGGACTGCCGCTGGACCTCGAGGGCCAACTGGGTGCGGGACGCGCATCCGGTGGCCGCGAGGATGCGGCTGACATACTTCTTCACGGTGTCCTCGGTGAGGGTGAGCCGGCGGGCGATCGCCGCGTTGCTCAGCCCGTCCGCGACCAGTGTCGCGACCTCGTGCTGCCGCTCGGTGAGCGTCGCGAGCAGGTCACGTCCGGGGGCGGTGCCGAGGCTGCGGGTGAGCGCCGACAGGTGCCGGGCCAGTAGCCGGAGCGCGGCCATGTCCCTGGCGCCGAGCGCGTTGTCGTCGCCGTCGAAGAGACCCACGAGCGCCCGCGCCCGGCCGGGCAGATCCAGGTGCATCGCGCTGACCGAGCGCATGCCCCAGGCCCCCAGGTAGTCCCGCACGTAGGCGGCCGACTCGGCGGGCAGCTCCTGCAGATCGTCCAGCGACGCCACCCGGTTCCGCTCGAGCCGGCGCCGCGCCTCGGGGGTCGCGAAAATGTCGTGCCGGGCCCACTTCTCCTGGTAGACGGGACGTTTGCGGTCCCACTCGCTGCCGCCGACGAGCGTGGCGTCGGGGTCGGTGAACTGGCTGTCGAACGAGTCGCCGACGAAGCACGTCGCCACCCGGACCGGGAAGACGTCGGTCATCGCCGTCGCGATCCGGGCGCGGAACTCGGGCACCGTCCGCACGTCCGCGCACCGGTCGAGCACCGCGAACACGCGTTGGTAGTCGGCGGCCTGCAGCGAGACGTCGGACAAAATCGGTTCACCACCAGTTCGGTTCGAAACGGCGTGCGCCGTAGTGGTTCACGGGAACTGTCCACCAAAGTGCACTGTCGCCCGGGCGGAACGAATTCTAGCGTCGGGGACGACTGTGTTTCAGTGATTTCCCGAGGAGAACACGCATGAGCAGGCTACGTTTCGGCGCCTTCATCGCCCCGCACCACGCGATCGGACAGAACCCCACCGTCGCCCTGCAGCGCGACCTCGAGTTCGTCGAACACCTGGACCGCCTCGACTTCGACGAGGTGTGGATCGGTGAGCACCATTCCGCCGGCAGCGAGATCATCGGCAGCCCCGAGATCTTCATCGCCGCGGCCGCCGAACGCACCAAGCGCATCAAGCTCGGCACCGGCGTGACCTCGCTCAGCTATCACAATCCGCTGTGGGTGGCCGATCGGCTGGTGCTGCTCGACCACCTCACCCGCGGCCGCGTCATGCTCGGCGTCGGACCGGGTTCACTGCCCACCGATTCGGCGATGATCGGGCTGAACCCGACCGAGTGCCGCGAACTGCTCGACGAGAACCTCGACATCGTCGTGCGCCTGCTGAACGGCGAGTCGGTGACCGCGACGACCCGGACACACACCCTCGTCGACGCCCAACTGCAGCTGCGCCCCTACTCGCACCCGTGCTTCGACATCGTCGTCGCGGGGGTGGCGTCGCCGACCGGGCCGCGCCTGGCCGGCAAGCACGGGCTCGGCCTGCTGTCGATCGGTGCGACGCTCACCCCCGAGGGCTACGACGCGCTCGGCCACCACTTCGGGATCATGGAGGAGCGCGCCGCCGAGTACGGCACCGCCGTCGACCGCGACCAGTGGCGGCTGGTGTGTCCGATGCACATCGCCGAGACCGAGGAGCAGGCACAGCGCGACGTCCGGTTCGGACTCGGCGAATGGATCGACTACTTCGGAAAGGTCGCCGCATTCCCGCATTTCGGCTCCGGTGGGGCCGCGATGGACGACATGATCAAGTACATGAACCACTCCGGCATGGGCATCATCGGCACCCCGGCGCAGGCGCGGGAACTGATCGACAAGCTCGCGGCCCAGTCCGGCGGATTCGGCTCGATGCTCATCATGAACGCCGACTGGGCCGACCCGGCCGCCACGAAGCGCTCGTTCGAGCTGATCGCCCAGCAGGTGGCCCCGCACTTCCAGGGGCAGTCGCAGCCGCTGCTCGACGCCGCCGCCCGCGCCGGGCAGAAGCGTGACGGGTACAACGAGGCGCAACATGCCGCGATCGCACACATGACCAAGAAGTACGAGGACGAACTGGCGGCCAAGGCATGAGGGCCGCCGTCCTGCACGGCATCGACGACCTGCGGGTCGAGGACGTGCCGGAGCCGGAGCTGCCGGACGGGTACGTCCTGATCGACGTGGCGTTCAACGGGATCTGCGGATCCGACCTCGGCATGATCCACTCGTTCGGGATCTCCGAACACCCGCATCCGCTGACCGGGGCGTGCGGTCCGCAGATTCTCGGCCACGAGTTCTCCGGGGTGGTGCGTGCGGTGGGTGCCGGTGTCGCCGACGTCGCCGTGGGCGACCGGGTCGCGGTGCAGCCCAACTACCACTGCGGGACGTGCGCCCGGTGCCGCGACGGACACGAGCACCTGTGCACGTCGGCGGCCTTCCACGGGATCAACGCTCCCGGCGGCGGACTCGCCGAGCGCACCGCGGTGCCCGCGGAGAACGTCCACGTGCTGCCCGACGGCGTCTCGCTCGAGCAGGCCGCGGTCGTCGAACCGCTGGCCGTCGCGCTGCACGCCGTGCACCTGTCCGGGGCCCGGCACACGGACTTCGCCCTGATCCTCGGGGCCGGGCCCATCGGCATCGCGACCGCACTCAATCTGTGTGCGGACGGCGTGGACCGGGTCCTGCTCAGTGAGCCGTCCGAGACGAGGCGCGCCGTCGCGACCGCGCTGGGCCTCGATGTCATCGATCCGGCCGAGACCGATCTCGTTGCCGCGGTGCAGGATCGCACCGACGGATCCGGCGCGGACGTCGTGTTCGAGTGCGCCGGCGTCGGGGCTGCGGTGCGGACCGCGCTCGGGGCCGTGCGGACGCGGGGCACGGTGGTCCTGCTCGCGACGTACAAGGAGCAGGTGCCGCTCGAGACGTACGCGCTGATGTTCGGCGAGATGCGGCTGATGTCGTCACTCGCATACTCGCGCAGAGAGTTCGCCTCCGTCATCGATCGCATGGCGGCAGGGTCCTATCCGCTCGACGGGTGGGTGGAGCGCGTCCCGCTCGCGGACGTGGTCGACGGTGTCCAGGCGGCGTCCGAGGGGCGCCGTATGAAAGTTCTCGTGGAGGTGTCCCATGTCTGACAACACATTCGATGGCGAGCGTTTCGCCGGCCGAGTCGCCGTCGTCACCGGTGCGGCGTCGGGAATCGGTGCTGCAGTGGCGAAGCGACTGATCGGCGAGGGCGCCTCCGTCGTCGGTATCGACATCGCTGCCGACGCACTCGCCGTGCTGGAGAAGGAACTCGGTGAGCGGTTCGTCGGCGCCGTCGCCGACGTGACCGTCGAGAACGAGGTCGCGGCAGCCGTCGCCGTTGCCGTGGAGCGCTTCGGTGCCCTGGACCTGGCGTTCAACGTGGCCGGCGCCGCACGGGGCGGCATGATCCTCGACCTCGACGAGGCCGACTGGGACTTCACCGTGGACCTCGTGCAGAAGGGCGTCTTCCTCTGCACCAAGCACGAGGCGCGGCACATGGTGGCGAACGAACGCGGCTGCGCGATCGTGAACATCGCGTCCTTCAACGCCCGCATGCCGATGACCGGTGGCAGCCCGTACGTGACGGGCAAGGCCGGCGTCGAGATGTTCAGCAAGAACGCCGCACTCGAGCTCTCGCAGCACGGCATCCGTGTCAACGCCGTGTTGCCGGGGCTCGTCGACACCCCGCTCGTCGCCGGCGTCACCGGCTGGGAGCCGCTGCTGAACGGCTTCCTCGAGAGGATCCCGCTGGCGCGCCCCGCGACACCCGAGGAAATTGCCGCGCCGTGCCTGTACCTCGCGAGCGACGACGCCTCCTACATCACCGGGGCGAGTCTCATGGTCGACGGCGGCTGGCAGATCTCCAACTACCCGGACGTGATGAAACTCGTCGGCTAGGCGGCAGCGCCGGCGCTGCGCTCAGTGCCAGGTGTGGTCGACGAGTGGCGTCCGTGGCCCGAACTTGGGTTTGCGAGCCTGCCCGCTGATCTCGAGCAGCCGGATCGCCCGGTAGCGGTGCGGGCGGAGGTCGGCGAGGTAGTCGACCATGCCCTCGTCGTCGAGGGGGCGGCCCAGCAGCGACCACCCGACGATCGACGCGAGATGGAAGTCGCCGACGGACAGGGCGTCGGCGTCACCGAGCGCGCGCTGCGCCACCTCCGCGGCGGTCCACAGCCCCACGCCGGGGACGGCGCGCAGCCGCCGGTACGCGTCGAGCCGGTCCAGGCCGACGATCTCCTCCAGACGCTCGGCGACGCGGGCGCAGGCGACGACGGTTTTCGCGCGCTGGGGGTCGACGTTGGCGCGATGGAACTCCCACGACGGGATCCGCCGCCACACCTCCGCGCTCGGCGGCACCCGCATGCCGTCGGGGGCAGGCCCGGGCGCGGGCGTGCCGAACTTGGTGACCAGGCGACGCCACGACATGTGCGCGGCGACCGTGTGCACCCGCTGTTCGAGGATCGCGGGTACGAGGGACTCCATGACACGCGAGGTCCGGACGATCCGCAGGTTCGGGAAGCGCCGATGCGCGTCGGCCAGTTTCGGGTGCGCCGGCGCGAAGTCGTCCGATCGATCGGCGTCGTCGTCACCGACGAGGCCCGGTAGGTAGGTCTCGAGTTCCGCGGCCCCCGGCCCCCACGCGCGGGCGTCGACGACGCTCGGAGTGTGTTGCCGGAGCCGATACGTGACCGCGCCCGACGGCAGGAGCGACGTGCGCCACACGGCGCCGTCCGGCTCGCGACGATGGCACGGGTCGAAGCGTCCGCGGCGCAGCGGCGACAGCGTCGACGCGAGGTCCACCGGACGTCGCGTCGACACCTCGAACTGCACTTCGGAGGCCGTATCGGTCATCCTCGGCAGCTTATCGCCGCCCGGCCGGGACCTGACCGCCGGCCGTCGGGGCGGCAACGTATTGTCCGAAGCCATGATCATCGTGAGTACCGACGGTTCGTGTCTGAAGAATCCCGGTGGCGCCATCGGGTGGGCGTGGGTCGATCACGACGGTCCGAGCCGATCGGGCGGTGCGGTGTCCGGCACCAACCAGATCGCAGAACTGTGGGCGCTGGTCGAGGCGATCGTTGCCCATCCCGGCGCCGAGCCGCTGCTCATCGAGTCCGACTCCCAGTACGCCATCAAATGCGCGTCCGAGTGGCTGCCCGGCTGGAAGCGTAAAGGTTGGAAGACCGCGTCGGGCGGACCGGTCAAGAACCTCGAGCTGGTGCAGGACATCGACCGCGCGATCACCGAGCGGTCCGGCCCGGTGCGGTTCCGCTGGGTCCGTGGCCACGTCGGCAACCACTACAACGAAATCGCGGACAAGCTCGCGGGGGAGGCCGCGCGCGCCGTTGCCTCGACGCCAGAGAAGGCACGCCCGTGGGCCGGCCTCGGTCCCCGACAGTCGCCGATCCCCCCGGCCGCCGCCCCGGCCCCTGCCGCCGCCAGCCCGGCACCCGCTGCCGCTCCGGTGCGGCAGCCGGAGCCGGAGCCCCTGCTCACGTTGTTCTGAGTGCACCCGTTCGCGCCACTCACTCTCGGCCTGTCTTGCGTCGAGGAGTGAGTTGGCGTTCCCGCAATTCGCTCGCCGTTTGCAAGGCATGTGCAAATTGCGGGGGCGAGTCGCGAGCGTACTGTCGAGCATCGTCAGTGCCGGCCAGGCCGCGGGCCTCGCCTGGGGTCTTCGCCCTGGGTCGCCTGGCCATGAGGAGGGATCGGATGCGTTCGGTCGCCTCTCGGCGATAGGCGCAACGCAGCTCCAGCCGTACGGAACTCTGCGAGGGCAAGGGTTTGAGCCCGGGGGACACGGAACGCAACCGATCCAGCCACCTCAACGGCGACAGCGGCGGGGTTATTCCAGTCCGGTCGCTGGAACCAATCCCGAGTCGATGCGCCGGCAGCTTTTCGACGTCGTCGGCGGTACGCGCGCAGACGAACGGACCCGAGCGACGCCGCAATCGCCGGTCAGCAGGATTCTCGTCCTGCGGAGAGCACTGCCTTGACCATCAGTTCCTGGTTCGTCGGCGAGAAAGTCGTCTGCCAGGAGGAATCCGAACGCATCTTCTCCACCCGCTCCCGCGCGAACTGCTCGCGATCGAACTCGCCGACACGTCTCGTGCGCACGGGGTCGCCCATCCAATCGGAGATTTCAGACTCCAAGGTGCACATCTTGTCGTACAGCGCTTGACCGGTGAGGCCGCTCACGCTGCTCCAATCGGCGACACGAACCCACGTGCCGGTCTGTGATCGTTCGTCGACCGCTGTGGTGGTGGCGGACGGTAATGGCGGCTCGGGTGAAGTTCCTGGCTCGGCGTTCGGGCCCGACGAACCGGAGCAGGCCGACAGGACCAGCACAGCAGCACCGACGGCACCCGTAACCAGGAATTTCACAAGCCATGGATAGCACGGCGTCCCGGCAAGTCCCGGCTCGGTGTCCGTGCCCAGTCTGTGTGCGATCCGTCGAATGACGCGCGTCAGCGGGGCCACGGTCACACCGGCGTCCTACACTGCGGTATGGGCGCGAGGGAAGTGCCACCCGAGTCGATCGCCGAGGCCGCCGAGGCGGTCGCGGAGAAGATCGACGTGCTGCTCGAGCGGGCAACCGACGCCGTGCTGGGAGCGCCGCCGCCGGGCTCGGAAGCGTGGCAGCAGGCGTGGGTCGCCCGAGATACCGATGCCGGCCGCACCGAGCTCGCACACCGCACCCGGGTGAAAACCGCGATCGCGGCGGCCGCCGGAGTGGATCCGCGCCCCGAACTCGAGCGCGCCCGGCGTGCCGGGATCCTTGTCGGGGAGGCCGTTGCTGAGCCGCCCGGGAAGCCGAAACGGCGACGCCGGTCCGGGAACGGCGACGATCAACTGTCGATGTGGTGAATCGTCAAACCCGCTGTCCACCAGCTGAAATGACATAGCCGTCCCCGGCCGGCCGGCGTGTGGTCGGCGTGCTCACGTCGGAGGCTTTAGTCCGAGTTGTGGGTGCAGTGAGTCCTCTGTCGGCATGGTCAAGTGCTGCCCGTGTCGGGGCGCCGCAATGTGCTGACGCGGGAGAAATCCATTGACTCGCACATATGTTCGAAGTAAGCTGGGACCATGAATCCGGGGGGACTCAACAATTCAGGCACCGCAGCCACCGTGCTGCGACCCGCCGAGGTACGTCGACTGGCCGAACTCGACCTGTTGCGGTCGGCGATCGACTTCAGCCGCGAGATCGAGCGCTTGGAGACTCTTCGGGCCGTCGCGGTCGCCGAAATCAACGAGCGCGCAGTCTCGTTCGACGTCCTCGGGTTCCGGAGCGTCAAGCAATGGCTGGCGGCGAACACGTTGTTGGAGGTACCGGCCGCGGCACGGATCCTCGCGTTGGGCAGGATGCTGAGCCGGCAACCCGAGATTGCCGACGCCTTCAACGAGGGCGCCGTCTCGGCGGAGCATGCGGCATTGATCGGGAAGTTCTGTGAAACCCCACCGCGCGGCATGCCGAACGAGGCGTTGGGTTCGTGCCGGAAAGTGTTGCTGGACACAGCTACTGGGCCTGCCGCGACCACGATGACCGTGCGTACCTGCATTGCGAGGCTCGAGCGGATCTTCGAGTCCGACGAACTCCCGCCCAGCGAGGACGTCGAACGGAACGAATTCCACGCTTCGAAAACCCTGAACGGACGCGTCGCCGTGAAGGGGGATCTCGATGCCGTGACCGGCGAGATGCTGTTGACGGCGTTGTCTGCCTTGACCAAGCCGAGGAATCCGGTCGACGACCCCGCCGGCTCGCGCACCCCGGCGCAGAAGCGCGCGGACGCGTTCGCCGAGATCCTGCGCCGCTACCTCGAGTCCGGCGAGGGGCCGGTGGAGGGTGGCGAACGGCCCCACCTGTCCCTGCATGTGAACGCCGCCGACCTTGCGCGCAGCGAGTCGGATCACGAGTCGGCTCATCCGGATGGTGAGCCGGACCTGTTCGGCGAGAGGGATGTTGCGCGCATGCCGCACTTGGGGCCGCTCACCATCGCCACCGCCCGTCGACTCGCGTGCGACTGCCATCTCACCCCGATAGTGATGCAGGACGGCGCACCCATCGACCTCGGCCGCACCAGCAGAACCGTCTCCAAGAAGCAACGCCGCGCGTTGATCGCGCGCGATCACGGCTGCGCCTTCCCCGGCTGCGGAGCGCCACCCGCCCACTGCGAAGGCCACCACGTGAAGCACTGGGCAGATGGCGGACCCACCGACCTCGACAACCTTGTCCTACTCTGCCGCTACCACCACCGCCTCCTCCACCACAGTCACTGGCAAGTGCAGATCGGCGCCGACCATCACCCGCCCCCAAGCACTTCGTGCAGGGGGTACCCCCAGGTTCACCCCACCCAGTTCGGTCGACCCGTACAAGAAACTCATTCCCGCCCACAATCGGGCGGGACCACAGGCCGCATGACGTGATGCTCTCGCGGCCCGATCGCCCCGGCGGCCGCGCCGGTGAGGAAACCGCGTCGGAGTTCGCGCTGCTCCGAGTGGTCGGCGGGCGTGCTCGTCACTTGGTCCATGTAGCCCAACTCGGTGTCCAAAGTCGTCCCGGTGGGATGACGCGAGAGGCGCCTAGGTAGCGGCGCAACGTGGCCAAGGCTGGATGTGAGTTTCCGTTCCGATAGACGAGTGAATGCGGGTAGACCGGGGTCGGATCCGTGATCGGGATGCGCCGCAGGCCGTGTGTGACGGGCCAGACGTATCGATCACCGGCCCCTACGAGGGTCGCCACGGTGGGAGAGTCCGCGAGCGAGTCCATCAGCGCCTCAGCTCCGAAGTCGGGCCCGACAGCATCGATGGACAGATCGAACTCCTCCCCGAGCTCGTCGTAGAACGATGCCCACTCGGTGCCCGGTTTGATTCCGGGGATCCAGATGCGATGACCGTTCAGGCCCTCTGGGTGCAGTCGCGGCGCCCCGGCGAGTGCATGATCCGGTCCCACTAGTAGTTGGAGTGGGTCGTCGAGTATCCGTTCCACGGCGACAGATTCGGGCAGCTTTCGTGGGGGCACCGGCACGGAGCGGAAGGTCGCATCGATCGATCCGGCGAGTACGGCATCGATCGCCGCGGTCACGTCGGTGTCTGGTAGTGCCACCACATCGAGTTCCATGCCCGGACAGGCTTGGTGAAAGTTGCGCAAGGCGAGGGCCGGGGCGATTCGTCGGTTCGGGACGTCCACGCGCAACCTACGTTCGCCGGGACGGACGGACGCCGTCGCGCGGTCGATCACCCGCAGGACTTCGCGACCATGCGGAAGAAATGCTCGGCCGTCCAGCGAGAGCGCCGCCCCGCGCGCTGTCCGTACGAACAGCGTCACTCCGAGGGCGCGTTCCAAATTAGCGATCCGTTTGGACACGGCCTGCTGGGTGATGCGCAGATCCACAGCGGCTTCCTGGAACTGTCCGGTCTCGGCGACAGCGACGAACGTGCGCACGGCTTCGATGTCCACCCTTCAGAGCCTACGGATACAACTCGCGGTTGTGGCTCGCAGCCTTGGTGGTTGTTTGCGACTGATCGGTAAGGGTTGGTCGAATACCCGCTGTCGATGTTCCGTTGCGGGGGAGGGGTTTTCACATGGCGCGACCGAATCTCGGGCGCTCGTTCGGATGGTTGTGGGCGGCGTTCGCGGCGTCCACTGCGGGGACTTGGCTGGGCTTCGGCGCGTTCCCCCTGATCGCCATACTGGTCCTCGACGTGGGCGCCCTCGGGGTGTCCGTCCTGGCGGCGGTGGGGCTACTGGTGGGGGCTGTACTGGCTGTGCCGCTCGGGCCATGGGTCGAGGCCCACCGCAAGAAACCCGTGATGATCGCCGCCGACGTCGTCCGGTGCGGGGTCCTGCTCACCGTCCCGCTGGCCTATGCGCTGAGCATGTTGACCTATGCACAGCTGCTGGCAGTTTCGATCGTCAGTACTGCTTCGAATATCGCTTTCACCGCCGCGAGTGGTGCCTACCTGAAGCAGATCGTGCGCCCGGACCATCTGTTGGTGGCGAATGGCAGGCTCGAGTCGACCACGTGGACCGCCACCGCGGTCGGACCCACCCTGGGCGGCGGAGCCATCAGTGTTCTCGGCCCCGTCGTCACGGTGATCGCCAACGCCACGGGATTCCTCCTCTCGGCGCTGAGCCTCGGGATGATCCGCGACCCGGAACATGTCGGGCCCGGTGTGAAGTCGGTGAAGTTCCGGGTATCGGACGTGACCGAGGGATGGAAATTCATCAGCGCCGACCGACCGTTGCTCCGGCTGTTCTGGAACACAGTGGCCGTCAACGCGCTCATCATGGCCACGGAACCGCTGATTGCAGTCCTACTGCTCGATGACATGGGTTGGGAGGCATGGCAGTACGGGATCGCTTTCGGATTGCCGTGTATCGGCGGCTTCGTCGGTGCCCGGCTCGCTACCGGTCTGGCCGCCAGGTACGGGCGGGGCCGCGTCCTCCTGGTATCCGGTGCCCTGCGCGCGGTGTGGCCGGTGTGGCTGGTCCTGGCGATGCCGGGGCCCGCGGGTGTCGTGTTCGTCATCGTCGTCGAACTGGCACTCATCACCTGTATGGGAGTGTTCAATCCGCTGTTCGCAACCGCGAGATTGGAACGGGTACCGGTGGACCGCATCGGGCGGGTGATGGTTGCCTGGAACGTCACCGGTACCGGGGCCATCGCCGTTCTGACCGGCCTGTGGGGGCTGTGCGCAGCGATCACGGACGCCCGCATCGCCATCGGAATCGCGGGCGCCCTACTCCTGGTGACTCCGTTCCTGCTCCCCGGGAAGCAGCATTTCGAGAACGAGGTCGCCGCTCGTGGACGTCGGGTGCCCGTCGCGTCGTCCTGAGGGCTCGGCGCGACGACGGTTGCGGGTCGGACCGCTACCCGACGAACTGCGGCCGTCCGCTGTCCATCCATGCGTGGAAGCGGTCGCCGATCCGGTCGGCGATCCGGTCGTACGTCTCCCAGGTGTCGTCCACCCGGTACATGTCCTCGGCGGTGGTGTCGAACTCGTCGCGGTAGTCGTCGAGGTAGCGGGAGTCGTCGCTGCGCCCCGCGTAGTAGGCGACGGCGAAGGCATTGCCGTCGGCGGTGAGGTCGTCGCTGACGAACCGCTCGTCGAGCACGTCCATCAGGAATGCGCCGGGTGTCGTCTCCCGTGTCTCGAGCGGTTCGAGTGCATCCTCGACGCCCTCACTGCCGAAGCCGGTCAACAGGCACCACGCCACGAACATGCCGATGTGGGTGCCGCCCGCTGTGTGCGGCAGGTCGTCCGGGAAGTCGCCGCCGTAGTGCCAGTCGGCGTCGTCGTACTGCGTCAAGGATCGATTTCCTTCGATTTCGGGCTGTGCGGCGGGAGCCGAACAGGCGACCGGTCGCCGCAACGCCTCGCGCGGAGAGTTGCGGCGACCGGGTGGATCATGTCGAGCGAGAGGTTACGTCAGCGAGCCCTCGTGGACCTCGCGGACGAACTCGGGCAGCGGTGCGCCGTCGCGCAGGCGCGAGGCCAGTGCCGGGTCGGCCAGGTGCAGGCGGCCGATCGCGATCAGGTCGAACTCGCCACCGCCGATGCGCTTCTCGAGCTCGGGAATGTTGTCCACGACCGGTGCCGAACCGTCCATCCGGCTGTCGCGCAGCGACTTTCCGATGCCGACACTGCCGACGGCCATCGTGATCGCGCCGGTGACCTTCTTGGCCCAGCCGGCCAGCGACACGTCGCTGCCCTCGAACGCGGGGAAGTCGAAGCGGCGGATGCTGGCGTCGAAGACGTCGACCCCGGCGTCCGCCAGTGCGCCGAGGATCACCTTCAGCTCGTCGGGGGTCTCCGCGATGCGCGCGGTGTAGTTCTGCTGCTTGTGCTGCGAGAAGCGGTAGAAGATCGGGTAGTCCTCGCCGATCTCGGCGCGGATCGCCTTCACGACCTCGACGGGGAAGCGGGTGCGGCGCTCGAGGTCGCCACCCCACTGGTCGTCACGCTTGTTGGTGCCCGCCCACAGGAACGAGTCGAGCAGGTAGCCGTGGCCGCCGTGCAGGGCGATGCCGTCGAAGCCGACGTCGATCGCGTTGCGGGCGGCACGCGCGAACGCCGTGATGACGTCCTGGATGTCCTGCTCGGTCATCGCCTCGGTGGCCTCCTGGACCCACGAGGTGTACGACTCCGGGTACGACGTGGTGCCCAGCGGGCCCCATTCGCCCGACGGGCGCATCGGCTTGAGGGCGGGGTCGACCTTGCTCATCGCGCCCCACAGCGGCCCGACGTGCCACAACTGCGGAATGATCTTGCCGCCGGCCTCGTGCACACCGTCGACGACCTTGCGCCAGCCCGCGAGCGACTCCTCGCCGAACAGTCGGGGGACGCGTGAGTTGTCGACCGCGGTCTCGTGCTCGATCGCGACACCCTCGGTGACGATCAGGCCCGTGCCGCCCTCGGCGCGGCGACGGTAGTAGCCGGCGACGTCGTCGCCCGGGACGCCGTCGATCGAGTAGGAGCGCGTCATCGGCGACATGACGATGCGGTTCGCGAGTTCGAGCGAACGCACCTTCAGCGGCTGGAACAGGGGAGATGAAGAGGTCATGTCGTCTGCGCCTTTTCGGGATCGTGGTAAACCAAGCAAGTGCTAGGTAGCGTTTCAGGGACTTTCCGGACCCGTCAAACCGGGGTCTCACTCAGCGCAAACGTCCCGAGACTAGGGTCGGCAGGGTGTGTTCGGGACCACCCGGACAAGCGAGGCGAGAGGGGCCGGACCGTGTGTGAATCGGTGGCGACGACGGAACTCGACCGGGAATCCGAGGCGGCCGGAGTGGCCGCATTCCGCGAGCACCTGGGCCTGTCCACGCTGATCGACGTGCACACCCACTTCATGCCGAAGAACGTCATGGACAAGGTGTGGGCCTACTTCGACTCGGCCGGTCCGCTCACGGGGCGCGAATGGCCGATCCGGTACCGGTCGGAGGAAGACACGCGGGTCGCGCACCTGCGGGAGTTCGGCGTCGGCCGGTTCACCTCGATGCTCTACCCACACAAGCCCGAGATGGCGGCGTGGCTCAACCAGTGGGCGGCGGACTTCGCGGCACGCACCCCGGACTGCCTGCACACGGCCACGTTCTACCCGGAGGCGTCGGCGCCGCAGTACGTGGCGTCGGCGCTCGACGCGGGCGCGCGGGTGTTCAAGTCGCACATCCAGGTGGGTGACTACGACCCGAACGATCCGCTGCTCGACGCGGTGTGGGGGCTGCTCGAGGACAGCGGCACCCCGATCGTGATCCACTGCGGTTCCGGCCCTGCGCCCGGCCGCTACACCGGACCCGACCGCATCGCCACCCTGCTCGCGCGGCATCCGCGCCTGGCGTTGATCGTCGCGCACATGGGAATGCCCGAGTACGCCGAGTTCCTCGATCTCGCGGACCGCTACCCGCTGGTGCAGCTGGATACGACGATGGCGTTCACCGACTTCACCGAGGCGCAGATCCCGTTCCCGCGCCACGAGGTTCCGCGCCTGCGCGATCTGGGGGATCGGATCCTGTTCGGCAGCGACTTCCCCAACATTCCCTACTCGTACCTCGACGCGCTCGAGGCGCTCACCCGCTTCGACCTGGGCGACGACTGGGTGCGCGCCGTCGTGCACGACAACGCGGTGCGCCTGTTCGGGATCGAGTGACCGCGGTCAGGACGCCGTCTCGGGCTGCATGACGCTGAACACCGCGCCCTGCGGGTCGGCGAGGACAGCCATCCGGCCGACCGTCGCCATGTCGAACGGGTCGGCCATCAGCGCCCCGCCCTCCTTCGCGGCCGTCGCGACGGTGGCGTCGGCGTCCTCGGTGCAGAAGTAGACGTGCCAGTGGTTGGGGACGTCGGGGCGCGGCGGCGCGATGCATCCGCCGACCCCGTCCTCGTGGACCTGCAGGACGGTGTACTCGCCGTCCGGCATCGGCATCACCGCGGTGCCCAAGCCCACGACGGCGGCGTAGAAGTCGAGCGCGGTGGGCGCGTCGTCGGTGATCAGTTCGTTCCAGATCAGGGCGCCCGGTTCGTTGACGAGCGTGGCGCCGATGTGTGTGCGGGCCTGCCACAATCCGATCTGCGCACCGGTCGGATCCGCGACGAACGCCATCCTCCCGGCATCCCCGACGTCGAACGCCGGGAGGATCAGCTGTCCGCCGGCCGGTTCCACCTTCGCGGCCGACGCGTCGGCGTCGTCCACGGCCAGGAAGGTGTTCCAGGTCGGCGGGGTGTCCGCGGGCGGGGCACCCGCGGGTAGTGGCGCGACGGCCGCGACCTGCTCGCCCCGCAGCGTCGCGATGGAGTACACCGCGTCCTCGAGCATCGGGCGGTCGTCGTACGACCAGCCGAACAGGGCGGTGTAGAACTCCTTGGCTCCGGACTGGTCCGAGGTCTGCAGATCGACCCAACTGGGTGTGCCCTCGGGATAGTTCGAACGGGTAGACATCGCGATGTCCTCTCATCCGCTTCGACGCGTTCACGACGTGGTCGAGTGGGATCGTTCGAGAAAAGGCTATCGCAGACCGGGGCCTGCCCGCGTCCCCCGCCGACGCGGACGCGGGAACGCGGGCAGGCGACTGTCACTGGATGTCGGTCGAGATGATCTTCTCCATGTTGCGCTCGGCGAGCGCGGTGATCGTGACGAACGGGTTGACGCCGACGTTGCCGGGGACGAGCGAGCCGTCCACGACGTACAGGCCGGGGTACTCGGGCAGACGGCCGAAGTTGTCGGTCGCCTTGTTCAGCAGCACACCACCCAGCGGGTGGTACGTGAAGTCGTCGCCCCACGTCTTGTACGTCCCGAACAGGTCGGTCCGGTAGATCGTGCCTTCCTTCTTGTTGATCTTGTCGAAGACCTTCTTTGCCATGTCGATGCCGACCTGGTTCTGCGATGTCGTCCACGACAGATCGACCTTGCCGGTGCCCGAATTGAACTGGAACCGAGCACGATTCGGGTTCTTCGTGATCGCGAGGTACAGGCTGATGTACGTCTCGAGTCCCGCGGGGAGCGGGGCGATCTCGGCGAAGATGGGTGCGGTGGGGTCGGCCCAGTTGTCGATGCCCATCGTCGGGATCGTGGCCTGCTTGGAGCCCGTGGCATCCCACATGTGGTTGGCGCGGCCGACCATCACGTTGCCGTTGTTGCCCCAGCCCTCGCCGATCTGCGACGACAGGTTGGGCAGGTGGCCCTGCGCCTTCATCGAGACCAGCAGCTTGCTGGTGCCGACGCTGCCGGCCGCGAAGAACACGCGGTCCGCGGTCACGACCTTGGTCGCGATCTTGTTGCCCTGCTCGTCGATCTGGTCCATCGTGACGCTGTAGCCGCCGCCGGAGGCGGGGGCGACCTTGGTGACCTGGTGCAGCGTGGTGATGGTGAGCTTGCCGGTGGCCGCGGCCTGCGCGAGGTAGGTCTTGTCGAGCGACTTCTTGCCGGCGTTGTTGCCGTAGATGACCTCGCCGCCGAGACCCGACTTCGTGACCTGTCCGGCCGCTTCCTTCTTCATGTAGTCGAAGTCGTAGACGTTCGGGACGAAGACCGTGTTGAAGCCGGACCGCTGGGCCGTCTTACGGCCGGTGCGGGCGAACTGGTACCACTCGGTGGATTCGAACCAGGCCTGGTCGATGTTGTTGACGCCGAGGCCGGCGTTCGCGCGCGGGAAGTACTTGGTGTACATCTCGTTCGAGTCGACCGAGGGCAGGATCTCCTCGAAGTAGTTGCGCTTCGGGGTGACTGCCATGCCGCCGTTGACGAGCGAACCGCCGCCGACGCCGCGGCCCTGGTACACGCGGATACCGGAGAACCGCTCGGAGTCCAGCACGCCGACGTACTTGTCGATGTCCTTGTTGATGCCGATGCCGATGAACTTGCTGACCGGCTGATCCGTCTTGTTGGACAACCACGTCGAGCGCTTGTCGGGGTCGAGCATGCCGCAGAAGATCTTGCCGTCGGGGCCGGGAGTGTCCCAGCTGCGGCCCATCTCGACGATGTGGGTCGCGATGCCCGCCTGGGTGAGGCGCAGGGCGGCGACGGCGCCGCCGTAGCCACTGCCGATGACGAGTGCCGGGAGACGGTCGCCGTCGGCGACCGCTCGACGGGGGGAGGCGGAGGCGGAGGTGGACATCGAGGAGAGCAGCAGGGCTCCCGCGGTCACACCCGTTCCGGCAATGAATCGTCGGCGTGAGACGGATGCAACCCCCCGAGTCGCATCGGTTCTGTTCGCCCGGCTATCGGTCATGGAACTCCTCTGTCGGCGGTTTGGTAGGTGGTCCGCTTCACAGCGGACTGCCAGGCTTTATACCGCCGACAGAGGAGGTTACGAGGCAGTACCGGAAAATTGGCACACCTCGGACATGGTGTCTCGGACCGAGATCAGCGCAGCTTGAGGCTGCCGCCGTCCGCCATGACGGTCTGACCCGTCATGTACTTCGAGTCGTCGCTCGCGAGGAACAGTGCGATCGGCGCGATGTCGGTCTCGGGATCGCCGATGCGCTGCAGCGGAACCTTGGCGACCGACGCGGCGGCCCGCTCCGGGAACGCCTTCTGCCACGCCACGACTCCCTCGGTGGCCGCGAACGGGCACAGTACGTTGACCCGGATCTGGTCGGCGGCCCACTCGTTGGCGGCCACCCGGCTGACGCCGCGGATGGCCTCCTTGGCCGCCGCGTACGACGTCTGCGTCGGCATGCCCTCGAGCCCAGAGCTGGACCCGAAGTTGATGATCGAGCCCTGCGTCTTCTTCAACTCCTCGTAGCAGGCCTGCATCAGGTGCACCGTCGGGTAGAAGCCGGTGCCGAACGAGATGTCGAACATCTCCTGCGTCTGCTCGAGCAGCGGCGCCTGACGGGACGCGTGCGCGTTGTTGACCAGGATGTCGATCCGGCCGAACGCCGCCACGGCGGCGTCACGGATCGCCGCAGCCGAATCGGCCTGCGAGATGTCGACGTTGAGGAACTTGCCCTCACCGCCGGCCTCCGCGATCTCCTTCTCGAGCGCGAAGCCGTTCTCGTCGCTGATGTCGACGAACAGCACCTTCGCGCCCTCGCGCGAGAACACCCGGGTGATTGCGCGCCCGATGCCGCCGGCGCCACCGGTGACGATGGCGACCTTGCCCTGAAGCCTCATGCCGACCCCAGTCCCGATCAGACGCCGGCGGGCGTGTCGGTGGCGAGGGCGACCTTCTCGAGGCCCGCGACGCTGTATGCGGCGTAGGTCTCGTACGGGCCGCGGCCCGAGAAGTACGGCGTCATCTGGCCGGCCAGCTCCTCGACGGAGAACGCGGAACCGGCTGCATCGAAACGGTTCTCGACCTGCGGTGCGGCCATGAGGGCGACCATCTTGCCGTAGACCACGAACACCTGGCCGTTGATCTCGTCCGACGCGGGCGACGCGAGGTAGCGGACCAGCGTGCCGACGCGCTCCGGTGCCAGCGGGTCGAGACCCTGCGCGCCGGTGTTGTTCTCAGTGCCGAAGGCCTCGGCGGTCATGGCCGTCCGGGCCCGGGGGCAGATCGCGTTGGCGCGCACGCCGTAGCGGGACAGGCCGGCCGCGGTCGAGAGCGTCAGCGCGGTGATGCCGGCCTTGGCTGCCGAGTAGTTGGGCTGGCCGGCGGAGCCGAACAGGAACGCCTCGGACGAAGTGTTGATGACGCGACCGTAGATCGGGCCGTCGGCGTCCTTGCTCGCCTGACGCCAGTGCACGGCGGCGGCATGCGACGTCGCGGCGTGGCCCTTGAGGTGCACGCGGATGACGTCGTCCCAGTCCGACTCGGACAGGTTGAAGATCATCTTGTCGCGCAGGATGCCCGCGTTGTTGACCAGGATGTCCATCGAGCCGAAGTTGGAGACGGCTTCCTCGATCATCCGACCACCGAGCGACCAGTCCGAGACGTCGCCGGTGACGGCGAGAGCCTGTCCACCCGCGGCCTTGATCTCGTCCACGACGTCGTGGGCTGCGGCGCCCATGTCGTTCACGACGACCGCGGCACCGGCCTCGGCCAGCGCGAGCGCCTCGGCGCGGCCGAGACCGGCCCCGGCGCCGGTGACGATGGCCGTCTTGCCGGCCAAGCTCAGAGAATCCACCATGTCAGGCTCCTTCATGTTCCGTGCGATACACCCAAACTAGTATTCATTCTAGTTTTGACACAAGGGTCTTCACCGATCCCGTTCCGGTCGGCGCGCTTCGCACTCTCGCAGATGATGCGCCAGACAGGCTCTCCCGCGCTGGGAGAATCCCGAAACTCTTCGCCGAGCTATTGATCAACTAATAGGAATATGTTCTACTCGCTTGGTTGTGATCTCAGGCACACGAGGGCGTGGTTTGTGGTAGAACGCACTGTTGCTCGCTGTGCGATTCACCGAAGGACCAAGGTATGACTCTCAATCTCGCTGACCTGACCGAAGCTGTGATCGATGCCGTACCGGACAAGGTCGCACTCGTGTGCGGATCCGAATCCCGGACGTTCGCAGAGTTCGACGCCGCCGCGAACCGGATCGCCCATCACCTCGCGGCCCACGGGGTCGGGCCGGGTGACCACGTCGGGCTGCACGCGCGCAACAGCCTCGAGTTCGTCGAATCGCTGCTGGGCTGCCTCAAGATCCGCGCGGTCCCGGTCAACGTCAACTTCCGCTATGTCGACGCGGAGCTGACCTACCTCTACAACGACGCGAAGCTCGCCACCGTCATCGCCGACGGCGAGTTCAGTGACGTCATCGCCGACGTGTTGCCCAAGTGCCCCGGGCTGCGGCACATCGTGCTCATCGGCGAGCCGGCCGGACCGGCGCTCGCGGAAGCGGCCGCTGCCGCCGACGTGGCGGTCGTCGACTACCACAAGGCTTCCGCCGAGCAGTCCGCCGATCGGGACTTCCCGGAGCGCAGCGCCGACGACCTCTACGTCATCTACACGGGCGGCACCACCGGCATGCCCAAGGGCGTGATGTGGCGGCACGAGGACTTCTACCACGCGGCACTCGCGGGCGGCGCCATCATGGGCGGCGACCCCATCCTGTCGCCGGCCGAACTCGGCGCCGCTGCGGCCGCGAACCAGTTCGCGATGACCTACCTGGTGACCGCACCCCTCATGCACGGCGCCGCGTCGTACTCGCTGTTCACCTGCATGTTCATGGGGTCCAAGCAGGTCCTCATGACCAAGTACGACCCGGTCGAGGCGCTCGAACTGGTCGATCAGCACAAGATCAACACCGTGATGGTGGTCGGCGACGCGATCGCCCGTCCGCTCGCCGACGCGATCGAGGAGCACGGCGAGCGGTTCGACCTGAGCTCGCTGTGGATCATCGGCTCCGGCGGCGCGCTGTGGTCGGCGAGTGTGCGCGGCAAGCTCAACGAGCTGCTGCCGAACGTCTACCTCCGCGACGCGTTCGGTTCGTCGGAGTCGGGCAACGACGGCGAGCTCAAGAAGGACGAGGACGGGCTGCTGCGGATGCCGCCGTCCCCGAAGGCGCGTGTCGTCGACACGGACTTCTCCACGATCGAGCCCGGCTCCGACAACGTCGGCTATCTGGCCCGCGCCGGGCACGTGCCGCTCGGCTACTTCGGTGACCCGGAGAAGACCGCGGCGACGTTCCCGGTCGTCGACGGTGTGCGCCTGTCGGTGCTCGGCGATCTCGCCCGCGTCGAGGCGGACGGCACCATCGTCGTGCTCGGCCGTGGATCGTCGTGCATCAACACCGGTGGCGAGAAGGTGTACGCCGAGGAGGTCGAGGAGGCGCTCAAGAGCCACCCCGACGTGCTCGACGCACTCGTCGCCGGCATCCCCGATCCCATGTACGGGCAGCGGGTGTCGGCCGTCATCTCGGCCCGCGACGGCGTCGAGGATCTCGACGAGGACCAGGTGATCGCGCACTGCCGGACCCAGATCGCCGGCTACAAGGTGCCGCGCACGCTCGTCGTGGTGCCCGAGGTCGTCCGGTCGCCTGCGGGTAAGGCCGACTACCGCTGGGCCAAGGCGACCCTCGAGGCCGTGACCCAGTAGTTCCGGCAGAATTCATTCTATTTCGAGGCGCTCGAACCTCGACGAAACGGCCCGCTCCGCGAATCGCGAGGCGGGCCGTTTCGCGCGTTCGGGTCAGCTGCCGGCGCGGCCGAGCAGCTCCGGCGCCTCGGGGCGGCCGTCGAGCACCCGCGAGGTGCGGCGCTGGATCTGCCAGGTGCCGTCGATCTTCTTCAGGTCGAAGCGGTTCGCCGTCACGCGCCAGACCCGGAACGAATCCTCGTTCGGGTTGCGCAGCAGCAACTGCGAATGGCACGTCGCGACGGCCGTGTCGCCGTCGACCACGATGTTGATCGGGTCGAGCAGGTGACCGCAACCGTTCTTGATGTAGTCCTGGTGCGGGCTGGTGCGGACCATCTCCATGATCTCCGCGCGCCCGTTCATGTTGCGGACGTCGACGTCGTACACCGCATCCTCAGCCCACAGCGCGCCGACCTTGTCGGCATTGCCGGCGTCGACGGCCGGGCCGTACGCGGTGATGAGCTCCTGGATCGCGAGCTTGTCCTCGAGCAGCTCAACCCGCTCGATCAGCGACTGGACGAGCGCAGCGGTATCGGTCATCGGATCTCCTTCGGTGTTTGTCCAGCTATCGAATGAAACGTGAAACGTAGTGCGCGCGAGACCGGTTCGCGTCGCGACCCGATCTCGGTGGTGCGGGACTGCCTCGCGGCTAGCGGGGCGCGGGTTCGAACTCGACGCCGATCCCGGCACCCAGCTCCCGCAGCGACTCCAGCTGGTCGCAATAGTGCGCGGCTCCGGTCGCGGCGACCGATGCGCTCGCGATCGTGGCTCCCGCCTCACGCCGACGTTCGAGCGCCCGGATCGTGCGGTCGCGCGCGCCCAGCGGGTCCAGCGGTGCGCCCGCAGCGAGCACGACGTCGAAGTGCTTTGGGACGTCGACCTTTTCGAGCATGCCACGGAGCTCGTCGACGCTCAGACCGAACGGCGCCCACCCGTCGCCGTGGGTCGTGGCGCGGCGCAGCGATCGCATCGTGCGACCGCCGATCCACAGCGGCACCCGATCCTGCACGGCGTGCGGTTCGACGAGCAGTCCCTCGTAGTCGTAGTAGGTCCCGTGGTACTCGGGCAGGCTGCGCGAGAGCGACGCGCGCAGGGCGGCGAGGGCGTCGTCGGCGCGGGCACCGCGGTCCTCGAAGGGGGCGCCCAGCAGGTCGAACTCCTCGCGTAGGGTGCCCACGCCCAGGCCGAGGATCAGCCGTCCGCCGCTCACGACGTCGAGCGTGCCGTACCGCTTGGCGATCTCGAGCGGGTGGTGGTAGCCGAGCACGAGGACCTGGGTGGCGAGCCGGATCGTGGTGGTCCGGGCGGCGAGATAGCCCAGCGTCGCGAGCGGATCCCAGTACGTGCCGCCGCGGGTCGCGGCCACGTCCACCGGGACGGCGACGTGTTCGCTGCAGGTCAGGTGGTCGTAGCCGAGGCGGTCGGCGGTCTCCGCGATGCGCGCGAGGTCGGCGATCCCGGCGTTACGTTCCCACGGTGAGTGGGCGTCGGGGTGCAGGACCACGACGGGGGAGACGATTCCGATGTGCATCCCTACGACTCCGTTGCTGGATCGGCCGGTGTCGCTTCGTTCTACCGGAGGGGTGGGGGCGTCGCGCCGGTTTTTCCGGTCACCGGGAGTTTGATCGGTTCGGGCGGCGCGGCCTGCGGCCCCGGGTCATGATGGGGAATGTCCGATTCGGACAAACAATCGACCAAGATTTGGTCCCGCCCAGCGGGATTTTCCTGCTAGCCTGTCAGAATTGATTTCAGTTTTGCGTCAGATTGCCCCTCTGATCAGGGGCTCGGATGTTGCTTTGGAGGTGTCGATGACAGTCGTCGATTCCGGTGAGTCGGTCACCACGCCGGCCCCGCGCCGTGAACTGCCGCCTTCGATGGTCGAGCGGATGACCCTGATTCTCGACGCGTTCGACGGTCGCGCGTCGCGGCTCACGCTCGAAGAGGTGGCGTGCCGTACGCAGTTGCCGCGCTCGACCGTGCACCGAATCCTCGATCAGTTGGTGCGGCTGAACTGGGTGGAACACGCCTCGTTCGGCTACTGCCTCGGTCGCCGTGCGCTCGGCCTCGGCGGAGGCGACGGCGGGCACAGCGAGATTCGCGCCGCCGCGGCGCCGCTGCTGCACGAACTGCACATGCAGACCGGGATGGTCGTGCACCTCGCGGTGCTGGACGGCAGCGAGAGCGTCTATCTCGACAAGGTCGGCGGACGGTTCGCGTCGACGCTGCCGTCGCGCGTCGGCGGCCGGGGCCCGGCCTACTCCACGGCCGGCGGCAAGTCGATGCTCGCGTGGCTCGATCCCGAGCGGGTCGACAGCCTGTACGAGGCGCGTCTGAGTCGCTGCACCGACCGCACCATCGCCGACGTCGCGACCCTGCACCAGGAGCTCAACCGCATCCGGCAGCGTCGGGGCCTGGCCTTCGAGCGCGGCGAATCGGTTCGCGGCGTGGCCTGCGTCGGTGTCGCCGTTCGCGGCTACGACGGTCCGGTCGCCGGCATCTCGCTGTGCGGTGACGCGCGGACGGCCCAGCTCGAGCGCGTCGCCCCCCTCGTGGTCGATGCCGCTCGCGAGGTGTCGCGCACGCTCTACCCCGACATGGGTGCGCCCCGCCGCGCTCGCCGGGCACCGGAGCCTCCCGTCAACACCTGGTCCGCCGACGCCATGGACCGACTGCTGTCCATCCAGAGCGGGCAGTGGATCTGACCGCGTAGACGGAACGCCGACGAAACTGGCGGCACACTTCCCTGCGGAAGTGTGCCGCCAGTTCCCGTTCGTACGTAGGGAAGTCAGGAGCCCGTGGCCACCAGTGCGGGGGCCTCGATGCCGAACTTGCCGCGGAAGAACACCATCGGTCGTTCCTCGCACACCGCGTCGAGTTCGAGCACCCGGCCGATGATGATGTCGTGGTCGCCGGCGACGTGGACCTCGTGCACCTCGGCATGCACCCGCATCAGTACGTCCGGCAGCGACGGGGTGCCCCAGCGGGAGACCTCCCAGTCGAGGTCCTCGTACTTGCGTCCCTTGCTCGAACCGAACCGCGAGCACAGGTCCGACTGGTCCTCGTGCAGGACGTTGACGCAGAAGCGCCCGGTCTCGCGGATGCGGGGCCAGGCCCGGCCGCGGTGATCGGCGCAGATCAGGATGAGTGGCGGATCCAGGGACACGGAGGCGAACGACTGGCACGCGAAGCCGACGGGGCCGTCGTCGTCGAGGCCGGTCACGACGGTGACGCCCGTCGCGAACTGGCCCATGACGCGTCGCATGTCCGCCGGAGTCGGCTCTGCTCCCAGCGTGGTCTCCTGTGCAATCGCCTCTGTGGACATGGGGCCACCTCCGATTCGGGGAACTGCTCGGCGTCCGCTACGCCGAAGTCGATGTCTGCGAGCGTATGGCCGCACCTTCGCAGCCCTGAATTGCTGTCTCGATCAGCGGAACCACGCTCGACCGAGGGGTCGGGGGAAGTACCGGTCTCGCTGATCGGGATGCGATATGGCCCACGTCGGCACGGGCTGGCACCCTTCCGCCGATGGGCTGTGACCCGGATGACATTTTTGCGACGGACAGAGGCTGACGATGGCTATTGAGATCAGTTACGAAGAAACTCTGAAGGAATTGCACACCGATCAGGGCGTGCTCCGATACCACCAGGCCGGCGACGGTCCGCCGCTGCTGCTGCTGCACGGTTCGGGCCCCGGTGTGACCGGTTGGCGTAACTACCGCGGCGTCCTCGCGGACTTCGCGGAGCACTTCACCTGCTACGTCCTCGAGTTCCCCGGCTTCGGCGTGTCCGACCCGTGCGACGGCCATCCGATGGTCGAGGCCGTGGGCGCCGTCCCGACCTTCCTCGAGGGCCTGGGCCTGGGCCCGGTCCACATCATCGGTAACTCGATGGGCGGCGTCGTCGGTGCCCGCATCGCGATCGCGCGTCCCGAGCTCGTCGACAAGTTCGTCTCGATCGGTGGCATGGGCAAGAACGTGCTGTCGTCCAGCCCGGGCGAGGGCATCAAGTTGCTCATGGAGTTCACCGACAACCCGTCGCGGGAGAGTCTCGTCCGCTGGCTGCACTCGATGGTCTACAACCCGGCCGTGGTGACCGAGCAGCTCATCGAGGAACGCTGGGCGCTCGCGACCGAGCCGAAGACGCTCGAGATCGCCCGCCGCATGTACAGCAGCAAGGCCTTCGCCGCGATGGCCGCGGCCAATGCGCAGGCCGACGGCACCCCGTACTGGGCCCAGTTCGGCAAGATCAAGGCCCCGACGCTCCTCACGTGGGGCCGCGACGACCGCGTCAGCCCCGTCGACCTCGGTCTGCTGCCGATGCGCGACATCCCCAACGCCGAGTTCCACGTGTTCCCGAACTGCGGCCACTGGACGATGATCGAGGCCCGCGACGCCTGGGTCGCCTCGGTGCTCTCGTTCCTGCTGCGCGACTCGAAGTGAGCTGAACCAGAACATGGCTGAAGAGCAGAACTTCGACACCGTCGTCGACTTCCTCGTCGTCGGCAGCGGTGGCGGTGGCATGGTCGCCGGTATCACGGCCGCGAACCGCGGCATGTCGGCACTGATCATCGACAAGGGCAAGACCTACGGCGGTTCCACCGCCATCTCCGGCGGCGGCATCTGGATCCCGAACGCACCGGAACTGGTGCGCAAGGGCGCCGGCGACTCGCGTGAGTCGGTCCGCCGCTACCTCGACGTCGTCGTCGACGGCAAGGCGTCCGCCGAGCGCCTCGACGCGTACGTCGACAACGGCCCGCCGATGATGGAGCTGCTCGAGCGCAGCCCCCACATCGAGTTCTACTGGGTCAAGGGCTACTCCGACTACCACCCGGAGGAGGAGGGCGGACGTCCCCTCGGCCGCACCACCGAGTGCACGCCGTTCGACACCCGCAAGCTCGGCGAGGACGAGAAGTACCAGCGTCCCAACAGCCTCAAGGGACCGCTGGGTCTGTGGATCACGTCGAAGGACTACCGCGACCTCGCGATGGTCAAGCGCACGTGGCGCGGACGCCGGGCGTCGCTCGTCGCCGCGTGGCGTGTGTCGTCGAACGTCATCCGCCGCCGTCACATGGCGACCGGTGGTCGCGCGCTCGTCGCCCGCATGCGCATGGCGCTCAAGGATGCCGGCGTTCCGCTGTGGCTGAAGACGTCGATGACGGAACTGATCGTCGACGCGAAGGGTGCCGTCGTCGGCATCGTCGCGGAGAAGGACGGCAAGACCGTGCGCATCGGCGCCCGCAAGGGCGTCCTGCTCGCCACCGGCGGCTTCGACCACAACAACGAGATGCGTGCGCAGTACCTGCCGGAGAACGGTGTCGCGAACATCAGCGCCGGTGCGCGCGAGAACGTCGGTGACGGCATCCTCGCGGGCCAGAAGCTGGGTGCCGCCGTCGATCTGATGGACGACGCGTGGTGGATGCCGTCGGTCATGCATCCGATGGGTGCGGTGATCCCGCTGGTGTCCGAGCGGTCCATCCCGCCGGCCGTCATCGTCAACCAGGACGGCAAGCGGTTCACGAACGAGTCGTCGCCGTACGTGAACTTCGTGCACGACCAGCTCGACGGTGGGCACGTCCCGGCGTACTTCATCATGGACAGCAAGGCTCGTTCGCGGTACCCGTTCGCTCAGGTCCTGCCGGGAGCTCCGTTCCCGCAGGGCTTCTACGACAAGGGCATCGTGCACAAGGCGAACTCGCTGAGCGAGCTGGCCGAGAAGGTCGGCATCCCGCCGCAGAACCTGCTCGAGACCGTCGACCGGTTCAACGGCTACGCCCGCACCGGCAAGGACGAGGAGTTCGGCCGAGGCGACAGCGCGTACGACCAGTACTACGGCGACCCGACGATGAAGAACGCCGCGATGGACGAGATCGTCAAGGGCCCCTTCTACGCGATCCGCATCGAGGCGGGCGATCTGGGCACCAAGGGTGGTCTGGTCACCGACGCCGAGGCACGCGTGCTGCGTGAGGACGGGTCGGTCATCGACGGCCTGTACGCGACGGGCAACACGTCCGCCTCCGTGATGGGCAACGAGTACGCGGGTGCCGGCGCGACGATCGGCCCGTCGATGGTGTTCGGTTACGTGGCCGCGAACCATGTCGCCGACAGCGACACGAAGCGCATCGACGGACCCGGGACGAAGTAGTCCGAAAGTCCCCTCGAACCGCTCACTCAGCGGGACTGGGAAACCGGCTCTGACGTGCCGGAATTCCAGTCCCGCTGAGCGGGAGATGTTTTGTTCTCCCGGCCCGATTCCTGGGACCGTTCCATACACACGATCAGCGCAATCGAGTACGTTGATCCCCGATCCGCACCAGGAGGGGCGCCATGTTCGCAGGCTCCGTCCGGCACGTCGGTGCGGGTATCCGGGACACTGCGGCCGACTCGTTCGTCGGTGGTGTCCACCCCAGCTTCCTCGAGCATGCCGCGAGCATGCCAAGCGTCACGGCGCATCCGAACCGAGATTCTCGTCTAGGCCGGTCGCCCGAGCTTGTCGGAGGACAGGAGAGGCCAATTGCCCTTGAGTGCAGTCGGTCTGGCCGCTAAGAATTGATCCGCGTCGCCGTGGGATCGCAGAGAGAGAGCTGATAGCTATGGGTCAGGTTTTGGACAACATCATGCAGTTCGCGGACGAGATCCGCGAGGGTGGCATCGAGGGCGAGAAGCTGATGCGCCTCTCGGACGGCAACGCGAAGCGTGTGCGCGACGCCGGCGTCATCCGGATGCTGCAGCCGAAGGAGTTCGGCGGCCTCGAGGCACACCCGCGTGAATTCGCCGAGACGGCGATGAAGCTCGGCTCGGTCGACGGCTCGACCGGCTGGGTCTCCGGCATCGTCGGTGTGCACCCGTGGGAGATGGCCTTCTTCGATCCCAAGGCGCAGCACGAGGTCTGGGGCGAGGACGTCGACACCTGGATCGCGTCGCCGTACGCCCCCATGGGTGTCGCGGTGCCGGTCGACGGTGGCTACATCCTCAACGGCCGCTGGTCGTTCTCCACCGGCAACGACCACTGCGAGTGGGTCATGATCGGTGCGCTCGTCGGTGACCAGAAGGGTGTGCCGACCGGCAAGATCCTGCACGTGCTGGTTCCCAAGGCGGACTACACCGTCGACCACGAGAGCTGGAACGTCGTCGGCCTGCGCGGCACCGGCTCGAAGGACTTCACCGTCAAGGACGCCTTCATCCCCGAGTACCGCACGATCGACTCCGAGATCGTCCTGAGCGGCAACGGCGCCAAGCATGCGGGCCGCGACGAGACGCTGTACAAGTTCCCGTTCTCCTGCATCTTCCCGCTCGGCATCTCCTCGTCGCTGATCGGCATGTGCGAGGGCGGTCTCGCCCTGTACATCGCCGCGCAGAAGGAGCGCGTCGCGGTCACCGGCGTCCCGATCAAGGAGGACCCGTACGTCCTCTACGCCATCGGCCAGGCCGCCGACGAGATCAACGCTTCGCGCGTCGCGATCCTCGAGACCGTCGACCGCTTCTGGGACAAGACCGAGAAGGGCGAGGTCGTCACCTTCGAGGAGCGCGCCATCGGTCGCCGCACCCAGACCAACGCCGCGTGGCGTGCCGTGAGCGCGCTGGACGAGATCTTCGCCCGCGCCGGTGGCGGTGCCATGAAGGTCACGCTGCCGCTGCAGCGTTTCTGGCGTGACGCGCACGTCGGCCTCACGCACGCCATCCACGTGCCGGGCTCGATCAACCACTCGTCGGCGCTGACCCAGCTCGGTGGTGAGCCGCAGGGCGTCCACCGTTCGATGATCTAGTTCGAACCCAGCTGAATTCCTCACTCAGGGACGGATTGATATGACGGACATTCGGGGTCTCGGTTACCTCAGAATTCAGACCCAGGACATCGCTCGCTGGCGTGAACTCGTCGTCGACGGCCTCGGCATGGCGACCGGCTCGGGCCCCGACCCGGACGGCCTGTACCTGCGTCTCGACGAGCGGCGTGCGCGCCTGATCGTCCTGCCGGGCGACTCCGACAAGGCTCAGGCGGTGGGCTGGGAGGTGCGAGATCACTTCGCACTCCAGCGTGTCCGCGAGGCCGTGGAGAAGGCCGGCATCGCGGTCGAGGAGCTCTCCCTCGAGGAGGCCGACTACCGCGACGCCGAGAAGGTCATCGCGTTCGACGACCCGGCCGGCACGCGTGTCGAGGTCTTCTTCGGCCCGGTGCTCGACCACAGCCCGGTCGTGACGCCGCACGGTGGCCGCTGGGTCACCGGCGAGCAGGGCCTCGGGCACGTCGTGCTCCCGACGGCCAAGTTCGCGGAGTCGTACGCGTTCTACACCGAGGTGCTCGGCTTCCTGCCGCGCGGCGCCATCCGGCTGCAGGACGGCGTCTCGCGCGTCCGTTTCATGGGTGTCAACCAGCGTCACCACAGCCTCGCGCTGTGCCCGGCCCCTCCGACGGAGGAGCCCGGCCTGGTCCACCTGATGACGGAGGTCGACTCCCTCGACGCCGTCGGCCAGGCGCTGGACCGTGTCGCCAAGCTCGGCTTCACGATCTCCTCGACCCTGGGCCGCCACACGAACGACAAGATGATCTCGTTCTACGTGCGCGCTCCCGGCGGCTGGGACCTCGAGTTCGGCACCGAGGGCATGCTGGTCGACGAGACCTTCTACACCGCCGAGGAGATCACGGCGGACAGCTACTGGGGCCACGACTGGTCGGCCTCGGAGCCGCTGAAGGCGTTCATGCCGAAGGCCTGATCACCCTGTAGGTGGTGCTCGACGCGAAGGGGCCCCGCACGGATTCGTCCGTGCGGGGCCCCTTCGTCGTCCGCGCGTCAGGCCGGCAGATCGAGCGAGCGCGCGAGCGTCGGCCACGCCTTCGGCAGCCGGTCGCGCCAGTAGGACCACCCGTGGATGCCGACAGCCTCGTAGTCGAAGGTGGCGGGGATGTTCAGCTTGTCGAGCCGGGCGTCGAGGAGACGCGTGCAGCCGTTGGCCATGACCTCCATCGGGCCGCCGATGAACACCCGGTCGAACCAGTCGGAAGCCGCGGGATCCTCGTACTTGCCGGGCACCCCCGACGCCACCGAGACGTAGATGTCCATGCCGCGCAGCGCCTCGGCACCCAGGACGGTGTCGTGGGCGACCCACCCGGGTCCGCCGACCTCGCCCCACACGTTCGCGATGTCGCCGCCGCGCGAGGACACCGTGGACTGCACGCTGAGCCGGCCCAGGTCGTCCACCGTCGAGTAGCACCCGCTGAACACCGCGATGCCCTTGTACATCCCGGGATTGCGGTGCGCGAGCATCATCGCGCCCTGCGAGCCCATCGAGATGCCCAGCAGCGACTTGACGCCGTTGGTGTTCAGGCGGGCGTCGAGCAGCGCGGGTAGCTCCTGGGTGATGAAGGTTTCCCACTTGTGCAGCCCGACGCTCGGATCCGTCCGGTCCCAGTCGGTGTACATGCCGGACACGCCGCCGTTGATCATCACGACGTTGACGTTCTTGTCCGCGAAGAAGGCCGGCGCGCCGCCGATCGTGACCCACCCGCTGGTGTCCTCACGCGCGTCGACACCCTCGAGCGCGTAGATCGACGGGCGCGGCACCGAATTGTCCTTCGGAAGCAGCACTTCCACTCCCACCTCGCGGCGCAGCGCCGGTGAGGCGACGGTGAAGCGCACGAGTTGGTCGGTCTTCTGCTCCTCGCCGGTGATCGCCGCGGTCGTGATGTCGTCACGCAGCGGTGGTAGCGGTGGGTGCTCGTTCTGGAGAGGGCCCGGGATCACCGAACCGGCACTCACGCTGCCGTTGTCGGAGCTGGCTGCCGCGCTGCCGCTCGAGCCACCGGCGACGCTGCCGAGGCTGCCGGTACTGCCGGTGCTGCCGGGTGCGGCCACCGCCTCCCCGGCCAGCGGCAGTGCCACCAGCGCCGCGAGCGACGCGCCCAACAGGCCCCGCTGCAGTCGGTGGCGCGCCGCGCGCCTCGGATCTGAACCCCACATGGAGAAAATCCCCCCTACGTCTTCGAATCTGGCGATCAGTAAGGTACCCCGACCTGCGGACAGAGGTTCCCGAGTCCCGAGAATCGTCGACCGAGCGGACTAGACTGCGGCCGCATGGCGGACGTGCGGGTGGGCATCTCCGGGTGGGTGTACCCGGGGTGGCGCGGAGGGTTCTATCCGAAGGGTCTGGTGCACCGCGAAGAACTGCGGTACGCGGCCGAGCACCTGACGTCGATCGAGATCAACGGGTCGTTCTACGCGTTGCAGAAGCCGTCGAGCTACGCGAAGTGGCGCGACGAGACGCCCGACGGCTTCGTGTTCGCCGTCAAGGGCGGACGCTACGTCACCCACGTCCGCCGGCTGCGGGACGTCGAGGTGCCGCTCGCCAACTTCTTCGCCTCGGGCATCCTCGCGCTGCGCGACAAGCTCGGACCGATCCTGTGGCAGCTGCCGCCGAACCTGCAGTTCGACGCCGGGGTACTGGAGGAGTTCCTGTCCCTGTTGCCGCGCACGACGACGGCGGCGTGCACGCTCGCGGCCCGACGCGACGACAAGCTCTCCGACGACCGCGTCCTGGATACCACCGACGCGAACCGTCCGATCCGGCACGCCCTCGAAGTGCGGCACCCGAGTTTCGCCGTCCCGGAGGTGGTCTCGCTCGCCCGCGACCACAATGTGGCGCTGGTCCTGGCCGACACGGCCGGCCGGTACCCCAGGGTCGACGAGGACAGCGCGGATTTCGCATACGCCCGGCTGCACGGGGACGCCGAGCTGTATGCGAGCGGGTACACCGACGAGGCCCTCGATCGGTGGGCCGGGAAGGTGCGCGGCTGGACCGAATCGGGGCGCGATGCCTTCGTGTACTTCGACAACGACATGAAGGGCTACGCCCCGTTCGACGCGATGGGGTTGCTGAGCCGTCTGGGTTGATGCGGACTGCGGAAAGGCCGTCGTTCCGGGCGTCTCCCGATCTCCGCTCACCTCCGGGGCGCCACGGGTCGCTCCGCTCACACGTGACTGCGCACCTTCTCGACGGTCCGGGTGAACACGTCGTCGAACTCGGTGCGAAACTCCTTGCCGTGGTAAGCCAGCACCAGCACGGTGTAGTCGCCGACTGCGGCGTATCCCAGTAGCACCTCGTCGTCGGCCCACTTCGGATTGTCGGAGTGCGTGACCTCGGAGACGATCACAGCGTCCTCCGACGCGAGCGCAGGTGGCAGATCGAGTCGTTCGGTGCGGACCGTGCGGCCGAAGGAAGCCGGGTCGTCGTAGGCGACGGTGTACGTCGCGCACGATCCGGTGTGGGCATCGGCTATTCGCTGCACGTCCAGGTCGGTCTCGCTGACCAACAGGATGTACGCGCGGTCGTCTCCGAGAAGTGCGCCGGCCGCGGAACCGTTGTCGACCAACCCGATCCGAGCCCCGTCCGAGTACGCGTTCTCAGCCTCGCACGCAGGTGGATCGAACGTCGTCGTCGCCTCCGATCCGTCGCCGGTGCTGGGTGCGTCGAGTTTGAGGCTGAGGACCATCTGGTCCTCGCGGGGGAGTCGCTCGACCACGGCGCTGGGCGGAAGGTCCGCGGCGCCGGGCAGCAGGCTCACCCGGAGTTCTTCCCTGCTCACGGGCGGCGCCGCGTCCGTGGCCCCGCGGCCCACGACGCCGAACAGTCCGGCGATCCCCAGCGCCGCAACTCGATACCTCGACATGTTCCCTCCCCGTCGGGTGCCGCAGTCGCGACACCTGTGCAGACGGTATCGGGCAAAACGGTCGATCGTTACGTTGATCCTGAAGGATCTCCGTCGCTGAGCGAGAGAAATCCTTCAGGATCGGAGCCGACTGCGATTACGCGGTGTCGGTGCGCAGTCGGGTCAGACGCATCGACGCGATCCGCCAGTCGTCGCCGGCCTTCCGGTACTCCTCGACGTAGTGCCCGTAGCCGTGCAGGCTGCGCACCGGCGCGCCGTCCGGCCACCACAGCTTGTCCTCCATCGCCCACACCCCGGTCGCGGAAGTGGGGGAGGTGAGGGTGATCTCGGGCATGTGGCCGTGGTGGACGGTGGCGACGTTCTCGATGTTCGCCCGCAGGAACGGCATGTACTCGTCCACCGAATGCGTCACGCCCCCACCGGTCTCCGTCATGTCGATCGTGACGTCGGGGGTGAACACGGCCGCCAGTCCGTCCCAGTCCTTGGCGTCCATGAGCCGGAAGTAGCGGGCCTTGACCGCCTTGATCGCCTCGATGTTCGCCGCCGCTGTACGGGGATCGACCGGCGATGCGCCACCATTCCAGTGGCCGGGACCGGCACCGAGGACCTCGATGTCGCCCTGGGTGCCGCGCATGTGCTTGGTGCGGTGGCTCATTCGCCACACGCCGTCGGTGAGCCGCCACTGGTCGTGGTAGTCGCCGAGCGTCGAGAAGCTCAGGCCCTGTCGATCGCCCACACCGAGGTGCAGGTCGGACACGTACGTGCGGCTGGTCGCGGTGCCGGCCGCCAGGTCGACGTCGATCAGCATGTTGCCCAGCAGGTGCTGGGTGGGCCCGCAGTCGTCGAGGAACGAGCGGATCGCGGCCTCCACCTCGCCGGGGCCCTGCAGCGTTCCGGTGCCCAGTTCGGCGGTGGCGTCGGGCAGCATGATGTCGTGCAGCACCGGCCAGTCGCGGTCGTCCATCGCGCGCGCGAACCGTACGACTCCGCGGGCGATCTCGCGTTCGGCCAACAGGATCTCGAGACTCATCGGTGTTCCCTTCGGTGGCGGGGGCGAATACAACTGTGGCTGCGACCTTTCGGTCGCAGCCACAGCCTGTCGATCTGAAATTCTACGAGCGGTTCAGCAGTTTGCGCATCGCCTCGGCCGCACCCTTGACCATCTTGTCGCGGGGGAAGCCGCTGCGCTTCTCGGCAGCCGCGTAGTTGCCGCCGGCGACCCAGACCGGGCCGTCGGTGAGGTGCTCGAGACCCTCGCGGGCCGCGTCCTCGGGCTCCTGGACGATCATGCCCGGGATGTCGAAGTTCAGTCCGGCGCGGATCATCGCGGGCGTGCGGGTGACGCCCAGGATCAGCTCGACGACGTGGACGTTGTACGGCGCGAGCTCGAGCCACAGGCTCTCCGCGAACACCCGGCTGAACGCCTTGGCCGACGCGTAGATGCTCTGGTGCTCGGAGCCCATGTAGCCGGCGAGCGAGCCGAGCAGCATGATGCCGCCGCGGCCACGGTCCTTCATCTTCGCGCCGAAGTGGTGCGACAGCTCGAGCTGCTTGGTGATGTTGAGGTTGATGACGCCGTTGAACCCGTCGAGGTCACCCGTCACGAACTCGTGGCCGTAGCTGTTGGCGCCGGCGTTGAAGATGAGCAGGCCGACCTCGAGGTCGTCGGTCACCGTGCGGATCCGGTCCATCGCGTCGTCGGCGAGCAGGTCCAGCGACAGCGTGCGGACCTCGACGCCGTTCGCGCGGACCTTGTCCGCGGTCTCCTCGAGCGGGCCCGGCTTGCGGGCGATGAGCACGAGGTTGAGGCCGGCGCGACTGAGCTCGTCGGCGAAAGCCGCGCCGACGCCCTCGGAGCCACCCGCGATGACGACCCAGGGGCCGTACTGGTTCTTGTCGATCATGAAAGGTCTCTCTCGTCTGCAGCGCGACCTAGTGGTCGACGACCTGCGGGGTGGGGACGGGCTCCTCGTTGGTGATGGCGAGGCGCCCGTCGAGCGCGGCGACCTGGATCGTCGCGCTCAACGCCTCGCACCTCATCACCGGTGCGCCGGGGCGGCCTTCCCGGCCCACCCACTCGTGGATCTCGAGGCACTTCTCCTGCGCCGTCTCGTTCCACTGCACGGCGGTGTGTTCCCAGCTGTGCTTCTGGACCTGCACGCAGGCCCCACAGCGATCACACTCCAGCGGCTGCATTCTCACGCGCCTTCTTCTCGAGGTTGTCCTCGACCACCCGACGCCACGACGCGACGGCCTTGGTGGTGTCCATCTCGTGCTCGAAGCGGTCGGTCATGTCCGAGGTGACGTCGGCGCGGTCCACGTAGAACTGGTCGTACCAGCGGCGCAGCTGGTAGACCGGACCGTCCTCCTCGCACAGCAGCGGGTTCTCGATGCGGGTCTTGTTCTTCCAGATCGCGATGTCCTGCTCGAAGCCCTTGGCGATGAACTCGCCGAACTTCTGTGCCGTCGCCAGTGCGTTGTCACCGAGGACCGGCGACTTCTTGACGATCATGCCGTACATGAGCACGAACTTGTCGGGGCTGACCGGGTAGTGGCAGTTGATGAGGATCGACTCGACGTCGTAGCCCTCGTACTCGTACGCCAGGTCGTCGATCATGAAGGACGGGCCGAAGTACGACGCGTCGGAGCGGCTGCCGAGCATCTTCGGGACGCCGGTCGCGTGCGGACGCATGTCGGTGCGGGCCTCGCCGCGCATGAACTGGCTGGCGACCGGACCCTCGAAGACGTTCTTGAAGAACGTCGGGAACGAGTAGTGCACGTAGAAGAAGTGCGCCATGTCGACGATGTTGTCGACGATCTCGCGGCAGTTGGTGTCGACCTCGGTGGTGTACCAGACCCACTCGGTCCACTCGTCGCTGAGCGCACCCTCGATACGCGGGATGTACATGTCCTCGTCGGACGGCGCCTTGCCCTCGGGGTCGTGCCAGATGAAGAGCATGCCGTCCTGATCCAGCGTCGGCCAGGCGCGGGTCTTGGCGACCGGGGGAACACGGCGGGCGTAGGGGATGTCGGTACAGCGGCCCTTGCCGTTCCAACGCCAGTCATGGAACGGACACGCGACCGAGTCGCCCTTGATCTCGCCCTGGCTCAGGTCGCCACCCATGTGGCGGCAGTAGGCGTCGAGGACCTGGACGTCGCCCTTGCTGTCGGCGAACACGACCAGCTTGGTGCCGAAGGCGTGGACCGAGTGCGGCTTTCCGTCCTTGAAGGACTCCGACAGACCGAGGCAGTGCCAACCACGGGCGAAACGGGTGGGGGCGATACCGGCGACGATCTCGCGGACTTCGGTTTCATCGGACTGATTGAGCGTCACTTCGTCCGTCCTTTCAGGGAAAGCAGTTTTCGAGTTCGGACGCGCTTCGAATGTCGAGCGCCGGCCACGGATGCCGACCCTCCACGGTGGAGGATGCACCTGTGGCATTGACGGCCACGCTAGGTGACACCTATCACCCGGTTTTCGACAGTCCCACTGGGCGGGACCCGTCTCCGCGAACGGATCGCCCGGGGCTCGCGCGTGTGCCGACGGACCGCCCGGAGGACGGTCCGCGGCCGTCCCGCCCTACCATGCGGGTACCCCCCTGTCCCTACATGTGATCCCGGTCGGGGTCGTGGAGGAGCACCCACATGCCCAACGAGGTCCTGAGTTCGGTCCGCGAACTGTTACCCGCCATCGCCGAGCGCGCCCAGACCGTCGACGAATCGCGGCGCGTCTCCGATCAGACGATCCGGGACCTGACGGCGGCGGGCGTCTTCCGGATGCTGCAACCCGCGCGCTACGGCGGTCTCGAGACCAGCCCGGTCGACTTCTACGAGGTGGTTCGCGCCATCTCGGGCGTGTGTGGTTCCACCGGGTGGGTCACGTCGGTGCTGGGGGTGCACCCGTGGCATCTCGCGTTGTTCGACGTCAAGGTGCAGGACGAGGTGTGGGGGCAGGACACCTCGACACTCGTGTCGTCGGCGTATGCGCCGGTGGGGGAGCTCGTTCCGGTGGAGGGCGGCTACGAACTGTCGGGCAGCTGGCGGTTCTCGTCGGGCTGCGACCATGCGTCGTGGGCGCTGCTCGGCGGTCTCGTGGTCGGTGCCGAGGGGCGGCCCGTGGACTTCATGACCGTGCTGGTGCCGCGCACCGACTACCGGATCAAGGACGTGTGGGACGTCGTCGGCCTGCGCGGGACCGCGAGCAACGAGATCACCGTCGAGCGGGCGTTCGTCCCCGAGTACCGGACTATCCGCAACTACGAGGCGGCGCAGCTGCGCGGGCCCGGACACAAGGTGAACCCCGCGCCGCTGTTCAAGCTCCCGTTCGCGGCGATCTTCACCAGCACCGTCGCGGCGCCCGTCATCGGGACGGTCGCGGGGTGCTACGAGACCTACCTGTCGGCCATGCGGGACCGGGTCCGGCTCAGTCTCGGCGGCGGTCGGTTCGCAGAGGACCAGTCGGCGCAGATCGCGGTGGCGCGGGCGTCGTCGGAGATCGACGCGGCGATCCTGCAGATGGACCGCAACATCCGGGAACTGCTGGAGCTGGCCGAGGCCGGCCAGCCGCTGCCGATGAGCATGCGGCTGCGGGTACGACGCGATCAGGTGCGCGGCACGGAGCGGGCGCTCGAGGCGATCGACGTGCTCTTCAAGACCGCGGGTGGCAACTCGCTGACCCGCGGCAACCCGATCGAACGGGCGTGGCGCGACGCGCACGCCGGCAGCGTCCACGTCGCCAACGATGCCGCGCGGGCCCTCGCGATGTACGGGCGGGGAGCCTTCGGTCTGCCGGTCGAGGACAACCTGGTCTAGCGGCGGGCGGCCCGTGCTCTCCCACTTGCCGGGTCGGCATGGTTGTGTCCGCCCTCGATTTCGGGTTCGATGTGAACTCGATTGCGGGCGCCCATGCGGGCGCCACCATTCCCACTGACCGGAAGCGCTGCGCGCGGACGGCCTCAGCTGGAAGCATTCGGAGTGTGCTGCGCGCCCCGCGGCATACGATTCGAGGACGAAGAGGTAGGGGGTCGACGGTGCCGAGAGTGGCCGAGGCGCGGGACGCGGCCGAGCCGAGTTCGGCGGAGCAGCGCGCGCGGTTCACCCGCATGCTGGATGCCGCCGCCCAGTTGGGCGCCGAGAAGGATCTCGAGCGCGTCCAGATGCACGAGGTCGCCAAGCTCGCCGGCGTCGCCATCGGGACCCTCTACCGCTACTTCCCGTCCAAGACGCATCTGTTCGTCGCTGTGATGGTCGATCAGATCGACCAGATGAGCGAGGGGTTCGCCCGCCGCGCGCAACCGGCGCCGACGCCGCAGGACGAGATCTTCGAGACCCTGTTGCGGGCCACGCGGGCGTTGCTGCGCCGGCCCCTGCTGGCGAACGCGATGATCCAGTCGACGAGCACGGCGAAGGTCACCACGATCCCGGATGTGGCGCGCGTCGATCGGCAGTTCCGTGACGTGCTGTTCGAGGCCGCGGGGCTCGAGCAGGTCACCGAGAACGATTCGGTGCTGGTTCGTTTACTGGTATCGGCCTGGTTCGGGATCATCCAGTCGTGCCTCAACGGCCGGATCTCGGTCCCGGACGCGGAGGAGGATCTCCGCACGGCGTGCCGGCTGCTGCTGGCAGACCTGTCGAATGCTCAGTTGCCGCCGATCGAGACCGCTTAACTGAAATGAATTCTAAATCCGGCCCCGCGTTGCCTGCGGGGCCGGAATCGTCTGCGTAGGGACTCGCGCGAGCGAGGGGCGGTTCGACCCGATCTGGTTGTCGATAGGGAAACGGCTACCTGATTGACCCGTATGCGCCCGCGAGACCACGCTCGCCGAGTGAGCGGCCCGGTTCCGGCGCACCCATTGCTCTGACCGCGAAAGTAGAATACATTCCAAAAATGAACGAGTTGCAGTCCCGAGTCCGGGCCGACTCGCTGATTTCGCATGTACTCGTAGTACTTCAGAGGAGCACTCCATGACCAACGTCGTCATCGTCGAGGCCGCCCGCACCCCGATCGGCCGCCGCCGCGGCCAGCTCGCGGGCCTGCACCCGGCCACCCTGCTCGGTGCCGCCCAGCGCGGCGTGCTCGACCGCACCGGTGTCGCTCCCGAGGAGATCGGTCAGATCGTCGGCGGTGTCGTGACGCAGGCCGGCGAGCAGTCCAACAACGTCGCGCGCAACGCGTGGCTGCACGCGGGTCTGCCGTACACGACGGCCGCGACCACGATCGACTGCGCGTGCGGGTCGTCGCAGCAGGCCGTGCACATGGTGGCGGGTCTGATCGCGTCCGGCCAGATCGACGCGGGCATCGCGTGCGGTGTCGAGTCGATGAGCCGGGTGTTCCTCGGCCAGGCGCTCGCACCGGGCACCGGCATCCCGTACCCGGACGACTGGACGGTGGATCTGGGCGACCAGTTCACCTCGGCCGAGCGCATCGCAGCCAACCGCGGCATCAAGCGCGGTGACACCGACGCCTTCGGCCTCGAGTCGCAGCGTCGCGCCGCGCAGGCGTGGGCCGAGGGCCGCTTCGACCGCGAGATCGTGCCCGTCGAGGCTCCGGTCGTGACGAAGGAAGGCGAGTTCACCGGCGAGACCGCGACCGTGACCCGCGACGGCGGCCTGCGCGAGACCACCGCCGAGGGCCTGGCCGCGCTCAAGCCGGTCATGGACGGTGGCGTCCACACCGCCGGTTCCTCCTCGCAGATCAGCGACGGCGCAGCGGCGGTGATGCTGATGAGCGAAGACAAGGCGAAGGCACTGGGTCTGCGTCCGCGCGCCCGGATCGTCTCGTCCGGCATGGTCGGCTCCGACCCGTTCTACCATCTCGACGGGCCCATCGACTCCACCCGCCACGTGCTGGCCAAGGCCGGAATGTCGTTGGGCGACATCGACATCGTCGAGATCAACGAGGCATTCGCGGCCGTCGTGCTGTCGTGGGCGCAGGTCCTCGAGGCCGACATGAGCAAGGTCAACGTCAACGGCGGCGCCATCGCGCTCGGCCACCCGGTCGGTTCCACCGGCTCGCGCCTGATCACCACGGCGCTGCACGAGCTCGAGCGCTCGGACCGCTCCACCGCGCTGATCACGATGTGCGCGGGCGGTGCGCTGTCCACCGCCACCGTCATCGAGCGCATCTGATCCCGATTCCCCAGAGCTGCATCTACTTCCGAGGACTTTTCGATGACCATTGGTTTGAGTGACGAAGACCGCGAACTCCGCGATTCCGTGCGCGGCTGGGCGGCGCGCCATGCGACGCCGACCGTGATCCGTGAGGCCGTCGAGGCCAAGGCCGAGACGCGTCCCGCATACTGGGGCTCGCTCGCCGAGCTCGGCATGCTGGGCCTGCACCTGCCGGAGGAGGTCGGCGGCGCCGGCTACGGCCTCGTCGAACTCGCCATCGTCACCGAGGAACTCGGTCGCTCGATGGTTCCCGGACCCTTCCTGCCGACCGCGGTCGTCTCGGCGGTCCTGAACGAGGCGGGCCGCACGTCCGAGCTCGAGGGTCTGGCCGGCGGCACCCTGTTCGGCGCGGTCGCGCTGCAGCCGGGCGGGCTGAAGCTGGTGCGCGACGGCGGCAAGACGACGCTGTCGGGCACGTCGAGCTACATTCTCGGTGGCCAGGTGGGCGACGTGTTCCTGCTGGCCGCCTCCGAAGACGACGCCGACGCCGCCGACGGCAATCTCTCTTTCGTCGTGGTCGAGCGTGACCGCCTCGACGTCACCGAGTTGCCGAGCCACGACGTGGTTCGCCGCAACGCCGAGGTGACCGTCGACGGACTCGAGCTGGCCGACGGCGATGTGCTGTCGCTGGATTCGCGCCGCGTCATCGACATCGCCGCCACCCTGTTCGCCGCCGAGGCCGCGGGTCTCGCCGACTGGGCCACCACGACCGCCGCCGACTACGCACGGGTGCGCCAGCAGTTCGGCCGGGTCATCGGACAGTTCCAGGGCGTCAAGCACAAGGCCGCCCGCATGTTCAGCCTCACCGAGCAGGCCCGGGTCACCGCGTGGGACGCGGCCCGCGCCCTGGGCGAGGACGTCGACGCCGCGGAGGCATCGCTGGCGGCCGCGGTGGCCGGCGCGGTCGCGCTGGAGTCCGCGTTCCAGGTGACCAAGGACTGCATCCAGGTTCTCGGCGGCATCGGATTCACGTGGGAGCACGACGCCCACCTGTACATGCGCCGCGCACAGTCGCTGCGCATCCTCCTCGGATCGACGGCGTCGTGGAAGCGCCGCGTCGCGCAGCTGACCATCGACGGCACCCGCCGGGTCCTGAGCATCGACCTGCCGCCGGAGGCGGAGCAGATCCGCGCCGACGTCCGCGCCGAGCTCGAGCCCGCGAAGGCGCTCGACGGTGCCGAGCAGAAGGCGTACCTGGCCGAGAAGGGTTACACCTCACCGCATCTGCCCGCCCCGTGGGGCAAGGGTGCCGACGCGGTCACCCAGCTCGTCATCGCCGAGGAACTGCGCAGCACCAAGCTCGTTCCGCACGACATGATCATCGGCAACTGGGTCATCCCCACACTGATCGCGCACGGTAACGCCGAGCAGGTCGAGCGGTTCGTCCCGCAGTCGCTGCGCGGCGACATCGTGTGGTGCCAGCTGTTCTCCGAGCCCGGCGCCGGCTCCGACCTGGCCGGCCTGTCCACCAAGGCCACCAAGGTCGACGGCGGCTGGAAGCTCAACGGGCAGAAGGTGTGGACGTCGATGGCGCGCGAGGCGGACTGGGGCATCTGCCTGGCCCGCACCGACGCCGACGCCCCCAAGCACAAGGGCCTGTCGTACTTCCTGATCGACATCAAGAACAGCGGCCTCGACATCCGTCCGCTGCGCGAGATCACCGGTGAGGCGTTGTTCAACGAGGTGTTCCTCGACGATGTCTTCGTCCCGGACGAGTGCCTGGTCGCCGAGCCCGGCGACGGCTGGAAGCTGGCCCGTACGACCCTCGCCAACGAGCGCGTCTCGTTGTCGCACGACTCGTCGCTCGGTTCGGGCGGTGAGGCACTGCTGAACCTGGCCGCCGAGATCCCCGGTGGCCTCGATGCCGAACAGATGACCGTTCTGGGCAAGGTGCTGTGCGATGCGCAGTCCGGCGGCCTGATGGGTCTGCGCACGACGCTGCGCTCGCTCACCGGCGCACAGCCCGGCGCGGAGTCGTCGATCGCGAAACTGCTGGGCGTCGAACACATCCAGCAGGTGTGGGAGGTCGCGATGGAGTGGGCGGGCCCGTCGGCCCTGCTCGGCGAGCAGCATCGTCGCTCCGCCACACAAATGTTCCTGAACTCGCAGTGCATGTCGATCGCAGGTGGTACCACCAATGTGCAGCTCAACATCATCGGCGAGCGGATCCTGGGTCTGCCGCGCGATCCCGATCCCGGAAAGTGAGTTCCACACGCATGAGTAATCGCACGTTCGTCGTCGGCGTGGGTATGACCAAGTTCGAGAAGATCGAGTCTCGTGACTGGGAGTACCCGGACATGGTGTCGGAGGCCGTGGGTACGGCGCTCGCCGACGCCGGGATTTCGTACGAGCAGGTGCAGCGCGCGGCGGTCGGGTACGTCTTCCAGCCGTCGGCTGCCGGTCAGCGCGCACTGTACGAGACGGGCCTGACCGGTATCCCGATCGTCAATGTCAACAACAACTGCGCCACCGGTTCGTCGGCGCTGATGATGGCGCGCGAGTGGGTGCAGGGCGGCATCGTCGACGTCGCCCTGGCGGTGGGTTTCGAGAAGATGACCAAGAATGCGCTCACCGGTTCCGGTGAGATGCCGAAGGTCACCACGCTCGACGATCACCTGAAGGTGATGACGGCAAAGCACGAGTGGGGTCGTGGGCCGATGACGGCGCAGCTGTTCGGCAACGCCGCGGTCGAGCACATGGAGCGTTACGGCACCACCGTCGAGCAGATCGCGTCGGTGGCGGTGAAGAACCACAAGCATTCGGTGAACAACCCGTACGCGCAGTTTCGGGACGAGTACACGCTGGCGCAGGTGTTGGACGACAAGATGATCCATGCGCCGCTGACTCGGTCGCAGTGTTCGCCCACCTCGGACGGGGCGGGTGCCGCGGTGGTGGTGAGCGAGCGGTTCGTGCGTGAGCACGGGCTCGAGGACCAGGCGGTCGAGATCGTCGCGCAGGCGCTCACCACCGACACTGCGGAGGCGTTCGCGGACAGGTCGATGATCGACGTCGTCGGTGCGCCGATGACGAAGGCGGCGGCGGCGCAGGTGTTCGCCGAGTCGGGTCTGACGGTCGACGATGTCGACGTGATCGAGCTGCACGACTGTTTCGCGATCAACGAGATCATCACGTACGAGGGCCTGGGTCTGTGTGGGCCGGGTGAGGGTGGCAAGCTGGTCGAGTCCGGCGCCACCACGTACGGCGGTAAGTGGGTCGTCAATCCGTCCGGTGGCCTGATCTCGAAGGGACATCCGCTGGGCGCGACGGGTCTGGCGCAGTGTGCCGAGTTGACGTGGCAGTTGCGTGGTCGGGCCGACGCCCGTCAGGTCGACGGTGCCCGTGTGGGTCTGCAGCACAACCTCGGCCTCGGTGGTGCGTGCGTCGTCACGCTGTACCGGGCCGGGACCATCTCCAAGGAGTCGTAACACCATGCCTATCGACGTGAAGGCTGCACTGTCAGCCGAACCGACTGTGCGCGAGGCCAACTGGACCGAGCGTGACGTCCTGCTGTACCACCTGGGGCTCGGTGCGGGCGTGAACTCGCTCGACCCCGCCGAACTCAGCTGGGTGTACGAGAAGGGCCTGCGGGTCCTGCCGACGTTCGCGATGGTCGCGGGCCAGGGCGTCTCGGCCGGGACGCTGAAGCCGGCCGGGATGAACATGCCCGGCATCGACATCGACCTGCGCAAGATCCTGCACGGCGGCCAGGCGCTGACGCTGCACGCACCGATCCCGACCGCGGGTTCCGCGCGGATCTCCTCGCGCGTCGCCGACGTGTGGGACAAAGGCAAGGCCGCGGTCATCGTGCTCGAGCAGTCCGCGACCGACCTCGACGGTAATCCGTTGTGGACCACGGGTATGCAGATCTGGGCTCGTGGTGAGGGCGGCTTCGGCGGCGACGCCGGCCCCGAGGTCACCAACGCGGTGCCCGAGCGGGACGCGGACAAGGTGCTGGTCTCACCGACCAGCACGCAGCAGGCGCTCGTCTACCGGCTCAGCGCGGACATGAACCCGCTGCACGCCGATCCGGCGTTCGCGCAGATGGCCGGCTTCGACCGTCCGATCCTGCACGGACTCGCGTCGTACGGCGTCGTCTGCAAGGCCGTCGTCGACGGCCTGCTCGGGGGCGACCCCGCTCGCGTGCAGAGCTACTCGGTGCGCTTCGCGGGCTCGATCTACCCGGGCGAGACCATCGAGACGTCGGTGTGGCAGGACGGTAATACGCTCACGCTGCTCGCGACCTGCCCCGAGCGCGACGGCCAGCCGGTGCTGACCCACGCCACCATGGAGGTTCGCTCGTGAAGGTCGGTGACCACCCGACAGCGCAGACCCATCCGCACGGCACCGTGCTGACGTCGGCGCCGCAGGACGCGCCGGTCGACCGCGCCACCGCGGCCGCCCGGCGGGTGATCGACGCGATGCTGCGCACCGATCGCGGCAACGCGAACCTGGACCGCGTCGCGGAGGAACTGAACAGCATCGCCGACCATCTCGAGGAACACGCCCCCGAGGTGGCCGAGCGGATGATCGACATGTGGAGCGGCGAGGGCGTCACCCGGCACGACCCGATCACGGGTCCGGAGAACGCGATCGCGCCGCCGCTGGTCCTGAAGGGACTCGACGACGGCTCGGTGCAGGGCGTCGTGACGCTGACCCTGCCGTACCAGGGTCCGCCCGGGTGCGTGCACGGCGGCGTGTCGTCGCTGATCCTCGACCACGTGCTCGGTGTCGCGAACGCGTGGGGCGGCAAGGCCGGCATGACCGCGCAGCTCAACGTGCGGTACCACAAGCCGACTCCGCTGTTCGAGCAGTTGACCGTCACCGGCAAGCAGATCTCGGTGGACGGCCGCAAGATTCACACCGTCGGCGACATCAAGAACGCCGCCGGTGAGGTGTGCGTGTCGGTGGAGGGACTGTTCATCGACGCATCGGTGCCGCGCCCGCGGTAACCGTCTGCTTCGAGCTGAAGGGTCCCTTCGTGCGCTGTCCGCGCGTGAAGGGACCCTTCAGCTCTTCCGGGGATTTCGAGGGAGAGGGGATCGACTGTGGGAAAGCTCGACGAGAGGGTTGCGATCGTCACCGGCGCCGGCATGGGCATCGGCCGAGGGATCGCGGGAGCGTTCGCACGTGAGGGTGCGAACGTACTGGTGGCCGAGATCGACGAGGCCGCCGGTGAATCGACCGCGCAGTGGCTGCGCGACGAGTGGGGGGTCGAGGCCCGGTTCCTGCGGACCGACATCACCGACAAGGATCAGGTCCACGCAATGGTCGACGGTGCGGTGGCGCAGTTCGGCCGCCTCGACATCCTCGTCAACAACGCGTGGCGCAGTTCGGGATTCGCGCGATTCGAGAACATGACCGACGAGCAGTTGCGCGGCGGCTTCGACATGGCGGTCATGGCCGCGTTCTGGGCGATGCAGCGGGCCCTGCCCGAACTCGAGAAGCGCGGCACCGGCCGGGTGATCAACCTGTGCTCGCTCAACGGCGTCAACGCGCACATGTACTCGGTGCACTACAACGCCGCCAAGGAGGCGCTGCGCACGCTCACCCGCACCGCCGCTCGCGAATGGGCGCCGAAACAGGTGTGCTGCAACGTGATCTGCCCGGGTGCCCAGAGCGAGGCGTACCGGCGCGTCAAGGAGGCCAACCCGCAGATGGCCGCGTCGATGGGTGAGGCCAACCCGATGGGCCGGATCGGCGACCCGCTCGACGACATCGGACCGGTCGCGGCGTTCCTGGCGAGCGACGATTCCCGCTACGTCACCGGCAACACGCTGTTCGTCGACGGCGGCGGGCACATCAACGGCGTGCAGTGGGCGCCGCAGGTGGACTGACGACCGGTCAGGCGCTGGGAGAGTCGACGACGCTGCCGTAGGAACTGCCGAAGCTGCCGGTGTTCGAGCTGCCCAAGCTGCCGGAGCTGCCGGTGGCCGAGCTGCCCAGGCTGCCGGTGTCGAGGCTGCCGAACCCGAGCTGACCGAGCAGCGGCGTCAGGAGCGAGGGAAGGCTGAAGGTGATGCTGCCGGCCGAGCTGCTCGGCTCGGGTGGCTCGGGCAGCGCGGCGGCGGTGCCCGGCGCGAATGCCATCACCGCTGCTGTTCCTGCCGCCACCAGCACGGCCCCGAGTGCTGCCCGCACCCGACGACCCGTCGTATCAGTCACCATGTTCGGTTCCCTTTCCTCAGTTCGGGACGAATGAAACACGACGACGGTGCCGGTCGGGGCGGGATCGGACGGATTCACCCCGGCATTCACGTCGAGCCGTCCGGTGGGTCTCGCGCGGACGGTGCCCAGCCGAAAGCGCCGATCTTCCGTAGGGTCGGCACCGATGACGTACGAATTGACTGCAATCGAACTGTCCGACAGTGCGCGAACGTGGTTGATCGAGCGGCCCATCGAGATCACGGTCTACATCGTGATCGCGCTCGTCCTGCGCTTCGTGCTCAACCGCCTGATCGATCGGGCCACCCGGGACAAACCGGGTGGCGAGCCGAGCCTGCTGCGACCGCTCAAGGAGCGGCTCCCGGCCGGTACCCGCGGCGCCGTCGCCGCTGCCCGGCGGGCGCAACGGGCCCGCACCATCGGGTCCGTACTCAAGTCCGGCGTCTCGATCGTGACCCTCACGTGGTGTGTGCTGCAGATCCTCACGGTCTTCAGCGTCAACGTCGCGCCGCTCGTCGCGTCCGCCGGAGTGGTCGGCGTCGCGCTCGGCTTCGGCGCGCAGAACCTGGTGCGGGACTTCCTCACCGGCATGTTCATGCTGCTCGAGGACCAGTACGGGGTGGGCGACATCATCGACGTCGGCGAGGCCGTCGGGACCGTGGAGACGGTGGGCCTGCGGGTCACCACGATCCGCGATCTGAACGGCACCCTCTGGTACTGCCGCAACGGTGAGATCGCTCGCGTCGGCAACATGAGCCAGGGGCATGCCGTCGCGGTGATCGACCTGCCCATCGCGCACAGCGCCGCCGTCCCGCGCGCAACGGAGGTCGCGCTCACCGCGGCGATCGAGGCTACCGAGGACGAGGCGATCGCCGACGCGGTGCTCGAACGGCCACAGATGCTCGGCGTCAACGGCGTCACCGCGGAGTCGGTGATGCTGCGGCTGACGGTGCGCGTCAAGCCAGGGCAGCAGTGGGCGGTGCAGCGGTACATCACCCAGGCCGTGCTCGCCGCGTTCGACGAGCACGACATCGCTGCCCCGCTCGCGGCGCTGGCGGCGATGCGGGGAAGCAGCGCGAACTGACGCTGTCCGAAAGATCCAATCGGCGGTTCCCGCGGAGCGTCTAGCGTGGCGTGCATGACTCCTCAGCTGAACGCGATCGGCCTGGTGACGACGGATCTCGCGGCGTCCCTCCGCTTCTACCGACTCCTCGGCCTCGACATCCCCGCCGACGTCGAGTCCCGGCCCCACGTCGAGGTGGTGGCCGGCGGGGTGCGGTTGATGTGGGACACCGTCGAGGTCGTGGAGTCCTTCGGCGGCCCGTACACCCCGCCCACCGGTGATGCCCGGGTCTCGCTCGCGTTCGAGTGCGACGGGCCGGCGGACGTGGACGCGGTGTGGGCGCGCCTGGCCGAGGCCGGGCACGGTGAGATCGAGCCGTTCGACGCTCCGTGGGGGCAGCGCTACGCGACGGTCACCGACCCGGACGGCAACGGCGTCGACCTGTTCGCGGCGCTGGCGTCCTGACGCAGTTCGCCGAACGGGCGTCCCGTGATGCGGCGGGACTCGCGGATGAGGTGGGCCTGGTCGACGTATCCGCAGTCGGCCGCCACCACCGCCGACGGGACGCCCTGCGCGGCCAAGGTCTGCGCGCGCTGCAGACGCAGGATTCCCGCCAGGGTCTTGGGGCCGTAGCCGAAGTGCCGGCTGCCGAGCCGGTGCAGCGCACGGGCCGACAGTCCGGTGGCGGCGGCGACATCCGCGACGGAGACGCCGCGGGCGAGCATGCGGGCCACCGCCGTCACCGCCGGGTCCGGCGCTCCGGCGTCGCGCAGACGTGCCACCGCGAACGACTCGAAAGCCGCTCCCGCGTCGGCGGGATCCAACCCGGTGAGAACCGCAGCGGCCCGCTGCCCGACGACGTCGTCGAGCGGTACCCGGTCGTTGCGTAGGTGCGCGGCCGGAACACCCAGCAGATGGGGGAGCAGGCCGGACGGAAAACGTACCCCCACGCCGGGATCAGGGGACGCGGCGACGGTGAACGGTTCGGTGTCCGGCCCCGCGACGAGCACGGTGCCGTCCCGCCACACGAGGTCCATGCAGCCGTCGGGCAGCACCGTCCCGCCCGCGGACCGAACGGTGTGCCACACGACCGCACCCGGGATCTCGCGCGACGGTCGCTCGCTGTACACGGCCCCAGTACAGCACGCGGGGCCGACAGGCTCAGGCCGGCCGGGTGCGCAGGGCGTCGTTTCCGGTCTGGGCCTTCAGCCCCACGGCCCAGTCGATCAGCTCCGGAATCTCTTCTCCCGCTGTGCAGAAAGTGGCGGGCCGGAAGACGACCACCGTCGCACCGGCGGCGTGCCAGGACAGCGCCTTCTCGGCGGTGGCGTCCAGGTCGACGGTGCCGTCGTCGCGCCGCTCCGGTCCGACCGACACCTGGACGATCGCCGACCGGGGGTCGCGACCGTGGGCCTCGAAGGTGTCGCGCAGAAGCGTGACGCTGTCCGAGAAGGTCTGCATGTCCGCGGGATTGACGGTCCACCCGTCGGCCACGCGGGCGATGCGGTCGAAGTTGCGTCGACTCGGGCCGAACCCGAAGATCACCGGCACCCGGTCCTGCACGGGCAGGGGCCGGGCATGGAAGTTCTCGAAGGAGAACTCGCGGCCCCGGAATGTGGCCGGGGCCTGGGTCCAGAGTTCGCGGCACGCGCGGACGGTGTCCTCCATGCGGCCGAAGCGCGCGTCGAACGGCATGTTGGTGGCCGTGTACTCGGCCTCCTGCCAGCCGACGCCCATCCCGATCGCGGCACGGCCCTCGGACAGTCGGTCGAGAGTGGCGATCTGCTTGGCGAGCAGCACCGGTGGCCGGACCGTCGCGATCAGGACCGACACGTTGAGCAGCACCCGCTCGGTGACGGCCGCGACCGACGACAGCAGCGACAACGGCTCGTACCAGTCGTGTTCGATGGGGAACGGGAAATTGTGCGTGCGAACCCGGTCCGCGTGCGCGGCCGCGTCGAACCCGAGATGGTCTCCGGTGGAGATCATGTCGACCCCCGCACGGTCCGCCGCGGCGGCCGCGTCGAGCACCGGACGGATCCGGCCGGCGAAGAGGTTCTCTGCTCCGAGAATGTTGAGACCGACCTGCATGGTGCTCCTGTTCCGCGGCTACGCCTTCGGCAGCTCGCTCGTCGCCAGGGTGGCGTCCACCGCACGCCGGCCCGACGGGCATGCGGCGCTACAGCTTCGGAGACGAATTCTTCCCCATCGAGAACAGGGGGTGGGGAAGATTCTCACAGAGTGCGCTGTGCGTGCTCGCTGAGATTCCCGACCAGGTCGATGCAGGTGAGTCGCTGCGTGAACACCCACTCGCCGTCCCGGACTGCGAACGCGTCGAAGTAGCGTCCGGACAGAATCGGCTGCAGAGGAAGCGCTTCCGTGGCCTGCAGCACCGTGAAGTACGACAGCGACGTGGCCGTGCGGCAGTCGTCGGCGACGTCGACCCGCAGGTTGGTGACGACGTGCTTGGTGCGCGGCCGCGGCGGCGTGCCGTGCATCCGGATGAAGCCGCGGCACGCCGCCAGCACGCCGGCGGGGTCGCAGTCGCGCACCGGCCCCAGCGGCGTTCCGGCGCCGTCGCACTGCCCGTACACCGAGTGCGCGAAGAGATCCGCGACCTCCTCCAGGCGCGCCTCGTCGATGAGGTGTGTGTAGAGGTGGGCGAGGTCGCGGATCGCCTCGACGGCGCTCAGGCGTTCGATCGTGTAGGCAGTCAACGGACGCTGATCTCGCGTCGGTTCATCTTGCCGGTTGCGTTGCGCGGCAACAGGTCCGTCGTGATACGCCACAGCGTCGGCACCTTGAAGTACGACAGGCGCTCGGCCGCGAACTCGCGCAGTTCCTCCTCGGTGACCGTCTCGCCCGGCGTCACCACGACCACAGCCGAGACTTCCTGGCCCAGATCGGGATGCGGAGTACCGACCACCGCGCACTCCTGCACTGCGGGGTGCTCGTCGATCGTCTGCTCGATCTCGGTGGGGTAGACGTTCTCGCCGCCGCGCAGGATCAGGTCCGAGCGCCGACCGGTCAGCCGCAGGCGCCCGTTCTCGACGACGCCGTAGTCACCGGTGCGCAGCCAGCGGTCGGGGGTGATCGAATTCGCGGTCGCGTCGGCGTCGTTCCAGTAGCCGAGCATGACGAACGGGCTGCGCACGCACACCTCGCCCTCCATGCCGTCGGGCAGCCACTCACCGAACGGATCGCGGATCTCCATGCTCACCGTGATGATCGGGCGGCCCAGCGTGCCCGGGTACTCCTCGAGTTCGGCGGACGTGGCCACCGCGATCGCGGTGCTGCACTCGGTGAGCCCGTAGCTGTCGACCAGTGCGTTGCGGGCGAACGGAACCTGCTCACGAAGACGGTCCTTGAACGCGATCGACGACGGCGCCGACGCGAGCGAGAACGACGTCAGCGACGACAGGTCGTACTTGCCGAGGTTGCCGTGCTCGAGCAGTCGGGAAGCCATCGTCGGGACGGCACCCCAGTTCGTGACGCGCTCGCGCTCGATGAGGCCGAGGATGCGGTCGACGTCGAACGAGCCCTGATGCATGACCAGTGCGCCACCCATCGCGAGGCGGGGGACCGCCAGGTTGTGGAGGCTCGCGATGTGGAACAGCGGGGAGGTGAGCAGGTCACGCATGTCGGTCGGCACGTCGGGATCGCTGGGCTTGCCCGTGAAGGCTGCCATGATCGCGCCGTTGTAGCGGTGGTAGTCGACGACCGCGAGCAGGTTCCGGTGCGAGTGCAGTGCGCCCTTGGGCCGGCCGCTGGTCCCGGACGTGAAGAGGATGACGGACGGGTCGTCCTCCTCGATCTCGACGGCGGGACGCCCCGCCCCGGCGAACTCGGCGAACAGTCGGGGGAGGTCCTCTTCCATGGTCAGCACCGCGATGCCGGTCGTATCGACGCCGGCGAGGGCGGCGCTGCGCTTGGCGTCGGCGATCACGACCTTCGGGGTGCTGTGCTGCAGACCGAACTCGATCTCGCGCGGCACCCACCAGCCGTTGAGGCCGACAGTGATGGCACCGAGAGCCTGCGTCGCCCAGAAGGTGGTGACCCACTCGGGGGTGTTCGCGGCGAGGATCGCGACGCGGTCACCCTTCTCGACGCCGTACCGCTCCCGAAGGGCGGCGGCCAGCGCGTAGGCGTCGGCGGCGTGCTGCGTGTAGGACACGCGGCGGTCCTCGGTGACGAGGTAGTCGCGGTCTCCCCACTTGACGGACTCCGCCAGCAGGTCGCCGACGGCGCGGTCACGGTTCTTCATGACCGGCATACGGGTGCCGAGGACCTCTTCTTCCACGATCTCGAACGGTCCGCCGAAGCCGGTGAGTCGAGAGATGACCTGATCCAGGTGCAGTTGCGGATCGGCGGGGGCTGTCATGGGTGACCTTTCTTCGATGTCACAGTGTCGCGCCTGCCACAATTGGCCAGTGAACACCCAGGTAGACGTCTCGGGGTGCGGTATGTGACGGGGTTCTCACGGCAATTTCTCACGTCCGGAAGTCGTCATGGGGGGAGTTACCACTGAGCGAGACTGGCGGTGATCTACACGACAGCCACGGATACTTTTCGCGAAGAGGACATGGCTGCCCCGCCGACACCGCCGACGGCCATCAGTACCGCGCCCACCGGCGCCGTGACAGGAGTGAATGAGTTGGAACGCACCACGATTGCCGAGATGCTGCTCGATCGCGTCGGCGACGAGCATCTCGGTCTCCGCACCCGCGACCAGGACTGGACGTGGGACGAGGTCGTCCGCGAGAGTGCCGCGTGCGGTGATCTGGCCCGTTCACTGCGAGTCGACGGCCCCTTCCACATCGGTGTGCTGCTCGAGAACGTACCGGAGTTCCTGTTCTGGCTCGGCGGCGCGGCACTGACCGGCGCGACGATCGTGGGCATCAATCCGACGCGTGGCGCGGCGGAGCTCGAGGCCGAGATCAAGTACGTCGACTGCCAGCTGATCGTCACCGACTCCGCGGGCATGGAGAAGCTGAAGAGCCTGGACCTCGGCCTGGCCGAGGACCGCTTCGTGCTGGTCGACGCGCCGGACTACCGGGAGCGGATCGATGCCCACCGCGTCGAGCCCGCGATCGCCGACGGCATCGACGAGTTCAGCCTGTACCTGCTGCTGTTCACCTCCGGAACCACCGGAATGTCGAAGGGCGTCAAGTGCAGCCAGGGCCGGCTGTCGCGGCTCGCGTACGCCAACACCGCGAAGTACGGGCACAAGCGCGACGACGTCGACTACTGCCCGATGCCACTGTTCCACGGCAACGCGTTGATGGCGTTGTGGGCTCCGGCGCTCGCGAACGGCGCCACGGTGTGTCTGCCCGAGGCGCGCAAGTTCTCCGCGTCGGGGTTCCTGCCCGACGTGAAGTTCTACGGTGCGACGTTCTTCACCTATGTAGGCAAGGCGCTGTCGTACCTGATGGCGACCCCGGAGCAGCCGGGCGACATCGACAACAAGCTCGAACGCGGTTTCGGCACCGAGGCCTCGCCCGAGGACAAGGCCGAGTTCGTGCGCCGCTTCGGCGCGGAGTTGTTCGAGGGCTACGGCTCGTCGGAGGGCGCCGGCTCGGTCAAGCTCGATCCGCAGGCCCCGCCCGCCGCGCTGGGACGTCCCGCGCACGACGGCATCGCGATCGTGAACCCGGAGACCCGCGAGCAGTGCGTCCGCGCGATCCTCGACGAGCACGGCCGGGTGCTGAACCCGGACGCGGCCATCGGCGAGATGATCAACAAGGAGGGTGCGCGCGCGTTCGAGGGTTACTACAAGAACGACGCCGCCGACGCCGACCGGATCAAGCACGGTTGGTACTGGACGGGCGACCTCGGCTACATCGACGAGGACGGGTTCATCTACTTCGCCGGCCGCAAGGGCGACTGGATCCGCGTGGACGGCGAGAACACGTCGGCGCTGATGATCGAGCGCGTGCTGCGTCGTCACCCCGAGGTCATCGCGACCGGTGTCTATGCGATCCCGGACCCGAAGTCGGGTGACCAGGTGATGGCGGCGATCGAGGTCGAGTCGCTCGACGGCTTCGACGCGGTCAAGTTCGCCGAGTACCTGGCCGGTCAGGCCGATCTCGGCAGCAAGGCGACGCCGCGGTTCGTGCGGGTGTCGACGAACCTCCCGATCACCGGATCGAACAAGGTTCTCAAGCGCGAGCTGCAGGCCGAGCTGTGGCGCACCGACGAGCCGGTCTACCGGTGGGAAGGCCGCGGCGAGCCGGTCTACAAGCAGATGACCGCCGACGACAAGGCCGCTCTCGAAGCCGAGTTCGTGGCGTCCGGCCGCCAGCGTTTCCTGGGAGTCTGACGTGACCCGCAAGGTCGCACTCGTCACGGGCGCCAGCCGCGGTATCGGGCGCGAGATCGCGCTCGCATTCGCGCGCAAGGGGTTCGACGTCGCGATCACGGCGCGCACGGTCCGGGAGGGCGACGGCGCCGTCACGCCCCGCACCCGCGCGGAAGGCGAGACGCTCATTGCGGTTCCCGGCAGCCTCGAGACGACGGCCGCGGAGATCGAGGCGTGCGGTGCGCGCGCACTGCCGATTCGGATGGATCTGCTCGATCACGAGTCGGTGGTCGCAGCGGCCGACGACGTCCTTCGCGAGTGGGGCCGCATCGACGTCCTCGTCAACAACGCCTACGCCCAGACGGCCGGTCACATGGAGCGCATCCTCGACCTGCGGCAGGACGACGCCGAGGTGATGGTGCGCGGCAACTACCTGCACCAGCTGGCGCTGATCCAGCGGGTGCTGCCGTCGATGGTCGAGAACGGTGACGGCGTCGTCGTCAATCTGGTGTCCGGGTCGGCGACGACCGATCCGCCGGCGGCGCCCGGCGAGGGCGGCTGGGGCGTGGCCTACGCGGCGTCGAAGGCGGCGTTCGGCCGCCTCGCCGGCGCGGTCAACGCCGAATACCGCAGTCGCGGTATCCGGGCGTTCAATCTCAGCCCCGGCTTCGTGGTCACCGAGTCCGGCAAGGCGCGCGGCGGCACCGAGAAGATCGAGGACGCCGGGTTCGACTCGGTGCCCGCGACGGTGCCGGCCGACGCCGCGGTCTGGCTGGCCACGGCACCCGACTCCGAGCGTTTCCTCGGAAGGGTGGTCTGGGCGCCCAAGCTGGTGAATGATCTCACTGGTTCCACCACGCCCTGACGCGGCGTCTCGACCCCGCTCGAGTGCAGGTCGGGTAGTGATTCCCGCTGTGCGAGACGCGCGACCCGAGGATGGGGCGCGGTCGCTAGCGTCCGGGACAACGCAGGCAGACAGTCGCCGGGAACCGGCGACTGTCTGCCTTTGGTAAACGACGTCGTTCGGTATTAGAGGAGTAACGATGGATTTGAGGGAATCCCCCGAACAGCTCGCGCTCCGCAAGGAGCTGCGCGCCTACTTCGCAGCGTTGCTGCCGGAGGAGAAGCGACGCAAGGCCGGCGAGGAGGGCGTGGGCGGCCAGTACTTCCGCGAGGTCGTCAAGCTGCTCGGCCAGGACGGCTGGCTCGGTATCGGCTGGCCCAAGGAGTACGGCGGACAGGGCCGCTCGATCGAGGAGCAGTTCGTCTTCTTCGACGAGGTGCAGCGCGCCGGTCTGCCGTTCCCGTTCGTCACGGTCAACACCGTCGGCCCGACGCTGATGAAGTACGGCACCGAGGAGCAGAAGGAACGCTTCCTGCCGGGCATCCTGGCGGGCGACATCGTCTTCGCGATCGGCTACACCGAGCCGGAGGCCGGCACCGACCTCGCGTCGCTCAAGACCCGCGCGGTCGCCGACGGCGAGGACTTCGTGGTCGACGGCAACAAGATCTTCACCTCCGGCGCCAACACCGCCGACTACGTGTGGCTCGCGTGCCGCACCGATCCGGAGGCCCCCAAGCACAAGGGCATCTCGATCCTCGTGGTGCCCACGGACGACCCGGGCTTCTCGTGGTCGCCGATCCCGACCGTCGGCGGCCTCATGGTCACCTCGACGTACTACAGCGGCATCCGGATTCCGCAGAAGGACGTCATCGGTGAGGTCAACGGTGGCTGGCAGCTGATCGCCGCGCAGCTCAACCACGAGCGCATCGGCCTGGCCGCCATCGGTGGCCGCACCTACGGTCTGTGGCACCAGGTCCTGGACTGGGCCAAGGAGAACGGCGCTATCGAGATCCCGTGGGTGCAGCAGGAATTCGCGCGCACTCACGCGAAGCTCGAGGCGATGCGCCTGCTGAACTGGAAGATGACGGCCGCCGTCGCGGCGGACACGCTCTCCGGTGCGGACGCGGGCGCCACCAAGGCGTACGGCACCGAGACCCACATCGACGTGTACCGCACGCTCCTGGGCATTCTCGGTGCCGCGGGCCGCATCCGCCCCGAATCGCCGGGTGCGCTGCTGGCCGGTCAGATCGAGCAGATCTCCCGTCAGGGCATGGTCAACACGTTCGGCGGCGGCGTCAACGAGGTCCTGCGCGACATGGTCGGCACGATGGGCCTGGGCCTCGTGCGTGAGAAGAGGGTCAAGTGAGCGAATTCCTCACCAAGCTCAAGGCGTTCGAAGGACAGATCCTGACGCCCACCGTGTGGGGTCCGGACGAGGTCAACACCCCGATGATCCGGCACTGGGTCGAGACGATGGGCGACACCAGCCCGATCTACCTCGACGACGAGGCGGCCCGGGCGACCGGTCGGGACGGCGCCGTCGCGCCCGCGCTCATGGCGCAGGTGTGGACCATGCGCACCTTCAACGACAAGATGGCGAACAACGATCCGTCGCAGGTGTGGACCGACCTCATCGCCACGCTCGACGACGAGGGCTTCTCGTCCGTCGTCGCGACCGACTCGGACTTCGAGTTCTTCACGGAACTGCGTCCCGGCGATCGTGTTTCGCTCACCGAGGTGATCGAGGACATCTCCGAGGAGAAGAAGACGGGCCTCGGTGTCGGACACTTCGTCACGACGCTCAAGACGTACCGGAACGACGATGACCAGGTCGTCGCGACGCAGCGGTGGCGCACCCTGCGCTTCAAGCCGAAGGGCACCGAGCAGACCTCCGAGAAGCCGGGGAAGCCGGCCGAGAAGGCCCAGAAGGCAGGGGAGTCCTCGGGTCCGATCCCGGGCCTGCGCCCGCGTCCGGCGCTCAACGTCGACAACGCCTTCTGGTTCGAGGCCGCCAAGGAGCATCGTCTGGTGATCCAGCGATGCGCGAACTGCGGCGTGCTGCGCCACCCCACGGGTCCGATGTGCGGCGCGTGCCAGTCACTCGACTGGGACACCGTCGACGCCTCGGGCCGGGGCATCGTCTACAGCTTCGTCGTCAACCACCACCCGCAGATTCCCGGATTCGAGTACCCGCTCATCGTGGCGACGATCGAACTCGAAGAGGGCACCCGCCTGATCGCGAACATGACCGGCATCGCGCCGGACGCCGTCGAGATCGGCATGCCGGTGGAACTGGACTGGATCGACGCCGACCCGGATCTGACGCTGCCCGCGTTCCGTCCGGCCGCACGGGAGGACTCCTGATGGACTTCAACTTCAGCGAAGAGCAAGAGGCAATTCGCAACCTCGCCGACGAGGTCTTCACCAGCAAGGCCGACATCGACCGCGTCAAGCAGGTCGAGCAGAGCGACGAGCGCATCGATCGCGACCTGTGGCGCGAACTGGCGAACACGGGCCTGCTCGGCATCGCACTGCCCGAGGATCTCGGCGGCGGCGGCATGGGCCTGTCGGAGCTGTACGTCCTGCTCGAGCAGCAGGGCCGCCACGTCGCCCCCGTGCCGATCTGGCAGTCGGCCCTCGCGGCCCTGGCGGTCGCCGAGTTCGGCACCGACGCCCAGCGCACCGCGCTGGTGCCGGGTGTCGCCGAGGGCAGCAGCTTCCTGACGATCGGGCTCGAGGAGTTCGGGCCGTACGTCGCCGGTGACCCGCAGACCACGGCCACCGAGGCCGGCGGCCAGTGGACCCTGACCGGCGCGAAGGCCGTCGTCCCGATCACGCACGTCGCGGATCGCGCGATCGTCTCGGCGTCCACGCCGACCGGCGCGGCGCTGTTCGTCCTCGACCTGGCGGCCGCCGGTGTCTCGGTGGAGCAGACGCAGTCGACCAACTGGGAGATCTGCGGCAACGTCACGCTGGAGTCCGCCCCGGCGGAGCTGCTCGGCCCCGCCGACGGCACCACCGCGCAGTGGCTGCTGGACCGGGTCGAGCTGGCGCTCGCCGCGATCGCGCTCGGTGTCGGTTCCGGCGCTACGGCGCAGGCTGTCACGTACCTCAACGGCCGCCAGCAGTTCGGGCGTCCGCTCGCGACGTTCCAGGCGGTCAATCACCAGCTGGCCGATTGCTACATCGACCTGCAGGCGATGAGCGTGACTCTCTGGCAGGCCGCACACAACCTCGTCGACGGCTCGGATCCCGGCACCTCGGTCCTGGTCGCGAAGTGGTGGGCCACCGACGGCGGCCAGCGCATCGTGCACCGCACCACGCATCTCCACGGCGGCATGGGTGTCGACACCGACTACCCGGTCCACCGCCACCTGCTGTGGGGCAAGCAGATCGGCGCGACCCTCGGCGGTTCCGCGTCCGACCTGGCCCGCCTGGGTGCCCAGCTCGCCGCGGGTGTCGAGGTGGTCGGATGACCGCCACCGTCACCGTCACGGGCCGCAGCTACGACGACATCTCCGTCGGCGACGTGCTGCCGGAGCTGGCGATCCCCCTGACCCGCACGCTGATCGTGTCGACCGCGATCGCGACGCGCGACTTCCAGGACGTGCACCACGATCCGGAGCTGGCGCAGCAGCGTGGCTCGAAGGACGTGTTCATGAACATCCTCACCAGCAACGGGCTGGCGGGCCGGTTCGTGACGGACTGGGCCGGACCGCATCCGACGGTGCGCCGGGTGAAGATCCGTCTCGGTGCCCCGAACTATCCGGGCGACACGATGACCATGACCGGCGAGGTGGTCTCGAAGGAGAACGGTCTCGTCGAGGTGAAGGTCGTGGGCGCGAACAGCCTGGGCAAGCACCTGTCGGGCACCGTCACGATCGCCTACCCCGCCGCTGAAGGGAAGGACGCCTGATGGCTGTGAGCCCGCTCTCGGGTGCCGCCGCGATCGTCGGCATCGGCGCCACCGAGTTCTCGAAGAAGTCCGGCCGCTCCGAGCTGCAGCTCGCCTGCGAGGCGGTCACCGCCGCGCTCGCCGACGCCGGCATCGACCCCTCCGAGGTCGACGGCCTGACCACGTTCACGATGGAGACCAACGGTGAGATCCTCGTGGCCCGCAACTGCGGGCTCGGGGAGCTCAAGTTCTTCTCCCGCATCGGTTACGGCGGCGGCGCGGCGTGCGCGTCGGTGCAGCAGGCCGCGATGGCCGTCGCGACCGGCATCGCCGACGTCGTGGTGGTCTACCGCGCGTTCAACGAACGCTCCGGTATGCGCTTCGGTGCGGGCCAGCACGACCGCCCGATGGATTCGACCGCGGACCGCGCAGCGTACGCATGGCTGACTCCGCAGGGATTGGCGACTCCCGCCCAGTGGGTCGCGATGTTCGCTCGCCGGTACATGTACCAGTACGGTGCCACGAGTGAGGATTTCGGTCGGGTCGCTGTCGTGGCACGCAAGCATGCCGCGAACAACCCGAAGGCGTGGTTCTACGGCAAGCCCATCACGCTCGAGGACCACCAGAACTCCCGCTGGATCGCCGAGCCGCTGCACCTGCTCGACTGCTGCCAGGAGACCGACGGCGGCCAGGCCCTCGTCATCGTCTCGGCCGAGCGTGCCAAGGACCTGCGGCAGAAGCCCGCGATCATCAAGGGCGCTGCACAGGGTTCCGGCAAGGACCAGCACATGATGGCGAGCTACTACCGGCCCGACATCACCGGCATCCCGGAGATGGGTCTGGTCGGGCGTCAGCTCTACGGCCAGGCCGGGTTGACACCGCACGACATGGACGCCGCGATCCTCTACGACCACTTCACCCCTCTGGTGCTCCCGCAGCTCGAGGAACTCGGTTTCTGCCGTCCCGGCGAGGCCAAGGACTTCATTCGCGAGGGCAATCTGGAGATCGGTGGACGGCTGCCGAGCAACACGCACGGTGGTCAGGTCGGTGAGGCGTACCTGCACGGCGTCAACGGAATCGCCGAGGCGGTCCGGGTGCTGCGGGGCACGTCCACCAACCAGCCCGAGAACGTCGAGAACATGATCGTCACGGCGGGGACCGCGGTTCCCACGTCCGGTCTGATTCTCGGCGTCGCCTGACCGAATCACCTGGAAGGACCGAAGAATGACGGCAGTGGAGCAGAAGCCGGCCGGCGCGTGGCGTGGGGTCGACCTCGGCACCCGCACGGTGAGCTACGACGAGCGCGACGCGATCCTGTACGCGCTCGCCGTCGGCGCCAAGGCCACCGACCTGGACCTCGTGATGGAGGACCGGCTGCGCGTGCTGCCGACGTTCGCGCTGACCCTGGCCCAGTGGGCCCCCGACGAGCTGGGGCAGCGCGGTGCCTTCGACACGAAGACCGCGCTGCACGGCTCGCAGGAGCTGAAGGTACTCGCACCGCTGCCGCGTAGCGGTGAGCTGTCGCTGAAGGCCACGGTCGGCGAGGTCTGGGACAAGGGCGCCGCGGCGGTGTTCGAGGTACGCGTCGAGTGCGAGTACTTCGTCGCCACCTGGTCGCTGTTCGCCCCGGGCGCAGGCGGATTCGGCGGCGAGCGCGGCCCGTCCAAGCCGCCGGCGCCGGAGGGTGAGCCGAACCTGACCACGGAGCTGGTCACCGCCGCGAACCAGACGGCGCTCTACCGGCTGCTCGGCGACATGCACCACATCCACATCGATCCGGAGGCGGCCGCGCACATCGGTCAGCCGCGTCCGATCATGCACGGTTTGTGCACGCTCGCCGCGTCGACGCTGCCGCTGGCGCGGGAACTCGGCGTGCACCCGGCGGACCTGAAGGAGCTGCAGGGCCGCTTCGCCGCCCCGATGTTCCCCGGTGACACCGCGGAGCTGAAGGCGTGGGGCGACGCCTCGGGTCTGTCGTTCGAGCTGGTCCGCGAGGGCAAGTCGGCGATCTCCGGCGGCTACGCGGTCTTCGCCGCGTAGCTCCGCCAGTACTTCAGCTGCGGGAGCGTGGACTTCGGTCCCGCTCCCGCAGCTGTTTTCACATCCGGGCTCAGTTGCCCTGCGTCGCCATGTAGCGCGCCGGGTACTCGCCGCCGCCGTGCACCGCGAGGTCGGCTCCGTTGACGTACGACGACAGGTCGCTGCCCAGGAACAGGCACGCCTTCGCGATGTCCGACGGCACCGCCATGCGCTCCATCGGGAGGGTGCGGGTGACGGCCGCGCCGCCGTCCTCGCCGTAGACCGATGCCGCCGCCTCGGTGCGGATCAGGCCGGTGGTGATGTGGTTGACGCGGACCTTCGGCGCCCATTCGAGCGCGAGTGCCTTCGTCAGGCCGAGCAGTCCGGCCTTCGCCGCGGTGTAGGCCGCGGTGCCGGGCTGCGGCTGGTGCGCGGAGACGCTGCCGATGTTCACGATGGCACCGCCCGTCTCCTGTTCGCGCATCACGAGATTCGCGGCCTGCGCCATGTAGGCCGGCGCCAGCAGGTTGAGCGCGACGATCTTCTCGACGAAACGCGGCGACACGGTGGCGGCGTCGGCGTCGGGAGAGCCGCCGGCATTGTTGACCAGCACGTCCAGGCGCCCGAAACGGTCGACGGCATCCTGCATCAGGGCGGTCGCATCGGCGGGATCGCGCACGTCCACCGCCCGGAAGGCGGCGGTGCGGCCGTCGACGGCGGGCAGCTTCTCGGGCTCGTTGCGAGCACACACGAGCACGTCGGCGCCGGCCTGCAGGAAGTGCTCGGCGATGACGAAGCCGATGCCCTTGGTGCCGCCGGTGACGACCACTGCGCGACCGGTGAAGTCGATCGGGTTGGGGTAGCTCATGCGAACTGCCTTTCTGTCGTATCGCAGCGCCGTACGCCACGAGGCTCTCTGGTGCCCAGAAGTTTTCGTCACCAATTTCGCGAAAACGCTGCGCTCAAGCAAATGCTTGGTCGAGAATAGTCGACTGGAGGTCTGTCACACCAGATCTTCCCAGTTCACGAGACTTCGAGAGCGAGTACACATGGGCAATCTCGACGGCAAGATCGCACTCATCACGGGCGCCGGTCAAGGCATCGGCCAGGGCATCGCGCACGCGCTGGCCAAGGAGGGCGCGTCGATCGTCGTCTCCGGCCGGACCGAGTCGAAGCTGATCACGACGGTCGAGCAGATCGAGGCCTACGGCGGCAAGGCGTTTGCGGTCCCGTGTGACGTCAGCAACGGCGACGACATCGATGCGCTCGTCGCCCGCACCGTCGAGCACTTCGGCGGGGTCGACGTCCTGGTGAACAACGCCAACGACTGCAAGCCCGGACCGCTGCTGTCGGTCACCGACGAGGACTTCGAGCGCTCGTTCGCGACGGGCCCGCTCGCCACGCTGCGTCTGATGCGGGCGTGCTACCCCTCCATGAAGGAGCGTGGTGGCGGTTCGATCATCAACCTGGTGACGTCGGCGGCGGTCCGCTGGGACGCCAGCAACTACGGCGCGTACGCGGCCACCAAGGAAGGCATGCGGGCGCTCACCCGTGCCGCGGCCTGCGAGTGGGGCATCGACGGCATCCGGGTCAACGCGATTGCGCCGCACGCGCTGTCGCCGGCGCTCGAGTGGTGGATCAACGAGTACCCCGAGGAGGCGGAGGAGTTCAAGGCCGGCATCCCGCTGCGCCGCATCGGCGATCCGGAGAGCGACATCGGACGCGCCGTCGTCTTCCTGGTGGGCAGCGACGCCGGCTACCTGAGCGGTGCCACCATCCCGCTCGACGGCGGCCAGTCCCGCTGGGGCTGACGGACGTGGAGCCGCGGTCCGATCGCAGCCGGATCCTGGTGCTCACCACGGATCCGGAGATCGAACGAGCCGTGCGCGAGTCCGTCGGCGACGCGGGAACCGTGGTCCGGCCGAGGTCCCGCACCGCAGAGGCGGTGCGGGAGCTGCTGCCCGACGTCGACGTCGTCGTGGCGGACTGGAGCGGACGACTGCCGCTCGGTGCGGCCGAGGCGGCGCTCGGAGCGCACCTGCGGCTGATCCAGCAGCCGGGTGTCGGCGTCGCCTACATCGACGTCGACGCCTGGACGGAAGTCGGGGTGCCGGTGGCGAACACGCCGGGCGGTAATGCCGCGTCGGTTGCGGAGTGGGCGGTCGCGGCCACCGCGAACCTGTGCCGCTCGATCGGCTGGGCGGACGCCGAGATGCGGCGTGGCCGCTGGCCGCAGACGTCGATCCGGGAGCGGGACTGCCGTGACCTGGGCGAGCGGCGGATCGGTCTGGTCGGGTTCGGCGACATCAACCGCCGCTGCGCGGCGTTGTTTCGGGCGTTCGGGTGCGAGGTCGCGTACCACTCGCGTCGCCCGGATCCGGACTCGACACTGCCGCGCCTGTCGCTCGACGAGTTGCTGTCGGTGTCGGACGTCGTCGTGGTCGCGGTCCCGCTCACGCCGGGCACCCGGGGTCTGATCTCGGCGCGCGAGCTCGAGCTGTTGCCTCCCGAGGCGCTGGTGGTCAACGTCGCCCGCGGCCCGGTCGTGGACGAGGCGGCGCTCGCCGACGCGATCCGGTCGGGCACGGTGGCCGGTGCGGCGCTGGACGTCTTCGCGCGGGAACCCGTCGAGACCGACAGCCCGCTGTTCGACCTCGACAACGTGCTGCTCAGCCCGCACATCGCGGGCGGCAGTTCGACGGCCCTGTCGCGGATGTTCGCGATGACGGCGGAGAACGTCGCGCGGGCGTGCCGCGGGGAGGCCCCGCTGTGGACGATCGGCTGAGAATCCCGACGGCCTTCCGACTCCGCTGGCATCGAAACGAACGTTCGATCGATTCTCGGTAGGCTCTGCGCACCGGTCCCGCTGGGTGGGACGGCGATCGTAGGAGGCACCGCATGATGACATCGCTGCTGGGCAAGGTGCGCCTACTGCTCGAGTCCTTCGATGCCGAGTCGGGTTCGCTGTCGCTCACCGAGCTGTCTCGGCGGAGCGGCGTCGCGAAGGCGACCGTGCACCGACTCGCAGCCGAGATGGTCGAACTGGGATTGCTCGAGCGCATCGGCACCGACTACAGGCTGGGCCTGCGGCTGTTCGAACTGGGGCAACTCGTCCCCACCCAGCGGATTCTGCGCGACGCCGCGCTGCCGTTCCTGCAGGAACTGCACGCCATCACCCGCGAGACGGTCCATCTCGCGATCCGCGACGGACTCGACGTGCTGTACGTCGACAAGATCACCGGGCACGGGTCGGTGGATCTGCCGTCTCGCATCGCCGGCCGGCTGCCGGTCGAGGTCACTGCCACCGGCAAGGTCATGCTCGCCTTCTCCTCACCGGCGGTGTTCGAGCAGGTCGTCGCCCGGGGCCTCGCGAAGTTCACGCACCGCTCGGTGGCGTCGGCGGCGATGCTGCGACGGCAACTCGATCGCGCCCGCAGCGAGGCGATGACGGTCGAGGCCGAGGAAGTCCGCCTGGGGACCGCCAGCGCGGCGGTCCCGATCTTCTCCGGAGGATCGACCGTGGTCGGTGCCATCAGCGTGACGACGAGCACGGCCCGGATGAACGTCGCCCGGATCTCGGGACCGCTGCACACCGCGGGGCAGGGCGTCAGTCGAGCGCTCCACGAGATCGCACGGACGGCCTGACGACGGTGCCGAGAGCGAGCAGCGCGAACACTGCCGCTCCGGTCATCGCGACGGCGATCGCCAGCGACGTGTTGCCGAGCAGTCCGACGACGGGGGCGATCACCGCGGCCGCCCCGAACTGCGCGAACCCCACCATCGCGGCCGCTGTTCCGGCGGCCTCACCGTGCCGGGACAGTGCGAGGGCCGGGGCGTTCGGCATCACGAATCCGGTGGCACACAGCAGTGCCAGGACCGGCAGCGCGAAGCCGAGGAAGCCGCCCGTGCCGGTCGCCGCCAGCGCGATCGCGACGCCTCCGATCACGGTGCTCACCGCGAGCGACGCCAGGCTGATGCCCAGCGGTGTCCAGCGGCCCAGCAGCACCACGTTGAGTTGGGAGGCGCCGATCAGCACCACGGCGCCCGCCGCGAACGCGAAGCCGTAGACCCCGGGCGCCAGCTCGAACTGTTCCTGCATCACGAACGACGAGCCGGCGATGTACGCCCAGAGCACCGCCCGGCCCAGACCGCACACCAGCACGAGCACCATGAACTGCCCGTCCCGGGCCAGCCTCACGTACGTGCGCAGCACCGGCCCGAGACCGCGGCCGACCCGCGCCGACGGCGGCAGCGTCTCGGGCATCGCAAGCCCACCGAGGACGATCATGAGCAGTCCGAGGCCGGCGAGCACGAGGAACACCCCGTGCCACGAGACCGCGGTCAGCAGCACGCCGCCGATCGAGGGAGCCAGGATCGGGGCGACGCCCATGACGAGCATCAGCCGCGACATCACGACGGCGGCGTCGCGGCCGTCGAACAGGTCGCGGACGACGGCCATCGCGATCACCCCGGTCGCGGCCGCGCCGAGCCCCTGCAGTGCGCGCAGTGCGCCGAGCACCGCGATCGACGGCGCGAACCAGCACGCCACCGATGCCGCGACGTGCAGCGACGTACCGATGACGAGTGGCCGTCGGCGTCCGAAGACGTCGGAGAGGGGGCCGATCACCAACTGTCCCAGAGCCAGGCCGAGCAGCGTGCCGGTGAGGGTGAGCTGCACCGCCGCATCGGACGTCAGGAAGTCGTCGGTGATCGCGGGCAGCGCCGGCAGATACATGTCCACCGTGAAGGGCCCGAGGGCGGTGAGCAGGCCGAGGATCACGACCAGCCGGATCCGGCTCCCGCCCTCGGGCGCGGCGACGCGCACACCCTCCCGGGTCGCGTCGGTCGTCGCGTCGGCTGTCACGGATGCTGCTGGTTCAGGAACCCGGTCACCACGGTGTAGTAGTCGTGCGGCCGCTCCTCCTGCAGGTGGTGCGACGCCTTGTCCATCACGTACAGGTGGCCGTGCTCGATCATCCGGGCGAGCATCAGCGGGTAGTCGGGCGTGAGGAAGGCATCGTGCATGCCCCACGCGAAAAGCACCGGCGCCTGGATCATTCCGAGTTCTGCGGTGAGATCCTGCCAGTCGCCGCGGGGATTGTCCGACGCCGCCGCGAGTGCCATCTCGTCGGGGTCGAGGCTCTGCTCGTAACGCATGTCGAGGGTCTCCTCGGGCAGCCGGTCGCCGTCGAACCACTCGAGCTTGGTGATGAGCTGACGCATCTTCTCGCGCGTCGGGCCCTCGCCGCCGTAGTACACGTCGCGGGCGTTGCGACCGCGGCGGCCGTCCTCGGGCAGCGGCGCGAGCGGACCGTAGAACACCGGCATGCTGCCCGTGATCACCAGCGAGCGCACCCGGTCCGGGTACTTGGCCGCCAGGTTCAGTGCGATGGTGCCGCCCCACGAGTTGCACACGAAATCGGCTCGGTCGATGCCGAGTTCGTCCAGCAGTGCCACGATCTTGGCGGCGTGGAAGTCCCACATCGGCCCGGTGATGGTGCACTTGTCGGACAGACCGTACTGCGCGATGTCGACGAGGATCGCGCGGCGGTCCCGCGCGAACAGGGGAGCCACCGGTCCGAAATCGGACCACGCGGTGCAGCCCGGCCCGCCGCCGTGCAGGAAGATCGTGGGCGCACCCTCGCCGAGGTCGTGGTAGTGGAACTTCACGCCGGCTGCGGTGGCGTACAAGCTGTTCGGTCGATTCGTCATGCGCATACCTGACCCGATCGCCACCCGCGGGCAAAGCATCGCGGTCCACCAGGCGGTCCCGGTCTGTGGCCCTGCAGGTGGTGCCGCTCCTAGCGTCGCCGCATGAGAACCCCACTGGAGACCGCCCACGAGCGGGTGTCGGCGGCGATCGGCACCCGCGAACACCGCGATCTCGGGTCGATCCGGCCCGACGAGGCGGTCGCCTTCGCGCGCGCGTGCGCGGAGGACGACCCCCGCTATCTGGAACCGGAACGACCGGACTTCGCGGTGCACCCCTTGTACGTGCCCAGCCTGCTGCGCGGACCGCGCGGCGCCCGGGACGACGAGTACCGACCCGACGGCATGTTCGCGGACGAGGTACCCGGGACGACGGGGCTCGACGTCCGGCTCATGGCGGGCGGGCAGGACATCGACTTCCACCGGGCGCCGCCGCTGGGTGAACGGATCGACGTGGACCGGACCGTCGACCGCGTCGAGTGGAAGGGGCGCGGCGACTCCCGCTTCCTGTTGATCACCGTCGTCAAGACCTACCGTGCCTCCGGGCTCGGTGCGGTGGCGACCGTCACGGAGAGGTTCATCGTCCGATGACTGAACAGGCCGTCCCGACCGTCGGGGAAACCATCGAAGATGTTGTACTGCACACCGATCCGGTCAGGATACAGCGATTCGGCGCGGCCACCCACAACGCGCACCGCATCCACTACGACACCGCGTACGCGCGCGTCGAGGGGCTCGCGGACCGGGTCGTGATGGCGCAGTTGCACGGCACCCTGTTCCACCGTGCGGCCGCCGGATACGTGGGTGATCCGGACGCGGTGCTGTCGGTCGGGTGGCGCAACCGCGCGCCCGCCTACGTCGGCACCACGCTGACGGTGACCGGATCGGTGCGCGAGGTCCACGACGATCGACTCGTCCTCGAGCTCGAGGAACGCGACTCGGACGGAACGCTGTGCGCAGTGGGGGAGGCCGTCGTGGCCCGGCGGTGAACCGGGTCTGCTGAGTGAACCGGATCCGTTGGAAGGTCGCGCGTTCCGTCGGAAGATCTGCGTACCAAAAGATCTCGTGTCGAGAGGACTTCACATGACTGGTGTCGAGGCGCCGGACGCCACGCAGGCGCTCCCGGAGAGGCCGCGTGCGGCCGGTCGGCAGGACTGGACGGCATGGCCCCGATACAACGAGGCCGGCAGCGGCTATCGGGGCTACTGGTACCCGGTGACGTGGTCCAGCCACATCGGCAAGGATCCCAAGAGCTACACCATCTGCGGTGAGAAGCTCGCGATCATCCGTGACAGCGGCAAAGTTTATGCACTGCACGATCGTTGCCCGCACCGCGGCGTACCGCTGTCCGAGGGCGATCAGCAGTTCCCGGGCACCGTCAGCTGCCCGTACCACGGCTGGACGTTCCGGCTGAACGACGGCAAGCTGGCCGCGGTCATCACCGACGGACCCGACTCGAAGATCTGCGGCAAGCTCTCCGTCCGGACGTACGCCATCGAGGAGCGGCTCGGCCTGGTGTGGGTCTACATTCCGATCGCGGAGGAGCCTGCGCCGCCGATCGACGAGCAGCTGCCCCGCGAACTCGTCGAGAACGAGGGCATCGTCGGCGGCCGCATCCAACCGCGCGGCGGCAACTGGCGATTCGCGTGCGAGAACGGCTTCGACGAGGGACACGCCAAGTATCTGCACCGCACCGCGCTGTGGCGGCTGTTCAAGCCCATGCCCACGTGGAACATCACCAGCATCGTGCCCGAGGGCCGGTGGCTCTTCCGTGTGCAGGAGGAGGTCTACTGGGAGGCGGACTTCCCCGGCGTCGGCAAGTGGACCAACAAGCGCTGGTGGAAGAAGAAGCCCGACGAGAGCCAGATCTCGCAGATCGGCAACGTCGGTGCCGGTCTGAAGGTGAACCCGGTGATCGAGGCCCAGAAGTTCCCGGGCTTCGCGTCGCTGTCGATGCCCGGTGTGCTGCGCATCGCGTACCCGAACTTCATCCACTACGAGTTCTACGTCCCCGTCGACGAGGACAACCACCAGTACGTGGGTCTCATGGTCAACTTCGTCACCGGTGCGGCGAAGCTCGGCTTCTACGCCAAGTACCTCGGCGCGATCCGCTGGCTGTTCCACGGCCAGTTCTCCGGACAGGACGAGTGGATGGTCCGGGTCACGGACGCACCGCCCGAGAAGCTGTACCGCCCCGACATCTCGCTCACCGCGTGGCGCAACCTCGCCGAGGAGGAATACGCCGAGAAGATCGCCGCCGCGGTGGCACACACCCCGCAGCCGCCGGCCCGCCCCGTGCGGGAGCGGCGCCGAGCCACCCCCGCCGCCGAATCGGGCGGCGCCGCAGCGGCGCCGCGGACCCCGGCCGCTTCCGACTAGAGGAGAAGACGATGCTCAAGACTCTCGTCAGTGTGACGTTCGGCGTCCTGCTCGCCACCGGTGCCCCGCTGGCCTGGCGCTTCGTCGCTGCACGCAGCAACACCCAGGTACACCAGGTCAACTCGTGACTGTCGGGACCGTCGATCCACTCGCCGGTCTCGACGATCAACGGCGCCACTGGGTCGAACAGGCCTGGCGAAAGGTCGATCGGGAGCGACTGCGCGAGCTCACCGTCGGGCTGGTGAACATCGCCAGCCCGACCGGTGACGAGGCGCCGCTCGCGCGGCACATCACGGAAACCCTGACCGCCGGTGGGCTCGAAGCGCACACGATGTACCTCGACGACCGGCAGGCGAACTCGTGGGGACGGGTGCGTGGGTCCGGCACCGGACCGGATCTGATGCTGTACGCCCCGATCGACACCGTCACCAGCGGCAACGCCGACGAGGACGTGCCGTGGGCGGCGGAGACGTTGCGACCGGATCTGCGTGCCTGTGCCACCGCCGACGGCGACTACGTCATCGGGCTCGGGGCGTCGAACCCCAAGGGACACGCGGCGTGCGTCATGGCGGCGGCGGAGGCGATCGGGGCCGCCGGGATCCCGTTGCTCGGCGATCTCCTGGTCGGTTTCGGTGCCGGTGGAATGCCCACCAATGCCCGCCCGGGCGTGGGTAACCCGCGACTGAACACCGGTCAGGGAGTCGGCTGCTCGTTCCTCCTCGAGCAGGGGGTGTGGGCGGACTTCGCGCTCATCGCCAAGCCTGGATGGACGGTGTCGTGGGAGGAGGTCGGGCTCGCGTGGTTCGAGATCACGGTGCACGGCAGCCACACCTACGTCGGCTCACGGCACCGGCTGCCCTACCGGAACCCGATCGCGTTGGCCGGGGAGGTCGCGGGACGGCTCGAGTCGTGGTTTCCGGAGTACTCGGCGCGGCATCGTGACGGGCTGGTGCTGCCGCAGGGCATGGTCGCGAACATCCGGGGTGGCTGGGAGCGCACCGCATCCTTCACCCCGGGGCAGGTGCGGATGATGGTCGATCTGCGGCTGAGCCCGCGAACCACACCGACCGCGGGCAAGCGTGAACTCGTCGACGCGGTCCGCGCCATCGCCGCCGACCTCGACGCGCGGATCGACGTGGAACAGATCCTGGCGATCCCGGGTGAGGCATCCGACGAACAGATGTGGCTGTGTCGCAGCGCGATCGAGGCGTGGGAGGCATTCGAGGGCGGTCCGCACGCCGAGTTCCACGACGCGAGTGGCGCGACCGACGCGAACATCCTCCGCGGCCGGGGCATCCCCACGGTGCGGGTCGGTATGCCGAAGGTGGTCGATGCGCCGTTCGAGGTCGACTTCGCGATGGGGATGAACACCGTGGACCTGCGTGCGGCCGAGCGCCTCACGCGCTACCTGATCCGGGTCGCGGTCGACACCGCTACCCGGTCACTCGAGGAAGTGGGTATCGACTGATGGCGAAACTGGTGCTGGGGGTCGGTGCATCGCACAGCACCCTCATGAACACGCACTGGGAGGAGACGACGCACAAGGCGGAAGCCGAGCGGTTCCGGGACGCCCTGGCGGTGGCCCGCGACCGCATCGCCGCCGCGCAACCGGACGTGGTGATCCTGCTCGGCTCCAACCACTTCCGAGGGTTCTGGCTCGATCTCATCCCGCCGTTCACATTGGGAGTCGGCGAGTGCAACGCGAGCGGAGAGTCCGGAACGCCGAAGGGGCCACAGCGCGTCGACGTCGACCTCGCACGGCATCTGGCCGACGAGGTGGTCGGGGGCGGCCGGTTCGATCTGGCCTTCTCGGCCCGCCTGCAGATCGACCACGGTCAGTCGCACGCGATTCAATACCTGCTGGCGGGACTCGACGTCCCGATCGTCCCCCTGGTCGTCAACGTCTTCGCGCCGCCCCTGCCGACGTTCGAGCGGTGTGAGGGCCTCGCACTCGCACTGCGCGACGCGATCGCGTCGTACCCGCCGGACACCCGGGTGGCGGTCATCGCCTCGGGCGGGCTGTCGCACCGCCTGCCGTGGCCGGACTGGCGCGACCCGCACGGCGAGGACGAGGACTTCATGGTCCAGGCCTGGCTGGACGGCCGCGAGAACTGGTCCGACTACGACGTGCGCCGACGGCAGATCATCCGGGCCGCCGAGGCCGCGATCTCACCGGAGTTCGACGACCGCATCCTCGACCTGTTCGCGGTCGGCAAGGCCGGTGAACTCGCGGGCTACACGAGCGCGGACATCGAGACCGAGGCGGGCAACGGTGCCCAGGAACTGCGTACGTGGCTGATGATGGCCGCGATGATGGACTACATCCCCGCCGAACGACTTGCCTACGAGGCCATTCCGGAATGGCTCACCGGAATGGGCGTCGTGGTGCTGGACCCCGCGGCGGCGCCGGCGGCGCACTGACATTCACCTCCACCCCTTCTGCAAAGGACACACTCATGACAATCTGGAACGAATTGGCCGGTATCGACTTCGCGGTCAAGACCGTCGACGCCGCGGGCATCCCCACCCGCTCGCTGCAGGCCGGATCCGGTGACGAGGCCGTGGTGTTCCTGCACGGCACCAGCGGACACCTCGAGGCCTTCGCCCGCAACATCGCGGTGCACGCCGCACACTACGAGTGCCACGCGATCGACATGCTCGGCCACGGCTACACCGGAAAGCCGGACTACCCGTACGAGATTCCGCGCTACGTGGAGCATCTCGTGAACTACCTGGACGCCGTCGGGCTCGACAAGGTCCACCTGGTGGGTGAGTCGCTCGGCGGCTGGGTCGCGGCCCACCTGGCCAGTGAGCAGCCCGAGCGCGTGCTGTCGCTGCAGCTGTTGGCGGCCGGCGGCACCGTCGCCAATCCGGAGGTCATGGAGCGCATCCGCACCTCGACGACCAAGGCGGTGCAGAGTGACGACGTCGAGCTGACCCGCGCCCGGCTGCGGCTGCTCATGCACGACCCCGTCGATGCCACCGAGGAACTCGTCGAGGCGCGGCACCGCATCTACCACCAGCCGGATTTCGTCGCGAACATCCACAACCTGCTGTCCCTGCAGGACATGGAGACTCGTCAGCGCAACCTGCTGCGTCCGGACCGGCTCGCCCGGATCCAGGCGCCCACGTTGGTGGTGTGGGGACACGAGAACCCGTTCGGTGACGTGCCCGAGGCGAAGAAGATGGCGGAAGACATCCCGGGCGCGCAGTTGCAGCTCTACCCCGAGTGCGGGCACTGGCCGCAGCACGAGCAGGCGGCGCTGTACAACCCGCTGAGCCTCGAGTTCCTCGCGAAGGCCTCGGCGCAGGCGAGAAGCGTCGCCTGAGCGCTTTCCCCGCAACCCAGTCCGTGAAGCCGGTCGCGCTGTTCCGCGCGGCCGGCTTCACGCATCGAGAGGACGGTCCGTGATGCGGATACTGCTGTTGGCGCCGGACGGTCACGACGCCCTGGGACATCGCCTGCGCGGCGCGGCCCCGCGGGCCGAGGTGGTCCGGCCGGTCGCCCGGAGCCGGGCCGAACTCCATGCCCTGCTGCCCTCCGTCGACATCGTCGTCGGCGACTGGAGCGGTGAACTTCCCCTGGGTGCAGCAGAAGCGGCGATCGGCGGGCATCTGCGACTGGTCCAGCAACCGGGCGTCGGAGTGAACTGGATCGACGTGGACGCGTGGCGCCGGGCCGGGATACCGGTCGCCAACACCCCCGGGGCGAACGCGGCTTCGGTGGCGGAGTGGGCCGTCGTCGCGGCCGCGAGCCTGAGCCGTTCGATGGGCTGGGCCGACGGCCGGATCCGGGAGGGGCAGTGGCCGCAGGAGCGCATCCTCTCGCACGGTTGCCGCGACCTCGGTGAGCGCAGAGTGGGGATCGTCGGCTTCGGCGACATCGGCAGGCGCTGCGCCGGGCTGTTCGCGGCGTTCGGTTGCGAGGTCGCCTACACCGCGCGTCGTCCGAGGGGCGACGCGCCGGCACGGCACGTCGCTCTCGACGACCTGCTCGCCGGCTCCGACGTGCTCGTACTCGCGGTGCCGTTGACGCCGTCGACCCGCGGGTCGATCGGCGCACCCGAGCTCGCCCGGTTGCCGGAAGGCGCGATCGTCGTGAACGTCGCGCGCGGCCCGGTGGTCGACGAGGGCGCACTGGCGGCCGCTCTGGAATCGGGTCACCTGGGCGGCGCCGCTCTCGACGTGTTCGACCACGAGCCGCTCGCGCCGGACAGTGCCCTACGAGGGCTCGATCGGGTCCTGCTCAGCCCGCACGTCGCGGGCGGCAGCGCCACTGCGCGGCGTCGGATCTACGACATGACGGCGGCCAACGTCGGTCGCGTGTGCGGCGGCGATGCGCCGCTCTGGACGCTCTGAGCGTCGCTCGATTTGTTTCCGCTGCGTTTCGGACAATCCCCTGGGACCAGGACCGATGTTGCGCCGGAGTAAGTTCTCCGGCCCGGTCCGCACGGTGGACCGCGTTCGTTTTCGCGGCTCGCCCGCGCCGTTAGGTTTCTTCACCACGACCCCGCAAATGCGGCGCAGATCACAGAACGAAGGTGTGCACACATGGCCTGGCGATCGACTTTCGGCAAGGTGACCCTTGCATCAGCAGCGCTTGTTCTCACGGTGGCCGCCGGGGCGTGCAGCCGTCCGGCGACGCAGAGTACGGCCGACACCGGCGGCGGTCCGCTCCGGATCGCGGTGGGTATCGACGCGTCCTACGCACCGTTCTTCGTGGCCGACCAGGAAGGAATGTTCGCGGACGCCGGGCTCGACGTGCAGCTGGTCCAGTTCGGACGCGGCGGCGAGGCCGTCGACGCGCTCGCCACCGGCCAGGTCCAGGTGGCGGGCAGCTCCGACACCACGACGATCGCGCAGTTGCGGCAGAACCCGTCGCTGCGGGCGATGTACTCGTACGAGGTGTCCGGCGACTACATCAAGGTCGTCCTGCGCAACGGTGTCGACGCGGCTGCCGGGATCAAGAAGATGGGTATCGTTCCGGGACTGAGCCAGATCTCGACGGACAAGTACCTCGAGGCCAACGGAATCGCCCCGGGTGCGGTGGAAATGGTGTCGGCCACACCGACCGACATGCCGGCGCTGCTGAGCCGCGGCGACATCGACGGCTACGTGCTGTGGGAGCCGTGGCCGGCCACCGCACTGTCCCAGGGCAGCGGGCACGTCGTGGCGGTCACCGGCGACTACGACTGGTTCTACCACCACTGGGCCATCACCACGGCGCCGTGGCTGGACCAGAACGAGGACACCGCCCGCACGATCGCGAAGGTTCTCGCCGAGGCGAGCGAGCGCGTCGAGTCCGACCCGCAGGCAGCCGCCGTCGCCACCAAGAAGGCGGTCAACGTCGCCGAGGATCAGACGATCACCGCGGTCGGCGAAATCAATTTCGGTGTCGAGAATCTCACCGACAAGGACGTGGAGTCAGCACAGTCGATCGTCGACTTCTACAAGAAGATCGGCGTTCTCTCCGAGCAGCCGGACCTCACCTCGGCGATGCTGCTCGACTGGTATCAGGAGGACAAGCAGTGACAGCGACAACGACCATCAAGGGCGTCCCGATCGACGTCCGCGATCTGGGCATCAGTTTCGGTGCCGCCGAGATCGTTTCGGGTATCGACCTCGACGTGCGACCGGGTGAGTTCGTCTGCCTGCTCGGCCCCAGTGGCTGCGGCAAGTCGACGCTCCTCTCGGCGATGGCCGGCTTCGTGAAGCCGTCCGCCGGCGAGATCGTCTGCGACGGCGACGAGGTCTACGGCAGTAACCCGCACGCGGGTATGGTCTTCCAGAGTTCGGAGGCACTCTTCGAGTGGATGACCGTGAGCCAGAACGTGGCGTACGGACCCCGTATGCACGGCGCGGACAAGGCGGCGCAGTCGCGGATCGCCGCCGAGTACCTGGCGATGGTCGGCCTGCCGCACGCCGGTGGCAAGTTCCCGGCCCAGCTCTCCGGCGGCATGCGTCAGCGCGTGCAGATCGCCCGCGTGCTCGCGAACCAGCCGTCGCTGGTGCTGATGGACGAGCCGTTCGGCGCCCTCGACGCCCAGACCCGGCAGGTGCTGCAGACCGAACTCGACAGGATCTGGCGGCACACCGGCTGCACCGTCGTCTTCGTCACCCACGACATCGACGAGGCGCTCACCCTCGCGGATCGGATCGTCGTCATGTCGGCGGGACCGAAGGCGCGCATCAAGAGCGTCTACGAGGTGGATGCGCCGCGGCCGCGTGATCGTGCCCACCCCGAGGTGATCGATCTGTACGAACAACTGCGGGACGACATCCGCGCCGAGGTCGTGGCGTCGCTGCGCAACCAGGGCATCGAGGAGGACCAGCTGTGACCGCCGTGGCCGACACCCCCACCACCGTGCGCGCCGCGCGTACACCCCGCACGCGGCGCAGGAGCGCCGGAGCCTCCGCCGCGGTCCGCACCGCCCTGCTGTGGATCGCATCCGCCGCGATCGGTCTGGCGGTGTGGTCGTTCCTGGCCTGGTGGTACGGGCCCACCACGATCGCCTCGCCGGCCGAGGTGTGGACGGCGGCAAAGGAACTGGCGGAGAGCGGCGTGCTGTGGACGTCGATCTGGGCGTCCGCGCAGCGCATCCTCATCGGCTGGAGCCTCGGCGTCGTGATCGGTGCCCCCATCGGCATCCTCATGGGTCGCGTGAACATCGTCCGGCAGCTGCTCGATCCGTACATCGAGTTCTTCCGCTTCATCCCGCCGATCGCCTTCGTGACCCTCGCGGTCGTGTGGTTCGGGATCGGCGAGACCTCCAAGGTCGTCCTGATCTTCTACACCTCGGTCTTCATCGTCACCGTCAGCACGATCGCCGCGACCGTCGCGATCAGCGAGAACAAGCTTCAGGCGGCGACGAATCTGGGGGCGGGCAAGCTCCAGATCATGAAGACGGTGGTGCTCCCGTCGTCGGTGCCCGGCATCATCACCGGCGCCCGCCTCGCGATGGGCAACAGCTTCCTGACGATCGTCTCCGCCGAGATCGTGGCCGCCGACCACGGCATCGGGTCGATGATCTGGCAGGCACGCAACTACGGCCGTATCGACTGGACGTTCGTGGGCATCATCGTGCTGGGCATCATGGGCTTCCTGTTCGACCGGATCCTGCGCCTGCTCTCCACGCGGTACCTCGCCCGATACGGCGTCAAGTAGATCCACCCCTCCGCCGAACCAGAAGGGACGCAATGACTCACGCACCCACCATCGCAGAGTTGGCCGGAATCCCCGGACGACCCGAGTCCGACGACATCGCGACCGAGCGCCGGCGCCGGAAGATCGCGGTGATCGGCGGCTACCGGATCCTCTCGCGCTTCGGGCTCGACGAGGGCATCTCGGGGCACATCACGGCCCGGGATCCGGAGCGTCCCGACACGTTCTGGACGGCGCCCTTCGGTCGGCACTTCTCGCAGGTAGGCCCGGACGAACTGCTGCACGTCGACTCCGACGGCACGATCCTGTCGGGCGACGGGCCGCTCAACCGGGCCGCTTTCGTGATCCATTCCAAGGTGCACGAGGCACGACCCGACGTCGTCGGTGCCGTGCACGCCCACGGGTTGCAAGGCAAGGCGTTCTCGTCGCTGCACCGCCTGCTCAGCCCCATCACGCAGGACGCGTGCGCCTTCTACCAGGACCATTCGATCTACGACGAGTACCACGGTGTCGCACTCGACGAGGACGAGGGGCTGCGCATCGCGGCCGCGCTGGGGTCCCACAAGGCGGTCGTCCTGAGCAACCACGGACACCTCACGGTCGGCACGTCGGTCGAGAGTGCCGTGTGGTGGTACGTGTCGATGGAACGATCGATGCAGGCCGAGCTCGCCGCCCGTGCGGCCGGGGAACCCGTTGCGCTGCAACATGACGTCGCGGCCCAGACGTACGAGGCGGTCGGCACCGAGAAGGTGGGCTGGTTCGCCTACTCCACCATCATCCAGAAGATCGCCGCGGAGGAATCCCACATCTTCGGCTGACTTCGCGGCACCCCGTGACGGCGGGCCCACCGGCAGACCTCCCCCTTCGCCGGTGGGTCCGCCTTTCGGCGTGCGCACGTTCCCGCCCGTGCGGACCGAACACAGTCTGCTGACCGGACCGGTTTCATATGGCAAGGGCGCCAACATGATTAGCGTTGCCGGCATGAACGCTTCGTCCAACGCCTCGACCGCACTCGAGGTCGACATCCTGATCATCGGCGCCGGCCCGGCGGGCCTCTACGGCGCGTACTACGCCGGTTTCCGGGGCCTACGGGTGGCCGTGCTGGACGCGCTGTCCGAGCCCGGCGGTCAGGTGAGTGCGATGTACCCGGAGAAGGCCATCCTGGACATCGCCGGGTTCCCCTCGGTGAAGGGGCGCGACCTGATCGACGGTCTGCTCCGGCAGGCCGATCCGTACGACCCGTCGTACCTGCTCGGGGAGCAGGCGCAGACACTGACGCACGACGCCGACGGTCGCGCCGTGGTCGGAACGAGCAAGGGACGCACCGTGACCGCCGGTGCGGTGATCGTCACCGGGGGCATCGGAACCTTCACACCGCGGCCGCTGGCCAAGGGGCTCGACTTCCTCGACCGCGGCCTGAGCTACTTCGTCCCCGATCTGTCGGTGCACGCGGACAAGGACGTGGTGATCGTCGGCGGTGGCGACAGTGCCTTCGACTGGGCGGTCCACCTCGAGCCGATCGCGTCGTCGGTCACCCTGGTGCACCGCCGCGACAAGTTCCGTGCTCACGCCGCGACCGTCACGAAAGTGCGCGAGAGCAGTGTGCGGATGATCGTCAACGCCGACGTGTCCGCGGTGCGCGGCAACGGCTGGATCTCCGAGGTCGACGTCGCGCACAAGCTCGAGAAGAGCACCAGTACGCTGCCCGCGCAGTCCGTCATCGCCGCACTCGGCTTCACCGCGGACCTGGGACCACTGACCGAGTGGGGCCTCGAGATCGACTCGCGCCATATCGTCGTCAACACCCGCATGGAGACCGCGGTTCCCCGCGTGTACGCGGCCGGCGACATCACCGACTACCCCGGCAAGGTTCGGCTCATCGCGGTGGGCTTCGGCGAGGCGGCGACCGCCGTCAACAATGCCGCCGCCGTGATCGACCCCGACGCCGAGATCTTCCCCGGACATTCCACCGAACAGGAGGGCTGAACAATGGCATTCGTCATCGGCGAGGCATGCATCGACTACATGGACCGTTCCTGCATGGAGGAGTGCCCGGTCGACTGCATCTACGAGGGGGAGCGCAAGCTCTACATCAATCCGAACGAGTGTATCGACTGCGGTGCATGCGAACTCGCGTGCCCGGTCGAGGCGATCACCGTCGACCGGAAGGCGGATCCGGAGTTCAAGGAGGACGCCAAGCGGTTCTTCCTCGAGATCCTGCCGACGCGCGCGGAGCCGGTCGGTAATCCGGGCGGCGCGGCCAAGATCGACGTGATCGGCGTCGACACCCCGATGGTGGCGGCCTTCTGATGGGCGTGCGGTTCGGCTATGCGGACACCTCGTTCGGCCAACTGCACTACGCCGAGCAGGGGCGGGGACCGGTGATCCTGCTGCTGCATCAGACGCCGCGCTCGTGGGACGAGTTCCGCGAACTCATCCCGTTGTTGGCGAACAACTTCCGGGTGATCGCGATGGACATGGTCGGGTTCGGGGCGAGCGCGTCGCTTCCCGCCCCGCAGACCGTCGAGGACTTCGCGCAGGGGGCGTGGGAGCTGCTCGATGCCCTGGGCGTCGACCGGGCTACCGTGCTCGGGCACCACACCGGTGCGGCCGTGGCCCTCGAAATGGCCGCGGCCGCGGCCGACGGCGGGCGGCTCGACGCGGTCGTGCTGTCGTCGTGCCCGTGGGCGGACGCGCAGTACCGCGCCGGCCACACGGGCGCGGGCGGGGTGGACTGCGCCGAGCATGTCCCCGACGGCGCGCACCTGCGGAGGCTGTGGGATCTGCGCCGTCCGTACTACCCGGCGCCGGCCACGGACCTGCTGGACCGGTTCCTCCACGACGCTCTCTCCTTCGGCGTCGACCCGGCCGAGGGACACCGCGCGTGCGGTCGGTACCGGATGGAGGAGCGGATCGGCTCCGTCACGGTGCCGGTGCTGCTGATCGGGGCGGGCGCCGACCCGTTCTCGATGCCGGCCCTGCCGAAGCTGCGCGAGCACCTCGTCGGGGCACCGTCGGTGACCGAGGTCGTGATCGAGGACGGCACCGTGGCCCTCGTCGAACGGCACGCGGATCGCGTCGCGACAGCGGTGTGCGAGTTCCTGGCGAATGTGAACACCACCGCCGCACCGGTGACGGCGGACACCCTGGTCGCGCGGCATTTGTAAACCCTGTGAAACCGGTCCGCTGGACGGAACGTGTGACGTGCGTCTCGGGACTTTGGTCCCTAGCGTCACTGGCACCGACAGGGCTACACCGCTCGGACCTCCGAGTCGGAGAGAGCCCCAGAGTGTCAGGAGGCCGCAGTGACGACAGCGATGCAGCGATCGGTCGATATCGGTTCGGTGGTGCCGATCCAGGCGGCGCGAGGACAGGGCGGTGAGATGTCGTCGGTGCTGGGAAAGGCCCGCTCGATCCTCGACGCGTTCGACAACGACCACAGCGATCTGTCGCTCACCGAGTTGACGCGCCGCAGCCGGGTCGCGAAGGCCACGGTGCACCGTCTCGCGGGGGAGCTGGTCGAGTGGGGCCTGCTCGAGCGGGCCGGCACGAAGTACCGCCTGGGGCTGCGCCTGTTCGAGTTGGGGCAGTTGGTGCCCCGGCAGCGCATCCTGCGCGACGCCGCCCTGCCGTACATGGAGGACCTCCTGCTCGCGACGCAGGAAACGGTGCACTTCGCGGTGCGGGACGGGATCGACGTCCTCTACATCGAGAAGATCATCGGCCACCGCGGGCTCAATCAGCAGTCCCGCGTCGCGGGCCGACTCCCGTTGTACTGCACGGCCACCGGGAAGATGATCCTGGCGTTCTCGCCGCAGTCGGTGTTCGACGAAGTGGTCGAACAGGGCTTCACTGCGCTCACGTCGCGTACGACGATGTCGGTGTCGGTGCTGCGTCAGCAGCTCGAGCGGATGCGCAAGGAGCAACTGGCGGTCGAGGTCGAGGAGACTCGTCTCGGCTACATGAGCGTCGCGGTTCCGGTCTTCAGTGGTCCCACCACGATCGCCGGGGCGCTGTCGGTGACCGGCCCCACCGTCCGGCTCAACGTCAGCCGGGTGACCGGCGCGCTGCGCACCGCGGGGATGGGGATCAGCCGCGCCCTGCACGCGATGAAGTGCACGCACGCACCCGCCGACCTCGCGCGGGGAATGGCCTGCAGCCCCACGATGTGCTCGTTCAACGGCTGCGGTAAGTGATCGGCGTCGTCAGCGGCCGGGGGCGATCCCGGCCGCTTCGGCGTCCCAGGTGCTCGTCCCGACTCCGCGTTCGCGCAGCTCCGCCTTGCGCACCTTGCCCGTCTCGGTGAGCGGCAGGGCGTCCACGACGTCGACGTACCGGGGCAGGGCGAAGTAGGAGAGGCGCGGCTCGGCGAACCGGCGCAGGTCGGCGGGGTCGAGGCGGTGCCCGGGCCGACCGACGACGGCGGCCATCACCTCGTCCTCCGCCAGCTGCGACGGGACGGGGAACACCGCGACCTGCGCGACCGCCGGGTGCTGCGCGAGCACGTCCTCCACTTCGGTCGACGAGATGTTCTCGCCGCGGCGCCGGATGACGTCCTTGACCCGGTCGACGAACCGGAACCACCCGTCGGCCTCGCGGATCACGCGATCGCCGGTGGCCAGCCACGCGCCGGGGGCCGGGGGTGGGTCCCCGAGGTAGCCGAGTGCGAAGGCGCCGTCGAGTTCGGTGCGCACCAGCAGTTCGCCCGGGACGCCGTCCGGTACGGGAGTGCCGGACGGGTCGACCACGAGCGCGCCGTATCCCGGCACGACCGTGCCGAGGTAGCCCGCCCGCCGGTCACCCGGCCCGGTCCCGAGCACCAGATTCGTCTCGGTGGTGCCGAAGCCGTCGATCAGCTCGATGCCGAACCGGTCCCGGAACGGCCGCCACAGCCGCTCGGGTGTCGCGGGAGAGAGCGCCCGGGTCGCCCGGTGCGCGCGGTCGTCGGGGGACGGCGGCCGGCCGGCGAGCATCGCGACCATCGCCCCGAGCAGGTACACGACGGTCGCGTCCGCGTCCGCGACGCGTCGCCAGTACTCGCGAACCGAGAAATGCTGTCCCAGAACGAAGGTCCCACCCGCCACCACGGCCTGGAAGAACGCGTTGATGGCGTTGGTGTGGAACAGCGGCAATCCGTTGTAGAGGACGTCGTCCGCATCCAGGTCGAGCGATGCGCCCACGCCCAGCCCCCACCACAGGAACTGGGCGTGCGGACACAGCACGCCCTTCGGCAGCCCGGTGGTGCCGGAGGTGAACAGCACGGCCGCCGGGTCCAGCGCCGAGATCGTCTCGGCCGACGGTAGTGGCGGCGAATCCGGTTGCGGCGCCGCGTCGGAGCCGACGATCCACAGCTCACCGCGGAAGCCCGCTCCCTCGACCCGGGTGACGTATTCCGGTTCGACGAGCAGCCACCGCGCACCCGACGCGGCGAGGACGTGGCTGAGAGCGTCGCCGCGGAAAGCGGTGTTGAGCGGCACCGCGACGGCGCCAAGCCACGCGCAGCCGAGGATCAGATCGAGCGCCTCGATGCGGTTCGCCGTCATCGCGGCAACAGGATCACCGCGCCGCACCCCGCGGCGCGCGAGTGATCCGGCCGTCGCGGCCGCGCGGTGCGCCAACTCGCGGTAGCTCACCCGCACGTCGCCGACGCGCAGTGCCGGATGATCGCCGCGTCGAACGGCGCGGTCGAGAAGTAGCGCCGGAATCGTCATCGGCTCCGGTAGCGGCAGCGCTCCGGTCACGGTGTCACGGCACGACGACGGCGCGGCCCGTGACCTTGCCCTCGCGCATCAGCTGCAGCGCGTCGGCGATGTCGTCGAGCGGGAACTGCTGGACCGCGAGGCGGATGTCGCCGGCGACGAGGCGGGCGATCAGCTCCGGGGCGAGCTCGGCCTGGCGTGCGGTCTTGCGGATCATGTTGACCGGCAGGATCGCGACGTCACTGAGCAGCCAGTTCGGCAGGTCGATCGTGAGCTGCGTGCCGAGGGTGTATCCGATCAGTGCGGCCCGCCCGCCCGGCACGACACGTGCGAGCAGGTGCGGCAGTGCGTCGCCGCCGAGGGTGTCGATCAGGACGTCCGCGACCGGCTCGGGACCGAGCGCCTCGGCCACCTCCGCGTCGCGCCCGACGATCGCCCGGACGCCCTCCGGCACCAGCGCGGCCTGGTCCTCGCGGGGCACCACCCCGATCACTTCGGAGGCGCCGGCCAGCAGCGCGAACTGTGCGGCCATCGCCCCCACCGCACCCGAGGCGCCGGACACGATCACCCGTTCGCCGACCCGGACGTCGGCGACGTCGTGGACGGCGACGTACCCGGTGGTGCTGGGCAGTAGGAAGGTCGCCGCGACCGCGGGGTCGAGGCCCGAATCGAACGGGGTGAACGCCTTGTCCGCCGCCACCACGTATTCGGCCCAGCAACCGTTCTTGAACAAACCGACCCCGCCGCCGCGCACCAGGACCCGGGTTCCGGGCTCGAAGGTGTCGGATTCGACGACGGTGCCGGCGCCGTCGGTGCCGCCGATGTGCGGCAGCGCCGGACGGACGTCGAAGTTGCCGCTCGCGACCGTCATGTCGAGGTGGCCGAGCGCGGCCGCGTCGATCCGGACGAGCGTCTGGCCGGAATCACGAGCGGGGACGTCGACGTCGTCGACCACGGGGGCCTGTCCGAAACTGTGGAGCCGGGCGGCGCGCATGTGTTCTCCTTCTGGATCTTTCGAGCAGTGGACCGGTCGTCGGACCGTGTGGATCGGGTCGGGTCAGGTCAGCACGCCGTCGGCGCGCAGTCGGGCGATGGACTCGGGCGGGTAGCCGGCGACGTCGCGGAGCACGTCGTCGGTGTCGGCGCCGAGCAGTGGCGCCGCGCGGCGGACGGTCACCGCGGCGCCCACCCGCACCGGTGCGCCCTCGTGCAGGAACCGGCCGGCCTTCGGGTGATCGCCGGGAACGTAGTAGCCGCGTGCCCGCAGATGCGGGTCGCTCTCGACCAGGTCGCGGCCGTTCTGGACGGTCCCGGCGGGCACGCCGACGGACTGGAGGATTTCGGCGACGGTCTCCGCGGGCAGAGATGCCGTCCACGCCGCGATCGTGTCGGCGATCTCGGCCTCGTGTTCGCGGCGCCCCGCTGCGGTTCGGAACCTGTTGTCCTCGGCCCACTCCGGACGTCCGAGCGCCCCACTCAGACGTCGCCAATCGGCGTCGTCGCGGACCGCGATCGCGCACCAGCGGTCGGCACCGAGGCATCGGAACACTCCGTGCGGCGACATCGTCGGGTGGGAGTTGCCGATCGGGGCGGGGAACCGACCGGTGCCGGTTGCCTGCACGACGCTGGTTCCCATGTGCGAAGCCATCGCCTCGAGTTGGGACAGGTCCACGTGCTGTCCCCGGCCGGTGCGGTCGCGGTGCTCGAGTGCGGCCAGGACGGCGGTGGCCGCCTGCAGTCCGGCCACGATGTCACCGTGCCCGTAGATCACGCCCACCACCCGGTCGGCGCTCCACCCGGTCAGCGCCGTCAACCCAGTTGCGGCGGAGACGATGTCGGCGTACGACACCCAGCCGCTCCGTGGTCCGGTGTGGCCCATGCCGGACATCGAGACGTACACGATGTCGGGGCGCAGTTCGCGCAGTCGCTCGTAGCCGAAGCCCATCTTCTCCATGACGGAGGAACTGAAGTTCTCCACCACGACGTCGCTCCGCACGATCAGATCGGCCAGGACCTCGAGCCCGGCGGGGGAGCGGGTGTCGAGGGTGATGCTGCGCTTGTTCCGGTTGACGTCGTTGAAGTACCCGCTGGTGTCGGGATCGTCGTGCGGGCCCCGGGACAGGTGCATGAACGGCGCGAACCGTGTCGGGTCCGGTCGGCCGAGCGACTCGACCTTGACGACGTCGGCGCCGTGATCGGCGAGGATGCGGGTGCAGTACGGTCCGGCGAGCACCCAGGTGAGGTCGAGGACGCGGATGCCGTCGAGCGGAAGTGGCGCCGAATCCCCCTCCGGCACGGGTCGATCCCGAACCGTCGATCGGTCGAGCAGCGCCTGGTGCTCGCCGAGATCCGCCACCGCGAGATCGCGCACGCGGGCGCCCTCCGGGAATGCGAACCCGAAACCCAGGTCGCGGGTGACTCCGTCGCGCGAGACCACGTCGACGAAGAAGTCGCGGTCGTTCAGTTGCGGGTTGACGAGCAACTCGTCCGGGCGGTCGACGGCCGACCACGGCAGCTTGCGAGCCTGCGCCGCGACCGCGAACTCCTCCTTCGTCCACTTGTCGAGGAATCGCTGAACCACCTCGAAGATGTGGTCCTGGTGCTCCTTTCGCTCCACCGGATCGCTCCAACGGGGATCGGTGAGGTCGTCGGCCGCGCCCTCGTCGACCAGCCACGCCAGCAGTGCGTCCCACATCCGGGGGCTGCCGCCCAGGCCGCCACCCAGCAAGCCGTCGGCGGCACGGAACAACCCGTGCGGCACCAGCGGATGCACCCGGCCGGGGCGCGGCGGCACCCGATCCTCGTGCAGGTAGGCGAGGGTCCCGGCCTCGAGGCTCGCCGCGACGCATTCCTGGGCCGAGACGTCGATCGTCGGCACCGGTCCGCGTCGGCGTGCCCGCAGTCCCAGCAGCGCCGCGATGGCGGCGTTGACGCCGGCCAACTGTTCGGCCTGGCCCTCGGGGAGCAGCAGCGGCGGACCGCCCGGATCGCCCACCTGGGCGAGCATGCCGCCGAGCGCGGCGACGGTGAGGTCGGTTGCCGCCCAATCGCGGCGCGGGCCGTCGATGCCGAACGGGGTCACCCGGACGTGCACAGTCGAACCATTCTGCACCGCAACCGGTTCGGCCCCCGGCGCGCTGCCGTCGAGCACGATGTCCGACGCGTCGACCAGCCGTGCGAGGTCGCGGCGTCCGGCCTCCGCCCCGAGATCGAGGACGACGGACTTCTTCCCGGCATGCCAGTGGGCGTACGCCTGCCCGCCGAACTCGTGTCGGCTCGGGTCGCCGTCTGCGGGTTCGACGAGGACGACGTCGTAGCCGAGGCCGACGAGGATCCGTCCGGCGAAGCGGGTGAAGGGGCTCGAGAGTTCGACCACCCGGATTGCGGATTCGACCACGGCTGCTCCGATCGGTGACGCGGGTTCTTCGGTGAGTGCGCCGACACTATGGCGGCGTGGTGCCGACGGGAAACGATTCCGTTCTGCTGACCGAACCGGGCCCGATCCGGTCGGCAGAACGGTGTCGTCATCCGTTCTCGGCGTGCTCGGTGACCCAGCCGTGCAGCATCACCGTGTCGGTGTCGACGGAACCGGTGATCTTGCCCTGGTCACGGAAGAAGGTGACCAGGTCGTCGGCGCGGGCGGTGTCGTCGGCGGTGAAGTCGCGCCCGACGAAGTCGATCTGGGTGACCGTGCGCTTCGCCTCCGCCGGATCCATCTGGATGGCCGACGATATCGCGGTGGCCGCACGGTCGGGGTCCGAGTTCACGATCGCGGCCGCGTCGGCGACGACGGCGAACACCCGGGCCGCCAGATCCTCGTTGGCGGCCAGCCACGACTCCGAGGCGAGCAGCCACTGCGAGTACCGGGCGCCGAAGTCACCGCTCGTTCCGGCGACGCGTCCGCCGGTGGCGACGGCTTGTGCAACCCACGGATCGAACGAGATGAAACCGTCGATGTCACCGCGGGTGAGCAGCGCCGGCTGCTCCGGCGGGCTGGTGCTCACCAGCTTCACAGCGGCCGGGTCCAGGCCGAGGCTGCGCAGGTACGCGTCGGTGAAGTACAGGCCGATGCCGGGGAACACTCCCATCGTCTTGATCGACTGTGGCGTGACGCCCGGGCGGAGCACCACCTGGAAGTAGCGGTCGGACTCCTCGTAGACGCCGAGCGCGCGCAGGCTCGGGTTGGCGGCCATCACCGTCAGAGCGGTCGAGTCGGCGTTGCCGGACATCTCGGAGGTGCCGGCCACGACGTTCTGGGCGCTCGCGGCACCGCCCTCGGTCTGGATGATCTGCACGTTCAGGCCGGCCGCCTCGAACAGGCCCTCCTTCTCCGCCACGAAGAACGGTGCATAGGACGGGTCGACGCCGACCGAGATGCGGACGAGGCCGTCGGTCGAGGCGGACGCCGACTCGGAGGCGGGCCGCGAACACGCGGTGGTGGCGACGGCGACCGCGGCCAGGGCGGCGACGGCGGTGACGGCGCGGCGCCGGAATCTGGATGTCATAGAGTGTCCTTCGTGAAGAGTGGGATGGTCGGCGCGGGGTTCAGCGGCCGGTGAACGACGGGGCCCGCTTGTCGAGGAAGGCCTGCAAACCCTCGGCGGTGTCGCGGGTGCGGATCAATTCGAGGACGGCGGCGAACTCGACGTCGAGCGCCTCGTCGAGCGGAAGCGTGCGGCCCTCTTCGACGATCCGCTTGAGCAGGCCGATGGTGGCCGTCGGCTTCGCGGCCAGCTCGACCGCGAGTGCGGCTGTACGGGAATCGAATTCCGCGTCCGGCACGACTTCGTCGACGAGGCCGATTCGCAGGGCCTCCGCCGCGGTCAGTCGGTCCCCGCGGATCATCAACAACTTCGCGCGATGCGCGCCGAGGAGCCGGGGCAACCGTTGGCTGCCGCCCGCGCCGGGGAAGAGTCCGAGCCCCATCTCGGGGAACCCGATCGTCGCGGACTCGGACATCACCCGGAGATCGCACGCGAGGGCGAGTTCGGCGCCGCCGCCGAGAGCGTGCCCGTTCAGCGCCGCGACAACGGGTTTCGGCGCCGTCTCCAGCAGCTTCTGCACGTCGATCCACGGCCGCATCGCATGCTGTGTCTGCTCGGTGAGCTCGCGCATCACCCGGATGTCCGCACCGGCGACGAAGAACCGCCCGGTTCCACGCACGACGAGGCAGCGGACGTCAGGGTCGGTGACGAGCGGGGGCAGCACGGCGAGCAGTTCGGCGATCAACGCGGGATCGAACGCGTTGGCGGGTGGTCGGTCGATCGTGATCGTCGCGACGCCGTTCGAGCGGGTCACGTCGACGCACGCAGTGGTGGGTGGGCTTTCGGTCGTCATGGTGGCTCCAGATCTCGGTGAGACGGGTCCGGTGAACCCGCAGAGAGGAGCCGAGTATCGACGGGAGGTGCCGCGGTGGGCACGACCGACGGTCCGGTGGGCGAACCGGAAACGTCCCCGTAACGACGGGAGACGCCGCGCCCACCGGGCCGGACGCCGGATCAGGGCAGCGATGCCCCGCGTCGGTCGAAGCTCGCCCGGCGTTCGATCAGCTGCTGGATGCGATCGGCGGGAGTGGCCCGCGCGACCGCGGGATCGAGGGCTGAATCCAGTTGCGCGAACGGCACGGTCGTGACGACCGGGCGCTGTTGACGCTCGAGGTGTGTTGCCAGTAGTTCAGCGACGTGAACCAGTAGTTGCCCAGCTACAGGCCCAGACAGCCGGCGTTCGCGCGATCGACCGCGATCGCGGTCGCCTCGTCGCGTTGTCCACCCCACGATCCGCGAACACTCGCTCGGCCGCGCGGATCGAACGGCGGCGCGTCTCTGTCGGATCAGGCGGCATCGGGCGAATGTAGTCGGCTCGTCACGGGAGGGCAATCGCCCCCGGATACGCGAAATGCGCGGTGCGCGGGACCTCCCCCTGCTCGCACACCGCGCATTTCGCGCCGTGACCCTGCCCGTCAGAGCAGGTGGACCCTCTTGTACAGCACCTTGGACGGTCCGCCGACGAGGCCGACACTGTCGAGGAAGCTCATGAGCTTCGAACCCGAAGTACGGATCCTGTCGTGGTGGTGCTTGTTGGTGCGCGCGACCTCGAGTGCGCGTTCCTTGTCGAGACCGGCGTTCGCGTACACGTCGGGGTGGATCATGCTCTTCATGACGAAGTAGACGGTGGCGGCGGTGCTGACCCGCTCGAACGCCCGACGGGCACGCGATGCGCCCTGCAGTCGGCGCGTGACCTCCTCGCGGGCGAAGCGGATGTGCCGCGCCTCCTCGAGAACGTGGATCTTGCTGACGGTGCGCGTGATCGGCTGGACCCGCTCGTCCTTCATGAAGTCGCGCTGCATCATGTCGAGGATCTCCTCGGCCGCCATGACGCTCGCGTACGCGTTCGCGCCGCGGAAGAGACCGCCCCACAGGCGACCGGCCTTGTGGATGAACGTGATCGGGCCGTAGTCGGGCATCCCGAACTTTTCGCCGGCCCGCGCGAACATCACCGAGTGGCGGCACTCGTCGGCCACCTCGGTGAGCGCGAACTGCACGTGGCGCGAATGCTTGTCGCGGCCGTACACGTCGCGCAGCAGCATCTGCATGAGCAGGATCTCGAACCACAGGCCCACGCTCGAGACGCTCGCGGCCTCGTGCTTGGTGAGCTCGATCTTCTGCTCGTCCGTCATCTCGTCCCACAGCGCGGTGCCGTACAGCGTGCTCCACTCGGGCGTGAGACCGAACTTGTCCGTGGGGAGGGGCGCGTTCCAGTCGACCTCGACCATCGGGTCGTACGACTTGCGCGCCGACGACGCGAGCAGGCGCCGCGCGGTTTCCTCGCGGTCGGACACCGGCGGTGCTGTGCGGGTCGACGGAATCGCAGTGGTCATGACGCCCCCTCTGTTGTCACCGCCGCGGTCGCGGCGAGCCATCTGTGTGTGACGATCGGTAACTGTTAGCTGAACCATACAATGGCGATTGTCACGATGGCAATGGGTCGGGTGCGGGGGCGACGCCGTCGGAGCTACCGGGCCCCTCTCAGTTCGGTTGCCACATCACGGACGAGAGCGCCGATCTCGGCGTAGCGATCGGGCGTGAGCCGGGTGTCCGGGCCGCTCACGATCACCGCGCCGACCGGGCTTCCCGTCGAATCCGTGATCGCGGCCGCGATACTCGTCGATCCCGGCTGCACGGCGCCCTCGCACAGCGACCACCCCCGGGTACGGATCTCGGTGTAGGCGTCGTCGGTGAGCAGGGCGGCGGGGTCGGCGGCGAAGCCGGCGCGGTCGTCGGGGGTGAGGAGGGCGCAGATCGCGCGGCCGGCCGCACTGGCCTCGGCCGGGTGGACCTGCCCGACCTGCAGTGTCGTGCGGACGATCTGTTTTCCCTCGGCGACGTCGACGACGGTGATCGTCGAGCCGTCGAGGATCGCGAGATGGGCCGTCTCGCCCGTCGCATCCCGCAGTGAACCCAGGAGCGTGCGGGCGCGGACCGGGAGTGGTGACGCCGCGAGTGCGCGCCCCGCGACGATCAACGGTTTGGTCGACACCTCCCAGCGCGGCGGTGAATCGGAAAGCGGGCGAATCCATCCCGCGTCGTGCAGGGTCGCGAGAGTGCGCTGAAGTGCGCTCTTGTCCTCGTCGAGCACGCGGGAGAGTTCGGTCAGTCCGATCGGCTGGTGTTCGGCGACGGCCTCGACCACGCGGAGACCGCGCGCGAGCGTGCCCAATGTCTTGACTGAGATGTAGATCACCCCTACTGTGTATCTGCAAGTGATACCTAGTATCGCATAGTGATACGAGCTGGGCAAGGCCTCTCACGAAGAAGCCTCCCGTGATCCGATCCTCCGAAGGAGCGTGCCGTGACGGCTGTCAATCAGGAACTCGACCCCGAACTCTTCAACCCCGAGCCGGAACCGGCCGAGGTCAAGTACACGGTCATCTCCGTCGACGACCACGTGGTCGAGCCGGCTCACCTGTTCGACACGTGGATGCCCGCCTCCTTGAAGGATCGCGGCCCGAAGATCCTCGAAGGTGAGGACGGCTCGCAGGTCTGGGAGTTCGACGGCAACATCTACTCCCAGGTGGGTATGAACGCCGTCGCGGGACGCCGCAAGGAGTCCGTGAAGTACGAGCCCTTCCGCTTCGATCAGATGCGCCCGGGCTGCTACGACATCCATGCGCGCGTCAAGGACATGGACAAGGGCGGCATCTGGGCGATGCTGAACTTCCCGTCCCAGATCACCGGCTTCTGTGGCCGCGTGTTCGCGCACGCCTCCGACAAGGAGGTCGGCATCGCCGCGGTGCGCGCGTGGAACGACTGGCTCTACAACGAGTGGTACCTCGAGTACCCGACCCGCGTGATCCCCGGCGGCATCACCTACCTCACCGACCCGGTCGAGGCCGTCAAGGAGATCGAGCGCAACGCCGCGCGCGGCTTCACGTCGGTCACCTTCCCCGAGCGTCCGCACGCGATCGGCCTGCCGTCCCTGTGGGATCGCGATCACTGGGATCCGATCATCCAGGCGTGTGTCGACACCGACACCGTGATCTCGCTGCACGTCGGCAGTTCGGGCATGTACCAGTACCCGAAGGGCGCGCCGGGACTGCAGTTGGGCGCCACCATGTTCGGCCAGCTGTCGCTCGGCGCATGCAGCGAGTGGCTGTGGTCGGGCTACCCCAAGGATCACCCGACGCTGAAGATCGCGATGAGCGAGGGCGGCATCGGCTGGGTGCCGATGCTGATCGACCGCCTGGACAACATCATCGACCGGTCCGGGTACGGCCTGGGCTGGGACGAGCGTCCGGCGGACATCCTGCGCCGGAACTTCTGGTTCTGCACGCTCGACGACCCGTCCACCATCGCGCTGCGGCACGTCATCGGCGTCGAGAACATCATGCTCGAGACGGACTACCCGCACGGCGACGGCACGTGGCCGCACACCCAGAGTGTGCTCGAGAAGTACTGGGGCGACATCCCCGCCGACGAGATGCGGAAGATGTGCAGCGAGAACGCCGCCAAGCTGTACCGCCACCCGCTGCCCGAGATCGTGCTGCCCCGAGGCTGAGGGGGATCGGCTTGCTCGTCGACGTAGGCGGAGTGGAGATCGCCACGCGGGTGGTCGGTTCGGGGCCACCGTTGCTCCTCCTGCACGGGTACCCGCAGACCGGTCGCGTCTGGCGGCGGGTCGCGGACGCATTGGCGGACCGCTTCACGGCCGTGACCACGGATCTGCGGGGCTGCGGCGAGAGCAGCAAGCCGGCGGGCGAGGACACCCACACGACGTATTCGAAGCGCGCGATGGCCGGCGATCAGGTGGAGGTCATGTGCAGCCTGGGCTTCGAGAGATTCGCGGTCGCCGGCCACGACCGGGGCGCCCGAGTGGTGCATCGCATGTGCCTCGATCACCCGGGCCGGGTGGTGCAGGCGGCACTGCTCGACATCCTGCCGACCTCCGAGGTCTACGCGACCACCGATCGGCAGTTGGCGACGATGTACTTCCACTGGTTCTTCCTGATCCGGCCGCACGCTCTCGCCGAGCAGCTCATCGACGGGAATCCGGATGCGTGGATGGACAACGTGCTCGGGCTGGCGGGTGGGGCGGACAGCTCGATGTCGGAGGACGACATCGAGCACTACAAGAGCTGTTTTCGGGATCCGGCGGTGGTGCACGCGACGTGCGAGGACTACCGGGCCGGCGCGTCCGTCGACCTCGAGCACGATGCGCTCGACGCCGGGCGCCTGATCCCCTGCCCGGTGCTCGTCCTGTGGGGTGACCGGGGTCCGCTCACCCGGCGCGAACACCCCCTGAACGTCTGGAAGCGATTCGCCCGCGACGTCACCGGACACGCCGTCCCGGGGGGACATTTCTTCATCGACGACTCGCCCGACGACGTCGGGCGGGCACTCGCAGAGTTCTTCGAACCGTGGCGGTGCGGCGAACTCGACTGAGCGACACCGAGGCCGGTGCGCCTCGCAACACGAGAGGAGATACTTCGTTGGAATTCACACCCACCGCAGATCGTCTGATCCCGGAACTCGATGCGCGGGAGGAGATGGTCATGCTCGGCCGCACCCTCTGGAACGAGGGGTACCGCGACCACCTGGCCGGCCACATCACCTACAACCTCGGTGACGGCACCCTGCTGTGCAACCCGTGGCTGCTGACGTGGGAAGAGGTCTGTCCGGCCGACCTGCTGCGAATCGACCTGCAGGGCAACCTGCTCGAGGGTGATTGGCCGGTGCCGCTGGGCATTCCGCTGCACCTCGCGCTGCACAACGCCCGACCCGAGGTGGTGTGGGCGCTGCACAACCACTCCGAGTACGGGACGGTGTGGGGCGACATCAAGGAGGTGCCGCCCGCGTACGACCAGAGTTCGAGCCTGGGTGGCGGCGAGGTGGTCCTCGTCGACGAGTACGACGGCGCCGTCAACAGTATGGAGGCGGCCGAGAAGGCGGTTCGTGCGATCGGGGATGCCGACCGGGCACTGCTCGGCGGGCACGGCGTCTTCGTCATCGCGGACACCGCGAAGGCGGTGTTCCTCCGCGCGGTCGCGCTCGAGCAGCGCTGCAAGAACGCGTGGATGGTGCGCGTTGCCGGCGGACCGGAGAAGACGTCGCTGCCGGACTGGTGGCTCGACCGGCAGCTGAAGAACGACGGCAACGGCTTCCACGGATTCTGGGAGGCTGCGGTGCGCAAGGAGATGCGGGCCGATCCTGTTCTCGCACAGAAGATCCTGTCGCGGCAGCGATGACCGAGACGTACTCGGCCGATACGGCGGCGGGCCCGGACCTGGACGCGTCCGGGTCCGCCGCCGCGGACCGTCCGGCCCACGTCCTCGGCTGGGTGGCAGCCCGGCGGGCCGACGGCGAGGCCGACCGGTGACGCCGACGACGGTGCTCGTTCCCGACGAGCGCGGGATGTTCGCACTGGCGGGGATACCGCACGTGCACGCGGTCGCGTACGACCCGGAGCGCCCGCACCTCCCGGTCGGTGCCGGCGACGCCGAGATCCTCGTCGCGCACCGCCTCGATCCGGCGGAGTCGGCGCCCCTGTTCGCCCAGCTACCGCGGCTGCGGATGGTGCAACTGTTCAGTTCGGGTGTCGAGCGGTGGACGCACGTGGTGCCCGACGGCGTCGCCCTGTCCAACGCGGACCGTGCTCACGGCGGCGCGGTCGCGGAATGGGTCGTCGCGCAGTTGCTCGCACACGTCCGTGACCTCTCCGGTTACCGGATCAAGCAGCAGAACCGGCAGTGGGAGGCGCATCGCACCGGGACGCTGTCGGACAGGAACGCGCTCGTGTTCGGGGCCGGGGACATCGGTGAGAACATTCGTCGACGGCTCGAACCGTTCGGCTGTACGGTCACCCTCGTCGGACGGACTGCGCGACCGGGCATCGTGGATTTCGCGCAGGGCCGGGCCATGCTCGGTGACCGGGACGTCGTGATCCTGGCTCTGCCGCTGGACGATTCGACGGTGCGCCTCGTGGATGCGGGGTTCCTCGCGACGATGAAGGACGGTGCGGTGCTGATCAATGCCGGACGGGGTGAGCTCGTGGACACGGAGGCCCTTCTGGGAGAGAGCGGGCGCGTGAACGCGATCCTCGATGTCACCGATCCCGAACCACTTCCCGTCGAGCACCCGCTGTGGAGCGCCCCCGGCGTCGTGGTGACGCCGCACGCCGCGGGCATCACCGACGACGTGCTCGACCGGTGCTGGTCCGCGGTCGCGCGCAAGATCGCCGCGTACGTCGCCGAGTCCCGTGCGACGGTGACCGGGTGAGGGCCTTCGGATTCGACTGGCAGTGGCGGGCGTCCGGAGAGCCGATCAGCATCGAGGACTACCGGCGCGCCGCCGGTCGCACGGTGCCGCGGATGGTGTGGTCGTACATCGAGGGCGGCGCCGACGACCTGCGCACCGTCGCGGGCAACCGGTCGGCGTTCGACGACTGGTGGCTGGTGCCGAGTGTCCTGGCCGGCCACGACACCCACGATCTGTCCACTCGGGTCGCGGACCTGCCGGTCTCCATGCCGGTTCTCACCGCACCGACGGGGTTCAACGGCTTGACCCGGTGGAGCGGCGACCTGGACGCGATCCGGGCCGCCGAGCGTGTGGGCACGCGGTGCGTCGTGAGCACGGCGTCGACGTGGTCGGTCGAGGAGATCGCGGACGCGGCCGGCGAGCGGCACGGCTTCCAGTTGTATCCCGGTTCGGGGGGCGTGGCCGCCGCGCTCATGCGCCGGGCGTGGTCGGCCGGATTCCGGTCCCTGTTCGTCACGGTCGACGTTCCGGCAGTCGGGAACCGCGAGGGCGAGAAGCGGGAGGGGATGGGCGTCCCGCCCGTCCTCACCCCGCGTCGCCTGCTCGACGTGTCGCGGCACCCGCGGTGGGCCTACGACGTCGTGAAGCACCGGCGGATCGGTGGTCGCAACCTCGCGTCCGGAGACGGAGTGACCGCGGCACTCGCGTCGATCGAGGTTCAGGAGCGCCACCTCGTCCAATCGCGGCTGAACTGGGACGACGTGGCCTGGATGCGGGACAACTGGCAGGGCACCGTGCACCTCAAGGGGGTGCTGCGCCCCGAGGACGCGGTGCGGGCCGTGGGCCTCGGGCTGGACGGCGTCGTCGTGTCGAATCACGGTGGCCGGCAACTGGACGGCTGCGTGCCGACGCTGACGGCCCTCCCCGACGTGGCCGACGCCGTCGCCGGACGCGCCGAGGTACTGCTGGACGGGGGTATCCGGCGCGGCACCGACGTGATCAAGGCGCTCGCCCTCGGGGCGGACGCGGTGCTGGTCGGAAGGCCCTGCCTGTACGGCATGGCGGTCGCCGGTGACCGCGGCGTCGAGCATGTGCTGACGATCCTGCGCGACGAGATCGCGCGCGGGCTCACGCTGCTCGGGGTGCGCGACGTTCACGACCTCGACCGATCCCACGTGCGCGCGGTGACGCCCGGCGAGAACACGGTTTCGATCGGAGCGATTACCACCCAGTGAGACTCTCGCCACAACGGAAACGAATTCATCGGTATCAAGAATCGCGTTCCACACAGATGCCTGCTCGAGGAGGACTGCAATGGGTAACCCGGTGATCGTGGATGTGGCGAGGTCTCCGATCGGTCGGCGTGGCGGCTGGCTGTCCGGACTGCACGCCGCGGAACTGCTGGGTGCCGTGCAGTCCGGGATCCTCGAGCGTCTCGGCCTCGATCCGGCACTGGTCGAGCAGGTGATCGGTGGCTGCGTCACGCAGGCGGGGGAGCAGGCGTCGAACGTCAGCCGCAACGCGTGGCTGCACGCGGGCCTGCCGGAGCGGACGGGCGTGACGACCATCGACGCCCAGTGCGGTTCCGGCCAGCAGTCGGTGCAGCTGATCGCGGCGCAGATCGCGGCCGGTGTCATCGACGCCGGTCTGGCGTGCGGCGTCGAGGCGATGTCCCGGGTTCCGCTGCTGTCGAACATCAAGGGCGACTTCGGCAGCCCCAAGCCGGCGGGCTGGACCGTCGACATTCCGGCCCAGTTCGAGGGAGCCGATCGCATCGCGCGGCGGCGTGGATTCAGCCGCGAGGATCTCGATGCGTTCGGTCTGCGGTCGCAGCAGCGCGCGGCGCAGGCGTGGTCGGAAGGCCGCTTCGACCGGGCGATCATCCCGGTGAAGGCACCCGGCACCGACGGCGGTGCTCCCACCGAGGTGACGCGTGACCAGGGGCTGAGGGAGACCTCGCTCGAGGCGCTCGCGAACCTGAAGCCGGTCCTCGAGGGCGGTCTGCACACCGCGGGCACGTCGTCGCAGATCTCGGACGGCGCCGCGGCGGCGGTGCTCATGGACGAGGCGCGGGCCCGCGACCTCGGTCTGCGCCCGCGCGCCCGGATCGTCGCGCAGTGCCTGATCGGTGCGGAGACGCATTTCCTGCTCGACGGTCCGGTACAGGCCACCGAGTACCTGCTCGAGCGGACGGGCCTGTCGATCGCGGACATCGACCTGTTCGAGGTGAACGAGGCGTTCGCGGCGGTCCCGATGTCGATGGCCCGCGTCCACGGTGTCGACGAGGACCGGCTCAACGTGAACGGCGGTGCGATCGCCCTGGGCCACCCGGTGGGCTCGTCCGGTGTCCGGCTGATCGGCGCGGTGATCGACGAGCTCGAGCGCCGCGACGGCGAACGCGCCCTCGTCGCGGTGTGCGCGGGCGGTGCCATGGCAACCGGAGCGATCGTCGAGCGCATCTGATGCCGGTCCAGCTCACGGGTCTCGACGGGAAGGTCGCGGTCGTCACCGGCGCCGGGCGGATGCGCTCGATCGGCCGGGAGATCGCGGTCGAACTCGCCCGCGCCGGTTGCGATGTCGTCGTCACCGGCACCGGACGCACGCCCGACCGCTACACGGACGAGGAGAAGGCCGCCGGCTGGCGCGACATCGAATCCGTCGTCGACGAGATTCGCGTGCTGGGACGCAGGGCGACCGCCGTCGTCGCGGACGTCGCCGACGAGGACTCGGTGAACTCCCTGCTCGCACAAGTCCAGGCGGAGTTCGGGGGCGTGGACGTCCTCGTCAACAACGCCGCAGCGGCCCGCGCCGGCGATCGTGTCCCGGTGACCGAACTGGACGTCGACGTCTGGGACCGGGTCCTGCGGGTCAACCTGCGCGGCACCTTCCTGATGAGCCGGGCATTCGCGCGGGCGATGGCCGGGCGGGGGGCGGGCGGGTGCATCGTCAACATCTCCTCGATCGGCGGGAAGCTGGGCGGCGCGAACACCGCCGCCTACGCCGCATCGAAGGCCGCGGTCCAGTCGCTGACGTCGTCGATGGCCAAGGAACTCGGGCCGTCGGGGATCCGGGTGAACGCGCTGTGCCCGGGCGTCACGTCGACCAGCCGGCTCGACGACTGGCCCGCGGACGTCTGGCAGCAGTACGTGGAGGCCAACATTCCGCTGCAGCGTGCCGGTAGTCCGCGCGAGGTGGCCTGGGCCGCAGTCTTCCTGGCCAGCGACCAGGCCGCGTGGGTGAGCGGCCAGTCCTGGAACGTCGACGGCGGTCAGCTGACGATCCGCTGACCCGGGTCGGCGAAACCGGCCCCGAACGATCCCTCCCCGGAAAGGTGTTGTGATGTCCGATCTTCGTCCTGTACCGAACGCACGCGCGGAAGTCATTGCGCGGCTGACGGCACCGGGTGCGGCTTTCGAGATCGCCCCGGAGCCGGTTCGGGGTGCGGCGATGCCGGTGTTCCGTAACCGGTGCCGGTCCCTGAACCAGCTGTTGGTCGAGTCCGCTCGCTACGGCGACACCGAGTATCTGGTGTGCGACGACCTTCGGCTCACCTTCACCGAGCACCTGGATCGGGTCGCGTCGCTGGCGCAGGAGCTCCGGTCCCGGTACGGCATCGCCGAGGGTGACCGGGTCGCGATCCTGTCGGCGAACAACGCCGAATGGATCATGACGTTCTGGGCGGCCACGGCACTGGGTGCCGTCACGGTCGGGATGAACTCGCTGTGGTCGGCGCGTGAGATCGCGTACGGGGTGGAGCTTTCCGAGCCGAAGGTGATCGTGGCGGACGCCCCGCGCCGGGAGCTGCTGGGGCCGGTGGGCGTCCCGGTCCTCTCCACCGAGGAGGACATCCCGGCCCTCTCGACGGCACGTCCCGGCGCGGACCTGCCGACGTCGAACGTCGGTGAGGACGATCCCGCAGTCATCCTCTTCACCAGCGGTACCACGGGGCGGCCGAAGGGCGCCACGCACTCACAGCGGAACATGCTGGCAGCTGTAGACTTCCACCGGTTCAACGACGCGCTGGCCGCCGAGTTCGGCCGGGCACCGAGCGGCCGCCGATTCCTGCTGGCCACGCCGCTCTTCCACATCGCGGCACTGCACAATCTCGCCGTGCCCCGGCTCGCGTTCGGGGACACCGCGGTGATCACCACGGGCCGCTTCGACATCGACCGCGTGCTCCGGCTGATCGAGCGTGAGCGGCTCACCAACTGGGGCGCTGTGCCCACCATGATCAGCCGCCTCGTCGAGCACGGTGGTCTGGACTCCTACGATCTGTCGTCGCTGCAGACGATTTCGGTCAGTTCGGCACCGTCGTCCGCGGCGTTGAAGGAGCGGCTCCGTCAGGTCTTGCCGGCGGCGGGGCGGTCGCTGGGCACGACCTACGGGTTGACGGAATCGTCGTCCGCAGCCACCCTCGCGACGGCGGCCGACCTGGTGGAGCGCCCGGACACCGTCGGCACCGCCGTCCCGACGATGCGGGTCGAGGTCCGCGACGAGGCGGGACGGCCGGTGCCGGACGGAGTCGAGGGCGAGATCCACGTGCGCGGACCCCTGGTGATGCTGGGGTACTGGAACAACCCGGAGGCGACCGCGGCGACGATCGACGAGGCCGGCTGGATGGCGACCGGTGATCTCGGCACGATGGAGGACGGGTATCTCCGGATCAGCAGTCGCCGTTCGGACCTCATCCTTCGCGGTGGCGAGAACGTGTACCCCGCCGAGGTAGAGGATGTACTCGCGGAACATCCCGCGGTGCGGGAATGCATCGTCGTCGGGATGGAGCACGACGACTACGGCGAGGAGGTCTGCGCCGTGGTGGTGGTCGATTCCGACGTGCAGGTGACAGGAGAGGAGTTGGCCGGGTACATGGCCGAGCGGATCGCGCGGTACAAGGTGCCGAGCAGGTGGATTCTCCGGGGCGAGGAACTGCCGCGCAACGCGACAGGCAAGGTCAAGCGAGTGGAAGTTCTGGCTACTCTGTAGTAGTCATTCTCCCGAAAAGTGCTGTAACCAATCGAAACTGGCCGGTACACACCGTGTGGCGTGTGTGCCGGCTCAGTGCTGTCCGGGCCGGGGGCGCGGTGGGAGACGCCGAGTGGCGGGTGCGTGTCCGTTTCGCGGTTTCCACTTGCACAACGAACGTTGCGTGCTGTTATTGTCATCACAGCAGTCGTGAGATCGGAATCACACGCTGCTGCTTGGATTTCGAGAGCGTCGAGGCGACGCCTCGACTCGGCGCGGACCGTCCGAACTGCACGACAGTCGGGTAGGTGGATCGCCTGCTGCAACTCGATACGGCACATGCGCGTCAACGTGATCGGTGATCCGGTCGCGGATCTTCGAGAGGACACAAAATGAGGGACAAGTGGATTCGTGGGTCGCGGAACCTGGCGGCGGTAGCCGTTGCCGCGGTCGCACTGGCGGGCTGCGGTGGTGGGGCGTCGTCCTCGACTGCCTCGTCGGGTAACTCCGGAGAACTCGACACCTCCGCCACCCTGCGCGTCGCGACCGCCGCACCGTCACGAAACCTCGATCCCTACCTGCAGACCAGTGTCGGCGGATACGGGTACCTGTCACCGATCTTCGACCGGCTGACAGTGGTCGATGCCGACGGCAATCTCGAACCGGGGCTTGCGGAGTCGTGGGAGTTCGCCCCCGACGGCTCGTATCTGGAACTGAAGCTGCGCAAGGGTGTGACCTTCCATGACGGTGCCCCGTTCGACGCCGCCGCGGTGGTCGCGAACATCGAGCGCGGCCAGACGATGGAAGGCAGCACCGTGGTGGCTGCGCTGAAGAGCATCACCGGCACCGACGTCGTCGACGAGCACACGGTGCGGCTGCGGCTTGCTCCGGGCGCGGGCGTCGAGCTGCCGGGCGTCTTCAGTAACAACGCGGGAATGATGATCAGCCCGAGGTTCATCGAGGCAGGTACGGACATCCGCAACAACCCGGGCAAGAGCGGATCGGGAGCGTACGAGGTCGCCGCCTACGTGCCCGAGGAGTCGCTCACGCTCGTGCGTGCCGAGGGCACCAACTGGGACCCGGAGGCCGGCAAGGTCGCCGGGATCGAGATCAAGGCGATGCCCGATGCCAGCACCCGGTTGAACGGTCTCAAGACCGGCGCCGTCGACATCAGCTGGGTCAGCTCCGCCAATGAGGTCGTCGAGGCGCAGTCGCTCGCGAAGAGCGGCACTCTCGCGGTGGACGAGGTCTCGTTCCGCAACGTCCTCGGTGTGTACATGCGGGCGCAGGGCGATCTGGCCAAGCCGGAAGTGCGTCAGGCCGTGGCCTACTCGATCGATCCGGCGGCCGTCAGCGCGCTGTTCTCCGGCACCTGCACGCCTCGTCAGCAGTTGTTCCCGGCCGGCAGCTGGGCGGCGGACGACTCCTACCAGTATCCGTATGCCTTCGACCTGGACAAGGCCAAGAGCCTCGTCCAGAGTGTCGGAGGAGCACCGAAGATCACGCTGACCTTCGGCGCGGGAACGAACACCGAGAAGCCCGCCAACGTCATCCAGTCCATGCTCGCGGCGGCGGGGCTCGACGCCGACCTCAATCCGGTGCCGAACAGTCAGAACGAACCGCGCTACGTGGCCGGTGACTTCCAGTCCATGGTCGCCAACAGCTTCACGCCGCGGGTCGATCCGGCCGAGACCGTCAGCACGTACATCACAGGACCCTACGATCTGTCGAACGGCAACCCGCAGATCAAGGAACTCGCCACCAAGGCCGCGAATCCCACTCTGTCGCAGGATGAGCGGGCGCCCATGTACCAGGACATCGCGGAGCAGACCCTCGAGGAGGCGATGTTCGTGCCGATCTGCAACCTCACCAACGCGACCGTCGCGACCGACAAGGTCACGGACATCGACGGAATCGCCTGGGTGAACAACGGTCTGTTCGACATTCGCCACGTCGGCATCGCGAAGTAGCCGTCGTCATCGTCGGTCACCGACACCTGTTGAGGGGCAGCCATGTTGCGTTATGCCGGTAGGCGGTTGTTGGCAGCGATTCCGCTGCTGCTGGTCGTGCCGTTTCTGATCTTCGTGTTGATCGATCTGGCGCCGGGTGATCCGGCGGTCATTCTCGCGGGCGAGGATGCGACACCGGAGCGGCTCGAGCAGTTGCGGGCGACGTTGGGTCTGGATCAGAACGTGTTCGTCCGATATCTGGAGTGGGTGGGATCGGTGCTGCGCGGCGATCTCGGGGCGTCGCTGTTGTCGGACCAGTCGGTGGCGGACCTGTTGTTGCGGCGAATGGCGACGACGCTGTCACTGGTCGGGTTCGCGATGGTGCTGGCCGTGGTGATCGGCCTGGTGCTGGGTGTGCTGGGGTCGCTGCGTCCGGGCGGCATCGTGGATCGCGCGATCAATGTGATCGCGTCGATCGCGATTGCAATTCCGGCGTTCTGGTTCGGTCTGGTCCTGGTGTCGCTGTTCGCGGTGTCGAATCAGATCTTCCCGGCGTTCGGATATGTGCCGCTGTCGGACGGGGTGGTGCCGTGGTTCCAGCATCTGGTGTTGCCGGGTGTGGCGTTGGCGTTGTTGCCGGCAGCGGAGGTGACGTTGCAGTTGCGGTCGGCGCTCGGGCAGGTGATGGGCAGCGACTACATCCTGAATGCGAAAGCCCGCGGTCTGGGGCAGGCGAGTGTGGTCCTCAAGCACGGGTTGAAGAACGCGTGCATCCCGGTGGTGACGGTGCTGGGTTTTCGTGTCGCGGAGGTCCTCGGCGGCGCGGTCACGATCGAGATCATCTACAGCATGCCGGGGATGGGGTCGCTGGCGGTCAACAGTGTGCAGAACCATGACGTTCCGGTGCTGCTCGGGTTCGTGTTGTTCACCACGTGTGTGGTGGTGCTGGTGAACCTGTTGGTCGACATCTCGTACGGCTACTTCAATCCGAAGGTGCGCGCATGACAACGACTCTCTCTTCTCCATCTGGTGACGTCGCGTCTCGTGACGGGTTCGTCCGCAGATTCTTCGGGTTCGTGCGACGTCGTCCGGTCACGGCGATCGCCGGAGCGTTCGTGCTGCTGCTGGTGCTGATGGCGATCTTCGCGCCGTTGATCGCGCCGTACGACCCGTACGCGCAGGACGTGGTGAACCGGCTGCAGCCGCCGTCGTCGGCGCATTGGCTGGGGACCGACGACTACGGCCGGGATGTGTTGAGCCGGTTGATCTACGGTTCGCGGATCTCGCTGCAGGCGTCGCTGCAGGCGGTCGCGTTGGCGTTGGTGCTGGGGTTGCCGTTGGGGGTGATCGCCGGCTATCGGAGCGGCTGGGTCGACACGGTGCTCACCCGCATCATGGATGCGTTGATGAGCGCGCCGTCGCTGGTGCTGGCGATCACGATCGTCGCGGTGCTGGGTTCGGGGATCACGAACGCGATGCTCGCGGTCGGACTGGTCATGGCGCCGCGGTTCTTCCGGGTGGCGCGGGCGTCGACGATGGACGTGCGCGGCGATACGTACGTCGAGGCGTCGGTGGCGTTGGGGTGCACCACGTCCCGCACGATCGTCCGGCACATCCTGCCCAACGTGATGCCCCCGATCGTGCTGGTCATCTCGGTCTCGTTGGGAACCGCGGTCGCGGCGGAGGCGAGCCTGAGTTTCCTCGGGTTGGGTGCGAAGGCGCCCGCGGCGAGTTGGGGTTCGATGCTGTCGACGGCGGCGTCGAACATGCAGCTGGCCCCGTATCTGGTGTGGCCGCCCGGCGTGATGATCTTCCTGACGGTGCTGGCGTTCACCTATCTCGGCGACGGTGTGCGCCGGGCGTTGACGAGGAGTCGCAATGGCAACAACTGACACGCTCGTTCGTCCCGACCGGGCCCCGGTGGACCCCACCACGCCGCTGTTGCGGGTGCGGGATCTGACGGTCCAGTTCCCGGCCGGCCGCAAGGAGTGGGTGACCGCGGTCGACGGCGTCTCGTTCGACGTCGCCGCCGGTGAGTCGGTGGCACTGGTCGGAGAATCCGGATCCGGCAAGACCGTCTCGTCACTCGCGGTGATGGGATTGACCGGCGATACCGGCGGCCGGATCGCTCGCGGCAGTGTCGAATTCGACGGCCGCGACCTGACGAAGCTGCCGCACAAACAGTGGCAGGGCCTGCGCGGCACCGGAATGGGCATGATCTTCCAGCAGCCGATCCGCTCCCTGAACCCCGCCTACACCGTCGGCGATCAGATCGCCGAGTCGGTGCGCAAACACCTCGGCCTGGACCGCAAGGCGGCGATGGCGCGGGCGGTCGAGATGCTCGAGCTGGTGCAGATCCCGCGAGCGGCGGACCGGGTGCGTGAGTATCCGCACGCGTTCTCCGGCGGCATGTGCCAGCGGGTGATGATCGCGATGGTCATGGCGTGCAACCCGCGGCTGCTGATCGCGGACGAGCCGACCACCGCGCTGGACGTGACGGTGCAGGAGACGATCCTGGATCTGTTGCGGGATCTACAGGCGCAGACGGGTATTTCGTTGTTGTTCGTCACCCACGATCTCGGCGTGGTCGCGGAACTGTGTGAGCGGGTCGTGGTGATGTATGCGGGTGAGGTGATCGAGGACGGCCGCGCCGACGAGGTGTTCTTCACGCCCCAGCACCCGTACACCTCCGGCTTGCTCGCATCGATCCCGCGGCCGGGCATCAGCACCGATCGCCGGTTGACGGCGATCCCGGGCCGGATCCCGGCGGCGGGGGAGTGGCCGGCGGGCTGCCACTTCCACGACCGCTGCACCCACGCCGTGGCAGGCCTGTGTGATGTCACCCATCCGTCGCTGGCCGCGACCACGGCAGGACGCGCGGCTCGCTGCCTGCGCGTGGCCGATCTGCAGTTGGAAGGAGTGAGCGCGTCATGAGTCTGCTCGAGGTCGCGAACCTGACCAAGTCGTTCTCCACCCGCCGGGACTTCCTCGGCCGCAGGACCGGATGGACCCACGCGGTCAAGGACGTCTCGTTCACCCTCGACGCCGGGGAATGCCTCGCCGTCGTCGGTGAGTCCGGGGCGGGAAAGTCCACGGTCGGGCGGATGGTGCTGCGCCTGATCGAACCTGACACCGGCACGGTGGTGTTCGACGGTGAGGATGTCCGGGCCGCGAAACCGGCCAGGTTGCGGGCCATGCGGCGCGGGATGCAGATGATCTTCCAGGACCCGCACTCCTCGCTCGATCCGCGAATGACCGTCGAGGACGCGGTGATCGAACCGTTGATCGTGCACACCGACCTCGACCGCGCCACGCGCCGGGCGCGGGCGCAGGAGTTGCTCGACAAGGTCGGTATCGGATCCCGCTATCTCGGGCGGTATCCGGCCGAGCTCTCCGGCGGGCAGCTTCAACGTGTCGCGATCGCCCGCGCGTTGACGCTGGAGCCGAAGATGATCGTGTGCGACGAACCCGTTGCCGCGCTGGACGTCTCGGTCCGAGCGCAGGTGTTGAACCTGCTGCGGGACCTGCAGGAGGAACTCGGGCTGGCGTACCTGTTCGTGTGTCACGACCTCGCACTGATCGAGGTCATCTCGGACCGGGTGATGGTGATGAGATCCGGTGAGGTCGTCGAGACCGGCACGGTGGACCAGATCTACACCGCACCCAGCCAGGACTACACTCGACAACTCCTCGACGCCATCCCCGTCCCCGTCCCCCGGGCGGCACGTCCGGCACATCCGGCCTGAGCCGGAATCAGTCGACGTCGGCCAGAGCCTCGGCCGCGGGTTCCTCGTCGATCGACGCGATGCCGCGACCGCCGGGGGCCCAGAGGCCGAGTGCGACGGCGCTGACCAGCATGACGGCGGCCAGCGCGAGGGAGGCCTCCTGCATGCCGTGCAGGAACGACTCCTTCGCGAAGTCCGCGAGCTGCTGTCCCTGCGGGCCGGCCAGTTTCGAGACCTCGAGCGCTGCGGCCAGCGAGTCGCCGACCGGCTGCTTGGCCTGCTCGGGCACGGCCTCGACGACCGGTGCGATGTTCCGTCCGTAGCCCGCGGCCAGCACGCTGCCGGCGAGGGCGACTCCGATCGCGGCACCGATCTCGCGGGTCGCGTCGTTCACGGCGGACGCGACGCCCTGCTTGGCCGCGGGGGTGTTCTGCACGATCGCCGTGGTCGCGGGAGCGGTGCACAGGCCGAGGCCGACGGCAGCGATCACCAGCGGCACCGCGACCTCGCGGTATGTGCTGTCGGCGTCGAGTTGTCCGATCAGCGCCAGCGACACACCGAGGACGGCGAGCCCGACGAGCGTGAGGACCCGCAGCCCGATGTGCGGAATGAGCCAGGGCGCCGCCACCGACAGGGCGATGACCACCACGGCGATCGGCGCGAGAGCTAGTGCCGACTGCAGCGGCGAGTATCCGAGCACGAGTTGCAGGTGCTGGACGATGAGGAAGAACAGGCCGAACGTCGCGAGGAACTGCATCAGCAGCGATACCGCGCCGACGCCGAACGTGCGGTTGCGGAACAGCCGCACGTCGAGCAGCGGATGTTCGGTGCGTGCCTCGACGACCGCGAACAGCGCCCCGGCGGCCAGACCGCCGACGATCGCGGCAAGTACCCAGGGGTCGAGCCAGCCCCGACCGGGCGCCTCGATGATGCCGAGCACGAACAGGCCGATGGCGCCGGCGCTCAGCACCGCGCCGCGGATGTCGAAGGCTGCGGGCTGATCGTCCCGCGACGACGGGATGGTGAACGCCAGCGCGAACAGCACGGCGGACACGCCCGCCAATCCGATGAAGATCGCGTGCCACGACCACTTCTCGAGCAGCAGACCCGACCCGATGAGCCCGGCGATGCCGCCCGATCCCGCCACGCCCGACCAGATGCCGACGGCCTTGGATCGTTGCGCCGCAGGGAAACTCGCGGTGAGGATGGACAGCGTCGCGGGCATGACGAAGGCGGCACCGAGTCCGGCGACCGCGCGGGCGCCGATGATCTGGGTGGGGGTGTCCAGCAGGATCGGCGACGCCGACGCGAGTCCGAACAGCAACAGGCCGATGACGAGCAGTCCGCGTCGTCCGTAGCGGTCGCCGAGCGCGCCGGACGGCAGCAGCAGGCACGCGAGCGCCAGCGTGTAGCCGTCGACGATCCAGGTGAGCTGGGACTGGGTGGCCCCGGTGTCCCGGGCGAGGTCGGCGAGCGCGGTGTTGAGGGCCGCCATCGCGGCCACGACGAGGGCCACCGCGGCGCACGACACGGTGAGCGTCCAGATCTGACCCCAGGTCATCCGGTCTTTCGTTTCCGTGTACTTTCCAGCCATGCGGGCCTCCCCGTAGGAAACAAGACTGTCAGTATCGTAGGTGAACTGGTGGTCCCACAAAAGGTGGTGACGGATGGGTGCGGACGACAAGGGCGGGTCGGCGGACGAGCAGGACCCCCGCAAGGCCCGGTCACGGGCTCGGCTGCTCGACGCCGCGACGACCCTGCTCGTCAAGGGCGGAACCGAGGCGGTGACGATCGACGCGGTCACCAAGCTGGCGAAGGTGGCGCGCGCGACGCTGTACCGGCACTTCGACAGCGGCACCGAACTGGTCGCCGCGGCGTTCGGGAAGCTCGTGGCCCCCGCCGCGGAGACGGCCGTCTCCGGTGACCTGCGCGAGCAGCTCGTCGAGCTGCTCACCACCCAGGCGCGGATGATCGAGGACGCGCCGATGCACGTCACCGCGCTGTGCTGGCTGGGGATGGGCCCGGCGCTCGACGACTACTCGAGTGCCTCGGACCTCGAGGCCGGCGAAGGCCCCGGGAAGAACCGGCCCGAGCTCAGATCGCTGCGCGAACACGTCGTCGTGCAGTACCGGGCCGCGTTCGACCGCGTGCTCGGCACCGACGAGGCGAAGGCCCTGCTGGGCGACTTCGACTACGACCTCGCGCTCGCGCAACTGGTCGGCCCGCTCGTGTTCACGCGGTTGGCGACCCTGGCACCGCTCGGGCCCGACGCGTGCGTGCGGATCGTCGACGACTTCCTCGCGGCCCGGCTGTCGGACCGCACCCGCGCCTCAGCGCCGGTCCCGCCCGGGACGCAGGGCGAAGGCCCGGAGACGGGAGTAACCGCGGACTCGGAAGGGGCGTAGCGGGCGCAGTTCGACGCCGTCGTCGTCCACGAGCGCCGCGGACAGCTCGGCGTCGACGAGCACCGTCCCAGGGCGGGCCGCGCTCGTCAGCCGAGCCGCGATGTTGACGGCCTCGCCGAACAGGTCGCCGAAGCGGACCAGGACCGGGCCGAGGGCCAGACCCACGCGCAGTTCCGGTTGTTCGGGGTGGGTGTGGGCCGCGCCCTGCAGCCCCAGCGCGATCCGGGCCGCGTCGGACGCGTGTTCCGCCGCGAACATCACTTCGTCGCCGACGTTCTTGATCACCCAGCCGCCGCCCTGCGTGATGACCGACGTGGTCTGCGACTCGAAGTCCTCGAGCAGCGAGCTCAGTTCGTCGACCCGGATCCTGCGGGTGAGGCTGGTGTAGCCGACCATGTCGGCGAACCCGACGACGAGGGTCCGATGGGTGGTGTTCTCGCCGACGCTGCCGGCCCGGCGTGCGGTGGCGGCAGCCAGGTGCCGGCGCCACACGTACGACTGCAGTGCCTCGACGGTGGGCAGCAGCCCGGAGGTGAGGGCACCGACGGCGTCGCGCAGGGCCCGCTCGTCGAGCGTGCCGGCATCCAGGTGGGTGGCGGCCAATTCCTCGGCCAGATGCGAATTGAGCACCGCGACCTGCCACTCCGCCAGGCGGGACATCGACTGACCGAGGGCCCGGGTCGCAGCGACCGCCGCGTCCGGGGCCAGCGCCCCGCTGTCGACGAAACCGACCAGACCGCGCAGTGCCGCGGCGTCGGCGTCGGTGAACATCGCCGCGTCGGGATCGGCATCGATCGCGAAACCCATCGACACCCACAGACGTTGCGCGCGTTCGAGAGGCACCCCGGCGAGCTCGGCCACCTGTTCGCGGGTGTACCGGCGTGGGCCGCCGAGGAGGGTCTGCTCCACTTCCGACTGGATGAGGCCGAGCACTGTTGGATCGAGGTGCTCGGAGAGTTCCAACGCACGCCCCTTTCGTGATGGTCGCCCCAAGAATGAACCACGCGAGAGCGGGCCGCAACGACTGTCGGGCGCCTGTGGGAAGGTAGCGGTGCAAGCAGTCGTTCGGTACCAGGAGGACCCCATCATGCCGCCCCGCAGTCGTTCCGGAGCAGGCTCGGCAACGCCGGAACACCTCACCGCGGAGAACCTCGAGACGCTGGCAGCAGCCGTCGCCGAGGGCAAGCGCGCCACCGTGTACCTGCGCGAGGCCACCCCGAGCCTCGGCATCGAGGCCGGATGTTCGGCGAAAGTTGTTTCCGTGGAAGGGAACACGGTCGTCATCAGCCCCAAGGGGGTCAACGACGAGCTTCCGTTCGAAGCGGAGGAGCTGCGCATGACGCGCAAGGCGCCGGAGCCGGTCAAGCCGGCCCGGCCGGCCAAGTCGGCAGCCCCCACACCCAAGCCCGTCGCCGCGACGCCATCGCGGCCCGCCCCGGCACCGAAGCCTGCTGCGGCCCCGGCACCGAAGCCTGCTGCGGCCCCGGCGCCCAAGCCGGCCCCCGCCCCCGTGCCGGTCACCACCGCGGCACCCGCCGCGCCCGCGTCGCGTCGCGTGAAGAAGGCTCCGGCGGGGGTGAGCGTGACGATTCACGCCGGCGCCGAGAACGACTGGACGGTGACCGTGACGCACGGGGCGAAGCGACCCGGCAAGGCCACGCCGGTCAGTCCCGACGCCGTCGACCGCGCGATGCGCGAACTCGGTGACGACGTTGCGCTCGAGGCGGTCCAATCGGTCATTTCCGCAGCAAGAGAGGCCGCGGAGCAGCGAATTGCCGCATTGTCGAAGGAACTCGAGGATGCGCGACGAGCCCTCGAGGCGCTGGGGTCGACCTCCTAGTCGGCGATTGGGTGACGATCGGATCAAGCTCGCCCGGCGGCTGACGCTCGGGTGGGAAAGTTGCCGGTGAGTGTCCCGCCGACTCGGGTGCGCAAGTGCCAGGGGGCGTGCAAGCAAGAGCAGACGGCAAGCATGTGGCGGTGATCGACCGATGGCACATTCGTAGCGCCAAGCGGGAGGGCAACATGCTCAAGCGACTTTCCTTGATCTTCGCGGCGTTGGCGGTGATCGCCGGCATGCTCAGCGTCGGCACCGCGACCGCGGCGCCACCCAGAGCAGTCCTGGGCGGCGGGTCCGGAATCGTGATCGACGATATGTATCAGTGCACGCTCACCACGATCGGGCACGACAACGCCGGCCGTCTGGTCGGCATCACCGCCGGACACTGCGGGGAAGCGGGCTGGCCCGTGGTACCCGAGGCCGATCCCGACGCGGGCGTGGTGGGCCGCTTCGTCGTGTCCAACTCCGACTACGACTACGCGGTGATCGAGTTCGATCCCGCGAAGGTGCAGCCGGTGAACACGATCGGTCAGGTCACGATCACCGACATCGGCATGCCGGCCCAGTTCCCGGCCACCGCGTGCAAGCAGGGCCGCACCACCGGGCACACGTGCGGGATCGTCTACGGCGACCTGCTGCAGTCCCAGGAGACGTGGACGCAGATGTGCGTCATCGAGGGTGACTCCGGGTCGCCCGTCGTCGTCGGGACCACTCTGGTCGCCATGGTGAACGCCTATGTCGGGGTTGCCTGCCTCGGGCCGGAACTCGGTACCAACATGACGGCGATCATCGACAACATCAACGCGACCGGTGGTGTCGGGGCGGGTTTCAGACCCATCTGATCCGCCGCTGTCACTGCTTTCTCCGGACCGTGCCGGACCCGCAATCGGGTCCGGCACGGTCCGTTTCCGCGGGAATCCGGCCGTTCGCCGACGCCCTCTGCCGGGCTCCCACTTGACAGCGGATGTGTGACCCGTAACACTCGCTAACCATCGCCGACCGATCGATCGGTCGGTCATTTGTTGGAATCGTCCGGTCCGGCGAAGCCGTGCACGTGCCCGGCGCGGGTTCGCCGCTGGAAGGGAGCTGGTCTCATGTCCCACCCGTGGGTTCGTCTCTACCCGAAGAACGTGGATCCGCACCCGCCGCTTCGGCCGGAATCGCTCGTCGACGCGTGGACGGCGCGGGTTGCCGCCGACCCGGACGGCGTCGCGGTGCGGTACTTCGACGGAATGCTCACCGCCAGGGAACTGGACGAGGAGTCGGACGCTCTCGCCGTAGGACTGCGGGACAGGGGGGTTCGTCGGGGCGACCGCGTCGGGATCTACCTGCAGAACATCCCGCAGTACGCGATCTCCATGCTGGCGCTGTGGAAGGTCGGGGCCGCGGCGCTGCTGCTCAATCCCATGTATCGGGGGCGGGAACTGCGGCATCTCGTGGCCGACGCCGGAACCGTGGGTGTCATCTGCGCCGATACCGTCGTGGCCGAGACGGCGGAGGCGCTGCAGGGCACATCGGTCGACTGGTTCGTCACGACCTGCGATCTCGACTACCAGACCCGCAACGACCCGCGAGTGTTCGACGAGGCGGATCGGAAGCCGGGTCCCGTGGGCGTGGCCATGTCCGACGTGGTGGCGCGCCACCGCGGCGAGAGGCCCCCGCGGCTCGATCTGGACGGTGACGACCTCGCGATCGTCGCCTACACCTCGGGCACGACGGGCGCCCCGAAGGGCAGTCGCAACACGCATGCCAACGTCCTCGCGGTGGCGCGCACCTACGGCGATTTCGTCGGGCTCGCCGACGGAGACGTCGTGTTCGCGGTGGCACCGCTCTTCCACATCACCGGGGCCGTGATCAATGCGGTCGTGGCGCTCGTGCGGGACTGCGCGCTCGTATTCGCCAACCGGTTCCACCCCGAGGTCACCCTCGACGCCTTCGTCGAACATGGAGTGACGTTCACCATCGGCTCGATCACCGTCTTCAACGCCCTGTACCGGGTGCCCGGCGCGTCGGCCGAGCACTTCGCCTCGGTGAAGACGCTCTACTCGGGCGGGGCGCCGATTCCGCCGGCCACGGTGCGCAAGTTCGAGGACCGATTCGGCCACTACATCCACAACGCGTTCGGGATGACCGAGACCTCCTCGGGTGTCGTCGCGGTTCCCCCGGGTGTGCGTGCCCCCGTCGACGCCGAGAGCGGATCGCTCGCGATCGGCATCCCGCTGCCCCTCGTCGAGGCGCGCATCGTGGACGACCGCGGCGACCAGGTCCCGATCGGAACGCCGGGCGAGCTGGAACTGGCCGGACCACAGATCATCTCGGGCTACCTCGGCCGGCCCGACGACACGGCGAAGACGTTTCCGGGTGGCCGGCTCCGCACGGGCGACGTCGCGATCATGGACGAGGCCGGCTGGATCCATCTCGTCGACCGCCTCAAGGACCAGATCAACGTCTCGGGTTACAAGGTGTGGCCGCGCGAGGTGGAGAGCGCGCTGCACGAGCACCCCGGTGTCTACGAGGCGGGCGTGACGGGCGAGCCCGACGACTACCAGGGCGAACGCGTAGTGGCCTACGTCGCGCTCAATCCCGGCGTCGAGGTGGCCGAAGCGGAACTCGTCGCCTTCGTCGGGGATCGTCTGGCCGCCTACAAGAGGCCGCGGCGTGTGCACATCGTCGACGCCATCCCCAAGACCCTCACGGGAAAGATCCGGCGCACCGAACTGCGGGCGCAGTCGTCGTCCTGAATCCCGTCATCCGACAATCGCATCCATCGAAAAGGCTGGAGAAATCCGTGGCATCTGAGGTCATCGAGAGGGATCGACTCCGGTCGACGTCCGGATCGGACATCCGGTCCAAGAAGAAGTCACTCGTCGCGAGTGCGGTCGGCAACGTGCTCGAGTGGTACGAGTGGAGCGCGTACGCGGTGTTCGCCCCGTTCATCGCCGCGGTCGTCTTCGACAGCGCCAACCCGGTCTCCGCGCTGTTGTCGACGCTCGCGGTCTTCGCGGTCGGGTTCCTGATGCGGCCGCTCGGCGGCATCGTGTTCGGGCGGATCGCGGACCGGCGGGGCCGCAAGTTCGTGCTCGTGACCACGATGCTGATGATGGCCGGCGGCAGCCTCGTCATCGGCATCATGCCGACGTACGATTCCGTCGGCATCTGGGCGTCGGTGATCCTGCTGGCCGCGCGCATCACGCAGGGTTTCGCGCACGGCGGCGAGTCCGCGACGGCCTACTCGTACGTGAGCGAGATCGCGCCGCCGCATCGCCGTGGCATGTGGGGGAGCGTCGCCTTCATCGCCATCTTCGGTGGCTCCGCGCTCGCGTACTCGGTCGGCGGCGGCGTGACGTCGGTGTTGTCGAACGACGCGGTGGCGGACTGGGGTTGGCGAATCCCGTTCCTGATCGGTGCCCTGCTCGCGCTCGTCGCGCTGTACCTGCGCCGCAGCATGGAGGAGAGTGAGGTCTTCGACGCCCAGGCCGCCGACGACGGCCCGAAGATTCCTCGCGCGACGGTCGTGCGTGCAGTGCTGCTCATGATCGGCATGACGTCCGGAATCACTGCAGCGCACTACACCTGGACGTCGTACATCTCGACCTACGCCATCACGCAGAAGAACATGAACCCCGACACGGCGTACTGGATGCTCGTCGTCGCCCAGCTGATCGCGCTCGTTTCGCTGCCGTTCTGGGGGCTGCTCTCGGATCGCATAGGCCGCCGGCCGATGCTCTTCGCGTTCGCCGGTCTGATGTTCGTGCTGCAGTTCCCGCTCACGGCGATGATCAGTTCCGCGGGCTGGACCCTGCTCCTCGCGACAACCGTGGCGCTGCTGGTGGTGTCGATCCCGGCGTCGGTTCTCTCGGCCACCCTGTCGGAGAGCTTCCCCACCAAGTTGCGGACGCAGGCCATCGGGTTCGCGTACTCGATCTCGGTAGCGGTGTTCGGTGGCTCGTCGCCCTACCTCAACCAGCTTCTGGTGGGACAGGGCATCGGCTGGGCCTTCAGCGTCTACATCATGCTGCTGTGTGCGTTCACCGGCATCGCCTGCGTGTTCATGAAGGAGACCAAGGGGATCCGTCTCGAGGACGCCTGATCGACGGTCGGCGACGAGCTATCCGCACACCGCGCCGCCGGACGCGGATCCGACCAGCTTGGTGTACTTCGCCAGGACGCCGCGCGTGTAGCGCGGAGGCAGGGGCTCCCACCCGCTTCGGCGGGTGGCGAGCTCCTCGTCGTCGACCACGAGATCGAGGACGCCGTTCGCGACGTCGAGCCGGATCCGGTCGCCGTCGCGCACGAACGCGATGGGTCCCGCGTCTACCGCCTCGGGGGCGACGTGGCCGACGCACAGTCCGGTGGTGCCGCCGGAGAACCGTCCGTCGGTGAGCAGCAGCACGTCCTTGCCGAGTCCGGCGCCCTTGATCGCGGCGGTGATCGCCAGCATCTCCCGCATGCCGGGGCCGCCCTTGGGGCCCTCGTAGCGGATCACCACGACATCGCCCGCCGTGATCGTGCCGTCCTCGAGTGCGTCCATCGCGGCCCGCTCGCGGTCGAAAACCCGTGCCGTGCCCTCGAAGACGGACGAATCGAATCCTGCGGACTTCACCACGGCCCCACCCGGCGCGAGCGAGCCCTTCAGGATCGTGATGCCGCCGGTGGGGTGGATCGGCGACGACAGCGCGCGCAGCACCTTGCCGTCCGGGTCGGGCGGTGCGATGTCCGCGAGGTTCTCGGCGAGGGTGCGCCCGGTGACGGTGAGGCAGTCGCCGTGCAGCAGTCCGGCGTCGAGCAGCGCCTTCATGATCACGGGGACGCCGCCGATGCGGTCGACGTCGATCATGACGTGCCGCCCGAACGGCTTGACGTCCGCGAGGTGTGGGACGCGCGCCCCGACGCGGGCGAAGTCGTCGAGCGTGAGCGGCACCTCCGCCTCGTGCGCGATCGCGAGCAGGTGCAGTACCGCGTTGGTCGAGCCGCCGAACGCCATGACGACGGCGATCGCGTTCTCGAACGCCTCCTTCGTGAGGATGTCCGACGTGGTGATGCCGCGGCGCAGCATCTCGACCACGGCCTGCCCGCTGCGCCGGGCATAGCCGTCGCGCCGCCGGTCGGTGGCCGGCGGCGCGGCGCTGCCGGGCAGCGACATCCCCAGGGCCTCCGCGGCGCACGCCATCGTGTTGGCCGTGTACATGCCGCCGCACGCGCCCTCGCCGGGGCAGATCGCGCGCTCGATCGCGTCGACGTCCTCGCGGCTCATCAGCCCGCGCGAGCACGCGCCGACCGCCTCGAACGCGTCGATGATCGTGACTTCCTTCTCGGTGCCGTCGGACAGTTTCGCGATGCCGGGCAGGATCGAGCCCGCGTAGAGGAAGACGTTGGCCAGGTTCAGGCGGGCGGCGGCCATGAGCATCCCGGGCAGCGACTTGTCGCACCCGGCGAGCAGGACCGAGCCGTCGAGGCGTTCGGCCTGCATCACGGTCTCGACGCTGTCCGCGATCACCTCCCGGGACACGAGCGAGAAGTGCATTCCCTCGTGCCCCATCGAGATGCCGTCCGAGACGGAGATGGTGCCGAACTCGAGCGGGTAGCCACCGGCTGCGAACACACCGTCCTTGCACGCGTCGGCCAGTCGGTCGAGGGACAGGTTGCACGGGGTGATCTCGTTCCACGACGACCCGATCCCGATCTGCGGCTTGTCCCAGTCGTCGTCGCCCATGCCGACCGCGCGGAGCATGCCGCGGGCGGCGGTCTTCTCGAGCCCGTCGGTGACGTCGCGACTACGCGGCTTGATGTCCGGGCTGCCCTGCTCCGGGGTGTTCGACGAGGTGGTCACGGCGCTGCTCCCAACGATCGATCGTCACGGACGGCGTGCTTCGACGTCCATGTAACCACGGGCCGCGGGCGGTGGGGTGTAGCCGCGGGCACGGACGATGTCCTGAGTGAGTCGGATGAACGCCCGGGCTGCGGCGCTGCGATAGGTGCCTCGCCGATCCAGGAGCACGACCGTGCGGGCGGGCAGGGGAGGGTCGAGTGGGACGGGGACGAGATGCGGGTGGTCGTGAGTGATCGCGTCCGGTAGGACGGTGGCCACGGATGTGCGTTGCACGATCTCGGTGAGTGCCTGGATGGTGTTGGCCTCGACCATGATTCGAGGTTCGATCCGGTGGTCGGCGAAGTAGGCGTCGATGTGGCCGCGCGTGGCGAAGTCGCCGCTGAGGAGGGCGAGCTGCTGTTCCTGAAGATCCTGCACGGCTAGGGATTTCGGCGTCTCGGGCATCTCCGGCGTCGGCGAGCCGCCGATCACCAGGCTGAGGGTTTCCGTGAAGAGCGGGGTGGCGGTGATGCCGGTGGGGTGTGTGCCCGCGAAGGCGATGCCGAGGTCGAGGTCGTCGGCGAGCAGTGCTGCCTCGATGCGGTCCTGCGTCGTCTCGGTGAGGGTCAGTCCGACGCCGGGGAAGCGGGTGTGGAGTTCGGCGACGAGTGGGCCGATGAGGTAGGCGGTGAACGTGGGGGTGACGCCCAGGCGCAGGTGTCCGCGGGAGAGGTCCTGGACGTCGTGAACGGCACGTTCGGCGGCGTTCAGGTCACGCAACGCGCGTCTGGCGTGCTCGGTGTACACGGCGCCGGCGTCGGTGAGACGCACTGTGCGGCCGGTGCGGTCGAGTAGTTGTACGCCGACGGCCCGCTCGAGTTGCCTGATCTGTTGGGAGAGCGTGGGCTGGGAGACGTGCAGGTCTTCGGCCGCGCGGGTGAAGTTGCCGTGTTCGGCGACGGCGATCAGGTAGCGCAGGTGGCGCAGTTCGAGGGCGGCCATGACTCTCACTATAGATGTGAGCAATCGTTTTCATGGATAGCAAGCCTTGGACTCTATAGGTGCAGTTCGTGCACGGTGGATTGCGTAAGCCACCCACGAAGGACGTGACCCATGCAGGACCTCATCGAAGGAATCGCCCATTTCCGGAAGGACGTCTTCCCGGACAAGGCGGAGCTCTTCGCCCACCTGGCCACCCATCACACACCGCACACGCTGTTCATCGGCTGCTCCGACGCCCGCGTCGTTCCCGAACTGATTACCGGCACCGACCCGGGGGACCTGTTCGTCATCCGCACCGCCGGCAACCTGGTGCCCGCCTACACGCCCGAGGCGGACGGCGTGGCAGCGAGCATCGAGTACGCCGTCGCCGTTCTGGGCGTGCGGGACATCGTCGTCTGCGGCCACTCGGCGTGCGGTGCGATGACCGCGATCGCTCGGAGCGACGACCTCAGTACTGCCCCCGCGGTCGCCGCATGGCTGCGGCACGCGGACGCCTCCCGGGCCCGCACCGCCGACGTCGGCGACGTGGGAGCGCTGGTCCGTCAGAACGTCCACGCCCAGCTCGCGAACCTGGCCACCCACCCCTCCGTCGCCCGTGCGCTGGCAGAACGGAAGGTCGCCCTCCACGGGTGGGTATTCGACATCGCGGCCGGCGAGGTCGCGGATGTGTCCGCCTGAAGTAGTCACCCCGACCGAAGCAGTCCAACCCGAGAAGTAAGGAAGAACCGATCATGATCCAGTCCCAGTTCGACCCCGCCGCCCGTCAGGCCGTCGCCGTCGCCGCAGTCGATGCCAAGACCCGCAAGGATCTCTCCTGGCAGCAGATCGCCGACGCATCCGGCCTGTCCGTGGCCTTCACCACCGCCGCGGTGCTCGGCCAGCACCCGCTGCCGGCGACGTCCGCCGAGGCCGTCGCCGAGTTGCTCGGCCTCGACGAGGACGCGGCGATGCTGCTGCAGTGTGTCCCCACCCGTGGTTCGATTCCCGGCGGCATCCCGACCGACCCGACCATCTACCGCTTCTACGAGATGCTCCAGGTCTACGGCACCACCCTCAAGGCCCTCGTTCACGAGCAGTTCGGCGACGGCATCATCTCCGCGATCAACTTCACCCTCGACGTGCAGAAGGTCGCCGACCCCGAGGGTGGCGAGCGCGCCGTCATCACCCTGAACGGTAAGTACCTGCCGACCAAGCCGTTCTGATCCCGCCCCCCATCAACCTTCGGAGGACTCCTCATGGACTTCGTCCAGCGCACCATCGACCTCGCCCGCCGGAACGTCACCGAAGGCGGCCGCCCGTTCGCGGCCGTCATCGTCAAGGACGGAGAGGTACTCGCCGAGAGCCCCAACCGGGTCGCCCAGACCGGTGACCCCACCGCCCACGCCGAGATACTGGCCATCCGCCAGGCCTGTACCGAACTGGGCACCGAGCACCTGACCGGCACCACCATCTACGTTCTCGCCCACCCGTGCCCGATGTGTCTGGGGTCGCTGTACTACTGCTCGCCCGACGAGGTCGTCTTCCTCACGACCCGCGACTCGTACGAGCCGTACTACGTCGACGACCGCAAGTACTTCGAGCTCGGCACCTTCTACGACGAGTTCGCCAAGCCCTGGCAGGATCGTCGGTTGCCGATGCGCTACGAGGAGCGTGCCGACGCCGTCGACGTGTACCGCCTCTGGCAGGCCCGCAACGACAGCTGACACGGCGGACTCGGACCCCGGCTACGTCGTCGTGAAGCCGCGGTAGCCGTCGGCCGCGATCCGGGCGCACAGATTCCGGTAGTTGCCGACGCCGCCGAGATAGGGCATGAAGACACGGGGCTTGCCCGGCACGTTGGCGCCGAGGTACCACGAGTCGGCCTGCTGGTAGATGCTCCCGGCCGCGATGGTCGTGAGGTGGTCACCCCACTCGTCCTGCGCCTGCGTCGTGGCCTCCGCGAGCCGGGCACCGTGCTCGCGCAGGTGATCGAGATAGCCGACGACCCACTCGACGTGCTGCTCGATCGACACGACGACGTTCGACAGCACCGACGGGCTGCCGGGACCGGTGATGACGAAGAGGTTGGGGAACCCGGCCACCGCGACGCCGAGGTAGGTGCGCGGACCGTCCCGCCAGGTCTCCCGCAGGGTGGTGCCGTCCCGACCGCGGATGTCGATCGCACCCAGGGCGCCGGTGAGGGCGTCGAATCCGGTCGCGAAGACCAGTGTGTCGAGTTCGTGGAGGCCGGATTCGGTGCGGACGCCCTCGGGAACGATCTCCGCGATCGGGTCGGACCGCAGGTCGACGAGTGCGACGTTGTCGCGGTTGTAGGTCTCGTAGTAGTCGGTGCCGATACAGACGCGTTTGGCGCCGAGCGGATACCCCTTGGGGCACAGCGACTCCGCCGTGTCGGGGTCGGTGACGGTCTCGCGGATCTTCGACCGCACGAAGTCCGCGGACGTCTCGTTCGCCGCGAGGTCGGTCATGACGTCGTCGAACGTGGTCTGGAAAGCGAGCCCGCCCATGGCCCAACGGGCCTCGTACTCCTTGACTCGGACCTCGGGCTCGGTCTGCAGTGCGGATCCCACCGGTGGCGGGAGGATCCAGCCGCCGTGCGATTCGCGCTGGAGTTGCCGCCGGGCCGGGTAGTCGGATTTGATCGCGGCGAGTTCGCCGGCGTCCAGCGGGCGGTTCCGGGCGGGGATCACGAATCCGGGCGTCCGCTGGAACACCGTCAACCGGTCCGCCTGCTGCGCGATCACCGGGATCGCCTGCACCCCGGACGAACCGGTGCCGACGACCCCCACGCGCTTGCCGGTGAAATCGACTCCGTCCGTCGGCCACTGCGCGGTGTGAAGGATCTCGCCGGTGAAGGAGTCCAGGCCGTCGATCGCGGGGAGCCGGGCGGTCGAGAGCGCCCCGGTCGCCATGACCGTCCAGCGCGCGGTGACGGTCTCACTGCCGGCGTCGGTGCCGATCGTCCACAGGCCGCTCTGTTCGTCGAAATGTGCCGATGTCACCCGGGTCCCGAAGGTGATGTCCTCGCGGAGGCCGAAGCGGTCGGCGACGTGTTCGAGGTACCGCAGGATCTCGGGTTGCGTCGGGTAGCGCTCGGTCCATTCCCATTCCTGCTGCAGGGCGTCGTCGAACGAGTACGAGTAGTCGGCGCTGTCGACGTCGCACCGTGCGCCCGGGTAGCGGTTCCAGAACCACGTTCCGCCCACGCCGGCACCGGCCTCGAACAGTCGCACCGACACGCCCCGTCGGCGCAGGCTGTGGAGGGCGTACAGGCCGGCGAACCCGGCGCCCACGACGACGACGTCGTAGGTCGGCTCGGCGGAATCGTTGTTCGGCATCGTGGTGGACCTCGTTTCGAAGTGGGGTGAGCAGGGGTCAGTAGCATCGGTGCAGCAGTTGTCCCGCCGGATCGGCGGGAACGATGGGAGGCGTACGAGCGTGGGTGCAGGCGATCCGGACCGGTCGGACAGGCCGACGTTGCCCGACCCCGCGGTGTTGCCGAAGGGGCAGCGGGAGCGGCGGCAGCGCATCATCGATGCGGCCGGCGACTTGCTGGTCGCCGACGACTTCGAGCGGATCCAGATCCGGGACGTCGCCGAGCGGTCGGGCGTCGCGCTGGGCACCGTCTATCGCTACTTCGTCTCCAAGGAGCACCTGTACGCGGCCGTGTTGCTCGACTGGTCCGCCGCCGACCCGATCAAGCACGGCGACGCGCCGGATCCGGGATTGCCTGCGGCCGAGAGGATCCGGATCCGCCTTCACCACTCGGTCGACCGGTTCGAGGAGTACCCGACCTTCCTGCGATTGCAGAACGTGCTCCGACACTCCACCGATCCGCTCGTGTGCGCGCTGTTCGCGGAGTTCTCCTCCCAAGTACTCGACTCCTATCGTGTGCATCTGCACGACCTGTCCGACGCGGATGCAGCGGATGTCGTCGCGATCGTGACGGCGGTCCTGGCACACGAACTCATCCTGTTCGGCCTGGGCCGGCAGGACGTCGCGGAGGTGCATCGCCTCCTCGATCGCACCGTCGACCTGGTGTTCGCGGTCCCTTCCCGCCCCTGAGTGCGTCGCCGATCGGCCGTGAGAAGCGAAGCCTCGCATCGGCGTTGAGCGCAGTGCGCGCGCGGGTGTGACCGTTGTCATACGGTAAGACTAGAGTTAGATTCTAATTCATGACAAGTGGCATGCAGGGAACTCGAACGGAATTGGACCCGGTACTGCACGCGGTCGCCGCTGCGGTCTCGGGATCGGGCCTCCCACCCATGGTGGAACTCGATCCCGACGGGGCGCGTGAACGGATCCGCGGTGCGCTGCAGTCGTGCGCATCCGGTCCCGAGGTCGCCTCGGTCTCGGCGCACACGGTCTCGCCACACGTGCGCGTGCGCCTGTACCGGCCGGCGGCCCGCAGGTCCGCGGGAACGATCGTCCATTTCCACGGTGGCGGCTGGGTGACCGGGGACCTCGACTACGCGGACGCGACGTGTCGCATGCTCGCGAACGAGGCCGGGGTAGACGTCGTGAGCGTGGACTACCGCCTCGCGCCGGAGCACCCCTTCCCTGCGGCGACCGACGACGCGATGGAGGTGTTGCGCTGGGTGGCAGCAGGATCCGAGGGGCTCACCGGACCGGTCGTGGTCACCGGAGACAGCGCCGGGGGTAACCTCGCCGCCGTGTGTGCCGCCCGGTCCCGTGGTCAGGGCGGTATCGACGTCGCCGGCCAGGTGCTGATCTATCCCGTCGTCGACGCCGATCTGGGGCGCGACTCGTATGCGCGGAACTCCGGCGTGTTCCTCGGTTCCCGTGAGATGCAGTGGTTCTTCGACCACTACTGCCCCGACCCCGACACCCGGACGAGCCCACTGGTGTCGCCGCTCCGGGATGCCGATCTGTCCGGGCTGCCGCCCACCGTGGTGGTCGTCGGAGGCCACGACCCGCTGCTCGACGAGGGTGTCGAGTACGCCGAGCGGCTGACGGACTGCGGCGTGCCGGTCGAACTGCTGCGCTTCCCGTCGCTGGCCCACGGGTTCCTGCAGTTCACCGGTGTCTCGCCGGCGGCTGCCGAAGCGGCCGCGACAATCGTCCGCGCGGCGGCGGCCCTCTTCGAAGACGAAGCAGTGGAGCAGGATTCGACCACGGGAGGCGTTCATGCATGATCTGGTGATTCGCGGCGGTCTCGTCGTCGACGGAACCGGGGAACCGCCCCGAACCGCCGACGTCGCCGTCGACGACGGACGTATCACGGCGGTCGGTGAGGTGCGGGAACCCGGCCGCCGCGAGATCGACGCGTCGGGCAAGCTCGTCACCCCCGGATTCGTCGACATCCACACGCATTACGACGGACAGGTCACGTGGGACCCGCTGCTGACCCCGTCGTCGCTGCACGGGGTGACCACCGTCGTGATGGGCAACTGCGGGGTGGGCTTCGCGCCGGTCAAGCCGGAGCAGCGCGACTGGCTCATCAGCCTCATGGAGGGTGTCGAGGACATTCCCGGAAGCGTTCTGGCGGAGGGAATGACGTGGAACTGGGAGTCGTTCCCCGACTATCTGGACGCGATCGACACCCCGCACGCGATCGACTTCGCGGCCCAGTTGCCGCACGGCGCCCTGCGCACCTACGTGATGGGCCGGCGCGGCGGCGATCACCTCACCCGGCCGACCGAGGACGAAATGAACCGCATGCGCGATCTGGTGGCCGAGGCCGTCGAGTCCGGCGCACTCGGGTGGTCCACCTCCCGGTCCGCGGTCCACAAGACGTCCGCCGGTGAGCCCACGCCCAGCCTGACCGCTTCCCGCGAGGAACTCACCGGCATGGCGGCGGGCCTCGCGAAAGCGGGCGCGGGCGTCATCGACTTCATCTCCGACTTCATGGACGAGCCGGAGGAGATGGAGTTCGTCAGCGCCATCGTCGAGGCCGCTCGGCGACCCATGTCGGTGTCGGTCGTGCAGAGCGACCGCGCGCCCGACAAGTGGCGCGGACTCCTCGACGGGCTTGCGGAAATCTCTGCGGAACAGGGGGTCCCGATCACCGGTCAGGTCGCGCCCCGCGCCGTGGGGGTGTTGCTCGGCTGGGAGCTGAGCTGGCACCCGTTCATGGCGTACCCGAGCTGCGCCGCCCTCGCGGATCTGCCGCGCGAGGAGCGGGTGGAACGGCTGCGACGACCGGAGGTCCGGGCGGCGATCCTGTCCGAGCAGCCGGTGACCGACAGCGAATTCGTCGATCGCCTGTCGACCCGCTTCGACCAGCTGTACCTGCTCGGTGATCCGCCGAACTACGAACCCGGACCCGATGATTCGGTTGCCGCGTTGGCCGAGCGGACGGGGGCGTCGCCGGCCGAGGTGGCGTACGACGCGCTGATGGCGCAGGACGGGCGCGGACTGCTCTACTTCCCGATGCTCAACTACTCCGCCGGCAATCTCGACGCGGTGCGGGAGATGCTCGCGCGTCCGGACACCGTGCCCGCGCTCGGCGACGGCGGCGCACACTGCGGGGCGATCTGTGATGCCAGCTTCCCCACGACGCTGCTCACTCACTGGGGCCGGGATCGTAAGGCGGGTGGCCTCTTTCCGGTGGAGTGGTTGATCAAACGCCACACGGTCGACACCGCGGCCGTCGTGGGTCTGCTCGATCGCGGGCAGGTCCGCCCCGGCTACCGTGCCGACCTCAATGTCATCGACTTCGACAGGCTCCAGGCCGACCATCCCGAGGTGCTGTACGACCTGCCGACCGGCGGGCGACGCCTCATGCAGACCGCGACCGGTTACGTGGCGACGGTCGTGGCCGGCGAGGTGATCGTCGAGGACGGCCGGCACACCGGTGCGTTGCCCGGCCGCCTCGTGCGCGGTGCGCAGCCCGCGCCCAGCGCGCACTGATCCACGTCGGAAAGCGGATGCCCCGCCACTCTCACGAGTGGCGGGGCATCCGCTTACGTCACCGAGTACAGGGTCAGTTCTTCTTGAACGCCTTGTCGAACAGGATGATTCCGTCGACGGTCGGGTTGGCCCGGTACACGTCCGGCGACCACGCGACGTAGTTGACACCGGCGCCCCACGAGAGGAACGGCTGATCGGTGTTCACCAGGTTCTGGATGTCGACGATCGCTTCACGCTTGGCGGACTCGTCCGGAGCCGAGAGCACCTTGCCGAGGAGAGCGTCCATCTCGGGGCTCTTGTAGCCGAGGATGTTGTTGGTCGAGGTGCTCGACAGCGAGCTGAAGAGCCGGATCTCGGGTGCGACGTCGGCGATGCTGTACGCACCGAAGCTCATGTCGTAGTTGCGGTCGATGTAGAGCCGCTTGACCATGTCGGTGATGCTGCTGGTGTACTCGAGCGCGACGTCGAAGCCGATCGAGTTCATCTGTGCCTGCACCGCGAGCGCGAGCTGCTGCGCGTCGGGGTCGTTGACGCCGACGTAGGTGATCTTGCCGTTGAACCCGTCGGCCTTGGCCTGGTCGAGCAGTTCCTTGGCCTTGGCGGCGTCGGGGCTGATGCCGTCGACGTTGCCGTACCACTCGGACCACGGCTGGAACATGTCGGTGCCGGGCATGCCCTCGCCGGCGCGCACGCGCTGGTTGAGGACCTCGGGATCGACCGCGTACGCGATCGCCTGGCGAACCCGCGGATCGGCGGCGGGCCGTCCCGGTGCGTTGTTGAGCTGTCCGACCATCGACATGCTCGTGGTGTCGACGTAGCCGGGGAACTCGGCCTTCGCGGCGTTCACGGTCTGCGCGTTGCGGAGGTAGGCCATGTCGATGCCGTTGGTCTTGAGCGCGTCCACCTTGGGCTGCTCACCGGCGATCGCGACGAACTTCAGTCCGTCGAGGTTCGGCGCGCCACCCCAGTAGTCGGGGTTCGCCTTCAGCTGCAGCTCCTGCTGGGGCTGGAGGCTGACGACGGTGAACGGTCCGGCGCCGATGGGCGTGAACTTGTCGCCCTGCTGCGAGGACGGTGCCACGATCATGCCGTGGCCGTAGGCGAGCATCGCCGGGAAGGTGCGCCACGGCTGCTTCAGGGTGAAGACCACCGTCGACGGATCCTGCGCGACGTTGCTCGCGACCATCTGGCTGTACACCTGCGAGTTGGCGCCGCGTCGCTGGTTGTAGCGGTCGATGCTCGCGACCACGGCAGCCGCGTCGAGCGGGGTGCCGTCGCTGAACTTGACGTTGTCGCGGAGCTTCAGCGTCCAGGTCAGGAAGTCGGGGCTCTCCTCGAACGACTTCGCCAGCTGCGGCTCGAAGCTGCGGGACTGCGAGTCGTAGCGCATCAGGACGTCGTAGACCGCCGCCATCTCGCTACCGCCGGTCGCGCCGGCGGGCTGCGTGACGGCCGGATCCAGGCTCGTGACGGGCGCGTAGGACGCGAAGCTCAGGGTTCCGCCCGACACGGGTGTGCCGCCGTCACCCTGGTCGCCCAGGATGCCGTACGCGGTGGTCGTTGCGCCGGATCCGTTGCTCGCGTCGGAGCTCTCCGACGACGCGCAGCCGGCAAGCGCGACCGCACCGACGACCGTGACGGCCATCGTGCGGGCGAGCCTTCTCGAATACTTCTTCATGTACCAGCCTCCACGGTCAGGGGTTGACGCCTGCCAGTCGGTGCGAGCCGGATGGCCCGCCCGGATGATCGAACGGATCTCTGATTCGCCGGGCCTGGCCGCCCGGTCGAAGAGGACGATCGCACCGGAATTCGATGCAGTCGGGGTCGTTGCAGAATCGGACTCTAGCCGCCTCGGCGGACGTCCACAAGGAATCGCGAGATCTGGTGATTCCGCAGCGTTACAGCGGTATTCGTTAGCAATGGAGGTCGATCCGCGAACGGCCTCGCGCGCGGCCCGGCCGGCCCTCCGGCGGGACCGAAATGAATTTCACCAAAACTCTTGTGGAACCAAGATAGGTGTCCTAGATTGTCCGGAACACAGCTTTGTATAGACAAAGTTCTCGCCTGGGTCGTGGACGGTTTCCGTCGGCCCCGGTGAGGACTTCGGCGACCGACGACGGCCGGCGTGAGGCGGGAGGACCCTCTCGATGTACCTGGTGGTTCACGCGTTATCCGTGCCCGGTGACGGACGGAGAGCCGCTGTTCCGTGACAGACCCGCAGCATGTGCTGCTCGCGCAGGATCTGATCTCACGGATCCAGTCGGGAGAGTTCGCGGTGGGCGACAAGCTGCCGACCGAGGTCGAACTGTGTGAGACCCGATCGCTTGCCCGCGGGACGGTTCGGCAGGCGCTCAAGCATCTCGAGGATGCGGGAATGATCAGTCGCCGCCGCGGGGCCGGTACCACGGTCGAGTCCCCGGAGCCCGTGGTCGGGCACCAGGCCTTCGTGACGAGCAGCCTCGGCATGCTCGCGTTCGTGGAGCGCACCCGGATTCTCGACCCGTCGTCGAAAATTGTTGTCGCAGACGATGAATTGTCACAGCGCGTCGGTGTCCCGGTCGGTTCCGAGTGGTATCGGGTATCGGGCCCGCGTGTTGTTCGAGGGTCGATGATGCCCCCCTTCTGCTGGAGCGAGGTGTATCTGAGATCGGACCTGCCGCATCGCCAGATGGTGCTGACCGGCAGGTTCGGCATCGGGAATCTGGTGCGCCAGCGCATCGAGCAGGTGGTGACCGGCACGCTTCTGTCGTCGCGGCTCGCGCAGGCGCTGGACGCGGAGAAGGGCAGTGCCGCACTGGTTGTCACGCATCGTCATGTCGACTCGGTCGGCGCTCTCGAAGCCGTCGGCATCCACACCCATCCGGCGGAGCGCTACTGCATCGTGACGTCGGTGGGCGCGCAGTTGTCGACCGATTGACGCCGTCGGGTGCTGTCCCACTCGGGGCGGCGCGGGGGCCGGGGAAACCTACTGGGGAGTAGCCGGGCCCCAGATAATGACATGAATTCTATTGTGCGCTAGCCTCTTCAAAACGCTATGTGATCCACATCTCACGAGGGAGTCGAACGTTGGACCGGAGTGCGACGACCAGTGATGTCGAGGTCATCGATCGCATCCACGTGAGAGGTGTCGTCCTTCCGGCCCCGGGTGCGGCATCCGCGACGGCGTTCGCGGTGTCGGGTGGCAGATTCGTTGCGGTGGGCTCCGACGAGGACATCCTCGCGCTGGCCGGGCCGGCCACCGAGGTCGTCGATCTGGGAGGCCGCACGGTCGTTCCCGGATTCATCGAAACCCATGTGCACCCACACATGTCGGGGATGAACAGCGTTGCCGTCGACGCCGGCTCGGATGCGTGCCCCGACATCGAGTCGCTCGTCGCCGCACTCGCGGCGCGTGCGGCCGAGACTCCGGTCGGGCAGCCGGTCTCCGCGTCGGGTTTCGACGACAGTCTGGTGGCCGAGGACCGCGGACTCACCGCCGCGGACCTCGATCGTGCCAGCGTCGACCACCCCATCGTGGTGCGGCACCTGTCCGGGCACGGGCTGTACGTCAACTCGCTCGTGCTGCGGAACAAGGGCGTCGACCGGGACACGGAGGAGCCCGAGGGTGGTGTCGTCGTGCGGGATTCGGCCGGCGATCCGACCGGCGAGTTCCGTGAGATCCCCGCGATGCGTCTGGTCGTCGCGCCGGAGGAGTCGATGCCGACGGGTGAGGACCTCGACGAGGGGCTGCGCCGCGCACTCGCCCAGATGGCCTCGGTCGGTGTCACGACCTTCCACGACATGTTCGTCACTCCCGCAGTGATCGACTCCTACCGACGCCTGCTCGGCCGGGGGGAGTTGATCCTCCGCGGTCGGCTGTACGCGGGTTTCGGCACCCTCGAGGGATTCAGCGTCGAGAGCGGCCCCCACGCCGAGGCCGACGAGCATCTCGTCGTCGGAGGCGTCAAGCTCATCTCGGACGGGTCGATCCAGCTCCACACCGGGGCACTCACCGAGCCTTACCACGACCTCGGCGGATGTCACTGCGGCGAGATGGCGATTCCGCCCGCGGACCTGGACGAGATGGTGCGCCGGTGCCACGAGGCGGGCCGGCAGGTCGCGATCCACACCAACGGCGACCGGGCCATCGACCTGGCGCTCGACGCGATCGAGAAGGCGGTCGCCGCGACCGGGGGAGCGCAGCTTCCCGGCGGGTTCGCGCACCGACTCGAGCACGTGCAGGCACTCCGCAACGACCAGATCGAGCGGATGCGCGATCTCGGGGTGTCGGCGTCGGTGTTCGTCAACCATGTCTACTACTGGGGAGATCGGCACCGCGACCGCTTCCTCGGACCGGAGCGGGGCAGCCGGATCAGCCCGCTGGCATCGATCAGTACGGCGCAGGTTCCGTTCGCACTCCACTGCGACAGCCCGGTCACCCCGGTGAACCCGCTGTTCACCATGCACACCGCGGTCAACCGCATCACGCGCGGCGGCGCCGTCCTCGGCCCCGAGGAACGGGTGGGCGCCGATACTGCCCTGGCCGGCTACACCACGTCGGCGGCCCGTCTCGGCGGCGAGTCGAACGTCAAGGGCGCCATCGCTCCCGGACTGTTCGCCGACTTCGTGGTGCTCGACGGTGATCCGACCGGTGTCGCGCCGTCGGCGATCAAGGACATCGCGGTCCTCGCGACCGTGGTCGGGGGTCGGGTCGTGTACTCCACCGACCCGACGTTCTCCTAGTGGCGTATCCAGTTCGACGGAAGTAGGTACGAATGACGCGATCCTCGCTTGCTCGGGCCGGGACACTCCTGACCGCGCTCACCGCAGCGACCGTTCTGCTCGCGGGTTGTGCGGGTGGTGGGTCGGGTTCGGCGACCGACGCTTCCGACGTCACCACGGGACTCGTGGGCGAGCAGTCCGACGGCGGTGACCCGGTCTCGGGCGGCACGCTGTCGTACGCGACGTACAACGGTGTGAGCAGTCTCGATCCGGCCGATCGTCAGGACGGCGGCGCCACCGGCGGCAGCGAGATGGCGGCCATCTACGACCTGTTGATGCGCTACGACCCCGAGACCAAGGCGTACCAGCCGCAACTGGCGCAGTCCCTGGAGGCCAACGGCGACAACACCGTCTGGACCCTGACGCTGCGTCCGGATGCGACGTTCAGCGACGGGACGCCGGTGGATGCGGCGGCGGTGCGTTGGAGCATCGGCCACTACCTGGACAAGAAGGCGACGCACTCGCAGGTGTGGAAGGCGACGGTCGCGGACATCCAGTCCCCCGACCCGGCGACGGTGGTCTTCATCCTGAAGCAGCCGTGGAACGAGTTCCCGATCATGTTCACGACCGGGCCGGGCATGATCGTGGCCCCGTCCTCGATGGCCACGGGCACCTTCACCCCGATCGGAGCCGGCCCGTTCACGGTCGAGAAGTTCGCGTCGCAGGACGAGTTGGTTCTCGCTGCGCGTCCGGACTACTGGGACGGTGAGCCGCACCTGGCCAAGCTCCGCTTCCCCGCGATCGTCAGCGAGCAGGGCAAGCTCGACGCGCTGCACACCGGGGGCGTCCAGGCGGCCTACCTGCGTGGCGCGGAGGTGGTTCACAACGCGCTCGACGCCGGCGACGTCGGCTACGTCTACACCGTGAACATGGGCGGTGTCGGGAACATCAATCAGCGCGAGGGGCGGGCCGCGTCGGACGAGCGGGTCCGGAAGGCCATCGTCGCCGGCTTCGATCCGGAGACCTTCAACCAGCGCGTCGAGGGCGGCTACGGCATGCCCGGCAGCGACATGTTCCAGGACTGGTCGCGGTGGCACGGCAGCGTTGCCGGCAGTGGCTACGACCCGGAGGCGGCGAAGAAGTACCTCGCCGAGGCGAAGGCCGACGGCTACGACGGCAAGCTCACCTACGTCGGCCTCAACGACCCCGCCACGCAGAGCAGTGCACTGGCATTCCAATCGATGCTCCAGGCCGTCGGTTTCACCGTCGACATCGTCTACACGACCAGCATCAACGATCTGGTCAAGCGCATGTATGCGCAACACGACTACGACATCGGCTACGCCGGATTCAACATCCTGGACGAGTCTCCCTTCGTTCGCCTGTACGGCAATCTCTTCAGCGAGTCGTCGTCGAACGTCCTGGGTTACGAGAACCCGAGGATGGACGAGCTGCTCGGCAAGCTGCAGACCGCTCCGTCGGACGAGGACCGCCTCGCGGTGGTCGAGGACATCCAGACCGTCGTCAACGAGACGAACCCGATGCTCGTGGTCAACAGCGGCAAGTACTTCATCCCGTGGAGTAAGAACTCGCACGGCATCACGCCCAGCGCCGATGGCATCATGCTGTTCGGAAACGCCTGGCTCTCTTCCGAATCCGCGTCATAGTGCCGGATCGGCGTAATCAATCGGATTGGTACACCCATGAACACAGGAAGGAGGCGATGAGGCGATGACGAGAACCGTGATCGACAAGGTGATCGAGCTTATCGTCGTGCTCTTCGTCGTCAGTCTCGGCACGTTCGCACTCGTTTCGCTCATCCCGGGTGATCCGTCCGTCGCGATGCTCGGTGAGGGACGTTCGCCGGAGGAGTACGCGCAGGCTCGTGCGGACATGGGGCTGAACGATCCCTTCTTCACGCGCTACTGGGACTGGTTGTCGGGTGCGCTGCAGGGTGATCTCGGCAATTCGATGGTGCCGCCGCAGGGCCCGGTGACCGACAGCATCAGTGCCGCACTGCCGGTGAGCATCCAGTTGGCCGTGATGGGTCTGTTCATCGCGATCGTGGTCGCGATTCCGCTGGCCATGTACTCGGCCCGCCATCAGGGCGGCTGGATCGACCGCGCGATCAGCGCGTGCACCTTCGGTGTGCTGTCCATCCCGTCGTTCCTGTCGGGTCTGCTGCTGATCATGGTGATGGTGAACTACCTGGGGTGGTTCCCGCGGTCGCAGTGGGTGCGAGTCTCGGAAGGACTGGGGCAGAACCTTTATCACGCGATCCTGCCGGCGATCACGATCAGCCTGCTCGAGATGGCCATGTTCATCCGCATCCTGCGCAGCGACCTGGTGATGACGCTCAAGGAGAACTTCATCCTGGTCGCCAAGGCGAAGGGCATGTCGAACGCGCGCCTGTTGTTCAGCGATGCGTTGCGGCCGTCGTCGTTCTCACTGATCACCATGCTGGGCATCGTGCTCGGATCGATGATCGGCAGCACCGTGATCGTGGAGACGTTGTTCTCGCTGCCGGGAATGGGTTCGCTGATCGTGCGTGCCGCGCAGCAGGGTGACATGCCGATGGTGCAGGGAGCGGTTCTGGTGATCGCGGTGATCTACGTGGTCGCCAACGGTGTCATCGACATCTCCTACGGATACCTCGACCCAAGGAGCCGACGAGCCCATGTCTGAGACCAAGATGGACGACATCGACATGCCGGCGTTCACCGGCCGCGTGCTCGACGACGCGGGCGCAGAGGAGTTGGCGAACGCGAAGGATCTGGCCGAGCGCCGCAACCTGTATCGGATCGGCACGATCCTGACCGCCGTGGGCGTCGTCTGCGCGGGCCTGGGCGTGCTGCCGATGCTGGTCATGGGTGCTCGGGTGGCGATCTTCGTGGTCGGCCTGATCGCCCTGTACATGGGTGTGCGGCGGCTGGGGTTGGCGCGCTTCGGTTCCGACTTCGACCTCACGTTCATCCTCTCGTGCGCCTGGTTGACCGTGCTCATCCTCGCCGCGATCCTGGCGCCGCTGCTGCCACTCGCCGAGCACGAGGACACCACCAAGACCCTCGCTGCGAAGAGCTACGCGTCGCCGAGCCTGTTCTCGTCGCACCCGCTGGGCACCAACAACTTCGGGTTGGACATGCTGGCCCGGTCGATCTACGGCGCCCGGTCGTCGCTCATCGTGGCGGTCGCCGCGGTCGCGATCGGCATCCTGATCGGCGGCGCGATCGGCATCCTCGCCGGCTACTTCGGCGGTTGGGTCGACCGGATCGTGGGCATCCTCACCAACTCGCTGCTGGCGGTTCCGGCGCTGATCCTGCTGATCGCGCTCGCGTCGGTGCTGCAGCCGAACCTGCGGAACGTCTCGTTCGCCCTCGCGGTGCTCGCGATACCGTCGATGGTGCGCATCGCCAGAGCGAACACCCTGGTGTTCTCGCAACGCGAATTCGTGCTGGCCGCACGAGCAATGGGCGCCACGCGGTGGCGAGTGATGCTGCGGGAGATCGCGCCCAACGTCGCGCTGCCGCTGCTCTCGCTCGGCATGGTGATGATCTCGGTGATGATCGTGGCGGAGGCGTCGCTCAGCTTCCTCGGTCTCGGCATCCAGCCGCCGTCACCGACGTGGGGCAACATGATCTCCGAGGGCCAGGGCAACGTCTTCGAGCAGCACCCGTACATCGTTCTGGTGCCCGGTGTGTTCCTGTTCCTGACGGTGTTCGCGTTCAACATGGTCGGTGAGAAGGCCCAGAAGAAGACCGGCGGCACCCGGGAGGTGAAACTGTGAGTAGCAACGAACCGATCCTGACGGTGGACGGTGTGTCCACCAGGTTCCGCACCAAGCGCGGACAGTTGCGTGCGGTCGAGCAGGTGTCCCTGGAACTCGACGCCGGCGAGACCCTCGGCCTGGTCGGCGAGTCCGGTTCCGGGAAGTCCGTTCTGGGGCAGACCATCATGGGTCTGGTCTCGAACGGCGGCACCTCCACCGTCACCGGCACCGTGAACTTCATGGGCCGGGACATGCAGGGGCTGACCCGCAAGGAACAGCAGCAGATGTGGGGCAACGACATCGCGATGGTGTTCCAGGACCCGATGTCGGCGCTCAATCCGTTCAAGCGGATCGGCACGCACATCACCGAGTCGCTGCGCGCGCACCTGGGGTTGGACAAGACCCAGGCGCGGGAGCGGGCCATCGAACTGCTGCGCAAGGTCCGGATTCCCGAGCCGACGCGGCGGATCGACCAGTACCCGCACGAGCTGTCGGGCGGTATGCGTCAGCGCGTGGTGATCGCGATGGCGCTCGCGTGTGATCCGAAGCTGACGATCGCCGACGAACCGACCACCGCGCTCGACGTCACCGTGCAGAAGCAGATCCTCGAGCTCCTCGACTCGCTGCGCACCGAGATGGGCATGGCCGGGATCCTCGTCAGCCACGACCTGGGAGTCGTTGCCGGACAGACCGATCGTGTCGCGGTCATGTACGCGGGCCGGATCGTCGAGACCGCGCCCACCCGGCAGCTGTTCGCCAACCCGCGGCACCCGTACACCGAGGCGCTGCTCGCCGCGGTTCCCCGCCTCGAGCAGGAACCGCACACCCGGCTCGAGTCCATCGACGGCGGCCTGCCGGACATGACGAAGCCTCCCACCGGGTGTTCGTTCGCGTCCCGCTGCAAGTACGCGCAGGCCAAGTGCCGGGAGGTCGTGCCGATCCTGACGGCGTCCCGGGACACCGCCGGCGCTCGTCACCCGCACGAGGTGGCCTGCCATTTCCCGTTGGACGGCGTCGCCGACCTCGGGATGCCCGCCGCGGTGGGCACAGAGAACCGTGAGCTCGAAGTGGAGACCATCTGATGGCCGGAAGTGGAGTTGCGCACCTGCGCAGGGGCGAGGGGCCCGTGCTCGCGGTCGAGAATCTCGTCGTGGAGTTCCCGGCCGGGCGCGGCCAGACCGTGCACGCGGTGTCGGACATCAGTTTCGACCTGATGCCCGGTGAAACCCTCGGCATCGTCGGCGAATCCGGGTGTGGCAAGTCCACCGCCGGTCGCGCGGTCCTGCAGCTGCCGTCGCCGAAGTCGGGCAGCGTGGAGATCGACGGCATCGAGCTGACCACGCTCAGTCCGTCCGCGCTGCGCAAGATCCGGGCGCAGATGCAGATGATCATGCAGGACCCGATCTCGTCGCTCAATCCGCGGCGCAAGGTCAAGCACCTCGTCACCGAGGGCCCGCGCATGTGGGGACAGCGGAACAAGGAACGCCTCGACCAGCTGGGCCGGGAACTGCTCCAGGCGGTCGGCCTCGACCCCGACATGGTGTGGGACCGGCTCCCGGGGGAGCTGTCCGGCGGTCAGTGCCAGCGCGTCTGTATCGCCCGCGCCATGATGCTCAAGCCGAAGGTCCTCATCTGCGACGAGCCGGTGTCGAGTCTGGACGTGTCCGTCCAGGCGCAGATCCTCAACCTGCTCGAGCAGACGAAGACCGAGTTCGAGCTCACGATGATCTTCATCGCGCACAACATGGCGGTGGTCAAGAACATCAGTGACCGGGTGATGGTCATGTACCTGGGCAAGGTGTGCGAGATCGCGCCGAGCCGCGACATGGAACAGCAGGCGCAGCACCCCTACTCGCAACTGTTGCTCGCATCGATCCCCGACCCGGACGTGCTCCGCGGCGAGACCGACGCGACGCCGCAGATCGAGGGCGACCTGCCGTCCCCGCTGAATCCGCCGTCGGGCTGCCGGTTCCGGACGCGCTGCCCGCTGGCCACCGACCGGTGCGCGGCCGAGGAGCCGCTGCTCCGCGAGGTCGCTCCCGAGCACTTCGTGGCCTGCCACAACGTCTGACACATCTATCTCCCGCGTTTTGCGCACTTATCGCTGAAATTCCGGTGCCCGGAGCGCGATAAGTGCGCAAAACGCGGGGAGCGGGAGGAACAGGTATGTCGATCGAGAGTTTGTTCGACGGTCAGGACATGACCGGGCTCGCCGCCTCGATCCGTCGCGGTGACGTCTCGGCCCGCGAGGTGGTCGAGTTCGCGGTGCACCGGGTCGAGGAGCGCAACCCCGCCGTCAACGCGGTGGTGGCCGACCGCGCCGAGGAGGCGCTCGCCGAAGTGGACGCCGGCCTACCGGACGGGCCGCTGCGCGGAATTCCGTTCCTGATCAAAGATCTGCACGCCGACGTCGCCGGACTGCCCACCTCGAACGGCTCCCGGCTGTTCGCGGGTCGGGTCGCGAACGCGGACAGCGAACTGGTGTCGCGCTACCGGCAGGCCGGGCTCGTGGTGATCGGCAAGACCAACACACCCGAGTTCGGTCAGAACGCGAGCACCGAGCCCGTGCTGTTCGGCCCGACGCGCAATCCGCGTCGGCTCACCCACAGTGTCGGCGGCTCGTCCGGTGGCGCGGGTGCGGCCGTCGCGGTCGGCATCGTTCCGGCCGCGCATGCCAGCGACGGCGGCGGCTCCATCCGGATTCCGGCGTCCGCCAACGGGTTGGTCGGCCTCAAGCCGTCCCGCGGCCGGATGCCCTCGGGCGCTCCGCTCTCCGGGCCGCTGTCGGTGGAACACGCTGTCACCAAGAGTGTTCGGGACACCGCGCTGCTGCTCGACCTCACCGCGGGACCCGCGGTGGGCGCGCCGTTCGGTATCGCGCCGCCGGTCCGCCCGTACGTCGACGAGGTGGGCGCCGATCCGGGCAGGCTCCGCATCGGCATCACCACGACGATGCCGGGCGGGGATCCGGTCCACCCGGACTGCGCGGCGGTCGCGTCGGACGTCGGGGTGATGCTCGAGAAGCTGGGTCACCACGTCGAGACGGCCGCGCCGACGTTCCATCCCGAGGCGCTCGGGGCGGCGATGCAGTACCTGATGTCGGCGCCGATGGCGGTGGAGATCGATCAGCGGCTCGCCGAACTGGGCCGGGAACTGCGCGACGACGACCTCGAGACGATGGCGCGGGTGCAGTACGAGCGGTGCAAGTCGCAGTCCGTCACCGACCTGGCCGCCGCCTACGCGGCACTCGAGCTCACCGGGCGGGAGATCGGGCGGTACTTCACCGAGTACGACCTGCTGCTGAGCCCGACCCTGTGTCGGCCGACGCCGGAGCTGGGTGTGCTCGACGCGATGAACCTCGAGGCCATGTGGCAGCACGCCGGCGCGTACGGCGCACTGACGTCACCGTTCAACAGCGGTGGACAGCCGGCCATTTCGCTTCCGCTGGGCAAGGATTCCATCGGGCTGCCGCTCGGTGCCCAGCTGGTCGCGGCGCACGGTCGTGAGGATCTGCTGATCCGGGTCGCCGCGCAGCTCGAGGCCGCGTATCCGTGGAGCGCGGCGCCGGCGTGGCCTGTGGTGGAAGGCTGATTCCGAGTCAGTTCGCGGGAGGTTGAACGGCGGGCGCGGTGACGTCGCAGTGCGGTTGGCACGCGACGGACTCGCCCGCCGTTTCCTCTGCCGCGGCCTCCGGTGCGGCCTTCCGGGGAATCATCACCGCGGAGATCGCCGCCCCGATCAGGAGCAGCCCGGCGCAGACGAGCATCGCGACCCGGAATCCCGCCGAGAACGCCGCGGGGTCCGTGAGGGCGTCCGCGCCGATGCCGGCGAGCGCAGGGAGCGCAGCCACCGCGAGCAGTTGGCTGGTGCGGGCGACGGCGTTGTTGACACCCGACGCGATGCCCGCCTGATCCGACGACACCGAGCCGAGAACGGCCGCGGTGAGCGGCGCGACGAGCGCTGACAACCCCAGGCCGAACACCAGCACGGCGGGCAGAACCTGCGTCGGATACGACGCGCCGGGCCCGATCCGCAGCATCAGCAGCAGGCCGCCGGCGCCGAGCAGCGGCCCGACGGTCATGGGGACGCGGGGGCCGTGGACCTGCGCCCAACGCCCGGCCCGCGACGACAGCAGCAGCATCAGGATCGTGATCGGCAGCGACGCGATGCCCGCGGCGAGGGGTGAGTAGCCCGACACGATCTGTAACTGCAACAGCAGTAGGAAGAACACGCCGCCGAGCGCCGCGTACACCGCGAGCGTCACCAGGTTGGCGGCCACGAAGACGCGGGACGCGAACAGCGACCCCGGCACCAGGGCGTACCGGGATCGCCGCTCGACCACGACGAACGCCGCCATGAGGACGAGGCCGGCGATCACCGCCCACGCGGTCGTCTCGATCAACCCGTAGGTGAGCGCACCCAACGCGAGGGCGGCGAGTGCGGAGCCGAGGACGTCCAGGCGCTCGGGCGGGTGCGGATCCCGCGTCTCGGGCACATGCCGCACCGACACCCAGACGACGGCCACCGCGAGCGGAAGATTGATCAGGAACACCGAGCGCCAGCCCGCGACTTCGACGAGCCAGCCCCCGAGCAGCGGTCCGACGGCGGCGGCGACGCCTCCCAGGCCGGACCACAGTCCGATCGCCGCGCCCTGGTCCTCGTCGTCGAACGATGCCGAGATGATCGCGAGGCTGCCCGGTGTCAGCAGCGCGGCCCCGACGCCCTGGAGTAGACGCGCGGCGACGAGAATCGTGACATTCGGTGCGAGCGCGCATAATCCGGACGCCACCGCGAACCATACTGTGCCCCACACGAATACTCGCCGCCGTCCCACCCGATCGCCGAGGGCGCCACCGAACAGGATCAGGGACGCCAGGGTGAGCGTGTAGCCGCTGAGCACCCATTGCAGGCCGGCGACCTCGGCGCCGAGATCCTCGCCGATCCGTGGCAGCGCGACGTTCACGACGGTGCCGTCGAGCATCGCGAGCGACGAGCCGAGCACGGTCGCGGCCACGACCCATCGTCCCCGCGGCGATTTCAGGTGGAGCGGAGCGGTCATCTCTTCGATGGTGCTCGCGACTCGCGCCGACGGGAAGGGGTTTCGTCCGTCCGCTCGTCAATCGTGAGGAGACGGTAAGAGTCCGGCGCCGCGCCGTCGTATCGGTCTCTGCTGGTCTGCAGCGCCTCTACCGTTGCGCATTCGAGGGAAACCGGACGAATGGAGCGACATGATGTCGATGCGTGGTGGGGCGAAGCGAAGTCCGAAGGTGCTTGCGGCGGCGATCCTGTGCGGTGTAGCGCTCGCGACGGCCGCGTGCTCCGAGCCGGCGGAACCCGGCGATTCGCCGTCGCCTCCGCCGTCGTCCACGACCGTGACACCGCAGCTCATCGCCGCGCCGACACCCGCCGAACTGAATGCGAATCTGGCGCGCGCGTTCGACGCGACGATCCCCGCTGCGGACAAGGTCGCGCTGGTCCAGGGTGCGCAGGCGGATCCCGAGCTGATCGACCGGGTGGTCGAGGCGGCCCTGGCCAACAAGGCGTCCGCACAGGTCACCGATGTCACGGACCTCGGTGACGGCACGGTGGCGGCGACCGTCGTCATGACGTTCGACGGTCAGCCGGCACCCGAGAGTGTCATCACCTTCGTCGCCGAGGACGGCGTGTGGAAGCTGTCGAAGGACAACGCGTGCGGCATCGTGAGCGTGGCGGGGCTGTCGTCGCAGGCGTGTGCGTGAGCGTGGCGCTGCCGTGCCGACGCTCAGCACCGGGGTGATGATGGAGCGATGGCGACCACCTCGATTCTTCGCGCGGCGGCCGTGGCGTCCACGGCCGGAATGCTCCTCGCCGTCGTGGCCTGTTCGAGCGACACCGGCACCGACGGCGTGGCCGAGTCACGACAAGTGACGGTGACGGCGGTTCCGTCCACGACGTCGGTGCAGCCCTCCGCGTCGTCGACGACCACGATCGAAAGTAGTTACACCGCAACGACGGTGCGGGTCACGGGCGACAACGGCCGGGTCCGGTACGACGTCGTGGTGCCGCAGATCGAGGGCGGCGACCCGGCCGTCGCCGCCGAGTTCGACGAGTCGATGCGGGCGGCGCTGCAAGACCAGATCGCCGGCTGGCAGGGGGACCGGTTCACACTCGAAGCCACGGACCGGTCGGCCGTCGTGCACATCGGTTCCCGAGTGGTCAGCGGTCTCCTGGTGACGTCGTGGAACGCGGATCCGCCCGGCGCGCACCCGACGCCGATCGTCGCGACGGTCGTGATCGATGCCGACGACGCGCAGCCGATCACGCTCGACCGGTTGTTCCCCGATCTCCCGGCGGGCCTGGATCGGCTGTCCGAGGAATCCGCGCGTCTTCTGCCCGCGACCGCCGCCGGACCCGACTTCCAGCGCGAGGGAATCGAGCCGAAGCAGGAGAACTTCGCGAACTGGGTTGCCACCCCGGCCGGGATGGAGATCCACTTCTCCGACTACCAGGTAGGGCCGCATGCGATCGGGCTGATCGACGTGACGGTCCCGTGGGAACGGTTGTCCGACGTGGTCGCACCGGACCTCGTCGACGTCGTCTCGAGCTGACCAGACGGCGCCATCGAACGAATGACCAGTCAACGGGAGGAGCTCTGGAAACGGGGCCTCGGCGTCGGGAGATTGGAGGTTCGAACGGAGCACCGGCACAGCCCGCCTGCGTGCACCGTGGGACGAAAGGACTGACCATGACCTCCGTGCACGCCGAGGACGTCGACACCGACGAGATCCGCATCATCGACCAGGGCACGCCACCGGCGCGGTTCGCTCGCGGCTGGCACTGCCTCGGTCTCGTCGACGGTTTCCGCGACGGCAAGCCGCACTCGGTCGAGGCGTTCGGCACCAAGTTGGTGGTGTTCGCCGACAGCAAGGGTGACCTGAAGGTCCTCGACGCGTACTGCCGCCACATGGGCGGCGATCTGAGCCAGGGCGAGATCAAGGGCGATTCGGTCGCGTGTCCGTTCCACGACTGGCGGTGGAACGGCAAGGGCCGCTGCACCGACATCCCCTACGCCCGTCGTGTTCCCCCGGTCGCGAAGACGCGGGCGTGGCAGACGATGGAGCAGGACGAGCTGCTGTTCGTGTGGAACGACCCGGAGGGCAACCCGCCGCCGCCGGAGGTCACCATCCCGGCGATGCGCTCGACCGACGCGGAGTGGACGGACTGGCAGTGGAAGTCGCTCGTCATCGACACCAACTGCCGTGAGATCGTCGACAACGTCGTGGACATGGCGCACTTCTTCTACGTGCATTACTCGTTCCCCACGTACTTCAAGAACGTCTTCGAGGGGCACGTCGCGATCCAGGAGCAGAAGGGCGTCGGCCGCGACGACGTCACCGAGTGGACCGACCCCGACGTGCCGCAGCTGGTCGGCAACACGTCCGTCGCCGCGTACCACGGTCCGTCCTTCATGATCGACGACCTGATCTACCACTACGACAAGTACGACGTCGAGTCCGTGCTCATCAACTGCCACTACCCGATCGCCCCGGACAAGTTCGTGCTGATGTACGGCATCTCGGTGAAGAAGACCGAGCAGGTTCCCGCCGAGATCGCGGACCAGCTGGTGGACGCGATGATCGGTTACATCGGTGTCGGGTTCGAGCAGGACATCGAGATCTGGAAGAACAAGACCCGGATCGAGAACCCGCTGCTGACCAACGAGGACGGCCCGGTCTACCAGCTGCGCCGCTGGTACGAGCAGTTCTACGTGGACGTCGCCGACGTCACCCCGGACATGGTGGACCGCTTCGAGTTCGAACTCGACACCACCAAGCCCGTGGAGGCGTGGAAGCAGGAAGTGGCCGACAACCTGGCCCGTCGCGCCGCCGCGGAACAGGCGTAGGCGTGGAGCCGGTCGAGTGCGATCGCTGCGGCTGCCGGGTGCTGGCGGCCAAGAACAGCTGGCAGCACACGTCGGTGCAGTGGACGGCCGAGGCCCGGGCCGCGTGCGTCGAACTGGACGACGCGGCGGGCCCGGTGTCGCGCGCGCGTAGCTGCCCCGCGATGCGGGAATCGATCGCGCGGGCGGCCGTCGAGGGCCGGATCGGCGTCCTCGACGACTGAGTTCCGTTCGTGCCGTGCGTGAACGAGGTCCCCCGCGCGAGCGGGGGACCTCGCCTACTATCCGGGGGTCGGGTTTCGCGCGGGAGGTTGCTGTGATCAAGGTGAACCAGGTGACCTCGCGCCGCGAGGCGGACAAGCTGCGCGGCGTCGACATCGTGGGTATCTGTCTGGGCGACGCCGCGACAACCGAGCGGCGAGTCGTCGACGCGGGCACGTTCACGATGTTGCAGGACGTGGTCGGCCCGCGGACGTCGCTGTACATCGATGCCTCCGCGGCCCTCTCGCCGCAGGACGTCGTCGATGCCGTCGAGGCGCTCCGGCCCACCTATTTCGAGTTCACGGTCGTGGACGCACCCAAGGAGGCGGCGGCGGCCGAACAGTTGGACTTGCTGGCGCGGCTGCCGGTTCCGAAGATTGCCAACGGCCTCTTCGTCCTGAAGGAAGACGTCGGCCTGCTCGACAGCCGGATGCATCTGGACCGCCTCGTCGCGGCCGGCGTCGAATACTTCCAGGTGGAGACCGAATCGCTGATAGATCCCAGGTTCCGGATATCTGCGCCCCATCGTGAGCGTCTCGCGGCACTGTTCGCCGACTACCCGTGCCTCGTCGCGGATGTGTGCACGACCCCGCCGGTTCTTCCGGCATTCGGTCAGGTGGGGACCTACTTCAGCCTGGGGAACGGACGCGTGCCCAACTACGACGGCTCGGACCGCCAGACGCCTCTCTCCGGAATTGTCCGGATCATCCGCTCTCTGGCGGTCGGCTGACCCGATTCGACCGCTTCTGTTCGCCTGGCGGTCACCCGACTGTTCCGGGGCCGTTGCCAGGTCACAGGAATATTACTCACGGAGATTCGAGCAGGTCGAGGTGAAATCGGCTGTCTCGCAGAATCTCTGCCCGGATCTCACGGCTAGTGTCGTGAGCACCGTGCAGCATCCCGGGACGCGCTACGAAGCGCGGACACATCATTCACTGTGAGGAGTTTTGACATGGGTTCTTCCGACGCAGATCTCGCGCTGATCAAGCAGATCCAGCCGGTCATCAGCGGCATCGGCACCGTTGTCGGTGGCATCGGTGCGATCCTGGGCCTGGTCGGCGCGCTGAACGCCCTGTTCCCCGCCTGATACCTGCTCGAACACCTCCGGCCCGTATCCCTGCAGGGATACGGGCCGGAGGTCGTGTAAGGGGTGCTTCGCGTAGGAACGACGGTGCCCCACAGCCTTCGAGGGGCTATGGGGCACCGTCGAAGCAGGTGTTCCTACTTGTAGCTGTAGAAGCCCTGACCGGTCTTGCGGCCCAGGTGTCCGGCGTCGACCTTGCGGCGGAGCAGGGCCGGCGGCGCGTAGTTCGGCTGCGCGAACTCGGCGTACAGCGACTCTGCCGCCGCGAGCGCGACGTCCAGGCCGACGGTGTCGAGCAGCGTCAGCGGGCCCATCGGGTAGCCGCAGCCGCCCTTCATGGCCTCGTCGATGTCCTCGGCGGACGCGTAGCCCGACTCGAGCATGCGGACCGCGTCGCACAGGTACGGGATCAGCAGCGCGTTGACGATGAAGCCGGCGCGGTCACCCGCACGAACGGCCTTCTTGCCCAGGGTGTCACGCGCGAACTCCGTCACCGCCGCGACGGTTTCCTCGGACGTCACCAGGCTGACGACGATCTCCACCAGCGGCATGACCGGCACCGGGTTGAAGAAGTGGACGCCGACGACCTGCGACGGACGCTGGGTCGCGTTGGCGATCTTGATCACCGGGATCGACGACGTGTTGGTCGCGAGGATGCCGGACGGCTTCACGATCTTGTCGAGCTTGCCGAAGATCTCGAACTTGAGCGCCTCGATCTCCGGTGCGGCCTCGATGACGAGGTCGCGATCGGCGAACTCCTCGATGTCCAGGGTGACCCGGACCCGGGCGATGGCGGCGTCCGCCTCCTCCTGGGTGATCTTGCCGCGGGCGACGCCCTTGCCGATCGAGTTCGCGATGCGCGCCTGGGCGGCGTCGGCGAACTCTTGCTTGGTCTCGAGGATCAGGACGTTGCTTCCGGCCTTGGCACACACCTCGGCAATGCCGGCACCCATCGTGCCGCCACCGATCACACCAACTAGCTCCACAGTCGAATCTCCACAGTCGTCTCGTCACCTCGCCGTCGGGCGAAGTGCTGTCAGGGTCATTCTGCTATCGGGTCATTCTGCTACCGGGGGCCGGGCGTCCGTCACCCCGGCGTCGAAAGCTCCGACGCCGGGGTGACGGACACCGCGGAAACCGTCGAACGGTCAACTGCCGAGGCTGCCGCCTCCCAATCCACCGCCCGGTCCGCCTTGTCCCTGGCCGCCCATGATGGCCATGAGCTGTCCCAGGACGTCCACCAGTTCACCGAGAATGCTGATCGAACCCATGTGTACTCAACTCCCTGCGTCGGTCACGGTGCCGGCCCCCGAACGGCCTGCTTCGAGCAGCTCCCGGTTCGAACCGTGCTGTCACCTACCGCGGCACCCTCGGGTGCCGTCCCCTCATTGAACGCCGGGGAGCCCGGTCGGCGGAACCGTCGCAGCGGAACTGTGCGTCACTTGAGCAGTGCGCGTGACATGACCAGACGCTGAATCTGGTTGGTGCCCTCGTAAATCTGGGTGATCTTCGCATCTCGCATCATTCGTTCCACCGGGAAGTCGGTGGTGTAACCGGCGCCGCCGAACAGCTGGACCGCGTTGGTGGTGACCTCCATCGCGACATCCGACGCCAGGCACTTCGCTGCGGCAGAGATGAAACCGAGGTTCTTCTCGCCGCGCTCGGCGCGAGCGGCCGCGGTGTAGACCATGAGGCGGGCCGACTCGATCTTCATCGCCATGTCGGCGAGCATGAACTGGGTGTTCTGGAAGTCGGCGATGGCCTTGCCGAACTGCTTGCGGTCCTTGGTGTAGGCGAGCGCGGCGTCGAACGCGCCCTGCGCGAGACCGAGCGCCTGGGCGCCGATCGTCGGGCGGGTGTGGTCGAGGGTCTCGAGGGCGGTCTTGAAGCCGGTGCCCGGCGCGCCGATGATGCGGTCGCCCGGAATGCGGCAGTTCTCGAAGTACAGCTCTGCGGTGGGCGAGCCCTTGATGCCGAGCTTGTGCTCGAGCGGTCCCACGACGAAGCCCTCGTCGTCCTTGTGCACCATGAACGCGGAGATGCCGTTGGCGCCCTTGTCGGGATCGGTCACGGCCATCACGGTGTACCAGGTGGACTGGCCGCCGTTGGTGATCCAGCACTTGGAGCCGTTGAGGATCCAGTCCTCGCCGTCGGCCTTCGCGCGGGTGCGCATGCTGGCCGCGTCGGATCCGGCCTCACGCTCGGAGAGGGCGTACGACGCCATCGCGCCTTCCGCGATCTGCGGCAGCACCTGCTTCTTGAGTTCCTCGGAGCCCTTGAGGATCAGGCCCATCGTGCCCAGCTTGTTGACGGCCGGGATGAGCGAAGACGAACCGCAGACGCGGGCGACCTCCTCGATCACGATGCAGGTGGCCACCGAGTCGGCGCCCTGGCCGTCGTAGGCCTCGGGAACGTGGACGGCGTTGAATCCCGAGTTGACGAGCGCGACCTGAGCTTCGTGGGGGAAGCGGGCCTTCTCGTCGACTTCCTTCGCGTACGGCGCGATCTCCTTCTCCGACAGCGCGCGGATCGCGGCCCGCAACTCTTCGTGCTCCTCGTTCAGCTGGAAGAGGGGGAAATCGGGATTGCCGGACATGAGACGCTCCTCGTCGTGCGTGCGGCGGCGCCGAGTGTTCGGGCACTCAGTGCCAGGCCGGGTTGGGCTGGCTGTTCGTACTCCTCGGCAGGTTTCTACCGATCGCGTACGTACGTCCACGAATGCCCCCCAGTCAAGCATGGCACTTAGTGCCAGTCAAGGTCGGTGGGCCTCGAGTTGTCGGCGCACCTGCCGCGCCACCTCGGCGGGAGAAGTCCCGGCCGGATACGTCACGACGGTCACCGTCTCGCCGACGGAGGTGGCGGAGGAGTTCCCCGACGCCGGGGCCCCGGGGGCGAACTTGTGGCGGATCTCGGTCAGGGCGCTGCGCAGCGCCTCCGGGGTCGCGTGCTCGTCGCCCCGGATCATGGCGCGGAGCAGGTAGTTGTGGCACGCCGTTACGCTCGCCGTGAAGCCGACCACGGCGAGCGGCGGCGCCGCGGGCGCGGCGCCGCGCAGGTAGTCGCTGAACACTCGCTCGTACCGGTAGCCGGTGACCAGTTCGCGGTCGCGCAGCGCCGGCACGCGCTGGACCACCTGGTAGCGGCGCACCGACAGCTCCCGGTTCTCCCGATACCGGTCGAACACCAGGTGCGCGGCATCGCAGACCGCCTCCCACGGATCCGTCGTCGTGCCCGCGAGAAAGGCCGACGCCTGCGCGATCAGCGATTCGTGATCGGCGAAGATCACGTCCTCCTTCGACCGGAACTGGCGGAAGAAGGTCCGTCGCGAGACACCCGCGGCCGCGGCGATCTGATCGACCGTGGTGGCCTCGTACCCGTGCTCGGCGAAGAGGCGGATCGCCTGGGTGGCGACGTGCACCCGGAAGTCCGCGGTGTCGCCGCCTGTGTCGGGTGCCGTGCCCTCGACGCGCTCACTCATGCGTGCCAGTATCCACGCCGGATCGACGCCGGACGATCGTCGACCTCCCCACCGGCCCGGCCCGGCACCGTGCCTGACCTGCCGATCTGGACCGCAGCCATCATGCGGGCGGATACTGCACATAAGGCGCTGCCCGTCGTAGGACGGCTTCCGCCCGAGGGAGTTCACGTTCGACGACGGTGGCGCGAGCCACCGTGGCGAAGCGAACCTCCCTGGGGGCGATACGTGGAATCATCCGAACCTCCCGATCCTCACATGACCGGCGCCGATTCGTACCCGCGCCGGTTCCCGCTGTCGGAGGCGCAGCGCGCGCTGTGGTTCGCGCAGCAACTCGTGCCGGACGTCCCGCTGTTCATCGCGCAGTACGTGGAGATCGACGGTCCTCTCGACATCGATCTGCTGCGTGCGGCGAACGTTCGTGCGGCGCACGAGTTCGAATCGCCGTTCCTCCGTGTCGTCACCGTCGACGGCGATCCGATGCAATACCTCGATCTCGCACGGGACACGTCGATCGAGCTGGTGGACCTACGCGCCGCCGCCGACCCGGAAGCCGCCGCGCACGCGTGGATGCAGCGGGAGGCGGCGACACCGATCGATCTGGCCGTCGACCGGCTGGTCCAGACCTCGATCCTGCAGGTCGGTGACCGGCATTTCCTGTGGTACAGCAGAAGTCACCACATCGCGCTCGACGGGTACGGTGCCGCGACCATGCTCTACCGCATCGCCCATCTCTACACCGCGATGGCGGAGGGGCGCGAGCCGGATCCTCCCGCCGCCGCCGATCTGAGATCCCTCTACGACATCGACGAACGCTATCGGGCGTCGGACCGTCACGACACCGACCGGGCGTACTGGGCGCAGCGGCTCGACGGGGCCCACGGCGTGACGCTGGCGGGTGGGGGCGCGCCGGCCGTGGCCGAAAGTCGGCTCGCGACTGCGGTGTTGTCGGATCGGACGATGCGTCGGCTCGAGCTGACCAAGGAGGCGCACGGATCCGGGGCCTCGGCGGCGGCGCGGATCATCGCCGCCTTCGCGTGCTACCTGAGCCGGACGACCGGTCGCCGCGACGTGGTCGTCGACATCCCGGTCTCGGCCCGCACGACCGCGGTGCTGCGGCGGTCGGGCGGGATGACCGTCAACCTGGTACCGGTCCGAATCGAGATCCGCGACGACGACACCGTCGGAGATCTGGTCGGACGTGTGCAGGTGGAACTGATTGCCGCCCTGCGACATCAGCGTTGCAGTCGCGCCGACATCCAGCGCGACCTCGGCGTGGACCTTCCGGCGCCGATCGTCAACGTGATGTTCTTCCACCCGGAGATCGAGATGGGCTCGCTCGCGACCGAGTTCCACATCATCACCTCCGGGCCGGTGGACGATCTGCTCGTCAACGTCTACCAATCCGGTACGCCCCTCCGAACTTTCGTCGATTTCCGGGCGAATCCGCACCGGTACACGCAGGAGATCGAGGCCTCGCACCACCGGCGATTCCTGGAGTTCCTCGAACACGTCGTCGCGGCGGATCCACAGACACCGCTCGCGGAGGTGCGGCTGGACGCGGCCCCGACTGCGAGGCCGGGCGCCCGGGCGCCGACGCCGGTCGCGCAGCCCGAGTCGGCGGAGCCGCCCGAGCCGGCCGTGGACAGCGCCATCGAACGCGTGATCGCGGACGTGTTCACCGAGGTCCTGCGTGCGAGCCGGACGGTGCTGCCCGGCGACAGCTTCTTCGATCTCGGGGGCGACTCGCTGGTGGCGACGAAGGTCGTCGCCAGGCTGAACACGGCCCTCGGCGTGACGCTGACGGTGCGGGATCTGTTCGAGGCGCCCACCGCGCGTCGCCTCGCCGGACACGTCGGCGCGCTGACCGGGTCGGACGGGGCGCCGGCCGGTCCGCCGCCGATCCCGCCTCCCGCCCGCGGGGCCCGCCCGGATCGACTCCCGCTCTCGCCCGCGCAGCAGCGGATGTGGTTTGTCAACCAACTCGACACCGATTCTCCCGTGTACAACATCGCGTTCGCGGTGGCGTTGACCGGACCGCTCGACGTCCGGGCGCTGCGCGCCGCGATCGCCGACGTCGTCGAGCGTCACGAGGCGCTGCGCACGGTGTTCCCCGCGGCCGTGGAAGGTCCCCACCAGGTGATCGTGCCCGCCGAGTCCGCGGTGCCCGACGTGACGCCGATCGTGGTGGGGCGCGACGCGGTGTGGGACGCGGTCCGATCCGGCTCCGTCGTGGGATTCGATGTGCGCGAGGATCTTCCGCTGCGGGTGCGCCTGTTCCGGATCGGGCCGGAGGAACACGTCCTGGCGGTGGTCGTGCACCACATCGCCGCGGACGGACAGTCGGTGCTGCCGTTGTCGCGCGACGTCATGGTCGCGTACGACGCCCGACGAGCCGCAGGTTCGCCCACCTGGACGCCGCTGCCGGTCCAGTACGCCGATTACGCGCTGTGGCAACGGGAGATGCTCGGGGACGAGCGCGACCCCCGTTCGGTGGCCGCGCGCCAACTGCGGTTCTGGACGGACCGGTTGGCGGACCTGCCCCCCGCCATCGTGCTGCCGCACGATCGTCGGCGTTCGGCGACCGCCACGACCCGCGGGGGGACCGTCACGTTCGGGATCGCCCCGGGCACGCACCGTCGGCTGGTCGACCTGGGGCGCGAGAACGACTGCACCCTCTTCATGGTGCTCCACGCCGCGTTCGCCGTCCTGCTGTCGCGGCTCGGGGCCGGACGCGACGTCGCGATCGGCACCCCGGTGGCCGGACGTGCGGCTGCCGAACTCGACGACGCGGTAGGCATGTTCGTCAACACCCTCGTGCTGCGTAGCGACATCGACCCCGCGGCCACGTTCGTCGAGGTGCTGGCGGGTGTCCGCGACACCGATCTGGCGGCGCTCGCCAATGCGGATCTACCGTTCGAGCGCCTCGTCGAGGAACTCGCGACCGACCGCTCGCCCGCGCAGGCACCGCTCGTCCAGGTGATGCTCGAACTGCAGACTGCCGGGACCGCCTCGGCGGAGTTACCGGGTGTGGTCGCCGACGTGCGGGAGGTCGACACCGGTGTCGCGAAGTTCGAACTGCAGCTGAGCGTGCGGGAACAGGTCGACGACGGCGGACAGCCGCAGGGGCTCTCGGTCGCAGTGCATTTCGCGAGCGACCTGTTCGATCGCGCGACGATCACGAGCGTCGCCGAGCGACTGCAATGCATCCTCGAGGCGATCGCCGCGGACGGCGGCACCGTCGTCGGCGATGTCGAGATCACCGACGAGACCGAACGCGCACTGTCCGCCCGTGCGCCGGACGTCCGCGGTGCGGCCGCGACGTTACCCGATCTGCTCAGCCGTGCCGTCGCGGCGGATCCGACGGCGGTCGCCGTCGTCGCGGGCGGGTCGCGACTGACGTACCGGGCGTTGTCCGAACACGCGAACAGGCTGTCCCGCTGGCTGATCCGGCGCGGGATCGGACCGGAGTCGCGGGTGGCGGTCGCGATGACGCGATCGGTGGACCTGCCGGTCGTCCTCACCGCGGTGATCGGCGCGGGAGCCGCCTACGTGCCGGTGGACGTCGACTACCCTGACGAGCGCATCGCCCTCCTGCTCTCCGATGCCCGACCGGCGTGCGTGCTCGTCGACGCCGCCGGTGCGCACCGGTTGTCGTCGGTGTCCGCCGACGTCCCGTCGGTGAACCTCGACACCGACGCGATCCGGGCCGCCGTCGCCGAGATGCCCGCCGGCCCGGTCACCGACGCCGACCGCACGGCGCCGCTGCGACCCGACGCGGCCGCGTACGTCATCTACACGTCGGGTTCGACGGGCCGGCCCAAAGGAGTCGCCGTCCCGCACCGCAGCGTGGTCACGCTGTTCGCGCGTACACAGCCGATCTTCGAGTTCGACGCGACCGACGTGTGGACGATGTTCCATTCGTACGCATTCGATTTCGCGGTGTGGGAACAGTGGGGCGCGTTGCTGCACGGCGCGACCGTGGTGGTGGTCGACCGCGACACCGCGCGGTCGCCGCGGGACTTCCTCGCCTTGTTGCGCGACGAGGGAGTGACGATCCTGAGTCAGACTCCGGGCGCGTTCCGGCAACTGATCGACGCCGATGCGACGTCGCGTGACCGGGAAGGCGCACTGCCGCTGCGACACGTGGTCTTCGGTGGTGAGGCGCTGGACCCGACACAGCTGTCGGGCTGGTTCGAGCGCTGGGGCGACGACCGGCCGCGGCTGTCGAACATGTACGGGATCACCGAGACGTGTGTGCACGTCACGCACGGTCCGGTCGGTGCCGACTCGGCCGCGCACGGCAGTCCGGGCGCGATCGGGCACCCGCTCCCGGGCATGGCGGTCCGGGTCCTCGACGCGCGCCTGCACCCCCTCCCGACCGGCATCGTCGGCGAACTGTACGTGGCGGGTGTGCAATTGGCGCGTGGCTACCTCGATCGGCCGGGCCTGACCGCGGGACGGTTCGTGCCGGATCCGTTCGGCACCGGCACCCGGATGTATCGGACGGGAGACCTGGGCGCCTGGGCGCCCGACGGCACCCTGCGGTTCGCGGGACGCGCCGACGCGCAGGTGCAGGTCCGTGGCTACCGCGTCGAACTCGGGGAGGTGGAGTCGGTCCTCGCCGCGGTGCCCGGGGTGGGCTCCGCCGTCGCGATCGCAGACGACCCGCCGTCCGGCGTTCGGATCCTCGGCTACGTGGTGCCGTCGGGCGGGGCCCCGCTCGATCCGCGCGCGGTGCGAGAGGCCGTGGCGCGCACGCTTCCCAGATACATGGTGCCGTCGGCGGTCACGGTGCTGGACCGGCTGCCGATCACGGCGCACGGCAAGCTCGACCGCGCGGCGTTGCCCGCTCCCGAGGACACCGAGCGCGTGCTCGTCGCTCCCCGTGACCCCGTCGAGGAGGCGGTGGCGGCAGCGGTCCGCGCGCTGCTCGGGCTCGAGCGGGTCGGCATCGACGACGACTTCTTCGTGCTCGGGGGGAACTCCCTGGTGGCGGCACAGTTGGCGGCCCGTGTCGGCGACGCGACGGGCACCGATCTCGGCATCCGGGACGTGTTCGACGCGCCCACCGTCGCGGGCCTGGCACGCCGCGCCCGCGGTACGGACGCGGAAGGACCGCGGGCCCGCCCGCCGCTCGTCGCACGGCCTCGGCCGCCGCGGATTCCGCTCTCACCGGCCCAACAGCGGATCTGGTTCGTCAATCAGTTCGACACGCACTCACCGGCGTACAACATCTCGCTCTCGCTCCAACTGTCGGGAGCACTGGACCGGGACGCCCTCGTCGGCGCGATCGATGACGTGGTCGCCCGGCACGAGTCACTGCGCACCGTTTATCCGCTCGACGACGCCGGGCCCCGCCAGGAGGTGCTGTCCGTCGACCGTTCGGGTCTCTCGATCGATGCCGAGGATGTCGACGACGACGGCGACCTGCAGCGGCGGATGGGGGCGATGATGTCCCGGGGGTTCGACGTCTCGGCGCGGGTGCCGGTGCGCGCCGGGCTCTTCCGGATCGCCGAGACAGAGCACGTGCTCACCGTGGTCCTGCATCACATCCTGGCCGACGGCTTCTCGCTCGGGGTGCTTGCACGCGATCTCGTGACGGCCTATGCGGCCCGGACCACCTCGGGTACGCCGGCGTGGACGCCGCAGGTCGTCCAGTACGCGGATTACGCGCTGTGGCAAGCGGACTGGCTGGGGGACGCCGACGACCCCGGCTCGCTGCTCTCCCGTCAGCTCGACTACTGGACGACGACCTTGGCGGACCTCCCGGCCGTGTCGGCCCTGCCGTGCGACCGGCCCCGACCCGATGTGCGGTCCGAGGAAGGGGGCCGGGTCGACTTCGAGCTCCCGGCCGATCTGCACGCAGTCGTCGTCGACCTTGCGCGCCGGCACGATTCGAGTGTGTTCATGGTGATGCACGCGGCGCTGGCGGTCCTGCTGGCCCGGGTCGGCGGCACCGACGACGTCGCCGTCGGCACGCCGATCGCGGGGCGCGGCGCGGCTGCGCTGGACGACATGGTCGGCATGTTCGTCAACACCCTCGTCCTGCGCTGCACCGTCGACGGCGACCGCTCGTTCGCGGAACTGCTGCACGGAATCCGGGAGGCCGATCTGGGGGCCTTCATGCATGCCGACGTCCCCTTCGAGCGGGTGGTCGAGGCGGTGGACCCACCCCGGTCCACCGCGTACTCCCCGTTGTTCCAGGTGCTGCTCGAGTTTCGGACCATCACGCGCCCGGAGGTCGAACTGCCCGGCGTGCGGGTGCGGACGTTGGAGCGTCGCGACGAGGTCGCCAATTTCGACCTCCAGGTGAGCATGGCCGAGGAGTTCGACGCAGACGGCGCCGCCGCGGGCATCGCGACCGGGATCGTCTTCGCCACCGACGTGTTCGATTCCGCGACGGTACGTGGGTTTGCCGACCGGTTGGTGCGGATCCTGAGGGCCGTGGCGGCTTCTGCCGAGACGGCGGTCGCGGACATCGACCTCCTGGACCCCGCCGAACACGCTGCGCTGGTGTCGGCTCGGGGAACGCCGGGGATTGCGCCGCGCACGCTCCCGGATTTGCTGTCGGTCGCTGCGGAGATGGACCCGAGCCGTTCCGCGCTCCGGTTCGAGGGCGCCGACATCACCTACGGCGAACTCGACCGGGTATCCGACGAACTGGCTCGCACGTTGATCGACGACGGGATCGGCCCGGGGGCGGTGGTGGCGCTGGGAATGCACCGATGCCCCGCCCACCTGATCGGTGTGTGGGCGATCGCGAAATCCGGCGCCGCCTTCCTCCCGGTGGATCCGGCGCATCCACCGGACCGGATCGAGCTGATGCTGCGCGACTCCGGAGCGACGCTCGGGCTCACGACCGCGGACCTACGGGACTCGTTCGCCGACACCGTGCCCTGGCGGATCGTCGACGAATATCGCTCCACTCCGGCCACTTCCGTTCGCCCGATACGCGACGGCGAGCGCACCGCGCCGCTCCACCCGGACGACGTCGCCTATCTCATCTACACCTCGGGATCCACCGGCGTGCCCAAGGGAGTCGCCGTCACGCACCGAGGACTCGCGAACTTCGCCGCCGACCTGCACGAGCGGTGTCGCACCACACCCGACTCCCGGATCCTGCAACTCACGTCGCCGAGCTTCGACGTATCGGTACTCGAACTTCTGCTGGCGGTCGGCGTCGGCGCGACGATGGTGATCGCCCCGCCCGCCGTGTACGGCGGCGAGGCGCTGCGGCAGCTGCTCGCGTCCGAGCAGGTGACGCACTGCATCATGACGCCGACCGCCTTGGCGATGACGCCGACCGTGCCGGAGGCCGACGGCACGGCCGATCTCGACCACCTGACATGTGTGCTCGCCGCCGGCGAGGCGCTGCCGCCCGACGTCGCCGCCCGCTGGGCCCGCGGCCGCGAGATGGTCAACGCCTACGGGCCCACCGAAACCACCGTGATCGGGACCGCCGGTACCGCACCGGAACCGGGGGGCACGGTGACGATCGGCGGCCCCATCCAGGGATTCCGGGCGCTGGTCCTCGACGATCGGCTCCGGCCCGTTCCGGTGGGCACACCCGGCGAGCTGTACCTGGCCGGGCCCGGGCTGGCGCGTGGCTACCATCGCCGGCCCGCGCTGACCGCCGCCCGGTTCGTGGCCGAGCCGAGTGGGAACCCCGGTGGGCGCATGTACCGCACCGGCGACCGGGTGCGGTGGACCGCCGCCGGCACGCTCGAGTACTTCGGACGCGGCGACCGGCAGATCAAGCTGCACGGACACCGGATCGAACTCGGTGAGATCGACGCGGCGCTGACCCGGCATCCGGACGTCGGACAAGCCGTCACCGACGTCCGCCACGTGGATCGTCTCGGTGACCGGTTGGTCGCGTACGTGGTGCCGGCCGCGGGTGCCGACATCGACACCGCGAGCCTGCTCGAGTCGGTGGCCGCGTGGTTGCCGTCGTACATGGTTCCGCGTCACGTCACGGTCCTGCCGCAGATTCCGATGACGGTGCACGGCAAGCTGGACCGCGCCGCACTGCCGGACCCGGTCGTCACTGTCGAGGCGTCGGCCTCCCGGCCGCCGGCCACCGCGGCGGAGCGGACGCTCGCGGGCGTGTTCGCGGATGTGCTGGGGCTGGAGACGGTCGGTGTGGAGGACTCGTTCTTCGATCTCGGCGGCGACAGCATCATGTCGATCCAACTCGTGGCGCGGGTGAAGGCGGCCGGGCTGTCCGTGACGCCCCGGGACGTCTTCGACCGTCGGACGGTCGCGGCGCTGGCGGCAGTTGCGGTTGCGAACGAGGACGCCGCCGAGACTCTTCCCGAACTCGACGGGGGCGGGGTGGGCGACGTACCGCTCACGCCGATCCTGGCGTGGCTCCTGCGGCGGGCCGGCCACCGGATCGACCGCTTCGCGCAATCGGTGCTGCTGCACCTCCCGAGCGGCGTTCGGGAGCCGGACCTGATCGCGGCGACGCAGGCGGTCCTGGACCGCCACGACATGCTGCGTGCCCGGCTCGAGCACGGTGCATCCGGCTGGCGCACGGACGTGCTCCCGATCGGTGCCGTCGATGCCCGTGACGTCGTCGTCCGGAACCCGGTGCGCGCCTTCGACGACGACTTCGACCGTCGCGCGGCCGCGGAGTCGGAGGCGGCGGCCGACCGACTGGATCCTGCGGCGGGCCGCATGGTCCAGGTGGTCTGGTTCGACGGGCCGGAGGGCGCCGGACGGCTGCTCGTCGTGGTCCACCATGCGGTGGTCGACGGGGTGTCGTGGCGGGTGATCGTGCCCGACCTGGCCGCGGCGTGGGCCCGGTCGGTCGACGGGCGGAACCCCGCGCTGGAACCGGTCGGCACGTCGATGCGCAGGTGGGCGCACGCGCTGCGTGACATCGCGTCCGACCGGGCCGGTGAACTGCCGCTGTGGGAGAACGTGGTCGCCGGAACCGATCCACCGATCGGGCGCCGCTCGCTCGACCCTGATCGCGACGTACAGGCAACCACCGAGACGCTGTTCGTCGATGCCCCGGCCGTCGACACCACGGCGCTGCTCACAACCCTCCCCGCCGCGATTCACGGCTCCCCGCAGGATGTTCTGCTTGCCGCGCTCGCAATGGCGGTCGCCCGGTGGAACTCGGCGCGTGGCCGTGACGGCGGCGCCGTGCTGCTCGGGATCGAGGGGCACGGCCGCGAGGAGGATGCCGTCCCCGGTGCCGATCTGAGCCGAACGGTGGGCTGGTTCACGACGATTCGTCCGGTGCGGCCGGATCTCTCGCGGATCGACCTCGACGACGCGTGGGGCGGCGGGGCCGCTGCGGGCGCCGCCGTGAAGCTCGTCAAGGAGCACCTGCGGGGCGCTCCCGACCACGGCATCGGGTACGGGGTGCTCACCGAACTCGACGGCGACGCGGGCCGCCGGCTGCGCACGTCGCCGCAGGTCATGCTGAACTACCTGGGCCGGCTCACCGTCGCGGACAGCCCCGCTTCCGGGGCGGGACCGTGGATGCCGGTCGAGGTCGGAGGCCTCGGCCTCACCCAGGATCCCGACATGCCGGTGTCCGCGCCCCTCGACATCTCCGCGGGCGTGCGCAGCGGAGCCGACGGCGCTGTGCTGCAGGCGTCGTGGACGTACGCGACCGGGGTGCTCGATCGGGCCGACGTCCAGCGGCTCGCGCAACTGTGGACGGAGGCGTTGCACGGACTGGCCGGGTACGCACGTACGCCCGGCGCCGGTGGGCTGACACCGTCGGATCTGGATCTCGTCCAGCTGGATCAGGAAGGGATCGATGCGCTGGAGGCGACGCGGCCCGGCGTCGTCGACGTGTGGCCGGTGACCCCGCTGCAGGCCGGTCTGTTGTTCCACGCGCGCCTGGTGGAGAACTCACCCGACGCCTACCTGATCCAACTCGTCATCGAATTGCGGGGCGAGCCGGCGCGAGATCGCCTGCGCGATGCGGCCCGTGTCCTGCTCGACCGGTACCCGAACCTGCGAGCGTGTTTCGTCGACGACGTCGGCGGCGAGACGATCCAGGTGATCGAAACCGACGTCGCGGTGCCCTGGCACGAGGTCGACCTGACGGGCGAGGCGCCGGCACACCTCGAGCAGCGGTGGCAGGCGCTGCTGGGGGAGGACCGCGCCACACCCTTCGCGATGGACCGGCCGCCGTTGCTACGGTTCACGCTGGCGCGCGTCGCGCCCGAGTCGTACCGGCTGCTGCTGACGCACCACCACATCCTGCTCGACGGCTGGTCGACACCGCTTCTGCTGCAACGGCTGCTGACGCAGTACGCGGTGGAGGCCGACGCGGCTGCACCGCCTCCGGTCGGCGACTACCGGGACTACCTCGCCTGGCTCTCCGCTCGCGACCGCGAGGCGTCGGTCGCGGCGTGGTGCCGCGCCCTCTCCGGGGCCACGGACCCGACGCTGCTCGTCGCGTCGGACGCGGTGGACACCGCCGGCGAGTCGCACGATGTCGAACTGGTGCTGAGCGGATCCGATACGGCCGCGCTGCTGCGGATCGCACGCGACCACGCCGTCACCCCCAACACCGTCCTCCAGGTCGCGTGGGCGCTGGTGCTCGGAGTTCTCACCGGGCGGACGGACGTCGTCTTCGGCGCGACCGTCTCGGGTCGGCACGCGGACGTTCCCGGAATCGAGTCGATGATCGGCCTGTTCGTCAACACCGTTCCGGTTCGGGTCCGGTTGGATCCACGTGAAACCGTGGGGCAGTTGCTCCGTCGGGTACAGCGCGAGCAGGCGGCGCTGATGGAGCATCACGACGCCGGTCTCGCGGAGGTGCAGCAGGCGGCAGGACCCGGGGCCGTGTTCGACACGCTCACCGTGTTCGAGTCCTATCCGATCGATCGCTCCGCGCTCGAACGTGGCGCGGACATCGCGGGCCTGAGTGTCACCGGGGTGCGCGGAATCGACGCCACTCACTATCCCCTGACGCTGCGGGCCGCACTCACCGACCGGCTGCACGTGACAGTGAAGTATCGGTCCGGTGCGATCGACGAGGCGGACGCCGAACTCCTCGGTGCCCGTGTGCAATCGGCGCTCGATCAGATCGTTCACCAGCACACCCGGACGATCGCCCGTATCGATCTGTCGACAGCGGCCGAGCGGCAGGAGGTGCTCCCGGACGGGGGTCGCCCGTCGGTGCCGGCGCTGCTCCCGCAGATCCTGACGGCCGGTGCCGCCGCGAACCCGGACGGGCTCGCGGTCGTCTCCCGCGGTGCGTCCCTGACGTACCGGGAACTCGACGAGCGGTCCAATCGTCTCGCGCGGGTGCTCATCCGAGCGGGGGCCGGACCCGGCGCGGTCGTGGCGTGCGCACTGCCACGCTCGGCCGTGTCGGTGCAGGCGGTGTGGGCCGTCGCGAAGTCGGGCGCGGCCTTCCTCCCGGTCGACCCCGCGTATCCGCGCGAGCGCATCGAGAACATGCTCGCGGATGCGGACGTGACCGTCGGCGTGACGTCGGCGGCGGATCGCCCCAGCCTCCCGGACACGGTCCGCTGGACGGTGCTCGACGATCCGGTCGCGGCGGGTGCCGGCGAATCGGCGGCCGTCGTCACCGATCGGGACCGGACCGGCCCGATCCACGTCGACGACATCGCCTACCTGATCTACACCTCCGGATCGACCGGACGGCCCAAGGGAGTCGCGGTCACGCATCGCGGCCTGACGAGTCTGGTCGACGAGATGCACTCCCGCTACCCGATTTCGCAGTCGGCTCGGTGCCTGCACGTCTGTTCCCCGAGCTTCGACTTCGCGGTGCTCGAACTGCTGCAGGCGAGTGCGGCCGGTGCCGCGCTCGTGGTGGCGCCACCCGAGGTGTACGGCGGGGCCGCCCTCGCCGAACTCCTCGTCGCCGAGCGCATCACACACGTCTGCATCACCCCTGCGGCGCTCGCCACCGTCCAACCCGGCCGCTTCGACGACCTGGCCGTCCTCGTGGTCGGGGGCGACGCCGTCGGAACGGAACTCGTCGCCGGCTGGGCGCCCGGACGCACGTTGATCGACGGCTACGGGCCGGCGGAGTCGACCATCGTCACCACGTTCAGCGCACCGCTGGTTCCCGGGGCCGACATTCCGATCGGGACGCCGATCCGCGGAACCGGTGTCCTGGTGCTCGACGCGTACCTGCGCCCGGTCCCGATCGGTGTGCCCGGCGAACTCTATGTCGTGGGTGCGGGTCTCGCGCGCGGCTACCACCGCCGACCGGGGTTGACCGCCGCCCGGTTCGTGCCCTGCCCCGTCTCGGCGGCGGGGGAACGCATGTACCGGACCGGCGACATCGTCCGGCGCCGGCCCGACGGTGCGCTGGACTATCTGGGGCGCAGCGACTTCCAGGTGAAGGTGCGTGGTCTCAGGATCGAGCTCGGCGAGATCGAGGCGGTTCTGGTGGCGCACCCGGCGGTGGCCCACTCGGTCACGGTGGCGCGCCGCCGCGGGGCCGGCGACTCGCTGCTCGCCTCGTATGTCGTGCCGGCGACCGACGACGGAGTCGACGTGACGGAGCTGGCGGAGTTCGCGGCGCGTCGCTTGCCGCGCCACATGCTGCCGAACACGATCGTGGTCCTGGACGAGCTGCCCGTCACCCCGGTGGGCAAGCTCGACCGCGATGCGCTGCCCGAACCCGACTTCGTTCGACCCACCGCGCCCTACCGCGCCCCCCGCACTCCGGCGGAGGAACAGGTGGTGGCCGTGTTCGCCGACATCACCGGCGCCGAACGAGTGGGTCTGGACGACAACTTCTTCGGACTCGGCGGAAACTCGCTCGGCGCGACCCGGGTGGTCGCCCGGATCAACCGGTCGCTCGGTTCCGGCCTCGACGTGCGTGACCTCTTCGAGTGCGGTACCGCCGGGCGACTCGCCGCGCGGGCGTCGGAGCGCGTTCGAGCCCCGAGCCCGGTCAGGCTGCGTGCCGTGGTTCGGCCGGAGCACCCGCCATTGTCGTGGGCACAGGAGCGGATGTGGTTCATCGATCAGTTCGACCCCACCTCGGCTGCCTACAACGTGCCGATGGTGTTGCAGCTGAACGGAACGCTCGAGATGCAGGCACTGCGCGCCGCGTTGACCGACGTCGTGGAACGGCAGGAGTCGTTGCGGACGGTCTTCCCGTCCTTCCCGTCGGGCCCGTCGCAGGTGACCGTCGCGGCCGCGGACGTCGTGGGCGGCATCGAGCCCGAACCGGTGCGGCGCGAGGACGTCGACGCCCGGATCCGGAATCTGATCGGAGCGGGATTCGATGTGGCGCGCGAGGTTCCGGTCCGGGCCCGCATCCTTCGGCTCGACTCGAACGTGCACGTGCTGGTCCTCGTGTTGCACCACATCGTCGCGGACGGCTTCTCGGTAGGCCCCCTCGCCCGTGACGTCGCGGCCGCCTATGTGGCGCGGGTCGCGGGCCGGGCACCCGACTGGGAGCCGCTGAGCGTGCAGTACGCGGATTACGCGCTGTGGCAGCGCCGCGTGCTCGGCGATCCCGACGACCCGTCGTCGATGCTCGCCCGCGAGGAAGGGTACTGGCTCGACCGGCTCGCCGGTGCACCGCCGGTGACGACGCTGCCGTTGGATCGTCCGCGGGGCGCCCGCCGATCGACGCGCGGCGGACGCGTCGACCTGTCGGTGGGGCCGGACGTGCACCGCGCACTGTTCGACATTGCCGAGCAGCATGATTCGACGATGTTCATGGTGGTGCACACCGCGTTGGCGGTGCTGCTCGCCCGGCTCGGGCAGGACCGCGACGTCGTGATCGGGACGCCCGTGGCCGGACGCGGTGAGGCCGAACTGGACGACGTCGTCGGCATGTTCGTCAACACACTGGCGCTGCGCACCGAGGTGGATCCGGCGGCCGCGTTCGGTGCGGTCCTCGCGCGGGTGCGTGACATCGACGTCGAGGCGTTCGCCCACGCGGACCTGCCGTTCGAGCGTCTGGTCGTGCGGTCCGGCGCGGCGCGGAACACGTCGTACGCCCCACTGTTCCAAGTGCTGCTCGAGTTCCGGAACGTGGAAGCGCCCCGTCTGGAGCTACCGGAACTGACGGTCGAGTCCGTCGGCGTCGAGACCCGCGAGGCGAAGTTCGACCTGCAGTTCGGGATCGGCGAGCGGCACGACGAGGACGGTGTGCCGCGCGGGCTGGTCGGCGAGATCGTCTACGCGACCGACGTGTTCGACGAATCCACGGTGGCCGGGCTGGCCGACATGCTGTCCCGGCTGCTCGGGGCGGTGTCGGCGAATCCCGGCATCGTGGTCGGGGACGTCGACCTCACCGAGGCCCGCGCGCCGGGTGCGCGGCCCGTGGCGGCGGAGGGCACGCTGGCGGATCTGTTCACCGCGGCCGCCGCCGCGGCGCCGGACGCCGTGGCCGTCGTGTGCGGGGACGAGCGGATCACCTATCGCGAACTCGATGCGCGTTCCAACCGGCTGGCCCGCTGGCTGATCGAGAAGAAGCTCGGCCCCGAGTCGGTGATCGCGGTGGCGATGGAACGATCGGTGGAGCTGATCGTCGCCCTCGTGGGCGTCGTCCGAGCGGGGGCAGCGTATCTTCCGGTGGACCCGGGCTATCCACCCGAGCGCATCGGCTTCGTCGTCCGGGATGCGCGTGCGGTGGCCCTCCTCACCGACACGGCGTCGGCCGCCGGCCTCACGGACACACCGCTGCCGGAGCACATCGAGATCAGCCGTCTCGATGCCGAGGACGTGCGGCGGCGGATCGACGGCCGGCCGTCGGGGCCCGTTGCCGACCACGAACGTGTTCGCCCGCTGCATGCGGACTCGCCGGCCTACGTCATCTACACCTCCGGGTCGACCGGGCGGCCCAAGGGCGTCGTCGTCACCCATCGCAACGTCGTGACACTGCTGTCCGGCGCGCGCGACGTCCTCGGCTTCGACTCGACCGACGTGTGGACGATGTTCCACTCGTATGCATTCGACTTCGCGGTGTGGGAACTGTGGGGCGCCCTCGGCTTCGGGGGCCGCATCGTCGTCGTGGACCGGCACACCGCGCGAGCACCGGACGACCTCCTCGCGCTGCTGGCAGCAGAATCGGTGACACTACTCAGCCAGACACCCTCGGCCTTCGGTCAACTCGCCCGTGCGGACGCCGATTCGGACCTTCCTCTCGCCCTGCGGGGGGTGGTGTTCGGCGGTGAGGCACTCGACGCCACCCGCCTGGCCGGATGGGTGGAGCGTCACGGATCGGATCGCCCCACGCTGATCAACATGTACGGGATCACCGAGACGTGCGTCCATGTCACGTGGCACCGCGTCGAAGCGACCGAGGTCGATTCCTCCCGGACCGTCGGATCGGTGATCGGTGTCGGGCTGCCCGGGATCGGCGTGCGCGTCCTCGACGACCGGCTGCATCCGGTACCCGTCGGTGTGGTGGGCGAGCTGTACGTGGCGGGCCCCCAGGTGGCGCGGGGGTACCTGCACCGCCCGGACCTCACGGCGTCGCGATTCGTCGCGGATCCGTACGCGCCGTCGCAGCGGATGTACCGCTCGGGTGACCGGGTGCGGTGGAGCCGGGCCGGCGACCTCGAGTACGTGGGACGCGCGGACTTCCAGGTGCAGGTGCGCGGGTTCCGGGTGGAGCCGGGAGAGGTGGAGGCCGCACTGGTCGCGGTGCCCGGTGTCGCGTCGGCGGTGGTTCTGGCCCGCGCCGAGTCGGCGGGCGCCGACCGGTTGCTCGGATACGTCGTGCCGGAGCCGGGGGAGTCGGTCACCGCCGAGACGGTGACCGAAACGGCGGCACAGCGGTTGCCGGCGTACATGGTGCCCTCCGCGGTGACGGTGCTGGGCGAGTTCCCGCTGACCCCGAACGGCAAGATCGACCGTGCGGCGCTACCGGATCCGCGCCCGGTCGGCGGCGAGGGCCGTCCGCCCGCCACCGACGTCGAGCGCGTCCTCACCGACCTGTTCGCGGACGTCCTCGGTGCCGAGTCGGTGGGAGTCGACGACTCCTTCTTCGGGCTCGGCGGCGACTCGATCATGTCCATCCAGTTGGTGTCCCGCGCCAAGACCGCCGGAGTGGCGATCACCCCGCGCGACGTGTTCGAGTGCCGCACCGTCGCCCGACTCGCCGACGTCGCCGCGCAGGTCGACCGGCCCCGCGTCGAACCACTGCCCGAACTACCCGGGGGCGGTGTCGGAGACGTCGCCACCACACCCGTCGTGCACTGGCTGGCGGAGCGCTCCGGCGACTTCCAGCGGTACGCACAGACGTTGCTGCTGGACGTGCCGATCGATCTCGACTCCGACGCGCTGGCAGCGGGGGTGGACGCGGTACTCGACCGCCACGACATGTTGCGTGCACAGTTGCGGCGCGACGCCCGATCGCGCACGGGCCGGCGCGTGACGGTGCGTCCTCCGGGGGCGGTCGACGGACGCTCGGTGGTCCGGGGGGTTCCCGTCCCGACGGTGCGGGGACCCGCGTTCAGCCGGGCGGCGCGGGCTGCGCTGGACGAGGCCGCCGACCGGCTGGACCCGTTCTCCGGAAACATGATCCAGATCGTGCGGCTGACCGCCCCCGACGGCGGCCGGTTGCTGGTCGTCGCACACCACCTCGCGATCGACGGGGTGTCGTGGCGGATCCTGATCCCGGATCTGGCGGCCGCGTACACCCGGGCCCGTGCGGGTGAGGACCCGGCGCTCGCTCCGATCGGCACGTCGATGCGGACGTGGGCGGACGGACTCGTGTCGGCCGCGCAGCACCGCGGTGGCGAACTCGCGCTGTGGCGGTCGATGACCGAACCCGTGGGGCCGAGTCTCGCGGCCCGGGAACTGGATCCGAGTGTCGACGTCGGCGCCACCATCGAACGAATCGAGACCGAACTGTCGGCGCAGGTCACCGCCGGGCTCACGACGACCGTGCCACGGGTCTTCCACGGCTCCGTCGACGACGGTCTGCTGAGCGCGCTGGCCCTCGCGGTGGCGCAGTGGCGACGTGAACGCGGCGTCGACGCCGACGCGGTCGCGGTCACCCTCGAGGGACACGGCCGGGAGGGCCACGTGGTGCCCGGCGCCGACCTGTCCCGCACGGTCGGATGGTTCACAACGCTCCATCCCGTGCGGTTCGACCTGTCGGGCATCGACATCGAGGCGGCGACGACGGGCGGCCCGGCCGCCGACACGGTCGTCAAGGCCGTCAAGGAGCGGATGCGATCGATTCCCGACCACGGCATCGGATTCGGCCTGCTCCGGTATCTGAACGACGCCACGCGGCCGGAACTGTCCGCCCGTCCGGTACCCGAGATCAGCTTCAACTACCTCGGCAGGTTCGACACCGGCGCGGGCGGTGCCTGGCTGCCGGTCGACGACCCCGAGCTGCGCGGGGTGTCTGCTCCGACGCTGTCGGCGGCCGCGGTCGTCGACGTCAACGCCGCCGCGGTCGCGGGACCGGACGGTCCCCGGATCACCGCGACGTGGGACTTCCCGCGCGGCATTCTCGGCCGCAGCGAGGTGGAGCGACTGGCACAGTGGTGGGAGCGCGCGGCCGAGGCGATCGCGCTGCGCGCATCCGAGCCGGGTGCGGGCGGCTTCACACCGGCCGATCTGGATCTGGTCGCGTTGGACCAGGAGACGATCGAGGTCCTGGAGGGCCGGTATCCCGGACTGTCCGATGTGTGGCCGCTGTCCCCGATGCAGCGGGGCATGATGTTCCATTCGGAACTCTCGGCCGAGGCCGCCGACGCCTACCTCGTGCAGTTGGTCCTGAAACTCGACGGCGCCGTGGAGGTTCCGCGGCTACAGCGGGCCGCGGGTGCGCTGCTCGGACGGCACGCGAATCTGCGAACGGCCTTCGTCCGGGGTCCGGGCGGTGACGCGGTACAGGTGGTGCAGGATTCGGTGGACGTGCCGTGGCGGGAGGTCGACCTCCGCGGGTACACCGAGCCGGACGCCGGCGCGCGAATGGGCGAGCTGCTCATCGCCGACCGCGCGACGACCTTCGACCTCTCCCGCGCGCCACTCTTGCGAATTACTCTGGTGCACATGCCCGGCGGCGCCGAGCGCATCGTCGTCACCAATCATCACATCCTGTTCGACGGCTGGTCCACACCACTGCTGCTCGAGGATCTGTTCACGCTCTACGCGACGGACGGCGACCCGTCCGGGCTGTCCCCCGCGGGTTCGTACCGCCGCTACCTCTACTGGCTCGCGACTCGGGACGAGTCGGCGACGCTGCGGGCGTGGACCGACGCGGTCGCCGGCGCCGCCGAGCCCACGCTGCTCGCCGACAGATCGGCGGCCACCGACCGGTACATCGAATCCCACGACCTTCCGTTCCGGCTCGATGCCGAGACGACCGATCGGCTGCGCGTTCGTGCCCAGGAGCGGGGGATCACACTGAGCACCGTCGTGCAGACCGCGTGGGGGATCGTGCTCGGTCTGCTGACCGGTCGAGACGACGTCGTCTTCGGTGCGACCGTGTCCGGCCGGCCGCCCGATCTCGCCGGCGTCGAGTCGGCCGTCGGCCTGTTCATCAACACCGTTCCCGTGCGCATCCTGTTGGACCCGTACGAGAGTCTGGGAGACCTGCTCGAGCGGGTTCAGACGGAGCAGACGTCCATGCTCGACCACCACTACGCCGGACTCGAGAGCATCCAGCGTGCCGCCGGGCCGGGCGCGGTCTTCGACACACTGACGGTCTTCGAGTCGTATCCGCTGCCCGACGACGGGGGCGTGGGCGCGGAGCTCGGGGGTCTCCGGATCGTCGGCATCGAGGCCCACGACTCGGCGCACTACCCGCTCAGTGTCGTCGCGGCCGTGCGGGACGGGCTCAACGTGACGATGAAGTTCCGCCCCGACGTACTCCCGGAGGCCACGGTCACCTCCATCGCCCAGCGTCTGCTGCGGGTACTACGTTCGCTCGCCGACGAGCCGGACCGCCGCCTGGCCGCACTCGACTTCCTGTCGGCTTCGGAGCATCGCGAACTCGTCCCGATGCGCACGGGCCGCGGATCCGCGCCGCGCACCCTCGCCTCGATACTCGACGCCGCCGCGGCCCGGGACGCGGAGGCGCTCGCGCTCGTCGGCGACGGTCGGGAGGTGACGTACGGGGAACTCGACCGGCGGTCCAACCGGCTGGCCCGCCACCTGGTCGATCTCGGGATCGGGCCGGAATCGATGGTGGTGCTCGGTATTCCGCGGTCGTTCGAGTCGGTGCTCGCGGTATGGGCGGTGACGCGGTCCGGTGCGGCGTTCGTGCCGATCGATCCGGACTACCCCCCGGAGCGGGTCGCGACCATGCTCGCCGATTCCGGTGCGACGATCGGTGTCACGACTCGGGAACACCGTCCCCGGATGCCGGACACGCTGCAGTGGCTGGTGCTCGACGATCCGGGTTTCGTGCGCGCGTACGAGACGTGGCCGTCCGGCGCCGTCACCGACGCCGACCGCGCCGCACCCCTGCGGCTCGACGGCGTCGCCTACCTGATCTACACGTCCGGCTCGACGGGGCGACCGAAGGCCGTCAGCGTCACCCACCGGGGCCTCGGCAACTACGCCGACGTCCAGCGGGATCGCTGCGGCCTGACCCCGGACGCGCGGACCCTGCACTTCTCGTCGCCCAGTTTCGATGTGTCGGTGGTCGAATACCTGCTGTGCTTCGCGGTGGGCGCGACGATGGTGATCGTTCCCCGAACCGTCTACGGGGGCTCGGAACTGACGGCGGTGCTGCGGAAGCGGCGGGTGACGCACGCGTTCATCACGCCGGCGGCGCTCGCGTCGGTCGACCCGTCCGGGCTCGACGACCTCGAGTGCGTTCTGGTCGGCGGCGAGGCCTGGTCCCCGGAACTGGTGGAGGACTGGCTGCCGCAGTGCCGAATCCTGAACGCGTACGGGCCCACCGAGACCACCATGGTCGTCAACCTCGAGGAGTCCGCAGCGGATCGGCCGTCCGAGCATTCGCTCGGCCCACCCATTCCCGGGGTCGCCGAGACCGTGCTCGATTCCGGTCTGCGCCCGGTGCCCGTCGGGATCGCCGGCGACGTCTACATCGCCGGGCCCGGGCTGGCCCGCGGCTACCACCGCCGGCCCGGGCTGACCGCGGCCCGGTTCGTCGCCGACCCGTTCGGGGCCCCGGGCGACCGGATGTACCGGACCGGGGACGTCGGCGCGTGGACCGCGGACGGCAAGCTGGAGTATCGCGGGCGCAGCGACTTCCAGGTCAAGGTCCGCGGCTTCCGGATCGAGCTGGGTGAGATCGACGCCGTCCTCACCGGACACCCGGACGTGCGGTTCGCGGCCACCCTGGGCCGACCCGGGCCGGCCGGCGACACCATGCTGGTGAGTTACGTCGTCCCGCGCGACGACTGCCACCTGCACGTCGACGATCTGAGGCGCCGCCTCGCTCGGCGTGTGCCGGAGTACATGGTGCCGACCGCGATCGTCGTGCTCGACGACATCCCTCTCACCCCGGTGGGCAAACTCGACCGGCGGGCCCTGCCGGAACCGGAGTTCGGACTCGCCGCAACGATGTTCCGAGCGCCCACCGATCCGGTGGAGGAAGCGATCACGGCCACCTTCGCGGAGGTGCTCGGCCTGGAACGGGTGGGGACCGGCGACAACTTCTTCGACCTCGGCGGCAACTCGCTGTCCGCGACCCGCGCCGTGGCGCGACTGGACGCCGCACTGGGCATCGACCTGGGTGTGCGGTCGCTGTTCGAGGCACCCACGGCGGCCGCGCTCGCCGAGCGGATCGAACACGCCGATACCGGGCCGTCGGGCCGCCCCGTGCTCGAGGCGGTACCGCGCCCCCCGGAGATCCCGTTGTCGGCGGCGCAGCAGCGAATGTGGTTCATCAACCAGTTCGACCCGTCGTCGCCCGCCTACAACGTGCCGATGGCGGTGCGCCTGACCGGTGCGCTCGACGCGGCGGCGCTGAGGGCGGCGATCGGCGACGTCCTGTCCAGGCACGAGTCGTTGCGCACGCGCTTTCCGGTGGGCGCCGCCGGCCCGGTCCAGGACGTCCGGCCGGCCACCGAGGTCACGATCGACCTCGACCCGGTGCCGGTGTCGGGCGACGACGAGTTGTCAGTTCGCACCCGCGCGATCATCGCGACGGGATTCGATGTGACGGAAAGGGTTCCGGTCGACGGGGGTCTGTTCGAGCTCGGCCCGGAGCTGCACGTCCTGGTCCTCGTGGCGCACCACATCGTGATCGACGGACTGTCGTTGGGGCCGTTGTCGCGGGATCTGATGCGCGCCTACGTCGCGCGCACCGTCGGTCGCCGTCCGGACTGGGATCCGCTGCCCGTGCAGTACGCCGACTACACGCTGTGGCAGCGGGCGCTCCTGGGCGACGAGGACGATCCGGGGTCCGTGCAGTCCCGGCAGCTCGGCTACTGGGCCGAGACGCTGTCGGGCGCGCCCGACCTGCTGCGGCTGCCGGCCGATCGTCCCCGCCCGATCCAGCAGTCCTTCCGTGGTGACCGGGTGGAGTTCACCCTCGAACCGGCATTGCACCGGCGCCTCCTGACGTTCGCCCGCGACCACGCCACCAGTCTGTTCATGACGATCCATGCGGCCCTGGCGGTGCTGCTCGCCCGGTTGGGGGACACCGACGACATCGTGGTGGGCACGCCCGTCGCCGGGCGCGGCGAGCGAGCCCTCGACGATCTCGTCGGAATGTTCGTCGGAACCCTCGCGTTGCGCACGAGGATCGATGTACGGCAATCGTTCTCGGATCTGCTCGGGTCGGTGCGGGAGATCGATCTCGGCGCGTTCGCGCACGCCGACGTGCCGTTCGAACGTGTCGTGGAGGAACTCGACCCGGCCCGATCCACCGCGTATTCGCCGTTGTTCCAGGTCGCATTGGAATTCCAGAACGACGAGAGCGCCCAGCTCGAGCTGTCCGGACTGCGACTCGAGGGTGTGTCGATCGGCGCCGGAATGGTCAAGGAGGATCTCGAGTTCGTGCTCGGTGAGCGGTTCGACGGTGGCGGGGCACCCGCGGGAGTCGCCGGTGCGATCGCGTTCGCGACCGACCTGTTCGACCGGGGCACCGTGCAGGGCTTCGCCGACCGCTTCGTCCGCATCCTCGAGGCCGCCTCGGGCGATCCGGAGCGGCCCGTCGGCGATCTCGGAATCCTGCATCCGCACGAACTCGACGGATTGGCGCCCGCGCGAGGCGCACCGGATGCGCCGACGCTTCTCCTCACCGATCTGCTGGCGTCCGCGGCGCGGGCCCCCGGTGCCGCCGCAGTGGTGTGTGAGGGCAGCGAACTGACGTATCGGCAACTCGACGACGGTGCGAATCGACTGGCCCGTCGCCTGATCGCGATGGGTGCCGGACCGGAGACATATGTCGCGCTCGGTCTGTCCCGCTCGATGTCGTCGGTGCTCGCGGTGTGGGCGGTGGCGAGGACCGGTGCGGCCTTCGTGCCGGTGGATCCGGACTACCCCGCCGAGCGCATCGCGCGGATGCTCACCGATTGCGGTGCCGCGGTGGGTGTCACGGTGCGATCGTGTCGGGATCGCGTGCCGAGTTCGTTCGATTGGTTGGTGCTCGACGATCCGGAGGTCGCGGAGGCTGTCGCAGCCGAGTCCGCCACACCGATCTCCGACTCCGACCGGATTCGCCCGCTGCGGGCCGATCACCCCGCCTACCTGATCTATACGTCGGGTTCGACGGGCACGCCGAAGGGTGTCGTGCTGACCCATCAGGGGCTGGCGAATCTCGCGGCCGAGGAGCGGGACCGGCTCGGCGTGACGCCGACCGCGCGGACCCTGCACTTCGCGTCACCGAGCTTCGACGCGTCGGTGTTCGAGACGGTGATGGCCCTGAGTGCGGGGGCGACGATGGTCGTCGTCCCACCGGATGTGTACGGCGGTGGCGAGTTCGCCGATCTGCTCGCGACCGCCAGGGTCACCCACGGGTTCGTCACGCCGACCACGCTGGCCTCGCTGGATCCGGTCGGGCTCGAGAACCTGCGAACACTCGTGGTGGCGGGGGAGCCGTGTCCGCCGGAGCTGGTGACCCGCTGGGCGCCGGGCCGCACCATGCTCAACGCGTACGGGCCCACCGAGACGACGATCATGGCGAACATCAGCGCTCCGATGAGCCCACACCGGCCGGTGACGCTGGGCGGCCCCATCCGGGGCGTTCGCGAGGTCGTCCTCGACTCCCGCCTGCACCCGGTGCCCCGCGGGGTGATCGGGGAGTTGTACGTCGCCGGGCCGGCGCTCGCCCGCGGATACCACCGGCGGCCCGGACCGACGGCGACGCGCTTCGTCGCCGACCCGTTCGGTGCCGTCGGGGACCGGCTCTACCGCACGGGCGATCTGGTGCGCTGGCGGACCGACGACACGCTCGAGTACGTGGGCCGCAGCGACTTCCAGGTCAAGGTCCGCGGCTTCCGGATCGAACCCGGCGAGATCGACACCGTCCTCGCGGCGCAGCCCGGCGTGGGCTTCGCGGTCACGCTGGCCCAGCGGGGACCGGCCGGCAACACGCTGCTGTGCTCGTACGTGTGTCCCACCGTCGATGCGCACGTCGACCCGGACGCGCTGCGCCGCGCCGCGGCACGACACCTGCCGGCGCACATGGTGCCCTCGGCCGTCACGCTGCTCGACCACATCCCGCTCACGCCGACAGGGAAACTCGACCGCGACGCCCTGCCGCCACCGGCGTTCCTGTCTACGGCGACGGTGTACCGGGACCCGGACGGCCCGGTCGAGACCGCCGTCGTCGACGCCTTCGCCGCGGTCCTGGGAGTCGAACGGATCGGCATGGACGACAGCTTCTTCGATCTCGGTGGTACGTCGCTGCTCGCGACGAAGCTCGTCGGAGATCTGGGAGAGCGGCTGGGCGAACGGGTCTCGCTGCAGGCGCTGTTCCTCAATCCCACCCCCGCGAGCCTCGCCCGGCGACTCGGGAACTCGGCGCCGGACGACGTCGGTGCCGCACTGGCGCCGGTGATCGCACTCCGGGCGGCCGGGGACGGCCGACCGCTGTTCTGCGTGCATCCGGGGATCGGATTGTCCTGGGGCTATGCGGGTCTGGTCGGATTTCTGCCGTCGGAGCGGCCGGTCTTCGGTCTGCAGCTCCCGGTCATCGCGGGTGGTCCTCAGTACGCGTCCGTGGAGGCGCTGGCAGCGAGCTACGTCGACGAGATCGAGACGATCGCCCCCGACGGACCGTGTGACCTGCTCGGCTGGTCGCTCGGTGGTGTGCTGGCGCACGCGATGGCCGTCGAGTTGCAGCGGCGCGGACGACCCGCGGGCGCGCTGGTGGTGATGGACAGCTACCCCGACGACGGCTCCGACCCACTGCTGGGGCGCCTCGACCTCGCGGACCTGCTCCGTGGGCTCGGTCTCGAGGTGGACGTGTCGGATCCGCTCACCTACGACGAGGCTGCCCGCATGATCGACGCGCACTTCGGCACCTCCGGCGGCATCACCGCGGCCCACCTCGAGCGGATCGACGACGGCTATGCGAACTCGCGGCTACTCGTCCACCGCCACGTCCCGCAGGTGTACGACGGCGACCTTCTGGTGTTCCCGGCGGCCGACGACGGGGATCGGCGTTCTGCGCAGGAATGGCGGCCACTGATCACCGGGGACATCGACGAGCATCCGGTGGACTGCGGGCACAACGACATGGTCGAGGGCGAGTCGCTCGCGGTGATCGGGCCGGCGCTGGCCCGCTATCTCGACGATCGGCGGGGTCGACCTAGAGTTCGGCGACGGTCGTCGACGGCATGATCTCGACGCCCAGTGCGCGAAGGTTGGCGTCGAGCACGCTCCATATGGACGTCTCGAGGAAGCGCGCAAGTTCGTCGCTCGAGACCGCGCCGTCCTGCTGGCTCAGCCACCGGTTGACGGTGGCGTCCACCAGGCCGACGAGAGCGAATGCCAGCGGCTCCGCGAGATTCGACGTCACCTCGCGCCGGTCGAGGATGCCGGCGAGGAGTTCGCCCAACTGCACGCCGATCGCGGTCTTGGTTCCGGTGACGGCCCGCGAGCCGACGGACTTGCGGCTCGGTGCGCCCTTGCCGAGGAACGCGTGCAGGCGCGGGTGCGCGACGATCCAACGCAGGTACGTGTCGACCGCGAGTTCGATCGCTTCGCGCACCGTCCCGTGCGGCGTCAGGACCGGTCCCAGCTCGGTCATCATCACGTCGATGATCCGCAGGCGGATCTGCTCGTCGAGGTCACCGCGGTCGGCGAAGATCCGGTAGACGACCGACCGTGGAACCTGGGCGCGTTCGGCGATCTGCTGGACGCCGATGTCGGTACCGCCGTCCTCGACCGCTTCCAGCGCGGCCTCGAGGATCCGGTCACGCCGCTGCATCTTGTGGTCGTCCCACCGTGTCGCGCGCCCGTCCGTCATTCGGCGAAGAGTACCCGGACAGGCATTGACTGGACAGTGTGTCTCACATACTTTTGGTCGGACAGCGTGTCACACACAACTGATCCGGATCGGGAGTCGGCATGAGCAACAGGGTGTTCGTCGTCGGGGTGGGGATGACGAAGTTCGAGAAGCCGGGGGCGCGCGAGTGGGATTACCCCGACATGGCGCGAGAGGCCGGGACGAAGGCGCTCGAGGACGCGGGCATCGACTACCGCGAGGTGCAGCAGGCGTACGTCGGGTATGTGTACGGCGAGTCGACGTCCGGTCAGCGTGCGGTGTACGAACTCGGACTCACCGGCATTCCGATCGTCAACGTCAACAACAACTGCTCCACCGGATCCACCGCGCTCTACCTTGCGACACAGGCGGTCCGGAGCGGTCAGGCCGACTGCGCGCTCGCGCTCGGTTTCGAGAAGATGCAGACCGGTTCGCTGGGCACGACGTACGACGATCGTGAACAGCCGATGATGCGGCACCTGCTCGCGCTCGCCGAACTTCAGGAGTTCGCGATGCCGCCCGCGCCCTACATGTTCGGGGCCGCCGGTAAGGAGCACATGGAGCGCTACGGCACCACGGCCGAGCAGTTCGCGAAGATCGGCGTCAAGAACCACCGGCACTCGACGAAGAACCCGTACGCGCAGTTCCAGGACGAGTACACGCTCGAGGACATCCTCGCCTCCAAGCCGATCTACGGCCCGCTCACCAAGCTGCAGTGTTCGCCGACGTCGGACGGATCCGGCGCGGTGGTGGTGGCCGGCGAGGCGTTCGTCGACAAGCACGGCCTGGCCGGGCGGGCCGTCGAGATCGTGGGTCAGGCGATGGTCACCGACCTGCCGAGCACGTTCGAGGACCGGAGTGCGATCAGCCTGGTCGGCGCCGACATGACCCGGGCGGCCGCCCGGCTCGTCTACGAGCAGGCCGGTATCGGCCCCGCGGACATCGACGTCATCGAACTGCACGACTGCTTCTCCACGAACGAATTGCTCACGTACGAGGCGCTCGGGCTGTGCGCCGAGGGGGAGGGCGGCAAGCTCGTCGACGCCGACGACACCACGTACGGCGGTCGCTGGGTGGTCAATCCGTCCGGTGGCCTCATCTCCAAGGGTCATCCACTCGGTGCCACCGGGCTCGCGCAGTGCAGCGAACTCACGTGGCAGCTGCGTGGCACGGCGGACGAGCGGCAGGTCGCCGACGCCACGGTGGCACTCCAGCACAACATCGGGCTCGGTGGAGCGGTCGTCGTCACCGCATACCGCCCCGCCGAACGCTGAATCCTTCCGTCCCACAACATTCCAGGAGTAGTCATGGCTTCCGTTTCCGTCTCTGCAGCTCTGCCCGCCGCCCCCGACAAGGCGTGGGACGCCCTGTCGGACCTGTCCCGCTGGGAGGAGTGGCTCACCATCCATCAGGGCTGGAAGAGTGAACTGCCCACCGACGTCCGACTCGGTGCCACCTTCACCGAGGTCGTCTCCGTGATGGGTATGGCCAACAAGATCGAGTGGACCGTCACCGAGGTCGAGGTGCCGAAGTTGGTGAAGATTGCCGGCACCGGAATGGCCGGTGTCACCGTCGAGTTCACCATGCAGGTCGAGCCCGACGGTTCCGGTTCCAAGGTGACCGTCGACGCGAGCTTCAAGGGCACCATGATCGTCGGACCGATCGGCAAGGCCGTCGCCAAGAACGCCGCCGCCGATCTCGAGGCGTCGCTCGCCAAGTTCGCCGAGCTGGTCGGATAGCGGCATGACCACGCCCACCGTCGAATTCGACACCTCGGGGATCGGGGTGTGGACCGATCCAGAGCGCTTCGAGGTCACCGCAGACCGCATCGCCGAGTACGCGGCCGCCACCAACGACCCGATCGAGCGGCACCTGCGCGGCGAGATCGCGCCGCCGGTGTTCGCCGTCGTCCCGGCGTTCACGTCGATGGCGCCCGCGGCGCTGTCCGTGGCCCCGGTCGAGCTGCTCATGAAATTGGTGCACGGCGAGCAGGACTTCCACTTCCACCGGGCGATCCGGCCGGGCGACAGCCTGGTGGTCCGTGCGAAGCCGGTCGGTTTCACCGGACGCGAGAACGGCTCCACGGTCGTCGTCTACGTCGAAACTCGCACGGAATCGGGCGAACTCGTCAACGAACAGTGGATGACCGCCTTCTTCCGGAAGGTCGATGCCGGCCCCGGACTCGGCGACGAGGCACCCGGCCACCGTCTGGACGAGACGCTGCGCGGACAGACGCTGGCGGCCCGAGCCCGCCAGCACATCGACGACGACCAGACCTTCCGGTACTCGCCGGCGTCGGGCGACCCCATGCCGATCCACCTGGACGACGAGATCGCGCGCATGTCCGGACTGCCCGGCATCATCAATCACGGCCTGTGCACGATGGCGTTCACGTCGTGGGCCGCGCTCACGGAGTTCGCCGACGGCGACGTGGAGCGGCTGAAGCGTCTCGCCGTGCGCTTCGCGAAACCAGTCCTGCCCGGGCAGGACATCGAGACCCGATTCTGGAGAGCGGGTTCGGAATCCGGCGCCACCGCGTACGCGTACGAGACCGGTGTCGGCGACGAACTGGTGATCAAGGACGGCCTGGCCGTCGTCTCCGACTGACCTGCCTACCGACTTCGCGACAAAGGGGAACGCATCATGGGAACACTGGACGGACGCGTCGCCATCATCACGGGCGCGGGGCGGGGAATCGGGCGTGAACACGCCCTGCTGTTCGCGCGGGAGGGTGCCGCGGTCGTCGTCAACGATCTCGGGGGCGCCAACGACGGAACGGGATCCGACGCGGGTCCGGCGCAGCAGGTGGTCGACGAGATCGTCGCCGCGGGCGGTAAGGCGGTCGCGAACACCGACAACGTCGCCGACTGGGCCGGCGCCGAGGCGCTCGTCACGCAGGCGGTGCGCGAGTTCGGCCGCCTCGACATCCTCGTGAACAACGCGGGCATCCTGCGCGACAGCTTCATCGCAGGCATGGAGGAGAGTCAGTGGGACGCCGTCATCGCGGTGCATCTCAAGGGACACGCGGCGACGCTGCACCACGCCGCTGCGTACTGGAAGGCGCAGTCCAAGGCCGGTGAGCCGGTGCAGGCCTCGGTGATCAACACCGCATCCGCGTCGGGCACGTTCATGCCCAACGCGGGCCAGGGCAACTACGGTGCCGCCAAGGCCGGCATCGCCGCGCTGACGCTGGTGGCGGCGGACGAACTCGAACGGTACGGCGTGCGCGTCAACGCCATCGCACCGATCGCCCGCACCCGTCTCACGCTCGCGACCCCGGGCATGGGCGCACTGTTCGCGGCGGAGGTCCCGGAGGGCGAGTTCGACGCCTTCGCGCCGGCCAACATCTCACCGCTGGTCGCCCGTCTGGCCGCGGCGGACAGCAAGCTCACCGGCAAGGTGTACGCCGTGCAGGGTGGGGCGATCTCCGAACTGATCAACTGGCACGGCGGGGAGACCATCGAGAGCGACGGCCCGTGGACCGTCGACGACCTCGCCGAACGACTGGGCTGAGAGGCGCGAGCGCATGGCACGCAACGCATACGACCTCGGGATCGGCCTCGGCGACGAGCATGTGGCACTGGCCGATTCGGTCCGCAGTTTCGCGGAACGGACGATCACCGCCGAGCACGTCCGGGACGCGGTGGAATCGCGGACCGAGGACCGGTTCCCACCGTTCTGGTCGGCACTCGCCGGACAGGATCTGCTGGGCCTCGCGGTGCCGGAGGACCGGGGCGGCCACGGCGCCGGCCTGCTCACGCTCGCGGTGGCACTCGAGGCGCTCGGCCGCTCGGCCGCGCCCGGGCCGTTCGTGCCCACCGCGGCCGCCGCGGCGGTGCTCGGGGCCGCCGATTCCAAGATCGGAATCGAGGTACTTCCGGGTCTGCTGGACGGAACACGGACGGCGACAGTAGCTCTCGGCCGACCCCTCACGGCAACCGCGGAGGATGGGGGCTACGCGTTGTCCGGGGCCCTCGACGCCGTCGTCTCGGCCGAGCACGCGGACGTGCTGTTGGTCCCGGCCGTCGTCGGTGACGTCGTGCGCTGGATCGTCGTGGACGGCGGCGATCTCACGGTCACACCACAGGACAGCATCGACGTGCTCCGCGGATCGGCGCGGGTCGAGGCCTCCGGGGTGGCGGTCGGGTCCGACCGCGTTCTCGACGGGTTGGGTGAGCGGCGGGTGCGGTCGATCGTGTCGGTGGTGTTCGGCGCCGAGGCCGTGGGTGTGCTGTCGTGGTGTGTGTCGACGGCAGCCGAGTACGCCAAGACCCGCGTCCAGTTCGGGCGTCCGATCGGGCAGTTCCAGGGCGTCAAGCACAAGTGCGCCCACATGGGGATTGCGCTGGAGAAGTCGCGCGCCGCGATCTGGGATGCGGCGTCGGCACTCGACGCAGACGATGCGACAGCCGATTTCGCGGCCGAGGTGGCCGCGGCGATCGTGCCCGACGCGGCCGTGCAGGTAGCGCAGGACTGCATCCAGGTGCACGGTGGCATCGGGTTCACGTGGGAGCACGACGCGCACCTGTACTACCGCCGGGCCCTGGCGATCCGCGGTCTCCTCGGCACCCGCGAGGAGAGGGTGGAGCGGGTCGCCGAACAGGCTCTCGCCGGAGTGGTCCGACAGTCGGAGCTGGAACTGCCGCCGGAGGCCGACGACGTGCGCGCACGCGTGCGCGCCGACCTCGCCCCGATCGCGGAGATCGACGACGAGGACGATCAGCTCGTCGCGCTGGGCGACGGCGGCTGGGTGCAGCCGCATCTGCCGAAGCCGTACGGCCGCGGCGCGGGCCCGCTCGAGCAGATCGTGATCGCGCAGGAGGTGAAGGCCGCGGGCATCGCGCTGCCACAGCTGTTGATGGGTGGTTGGGCGGTGCAGGCGGTCGTGGCGCACGGCACGGAGAGACAGAAGCAGGACCTGGCCGTGCCCACCCTGCGCGGGGACCTCGTGTGGTGTCAGCTCTTCTCCGAACCGGGTGCCGGATCCGATCTCGCGTCGCTGACCACGCGGGCCGAGAAGGTGGACGGCGGTTGGAAGATCAACGGCCAGAAGATCTGGACCACCGTCGCGCAGTTCGCGGACTGGGCGATGCTCATCGCCCGCACCGACCCGGCGCGACCCAAGCACGAGGGCATCACCTACTTCGTCCTCGACATGTCGACACCGGGCGTCACGGTGCGGCCGCTGCGGGAGATGACCGGCTCGGCACTGTTCAACGAGGTGTTCCTCGACGACGTGTTCGTCCCGGACGAGAACGTGGTCGGCGACGTGAACGACGGTTGGCACGTCGCCCGCACCACACTCGCGGGCGAGCGGGTGGCGCTGAGCCAGAAGATGGAGGCGTACGCGAGCGACAAGGATCTGCTCGAGTTCGTGCGCGGACGCGAACTCGGCCCGGTCGGGCGGCACCGGTTCGGCGAGCTGATCGCCGAGAGTCAGGCGATCGATCTGATCGGCGCGCGCGTGGTGCTCGAGCAGCTGTCGGGCGCCGACGTGAGTACGACGTCGTCGGTCGGCAAGCTGCTGGGAATGGGACTGGGGCAGTCGATCTCGGAGTTCGTGGTGGCCGAGCTCGGTCCGGCTGGTGTGGTCGCGGTGCCCGGACAGCCCAGTGACAAGGCGATGGAACAGCTCATCGCCGGCCGCGCCACGACGATCTACGGCGGCACCACCGAGGTGCAGCTCAACGTGATCGGCGAACGCATGCTCGGGCTGCCGCGGGACTGAACGTGTGGTGGCCCGCGGATCCGATCTGCAGGCCACCACGCGCGTCAGCTGTGTGCGTTGCGCAGCTCGAACTTGAGCACCTTGCCGGTCGGGGTACGCGGCAGGTCGAGGGGGAACACGATCTCCTCGGGCACCTTGAATCGTGCGATTCTGCCGCGGGTGTGCTCGATGATGTCGCCGGCGGTCGCGGCGGCGCCCTTCTTCAGGATGACGAACGCCTTGGGGCGCTCGCCCCACTTCTCGTGCGGCACACCGACGACCGCGACGTCCAGCACCGCCGGATGCGCCATGATCGCCTGCTCCACCTCGACGGTCGAGATGTTCTCGCCGCCGGAGATGACGATGTCCTTGGCGCGGTCCTTGAGCTGGATGTAGCCGTCGGGGTGCATGACCCCCAGATCGCCGGTGTGGAACCACCCGCCCGCGAAGGCCTCCGCGGTGGCGTCGGGATCACGGTAGTAGCCGAGCATCACGTTGTTGCCGCGCAGGACGATCTCGCCCATCGTCGCGCCGTCGGCCGGTACGTCGACCATGTTCTCGTCGACGACGCGCGCGTTCTCGGCCTGCACCATGCCGACTCCCTGCCTCGAGATGAGTGCGGCCCGCTCCTCCGGTGTGCGGTCGTTCCACGTCTCCTGGTACTCGCAGATGGTGTACGGCCCGTACACCTCGGTGAGCCCGTACACGTGCACGACCGTGATACCCAGTGCCTCGAGCTGTGCGATGACGGTCGGCGACGGCGGAGCGCCCGCGGTGGTGATGCGCAGCGACGGCACCGGGTGGGCACGGTCGGTACCGGCGATCGTGGTGCACACCGCCGGTGCACCGCACAGGTTCGTGATGCCGAGTTCGTCGATGGCATCCCAGACTGCGTCGGCACGGACCGCCCGCAGACAGACGTGAGTGCCGGCCGCAGCGGTGACCGCCCACGGCGTGCACCAGCCGTTGCAGTGGAACATCGGCAGTGTCCACAGGTATTGCGTCTTGCCGTCGAAGCCGTTGTGGAACGTCTCACCCAGGGAGTTGAGGTAGGCGCCGTGGTGGGAGTACATGACGCCCTTGGGCTTTCCTGTGGTGCCGGACGTGTAGTTGATCGCGATCACCTGCTGCTCGTCGTCGACGCCCCAGTGCAGCGGCGCGTCGGTCAGGCCGTCGCGGCTGGTCAGGAACTCGTCGTACCGCGCCGTCGCCACCCCGGCGGGGACGTCGGGGTATGGGACCGTCGAGTCCGGTATCTCGACGATCTCCACGACGCTGCCGACGTTCTCCCTCACGGTGCGTACCGAGCCCACCAGCTCGGAGTCCACGAAGAGGATCTTCACGCCCGCGTGGTCGAGGATGTACTCGAGCTCCGGGCCCGCCAACCGTGAGTTGAGCGCCACCAGGACCCCGCCGGCCAGCGGCACCGCGAAGTGCGCCATCAGCATCTCCGGTGTGTTGGGGCACAGGTACGCGATCCGGTCGCCGGGTTCGATCCGGGAACGCAGCACCCGGGCGAGCCGCGCCACCTCGTGCGCGAACTCGCGGTATGTGTAGCGACGGTCCCCGTGAACGATCGCCGTCTTGTCGGGGAACACCGATGCCGAGCGGTCCAGGAAGCGCAGCGGACTGAGGGGGGTGTGGTTCGCCGAAGCGGACAGGTCGGGCACGAGTACCTCCGTGGTGATTGCACGTGACGGGCGTTACAAACCGCCGGGGCGACGCTATGAGCGACAGTCAGCCGGCCGCTACCCTCCGAAGTGGGTATCCGGGCGAGGGTCCCCCCGCCGACCGACCGAGAGCGTGCCGAACGAACAGATGACCGACACCCTGCGACCGAGCGACGAGGACGCGATCCGAGCCGAACTCCGGTATCTGCGCACCAGCACCACGCTGCCGGTGCTGTTCGGGGGGACGGTCGACGGGCGCAGCCTGCGGCTGTCGGGATTCGTCGGGACCCGCGGGGCGATGCTCCGGGACCTGACGATCGACACCGAATGCGGACTGGGCGGCCGGGTCATGGCCGAGCAGCGCCCCGGCGCCGTCCAGGACTACGCGCACTCGCGGCACATCACCCACGACTACGACCACGAGGTGGCGAGCGAGGGCATCGAATCGCTGCTCGCCGCCCCCGTCGTGGTGCGCGGGCGGACCCGGGCCGCGGTGTACGGCGGGCTGCGCGCGAACCTGCCGATCGGAGATGTCGTCGCCGAGGCCGTCATGCGGTCCGCGCACAAGCTCGCGCACGAGATCGAGGTCAGGGACGAGGTCGACCGCCGGATCGTGATGATCGAGAACTCGCGCAGCGAACCCGAGGGACACCGGGATCCACGGGTGTCGGAGGGCATCACCGAGAGCTACCTGGCATTGCGTTCCATCGCCGATCGCCTCGACGACGCCGCCCTGACCGCCGAGGTGGAGGCCGTCGAGCGGAAGCTGCGCGGGCTCACCACCGGGTCGTCCGAGCCGGCGAGGGTCACGTTGTCGGCCCGCGAGTTCGAGGTGCTCGTGCACGTCGCGCTCGGCTGCCGCAACGCGGAGATCGCCGAACGGCTGGGTCTGCGTCCCGACACGATCAAGAGCTACATGCGCAACATCATGACCAAACTCGACGTCCGCAGCCGGCACGAGGCGGTCGTCGAGGCGCGGCGCCAGGGGCTCATTCCCTGAGGCTCACCCCTCGCGCGCTCCGCCGTCGGGCTTCTCCGCGCCGTCGCGGCGGCGGATCATGTTCAGTGCCAGTGCGATCAGGCACACGAGCGCCGTCGCCACCGCGAACTCCATGATCGCTGCCGACGTCCCCTGGTAGGTCATGAGCAGCCCGGCGGCGACAGCAGGGACGCCGGTTCCGAGATAGGTGAGCGTGAAGAAGGCGGCGAGCACGGACCCGCCCGCATGGGGGGCGTGGGTGGCGATCGCCGTGCCGACTCGCTGCATTCCGCCCGCGAAGGCGAGGCCGTGCCCCACGCCGACGGCGATCGCGACGACGAACAGCAGCGGCAGATTGCGGACGCGGTCGACCACGACCACGCCGGCCATGCCGGCGACCATCAGGGCGAGTCCGATGCGCTGCGCGACAATCGGATCCAGACCGCGCATGCTCAGCTGGGCAACGACCGAGCACGACATCACGATGGCGGCCGCGCCGGCGCCCACCAGGAGGTTCGAGACGCCGAGCATCTCCGACATCCACGACGGCACCACCGACTGGAACAGGCCCACGGCCGCCCACGCGACGGCCGAGGGGAACGTCGCGAGCAGGAACACGGTCCGGACGGCGCGGGGAACGCGGGGCAGTTCGATCAGCCGACCGCCGACGCTGCTGCCGCCCGCGCGCGGCGGGAGCAGGGCGAGCGCGACGACTCCCGGGAGCAGCGCCACCGTGAAGAGCACGTACGGCAGCACCGTCGGGTACGGGAGGTACTCGGCGACCGTCCCCGCGAACATGGGCCCGAGTGCTGCGCCCAGGGCGGTGCTCGCGGTGGCCGCCCGCGACGCGCGGACCGGGTTGCGGCCGGGGACGTGCTCGAGCAGCGCGGCCGTTCCCGCGGCGGAGCAGGCCCCCACCGCGATGCCCTGCAGGATACGGCCGGCGAACAACCAGGCGGTCGAGCCGGCCGACGCGAGGACGATCGCGCCGACGGCTCCGGCCAGGAGCGCGACCACCAGGACCGGGCGCCTTCCGATCCGGTCCGACAGCGGGCCGAACAGGAACAGCGTCGGCACCAGGGCGGCCGCGTACACCGCGAAGATCGCGGTCTGCGTCACGGGGCTGAACCCGAATTCCGCCCGGTAGACGCCGTAGAGCGCGGTCGGCATGTTCGTGCCCACCAGCAGGATGGCGAGCACGTACCCGATCCCGTGGAAATGGCGCGCCGGCCAGCGCGGGCGGGGCACAAGAGCGGTGGGGCTCTGCGGGGCGGTCTGCAATCGTACGGAGGTCGACACGAATACATCCTACGTAGGACGTCCCATGTATTCTGGGTGAGGGCGGTGGGCGACTCGTGTGAGGATGAACCGGTGACGGTTGTGCAGAGGGAATCGGCTTACCAGCAGGCGCTGGACTGGATGCGCGTCCGGATCGCGGAGGGTGACTGGCCGATCGGCGAACGGATCCCGACCGAGCCCGAGCTGACCGAGCTCCTCGGCGTCGGGCGCAACACCGTCCGCGAGGCGATCAAGTGCCTCACTTCCACCGGGATCCTGGAGATTCGTCGCGGGGACGGCACGTACGTGTGTGCGCGCACCGACATCGGCGGACTCCTCACCCGACAGGTCGCGGTCTCGGAGATGCTCCACGTCTACGAGGTCCGGCGCGCACTCGAACTCGAGGCGGTGCGGCTGGCCTGTATCCGACGTACCGACGACGACGTCCGACGTCTGCGCGAGGCTCTCGACCTGCGGAACGAGACCGGCCGCAGCGGGGACGGCGCCGCGTTCGCGGACGCCGATCTGGCCTTCCACGTCGCGGTCGTCGCGGCAGCCCACAACCCGGTCCTCGACGAACTGTTCGCCGGGATCTCGGAGCCGCTGCGCGCCACCTACGACTTCACCGAGGGTGTCCACGAACCCGAGCTCGGGGCCGGACATCACCGGAACGTCGTGGACGGAATCGTGCAGGGCGACGAGTCGCTGGCGATGAACGGCACGTGTGGTCACCTCGACCTGTTCGTCGCCGGCGTGCACGAGCGCCGGGCCGATGCCGAGGGTGCCGGGCGCACCGGGTAGAAACGTCGAGACGTGCATTTCGTGTTCGAAAGGTGTTCTCCGCGTGGCTGTCTATCGTCTCGGTGACCTGGTTCCCGACATCCACCCCACCGCATTCGTGCACCCCGAGGCCGTCGTCGTGGGCGCGGTGACGATCGGTGCGGAGGCCTCGATCTGGCCGTCCGCGGTGCTGCGCGCCGACTACGGGACGATCAGCGTGGGCGCGCGCACCTCCGTCCAGGACGGCACAGTCCTGCACACCTCGGCGGCGTGGCCGACCGTGATCGGTGCCGGGTGCGTCGTCGGGCACAACGCCCATCTCGAGGGGGCGGTCGTCGAGGACGGGTGCCTGATCGGGTCGATGTCGACGAGCCTGCAGCGAGTGGTGGTGGGCACAGGCAGCCTCGTCGGTGCGGCGGCCCTGCTCACCGAGGGGACCGTCGTCCCGCCCCGTTCGCGGGTGCTGGGAGCGCCGGCAACCGTTGCGCCGCATCCGAATCCGGACGCATTCGCGGAGGGGATTCGGCGTGGCGTGGCGACGTACGTCGCGAATGCGGCGCGCTACCTGTCCGAGATGGAACGCATCGGCTGAGCGCTGCGGTTGTCGCCGTCGTGAGCGGCGGAGTAGGGTGTCGTCGTTCGTGCCGAACCCTGCCCGCGTGCGGTCGCGGGATTTCGAGGAAAGAGGAGGTGGGGCTAGCGATGAGTAGCCAACCTCCGAGTACCAGCTGAAATTCAGACAATCCACGCCATCCGATCGGGGTGGCGTTCGACTGGTGTCCGCTGCTGCCGTGACCGACGGTGCCGCCGCGGACCTTCCCGAAAGCCGTGTTCGCATGCGTGAAAAGCGTCCGATCCGTTCCATCCTTCCTCGTCGTGCCGCGGGCACGGCCGACGATGTGGTCTCGCCGGAACACTCGATGGCTCCCCGTCATCCCGGGCAGTCCGCGCCCACCCCGCCGCAGGCCGGTGTGGTCGAGTCCAGCGTCGTCAACAGTGCGGTGTACCGCGACGGTCGACGCATCGCGTCGCCGGCGACCCTGGCCGAGGCGCTCGCGAGCCTGCCGGATGCGTCGTCGATGGCCTGGATCGGCCTCTACCGCCCGTCCGAGACTCAATTGCACGCTGCAGCAAAGCAATTCGACCTGCACGAGCTCGCGGTCGAGGATGCGATCGTCGCGCACCAGCGTCCCAAGCTCGAGCGATACGGCGAGACGCTCTTCGTCGTGCTCCGCGCGGCCCGCTACCTGGACGAGTCGGAGACGGTCGACTTCGGTGAGCTGCACATCTTCTGCGGCCCCACCTTCGTGCTGACGGTCCGGCACAGCGAATCACCGGACCTGTCGAATGTGCGGGATCGCATGGAGAGCGACCCCGAACTGCTCAAGCTGGGTCCGGAGGCAGTGCTCTACGCGATCCTCGACGCAGTGGTCGACGGTTACGCGCCCGTCGTCGCCGGATTGCAGAACGACATCGACGAGATCGAGACGGAGGTGTTCAGCGGCGATCCGATGGTGTCGCGGCGCATCTACGAACTCTCGCGCGAGGTGGTCGAGTTCCAGCGCGCGACGAAGCCTCTGCTGGCGATGCTCCGGGCACTGTCGGCCGGCTTCGACAAGTACAACACCGACGAGGAACTGCAGCGCTATCTGCGCGATGTCACCGACCACGCGACGATGGTGGTCGAACGGGTGGACGGCTTCCGGGAACTGCTCGGCAGCATCCTCACGCTCAACGCGACGCTGGTCTCACAGAAGCAGAACGAGGAGATGCGCAACCTGACGCAGGCCAGCTACGCGCAGAACGAGGAGATCAAGAAGGTCTCGTCCTGGGCGGCGATCCTGTTCGCCCCCACCCTCATCGGCACCGTCTACGGCATGAACTTCGAGAACATGCCCGAACTGAACTGGGCGGGCGGCTACCCGTTCGCGCTGATGCTCATGTTCCTGACCTGCGCCAGCCTGTACACCATCTTCAAGAGGCGGGGCTGGCTGTAGCGCGTTCGGCGCGTTACAGTCGCGGCTGTGACCGGACCACGTGCGATCGACCTCGGGATGCTGCTGACGCGGCGTCGCCACGTCGATTTCGCGCTCGTGTGCACGTGCGGTTGTCGTCGGTTCTGATCCGCCCCGACGACTACCTCGCCGGGCGGCCTCGGCTGCCCGAAACCCGCACTCTCACGACAGGTTTCCCATGACCACAGCTTCCGTTTCGCATCTGTCCGCCATCGTCTCCGCGACCGGCGACGCCGTCGCGGACGACGCCGCCAAGGCGCACGTCGTCTTCCGGGCGAAGGCCCAGGCGCACGACGCCGTCGCCAGCACCGTCTCGCTGGGCAAGTACACGGTGGAGGTCGACGAGCCGCCGGCCCTCGGCGGCGACAACGCAGCGCCCAACCCGGTCGAGTACTACCTGGCCTCGCTGCTGTCGTGCCACGTCGTCACCTACCGGTTCTGGGCCGAGCGCCTCGGGATCCGGGTCGACGACATCAAGGCCCGCGCCGAGGGCGACCTCGACGTCCGCGGCTTCTTCGGGTTCGACGACGCCGTCCGCCCGGGATTCGGTGAGGTCCGCGTCGTCGTGACCGTCACCGGGCCGGAATCGCGCGAGCGCTACCTGGAACTGCACGCGGCAGCCGAGGCGCACTGCCCGGTGCTGGATCTGACGCGCAACCCGACGCCGGTCGTCTCGGTGCTCGAGACTCCCGAGTCGAAGAGCTGACCGATCGTCGGCGCTGTTCGTCGAAACGGTGAACAGCGCCGACGTCCGGCGTCCGGCGTCCGGTCACGGGCGCGGCGGCAGGATCTCGCACAGCGCGGCGAGTGCGGGGGTGAGCGCGTGGTCCGACGGCGCCGCGTAGCCGACGACCAGCCCGTCGAAGGCGGGTGCGGCGTCCGGGTGGCGGTAGCTCGCCAGTCCGTCGAGCGCAATCCCTTGCGCTGCAGCGGCGTCCACGGTCGATTCCTCGGTGCCGGGTGGTAGTCGCAGCACGGCGTGCAGTCCCGCGGCGATGCCCGTGGGTTCGATGTGCGGCGCATGCTCGGCGAGCGCGGCGGTCAGGCGGTTGCGGCGAGCCCGATAGCGCTGACGCATCTGCCGGACGTGCCGGTCGTAGGCCCCGGAGGTGATCAGATCGGCGAAGGTGAGTTGGTCGACCACGCCGGTCCACCGTTCGCGCCGGCCCTTGATTTCCAGGACGGCGTCGACCATCGGCTCCGGCAGCACCATCCAGCCCAGGCGTAGGGCGGGCGAGAGGCTCTTGCTGGCCGACCCGACGTAGACGACGTGTTCGGGGTCGAGTGCCTGGACCGCGCCGACCGGTTCCCGGTCGTACCGGAACTCACCGTCGTAGTCGTCCTCGATCAGCGTGCCGCCGCGTCGACGGGCCCATTCCACCGCGGCATGGCGGCGCCCCGGATCCAGGGGACCGCCGACCGGAAACTGGTGCGCCGGCGTCAGAGTGCCGAGCGGACCTCGTCGTGGTCGTCCAGTTCCGATGTCCGGGAGCCGTGGCCGTCCAGCCCCAGGGGCACGGTTCGGACACCCGTGGACGCCAGCAGAGCGCGGTGGAACGCCAGACCGTACGCCTCGACCGCCAGTGGACCGCGCAGCACACCACCACCGAACAGCAGGCGCAACGCATCGGAGAATCCGGCGCAGATCACGATGCGCTCGGGTTCGGCACGCACGCCCCGGACGCGGGCGAGGTAGCTCGCGAGCGCGATCCGCAACTCGAGCCGGCCCTGGGGATCGCCGGGCCCGAAGGCGCTGTCGGGCGCGACCGTGAGTGCGCGGCGAGTCGAGGTCGTCCACGCCTTCCTCGGGAACGCGGAGGCGTCGGGCTGTCCCTGCAGGAGATTGTGCGTCGGCACTGCGGTCGCGGTGATCCGTGGCCTCGACGGGCGCCGCCGCACGAGGGGTGCAGAGCGTTCGGCCACGCGGGTGCCCGAACCTTGCCGCGCGGTGAGCCAGCCCTCCGCGACCAGTTCGGAGTAGGTGGCAGCGACGGTGTTCCGTGCGATGCCGAGGTCCACCGCGAGCGACCGATAGGGCGGAAGGCCGGTCCCGGGGGCGAGTCGCCCGTCCTGGATCGCTGCGCGCAGTGCCTCCGCGAGGGCTGCTCGGCGGGAACCGGAACCGGCCAACTCCAGGTGCAGATCGGAGCCGAGACGTTCGGCGAAATTGGCCCATGATTCTGACATCGGAATGCACCTCTCGGGTGGTCTATTCGACCCCTACCGTAGTGATCATGACTACGACCGCCACCGCACGACTCACCTTCGCCGCCGCCGCACCCAAGGCCTTCCGGGCCCTCCTCGGTCTCGACGCCGCGGCCCGCGAGGGTGTCGACCCGGGCCTGATCGAGCTGATCCAGATCCGCTCCTCGCAGCTCAACGGCTGCGCCTACTGCCTGCACATGCACATGCACGTGAGCGATGCGCGCGCGGCGGGCGAGGACGAGATGCGGCTGCACATGGTTGCGGTGTGGCGCGAGGCGCGACACTTCTTCTCCGCGCGCGAACAGGCCGCGCTCGCGCTGACCGAGGCCGTGACGCTGATCGCGGGCGGCGTGCCGGATGCGGTGTATGCCGAGGCCGCGGCCCACTTCGACGAGACGGAGATGGCGCACGTCCTCGCGGTCGTCTTCACGATCAACACCTGGAATCGGCTCGCGATCAGCACCGGCAAGGTCGCCGGCACCGACGAGCGCAGCCGACACTGACGGCCAAGCGCACCGCGAAGACGGCGAACGGGTGCCACTATGTACCCGTGGATCTCCCGATCGCGCCACCCCTGCAACCGATGCTGGCCAAGGCCGCATCCGGAGTGCCCGAGCAACCCGCCGGTGAACCCGTCTGGTCGTACGAACCGAAGTGGGACGGATTCCGTGCCATCGTGTTCCGCGACGGTGACGACGTCGTGTTCGGCTCGCGCGGCGGCAAGGACCTCGCACGCTACTTCCCAGAGATGGTCGACGCGGCGCGTGCGGAGTTGCCGCCGCGATGCGTCGTCGACGGTGAACTGGTGGTGCCCCGCGAGATCGGCGGGCGCACGCGGCTGGACTGGGGTTCGCTGTCCGAACGCATCCACCCCGCCGACAGCCGGGTGAAGCTGCTCGCCGCCGAGACCCCGGCCCAGTTCATCGGGTTCGATCTGCTGGCGCTCGGCGACGACGACTACACGAAACGTGCCTTCGCGGAGCGGCGGACGGCGCTGCTCGGAGCGATCGGTGGCGGGCCGAGCTGTCACGTCACCGCCGCGACGCTGGACGCTGCCACCGCCGAGCGCTGGTTCGAGACGTTCGAGGGCGCCGGACTGGACGGCGTCGTCGCCAAACGCCTCGACGGCCACTACCTGCCGAACAAACGGGAGATGGTGAAGGTCAAGCACTCCCGAACGGCGGACGTCGTGGCGATCGGCTACCGGCCGCACAAGAGTCAGCCCGGCATCGGATCGATCCTGCTGGGCCTGTACGACGGCGGCGAACTGCACATGGTCGGCGGCGCGTCGGCGTTCACCGCGAAGCGGCGCGTCGAACTGCTCGCCGAACTCGAGCCGCTGCGGGTGGGCGACGACGTCGTCGCCGAGGGGGAGGCGACGCGCTGGCGGTCGAGCGCCGACCGCAGTTGGGTGCCGCTGCGCCCCGAACGGGTCCTCGAGGTCGCGTACGACCAGATGGAGGGCGGTCTGGGGGAGCGGGGCAGCCAGGCCGGGGTGCGGTTCCGGCACGCGGCCAGGTTCCTGCGGTGGCGTCCGGATCGGGACCCGCAGTCGTGCACGTTCGAGCAACTCGAGGTCCCGCTGCGCTACGACCTCGCCGACGTACTCACAGGGGAGAGCTGAATCATGGCGGCCACCAAGCGTTCTCCGGCGGAGGAACTCGACGTCGACGGCGTGGCCGTCCGGCTGTCGAACCCCGACAAGATCTACTACCCCCGGCTCGGTCCCGAGGGCGGCACCAAACGCCACCTCGTCGAGTACTACCTGCGGGTCGCGACCGGCGGTGAGCTGCTGCGGGCACTGCACGACCGCCCCACCCACCTGCAGCGGTACCCGGACGGTGTCGAGGGCGAGGAGATCTACCAGAAGCGGGTGCCGGCCAAGCGGCCCGAGCACGTCGCGTCGTGCGAGGTCACGTTCCCGTCCAAGCGCACCGCGGACGTGCTGCGGGTGCGCAGCGCCGCCGACATCGTGTGGGCCGCCAACCTCGGCACCGTCACGTTCCACCCGTGGGCGGTGCGCTGCCCCGACGTGGAGCACCCCGACGAGTTGCGGATCGACTTCGACCCACAGCCCGGCACCGACTTCGACGACGCCCGCCGCGTCGCGCTGGACGTCATGCAACCGCTGCTCGACGAACTCGGCCTGATCGGGTTCCCGAAGACCTCGGGCGGCCGCGGCCTGCACGTCTACATCCGGATCGAGCCGCGCTGGGACTTCGTCGAGGTGCGCCGAGCCGGAATCGCCCTGTGCCGGGAGATCGAGCGACGCAGCGGCGACCGGGCGACCACCAACTGGTGGAAGGAGGAGCGTGGCAAGCGCATCTTCCTCGACTTCAACCAGAACGCGCGCGACAAGACGATCGCGTCGGCGTACTCCGCGCGCAACACGCCGATCGCGACCGTCTCGACGCCGGTGACCTGGGAGGAACTCGCGTCCGTCGAGCCCGACGACTTCACCATCGCCACCGTTCCCGCGTTGCTGGCCGGCCGTGGCGACCCGATGGCGACGCTCGACGACGTCGCGCACTCACTGGCCGGGCTGCTCGAGATGGCCGAGCGCGATGCGGCCGCGGGACTGGGGGATCTGCCGTATCCGCCGAATCATCCGAAAATGCCCGGAGAGCCCAAGCGAGTGCAGCCGAGCCGCGATCGGGACCGCAAGGAGGATTGAAGTCGGTCGCTTGACCAGGTAGTTCCGCGTCCCGGTCATCGCGTATGTCTGTTTCGCTCCGCCGGAAACCCTTCCACGCTTAGGCTGCGCCAATCACAATGGTGTGAGGAGTGGATCGGAGGTCGCGATGGCGATCCATGTGGAGCACGGAAACCCGCCGCGTGCTGCGGCAACTGCCCCCACGCGGGCCCCGCTCGGGTTGCCGGCCGGGGTCCCTGCCGCGGCACAGGGGCGGACCGAGATGCTGGTGCATCCGCGGTTCCTGCCGCTCGCGGACCGGTTCTTCTCGATGTACCGCCAGCCGCACAACGGCGGCGGAGCGCTGGTCGCCTACGTCCACGGCGAGAAGGTCCTCGACGTCTGGGCCGGGTACGCGGACCGCGACCGCCGGTGGGGCAGCGACACGGTGTCGCTGTCGTTCTCCACGGGCAAGGGCGTGGCGAGCACTGTGACGCACCGACTGGCCGAGCGCGGCATCGTCGACTACGACACCCCCGTCGCCACCTACTGGCCCGAGTTCGGTGCCGCCGGCAAGCAGGCGATCACGATCCGGGACGTCCTGACCCATCGCGCCGGCCTGCACAAGGTTCGCGGCCTGGTGCCCGGCCGGACCGGCCTACTCGACTACGAGACCGTCATCGAGGCCCTCGCCGCCGCGACCCCCGACCCTCGTCGGCTCCGCGGTCCCGGCTATCACGCGGTCACCTACGGGTGGCTGGTCGCCGAGACACTCGCGCGGGCCACCGGTAAGCCCTTCACCGAACTCGTCCGTGAGGAGATCGCGGAGCCCCTCGGAATGCCCGAGTTCTGGTACCAGGTGCCGCAGGCGCAGCGTGGGCGCATCGCCAAGCTGTTCCCGCACATCAATCCCGGCGGGCTCGACTGGCGGATGACGTCGGCGATCCTGTCGTTCGCGGGCCCGCTGCGTGGACTCGCGGAGGCCGCGATGCCCGACGGCTTCGACGAACTCGTCCGCAACCCGGCGGTGCACGATGCCGTGATGCCCGGGTGGAACGGCGTGTTCAGCGCCCGCTCCCTGGGCCGGATGTACGCCGCGATCGCGAACGGCGGCGTCATCGACGGCGCCCGGTTCCTGCAGCCCGAGACCCTCGACCGGATGGGTACCGTGCAGACCCGCGATCGTGACTACGTGCTGGGCGTCAAACTCGGGTGGCGCCTCGGCTACCACCCGCCGCTGCTGGCCAGTCGCGTTCAGCCCACCCGCGGCCTCGGGCACTACGGGGTGGGCGGCTCGGGTGCCTACGCCGATCCGGAGACGGGTCTGGCGTTGGCGTTCGTCACCAACCGGCTCGGCAACGCGGTCACCGCGCTCGGTGACCTGCGGTTGGCCAAGCTCGGCGCCGAAGCGCAGGCGATCGTGCGTTCGTGAGGGAGGTTCTCGGATGAGTGATCATGTCTATCGGGTGATCGAGATCGTCGGCTCGTCGAGCGAGGGAGTCGACGCCGCGATCGCCAACGCCGTCAGCCGGGCGAATGCGACCATGCGGAACCTGGAGTGGTTCGAGGTGATCGAGACCCGAGGCCACATCGAGGACGGGTCCGTCGCCCACACCCAGGTGACGTTGAAGGTGGGCTTCCGACTCGAATGACCGCGGGACGTACCGAACACGTTCCGACGCAACGGAACCTCGACCGAAACTGAAACACGTTATAGTCTGAGCGAGAATGTCGGTCTCGGTGGGTACGCACAGGTAGGGAAGAACTGTGGCTTATGTGATTACGCAGGCATGCTGCAACGATGCATCATGCGTGGACGTCTGTCCCGTCAATTGTATCCATCCGACGCCGGACGAGCCCGAGTTCGCCACTACGGAGATGCTCTACATCGATCCGCAGACGTGCATCGACTGCGGCGCGTGCGTCGACGAATGCCCCGTCGACGCCATCTTCGGGGAGAACGAACTCAGCGAGGCTCACTCGGTGTACCCGGAGATCAACGCGGCGTACTTCGAGAAGCACCCGATCGGCCCGGACTGGCCCGAGCTGGCCTCGCCGCGGAAACTGAGCCCCGATCTGGGCACGCTGCGCGTCGCGATCGTCGGATCCGGCCCGTCGGCCTGCTACTCCGCGATCGAGCTCACCTCGCGCCCGCGCGTCGAGGTGGACATGTTCGACCGGCTGCCCACGCCGTACGGACTCGTGCGTGCCGGCGTCGCCCCCGACCACCCGGGCACCAAGGGCGTCGCGGACGTCTTCCGCTCGGCTCTCGGCAAGCGCTCCGTGCAGTGCCACTTCAACGTCGAGGTGGGGCAGCACGTGAGTCACGAGGAGCTGCTCGAGCATCACCACGCGGTCATTTACGCGGTGGGTGCGGCGAGCGACCGTCGACTCGGCGTCCCCGGCGAGGACCTGCCCGGATCGCACGCCGCCACCGAGTTCGTCGCCTGGTACAACGGCCACCCCGACTACGCGAAGCACGAGTTCGACCTCTCGGGTGAGCGCGCCGTCATCGTCGGCAACGGCAACGTCGCGCTCGACGTCGCCCGCGTCCTCGTCGCCGACCCCGACGAACTGGCCAAGACCGACATGGCCGAGCACGCCGTCGAGGCGCTGCGGCACAGCAACATCCGCGAGGTCGTCATCGTCGGCCGGCGCGGACCCGCGCAGGCCGCGTACACCAACCCGGAGCTGATCGCGCTCGGGCAGATGGCGGACGTCGACATCGTCGTCGACCCCGACGAGGTGATCCTGGATGCGGCCAGCCGCGCCTGGGTGGACGGACCCGATTCCGAGCCGTCCGAGAGGCTCAAGGTGCGTCAGGCCGAGGAGTTCGCGAAGCGGACCACCACCGACGGGCGCAAGCGGATCGTGCTGCGCTTCCTCGCCTCACCCGAGGAACTCACCGGCGACGGCCGCGTCGAATCGATCCGCCTGGTCCGCAACGAACTCGTCGCCGACGATGCGGGCAAGCTCGCCGCTCGCCCCACGGACCGTGTCGAGACGCTCGAGACCGGCTTGGTGCTGCGGTCGATCGGCTACAAGGGCCTGCCGATCACCGACCTGCCGTTCGACGAGCGGCGTGGCGTCGTCCCCAACGAGAACGGCCGCGTCATCGACCCGGAGACCGGCAAGCCCGTCCCCGGCGTGTACGTCGCGGGCTGGATCAAGCGCGGGCCGACCGGCGTCATCGGCACCAACAAGCACTGCTCGGCGGCCACCGTCGACCTGCTGCTGTCCGACTTCTCCGACGGACTGCTGCCCCAGCCGAGCAGCGAGCGCGAGCACCTCGGCCGGCTCATCGGGGAGCGGCAGCCCGACGTCGTCGACTTCCAGGGTTGGCAGCGCATCGACAAGCAGGAACGCGCACTCGGCGCCGAGAGCGGCCGGTCCCGCACCAAGATCGTCGACATTGCCGCGATGCTCGAGATCGCTCGCGGCGAGGCCGGCTGAGGCCCGCACCGCGGCGGGTCGGTTGTGGCACGCGCGTCCGGTATGGCTGAATAGGGCGTACCGGACGCCCGTCCTGGCGGCGCGCCCGTGGCACGGTGTCGTCGAGCGAGGGGGTACGCACATGACCGGGCGAATCGTAGGACGTAATTCGAGGCGGCAGCGGTGGTGCGCCCGTGCGGCGGCCGCGCTCGTCGGTGCCACCGCAGCCGGTGCCGCGCTCGTCGCTCCCGCACAGGCCGCGCCCCTGTTCCCCGGTAGCGCGGAGATTCCCGGCGTCGAGCTTCCCGCATTCGAGCTGCCGCAGATCCCCACACCGCCGCTGGTGCTGCCGCCGGGGTTCGAGCTGCCCCGCGAGGTCCAGGCGCTGCTGCCGGCCGGTCTGGTCGTGACGGCACCGCCGCCTATCGGGCCCGCGAACTTCTCGGCACCGTCGCTCAACCCGGCACCCGGCGAGGTGGTGGGCATCGCGCAGCCGATCGTCATTCGCTTCAACGAGGCGATCGGTGACCGCGCGGTGGCCGAGCGGGCCATCCGCGTCACCACCGACCCGCCCGTCGAGGGCCACTTCTACTGGATCGACGACAAGCAGGTCCGGTGGAAGCCGAACCAGTTCTGGCCGGCCAACATCCAGGTCACCGTCGTCGCCGGCGACTCACGCTCCACGTTCTCGATCGGGGACGCACTGGTCACCGTCGCCGACGACAACACCAAGCAGATCACCGTCACCCGCAACGGTGCGGTCGTCAAGACGATGCCCACCTCGCTCGGTAAGCCCGGCTACGAGACCCCGAACGGCACCTACATCGTCGGCGAGAAGTTCCGCGACATGTACATGGACTCGTCCACGTACGGTGTGCCGATCGACGCCCCCGAGGGGTACCGCACGTACGTGGAGTACGCGACGCGAATTTCCTACAGCGGCATCTTCGTTCACGCCGCGCCGTGGTCGGTGCAGCAACAGGGGTACAGCAACGTCAGCCACGGCTGCCTCAACGTCAGCACCGAGGACGGCCGGTGGTTCTTCGAGAACGCCAAGAAGGGCGACCCGGTGATCGTGCAGAACACCGCCGGCGGCGTCCTCAGCGGCGCCGACGGGCTGGGGGACTGGAACCGCTAGGCGCTTCGCGCCTGTGCGCCTTTTTGGTAGCTGGCGCTACCGGAAAGGCGCACGGCTGAGATATTGATGCCATGACGGTGACGCGCTCGATCCTGCTTTTCGTCCTGGCTGCGCTGTTCGAGATCGGCGGTGCCTGGCTGGTGTGGCAGGGCGTGCGCGAGCAGCGGGGCTGGCTGTGGGTCGGCGCCGGGATGATCGCGCTCGGCATCTACGGTCTGGTTGCGACCCTTCAACCCGACGCCAACTTCGGACGCATCCTGGCCGCGTACGGAGGTGTCTTCGTAGCGGGTTCACTGCTGTGGGCCGTGGTGATGGACGGCTTCCGCCCGGACCGCTACGACATCATCGGCGCACTGATCTGCCTGTGCGGCGTCGGCGTGATCATGTACGCGCGGTAGGCGGCTTCGCCGCCCGTGCGCCTTTTCGGTAGCCCGGACTGCCAGAAAGGCGCACAGGGGGCTGTGGATAACTACGTGATCCCGACCAGGTTTTGTCATGGTCGGCACGAACGATTCCGGAATGACCGAAAGCGAGCAATCCGACCTTCGACGACTTGTTGACGACCAGTGCGGAATGGTCACTCAGGGCCAGATCGCGCCTCTCGGCTATGGGCGTGGACGCGTCCGGCACCTCCTGGACACCGGGCGGTGGCGGCGTGTTCTACACGGCGTCTACGCCGTGACCAACGGGCCGTTGACTCGTGAGATGACTCTGGCTGCTGCATTGCTGTACGGCGGCGATCACGCGATGCTCAGCCATCGGACGGCTGCCGAGGAGTGGGGAATGTTCCGGGTCGACGAGAGCGCACCGGTGCACGTAACGGTGCCGTACGGAAAGTCTTCCCGACCGCAGACGGCAACTGCGATGCTGCCGGCGCGAGCGTCCATGCACCCCGTCCCGCGGCCCGGATCGCTTCTACACCCCGGCGTTGTGGTGCACCGTTCTCGCGCGCATCGGTACATCGCCGTGGAGGCGGCGAGCCCGAGGACGTCGAAGGCCGACACCGCCCTGGACGTCGCGGTCGCCGAGCCGACCGCGCGCCTCGCCTACGTCTCGCTGATCACGACAGTCACGAATGCGCGGATTCGACTGACCGACATCCGACGACGGATGGTCGAGCGGCGACCGCGTCGATACCGCCGTGCGCTCGAGGACGCTGTAGGTCTTCTCGGCGACGGCGTGCAGTCCGTGTTGGAGTACCACTACGCGGTCGACGTCGAACAGGCTCACAATTTGCCTGCCGCTCGCCGGCAGAGTCCCGTGATCGTGGACGGCCGGACGCTCTTCGAGGACGTCGACTATTCCGAGCACGGGGTGCCGTTGATCGTGCGCCTCGACGGCCGCTGGGCGCACTCGATGCGGGAGATCCAGTTCCGGGACCGCAGACGCGACAATGCCGCCGAACTCGCCGACCGCCCGCGACTGGTGTACGGGATGGAAGAGGTCGGCGGCACGCCCTGCGTCGTAGCCGGTGAGGTGGAGGCGGTACTCGTTCGGGAGGGTTGGAGGCGCGACAGCGCTTCGCGCTGTCGCGCCTGTGCGCCTTTTCGGTAGGAGCAGCTACCAGAAAGGCGCACGGGTGCGGAGCGCCTACCAGATCTTGACGCGCTTTTCGGGCTCCAGGTACAGCGCATCGCCCGGCTCCACCCCGAACGCATCGTGGAAGCTGTCGAGGTTGCGGATGACGCCGTTGCAGCGGAACTCCGGCGGCGAGTGCGGGTCGACGGCCAGTCGCCGCAGCGCCTCCTCGTTGCGGGCCTTCGTACGCCACACCTGGGCCCAGCCGAAGAACACGCGCTGCAGGCCGCTCAGTTCGTCGAGCACGGGAGCCTCGGTGCCCTCGGTCGCGATGCGGTACGCCTCGAGCGCGATCGACAGGCCGCCGAGGTCGCCGATGTTCTCGCCGATCGTGAACTCGCCGTTGACGTGGTGGCCCGGCAGGTCCTTCGGCTCGAAGTCGTTGTACTGCTCGATGAGCGCCTTGGTCCGCTTGCCGAACTCGGTGCGGTCGTCGTCGGTCCACCAGTCGATCATGTTGCCGTCGCCGTCGTACTTGGCGCCCTGATCGTCGAAGCCGTGGCCGATCTCGTGACCGATCACCGCGCCGATGCCGCCGTAGTTGGCGGCGTCGTCGGCCTCGGGGTCGAAGAACGGAGGCTGCAGAATCGCCGCGGGGAAGACGATTTCGTTCATGCCCGGGTTGTAGTAGGCATTGACGGTCTGCGGCGTCATGAACCACTCGTCGCGGTCCACCGGCCCACCCAGCTTGGCGATGTCGCGGTCGTGCTCGGCGGCGTAGCCGCTGCGGTAGTTGCCCACCAGGTCGGCCGGGTCGATCTCGACGGCCGAGTAGTCCCGCCACTTGTCCGGGTAGCCGATCTTCGGGGTGAACTTCTCGAGCTTCGCGAGCGCGGCCCGACGAGTCTCCGGGGACATCCACTCGAGATCGGAGATGTTGCGGCGGTACGCCTCCTGCAGGTTCTCGACCAGTACCTGCATGCGGGCCTTGGACTCCGGCGGGAAGTGCCGCTCGACGTACAGCTTGCCGACGGCCTCGCCGAGCAGGTCCTGCACCAGCGAGACGCCGCGCTTCCAGCGCTCGCGGTTCTCCTGGGTGCCGCTGAGGGTGGTGCCGAAGAACGCGAAGTCCTCCGCGACGATCGCCTCCGTGAGGAACGCGGCCCGCGAGTGCAGGACGCGCCACGTGGCCCACGCCTTCCAGTCCTCGATCGGGCGCGATGTCCACAACTCGGTGAACGATGCGACGAACCCGGGCTGACGCACCACGATCTCGGCCAGCTGCTCCGGCGTCGCCTGCAGACCGGAAATCCAGGCATCCCAGTCGAATCCGCCGTACTGCGCATGCAGCTCGTCGAGCGTCACCAGGTTGTAGCCGAGCTCCGCGTCGCGGCGCTTGACGACGTCCCAGTGGCCGGCCGCGATCTCCGTCTCGAGGTCGAACACGCGCTGCGCGTCGTACTCGATGCCGGCCAGCTCGAACATCTTCCGGATGTGCGCGACGTACGCCTCACGGATCGGGGCGTAGTTGTCCTCGCGGTAGTAGGACTCGTCGGGCAGGCCGATGCCGGACTGCGTGAAATGCACCAGATAGCGCGCCGAATTCTTGGCGTCGGTGTCGACGTACTGCCCGATCGCCCCGCCCACACCGGTCCGCTGCAGGCGTCCGACGATCCCGGCGAGTTCGCTCAGGTTCGCGGCGTTCGCGACCGCCGCGAGTTCGTCCGCGATCGGGGACAGCCCAGCGGCCTCGACGGCGTCGGCGTCCATGAAGCTCGAGTAGAGGTCGCCGATCTTCTGGGCGTCGGTACCGTGCGCCGCGCCGGACTCGGACGCCTCCTGGATGAGCGTTTTCACGTCCTCCTCGGCCCGGTCGTAGAGGGTGCGGAACGCGCCGTCCACCGCACGATCGGCCGGGATCTCGTACTCGTCCAGCCACTTGCCGTTGACGTGCACGAACAGGTCGTCCTGCGGGCGCGTGCCCGCGTCGATGTGGGTCAGGTCGATGCCGGAATGCTGCGCGGTCGTCATCGCTCCATCTTTACACCGCGTCGATGGTGTCGGCCGATCCTGAAGGATTCCTCGCCAGGCGACGGAAATCCTTCAGGATCGGCGCGGGAGTGCCCGGCAGATCTGTGAGAGCACGGCCTCGGGATCGTTGCGTAGGTGGTGCCACGTGAATCGCAGGACGTGCCAGCCGGCGTTGACCAGGATGTTCTGCCGTTCGGTGTCGCGGTTGAACCGTTCGACGTCGCGGTGCCACGCCCAGCCGTCCACCTCGATCGCCACGCGTTCGGGTACGAACGCCACGTCGATCTCGAAGCCGCAACTCATGACGTGCGGGCGCCATCCCGTGAGCCCGTGACGTCGCAACAGGCGGTGCAACATTCGCTCCGCCTCCGACGCCCCGCCCTCACCGGCGGCGCGGAGCAGCATGCCTGCGGCGGCGCTGCCGCGGCGCCCGAGGTGTCGCTGGTGGACGGCCTCGAGTGCCGGGAGCGACGTGTGGCGTTGCAGCGCACGGTCCATCAGCACCGAGCCGTCGCGCAGTTCCACGGCGGCCTCGAGCACTGACAGGGGCACTCCTGTCACCCGCAGTTGCCGACTGGCGGAGGTATCGACCCAGTCCAGGTCGCGGCGCCGGATCCGGACTCCGTCGCGCTCGCGTACCGACCGCGAGGTGGGGATGGTGATCCACTGCTGTTGCGGCGGGCGGTCGAGCAGGCCGTGCCACCACGCGGCGCTCGGACCGCACGCCACCGCGCCCGGGCCGGCGGCGTACACCGCGGCGCGCAGCGACACCGCGGCGGTCACGGCGCGATCGGCTCGCAAGTACACGCCGGTGGTGAGCCGCCGCCACTCGCCGCACTTGACTCGTCGGCTCACTGCCGCGGCGGTCATGCCGGACTCGACCGCCTGCTCGAGAGTGATGACGCCGTCCTGCCGAGCCATGGCGGCATGAATGCTGTGCAGCGTCATACCTGGTTGGACGGAAGCTGCGGCGCACCGGTTCCAGCCGGCGATCCTGAAGGATTCCTCTCGCCAGGCGACGGAAATCCTTCAGGATCAGCCCGGTCAGGCGTCGATGCCGAGGTTGATCGCCGCGAGCATGCGATCCGACTGCCGGGACGTCGCCATGAGGCCGGCCGCGTCGTAGATGCCGTCGGTGTCGTTGCGGGTGTCGCGGCCGGTGTGGTCGGTGTACGGCGAGACGGTGGAGAACACCTCGTCGTTCAGCGTGTCGTCGAAGTACAGCTGAGTGGTGAGCACGGTCTTCTTGTCGATGTGGACCTTGAGATGGATGTGCACGGTGCGGCCGGTGTACCAGCCGGGGAAGATCGTCGTGAACCGCGCGATGCCGTTCGCATCGGTGGTCTGCGCGCCACGTAGGTAGGTGCCGTCGTCGGAGGTGGTGGCCTCCTGGTCACCGACGCTGTACGAGCCGTCCGACGTCTCGCCCGAGCCGCCCATGCCACCCGGCGCGCCGGGGCCACCCATCCCGCCCTGCGGCGGACCGCCCTGGCCACCCGGACCACCTTCCGGCATTCCTTCCGGAGGCGCGCCGCCGGGCGGCGGTCCGCCCATGCCGCCGCCGGGCCCGCCCATGCCGCCACCCTGGTTCGCGGCGACGGAGCCCGACTCGAAGCCGGAGTACACGCCACCGGCATCGCAGTGCCAGATCTCGACGACCGCGTTCGCGACGGCACCCGCGCTGCCGTCGGCGCTGCAGTTCACGAGGTCCTGCACCCGCATCGCGAGGTTCAGTTCGAGTCCGGGGCGGTCCTCGCGGATGTCGCTGCGGATGGAGTCGACGTCGAACCAGTACGGGCCCTGCGTCTCCTCGACGGCCATGACGCACCGCGGCGCCTGATCGAGCAGTGCGAGCAACTGCTCGTCGACGGTCCCGTTCGCGGCCGCCGACGTCGCAGTGGCCGAGGCCGCCGACGTCGTGGTCGCGGTCGAGGCGCCACCGCCGCCGCCACTACACGCCGCGAGCAGTCCGCTGAGGCTGACGGTTCCGCCCAGCGCCAGCGCCCGCCGTCGGCTGATCCGCAGCCGGCTCAGTTCCACGTCCTTGTTCACGCGACATCCTTCCTCGCAGCGAGTGATTCGATGGGTCCATCGTCGGCGCGGGGGCTGGCGTGAGGCTGGACGTCCGCTGTGAGTTGTCTGTGAACGCGATGCGTCGGACGTCGAACCCGATGCGTCAGACGTCGAGACCGAGATTGATCGCGGCCAGGATTCGGTCGGGTTCGCGGACGGTCGCCATGAGCCCGGTGTCGTGGAAGATGACGTCCGTGCCGTTGCGGGTGTCGCGTCCGGGGTGCGCGTCATACGGCGCGACACCGGCGAAGACGCCGTCGCTCAGTGCGTCGTCGACGTACAACTGCGTGGTCAGCACCGTCCGGCGGTCGATGTGCACCTTCAGATGGATGTGCACGGTGCGGCCGGTGTACCAGCCGGGGAAGATCGTGGTGAACTGCGCGATGCCGTTGGCGTCGGTGACCTGCGCGCCCCGGAGGTAGGTGCCGTCGTCGGTGGTCGGGATCTGACCGTCGTCGAGGCTGTACGAGCCGTCGGACATCGTGATGATCGACGACGGGCTGCCGATGGACGGGGTTCCGCTGTTCGCGGCGACCGAGTCGGCCTCGTAGCCGGAGTACACGCCGCCCGCGTCGCAGTGCCAGACCTCGACGACCGCGTTCGCGACTCCGGGTGCGCCGGCGCCGGGGGCGCAGTTGCGTGCGTCCTGCACGCGCAACGCGAGATCCATCTGCAGGCCGGGGCGGTCCTCGCGGAGGTCGCGTCGGATGGAGTCGACGTCGAACCAGTAGGGGCCCTGCGTCTCCTCGACGGCCATCGTGCAGCGCGGGGCGTCGTCGAGCAGCGCGAGGAGGCGCGGCTCGATGTCGCTGGCGACCGCGGTCGTGGGCGCCGCCGGGGCGACGTCGGTGTTCGCACCGCCGCACGCCGCCAGGACGCCGCTCAGCGTGAGAGTGCCGCCCAGTGCCAGCGCGCGGCGTCGGCTGATCCGCAGCCGGCTCGATTCCACGTCCCGGTGCATGCGGCGCCCGTCAGAGCAGCTGCGCGCTCGCGGCGGCCCGGATCAGGACCTGCCCGGAGCTGTCGAGCAGACGGGACTCGATGAGCGCGAGCCGGCGTCCGGCCCGCACGACCTCGGCCTCCGCGCGGATGTCGGGGCCGTCGGTGGCGGGGGAACGGACGAAGTCGATCCGCAGGTCGAGGATCCGGTACCGCTGATCGGTGGCGGTGAGGGTCTGCGCGACGAGGCCGTTCACGAGGTCGGCCGCCGTGATCAGGATGCCGCCCTGGATCGAGCCCAGGTAGTTGCTCATCCAGTCCTGCGGCGCGAACGTCGCTGCCAGCGAACCGCGTTCGACGTCCGTCAGGCGCAGGTCGAGCAGCCCGGCGAGGGGGCCCCGCGCGATCCGCTCCGACGCGATGCCGTCGACGATGTCGAGTCCGCCGCGGCCGGCCAGCTCGTCGGGCGCCGCGCACGGCTCGGCAGCGGGCACGGGGAGTCGCTGTCCGCTGAGTACCGCCGCGGCGTTCACTCGGGGCCGCGTGACGAAGACGCCGCGCGACTGCAGGACCGCGACCGTGGTGCCGTCGCCGTCGTGCATTGCGCCGGCTGCGAGTCCGATGCCGCTCTCGAGGTCGAGGTCGACGACGTCGCCGGTCGAGACGACCGTGCCGTGCGTCGGCAGCGGCGCGGCCAGCGTCGCGGAGATCTGCGACAGCACCATGCCGGCGTCCGCAGGGACCGAGTTGCCCAGCGCACCGCCCGGGCACGCGTCGGCGAGCACGCCGACCGAGCCGAGGATCGTCTGTCCGCGATGGTCGTGGAAGCGGGCTCCGACCTGCTGCGCGAGCACGAGGTGTCCGGGCCGGACCTCCCGCGCCTCGACACCCATGAACAGGTTGAGGCGGTCGACCCGTTCGGGTGCGGTGCTCGGATCGGCGGCAGTCTGGGTCATTGCACTTGTGTACCACCCGCGTCCGCAGCCGCCGAACCGCTATCCCAGTTGCACGCTCGCCCGGGTGGACACGAGCAGTCCGCCGTCCGCGCCCCTCAGGCGCGTTTCGATCAGCGCGAGCCGACGACCGGCCCGGACGACGTCGGCCTGCACCCGGATCGGCGGACCGTCGACGGCGGGGGAGCGGACGAGGTCGAGGCGCGCGTCGAGGGTCCGGAACGAGCGGCCGGGTTCGGTGAGGGTCTGCGCCGCGAGTCCGGCGGCGAGGTCGGCGACCGTCAGCAGGACCCCGCCCTGGACCGTGCCGATCTCGTTGCTCATCCACGAGCCGGGGGACATGCGTGCGGTGACGGTGCCGCGCGCCACCGACTCCACCGTCAGGTCGACGAGCCCGGCGAGCGGTCCACGGCGGACGCTCCCGTCGGCGATGCCCTCGACGATCGCCAGCCCCGGCAGCCCTGCGAGGTCGCGCGGCGACGTCGCGGTTTCGGGTTCGGGCACCACGAGGTCGGCGGCCGGGCCGTAGTGCACGTCCACCTGCGACGGCCGGGAGACGATGAAGCTCCGGGCCCGCAGAACCGCCGCGACCCGGCCGCCCGGATCGCGGATCTCACCGCTGGTGACGCCGGTGCCGGCATCGAGATCGAGGTGCGTCGCCGATGCGGTCGCGGTCACCTCACCGGTGCGCGGCAGCGGCGCCGCGGCCGTCACGACGAGTTGCGAGACGACGGTGCGGCTGCCGGTCGGCACGGCCGCATAGAACGCCCCGGCCACCGCGTCGTCGGCGACGACGCCCACCGATCCGAGCGTCGTCAGCCCGCGGTGATCGTGGAACCGCGGGCCGACGGACTGCTCGAAGCACGCGCCTGCGGCGTTCATCGCGAGGGTGCGCACACCCATCACGATGTTGAGCGGGTCGATGCCGCGTGGTGCGACCGATACCGAAGTCATGCCTCCTGGCTAGCAGGCGCGGCCGACCCGGTGCGGGGCGATTCTCATCCGCCGAGACGCGCGTGCATCTCCCAGACGAGGATCTCGGCACCGGTCTCACTGGTGATCTGCTGACCGCCCGACGCGCTGAGCCGGACCGCGTCGCCCTCGTACAGCGTCCCGACGCCCTCCATCTCCGCGGTGCCCTGCGCGACGAACACGTGCACGAAGGGCGCCTCCGGGATGCGGACCGCCTTGCCCGGCTGCAGCCGGGCGGCGTGCAGCGACGCGTACTTGTTCTTGATCCGGATGGCCGCGTTGTCGCGGTGCTGCGGCATGCCGGACGCGACCGGCACCAGCCCACCGGCGAGGAGTTCGGCGTCGATCTCGAGCTGTTCGTAGCCGGGGGTGATGCCCGGCTCGTCCGGCACGACCCACATCTGGACGAAGTGCACGGGTTCCTCGTGCTCGTCACCCTGCACCCGCCACGAGTCGTTCTTCTCGGAGTGCAGGATGCCGGTGCCCGCACTCATCCGCTGCGCGAGACCCGGATAGATGACCCCGGAGTGTCCGATCGAGTCCTGGTGCACCAGCGACCCCCGCAGCACCCACGTGACGATCTCCATGTCCTTGTGGGGGTGGGTGTCGAAGCCCTGGCCCGGCTGGACGATGTCGTCGTTGTTCACGAGCAGCAGCCCGTGGTGGGTGTTGTCGGGGTCGTAGTGGTGACCGAACGAGAAGGAGTGCTTGGAGTCCAGCCACGGGATCCGAGTCTTGAGGCGGTCACCCGCGCGGTGGACGTCGACGTGGGGGGTGGTGAGAGCTGGCATGCGGTCCTCCTCGCTGACAGACGCGGTCAGGTGCTCCACGGCGTTCGCGCTGTCGAGTCACCAGGGTACGAAGTGGGACAGGTCGGCGCCGAATCAGTGGTGTCGGTTCGGTCTCGGACTGTTCACGGACGAGTGTCGGGCCGGACGTCGACCACATTCGATCGGTCGTTCGACCGACGTGATCGACTGTCCGGCAACGGCATTCAGTTCAGGGTTTCGTGGGCTGCCGGGATGGATCCCAGGCGGCCCGCCTGGTAATCCTCGAACGCCTGGATGACCTCGGCCTTGGTGTTCATGACGAACGGGCCTGCCATCGCGACGGGTTCGCGGATCGGCTGCCCGCCGAGCACGAACACCTCGAGCGACTCGGTGCGCGAGTCCTGCACGTCGGCGGCCGCGATCGTGATCGTGTCACCCCGGCCGAGCACGGCGGTCTGACCCGACGAGATCGGTCGCCGGTCGGCACCGACGAAGCCGTCGCCGGCGAGCACGTACACGAGCGCGTTGAAGTCGCGGTTCCACGGCAGGGTCACGCTCGCACCCGGTGCGACGGTCGTGTGCGACAGCGCGATCGGGGTGTAGGTGGACCCGGGGCCCTGGTGCCCGGCGACCTCGCCGGCGATGACGCGGATCAGCGCGCCGCCGTCGGCGCTCGACGCGAGGGCGACCTTGCTGCCGGTGATGTCCTGGTAGCGGGGCGCGGCCATCTTGTTGTTCTTGGGCAGGTTGACCCACAGCTGGACGCCGTGGAACAGGCCGCCGCTCATCACCAGGTGCTCGGGCGGGGCCTCGATGTGGAGGATGCCGCCACCGGCCGTCATCCACTGGGTGTCGCCGCCGCCGATGGTGCCGCCGCCGCCGTTGGAGTCCTGGTGCTCCATGATCCCGTCGATCATGTAGGTGACGGTCTCGAAGCCGCGGTGCGGGTGCCACGGCGTGCCCTTGGGCTCACCGGGCGCGTAGTTCACCTCGCCCATCTGGTCCATGTGGATGAAGGGGTCGAGCTGTGCGAGGTCGATGCCCGCGAAGGCGCGGCGGACGGGGAAGCCCTCGCCCTCGTAGCCGACGGGCGCGGTGACGATGCCCCGGACGGGGCGGTCCACAGCGGTCGGATCCACGGCTTCGATGCGCGGCAGCGCGAGGATGTTGTCGACGGTCACGGCGGGCATTCGGTTCTCCTCCGAGCAGTTAGTTGATTGTTCAACTAGTTCACCGTAGCTCAACGCCCTCGGACTCGATCTATTCCCGCCGGTGTTCGGGCGCGTCAGCCGTCGGTGTCGTGCCGGCTCGCCAGCAGTCCCAGCCGGGTCGCGGTGAGCAGCGCGTCGGCCCGCGAATGGACGCCCAGCTTTCGGTAGAGGCTGCGGAGCTGCGTCTTGACGGTGTTCTGCGAGACGTACAGCTGCGCGGCGATCTCCGCGACCGACGGCGTCGACGCCAGCGCCTCGAGGACGGCCGACTCGCGATCGCTGATCCCGACCATCCGGATCCGCTCGGGAAACACCTCACCACCCGGAGGGGGTGTCGACGCCGACCACGCCTCGGGCAGTGCCACACCCAGGCCGACGAGACGTTCGACGGCGTTCGCGGACAGCGACGCGAAGGGGCGGACCATCCCGGTCTGCTCGAACAGCGCGACCGCGCGCTTGAGCAGCGTCACGGCCGGCTCCGCGTTGCCCATGTCCAGGTGCGCGACGGACTGGAGCAGCGCCGACTCCATCCGGATCCGCGGATACGAACAGTTCGCGATCACCGGCCGCGCGCACCCCGCGAGCGTGGACGCGGGATAACCGCTGGACAGGTCCATCCGGGCTCGGGAGATCGCCGTCCAGGGGCCGCGTCCACGAGCCTGCTCGAGCGCGGTCCACGTGTCGTTGCCGCGGCCGAGTGCCGAGAACAGGTCCGCCTCCGTCGCGGCGAGCAGCGGTGCTGCGAGCGAACCCGACGTGAACCACCTGTCGTACACCGCGGTCGCGCGATGCAACCGGTCCAGGCCCTGTTCGGCGTTCCCCGTCACGAGGGCCGACTGGCAGTGGGCGTACAGCGCGAACGCCCAGAGTTCCTCGTCGTCGGGCAGATCGCCGAGCTCGACGAGGGCCTTGGCGGCGAGCGCCACGTCCATCCGATCCAGGGCGACCAGCGCCGTCGCCACCAGACCGCCGACCCGGACCATCGACGACATCCCCGACCCGGTGTCGTCGTAGCGCCGCTCGCGGTCCAGCCAGGAGTCGGCGTGCGTCAGTTCGCCCGTGAGGGCGTAGCCGAGGGCGAGGTTGCCGGCCGCGTTCCGGGCGATGAAGTCGGTTCCGGCCGGGCGGTCGCCGTGGTACGCGCGGCGCAGCTCGGTCGACGCCCGCGTGAGGTCACTCCGTAGCTGCTGGGTGAGGCCCCACTGCAGACGCAGCAGCGGCAGGAACTCGGTGACCTGGCCGTGCTGCACCTCGATCGCGCGGTCCGCCAGCGCGGACAGCTGCGCGGTCATCTCGGCGGCCCGTTCGAAGTCGCCCGCGACCCGGAGGATCAGTGACTGCACGGTGCCGACCGCGAGTGTCTCGGTGACGACAGACGTGTCCGTCTCCGAGACGTCGATGTCGTACGACGGGACCGTGGGTGCCGCGAAGCCCGCCGAATCGGCGCCGAACCTCAGGAACAGTTCGCGTCCGGCCTTGATCGTCAGATCGTCGGCGGCCGCCTCGGCGGGCAGCGCGAGCAGCGACTCGCGCACCAGCCGGAAGTGGCGTGAGACGAGTTCGACCCAGTTGGATTTGAGTATCGACACCGTCAGCGCCCAGTCCTGGCCCTCGACGGCGTGTGCGAGCGCCGGATCGAGTTCGCCGTGCTCGAGAAACCAGCGCGCCAGGGTGCCCGATGCGCGCAGCGGCCCCTGCGGTGCCTCGAGCCTCAGATCGCGCATGAGGGAATCCCGGATCGGCTGCGGGAATCGCCATTCGCCGTCTCGGGGCCAGGTGGAGCGGACCAGCAGGCCGGCAGCCTCGAGCGCCCGAACCCGCTGCGGCGCCTCGTCGCCGCCGGCGAGCACGGTGGCCACCTCGTCGGTGACGGTGCGCGCCGCGGAGATCGTCAACATGAACTGGCGCAGGTCGGCCAGGTCGGGGTCGCCGAGGAGTGTGCGTTCGACGTACCGGTCGATGGACCGCTCGAGCGCGCGGCGGGCCAGATCGCGGCTCTCCTCGTAGTCGGTGCCGAACGGGCGTGCCACCGAGACGGCGGCCTGTACGAGAGGCGGGAAGCCGCCCGTCACCGTCTGCACCGCCTCCAGAAGGTGCGGCGCCAGGTCGATTCCGCGGGCCTGCAACACGGCCTGCGATTCCGCCGGGGTGAACAGCAGATCGGTGGGAGTGATCGTCAACCCGTCGACGTCGAGCATCACGGCGTCGTCGAACACGACCGTGGACCGGGTCGTGACCACGACGCGCAGGCGTTCGTCGCCCTCGAGTAGTGCGAGGACGCGGGATTCGGTGTCCGGGTCGCGGAGGCGGTCGACGTCGTCGAGCAGGACCACGATCGGGTCGTCGGAATCGTTCGCCGACGCCTCCGCAACTTTGCGGGACACGGTGTCCCAGTAATCATTCGGCGTGACGTCCGACGAGGGCGAGGCCTGCTCGATCACCGTTCCGGTGGCCTGGGGGCGCGCCCGGATCCACGTTCGCAGCAGCGTGGTCTTTCCCGCGGCGCGCGGCCCGCGGACGACCGTCAGGTCCATCGGTCCGGACAACAACTCGAACAGGCGCGGGCGGTTCAGTAGGAATCGTTCCGCCCGCGGAATTCGTCCGCCGGCCACGATCGCCGATCGATCAGCTGCCACAGCAACACACTCCCCATGTCCACCGACCCCCGTCGGTGCGATTGGTTCGCCCCCGCTGCGAAACCTTGCCCGTGCACCTGGTCACGAATCGGACCAGGTGCACGGACAGCACATGTTGTCACAGGCGCGCGGGGTCCGGGAGGGGAATGCGTTCCGGGGTCAGACGGCGGTCGATTCCGGGGTCGTGGAAGCGCTCGGAACACGGGTGGCTGTGAGGGGCATCCCCTTGGTCTCCCGGGTGAAGAACGCGGCGACCGCGACGCACAGTGCCAGCGCCACGACGTACCACGTGAAGAGATCCGCCGAGCCCCGCGAGGTCAGCCAGGTGTTCAGGTAGGGCGCGGTGCCGCCGAAGACCGCCGCCGCAAGCGAGACCGCGATGCCGGTGCCCGTCGCACGCGACTTGGTGGCGAACAGTTCGGCGAACCACGCGACCTGGGTGCTCGCCGCGAACGACTGCAGGACCAGAGCCAGCGACATCGCGACCACGAGGCTGATCGCGGAGTCGTCGAGCAGTCCGGACAGGGGGAAGGCCAGCAGCGCGACGCCGATGCCCCATACCATGTTGTTCACCCGGCGTCCCACGCGATCGGCGAGCATCGCGGCGAGCGGCAGCGCAGCGATGAACACGAGGTTCGCGACCACACCGGACCACATCGCGAGGCGGTCGTCCACGCCGTGGAAGCTGATCGCGTACGCCGGCGCGTTCACCGACCAGGTGTAGGAGAACACCGAGGTGCCGCCGACCAGGATGACGACCCGCAGGATCGACCCGCGCTGCGCCCAGACGTCGCGCAGCGCCGCCTTGACCGGGGATTCCGGTGCGGGAGACGCCTCCGCCGCGTCCTCGAACGCCTCGGACTCGGCGAGCCCGCGCCGCAGGTAGAGGGCGAAGAAGCCGAGGAGACCGCCGATCAGGAACGGGATGCGCCAGCCCCAGTCGGACATCGTGGACGAGTCGACGGCAGTGCGCATGACGGCCCCGAGGAGGGTGGCGAGCACCGTGCCGCCGACCGTCGACATGATCACGGTGCTGCCCCACAGTGCGCGGTTGTCCGGGCGCGCGACCTCGGCGATGTAGGTGTACGAGCCGCCCTGTTCGCCACCGTGGGCGAGGCCCTGGATGCAGCGCACCACCAGCAGCCACAGTGACGCGAAGGCGCCGACCTGTCCGTAGGTGGGGGCGACGGCGATGAGCACGCTGGATGCGGCGACGAGCGACATCGTCAGCACCATCACGAACTTTCGGCCGCGGCGGTCGGCGACGAGCCCGAAGAACAGGCCGCCGAGCGGTCGCATCACGAAGCCGACGGCGAAGACCGCCATCGTGGACAGGAGGTTCGACACCTCGTTGTCGGAGTGGAAGAACTGGTTCGAGAAGTACACCGCGAAGATCGCGAAGACGGTCCAGTCGAACCATTCGAGCGCGTTGCCCATGTTGACCGCGAGGATCATCCGGGCCTTGCCCCGGACGGTCGCGTTCGCCCGGGGTGTGGGGGTGGAGGGGGTCATGAGGTTCTCCTTCGGAGACTGCCCGTGAGGGTGGGGAGTTTGCTCTCGAAACGGTGGAGATGGCGGGCGCTGTTCGGCCACAGCAGATTCCGTGTGAGATCGATCCGGAATAGCGAAGTCATGGTGAGGCAGGACGCGGCGAATGTCAATCAACCGATTGGGACTCCATCAACTGATTGATCGGGTATCGTCCCGCTACGTAGTGTTACCCAGGCCACACCCCCTCACGACGGGAGACGAGACGTGCACGAGCCGCGAACTGTCGGATTCACGAGGATGGACGACGCCACCGTCGCCGAGATGGAGTTGATCCGCGACGAAGCTGCCGTGCACCGACGTGACCACTGGCTCGGAACCGTTGTGCGGCTGCTGGAGTCGATGAAGGGCTACACGTTCGGCTACCGTGTCGACCGATACGAGCACTCGCTCCAGTCGGCCACGCGTGCACACCGGGAGGGTGCCAGGGTGGATCTCGTCGTCGCGGCGCTGCTCCACGACATCGGCGACGACCTGTGCCCCGACAACCACAGCGAGGTGGCCGCCGCGATCCTGCGGCCGGTGCTCGACGACGAGGCGGTGTGGGTCGTCAAGCACCACGGCGTCTTCCAGACGTACCACTACGGCGAGAAGCTCGGTCTGCCGTCGGACAGTCGGGACAGGTACCGGGATTCGCCGTACTTCGAGACCTGCGCGCACTTCTGCGCCGCATGGGACCAGGAGTCGTTCGACCCGGACTACGACTCGGAGTCGCTCGAGTTCTTCATGCCGATGCTCGAGGAGGTCTTCTCCCGGCCGCCCAAGGTGTGGGGCGATCCCGACCTGGCCGGGGAGGCGTGATGAGCCGGCCGCGGGCGACGCCCAGCCGGCGCCCGGAGATCGTCGCGTGCGCCGCCCGGATGTTCTCCTCGCGCGGCGTCGCCGCGACGACGGTGCGCGACATCGCCGACGAGGTGGGGCTGCACTCGGGCAGCCTGTACCACTACTTCAGCTCCAAGGACGAGCTGGTCGCGGAGATCCTCATCGCCTTCCTCGACGACCTGACGTGCAGCTATGCGAGCGAGATCCGCTGGTCCGTGGCAGCGCCCGAGCAGTTGCGCGATCTGATCCACGTCTCGCTGCGGGTCGCGGTGCGCCATCCGCACGCGTCGGAGATCTACGACAAGGAGTTCGCGTCCCTGCCGTCCCTGCCCGGGTACCGGGACATCGATGCCCGCGTCTGCGAGGCGCAGGACACGTGGTCCCGCATTCTCGCGAACGGCATCGCCGAGAGCAGCTTTCGACGGGACTTCGAGTCCGCCCAGCTGCAGCGGCTGCTGCGGGAGATCGTGTGGACCGCGACACGCTGGCACCGGGACTCGCTCGACGCCGACCACGTCATGCTGTCGACGACGTTGGTGGACCTGTTCGTCGACGGCATCACGGCCCGGGCGCCCGGGTCGTCGACGCCGGCGACGGTCGTACACGCCGCTCCGGTGCGGGAGCGCGCCGCGGGGGACGAGCTGGGGCAGTTGCGGCGTGAAGTGCAGGCCCTGCGGGGTGTGGTGGACGAACTGCGCCTGTCGTCGGCGTGAGGTCGGCGCAGGCCACGTCACTCGATCGAAAGGTTTTCGGCCCCTGTGAAGCTCGGAATGTTCCTGGACATGCGCAACCCTGCGCGGTGGCGACGGCCGTGGGCCGACTTCTATGGGCAGACGCTGGATCGCGTGGCGTGGGCCGAGCAATCGGGTGCGGACTCGGTGTGGATGACCGAGCACCACTTCTTCGACGACGGCTACCTCCCGCAGCCGCTGACGCTCGCGGCCGCGATCGCCGCACGGACCGAACGGATCCGGATCGGCACCGCGATTCTGCTCGCCCCGCACCGCCATCCCGTCCACATCGCGGAGGAGGCAGCGGTGGTGGACCTGGTCTCGAACGGGCGCCTGGAGTTGGGCCTGGGCGCGGGCTGGGCGAAGGACGAGTTCGCGGCGTTCGGATCCGACTACGACAAGCGCTACGCCGTGACCGACTCGGTGTTCGAGACCGTGCGAAACCTGTTGCGCGACGGCGGTGTGACACCTGGGCCCGTCCAGAGTCCGCTTCCGATGTGGCTCGGTTACCAGGGCCCGCGCGGTGCGGCGCGCGCCGGACGCCTCGGCGCGGGCCTGCTCACGCTCGACCCCGCGTTGCTGGCGCCGTACCGCGACGGCCTGGTCGAGGGTGGTCACGGCACGGATGCGGCCCGCACGGGCGGGGTCCTGGACATCATCGTCGCGGACGATCCGGCTGCGACGACGCGGCGCCTGATCCCGCATCTCGCGCATCAGCAGGCGACCTATCGGCAGCAACGCGGTAGCGGCCGCAGCGCCGCCGATCTGGAGGCCGAGTTGGCGGTGGAGTTCGACAGGAGCGGAACCGTGCCGGGCCTCAGCGTCGCGACACCCGCCGACGCTGCCACGGAGATCCGGCGCCGTACCGACGGGATGCCCGTCGAGCACGTGTATCTGTGGGCGAGTCTCGGTGCGATGCCCGACGACATCGTCGATCGACACCTGGAGCTGACGTTCAGCCAGGTGAAGAGCGATCTTGCCCAGTGGGACGCGAACTTGCCCGAACGATCGAATCTTTCTATATAAAGATAGTAGGACTAGCGGCGACATGTGCACGGCGGCCGCGACGAGTGGAAGGGACTCATGTCATGACGATCGATGCGTCGGGTGACCGGCAGGTGAGCTTCACGCGAATGGACGAATCGACTCCCGAGGACATAGCCCTCATCGTGGCGGAGTCGAAGGTCTTCCTGAACGATCGCCTGCCCGACACGATGATCGAGATGCTCGAGGCGTTGCGCGGCCCCACTCTGGGCTATCAGGTGGACCGCTACGAGCACTCGCTGCAGACTGCGACGCGTGCGCTGCGTGAAGGTGCGCGAACGGATCTCGTGGTCGCGGCCCTGATGCACGACGTCGGTGATGCCATCGCGCCCGCGAATCATTCGGAGTTGGCTGCCGCGATCGTCGCGCCCTACCTGGACGCCGAGGCGACGTGGGTCGTCAAGCACCACGGGGTGTTCCAGGGCTACCACTACTGGGATCGGCTCGGGCTGGATCCGGATACGCGGGAGCGGTACCGGGACAGTCCGTACTTCGATACGTGCGCGCATTTCTGTGCCGAGTGGGATCAGGTGTCGTTCGACCCCGACTACGACACCCTGCCTCTCGACACCTTCGTTCCACTGCTGCGTGAGGTGTTCACGCGGCCCGCGAGCGGATTCGGCTCCGACTAGACGCCGGTCGAAAATCGCTCTGCCCCAAGCGCTCACCCCCATTTCCGGGGTGAGCGCTTCGTCGTTCCGGACAGGATTCGGTCGATTCGCGAACTCGAGTGAGACAGGGCTTACATTGCTAACTTTTGTAAGTTAGAGTTTCGACAGTTCCTGATGTGGCTCACTTCCAGACGTAAGGAGGCGCCGTGACCGCACTCGACGAGTCGGCGAAAACTACGGGGCAGGAGAAGGACTCGATGGACGGCTGGCAGCCGCGCGCGACGCCCCCGATCGGGGTCGATCTCACGAACGAGCAGAAGCTCGCATGCGCCTTCCGGACGCTGGCACACGACGGCTTCAGCGAGAACATGGCCGGCCACATCACGTGGGCCGACCGGGACGACGACAGCCTCCTCATCAACCCGTGGGGTCTGTGGTGGGACGAGGTCTCGGCGTCGGACATCTGCCGAGTCGATGCGAACGGTGTCGTGATCGAGGGCAAATGGGATGTCACCCCCGCCTACCACATCCACACCGAGTTGCACCGCCGCCGGCCCGACGCCCGGGTCGTCATCCACAACCATCCCTACTACGTGACCCTGCTGGCCGCTGTCGGTGTCCTGCCGATGATCGCGCACCAGACCGGCAGCCTGTACGACGACGACCTGTCCCTGGTCAGCGAGTACAGCGGTGAGGTCGACGATGCGGACCTGGGCAGGGATCTCGCCGACCTGATCGGTGACCGCAACAACGTGATCCTTGCCGGCCACGGCATCATCACCACGGCCGACACCATCGAACTCGCGGTCTACCGCGCGGCCTCGATCGATCGTTTCTGCCGCCTCGCGTACGACATCCTGCTGCTCGGCAAGGATCCCCTGCCGATCGAGAAGAGCATCCGCGTCGCGATGCAGAAGGCGCTCGTCGAGCGTGCTGCCGGCGTCTACTGGGCCGGCGCGGTCCGCAAACTGATCCGAACCGATCCCGACGTGCTCGACTGACGACGGTCGAGCCCGCTGAAACCTCCCGGCTGCAGCTGCCGCGCAGCCGGATTCATCGAACCCGAAGATTTCGAGGAGTGTGCACGATGGCCAGTCTCGACGACCTGATCCACAACACCGACTTCACGACCAACGTCAAGGGCAAGGTCACGTTCCTGCCCGAGCCGGAGAAGGCGCACCGGCCCTTCCCGTTCATCTCGGTCGACGACCACATCGTCGAACCGAAGGACACCTTCGAGGGCCGCCTGCCCGCCAAGTTCGCCGACCGAGCGCCCCGGGTCATCCACCGCGACGGCGCCGACATCTGGGTCTACGACGGCAAGGAGATCCCGAACGTCGGCTTCAACGCCGTCGTCGGACGTCCGGTCGACGAATGGGGATTCGATCCGCAGCGCTTCGAGGACATGCGCCGCGGGTCGTGGGACATCCATCACCGCGTCAAGGACATGAATCTCTCGGGTGTATATGCGTCCCTGAACTTTCCGTCCTTCCTCCCGGGATTCGCGGGCCAGCGCCTGCAGCTGAGCACGAGCGACCGGGAACTCGCGCTGGCGGCGACGCGCGCGTACAACGACTGGCACCTCGAGGAGTGGGCGGGCCCGTACCCGGACCGCATCATCCCCTGCCAGATTCCGTACTTCCTCGACCCGGAGATCGGCGCACAGGAGATCTACCGCAACGCCGAGCGCGGCTTCAAGGCGGTCACCTTCTCCGAGGGGCCGCACGCGTTGGGGCTGCCGTCGGTGCACTCGGGCCACTGGGATCCGATCATGCGGGCGTGTGAGGAGACCGAGACGGTCATCAACCTGCACATCGGATCGTCCAGCACGTCGCCGAGCACGTCCGAGGACGCGCCGCCGGACGTCGCCGGCACGCTGTTCTTCGGCTACGCGATGTTCGCGACCGTCGACTGGCTGTTCTCGAAGATCCCGGTCCGCTTCCCGAGCATCAAGATCGTGATGTCCGAAGGTGGAATCGGTTGGGTTCCGGCACTTCTGGACCGACTCGACCACATGACGACGTACTCGTCGATGTACGGCACGTGGGACGGCATCGACATCTCGCCGGCCGACGTGCTCAAGCGGAACTTCTGGTTCTGTGCGGTCGAGGACCCCTCCACGATGGTGCTGCGCGACCGCATCGGTATCGACCACATCCTGCTCGAGGAGGACTACCCGCACAGCGACAGCCTGTGGCCCCGCACGATGGAGGTCGTGAACGAGTCCATGAAGGGGCTGTCGGCCGACGAGCTGCGCAAGATCACGTGGGAGAACGCGTCGAAGCTGTACCGGCACCCGGTGCCGCAGAGCGTGATCGACGATCCCAACAGCTTCTGACCCAGCGGCGTCAGCCGAAGAAGAGGCGGTCCCGTGCCACGGCCGGGTCCAGCGGGACGTGGGGTCGGTCCGGGTCGTGCGGATAGGTCTGGACGTCCCGCAGGTGCCGGGCGGCGATCACCCGCGCCGACGCGGCGTCACCGTCCTCGATGCACTGCAGGATCTGGCCGTGGACGGCGAGCGCCTGCGCGCGTTCCGTCGGCGGGATCGTGGCCGGATCGGCGCGTTCGTTCGCCCAGCCCGTCACGTGGCTCGACCACAGGGATTCGAGAGCGCCGGCGAGCACGATCAGCGACCGGTTGCCGCACAACTGGACGACGGCCTCGTGGAAGCGCCGCGACAGCGTCGTCGCGGCCACGAGATCGTCGACGTTGGCGAGCGACTCCTCGTGCAGGGCGCGCAGGACCGGCACCACCTCGGTGGCGCGGTCCTCGCGTTCGGCGCACAGTGCGGCGCACATGGGCTCGACCTCGTGGAGGGCGCGGCCCACGTCGTCGATGTCCGTGCCCGACATCGCCAGGACCATGGAGAGGCTGTAGGCGACGTTGCCGGGGGTGGGGCGGTGGACCACCGCTCCACCCCGGTTGCCGCGGCGGACCTTCACCAGTCCCTCGGCCTCGAGGATCCGCAGAGCCTCGCGCAGGGACTGGACGTTGACCGGGTACTGCTCGCGCAGCTCGGCCTCCTTCGGCAGCACGTCGCCCTCGGCGAGATCGCCGCGGAGGATGCGCTCGCGGATCTGGTCGGCGACCATCTCGGCCAGCCTGCGCCAGCGGAGACTGCTCGGATCGACAGCGCGGGGCTTGCTGTCCGGTCCCTGCTGGGGCACCGCGTCACTTCCTTCCGGTCGCCGACGGATCCTGCACGGAGCCGTCACCTGAGTTCTGAATGTTAGCGAAGTCAGTACCCGCGGGGCCTCGTCGTCCCGGACAAGGAGATCGAGATGAGCCTCATCGACCCCGACACCGTCGGACGCTACGTGAAGTCCGGCTGGTGGGGAACCGTGCCGTTGCACCGGCTGGTGCGAGAGCAGGCGGCCCGTACGCCGGAGAGGGACGCCTACATCACACCGGCCGGTCGAACAAGCTGGGCAACTTACGATTCCGTTGCCGACGAGCTGGCCGGCACGATGGTCGCGCTCGGCCTCGGAGTCGGTGATCGGGTCGCGGTTCAACTGCCCGACACGTTCCTCGTGCACGCCGCACTGGTCGCCACGTCGCGCGCCGGTGTGGTGGCGGTCGGCATCGGTGCCCGCGCCGGTGACCGCGAGATCGCACACCTGGTCCGCAAGACCGGTGCCAGGGCGTTGATCACCCTCGACGCGCTCGGGGGCCGATCGTCGTCGGTGCTGGTGCGCGAGCTCCGCGACCTCGGCCTGCCCCTGGATTTCCATGTCGTGATGTCCGAGCGGGGGACGGAGAGCATCTTCGACGTCTCGGGCCGGACCGCCGTTCCGCTCGCGCCGGGCCGAGCGGACCCCGCCGACGTCGACGGTCGCAGCTTCGGTCCCGACGACCTGAGCATGCTGAACTCGACATCGGGGACCACCGGGCTCCCGAAGTGCGTGACACAGTTCGACAACAGGTGGATGGCGTTCAGCAGGCTGGCGATCGATGCCGGTGGTCTGGGGGACGACGAGGTCTTCTTCGGTGCCGTCCCCGCCCCGTTCGGGTTCGGCCTGTGGACGTCGCACTACGCCCCCGCACTGCTCGGCGCGCCCACCGTCGTCCTCCCGAAGTTCGATGTGCAGAACATGATTCGGATGATCGAGCGCGAACGGGTGACGGTGTTGTGCTGCGTCAGCACGCAGTTCCGGATGCTGCTCAACTCGCCGCTCGCCGAGCAGGCCGATCTGTCGTCGCTGCGGGTGATGTTCACCGGCGGTGAGGCGGTACCGGCGGATCGGGCGGCGGAGTTCGAGGACCGCACCGGAGCGAAGGTCCTGCAGTTCTTCGGATCGAACGAGAGCGGGGCGTTCAGCGTCACCCGCATCGAGGACCCGGTCGAGAAACGCATCGAGACCTCCGGACGGCTCATCCCGGAGATGGAGGTGCGCCTGTTCGACGAGGACGGTCGGGACGTGACGGCGACGGGTGGGCCGGGCCGGCCGGCCGGCCGCGGCCCTCTGACGTGCGCCGGGTACTACGACGACGACGCGGCCAACGCGCAGCTCTACACGGAGGACGGCTGGATGCTGATGGGCGATCTGGTGACGATCGAGGACGGATACCTCACCCCGGTGGGGCGCACGTCGGACATCATCATCCGGGGCGGTAAGAACATCTCCGCCCCGCAGGTGGAGCAGGAGGTCGAGACGCACCCTGCGGTGGACCTCGCGGGCGTCGTCGCGGTCCCCGATCCGGTGTTCGGCGAGCGTGTGTGTGCGGTCGTGAGCCTGCGGCCGGGAAGGGAACTCACGCTGGCGGACCTCGTCGAGCACCTGAGCGCGCGTCGCGTGTCGAAGGAACTGTTCCCCGAGCACCTCGTCGTCGCCGACGAACTTCCGCGGTCGTCCGGCGGCAAGCTCGCCAAGGGTGACATCCGCGCGCTGGCCCTCGCATCGGTCGTCGAGGCCACCGTCCGGGCGAGTGCGCCGTGAACCCCGTCAAGACGGTCGACGTGTACACGTGCCGGGAAGTGCTGCGGATCCGCGCGGGCGTCGAACAGGCGCCGGTCCCCGACGAGTCCGGCGAGTACTACTGGTCCGAGTTGCTCAGGGACTGTGCCGAATCCGACGTCCTGGAAGCCACGTGGGCGCACTACCGGACCACGTCGAGGACGCTGCTTCCGCGGGACATCCTCGAGCGGGTCGGCGCCGTCGAGAGGGAGCGGATACGGATCTCCCGCGGCGTGTGCGCGCGCCTGCTGATGGACCGTGCGCTCCTGGGCTGGGATCCGGACCGGCTGGCCCGGTGGCATACGACGTTCACCGTCGAGATCGGTCGGGGCGCCGACCAGGAGACGGCGCGCGACGTCGCGGACGCGGCGGTGTCCGATCACGCCCCGGTGTCCGATCACGCCGCGGTGTCTGATCACACAGCGGTGTCCGATCACGCCGCGGTCGTCGCCGACACGAGCGAGTGCGCTGCGCGCTGACCTCCCGTGTGGTGCGCAGCGGCGCGGTCGACCAGACGCACCAGTGCGTGTGCCACCTCGCACGCCTGGTCGAGGATCACCGAGTGTCCCGCTCCGCCGAGCCGAACCAGTTCGGCGGACGGGAGATTCGAGGCGATCGCGACGGAGTGTTCGAACGGCGTGACCCGGTCGGCGGTGCCTCCGAGGACCAGTGACGGAATCGCGGCCAGGCGGGCGAGGGAGTGCGACTCGTCGAATCCGACGAACGACCGCAGGAATCCGTACATCGTCACCACCGACGTGGGGTTGTCGAGGACGAGGCTGATCAGGCGCTGACTCAGACGAGGCAGGCGCTCGACCCCGAACTGGAACGCGGAGACGAGCGGGTGCCGCACGAATCGGCCCAGACCCCAGCGGGTGATGTCGCCGGCCGCGGTCGAGAGCAGACCCACTCCGACGACCCGGTCCCCGACGGTGTCCGGGTTCTGGCGGGTGTACGCGAGAGCGGCCATGCCGCCCATGGAATGGCCGACCAGGACGATGGGCCCGGACGGGACGGTCGATCGGATCACCGCGCCGAGGTCGCGGCCCAACTGGTCGATCGTGTACGTGTGCGCGGGTGCGGTACCGGATTCGCCGTGGCCGCGATGGTCGTAGAACACCATCCGGACCGCGGAGCCCCACTCCCGCGTCAGATGCGAGCGCAGTCGCGCCCACGAGTGCGTGTGCAGGCAGTGGCCGTGCACGAACACCGCCGTGACCGGCGCGTCTGTCGGACCGTATTCGCGTACGACGAGCGACACCCCGTCCTCGGACTCCACGACGTGACGGCGGCTGCGATCCTGCGCGCTGGTCCTCATGGCGTCCTCCCGGGTTCGTGTCGTTCCTGCTCACTCCAATCTCGTCGTCCGGGGAAGGACTCGACAGGCTCCCCGAGGGGGTCGTCGGATCCCCGAGGGGTGGTGTTCACACCACCTGGGGTGGCGGATCCGCGGTGGTCGGGGCGAAGGACTCGGACCGGCTACGACAACGTGCCGCCCCGGCGGTACACGACCACCGGGCCACGCGTCGGTCGGCGTCGCTCGGGGCGCTGGTCACGCCGACTGTTTCTCGTCCCAGTCCTTCGCGATCTCCGGGTAGCCGGCGGCGATTTCGTCGACGCGGTCGGGTGTCGCGGATTCCAGCTCGGCCCGATGCCGCTGGGCCTCGGCGAGGGATCCGGTGAAGCCGTTCGCGGTGGGTACCGGTGACGGCTCGGTCTCGCTCGGCGCCTGCAGTTCCAGCGCGTGGATGAGCCCGTCGAGTCGACTCGCCACGAAGTGCCGCTTGTCCTCACTCATGAATCCATGACACCACCGCGGCGGGCGTGTGCCTAGCCCCCGAGAGGGCCGCGATGAGTTTTCGGCGCGGCGGTGGTCTGTCTTCTGTGCGGGCCCCGAACGGGCTCGGCCTCGACCCACCCTGCGAGCACAAGGAGAGCCCCATGTCCCGCCTGATCTTCGTCAACCTGCCGGTCGAGGACGTTGCCGCCACCCGCGCGTTCTTCGGGGGACTCGGTTTCGAGTTCAACGAGCAGTTCTGCGACGAGAACACCGCCTGCATGGCGATCAACGACTCGGCATGGATCATGCTGCTGCAGAAGGACCGCTTCCGCGACTTCATCGCCGACGACATCTGCGACACGTCGAACAGCCGTGAGGTGCTGACGTGCATCTCGGCGGACAGCCGCGACGGCGTCGACGCGCTCGTGGACGCCGCGATCGCGGCGGGCGGGAGCAAGTGGATGGACCCGCAGGACCACGGCTTCATGTACGGCCGCTCCTTCCGCGACCTCGACAACCACGTGTGGGAGGTCATGTGGATGGACCCGGCCGCCGCCGGCCGGTGACGCCGGTGTTCGCGGGGTTCGTCAGAGTTGCGGCGGCAGCCCGAACCTCGCGAACAGGTCGACGTCGAAGAAGCACGTGACGTGGGCGACCCCGCTCTCGGTGATGTCGAGGACATGCAGTTGGAACGGGCGGTGCACGCCGTCCGGACCACGCATGTACAGGCCGAGTGCGGGCTGGCCGTTGCCCGACGCCGGCAGCAGGCGCATGTCGCCGGGCCCCTCCGCCGGGCACTTCTCCTTGATGAGCCGCGCGATGTCCAGACCGCCGACGTACCAGCCGACGAACGGCGGCATCTCCCACACCGCGTCCCGCGTGAAGAGCTCCACCAGTCCGTCGATGTCGTAGCGCTCGAATCCGTCGACGTACCGGCGCAGCAGTTCGCGGGCGTCGTCGGAGTCCGGTTCGACCAGCGCGTCCGGATCGGGCGTGGCCTCGGAGAGCTGGGCCCGGGCCCGCTGCAGCAGGCTGTTGACGGCCGCGGTGGAGGTGCCCAGAGCGCCGGCCACCTCGGCGGCCTTCCACTGCAGCACGTCGCGGAGCACGAGTACCGCCCGTTGCCGGGCCGACAGGTGCTGCAGCGCTGCGACGAACGCCAGGCGCACCGACTCGCGGGCGGCGACCACCGTCGCGGGATCGTCTGCACCCCAACCGGAATCGCCCCACACCATCGAGTCCGGGATCGGCTCGAGCCACGGCACCTCGCGGCGCTCGATCAGTTCATCCGACGGGTCGGAACTGGGCGCGCCCAGACCGGTGGGCAGCGGCCGGCGGTCGCGTCCCTCGAGCGCCGTCAGGCACGTGTTGGTCGCGATCCGGTGCAACCAGGTGCGGATCGACGAGCGGCCGTCGAACTTGCCGAAGCCGCGCCACGCGCGCACCATCGTCTCCTGCAGCAGGTCCTCCGCGTCGTGGATCGAGCCCATCATGCGGTAGCAGTGGGCGAGTAGTTCGCGCCGGTAAGGATCTGCGGCCGTGAGAAATTGGTCGTCGAGGCTCTGCTCTACGGTCATGCCGAAAACCCTAGTGCCGGACTCCGACAAGCGGAACAGGGTGCGTGACCGGCACCCGAGGGTGCCTGTCGGGGGCCGTCGACTCCGCAGAGGATCGAAGACGTGGGACGGCCGACCGTGTCGCCCGCGTTGGGAGATACGAGATGCGTGCATACGCGCCGACCGTGACGGCGAAGAACGAGATGTCCGCCGACCGCGCCCGCGAGGTGCTCCGGGAATGGGTACCCGACGCCGTCGCCGGCGACCCGCAGGCGCGTGAGCGGGTTCTCGCGATCGTCTACCCCCTGGTGCGCCGGTACTGCTTCGCCCGGTTGGGGCGTGGCGCCCTGCAGTCCGTGGCCGAGGACGTCTCGCACGAGGCATGCGTCGCCCTGATGACCGCGCTGCCCCGATACTGCGATCGGGGCGCGTCCTTCCTGACCTACGTCTACGCGATCGCGAGCCACAAGGTGATCGACGCCCGCCGTGCCGCCGGAAAGGCGTGCGCGCCGCTCGAGGACGCCGGTGAACCGGTGTGCCCCGAGGCCGGCCCGGAGGAACGTGCGATCGCCCGTGAGCGAGGGACGTGGGCCCGCGGCCTCGTCGAGACCCTGCCGCCCCGGCACCGCGACATCCTCGTCATGCGACTCGTGCGCGGGATGTCGGCCGACGAGACCGCCCACGCCCTCGGTACGACACCCGGAGCGGTGCGGATCGCGCAGCATCGTGCACTCACCCGGTTGCGTGCGCAGGTGACGCCCGCCGTGCGCGCCGCGGCCTGACGAGTCACAGATCGTGCTCGGTGATCACCCCGCTGTGCAGCGCCTTCTCGACCAGGCGCAACCGCTTCTGGTTCTGTGGCAGGTTCTCGACACCGAACTTCGCGAACAGCGCGCGCAGGTGTGTCTTGACGGCGTCGACGCTGAGGAACACCTCGTCGGCGACCTGCTGATTGGACGCCGGGTTCGCGAACGCCGCATTGTGCTTGTACGGCCGGCACAGCGAGATCAGGATTTCCCGCTGGGTCTTGGTGAGTGACCGCACCGTCGGGGTGTCCGCGGCCACCCGGGTGGGTTCGCCGCCCTGCCCCACCAGATCGCGGAAGACGAACGCGGAGTTTCCGATCCGGATACTGTCGCCGTTCCGGAGGCGGCGACGGCCCGAGATGCGCTCACCGTTGACGAACGTGCCGTTACGGGACAGGCCGTCGTCGACGATGGTCCAGTCCGTACCGATCCACTCGAGCGTCGCGTGCAGGCGCGAGACCTCCGGGTCGGCGGCCAGCGAGACGTCCGCGTCCGACGATCGGCCCACCGTCACCCGCGGGGTGTCCGCGGACAGCGTCACCTCCCGGGCCTGCCCGGTCTTGTCGGTGTACCTGAGGAACGGGGCATCGGTCGCGCTCATGGGCACTCCAGTCACTCCTGTCGGCCACCTTCATCGTGCCGCCGCGCGATCGGGCTGACAAGCACTGCGTGACAAGCGCCCCATAACGCCGCCCGCCGACCTAGACTCGCATTCGTGCAGCACACAGAGTCGGAATTCGCCGGGGTGCACGGCACCCGCATCGTGTACGACGTGTGGCGTCCGGACGGTCCGCCGACGGGCATCCTCCTGCTCGCGCACGGTCTGGGCGAGCACGCACGCCGCTACGACCACGTCATCGAACGGTTGGTCGGACTCGGCCTGGTCGTCTACGCGCCCGACCATCGCGGGCACGGCCGCTCGGGCGGCAAGCGGATCGAATTGCGCGACTGGTCGGAGTTCATCGACGATCTGCACCAGCTGTCGGCCGTCGCGACCGCCGAGAACCCCGGACTCGATCGGTTCCTGTTGGGTCACAGCATGGGTGGTGCGATCGCGCTGTCCTACGCGCTCGACCACCAGGACGAGCTGTCGGGGCTGATCCTTTCGGCGCCGGCCGTCGACGTCGTCGGCGGCAAGCCCCGAGTGGTGGTCGAGGTCGGCAAGCTCCTCGGCCGGTTCGCGCCCGGCGTCCCCGTCGAGACGCTCGATGCCAAGGCGGTCTCCCGCGATCCCGCGGTGGTCGCGGCGTACGAGTCCGATCCGCTCGTTCATCACGGAAAGGTCAAGGCGGGCATCGCCCGCGGAATGATCATCGCCGCCGAGAGCTTCCCGGCCCGGCTGCCGTCGCTGACCCTGCCGGTCCTGCTGCTGCACGGCACCGAGGACCACCTCGCCGACATCTCCGGCAGCCGGATGATCGCGGCACACGCCGGGTCGAAGGATCTGACGCTGAAGACGTACGACGGGCTGTTCCACGAGGTTTTCAACGAACCCGAGCAGGACAAGGTGCTCGACGATCTGGTGGATTGGCTCCGCCCGCGCCTGCAGTGACTTAATATTCCGGAATGACCGATCCTGCAACGACACTCACGCACCGGACGGTACGCGTCGGGGACATCGACATGCACATCGCCGAGCAGGGCGAGGGCGACCCGATCGTGCTGTGCCACGGCTTCCCGGGGCTCTGGTACAGCTGGCGGCACCAGCTGTCGGCCCTGTCTGCGGCCGGCTACCGGGTGATCGCCCCCGACATGCGCGGCTACGGCCGCACCGACGTGCCGTCGGATCCCAGCGAGTACGACCGCCGACACACCGTCGACGACATGGTCGGCCTGCTGGACGCACTCGATATCGATCAGGCGGTGTTCTCGGGGCACGATTTCGGCGCGCAACTGGTGTGGGATCTGCCCAACTGGGCGCCGGGCCGGGTCCGAGCCCTGATGCAGTTGAGTGTGCCGCGGATGCCGCGCTCGCCGGTCCGTCCCACCGACGGCTTCCGGTACATGTCGTCCCAGCACTTCGTGCACCTGCACTACTTCCAGGAGTACGGCCCGGCCGACCGAGAGCTCGGTGACCACCCGCGAGAGTTCCTGTCCAAGATCTTCCACGCGCTGAGTGGAGCGAACCGCTACCTCGACTGCTGGGATTTCCCGTCCGAGGGCAACGGCTACCTCGACGTCCTGCCCGAGCCGCCCGCACTGCCGTGGCCGTGGCTGAGCGAGGACGAGTTCGGCTACTACGTGGACGAGTTCACGCGCACCGGGTTCACCGGCGGGCTCAACTGGTATCGCGCCGACGACTACGTGTGGGAACAGAACGAGGAACTGCACGGCCGCCCGATCGCCGTTCCCACGACGTTCATCGCGGGCGCCAAGGACCCGGTCCTCGAGATGATGGGCGAGAAGCCGTTCGAGACGATGGCCTCGATGGTGCCGGGCCTGCGCTCCACCCACGTGATCCCCGACGCCGGGCACTTCGTGCAGATGGAGGCGGCCGAGGAGGTCAACACCGCGATGCTCGAGTTCCTGCGCGGGCTCGACTGACCGCGCGAGGGAAAGTTCGTCGACGCGAGGGAAAGTTCGTCGACGCTGTCCTTTCGGGGCCACCTCGTTCGTCGTCATGGTGTACCGCAACAACGAGCACCTCCCGAGGAGGAACCGATCATGAAGTATCTGCTGCTGATCAACGCCGAGTCCGCCGACGCGTCGAGTGACTGCACCCCCGAAGACTGGATGGTCTACGACAAGGAGGTCAAGGACGCCGGGATCTGCGTCTCGGGGGAGTCGCTCGCCGACCTCGTCACCGCGACCAGCATCCAGGTGGGGGAGGACGGCGCCCGCACCGTCACCACCGACGGACCGTTCGCCGAGACCCGTGAGGTACTGGGCGGCTTCTACGTCATCGACGTGCCCGACCTGGACGTCGCGCTCGACTGGGCGGCCCGTTGCCCCGGATCACGCGGCGGTGGACGGATCGTCGTGCGGCCCATCGCCGACTTCGACATCTGACGACCGATGGGCCGGGAGGGCAGCGGCCGCGTGCCCGACGCGCAGACGTCCGTCGAGGACGTCTTCCGCGAGGAGCGTGGCCGCCTGCTCGCCGCTCTCGTGAGCAGATTCGGCGACCTCGACCTTGCCGAGGAGGCGACGTCGGAGGCGATCGAGGCCGCGCTGCGGCACTGGCCGGTGGACGGGGTGCCGTCCAAACCGGGAGCGTGGCTGTTGACCACCGCGCGGCGCCGGGCCGTCGACCGACTGCGTCGTGACCAGGTGCTCGCAGCCCGGATCGCGGTGCTGCAGGTGGAGGCGGATCGCGCGGACCCCGCTCCGCCGGCGGACGTGGGCGGAGAGTTGCCTGACGAGCGGCTGCAACTGTTCTTCACGTGTGCGCACCCGGCTCTGCCGCCCGAGGATCGGACGGCGCTGACGCTGCGCTGCCTCGCCGGTCTCACGACGCCCGAGGTGGCCCGGGCCTTCCTCGTTCCCGGTGCCACGATGGCGAAGCGGATCACCCGAGCCAAGAAGCGGATCCGGGACCTGCGGATCCCCTTCAGGGTGCCGGGCGCCGACGAACTCCCGCAGCGGCTGCCCGGCGTCCTGCAGGTGCTGTACTCGATCTTCACCGAGGGATATGCGGCCAGCACCGGGCCGCAGCTGCAGCGTCTCGATGTCGCCGAGGAAGCGATCCGGCTCACGCGTGTTCTCCATCGGCTGATGCCCGACGAGCGTGAGGTGAGCGGACTGCTGGCGCTGATGTTGCTCGTGCATGCCCGTCGCGGGGCGCGGACGGGTCCGGGCGGCGAACTGGTGCTGCTGGAGGATCAGGACCGGGCGGCCTGGGATGCCCCGATGATCGAGGAGGGCAGTGCACTGGTGCTGGTGGCCCTCACCGGTGGCCCACCCGGTGCCTACGGGGTGCAGGCCGCAATCGCTGCGCTCCACGACGAGGCGTCCGACGTCGCGAGCACCGACTGGCCGCAGATCGTGGCCCTGTACGACGTGCTGCTCCGGCTGGCGCCGACACCGGTGGTGGCGATGAACCGCGCGGTGGCGGTCGCGATGCGCGACGGCCCGGCGGCCGGTCTCGCTCTCCTCGACGAACTGTCCGACCAGCCGCAGCTCCGGTCGCACCATCCGTATGCCGCGGCGCGGGCCGAACTGCTGGCGCGCCTCGGTCGGGGTGAAGAGGCTGCCGCGGAGTATCGGCGAGCGCTCGACCTGGCGGGGACGGACCCGGAGCGCGAGTATCTGCGCAACAGGCTCGATGGTTCGAGGGATCAGGCGTAGCGCGATCCGTCGTGGAAGCGGTGTGCCGCACGACGAAGCTCGGCGCTCACTGCTGCGTACGCCGGGTGGGAGCGGCTGCCACGGCGGTACGCGATGCGAGTCCGTCTGCCGATCGGGAGCGCGGTGAGCACCACCCCGGCCGGGACATCGGTGGCGCCCAGCTGAGGAACCAGAGCGACTCCGGCTCCCGCCGCGACGAGCCGCAGAACCACGGCGAAGTCGTCGACCCGATGCGCGACACGGGGCTCGAAGCCCTGGGACTGGCACGTACGGATCGCCATCGTGTGACAGAGCGTGCCGGGATTGCCTACGATCCAGCGACTTTCGACGTGGCCGCGGATCACTCCGATCCCGTCGCCGCCGGGCGTGCTCGTGGATGCGAGGAACACGACCTCGTCGAGCAGCGGTTCCAGCTCTGTGCCCGAGCCCATGGCGGACGGGACGTTGTCGTACTCGTGCACCAGGGCCATGTCGAGATCACCGCTGCGCAAAAGGTCCGGTACATCGGCAGGGTCGACCTCGGTCACGGACAGGTCCAGGTCGCTCTCGGTGCGAGCGATCTCGAGCATGGCCGGCAGCACCACCGTCTCCAGCGCGGTGGTGAAGGTCCCCAGGCGCACCGACCCGGACAGACCCTCGCCGTCGACCGCCAGCGCGGCTTCGGCCCGTTCGAGGTCGGCCAGAATCACTTCGGCGTGCTCGACGAGCACGGCACCGGCAGGCGTGAGGCTCACGCGGCGACCGGTGCGGGTCAGCAACGGCCGGCCGGACTCGCGTTCGAGGGCAGCAAGCTGTTGCGATACCGCGGAGGGTGTGTACGCCAGTGCCTGCGCGACGGCGGCGATGGTGCCGCGATGGGCGAGTTCCCGCAGAAGTCTCAGCTTGCGAACATCGAGCATCAGCTCAGCTTACGTTTCGCATCACAAATGTGAACTGGTTCTTCCGTCTGGGGTCGCCGAGACTGATCGCATGAACCTTCGCCTGTCAGGAATCTTCGTTCCCCTCGTCACGCCGTTCACCGCCGGTGGCGATGTGGCGGCCACCGATCTGGAGCGCCTCGCGCACGACGTGATCGACGAGGGGGCGTCGGGAATCGTCGCGCTGGGGACGACCGGCGAACCGTCGGTGCTCGCTCCGGAGGAGCGCCGGCAGGTGCTGCAGATCTGCGGCCGGGTGTGCCATGAGTGTGGTGTACCTCTGATGGTGGGAGCCGGAACCAACGACACGGCGGGAACGGTGCGTGCTGTTCAGGAGGTCGGCGGACTGGTCGATGCGGCGGCCGCGCTGGTGTCGGTGCCGTACTACACGCGCCCGTCCGAGGCTGGAGTGGTGGCGCACTTCGAACACGTCGCCGACCACAGTCCGCTCCCGCTGGTCCTGTACAACGTGCCGTATCGGACGGGACAGTATCTCGGCTGGGAGTCGATCGTCCGGTTGTCGCGTCACCCGCAGATCGTCGGTATCAAGCAGTCGGTCGGCGTGGTGGATACCGACACGGCTCGACTGTTCGCGGAATGTGCGGGCTCGTTCTCGATCCTGGCGGGCGAGGACACGCTGGCTTCGCCATTGTTCGCGATGGGGGCGGCCGGGGCGGTGCTTTCGTCGGCGAACGTCTGTGCGCGCGAGTTCGTCGAACTCTTCGAGTTGTGGTGCAGCAGGGATCTGCAGAAAGCGCGGGCGGTCGGCAATGCGCTGGTGCGGCCGGCGAGTGCGCTCATGTCGGCGCCCAACCCGACCGCCATCAAGGCCGTTCTGCACGCGCAGGGGCGGATCTCGACGGCGAACGTTCGTCTGCCGTTGGTACCCGTGCGCGATCCATCGACGATCGCCGATGTACTCGAGCAACTTCCACTGCGAACGGTGTGACCCGCTTCCCCTCACGCCGCGCGGGGTCCTGCTCGGTTGTGGGCGGGGATGGGCTTCTTGTAGGGGTCGACCGAGCTGGGTGGGGTGAACCACGGCTTTCTGTCGGCACCGATTTTCACTTGCCAGTGGCTGTGGTGGAGGAGTCGGTGGTGGTAGCGGCAGAGTAGGACGAGGTTGTCGAGGTCGGTGGGTCCGCCGTCGGCCCAGTGTTTTATGTGGTGGCCTTCGCAGTGGGCGGGTGGTGCTCCGCAGCCGGGGAAGGCGCAGCCGTGGTCGCGGGCGATCAGTGCGCGGCGTTGTTTCTTGGAGACGGTTCGGCTGGTGCGGCCGAGGTCGATGGGGACACCCTCCTGCATCACGATCGGGGTGAGGTGGCAGTCGCACGCGAGTCTGCGGGCGGTGGCGATGGTGAGTGGCCCCAAGTGCGGCATGCGTGCAACATCTTTGTCTCCGAACAGGTCCGGCTCACCATCTGGATGAGCCGACTCGTGATCCGCTTCGCTGCGGGCGAGGTCGGCGGCGTTCACGTGCAGCGAGAGGTGCGGCTTCTCTCCGCCTTCGATGGGTGCGTCGCCGCTGTCGAGGTAGCGGCGCAGGATCTCGGCGAACGCGTCCGCACGTTTGTGTGCCGGGGTGCGCGCCCCGGCGGGGTCGTCGACCGGATTCCTCGGCTTGGTCAACGCAGACAAAGCGGTCAACAGCATCTCACCGGTCACGGCGTCGAGATCGCCCTTCACGGCGACGCGTCCGTTCAGGGTTTTGGAGGCGTGGAATTCGTTGCGTTCGGTGTCTTCGCTGGGTGGGAGTTCGTCGGATTCGAAGATCCGCTCGAGCCTGGCGATGCAGGTGCGCACGGTAATGGTGGTCGCGGCAGGCCCAGTGGCGGCGTCCAGCAACACTTTCCGGCACGAATCCAACGCTTCTACAGGCATGCCGCGGGGTGGGGTTTCGCAGAATTTGCCGATCAACGCGGCATGCTCGGCCGAAATATCACCGGTGTTGAAGGCGTCGGCGATTTCGGGTTGCCGGCTCAGCATCCTGCCCAACGTGAGGATCCGTGCCGCGGCCGGTACTTCCAACAATGTGTTCGCAGCCAGCCACTGCTTGACGCTGCGGAACCCGAGGGTGTCGAACGAGACTGCGCGCGCGTCGATTTCAGCGACGGCAACCACCCGCAGGGTGTCGAGTTGTTCCATTGCGTGGAAGATGTCGAGCGCGGTCTGCAGCAGTGTGATTTCGGGCAGCGCGCCTATGTCCTCGGGCCGCGGTGCGGTTACTGCGATGCTCGAATTGTTGAGTCCCCCCGGATTCATGAAGCTAGTTTAGTTCGAACTGGTGTTCGAGTCAACGGGTTAGGGTTGGGGGAGGGAATTCTTTTCGCTGTGAGCCTCCGATGACTCGGCGGGCGTCGAGGTCCTAGGATCTCGGTATGAACATCGCCTTTGTCCAGTCCACTTGGCATCGGTCCATCGTCGACCGCGCACGTGACGCCTTCGTGGCGCAGTGGAGTGAGCTGGGGCACGACCCGGCCGGGATCGAGTTCTTCGAGACGCCCGGAGCGTTCGAGATCCCGCTGCACGCCCAGCGTCTGGCCCGCACCGGCCGCTTCGCCGCAGTTGTCGCGGCCGGACTGGTGGTCGACGGTGGCATCTACCGGCACGAGTTCGTCGCCTCCGCCGTGATCGACGGCCTCATGCGCGTGCAGCTCGACACCGACGTGCCGGTGTTCTCCGCGGTCCTCACCCCGCACCACTTCCACGAGCATCTCGATCACGAGGCGTTCTTCACTGCGCACTTCGACAAGAAGGGCCTGGAGGTCGCGAACGCATGTTCGGCAACCCTCGCAGGGCTCGCCGCTATCAACTAGGCAAAAGTTTCTCCTGGAGAAGGCTTTCCGAGTCCCGGCCGCGTCGTCCCGCGAGGTGACGCGGCCGGAACTCGTCAGTCCCCGGCGATGCAGTCCCAGAGCAGGTCAGGAGACAGCTCGCCGATCGGGCAGGTGATCCGGCGCCAGCCGGGGCCACCCCCGAACCGGTCCTGTGACGAGTCCACCAACACCTCGACGTCAGTGGTGTAAGCGATCGCTCTCAGGTAGTAATCGATCGGATCACCCTCCGTCGTGTACAGGGTAAGCGCGAACTCGCCGCCTTCGCGCTCTCGACCGCCCGACAAGCAGTCGATTACCGACGGGCTGAGTGGCTCCCCGGACTCGATTCCCGGGCGAGACTTGGCATCACCGCAACTCGGCAGTGCGGAGCGCCAGATGATGTCGGCAGGCCGAGGCGCAGCCGGAGGCTCTTGGCTGACATAGACGAGCAGAGTGACAGTGGCGAGCAGGATCGCGAAGGACAGGCACCGCGCCGCTACCCGCATCGCCACCGTCCCATGGGATCAGGCTAACCGCCGGCAGTGTGGCAGCCTGTCGGGATGAGCGAGCAGCGTCGAGCGGAGTTTTCTGTCGGATCCGGGGCCGACACGCGTCATCGCTGCGTCGAGTGGCAGCCGCACGACACCGCCTGGGTTGCGTGGATGGCACTACTGCCTGTTCTTCTGCTTGCCGTCTCGGTGCCGGCAGCGAGCCTCGACAGCAATCGCTCGCCCGTGATCGGCAGCGTGCTGATCACCTGGGTTGTCGTAGGGGCGATGTTCGTACCGACGGCGGTGGTGTCTTATCCATTGTGCTCCCTCCGTATTTAGCGATCGCCGTCGCCAATGCGTACGTGATCGTCCGGCTCTGGAAGCGGTCCCGGTAACACGATCTGCACCCGTATCGGAAGCGCGACGTCCGTCTCTGGAAGTCGAGCCCTGCTCGTGGCGCATGCGCGCCACGGCCGACTCTGCGAGATATGGCCGGAATGGCGTTTCCTCAGGTGGACAGCCCGCCCGATTGAGTCTCGGACCGCATGATCGTCGGCGTATGGTTCGGGCATGCCGTCGGACGACGAGCTCAGGCGTGGCGCTCCGAGCGCCGCCGTCCTCGCCATCCTGGATCGGTTGGACGCCAGATTCGATGCGCTCGGTCGCGATCAGCCGGCGGCGTCAGGGTCGATTCGCCCGAATCCGGAGTTGTTGCAGCGCAGCACGCTTCGCTTCTTCCGTCTGGCGGCGCGGGTGATCCGGGAGAACCGGACGTTCACCGCCGACGAGCTGAGGCCGGTCCGGGAAGGTGCGGTGCAGGCGGCGGTGGACGGTGCATCGCTGTCGGCAGTGCTGCACAGCTGGTACCGCTTCGGTCGGGTCCTCCTGGACGAGTGCCGAGCAGCCGCGGCGGGCGAGCGCGCTGCCGGACTGGTCGAGATCGCGGACGGCGTTCTGCGACTCCAGGAGGTGGTCACTCGCACGGTGGTCGATTCCTACGAGTGTGAGCGGGTGGCGCTCGAGGGGGACGAGCAGCCGTCGAGGGAATTGCTGGCCCGGCTGCTGCTGGCCGGTCAGGACGCGGATCCGACGGCGCGCTGGTGCGGGATCGATCTGGCCGACGAGTACTCGGTTCTGGCGCTGGCGGGCGGTGATGCCGAGCCCGACGCGAGGGCGCGGCGGACCAGGGAGGCCCGCACCGTCCGGGTGCTCGAGACGGTCGGCACGCCGCCCACGCTCGCGATAGTCGAACCCGACTCGACGACTGTGCTGGTGCCGAGCCGGCCCGGCCCGGACGGCGACTGGTTCCGGGTGGCCGTGGAACTGACAGGAGCCGTCGGGGAGGTCGTCGGAGTCGCGGTGACCGCCGCGGTCTCCGGGCCCGTCAAACGCCGGGAACTCGCCGGGGCCGGAGTCCTGGCCCGTGAACTCCTCGAACTCGCGCGCCGGATGGGCAAGGAGCCGGCCGTGTATCAGCTCAAGGATCTCGCCCTGCCGTTCCAGTTGTCGCGCGCGACTGCCGGTCAGCAGTACCTGGGCGACTGCCTGCTGCCGTTGGACCCGTATCCGGAACTTGTCGACACGCTCGACGTCTACCTGCACCACGACCTCGATCACGGCCGAACGGCGCGTGTGCTCGGTATCCACCCGAATACGGTCAGCAATCGGCTGGGCCGGATCCGCGACCTCGCCGGCCTGGACCCGAACGGCTACGCCGGGATCATGGCGCTGGGATCGGCGCTCGACGCGCGGCGTGCCGGAGGCTGGACGCCTTCGCGCTGAGGTCCGTCTCGCTCAGCGGTCGACGACGGTCTGTGGGGGCCCGCCCGTGGCATGTTCGGGTTGTGGATGTGCGAACCAGTGCCCCGGCAGCGGGCGAACCCCATTCGGTGACGCACTGGACTGCGCCGGGTGCGCACGAGGTGTCGCCGGGCGTGTTCCGCATCCCGCTGCCGCTACCGGAGGGTCCACCGGCGATCAACGTGTATGCGATCGTCGACGGGGACGACGTCGTGCTGATCGACTCGGGGTGGGCCACCGAGAACGGGGCGCGTCACCTCGCGCAGGGACTCGAACGAATCGGGTTCGAGCCGAGTGGGATCAGTCGCTTCCTCATCACCCATTGGCACACCGATCATTACTCGCAGGCGCTCGAGCTGCGGCGCCGACACGGCACTCCCATCAGCCTCGGCATCGGCGAGCGGGCCACGGTCGAGTGGCACGCGGCGGCAGCGGCCGACGGGCGGGCGGCGTCCGGCGCCGAAGCCGCATTGGCGCGCGCGGGGGCTTACGACATGATCGGGATGCTGCAGGGAGTTCCGGACGTCGGGGTGGAGCTGCCGGACCAGTGGATCGAGGGCAGTCCTCGAATCGACTTGCAGCATCGAACCCTCGTCGCGATCCCCACACCGGGACATACGAACGGCCACTACTCGTTCTGGGATCCGGAGGCCCGGTTGTTCTTCACCGGTGACCACGTCCTTCCCCGGATCACCACGTGGATCGGACTCGAGACCGCGCCGAATCGGTTGCCGCTGGGCGACTATCTCGCCTCGCTGCTTCTGGTCCAGACGATGCCCGAGGCGCAGCTGCTACCCGCGCACGGCCCGACGGCACCGAGCGCATCCCAGCGCGCCCGTGAGCTGATCGACCACCATCACACCCGTCTGGGCCTGACGCTCGATGCGCTGCCGACTCGCCCCGTGACCGCGTTCGAAGTGGCGCACCGGTTGCGCTGGACGCGCCACGACCACCGGCTCGACGAACTCCCCCACCCGCTGCAGCCGTACGCCGTTGTCGAAACCGTTGCGCACCTGGATGTTCTGGTCGCACGCGGCGCGGTGCAATGCGCCGAGTCCGACGGAGTCGCCCTCTACAGCAACTGAGTCGTCCCGGCGTATGTGACGTGCGCGCGGGCTCGTTCCGGAGGGACGGGAGGTCGCGCGGTCAGAATGCGTGCGGGTGTGCCTTCTCGTACGCGGCCTTCTCGGCGTTCTGACGGGCGACCTTCTTCGGGTTCTCGAGGTCGGGGTTCAGACCGTGCTTCTCGAGCCGGCGCCGGCGGTTCTGCTCCATGTAGGCCGCGGAGAAGAACAGCGCGAGGAAGACGCCGAGCAGCACCATCGAGCCCCGCAGCCACACCGGGCCGGGGAAGAGGAAGAACGCCGCAAAGATCGGCAGGAACGGCACCATGCTGCGGATCATGTGACGTGGCACGGCCCAGTCGCCGATGAGGTCGTTGCGCACCCACTCCTGCATCGAGTCGGGAAGCTTGCGGCCGCACGCGTAGGCGATCCACTGGAACGGATTGGGGCGCTTGGCTTTCGAATGTGGAGACATGTCCTGGGTACCTGTACCTGTCTGGGAGGGGCGGCGGTTCACTCGTGCAGGGCGCCGGCGCGCAGTGCCGCCGCATTGACGCGGGTGAGGACGGAGTGCAGTTCTTCGAGTTCGGCGAGGCTCACGCCGAGTCGCTGGACGACGGCGCCGGGGATGCGTTCGGCCTGGGTGCGCAGGGCCTTCCCGGCGTCGGTGAGTTCGACGACCAGTTGCCGCTCGTCGGCGGCGCTGCGGGTGCGGGTGATGAGTCCGCCGGACTCGAGCCGCTTGAGCAGCGGGGACAGCGTGGGGGAGTCGAGCTGGAGGGCCTGCCCGATCTCCTTGACCGACATGGGTGCGCGCCCCCAGAGTGCGAGCATCACGAGGTACTGCGGGTGCGTCAATCCCATGGGCTCGAGGAGGGGGCGGTAGACCGACAGAACCGCGCGGTTCGCCACCGCGAGGGCGAAGCACACCTGCCGGTCCAGGGCGAGCGGATCGACGTCGCCCCACTCGACGTCCTGCTCGGGGATGGTCGTGGTCATGAAATGAAGCATACACGATTAAGTCGTGCACTAACTAAATGCGCGCCGGGTGGACAAATGAGAACGCGTTCTATATGTGTGGATGTGGCGGCCGCCACGGGGTGGCCCGGCCTGTTGCACGGGCCACACCTAGCGCACCGAGTGGAGTTCCTACATGTACGAGTGGTCAGACACCGACCTGATGTTCCGCGACGCCCTGCGCGGCTTCATCGACAAGGAGATCAAGCCGCACGTCGACAAGCTCGAGAGTGGTGAACTCCCGCCGTTCGAGATCATCCGCAAGATGTACTCGACGTTCGGGATGGACGAGATGGCCACCGAGGCGCTCGAGAAGTCTTTCGCGAAGGAAGAGGCGAAGGAGCGCGGCGAGACGCTGCCCGAGTCGGGTGAGAAGTCGAGCGGCTTCAGCGGCGCCGGCAGCATGGGCGTCATCCTCAACAGCGAGATCGCGGGCGTGAGCCTCGGTCTGGTCGCGTCGATGGGCGTGAGCATCGGGCTCGCCGCCGGCACGCTGCGCAGCCGCGGCACCCTCGCACAGAAGAAGCGCTGGCTGCCCGGGCTCGTCACGATGGAGAAGGTTGGCGCGTGGGCCATCACCGAGCCCGATTCCGGCTCCGACGCCTTCGGCGGTATGAAGTCCTACGTTCGCCGTGACGGTGAGGACTACATCCTCAACGGGCAGAAGACGTTCATCACCAACGGCCCGTACGCCGACGTCACGATCGTCTACGCCAAGCTCGACGAGGGCGACGCCTCCGTCGACCGCCGCGACCGGAAGGTCCTCGGCTTCGTGCTCGACAAGGGCATGGAGGGCTTCACGCAGAGCGCGCCGTTCAAGAAGATGGGCATGAACTCCTCGCCCACCGGAGAACTGTTCTTCGACAACGTCCGGATTACCAAGGACCGTCTGCTCGGTGAGACCGAGAACCCGGCCAAGGGCGACGGCAAGGAGAGCGCCAAGGAGTCGTTCGCGGCCGAGCGCATCGGGATCGCGTCGCTGGCGCTGGGGATCATCAACGAGTGCCAGCGGCTGTCGATCGAGTACGCCAAGAGCCGCAAGCTGTGGGGCAAGGAGATCGCGCAGTTCCAGCTCATCCAGCTCAAGCTGGCCGAGATGGAGGTCGCGCGCCTCAATGTGCAGAACATGGTGTTCAACGCGATCGAGCGCACCGCGGCCGGCAGCCCGGTGACGCTCGCGGAGGCGTCGGCGATGAAGCTGTACTCGTCCCGCGCCGCGACCGAGGTCGCGATGGAGGCCGTGCAGCTGTTCGGCGGCAACGGCTACATGGCCGAGTACAAGGTGGAGCAGCTCGCGCGCGACGCGAAGTCGCTCATGATCTACGCAGGCTCCAACGAGATCCAGGTGACGCACATCGCGAAGGGCCTGCTGGCCAAGTGATCCCGGTCCCGGTCCGCGCGAGGGGAACGTGCGGACCGGGGGCCGTTCACGCCGCGCTGTCGGCGGCGGCCAGCCGTCGGATCGCGAGTTCGCCGTAGAGCGCGGCGCCGTCGCCGAGAACCGCGTCGTCGAACTCCGCGAGCGGCGAATGGTTGAACGCGGCCGCCGCCGGATCCCGGTCCGCGGGGCACGCGCCGAGGAACACGAACGCGCCCGGGATCTCGTTCAGCACTCGCGAGAAGTCCTCCGACGCGGCCGCCGGCTGCGGCTGCCACGCGAACCGCTCCGGACCGTGGACCTCGGCGACGACATCGGCCACGAACTCCGTCTCGGTGTCGTCGTTGACGGTCACCGGATACTGCTCGTCGTAGTCGACGTCCACCTCGAGCCCGTGCGCGGCAGCGATTCCCCGGCACACCCGGGTGATGCCCGCCCGTACCTTCGCCTGGCTCTGGGCGGAGAACGTGCGCACCGTGATGTCGAACCGGGCGTCGTCGGGAATGACGTTGGCCGCGGTGCCCGAATGGAACGCGCCCACCGTGAGCACCACCGGGTCGAACGGCGCGAACGAGCGGGTCGCGAACGTCTGCAGGGCCGTCACCATCTCGCACGCCGCGGGAATCGGATCGAGGGCCGCGTGGGGTGACGACCCGTGGCCGCCGCGGCCCAGAACGCGCACCGTCGCAACGTCACTCGCGGCCATCAGCGGACCCTTGCGGGTGACGAACACGCCACCGGGGGCTCCCGACGCACTCACGTGCAGACCGTATGCGGCGACCGGACGAGATCCCGAGGCGTCGAGGACTCCCTCGGCCAGCATGTGTCCGGCACCGTCGTAACCCTCCTCGCCGGGCTGGAACATGAACACGACATCGCCCGCGAGGTGCTCGCGCCGCGCCGACAGCAGGTGTGCGGCGCCGACGAGCATCGACGTGTGCAGGTCGTGCCCGCACGCGTGCATGTTGCCCGGGATCGTCGAGGCGTAGTCGACGTACGCCCGTTCGCCGACCGGCAGTGCGTCCATGTCGCCGCGCAGCAGTACCGTCGGGCCGGGGCGGCCGCCGCGCAGTACCGCGGTGACCGACGTCAGTCCGGTGCCGGTGCCGATCTCGAGCGGCAAGCCGTCCAGCGCGGTGAGCACGCGTTCCTGCGTGCGGGGGAGGTGCAGCCCGATCTCGGGCTCGGCGTGCAGTGAGCGTCGCAGCTGGACGAGGTCTCCGTGCAGTTGTTTCGCGTCCTCGGTCAACGACACGGTCGTCCCCTCTCCTCGGCAGTGCGCCGCGTCGATGCGGCTGAGGCATGATGCACATGACGTGCATCACACCCGCCCAATCTGCAGGATTTTTTCGTGAGTAATGACTCTGTTCAGGAATCTGACGCACTCGACGAACTCGACCTCAGCCTGATCAACATTCTCCAGCTGGGCCCGCGGGCGTCGTGGGCGCAGGTCGGCGCCGCGTTGGGCGTCGACCCGGTGACGGTTGCGCGGCGCTGGTCCCGCCTGGTCGAGAGCGGGTCGGCATGGGTGACCGCGCATCCGGCCGGACCGCAGACGGCCGCACTGGTCGAGGTCGAGTGCATGGCCGGCGAGGTGCTCTCGACCGCCGAGATCCTGGTGCGGTGGCCGCACGTCCTCACCGTCGAGCACACGAGCGGTGCCCGCGACCTGCTGCTCACGGTGAGTGTGCGGGACCTCGCCGCACTGTCGGACCTGTTGCTGAACGCAATCGAGAAGCTGCCCGGAATCCGCTCGACCCGAACACATCTCGTGATCCGCCCGTACGCGATGGGAGGGGACTGGCAGCTGCGGGCGCTCGACGCCGACCAGCGTGCGCACCTCGACGGCCGCGGCCCGCGCACGACGGGCACGCTGCGTCCGCTCGACCCGACGGATCGGGCCCTGCTCGGGTGCCTGTCCCGGGACGGCCGGGCGTCGCTCACCGACATCGCCGCGGAACTGGGCTGCAGCGTCAGCACCGCGCGCCGCAGGCTCGGCGCCCTGCTGGACCGGCATTCTCTGCTGCTGCGTTGCGACGTCGCGCAACCGCTGTCGGGCTGGCCCGTGTCGGTGTGGATGTGGGCGCACGTGCCGGTCGACGAGTGCGACGCCGTAGCCCGACGCCTCGTCGAACTGCCGGAGACCCGCGCGTGCCTGGTCCTGACGGGGGCGCCCGCCAACTTCTTCTACTCGGTGTGGGTTCGATCGCTCGAGGACGTCCACCGTCTCGAGCAGCTCCTGCGGCGGATCGTGCCGTCACTCGAGATCCTCGACCGCACCGTCACGCTGCGCTTCTTCAAGCGGATGGGACGCATCCTCGACGAGTCCGGCCGCAGCGTCGAGGGCGTCCCGATGGACATCTGGTCGGACCCGATCGCGACCGCCGACGGAACGTGATCACCGGAGCTGGGCGCGGCGCGACATCGTGCTGCGGAGTCCCTCGGCGGCCGCGCGGACGGCTGCGACCTGGCTCTCGGGCCGGTAGCGGTTGGTCGGCCCGGTGACGCTGATGGCTGCGACGACGCGGTCGTCGGATCCGAAGACCGGTGCGGCCACGCACGCGATACCCAGCGCGGACTCCTCGCGCTCGAACGCGACTCCGGTCTCGACCACCTTGTCGAGCTGGGCCTGCAGGATGCCGGGCGCCACGATGGTGTGCGCGGTGCGCCGCATCAGCGGCGCCGACAGCACCTCGCGGCGCAGGTCCGGATCGGAGTGTGCGAGCAGGGCCTTGCCGATCGCCGAACAGTGCAGGGGGATGCGGCCGCCCGTCCGGGACGGGGAGATCGCCTGGCGGTGGCCGCCGATCTTCGCGACGTAGACGACGTCGTGGCCGTCGCGGACCCCCAGGTGCACGGTCTCGTGGCTGCGCTCGTACAGGTCCTGCAGGAACGGCATCGCCATCTCGAGCAGGCTGCGTTCGAGCGAGGCGAGCATGCCCAGTTCGAACAGCCCGCCGCTGAGCCGGTAGCCGCCGTCGACGCGGTCGAGGAGCCGGTTCGCCACGAGTTCGCCGGCGAGCCGGTGCACGGTCGCCTTGTGCAGTCCGGTGCGCCGTACCAGCTCGGCGAGGGAGACGACGTTGTCCTCGGGTCGGTAGCTGCGCAGGATCGCGACCGACTTGCCGAGGACCGTGTCGAGATTCGCAGCACCGGTCACACGTCGAGCGTATCGCTGAGCGAGACGGAAGGTTGGCCTCGGGCGCTTCCGCCCAGCACAGTTAGCGTCATGACCCAGTCCACGAACCCCACCGCGGTGAGCGAGTCCGCTATCGCCGCTGCCGCGGAGCGCATCGCGTCGGCCGCCGCGGCCGGTGTGCCCTGCGCACCGATCCGTGACCTGATCGGCGCCGACGACCTCGTCGCCGCGTACGCCGTACAGGAGCGCGTCAACGAGCTTCGCACGAAGGCGGGCGCCGTCGTCGTCGGCCGCAAGATCGGTCTGACGTCGGTCGCCGTCCAGCAGCAGCTCGGCGTGAACCAGCCCGACCTCGGTGTGCTCTTCGACGACATGCAGTACGCCGACGGCGACGACGTGCCGATGAGCGTGCTGATCCAGCCGAAGATCGAGGGCGAGGTCGGCTTCGTGCTCGGCGCCGACCTGATCGACGGCCCGCTCGACGCCGCGCAGGTGCGCGACGCGATCGAGTACGCGGTCGCCGCGCTCGAGATCTGCGACAGCCGCATCGAGAACTGGGACATCCGCTTCGGCGACACCGTCGCCGACAACGCGTCGTCCGGCGTCTACGTCCTCGGGACGCAGCGCCGCACGCTCGACGAGTTCGAGCCCAAGGACGTCGTCATGTCGATGGCCGTCGACGGCCGGGAAGTGTCCACGGGCAACGGCGAGGCCTGCCTGGGTGACCCGATCGAGGCAGTCGTCTGGCTCGCCCGCACGGCCCGTGAGCTGGGCCAGCCGCTGCGGGCCGGCCAGGTCATCCTGTCCGGTGCGCTCGGACCCATGGCGCCGGTCCAGGCCGGCAACGTCGTCACCGTCTCCGTGTCCGGACTCGGTGTCGTGACCACACGTTTCAAGGAAGGAACCGAGGCATGAGCAAGGTCAAGGTCGCGATCATCGGATCCGGCAACATCGGCACCGATCTGATGATCAAGGTGCTCAACCACTCCGATCACCTCGAGATGGGCGCGATGGTCGGTATCGACCCCGCGTCGGACGGTCTCGCGCGCGCCGCGTCCATGGGCGTGCCGATCACCGCCGAGGGTGTCGAGGGCCTCGTGGGTCTGCCCAACTTCGACGAGATCGAGATCGTCTTCGACGCGACGTCGGCGAAGGCTCACGTCGTCAACGATGCGCGTCTGCGCCCGCTGGGCAAGCGCATGATCGACCTCACCCCCGCCGCGATCGGCCCGTTCGTCGTGCCGGCCGTCAACGGTGACGAGCACCTCGACGCGACGAACGTGAACATGGTGACCTGCGGTGGCCAGGCCACGATCCCGATGGTCGCGGCCGTCTCCCGGGTCGTCCCGGTCGCCTACGCCGAGATCGTCGCGTCCATCGCGTCGAAGTCCGCCGGCCCGGGCACCCGCGCCAACATCGACGAGTTCACCGAGACCACGTCCGGTGCGATCGTGACCGTCGGTGGCGCCAAGCGCGGCAAGGCGATCATCATCCTGAACCCGGCCGAGCCGCCGCTGATGATGCGCGACACGGTCTTCTGCCTCGTCGACGCGTCGGACCCGGCCACGCACGACCAGATCCGTGAGTCGGTCGCGAAGATGGTCGGCGACGTCGCCGCCTACGTGCCCGGCTACCGCCTCAAGCAGCAGGTCCAGATCTCGGAGATCCCCGCCGATCAGCCGGTCGAGACCCTGATCGACGGAGGCAACCGCCCGACCCACCAGGTGTCGATTTTCCTCGAGGTCGAGGGCGCAGGGCACTACCTGCCCGCCTACGCAGGCAACCTCGACATCATGACCTCTGCCGGACTGCAGATCGCTGAGCGGATCGCCCAGAAGAAGGAAGCCACCCGATGAGCACCAACCCCACCATCTTCGTCCAGGACGTCACGCTGCGCGACGGCATGCACGCTGTGCGCCACCGCATCTCGCCGGAGGACGTCAAGCGCATCGTCAAGGCTCTCGACGACGCCGGTGTCGACGCGATCGAGGTCGCGCACGGTGACGGTCTCGCCGGTGGTTCGGTGAACTACGGTCCTGGCTCCAACACGGACTGGGAGTGGATCGAGGCTGCGGCCGACGTCCTCGAGAAGGCCCGCCTGACCACCCTGCTGCTGCCGGGTGTCGGCACCATCGAGGAGCTCAAGCACGCCTACAAGCTGGGTGTGCGCTCGGTGCGCATCGCGACGCACTGCACCGAGGCCGACGTCTCCGCGCAGCACATCGAAACGGCCCGCGAGATCGGCATGGACGTCTCCGGCTTCCTGATGATGAGCCACATGGCCCCCGCCGAGGAGCTGGCCAAGCAGGCCAAGCTGATGGAGTCCTACGGCGCACACTGCGTGTACGTCACCGACTCGGGCGGACGCCTGACGATGAACGGCGTCCGGGACCGCGTCCGCGCGTACAAGGACGTGCTGAACGAGGGCACCGAGATCGGCATCCACGCCCACGAGAACCTCTCGCTGTCGGTGGCGAACAGCGTCGTCGCCGTCGAGGAGGGCGTCTACCGCGTCGACGCGTCGCTCGCCGGCCACGGCGCCGGTGCGGGCAACTGCCCCATCGAGCCCTTCATCGCCGTCGCCGACCTGCACGAGTGGAAGCACGGCTGCGACGTCTTCAAGCTGCAGGACGCGGCCGACGACATCGTGCGCCCGCTGCAGGACCGCCCGGTCCGCGTCGACCGCGAGACCCTCACCCTCGGCTACGCGGGTGTGTACTCGAGCTTCCTGCGGCACGCGGAGGCTGCGTCGGCTCGCTACGGCATCGACGTCCGCACCCTGCTCCTCGAGGCCGGCAAGCGCAAGCTGGTCGGTGGCCAGGAGGACATGATCGTCGACATCGCCCTGAACCTCGTCGCCGAGCGCGAGGGCCAGAGCGCCTGATCTGACGGCAGAACCCACTCGGGCGCCGTGACCGAATAGGTCACGGCGCCCGAGTTGTCTTGTACGACAGGCGGATTACCGGGCGACTTCCGCATCGCGCACCTGCATGGAGCGGGCGCGCGCCTCGCCGATGGAGGCGATCGCCTCGGTGAGCTGACTCATGAACTCGCCCATGGGCTTTCCGTCGTTGGTCTGCGACGACACGAAGGCGCCGTCGAAGCCGGCCATGCCGAAGTGCGAGAGCTCGTTCGCAATCGGGGTCGCGACATCGTCGCCTTCGGCCGCGAATGCCGAATGGATCATGTCCCGCATCAGTTCTCGGCCCTCGGTGCGCACGTCGACGACGGTCTGCATCGCTTCGGCCGCCTCCGCAGCCTCGTTGCTCATCACCAGCACGAGCATCAATCGCATGAAGTCCTCGTGGTCGACGAAGACTTCGCCCGTCTTCTGCAGGTACCAGCCCAGCCGCTCCCGGGGTGTGCCGCCGACCGGTGGATTCCGATGTGCCGCGCGCATCGCGTCGAAGAACGCCCGCGCGCCGCGCGCCATCACCTCGGACAGTAGGCCGGCCTTCGACTCGAAGTGGTGGTAGAAGGCGCTCCGGGGCAGGCCCGTCTCCTTGACCAGTACCGACATCGATGTCCCGGCGTAGCCGCGCGCCGACATCACCCGGGCCGCGACGTCCAGGATCTCTTGGCGTGAGCGCCGACCTCGTCGGTTTCCACTCGGTGCGGCGTTCTCCATCCCGCCAGTCTAAGTCGCGGGGTGCGGCGATCCGATTTGCTCCTTGACAGCTCCGGCAGCGCTGTTAGGCTCCTCACTATTGGACGGAACGATCGTTCCAAAACATGACTTGCGGGAGGGCGGTGCAGACCGCTCGCTCCCGGGACCTCGTAGCCGAATCCGCACCGCACCCGCTGCGGTCGAACACACGAAAGCCGTGCTCATGACCGAAAAGTACGATGCCGACGTCGCTATCGTCGGCTACGGCCCGAGTGGCGTCGTCGCGGCGCTCACGCTTGCGAAGCGTGGCGTCTCCACCGTTGCCTTCGAGCGCGATCGCGACATCTACCAACGCGCTCGCGCCGTCACCGTGAACGACTGGACCATGCGCATCTTCCAGAACCTCGGGGTCGACGAGGCGGTGAAGAAGGACATGGATCCGCAGCGCGCCCTGCGCTGGCAGACCTACGACGGGGTCGAACTGCTCCGCATCGACCATCCGCCGTCGACGCTGGGCGTCAAGCCCCGCTTCTTCAACATCTATCAGCCCACGATGGAGGCGCAGCTGCGCGAGTGTGCCGCCGAGCACGACCGCCTCCTCGACGTCCGCTACGGGTCGGAGGTGGTTGCCCTCGACCAGGACGACACCGGTGTCACGGTCACGTCGAAGGACACCGTGACCGGTGAAACCTCCACCACGCGTGTGCGTTACGTGCTCGGGTGCGACGGCGGAAGCAGCCCCACCCGTGGGCAGCTCGGTGTGGAACTGCTCGGCGACACGCTCGACGTGATGTGGATCGTCATCGACTGCCGCGTCAAGCGGTGGTGGCCCGACCGCAACCTGCTCACGTTCTGGTCGGACAAGGAGCGACCCGTCGTCGACATCTCCCTCTCCCAGGGCAATCATCGATGGGAACTGCCGCTCGAACCGGGCGAGAGCGAGGCCGACTTCGCCACGAACGAACAGGTGTGGCCGCTGCTCAACGCGCTCGGCGTCACCGAGGACGACGTCGAGATCCACCAGCACGCCTTCTACCGGCATCACACCCGGATGGCCGAGACCTGGCGCGTCGGCCGCACCTTCCTGGTGGGCGACGCGGCGCATCTCATGCCGCCGTGGGCCGGCGCGGGAATGCAGACCGGTATGCGCGACGCGTTCGACATCGGCTGGAAGCTGGCGGGCGTCGTCAAGGGTGACCTCGACGAGAGCTTCCTCGACAGCTACGAGGCGGAGCGGCGGCCCAACGCGGCGATGTACACGAACCTGGCCGTCGAACTGGGACGAATCATCAAGCAGGAGCTGTCGGAGGAGGAGCAGGCCGCCCTCGCGGCACCGCCGGAGGATCCCGAGAACCCGCCGGAGCCCCCGCTGATCGCGCCCCCGTTCCTGGTCGCGGGATGGTTGCGGGGCCCGATCGGGGAATCGAGCATCGTCGGCCGGATGGTCCCGCAGCCGGAGGTCTGCAACACCCGCGGTGTGATCGCGCGCCTGGACGACCTCCTCGGCGACGGCTTCGCGCTCCTCGGCGACGACGTCGACCCCGCGACGTTGCTGACCGCGGAGGAGAAGGCCGAGTGGGATGCGCTCGGTGCGCGCTACATCGCGGTCCGCCCGCAGGACAGGCACACGCAGGGCACCGACGAGCTGGTCGACCTCGACGACGTGCTCGGCCCCTGGTTGCGCCGGTTCGACGCCCGCGCCGTCGCCGTCCGTCCCGACAAGTTCGTCGCCGCCGCCGATGTCAGTGGTCTCGCCGTCCCCGCCCCCGTCCGATCGAAGGAGAACCACTGATGACCAGCGTGACCGAACTCGCGTACATCGGCATCGAGGCGAGCGATCTCGACGCCTGGGAGCGCTTCGGCGTGGACCTCATGGGCATGCAGAAGTCGGAACGGAGCGACGGCGTCCTGGCGCTGCGCATGGACGACAAGGCCCACCGATGGATCATCGTCGGAGGCGACGCCGACGACCTCGCCTTCACCGGCTTCGCCTGCGCGAACGATGCGGACCTCGACGACATCGTCGCGGGTCTGCGGGCCGCCGGCACCGAGGTGAGCGAGGGCGCAGCGGATCTCGCAGCTGCCCGCAGGGTCGATCGGCTCTTCGTCACGACCGACCCGGTCGGCAACCGGGTGGAACTGATCGTGGGACTGGCAGACGCCGACACCCCGTTCCGCTCGGAGACCCTTCTCTCGCACTTCGTCACCGGTGACGGTGGCGCGGGACACGAGTTCCTCATGGAACGCGCCGACCGGCAGGAGATCCTCGACTGGTATGGCATCCTCGGTTTCAAGATCACCGACTTCATCAAGGAGCAGGTGGCGCCGGGCGTGTACGCGGACGCGGTGTTCACGCACTGCAACGGGCGGCACCACTCGGTGGCGTGGGCCGACATGCCGTTTCCCAAGCGGCTGCACCACTTCATGATCGAGGTCGGTGACATCAACGACGTAGGGCTGGCCTACGACCGCTGCATGGACGCCAAGCAGCCGTTCGAGATGACGTTGGGTATGCATCCCAACGACGAGATGTTCAGCTTCTACGTGCGCACGCCGTCGGGCTTCAACATCGAATACGGCTGGGGTGGACTGATCATCGACGAGGCCACCTGGGAGATCAAGCACCTCGACAAGCTCGACTCGTGGGGCCACCGCGCGCCGCAGGTCGTCGCCGATCTCCTGCAGCCCTGACGTCCTCTCGAGACGCACTCGTACGCAAAGGAACACACAAGATGTCACTCACCCAGTCCGACACCAGCCGCTCCGTCCGCACCCGGGATTGGACGCTGCACTACGAGGAGGCGGGCAGCGGCCACCCGGTGATCCTGCTGCACGGCAGCGGTCCCGGCGCGACCGGTTGGAGCAACTTCTCCGGCAACATCGAAGCGCTGTCGCGGCACTTCCACGTCTACGCCGTGGACATGCCCGGATGGGGCGGGTCCGACGCCGTCACTGTCGATCGCCTCGACCACGTCGACGCGGCCCTGCAGTTCATGGACGCGCTCGGGATCGAGAAGGCCGCCTTCGTGGGCAACTCGATGGGCGGCGCGACGTCGATGCGGTTCGCTACCGAACACCCGGAGCGGATCTCGCACCTCGTCACGATGGGTCCGCCCACGCCGGGCCCCAAGCTGTTCGCGCCCGGAGACGGCCCGAGCGAGGGCCTCAAGGTTCTCATCGAGGCGTACCGGAACCCGACGCCGGAGACCATGGGCAAGCTGATCGAAATCATGGTCTACGACAAGCAGTTCGCGACCCCGGAACTGCTCGCTGCCCGCTCCGACGCTGCGCTGGCGCGTCCCGAGCACCTCGAGAACTACCTGGCGGGCCTGCCGAAGGGCGCGCCGATCCCGAAGTGGGTGCGGCTCGAGGACCTACCGAAGGTGAACGTCCCGACGCTGCTGATCCACGGTCGCGACGACCGAGTCGTCTCCTACGAGCACTCGCTGATGTTGCTCGCGCTCATCCCCGACTCCCGGCTCGTGATCCTCAATCACTGCGGGCACTGGGCGATGATCGAGCATCCCGACGAGTTCAACCGTCTGGTCACGGACTTCGTCGCGAACAACTGACAGCGACGGCATCCGCACGCACCCTGCCGACACTGCCGCCGGCGCCGCGCAGATCCGATCCGGTCGGCTGCGCGGCGCCGCGGCGGGTTCAGCCGGCACGCCCGTCGGTCTCGCCGAGCGCGGAGACCAGAACTTTCGGGTTGAGGATGCCGGTGGGATCGACCGCATGCTTGATGCGACGATTCAGAGCGAGGAGCTCGGGTGACAGCGCCGCGGCCAACGCCGCACGCTTGTGCCGTCCGATGCCGTACTCGGTAGGAACGGTGCCGCCGAGCGCGACGGCGAGTTCATGGATCTCGACGCGCGCCGCAGCGGCTGCGACAGCGGCCGCGTCGTCGCCGTGCGGATAGCCCAGGACCGGGTGGGTCAGCTCGTCCGCGGCGTGCGTGCAGCTGACGATGGTCGTTCCGTGGCGCTCCGCGATCGCGGCCAGCCCGTCGGTCAGTTCCGCGAGACGCCGAAGCGGCACCGCCACGTCGTCGCTGATCAACGCGTCGACCTTCTCCAGCGCCTCGTAGATCGCGTGGCGCGGGCGATCGAACACTTCCCCCTCGAACTCGTCGTCGGTCGAGAAAACATCTGTGGCACCGTGTGTTTCGCACGTCTTCTGCATGGTGTCGATCTCGCCCCGGGCCCCGAGCCCGGCGTCGGAGCGCGCGATCAGCAGAGCGCCGGCCGTCCGATCGAGGTCCATCCGGATGAAGTCCTCGGCGAGACCGATCGCGGCACTGTCCATGATCTCGAGCTGGGACGGGCTGAGGGCGGCCGCGATGTCCTGTGCGGCGGCGGCAGCGTCGGACATGTGCGGAAAGTACGCCACCAGCGTGTGGGGGGACGCAGGTCGGGGAACGAGACGAAGGGTGACGCTCGTGATCACGCCGAGTGTTCCTTCGCTCCCCACGAAGAGCTTCGTCAACGCCAGACCGGGTGAGTCCTTCACACGGGTCCCGCCGAGCTCCACCGCCGAACCGTCGGCGAGAACCACCGTCATGCCCAGCACGTAGTCACTCGTGACGCCGTACTTCGCGCAGCACGGGCCGCCCGCGTTGGTTGCGACGTTGCCTCCGATGGAACAGATCTCGAACGACGACGGGTCCGGTGGGTAGAACAGGCCGGCGTCCGCGGCAGCCGCCTTGACGTCGGCGGTAGCTGCTCCCGGCTCGACGACGGCCGTCCGTGACCCACGGTCGACGGAGATTGCGGTCATCCGTTCCAGACTGAGAGTGATGGCCCCGTCGACGGCGGTGGATCCTCCGACCACGCTGGTGCCCGCGCCCCGAGGGACGACCGGAACACCGTGATCGACGGCGAACCTGAGGACTTCCTGGACGTCGGCCGTGTCGGCGGCACGTACCACCACGGCGGGTGTTCCGGACTCGGGATCGAAGCTCCAGTCCTGCCGATAGGACTGGAGTAGATCGGGATCGGTGAGAACAGCGCCGGGTGAGAGTCGTTCTGCGAGTGCATTCAAGGATTCGCTGTCAAGCATGCGAGTCACGATATCCCAAGGGGCAGTGTGGTTTTCGAGCGGTTGTGTTCTATGTCACTCGGCTTGATCTCAACCCCTGTTGAGGTTTTACCCTCGGGCCCATGACGTATGTGATCACGCTGCCGCGAACATCGAACTGTTCGGGCCGACGGTGACGGGCTGAGGGGCGAGCCGTGCATGCGCACGCGAACGGTGTGAACCGGCCGTTGCAGGTCGCGGTCGTGGGAGCCGGACCGGCCGGAATTCACGCTTCCGCCAACCTTTCTCGGCTCGCGCCGGGTGCGCGGATCGACCTGTTCGAACGTCTTCCCGTCCCTTTCGGGCTGGTCCGGTACGGGGTCTCCCCGGATCATCCGAGGATCGAGAAGATCAGCGACGCGCTGCATGCCGTACTCGCCGACAGCGGTGTTCGGCTCCTGTGCAACGTCGAGATCGGTGTCGACATCACGGTGGGTGAACTCCGCGACTCCTACGATGCCGTCATCGTCGCCACCGGCGCGCTGCGGGACGCGCCGCTGGAGCTTCCCGGCATCGACCTGCCGGGATCGTTCGGTGCCGCGGACTTCGTCTCCTGGTACGACGGTCACCCCGACGTGTCGACTGCATGGCCACTGGATGCCGAGTCGGTGGCAGTGATCGGCGCGGGCAACGTCGCCCTGGATGTGACCCGCATGCTCGTCAAGCACGCGCACACGCTGGCGGAGACCGACGTCTCCGACAACGTGTACGAGGGCTTCGCGGCGAACCCGATCCGCGACGTGCATCTGTTTGCGCGACGCGGGCCCGCGGACGTCCGCTTCTCGCCCATCGAACTACGAGAACTCGGCAACCAGTACGACGTCGACCTCGTCGTGAATCCCGCTGATCTCGAGCCCGATCCGCACCTCGATCGGATGACGCGCCAGTTCACCCCGGTCCGTCACGTCGTCGAGACCATGCGGGAGTGGGCCCGCATCCCCGCGAGCCGGCGGACAGCGTCGCGGCGCGTGCACCTGCATTTTCACCAGGCGCCCGCAGCGCTCCTCGGTGGTGATGCCGTGGGCAGTCTGCGTACCGAGATCATGACGCCCGACGGCTACGGCCACGTCGTGGGATCGGGTGTCCACGTCGAGCACGAGGTGCAGGCGGTCTACCGGGCGATCGGGTACGCGTGCACACCCGTGCCAGGCGTCCCGTTCGATCACTCCACCCGCACCGTCCCGCACATCGAGGGAGCCGTCGTCGACGGCGCCGGCACTCCTGTTCCCGGCCTCTACACCACGGGGTGGATCAAGCGCGGTCCCGTGGGGCTGATCGAATCGACGAAATCGGACGCGCGTCGGACCGTCGAGACCCTGCTCGAGACGGCCGTCCCCGGCTCCCGCGCCCGCGCCGGCGGGCAGGTGATCGACCGACTGCTGCGGGACCGGGGCGTTCGGCCGATCGGGTGGGACGGCTGGCTCCGAGTCGACTCCGCCGAACGGGAACGCGGAGACGCGCGCGGCCGCGAACGAGTCAGGATCGTCGGTCGCGACGAACTGATCGCCGCCGCCACCCGGGCGCCGGCCCGGCGCTACACCGCAGCGGCGGGCCGGGCGCGGCCGGAGTCGTAGCCCCACAGCCAATCGGTGTACTTGTAGCTCGACGTGTCACGGATACGGAACAGTTCGTTGCGGGCCTCGCGTCCGGCTCCGTCGAGGTGCCACAGGTCGCCCCACATGCGTCCCACGGTGAGGATGCGGTTGCAGCGCGGTGCCCGTTCGGCATTGACGTCGCGCAGGATCGCCGGCCAGTTGGCGTTGTCGCCCCGCAGGTCCCGGGCCGCATAGTCGGACAGGCACTTGGCATCCTCGAGCGCCATGACGGCGCCGGACGCCAGGTACTGCAGTGGCGGGTGCGCGGCGTCGCCGAGGAGGATCATCCGCCCGTCCACCCAGTTCTCGACGGGTTCCCGGTCGAACATCGGCCACCACTTGTCGGTCCAGAGGTAGCCGAGCGCCTTCCGGACGGACTCGTGGCAGTGGTCGTACGCGTGCGCGAGTTCCTCCGGGCTGCCCCACATCTCCTCACCGCGCAGGAACGCGGGGGATTGGAAGACGGCGACCTGGTTCAGCATGGTGCCGCCCCGCAGCGGGTACTGGATGAAGTGGCAGCGCGGTCCGATGTAGCCGACGACGTCCTCGATCTCGTCCGCGAACGGAACCTCGTCCATCGGCACGGTGCCGCGGAAGGCGACGTATCCGGATCCGACCGGCTTGTCGTCGTGGATCTTTCGGCGCAGCGTCGAATGCAGGCCGTCCATCGCGAGCAGCGTGTCGGCGGCGTGCACGCTGCCGTCGGCGAGCGTCACGTGTACGCGGTCACCCTCGGTGACGGCGTCGACGACGTCGGCGTCGGTGACGAGATCCGCACCGGCGCGCCGGGCGGCGGCGACGAGTGCCGCGTGCAGATCCGAGCGGTGGACCACGAAGTACACGCCGCCGTAGTGTTCCTGGTACTCGCGGCCCAGATCGATCCTGGTGAGTACTTCGGCGGTCACGGCATCCCGGAACACGATGTTCTTCGGGAGCACGCCCTTGGCGACCACCTCGTCGAAGATGCCCCATTCCTTCAGGATCCGCGAACCGTGCGGTCCGATCTGGAGCCCCGCACCGACCTCTCCGAATTCGGAGGCCCGTTCGAACAGCGTGACCTGTGCGCCGCGGCGGGCGAGAGCGAGGGCGTTCGCGGCGCCTCCGATGCCGCCACCGGCGACGATGACGTGCGTGTCCTTCAACGCGGACATGTCACTCCTTATGTTCGGGTCGGATCTGCGAACGCAGCCGCCCCTAGACCCTCGTGCGCGCGGAACCGTGGAGACAATAGAGTTCTGTCATGCGGAAGAACCCGCCCGCGAAGAAGGCGGCGAAGACGATCACTCGGCCGTCGTACGCGCTCGATTCGGTCGACAACGCGCTGCGGCTGCTGCAGATGTTGCGCGACGTCGGTGCGCTCCGCCTCAAGGACGCCGCCGAGGAACTCGGCACCGCTCCGTCCACCGCGCACCGACTGCTGGCGATGCTGGTCTACCGGGGGTTCGCCGTGCAGGACGAGAAGCGTCGCTACCACCCCGGGCCCGCGATGGGGGTGGGTCCCGCCCAGCAGGGATGGACTCGTGAACTGACCGACGTCTGCCGGCCCCACATGGACGCCCTGTCGACGTCGATCGGCGAGACGATCAACCTGGTGATTCGCGTCGGATCGCAGGTGCGGTTCCTGTGCTCGGCCGAGTCGGAATCGATGTTGCGGGTCGGTGACCGGCAGGGCCAGGTGCTGCCGGCGGAACGGACGGCGGGTGGACGGATCCTGCTGGCCGAACTCCCTCGGCAGACCCTCGAGCAGCTCTATCTGCTTCCCGCCGCGGAGCCCGGTCCCGACCCTTCGTCCGAACTCGAGATCGATCGCCGACTCACACCCGACGAGTTCGAGTCCTTCCGTGGTGAACTCGAGGCGGCCCGGGCGGTCGGCTTCGCCGTCAACGTCGAGCAGACGGAGGCCGGTGTGGCCGCTCTCGGTGTCGCCCTGCGCAACGGCAGCGGGCAGGCCGTCGCCGCGCTCACGGTGGCGGTGCCCACCACGCGCTACGGGCAGCACGTCGCCGGTCGCCTCGTCGCACAGTTGCGATCCACGGTCCGCGACGTCCAGGTGGAGATCGCCCACATCGGTTGAACCTTCGGCTCGCGAATCGATTTCACGAAGATCTCCCAGAGGGTCGATTCGGATCGTTCCGCTGGCTATCATCGACGATATTGCTCGGGGTTTGTCGGGAATCCCCCCGTTAGGAACGACTTTCGTGGAGGTCGGAATGACCCTGCCGTCCTCGGCACCCGAGCCGCTCCACCAGCACGGGCGATTACGTACCGACGATGTCGACCTGGCTCAGTCGGTGGTGTCCGCGGTATACGAACCGCACGTGCTCGAGCCTCACGGCGGCGGCCGGCTGGACGCGCGGTTGAATGCGGTCCAGAACGGATCGCTCACGCTAGGTTATCTGACTTATGGTGTGGGAGCGGGTATTACACTGCCACCGAGTGAGCGGTGGTACCACGTGAACATCACCCTGTCCGGCGGAAGTCGAGTGGCGCGCGGTGACTCGGTGCGGGGCGAGACCGCGGCGATGGCGGGGGCGGCGATGCTGGTGCCGCACCATCTCCAGACCATCGAATGGGATTCGGACACCGCACAGTTCGCGCTGCGCGTGCCCCGCGTGGATCTGGAGAGCCATCTCGAGAATCTCACCCGGACGCGAATTTCCGACCCCGTCGATTTCGATCTCGTGGTCGATCTGAATTCGACCGCGGGCCGTGGATTGCTGCGTTGTATCGAATTCATCCGGTCCGAATGGGAGGACGGGGGAATTCTCACGCGATACGACAATTCGCGTCGGCATCTGGAATCGCTGACACTGACGAATCTCGTCATGGCGGCGGGCGGACCCCACCGCGAGCTGTTGGATCGCCCGACCGGGCAGGAGGTGCCCGATGCGCTGCAGCGCGCGGTCGACCACGTGCACGATCACGCGCAGTCCCTGCCGACGCTCGCGGACCTGACCGCGGTGGCGGGAACGAGCGCCCGCACGCTGCAGAACCAGTTCCTGCGGCACTTCGACCGGACCCCGATCCAATACATCCGGGACGTGCGGTTGCGGGGTGTCCGCGAGGACCTACTGCATCCGTCCTCGCCGGAGGTGACCGTCACCGACGTCGCGGCGTCGTGGGGGTTCTACAACCTGGGCAGGTTCTCGTCGATGTATCGGGAGGTGTACGGGGAGGCCCCCTCGGAGACACTGCGGCGGTGCCGCTCGTGACACTGCGGCGGCGCCGCTCGTGAGGCTGCGGCGGTGCCGCTCGTGAGGCTGCGGGGTGGGGCGTCGTCCGGTGTGCCGACGCCCCACCGGTGCGCGGCTCAGATCACCTGGACCACGTGCTTGTATTCCTGGAACTCCTCGAGCGCCCGGTGGCCGTTGAGGCGCCCGAGTCCGCTCTGCTTGTAGCCGCCCTCTTCGAATTGGTCGACGACGACGGCCCATCCGTTGGTCCACACGGTGCCTGCGTCGAGTGCGTCGGCCATGCGTAGTCCGCGCGCTCCGTCGCGTGTCCACACGGATGCTGCGAGCCCGTACTCGGTGGCGTTGGCCATCCGGACGGCGTCGTCCTCGGTGTCGAAGACCTCGAACGTGGCGACCGGACCGAACAGTTCGCGCTGCACGAGGGGGGAGTCCACGTCGTCGACGGCGAGCAGAGCGGGCCGGAAGTAGGCGCCGCTGTGGAGCGCGGGGTCGTCGGGACGTCCGCCGCGAACGAGGATCTCGGCGTCGTCGGCGTGTTCGGCGAGCAGCGCTTCGAGCCGGTCGCGGGAGGCGAGGTCGATCATCGGTCCCATGTGCGAGGTGTCGGCGTCGCCCGGCCCCACCTGCACCCTCTCGAGGGCAGGGACGAGAGCGTCCCGGACCCGGTCCGCGATCGAGCGCTGCACGAGGATCCGGCTGCCCGTCATGCAGAACTGTCCCGTGAACGTGGTGATCCCGGCGACGATCGTCCCGACCGCCGCGTCGAGGTCGGCGTCGTCGAACACGATCATCGGTGTCTTGCCGCCGAGCTCGAGCGACAGGCGCTTGAGGGTGGCGCCGCCTGCGGCCATGATCTGCCGGCCCACCGCGGTGCTGCCGGTGTAGCTGACGGCGCGCACATCGGGCGACGACACCAGTAGTTTCGCGCCGTCGCTGCCGGACTCGGTGAAGATGTTGAGTACGCCGGCGGGCAGGGAGGGGCAGTCGGCCAGCAGTTCGGCCAGCCGCGCGTTCACGAGTGCCGTCTGCGCGGCCATCTTCATCACGACGGTGCATCCGGCCGCGAGCGCCGGCGCGAAGGACCGCACCGAGAGCACCACCGGCGAGTTCCAGGGCACGATCACCCCGGCCACTCCGATGGGTTCGGACAGCAGCATCGAGTAGACGCCGTCGCGGACCCGCCCGCCGCGGCCCGAGTCTGTGAGGGCCTGCGCCGCGTAGTACCGCAGCTTCGACGGCGTCAGGCCTAGCTCGAAGTCTGCCTCGGGCAGAATCTTTCCGTTCTCTCGGGCGAGCAGCGTCGCGAGTTCCCCGGACGCCGCCTCGATCCGGTCCGCCATCTCGGCGAGCACCCTGGCCCGGAGCTGTCGGTCGCGTCGCCAGGCGTGGGCGGCGAACGTGTCCCGGGCGATCCGGATCGCGTCGTGCACCTGGTCGATGTCGGCGTCGTAGAAGGTGCCGAGGGGCTCTCCGGTCGCGGGTGAGTGCGACGTGCCGGTGGTGCTCGACGGCACCCAGCGCCCACCGATGTAGTGGCGGGCGGTATCGGTGCGCAGTGCCGGCTCGATCGTCGTCATGTGGTCTTCCTTGTCGCCGGGGCCGAGGCGTCGGACGCCTTCGGCCGGGTGAATCGGACGTGGAGGGGGTCGGGACCGAAGTGGTGCCCGGGCAGGCGCTCGGCCAGCACCGTCACCTGTTCGACGAACTCGCGCAGGTCGGCTCGGGCCTCGGGTGCGACGTCGTCGGATGCGAACGTGCGGTCGACGAAGAATGCCCCGTTGGGTGCGGTGAGGGCGCCGAACCAGGCGAGGACGTCACGCAGGTGCCGCTCCGCGGAGAGGAAGTGGTGCGGGGCCGCCGCGACGGTGAGGATTCCGACAGGTTTGTTGCGGAGGGCCTCGTTGGGCAGCGCGTCGACGAGCAGTTTCAATGTGCCGGTGAACGACCCGCGGAACACGGGCGAAGCGAGGATCACCGCGTCTGCGGCGCGCACGCGTTCGACGGCGTTGTCACCCCACAGGGCGACGACGGGATCGGCGGTGGGTTCGGGGACCAGTCGGTCGACGATCCAGCCGGGATGTCGAGCCCGGACGTCGTCCTCGGCGAGGCCGAGGGCGCGAGCGAGCTTGCCCGGTGGCGTCGGGCTCCCGTAGACGGTGAGAAGGTTCATGTCACAGTCGCTTCCGGGTCACTGCCGCAGGCCGGCTTCGCGCATGAGCGGCAGCACCCGCTCACCGAAGTAGTCGAGTTCCTGGACGTAGTCGAGGAATCCGACCATCATTCCGCCGACGCCGGCCTGTTCCAGTTCGAGGAGCTGGTCGACGATCTGCTCCGGTGTGCCGATGAGCGGGTAGCCGCCGTAGCCGAGGATGAAGCGCTCCTGCATCGCCTTGATCTTGTCGAACGACCCGCTCTCGGATCCCAGTCCGCCGGACACCTGGCGTGCGACGTCCCAGTCGCCCTGGTCGAGGATGTGGTCGAGGAGCTGCTTGGTCTCCTTCTCGGTGTCCCGGCAGATGATGTTGCCGTAGCTGAGGATGCCGAGATCGCTGCCTGCGTCCCGGGCGATGCCGCGCACCCGGGATGCGGTGTCCTTCGCCTCCGCGGGGTCGGAGAACGCGATGAAGTTGAAATCGCATTCGCGGGCGCAGAATTCGAGTCCGGCCGGAGAGTTTCCGGCGTTGACCAGTACCGGGTACGGCTGCTGGATCGGCTTGGGGGAGGAGAACGCGTCCTTGATCTCGAAGAACTCGCCGGAGAAATTCACGCCCTCGCCCTCGGTCCACATGCGCTTGACGACCTCGATCCACTCGGAGCCGTAGCGGTACCGGATGTCGTGCTCGCGCTGGGTGCCGCCAAACATCTCCATCTCGGCCTTGTACCAGCCCATCGTCATGTTGAGTCCGTGCCGACCACCGGAGATGTGGTCGACCGTGACCGACTCCTTCGCGGCGACGATCGGGTGCTTGGTCGGTACGTGAATCGTGGTGAACACCATGATGTTCTCGGTGGCCTCGGCGATACCGGCCGCCCAGGCGTGAGTCTCGTAGTTGGATCCGTTGAAGTTCGTCTCGCCGCCCATCCCGCGGTAGCGGGCCACCGGCAACATGGCCTCGAAGCCGAGGCGGTCGGCCAGCTGTGCGATCTTCTTGCCGTGTTCCCACGTCAGTTCGTACGTCGTCTCGGCGTGGGTGGCCATGAGCCCGTGGCTGACGTTGGAGCCGAAGATTCCGAGCTTCATCCGGTTGTCGTTGAACATCGCGACGCCGCTGGCGCGGCGGGCCTCGACCAGGTCTTCGTAGCTCATCGTCGGGGTCGACATGTCGTTCTCCTCTGCAGGGGCGGTACGCCGACCGTGTGGCCGGCCGGCGGGTCGTTCAGGGGTGTGCAGGCACGGTAGGCAGGGCGAATGCGGCGGAACTATGCGCGAAGCGCAACCCGGCAGGCCGCTTTGCGCAGGAAACGGCCGAAGTTCCGCACAGCAGAATTGGGTGGGTTTCCGCGTTGCCCCCTACATACGTTGAGGCGGACGTCGCACGCGAGTGCTCACGAGGAGAGTCGATGACTGCCGCAGAAACCCACGATCCCGCGCTGGATCAGCTCTACGCCGATTTCGCGACCGAGAATCTCAATCCGCTGTGGACGCAGCTCGGTGACCTGATGCCCGTGGTTCCCACATCGAAAGCTGTTCCGTTCGTGTGGAAGTGGTCCACCCTGTATCCGCTCGCCAAGAGGGCGGGTGACCTGGTGCCGGTCGGCCGCGGAGGCGAGCGCCGGGCGATCGCGTTGGCGAACCCGGGCCTGGGCGGTGTCCCGTACGTCACCCCGACCCTGTGGGCGGCGATCCAGTACCTGGGTCCACGTGAAACCGCGCCCGAACACCGTCACTCGCAGAACGCATTCCGATTCGTCGTCGAGGGAGAGGGCGTGTGGACGGTGGTCGACGGCGACCCGGTGGCGATGCGCCGCGGCGACTTCCTGCTGACACCGGGCTGGGCCTTCCACGGCCACCACAACGAGACCGATCATCCGATGGCATGGATCGACGGTCTCGACATCCCGTTCGTGAACTACACCGACACCGGGTTCTTCGAGTTCGGAGCCGACGGCGTGACCGACATGTCGACGCCGGACGTCTCCCGCTCGGAGCGACTCTGGGCGCATCCGGGCCTGCGTCCGCTGGTCGGGGTCGACGCGAGGACGAGCTCGCCCATCGCCTGCTACCGCTGGGAGCACACCGATGCGGCACTGCGCGAGCAACTCGCGCTCGAGGACGAGGGGTACCCGGCCACGACCGAACCCGGCCACGCCGCCGTGCGGTACACCAACCCGACCACGGGCGGCGACGTGATGCCGACGATCCGGGCCGAGTTCCATCGGCTGCGCCCGGGCGCTGCGACCCGCACCCGCCGGGACGTCGGCGGCACGGTCTTCCAGGTCTTCGACGGCGAGGGACGATTCCGACTCGGTGAGCAGGCCCACGACGTCGCGAAGGGCGACATGATCGTCGTTCCGTCGTGGGTGCCGTGGGACCTCGAAACCGACGGCGGCATCGATCTGTTCGCCTTCTCGGACGCTCCGATCGTGGAGCGTCTGCACTTCCATCGCACCCATATCTCCGAAGGAGCCTGACCCTATGCGTCTCGCCACTCTGCGCCTCGACGGCGGTACCGCGGCCGTCCGCGTCGATTCCGATACCTCCGCGACCGTCGTCGACGGATACGCGGATCTGTCGGCGTTGCTGAACGACCCCGACTGGAAGACGGTCGCCGAGCAGGCGGCGGGGGCTGTCGTCGACCTCGCCGGCGCCGACTACGCGCCGGTGGTTCCGAACCCCGGGAAGATCGTGTGCGTGGGCCTCAACTACGGCACGCACATCCAGGAGATGGGGCGGGAGCTGCCGGAGTACCCGACGCTGTTCTCGAAGTTCAAGGAGGCGCTCACCGGCGCGTACGACGACGTCATCGTGCCCGCGTACGCGGCGTCGCAGCTGGACTGGGAGGCCGAACTGGCCGTCGTCGTCGGCAAGCGGGCGTACCAGGTGCCGGAGGCCGACGCCGACGCCTACATCGCCGGGTATTCCGTGATCAACGACTACACGATGCGCGACTACCAGTACCGCACGCTGCAGTGGGACCAGGGCAAGACGTTCGAGAAGACCAGCGGCTTCGGTCCGATCCTCGACACCGACTACCGGTTGGGCACCACGATCGAGACCCGGCTCGAGGGTGAGGTCATGCAGTCGGCCACCACCGACGACCTGGTGTTCACCCCCGCGAAGCTCGTCGACTACATCTCGCACATCGTCACGCTGCAGCCCGGCGACGTCATCATCACCGGCACCACCGGTGGTGTCGGTCATGCACGCAAGCCCGCGCGCTACATCGGTGACGGGGATACGGTCGAGGTGAGCATCGAGGGACTCGGATCGGTGCGCAACAAGACCATCGTCAAGTAGGAGCGTCTCGTGGGTTTCGACGATCTGGATCTGGCCGAGCGCCTGAACATCGCGCGCGAGGGCACCGCGTACTTCGCGCAGAAGCTGGCGTCGTTGACGGACGAGGAGATGTCCGATCCGTGCCTGCTCGACGGGTGGACGCGCAAGCATCTCGTCGGACACGTCGGCTACAACGCGGCCGCCCTGTGCCGGATCCTGGACTGGGCGGCGACGGGCGTCGAGACGCCCATGTACGCGTCGACCGAGCAACGCGGACGCGAGATCGAGGAGGGTGCGTCCCTCAGTGCCGGATCGTTGCGAAACCTGTTCGTCGAGAACGCGGCCCGGCTCGACGAGAAGTGGAGGCACCTCCCGGACGCGGCGTGGGACGCCGAGGTGCGGACCGCGCAGGGGCGGATGGTGCCCGCGTCGGAGACGGCGTGGATGCGCAACCGCGAGGTGTGGATCCACGCCGTCGACCTCGGTAACGGTGGACGGTTCGAGGACTTCCCGGACGTGGTGCTCGGCTCGCTTCTCGACGACATCGTCGGCATGTGGCGACGCAAGGGCGAGGGTTCGGGGCTGGTGCTCGAGGTGGACGATCGGCGGTTCGTCGTGGTCGAGGACGGTCCGCCGGTCACCGACACGGTCGCGGGTCCGCTTGCCGCCGTGGTCCGCTGGGCATCGGGTCGCGGCGCGGTCGGGCTGACCGCCGGCAGCGACCTGCACCCGCCACGCTGGCTCTAGGACGCACCACGCGAGGCCCGTCGATCGCGTGGCGAATATCGCCGCGCGATCGACGGCAGTCCACGGGCTCGGTCAGCCCCAGAACTCGGTGAGCTGCCCGCAGAGGCCTCTGCCCTGGTCGAAACCGGCTCGGGCAGCAGCCGGGCGCAGCGACAGGTCCATCGCATTGGCCCCGAACATGTGCTCGGCGGCGTGATCCGGGAAGACCGTTGCGACCTTGCTGCCGTGCGCGCGTAGATCGTCGACCTGCGATGCCAGGTCCAGACCCCACTCCGCCGGCGTCCGTGTTCTTCCGCCGAACGGTGAGAGCACCAGTACCCGGCCGTATCCGATTGCCAGATCGGCATTCTCGGCGTTGGTCCGGTAGCCGCCGTCGATGTACCGACCGTCCCCGATCCGGTAGGCGAAACCGCTGGAACAGCTGGCGGCGACGGCGTCCACGAGATCGACCCCACTGTCGCGGTCGAACAGCACCGGTTCCCCGGAACGGGCATCGACCGCCGTGATGAGCAACGGCCGCTGCGGCCAGTGCCGGACGGGCAGCCGCGCGGCAACCGTTGTACGCCAACCGGTCTGCCTGGCTTCGTCCGATGTGGCATCCATGTCGAGTGCCGCCGCGCCCATTCTGCGGCGCATGTCGGCGGGATCCGCAGCGGAGGCGATGATCCTGCTCGTTCTCGCCATGTGGTCCGATACCGGCCGGGCCGGAACGCGGGCTCGATCGGGTTCCCGCGGGCCGGTGGACTGCGTGGGGGCGGTGGCCAGGATGGCGGCGAGTAGTTCGGTCGGCGTTGCGCCGGCCAGCTGGGCCGCGGCTGTCGAGCCGGCCGACGTCCCGACGGTCAGATCGGCGGTGCTGACGTCCAGCCCGCCCTCGTACAGACCGGCGACGACGCCGATCAGCCAGGCGTTGCCGGTGGAACCGCCGCCGCCGAGCACCAGTGCTCGCTCGCCCGCGGCACGCTGAGGGGTCGAGGAAGGAGTTGTGTTCATGGGAGTCGCCTTTCGCGAATTGCCTTGTGCGGCGCTCCCGGTGGCGACTAGATCAGTCGCGCGATCGTGGGCTGCAGGGGAGCACCCGGTGCGGATACTGCGTTCACGGGTCTCACCTCCTGTCTACGGGCCACGATTCCAGGCACGGACGTTAGCATGCGGGGGTGCGGGTGTGCACGTGAGTTTCGAGCCGGTCGCGCGCGCCCTTGACTCGAACATAAGTTCGAACTAGACTTCGATTATGAATCCGGGGGGACTCAACAATTCGGGCACCGCAGCCACTGTGCTGCGGCCCGCCGAGGTACGTCGACTGGCCGAACTCGACCTGTTGCGGTCGGCGATCGACTTCAGCCGCGAGATCGAACGCTTGGAGATTCTTCGAGCCGTCGCAGCCGACGAAATCGACGCGCGCGCAGTCTCGTTCGAGACCCTCGGGTTCCGCAGCGTCAAGCAGTGGCTGGCTGCGAACACATTGTTGGAAGTGCCGGCCGCGGCACGGATCCTCGCGTTGGGCAGGATGCTGAGCCGGCAACCCGAAATCGCCGACGCCTTCAACGAAGGCGCCGTCTCGGCGGAGCATGCCGCGTTGATCGGCAAATTCTGCGAATCCCCACCGCGCGGCATGCCCAACGAAGCGTTGGGTTCGTGCCGGAAAGTGTTGCTGGACGCCGCCACTGGGCCTGCCGCGACCACCATGACCGTGCGCACCTGCATCGCGAGGCTCGAGCGGATCTTCGAATCCGACGAACTACCACCCAGTGAAGACGCCGAACGCAACGAATTCCACGCCTCGAAAACCCTGAACGGACGCGTCGCCGTGAAAGGCAATCTCGACGCCGTGACCGGCGAGATGCTGCTGACGGCGCTTTCTGCGTTGACCAAGCCGAGGAATCCGGTCGACGACCCCGCCGGCTCGCGCACCCCGGCGCAGAAGCGGGCCGACGCGTTCGCCGAGATCCTGCGCCGCTACCTCGACAGCGGCGAGGCGCCGGTCGAGGGCGGCGAACGGCCCCACCTGTCCCTGCATGTGAATGCCGCCGACCTTGCGTGCAGCGAGTCGGATCACGAGTCGGCTCGTCCGGATGGTGAGCCGGACCTGTTCGGCGAGAGGGATGTTGCACGCATGCCGCACTTGGGACCGCTTTCGATCGCGACCGCCCGCAGGCTCGCGTGCGACTGCCACCTCACGCCGATCGTCATGGACGATGGGGTGCCCCTGAACCTGGGCCGCACCAGCAGAACCGTCTCCAAGAAGCAGCGGCGGGCGTTGATCGCCCGTGACCACGGCTGCGCCTTCCCCGGCTGCGGTGCACCACCCGCCCACTGCGAAGGCCACCACGTCAAGCACTGGGCCGACGGCGGACCCACCGACCTCGACAACCTCGTCCTACTCTGCCGCTATCACCACACGTTGCTCCACCACTCCCATTGGGAAGTCGAAATCGGCGCCGACAGAAAGCCGCCCCCAAGCACTTCGTGCAGGGGGTACCCCCAGGTTCACCCCACCCAGCTCGGTCGACCCGTACAAGAAACCCATTCCCGCCCACAATCGGGCGGGACCACACGCGGCCTGACCGCGTCAGCGGTACGACCGGACAGCCGCATGCCTCCCGAAACCACTGAAGCCGACACCCTGGAAGAGGGTGCCGGCCACAGGGGAGGGGGAATAGCGGCTCGAGAGGTGACAGCCTGGTTCAGGCTGTCGGCGGAACGTGCCCGGTGACGATGCGGTGGATCAGCCGCGCGGCGGTCCTGGCCGTGCGGTTGTCGACGTCCAGAGACGGGTTGAGCTCAGCGACGTCGACCACCGCGAGCTTGCCGCTCGCGCTGACCCGGTCGCACACCCGCTGGATGATCTCGAGTGGGACGCCGTAGGCGGCGGGCGCGCTGACACCCGGAGCGACACCGGCGGGCAGGACGTCGAGATCGATTGTCAGATAGACGATGTCGACGTCGCCCAGGAAGTCGGTGAGGAACTCGTCGACGCGATCCCGATCGGCCACGCCGCAGTGCTCGTCCAGCAGGTAGCGGACGCCGAGGCGGCGTGCGGTATCGAACAGCACGTTGGTGTTGCTGGGCTGGCTGATGCCGATGACGTCGTACCGGTGGCTGGTGCCCGCAGCCTCCTCGGCCTCGGCCTCGGCGATCTGGCGGAACGGCGTCCCGGAGCTCGGGATCGGGTCGCTGCGCAGATCGAAGTGGGCGTCGAGGTTGAGGATGCCCAGCCGCGGATGCTGCTGTCGCAGTTGAGATCCGGCGACGCCCAGGTAGGTGCCGTACGCGACCTCGTGACCGCCGCCGAGGACGACGGCGAGCCGTCCGGAATCGAGTGCGGTCGTGACGGCGCGGCCGAGCGCGTCCTGGCCCTCCTCGAGCCGGTCGCCCGTCACGGCGACGGTGCCCGCGTCGGACAGCGTCGTCTCGTTCTCGAGGGCCATCGAGGACAGGGCCTTGCGGAGGGCGTCGGGGCCGGCGGAGGCACCCTGACGTCCCTTGTTGCGGCGAACGCCCTCGTCACTGGCGAAGCCGATCAGGACCGTGCCGGAGCCCGCACCCGGACGGTAGGGGGTGACGGCCTGGTGCCAGCGACGGTGTTCCGGTCCGAGGCCGTCGGTGCGTCCCGACCACGGCCGGGGAGCGATGTCGACGTCGATGTTGTTCGTCATGTCAGGTACCTGCTCCATCGATCAGTTCGTGGCCGTCGCGAGGACGCCGTCCTTGAACACCTCGCGAACAAGCGGCACGCCGGGCCGGTAGGCGAGGTGCAGGTACGACGGGGCGTCGAGGGCGATGGCGTCGGCGCGGGCGCCGATCCGCAGGCTGCCGACGTCGTCGCGGCGCAGCGCCTTCGCGCCGCCCGCGGTGGCCGCCCACACCGCCTCGGCCGGGGTCATGTGCATGTCCCGGACGGCGATCGCGATGCAGAACGGCAGGCTGGTGGTGTAGCAGGTACCGGGGTTGCAGTCCGCACCCAGCGCGACCGTGACACCGGCGTCGATCAACGCGCGGGCACCGGGGTACTGGTTGCGGGTGGAGAAGTCGGCGCCCGGCAGCAGGGTGGCCACCGTCGAGCTGTTCGCCAGTGCGTCGATGTCGGCGTCGGTGACGTAGGTGACGTGGTCCACCGACGCCGCACCCATCTCCACGGCCAACTGCACGCCCGGTCCCTCGCCCAGCTGGTTGCCGTGCACGCGGGGGATCAGGCCGTGCGCGACACCGGCGGCGAGGACCGCGCGGGACTGCTCGAGGGTGAACGCGCCGCGCTCACAGAACACGTCGATCCACTTCGCGTACGGGGCGCACGCCGGGATCATCTCGTCGACGGCCATCGTGACGTACTCGTCGCCGCGGCCGGCGTACTCGGGCGGCGGGACGTGCGCGGCCAGCAGCGTGACCTCGTCGGTGAACCGGCCCGCGACCTGCACGCTGCGCAGCTCGTCCCGGGTGCTTTGGCCGTAGCCGCTCTTGATCTCGACGGTGGTGCTGCCCGAGCGCAGCGACTCGTCGAGCAGGCGCCGCACGTTCGCGGCGAGCTGGTCGTCGCTCGCGGCCCGTGTCGCCTCGATGGTGGTGCGGATGCCGCCCGCGGCGTACTTCTCACCGGACATGCGGGCGGCGAACTCCTCGGCCCGCTCACCGGCGAACACGAGGTGCGAGTGGCTCTCGACGAAACCGGGCAGCACGGCCCGGCCGCCGAGATCGTGCCCCGCATCGGCGGCGGGAGCATCCGCGGAGTTACCGACCCACGCGACCACGCCGTCCTCGAAGACGACCGCAGCGTCGTGCCGGACACCCAGCGCCCCGTCGCCCAGCGAGGGGTCGTTGGTGACGAGGGTGCCGATGTTCGTCAGTGCGGTGGTCCGGGGACCGGTCGTGGTCACGTGAGGCTCCTAGGTGACTGTTCGTGGAGGGGGAATCGTTGGTCGGTGACCGGGTCAGACCCGGCTGTCGACCATCGAGGTGTGGGCGGGGTAGATCATCGTGGGCGGCGGGTTGTTGGTCCGCTTGGCGACCGGGTAGTAGATCGCGCCGGTGAGCACGATTCCGACGATCCAGGAGATGTCCGCGCCGCCGAGCATGTCGGTGATCGGGCCCGTGTACATCTTCTGCGCGAGGAACGGGATCTGGGCGAGCACGCCGACGACGTAGACGACCAGGGCCGGCACGTTCCAGGCTCCGTAACGCCCCTTGGGGTCGTACAGCGCCGGGATGTCGATGCGTTCCTTCGAGATCAGGTAGTAGTCGATCAGGTTGATCGCGCTCCACGGCGTGAACACCATCAGCAGCACCAGGACGAAGTTCTTGAAGTTGTCCAGGAAGTCGGCGCTCGCGGCGATCGCGATGAACATCGAGATGACGGTGAAGCCGAGGATGTAGAACGAGCGGGCCTTCGTCGAGATCTGCGACCGGCCGTCGAACGCGGTCACGGTGGTGAGGATCGACATGAAGCCGCCGTACGCGTTGAGCACGTTGACCGTCAGCTTGCCGGTCACGATCACCAGGTAGATCAGGAACGCGATGATCGCGGGTCCGGCGAGGTCGCCCATGAAGCCGACCTGGTTGCCGAGGAAGGCGTCGCCCGCCACGGCCGCGACGAGAGCACCGAAGGTCATCGACCACTGCGATCCGATGACGCTGCCGAGGAAGGTCGACCAGAACGTGGTGCGCTCGCTGGTCTCGCGGGGCAGGTAGCGGGAGTAGTCGGCGACGTACGGGCCGAACGTCAGCTGCCAGCCGGCGCCGAGGGAGATCGCGAGCAGGAACGTCACGAAGTCGAAGTCGACGATGCCGACGTAGTCGAGCACGTCGTACTCGAGGAAGAGCCGGATCGCCAGGTACGTGAAGCCGACGATGCCGACGACGGTCGCGATCTTGCCGACGATGTGGATCAGCTTGTAGCCCGTGACGGCGACGAACGCCGTGAGCAATCCGAAGATGACGATGCCGATCCAGGCACTGTCGAGGCCGAGAACCTTGTTGACGGCCTGGCCCGCGAGGACCGTGCCGGTGGCGGCGAAGCCGAGGTACATCAGGATCACGAGCACGAGCGGGATGACGGCGCCCTTGACGCCGAACTGGGCGCGACTCGAGATCATCTGCGGCAGGCCCATGCGGGGGCCCTGCGCCGAGTGGAGGGCCATCACGGCGCCGCCGAAGACGTTGCCGATCAGCAGGCCGATGATGGCCCACAGTGCGTCGGCGCCGAAGACGACGGCGAGGGCGCCGTCGACGATCGCGGTGATCTGCATGTTCGCGCCGAACCACAGCGTGAACTGGCTGCGGGGAGTGCCGTGGCGTTCGTCGTCGGGAACGACGTCGATGGTGCGCCGCTCCGGGGTGAGGAGCACCTCGGAAGTGCTGCCGTCGTCGTGTGTCATTGGGCCTGCTCTTTCTGCGGTGACCGCACCGTGCGGCGGGGTCGACTTCCGGGGGTGATGCCCACCTTCTTCGATGCTTGTGCGCTGGATCACGCCATGCCGATGGGAAATGTATAGGCCTGTATATATAGGTCTGTCAACATTCGGGTTTGTGCCCGGATTGTTTGTCCTGGTCGCCGGTCAGAAGCCCTTTCCGGGATTCATCAGACCGAGCGGATCGAACGCGGCCTTGACCGCGCGGTGAATGTCCAAACCTGTCTCTCCCACTTCGAGCGCCATCCAGCGTCGCTTCAACACTCCGACGCCGTGCTCACCTGTAAGGGTGCCACCCAGTTCGAGCGCGCGTCGGAACACCTCGTCGGCGGCGGTCCAGACGGCGTCCGGGACCGAGCCGTCGGCCAGGCGGTCGAACACGAACGTCGGGTGCACGTTGCCGTCGCCGGCGTGCGCGACCGTCATCACCGTGACGTCGTGGCGGCGCGAGATCTCCTCGATCGACTCGACCATCTCCGGCAGCCGCGAGCGCGGCACCCCGACGTCCTCGACCAGGCACTGGCCGAGACGTTCGGCCGCCGGGTAGGCGAGCCGACGGATCTCGAGCAGCTGGGCCGACTCGGCGGGGTCCTGCGAGACCGCGACGAAGTCCGCGCCCGCGTCGGTGAAGTGCCGTTCGATCGCGGCGGCGGCCTCGTCGGCGTCCGGGCCGTCGGCCTGTGCGATGAGCATCGCCTCCGTCCCCGGCTCGAGCCCGATGCGCTTCCACTCGTCGATCGCCACCAGCGTGGCCCGGTCGATCAGCTCGAGCAGGCTCGGTCCGATGCCCGCCCGCACCACCGCGGCGACGGCGTCCGCGGCTGCCCGCAGCGACGCGAAGCTGCCGACGATCGTCGCGGGTTCCCGGGGTGGCCGCGGACGCAGCCGCACGGTCGCGCCGGTGACGATGCCGAGCGTTCCCTCGGAACCGACCAGCAGCCCGGTGAGGTCGTAGCCCGCGACGCCCTTGACGGTGCGGTGCCCGGTATGGAGGATTCGGCCGTCCGCGAGCACCACCTCGAGGCCCAGGACCGAGTCCCGCGTGACGCCGTACTTGACGCAGCGCAGCCCGCCCGCGTTGGTGGCGATGTTGCCGCCGATCGTGGAGATCTGGAAGCTGCTCGGATCGGGGGCGTACATCAGGCCGTGCTCGGCGGCCGCCCGGTCGAGGTCGGCGTTCACCACACCGGCCTGCACCACAGCCAGCTGATCCGCGGGATTCAGCTCGACGATGTCGCGCATGGCCGCTGTGGACACGACGAGGCAGCCGTCGATCGCGGTGGCGCCGCCGGCCAGTCCGCTGCCCGCACCACGGGGAACCACCGGAACGCGATGGGCAGTGGCCCATTTCAGGGCGGCCACGACGTCGTCGGTGGAATCCGCGATCAGTACCGCCAGCGGTCGGCCCGGGATCGCGAGGTGTGCCTCGTCCCGGGTGTAGGCGTCCATGACGTCGGGATCGGTGACGAGCCGGCTCGACCCCAGTGCGTCGGCCAGTGCATTGAGAGACATCGGGTTTCCTCGTGATCAGTCGGGTCGGTGTGCGGTGAAGGCGTCGACGGCGGCGAGCACCGCGTTCTCGGCGTCGCGGTCGCCGACGGTCACCCGCACGCCCTCGCCCGCGAAGGTGCGCACGGACACCCCGTGCGCGACGCAGGTCGCCTCGAGTGCCGTCGCGCGGTCCGCCACCGGAATCCACACGAAGTTTCCTCCACTGGCCGGGGTTTCGATGCCCCGGTCGGCGAGCCCGGTGCGCAGGTACCGGCGCCCGCCCCGGACCGAATCCACGATCCGGTCGGTGTGCCCGGGGTCGGTGAGCGCGGCGCAGGCCGCGGCCTCGGCAACCGAACTGAGGCCGAACGGCGGGGCGGCCGCATGCAGGGGAGCGGCGACCGCAGAGTCCGCGATCGCGTAGCCCACACGCAGACCCGCCAGGCCGTACGCCTTCGAGAACGTCCGCAGCACCACGACGTTCGGGTACTCGCGCAGCAGGTCCACGCCGTCGACCTGCTCCTCGGCGAACTCGCGGTACGCCTCGTCGAGGATCACCAGGACGTGCGACGGCACGCCGTCCAGCAGTCGTCGTACCTCGGTCTCGGTGAGCTCGGTGCCCGTCGGATTGTTCGGATTGCAGACCAGGACCGCGCGGGTGCGGGGCGTCACCGCGGCGACCATCGCGTCGACGTCGTGCCGGTGCCGGACATCGAGCGGTACCGGAACGGCTGTGGCACCGGCGATCCCGATGAGAATCGGGTACGCCTCGTAGCTGCGCCACGCGTGCACCACCTCGGTGCCCGGGCCGGTGTAGGCCGTGAGGACCTGCTGCAGCAGCGCCAGCGAACCGGCGCCGGTCAGCACCGCATCGGCCGGGACCGACAGCCGCTCGGCGAGCGCCGCGACGAGGTCGTCCGCGAACAGCGTCGGGTACAGGTGTCCGTGCTCACCCGCGCGGGCGATCGCCTCGACGACGGCCGGGGACGGTGCGATGGTGGACTCGTTGCTCGACGCCCGCCAGCGGACCGTGGCCGCACCGGAGGCCCTCGAATACGCGGGTAGCGCCTCGATCTCGGGCCGGGCGCGGGGCAGGTCGATCGTGTGGGCCGCGCGGGTCACTGCAGGCTGCCGATCTCGTGCTCGGCGGCGGCGACCAGGGCACCGGACGCCGCGAGCGTCACAGCCTGCTCGATCTCGGGTGCGAGGAACCGGTCGGTGCCCGGGCCGGCCACGTATTCACGCACGGCGCGGACCACCGCACCGGTGCCCGGTGCCGGCTGCAGCGGAGCGCGCAGATCGATTCCCCGTGCAGCGGTGAGGATTTCGATCGCGAGGACGCGGGTGAGGCCGTCCACCGCGCGGCGGAGCTTGCGGGCGCCCGACCAGCCCATCGAGACGTGGTCCTCCTGCATCGCAGACGACGGGATGGAGTCGACGCTCGCGGGTGCCGCCAGGCGCTTGAGCTCGGAGACGATCGCGGCCTGCGTGTACTGCGCGATCATCAGGCCGCTGTCCACGCCGGGATCGTCCGCGAGGAACGGCGGCAGACCGTGGTTGCGGGCAACGTCGAGGAACCGGTCCGTCCGGCGCTCGCTGATGCTCGCGACGTCGGCCGCGACGATCGCGAGGAAATCGAGGACGTAGGCCACGGGGGCGCCGTGGAAGTTGCCGTTGGACTCCACCCGGCCGTCGAGCGTGACGACGGGATTGTCGACGGCAGAGGCGAGTTCGCGGTTCGCGACCGTGCGGGCGTGTTCGACGGTGTCACGCGCGCCGCCGGCCACCTGCGGGGCGCAGCGCAGCGAGTAGGCGTCCTGCACGCGGGTGTCCTCGGGGCCCGCATGGCTCGCGACGATCGGCGAGTCGGCGAGCAGTCGGGCCATGTTGGCGGCGGCCGCGGCCTGGCCGGGGTGCGGACGCAGCGCCTGCAGGTCCGCGGCGAACACCCGATCGGTGCCCAGCAGACCCTCGACGCTCATCGCGGCCGCGATGTCGGCCAGTTTGAGCAGGTGGTCGAGGTCCGTGACGGCGAGCGCGAGCTGGCCCAGCATGCCGTCGGTGCCGTTGATGAGGGCCAGGCCCTCCTTCTCGGCGAGGACGACCGGGGACAGGCCGTGCTCCGCGAGGGCGTCGGCGGCATCCAGCAGCCGTCCGTCGGCCGTGCGGACCGGGCCCTCTCCGGTGACGGCGAGCGCGACGTGCGCGAGCGGCGCGAGATCGCCGGAGCAGCCGAGGCTGCCGAACTCGTGGACCACCGGCGTGATGCCGGCGGTGAGCAGGTCGGCGTAGGCCTGCGCGACCTCGGGGCGCACGCCCGTGCGTCCGGTGGCGAGCGTCGACAGCCGCAGCAGCATCAGCGCGCGCACCACCTCGCGCTCCACCTCGGGGCCCGACCCGGCGGCGTGCGAGCGGACCAGGCTGCGCTGCAACTGGGTTCGCATCTCCTGCGGAATGTGCCGGGTGGCGAGCGCGCCGAAGCCGGTCGAGACGCCGTACACCGGGCGGGGATCGGCGGCGAGGTCCTCGATGCGCGCGCGCGAGCGGGTGATCTCGGCGAGCGCGTCGTCGGTGAGGCGCACCCCGTGGCCGCGGCGGGCGACGTCGACGACGTCCTGGATGGTGACGGGTCCGAGCCCGACCTCGACGAGGTCGGTGGACTGGGCGGTGAGGGTCATGGGGACTCCGAAGGCAGGGACGGCCCGACGGTCGCGTCGGATCCGGGGCCGTGACGATTGTGTCTCGTATACGAGACCATAGTCTCGTATGTAAGACAATAGGGGAGCGGGTATGGGTCGAACCGGCGGGGAGTCGGCTCGGGGGTCGGACGGTGGACGGTCGGGATGCTCAGGACGCTCAGGACTCCAGGGACTCCTCGACCATGCGGTCGCCGAGGCTGTCCGAGAAATGTGCGGCCGCGTCCGTGACGAGCCCGGCCAGTTCCGCGGTCTCGGCGTCGGTGCGAGCCCCCGTCAGGTACGCGAGACCCAACGCGGCGACGGGGCGCCCGTCCCGCGTCACGACGGGACCGGCGATGCACGTGACGCCGTTGGTGGTCGAGTCCCGCTCCACCGCGTACCCGAGTTCGCGATCGGCCTGCAGAAGCTCCCGCAGGTCGTCGAGCGACTCCGGCCCCTCCCCGGTGCGGGTGGGCCACGTGTATCCGGCGTAGAGCGCGCTGAGCTGCTCGGGGTCGAGACGCGCGAGAATCGTGCGTCCGACGGCCGTCAGGTGCGCCGGCAGCCGGGTGCCGACCTCCGTCACCAGCCGCACACCGGGCTTGAGCGGCTCGCGCTTGTCCAGGTAGATCACGTCGGTGCCCTGCAGGACCGCCAGGTGTGAGGTCTCGTCCGCGGCCTTGGTCAACGCGACCATGTGGCGCTGGCCCTCGCGGTGCAACGGGCCGGACCGCATGTACGACGCTCCCACCTCGAACGCGGACACACCGAGCGTCCACGCGCGCTGGTCGGGCCAGTAGGAGACGAAGCGTCGGTCCCGCATCACGTTGAGCAGGTGGTGCGTCGTGCTCTTGGGCAGGTCCAGCGCACCCGCGATCTCGGTCGCGGCCATCGGGACGCCCCGCCGGGCGAGCAGGTCGAGTACGTCGAGTACCCGCTCCGCGGACTTGACCCGGCTCGTCGACATCGAACGTCCCCTTCCGATCCCGGCCCGATCGGCCGGTGTGCCGCGTCATTGTCTCGAATACGAGACCGCGGCACCAAACTTCTCAGACCAGACCTGTGTGGGTGGCCGAATGTGACATTCGTTCGGTCCGACAGAACCGATGTGACATCCGGCCAGGCCTACGACGGGACGGTGCGGCCCAGTTCGGCCGACAGTCGCGCGCAGCGCTCGACGAGGACCCGCCCGTGCCGGGCGCAGACGTCGTCGTCGAGTCGGAAGGTGGGCCCGACGACGCTCAGCGCCCCGACGATCCGGCCGATCGCGTCGTAGATCGGGGCGGCCACGCCGGTGGAGTGGTCCTCGATGGTGTCGTGTGCGATGGCGTAGCCGTCCGCGCCCACCTCACCGAGCAGGGCCGCGCCCACCGCGGTCCCGACGAGGGGAACGGTCTGGCCGACCCACCCCATGTGCCGGATGGCGTGGGTGCCCTCGATCTGCCCCATGTACAACGCTGTACCCCGGGGCCCGGGAGCCGACAGATACGTCGACTCCCGGGTGATCTCGGCGATCTCGGTCATGGCCGGCTGCGCCCGCAGGAGCAACTGGTTGTCGGCGATCGCTTTCGCGCCGATCTGCAGCAACCGTGGACCCACCCGGTAGACGTTGTCCTCGCCGCGGAGGACGAACTCGGTCTGCTCGAGGCTGCGGATGAGCCGCAACGCCGTGCTGGTCGCGAGGTCGGTCGTCTTCGCGGCGTCGGCGAGGGTCAGTCCACCGTGCTCGATGATCGCGCCGAGCAGTTCGAAGGTGCGACTGGCGCTGCGCGTCACGTCACCGGGGGCCATGCGTGTCTCCCATGCCGAGGACGGCGACCGTTCGGCCGACCGTTCGACGAATCTATCGTGCGGGTGTTCCGCCGAGGACCTCGTCGTGGTGCTCGTCGAGGAGCGGGCTGCGGCGCACCGCCGGACGCACGCTGTCGCCGAAGACGACGGGCTGCCGGACGTAGGACACGGCGCCGGCCTTGGGATGCTCGAACGTCTCGACGACGCCTCGGTACCGGGCCTGCTCCGAACCGAGTGCCTGCTGGACGTTCCAGACCTCGGAGCCGGCCAGTCCGGCCGCGTCGAGCAGGTCGAGGACCTCGGCGACCGTACGGCCGGCGGCCCACGACTCGATCTCCTTGCGCAGCGCGGGTTCGTTCTCGGTGCGCAGTGCGTCCTCGGTGAACCGGGGATCGATGATCAGTTCCTCGCGACCCATGGTGCGGGCCAGCGTCTGGAAGCCCTTCTCGCTGGCGATCGCGAGCACGAAGAGGCCGTCGTCGGCGCGGTAGGTGTCGAACGGGGTCGACACGGGGTGCCGGTTGCCGACGCGCTTGGGGGTCTGCCCGGACGCCTGCAGCTGGCTGTGGGCGGTGGGCAGCATCGCGAGCATGCTGTCGAACATCGCGACGTCCAGGTGCTGGCCCTGACCGGTGCTGCGGGCCGCCAGCAGCGCGGTGCTGATGCCCCACGCGGCGAAGACGCCGGTGATGGTGTCGCCGAACGACTCGCCCAGCCGGGTGGGACCCGACTCCTCGGTGCCGGTGATGCTCATGACGCCGGACAGCGCCTGGACCACCAGGTCGTAGGCCGCGGCGCCGGCCATCGGGCCCTGCTGGCCGAAGCCGGAGATCGACGCGTAGACGATCTTCGGGTTGCGCGCCTTGGCCGCCTCGTAGTCGATGCCGAGCCGGGTGGTGACGCCGGGCCGGAAGTTCTCGACGACGACGTCGGCGTCGGCAATCAACTGCAGCAACGACTCTCGGTCCTCGGGGTCCTTGAGGTCGAGCGCGATCGAGCGCTTGCCACGGTTGAGGACGTTGAAGTAGATGCTCTCGCCGTCGCGGAACGGTCCGAGGTGGCGCGAGTCCTCGCCGGCCTTCGACTCGATCTTCACGACGTCGGCGCCGGCATCGGCGAGCAGCGCGGTGCAGAACGGGCCCGCGAGCACGCGGGACAGGTCGACGACGCGGACGCCGTCGAGCGGGGGGAGTGCGGGGGTGGTCATGACGGCCTCGCCTCTCAGTACTCGGTGGAGCGGATCGACGGGGCGTTGCCCGCGATGGTCAGCAGCTGGATCTGCGAGGTGCCCTCGAAGATCCGCAGGATCCGGCAGTCGCGGTACAGGCGCTCGATCTCGGACTCGCGCATGAAGCCGGCGCCTCCGTGGATCTGGACGACCTGGTCGACGATCGAGAAGCAGGCCTCGGTCGCCACGAACTTCGAGATCGACGCCGCGCGGCGCAGGTCCTGGCCGGCGTCCTTGACGTCGGACGCCCAGTCGGCCGTGACGCGCGACGCCACGAGCTTGGCGTCGCACTCGCCCAGCAGCAGCTGGATGGCCTGGAACTCGAAGATGGGGTGCCCGAACTGCTTGCGCTCGGACGCGTACTCGCGGCCGAGTTCCCAAGCGCGCAGGGCGATTCCGTTGGCCATCGCGGCGACGTCGATGCGGGCGCGGTTGAGGGCGGTGAGGGCGATGTTGCCGCCGCGGCCCTCGGTGCCGATCACGGCGTCGTGCGGGAGGACCACGTCGTCGAGGTAGACGGTGTACGTGGGCGCCGAGCGGATGCCCAACTTGTCCTGCGGCTCCGAGTAGCTGATGCCGGGCGTGCCCTTCGGGACCGCGAACGCGGTGATGCCGCGGAAGCCGGCCGAGGGGTCGGTCTTGGCGAACAGCACGACGAGGTCGGCCTCGCGGGCGTTGGAGATGAAGGTCTTGGAGCCGGACAGGTGCCAGCCGTCGTCCTCGCGGCGCGCCACGGTGCGCATCGAGGCGATGTCGGAGCCGGCGTCGGGCTCGGTGAGGGCGAAGCCGGCGAGGACCTCGCCGGAGGCCAGGCCGGGCAGCCAGCGCTTCTTCTGCTCCTCGGTGCCGCCCACGAGGATCGGCTCGAGGCCTAGGTAGTGGGCGGTGTAGATGGACGCCAGCGCGGCGTCCGCGCGGGCGACCTCCTCGACGGCGACGAGCTGGGCGCGGGTGGACAGGCCGAGGCCGCCGAACTCCTCGGGGACGGAGATGCCCATCAGGTCCTGCTCGGCGAGGCGCCGCATCAGGTGCGCGGGGAATTCCTTGGACTCGTCGCGCTCGGCGGCGCCGGGCAGGATCTCGGCGTTCGCGAAAGCGCGGACGGTGCTGCGGAATTCGGACATGTCGACGGCGTCGTCGTGCGTCTGAGCGGTCACGGGTAACTCCTGGAGTAACGAGAGGGGGAATCGCTAGATTTCATCTAGTGGAAGTCGATTGCCGTCTAGTGGCATGCGATGACTATCGCATCCGGTCGCGCAGTTTGTCCAGGGGCAGTTCGGGCGTCGTTCCGGACCCGGAAACGACGACGAGCGGCAACGCGCAGGGGGGATCGTCCTGCGCGTTGCCGCTCGTCGTGGGGTCGACGTCGTTCGCTCGTCACCGAGCCGACGTCAGTACCACCGGCACGGGCCCACGCTGGTCGTCGTGGGCTCGTGATCCGGCGGGTGGATCAGTGGTCCGAGATCATTCGTTCTCGGTCAGTTCTCCGTCATCGGGATCCGGACGCCGCGCTCGCGCGCGGTGTCGATGGCGTGCTCGTAGCCGGCATCGGCGTGGCGGATGACGCCCATGCCGGGGTCGTTGGTGAGCACGGCCTCGATCTTCTTCGCGGCCAGCTCGGTGCCGTCGGCGATGCACACCTGACCGGCGTGGATCGAGCGGCCCATGCCGACGCCGCCGCCGTGGTGGATCGAGACCCACGATGCGCCGGACGCGGTGTTGACCAGGGCGTTGAGCAGCGGCCAGTCGGCGATCGCGTCGGAGCCGTCCTTCATGGACTCGGTCTCGCGGTACGGGGAGGCGACCGAACCGGAGTCGAGGTGGTCGCGGCCGATGGCGATCGGCGCGGACAGCTCGCCGCTGGCGACCATCTCGTTGAACTTCAGGCCCGCCTTGTGGCGCTCGCCGTAACCGAGCCAGCAGATGCGGGCGGGCAGGCCCTCGAAGGCGACCTTCTCGCCGGCCATCTCGATCCAGCGCTTGAGGTGCTCGTTCTCCGGGAACAGCTCGAGGATCGCCTTGTCGGTGGCGGCGATGTCCTTGGGGTCACCCGACAGTGCGGCCCAGCGGAACGGGCCGAGGCCCTCCTCGAAGAGCGGGCGGATGTAGGCCGGGACGAAGCCGGGGAACTCGAACGCGCGGTCGTAGCCGGCCTTGCGGGCCTCGTCGCGGATGGAGTTGCCGTAGTCGAAGACCTCGGCGCCCTTGTCCATGAAGCCGACCATGGCCTCGACGTGCGCGGCCATCGCCTTGCGGGAATCCTCGGTGAACTTCTCCGGATCCTTCGCGGCCAGTTCCTTCATGTCGGCGATGTCGACGCCGATCGGCAGGTAGGACAGCGGATCGTGCGCCGACGTCTGGTCGGTGACGATGTCGATCGGGGCGTCCATCGCCAGCAGGGCCGGGAAGATCTCGGCGGCGTTGCCGACCAGGCCGATCGACAGCGGCTTGCGGGCATCGCGGGCCTCGGTGGCCAGCTGCAGCGCGTGCTCGATGCTGTCGGCCTTGGTGTCGAGGTACTTGTGGGCGATGCGGCGGTCGATGCGGGTGACGTCGCAGTCGACGCAGATCGCGACACCGTCGTTCATGGTGACGGCCAGCGGCTGCGCGCCGCCCATGCCGCCCATGCCGGCGGTGAGGGTGATGGTGCCGGCGAGGGTGCCGTCGAAGCGCTTGCGCGCGATCGCGCCGAAGGTCTCGTAGGTGCCCTGCAGGATGCCCTGCGTGCCGATGTAGATCCAGGAACCGGCGGTCATCTGGCCGTACATCATGAGGCCCTCGGCCTCGAGCTTGCGGAACTGCTCCCAGTTGGCCCAGTCGCCGACGAGGTTGGAGTTGGCCAGCAGCACGCGCGGCGCCCACTCGTTGGTGCGGAAGACGCCGACCGGCTTGCCGGACTGCACCAGCATGGTCTCGTCGTTCTTCAGCGTCTCGAGGGTGGCGACCATGGCGTCGAACGCGGCCCAGCTGCGGGCGGCGCGGCCGGTGCCGCCGTAGACGACCAGGTTGTCGGGGTGCTCGGCAACCTCGGGGTCGAGGTTGTTCATGAGCATGCGCAGCGCGCCCTCCTGCTGCCACCCGAGGGTGTTCAGCTCGGAGCCGCGGGGGCGCTGACCGGGCGGGCCTCGTGGCCGGGTGAGGTGATGTCCATCGGGTAACTCCTAGCGAATCGGGCGGTGAGGGCGCGGTGGTGTCGGGTGGTTCCGGTGCGACGCCGTTGTCGTCCGAATCCGTGTGCGTGTAGCTGTTGTGCGCTGGCTCACGTTCTGCAACTATGACTTGTATATTCCTGTCTATACAAGCTGATGTCAAGGGGCACTCGGAAGCGCCGCCCCTGACATCGCGAGATGTTCGACCAGTTGAACGGACACGACGACCAGTCGGGTGCAGCGTGGCACCCGACGGAAGGTTCCAGATGAACACCGTCTCCACCCCGACCGATCCGATGCCGAACCCCAGCGAGATCGACGACGCTCTCGCGCGAATCTTCCGCAGTTGGGACGAGCGCCTGCTCGCCGACGCGGATCCCGGAGCGCGGGAGGATCTCGCGCGCTCCGTCGCGGAACTGCCCACCGGCTACAAGCAGGACTTCGCCCCCGACCGGGCGCGGACCGACCTGTCCATCATCGGCGGTCTCGCCGACGGGGCGGTGGAGGTGCGGATCGTCGCCGACGCGACCGGCCGCGGGACCCACCGCCTGACCCTGTACGTGGGCGGCCGTCCGGCATCGCTCGGCGACCTCATGCCGCTGCTGCAGAGCCTCGGTGTCGAGGTCCTCGACGAGCGCCCCTACGCGCTCACGTCTCCGGCGGGAATGGCGTGCTGGCTCTACGAATTCACGGTCCGCTACGCCACCGCGCCGGTCGACGGATTCGAGGGGTTCGCCCTCCGGTTCGGCGCCGCCGTCGAGGCACTCTGGCGGGGCGACAGCGAGGCGGACCGCCTGAACGAACTGGTGGCGCGCGCAGGTCTGCACTGGCGTGAGGTGACGGTGCTGCGGGCGTACGCCGAGTACCTGCGTCAGGGCGGATTGCCCTACAGCAGTGCGTATGTCGCGGACGCGCTGTGCCGCTACCCGGCCATCGCCGCCGGAATCGTCCGGTGCTTCACGGCGCGATTCGATCCGCAGGCCTCGCCCCGCGACGGGGGCGAGGCGGCGGCCGCCGAGGTAGCGGCGTCGATCGAGCAGGTGCCGGGACTGGACGAGGACCGGATCTTCCGCGCCCTCCTCGACGCCGTCCGCAACACCGTGCGCACCAACCACTTCGTTGCTCCGGCGCGCGAGACCCTGGCGCTGAAGCTGGACGCGCGCAACATCGCCGAGCTACCGCAGCCGCGGCCCCGGCACGAGATCTTCGTGTACTCGCCGTCCGTGGCGGGCGTGCACATGCGGTTCGGGTCGGTCGCGCGCGGCGGCCTGCGGTGGTCGGATCGCCGTGAGGATTTCCGCACCGAGGTGCTGGGGCTGGTCAAGGCGCAGGCGGTGAAGAACGCCGTGATCGTGCCGGTCGGTGCCAAGGGCGGCTTCGTGCTGCGTCGGCCGCCGGCGCCGACCGGGGATGCCGAGGCCGACCGGGTGGCCCAGCGTGAGGCGGGCGTGGCGGGCTACCGCATGTTCATTCGCGGCCTGCTCGACCTCACCGACAACATCGACCGGGCCACCGGCGCCGTCGTGCCGGCGCGCGGCGTCGTTCGCCACGACGCCGACGACACCTATCTCGTGGTGGCCGCCGACAAGGGCACGGCGTCGTTCTCGGACGTCGCGAACGCGGTCGCGGCCGAGTACGACTTCTGGCTCGGCGACGCGTTCGCGTCCGGCGGTTCGGTGGGATACGACCACAAGGCGATGGGCATCACCGCGCGGGGCGCGTGGGAGAGCGTCAAGCGCCGCTTCCGGGAACTGGGTGTGGACACCCAGCGGGAGGACTTCACCGCGGTCGGCATCGGCGACATGAGCGGTGATGTCTTCGGCAACGGCATGCTGTGCAGCAGGCACATTCGCCTCGTCGCGGCGTTCGACCACCGGCACGTCTTCCTCGATCCGGATCCCGATCCGGAGACGTCGTACGCGGAGCGGGAACGGCTGTTCGCGCTGCCCCGGTCGTCGTGGGCCGACTACGACCGCTCGCTGATCGGTCCGGGCGGTGGCGTGTGGGAGCGCGGCGCGAAGTCGGTCCCGATCGGTGACGCCGTCCGCGGGGTGCTCGGACTGGGTCCGGACGTCACGGAAATGACACCGCCCGAACTGATCCGGGCCATCCTGCGTGCGCCGGTCGACCTGCTGTGGAACGGCGGCATCGGCACGTACGTGAAGGCGTCGACCGAGTCGCACGCCGACGCCGGGGACAAGGCGAACGACGTGGTGCGCGTCGACGGGCGCGATCTGCGGGCCCGAGTCGTCGGCGAGGGCGGCAACCTCGGCCTGACGCAGGCGGGACGGATCGAGTTCGCGCGCACCGGTGGGCGGGTGGGCACCGACGCCCTCGACAACTCCGCGGGTGTGGACTGCTCCGACCACGAGGTCAACATCAAGATCCTGCTCGACGGCCTGGTCGGGGACGGGGTGCTCGACGCCGAGGTGCGGCCCCGCCTGCTGGCCGAGATGACCGACGAGGTCGCGGCACTGGTGTTGGCGGACAACGTCTCCCAGAACGAGGCGATGGGTGTCGCCCTGTCGGACGCCCCCGAGATGCTGGGCGTGCAGGGACGCCAGATCAAGGCGCTCGAGGCTGCCGGGGCGCTCGACCGCACGCTCGAGGTTTTGCCCGACGCGAAGGCGCTCGCCGCGCTGCAGCGGGCCGGCGAGGGTCTGTCGGCTCCGGAACTGGCGACGCTCATGGCGCACGTGAAGCTCGGTCTGAAGGGTGCGTTGCTGGCCGGCGATCTCGTCGACCACGACGTGTTCCTGCCGTCGCTGCGTGACTACTTCCCGAGTCCGCTGCGCCGCGACCACGCCGACGCGATCGACCGGCACCCGCTGCGTCGCGAGATCGTCGCGACCGCGCTCACCAACCGCGTCGTCGACCGCGGCGGCATCACCTACGTCTTCCGCCTCGCCGAGGAGGTCGGTGCGACGGCGGACGACGCCGTGCGGGCGTTCGGTGTCGTCAGCGAGGTGTTCGGGCTGCCCGACCTGTGGTCGCGGATCGCCGCCGCGGACGTTCCCAGCGAGGTGGCCGATGAACTCGTCCTCGTCACCCGGCGACTGCTCGACCGGGCCTCCCGCTGGATGCTGCACCGGCGGCCGCAGCCCCTCGCGGTGGGCGCGGAGATCGCGCGGTTCCGGGAGCGGATCGAGGACGCGTCGGCTCATCTCGAGGAGTGGCTGGTGGGCGCCGACCGCACCAACCTCCGGGACCGCACGCGTGCGATCGCCGAGCGGGGCGCGCCCGAGGACCTGGTGTGCGACGTCGAGTTGGCCCTGGACCGCTTCGGTCTGCTCGACGTCGTCGAGATCGCGGACCTCGCCGAGTGCGACCTGGCCGTCGCCGGTGAGCTGTACTTCCGGCTGTGTGAGCGGGTCGGGATCGTCCCGCTCCTCAACGGCGTGTCCGCGCTCGGCAAGGAGAGCCGGTGGGACGCACTCGCCCGGTTGTCCCTGCGCGACGAGTTGTACGACAGCGTGCGCGCCCTGACACTCGACGTCCTCGCGCGCGCCGTGCCCGGCGACGACACCGAGCGGATGATCGCGGACTGGGAGGAGCGCAACGAGTCCCGGCTGCGTCGGGCCCGCAGCACCCTCGCGGAGATCGCCGCGTCCGGGCAGCGCGACCTGGCTGCGCTGTCCGTCGCGTCGCGTCAGCTGCGGCGGATGGCCGGCTGATCCGCGGAACCGATCTGTTCCCCCATCCACGAGAGGAAAAGTCATCACTATCGTGAACTCCCGCAAGGTCTCCGAGTCCGTCGCGGCGGTCCCTCCACGGGACGCGCGCTCGTGGCTGCTGGTGCCCGGAACCCGCACGCACGACCTCGACGAACGCATCCGGGTCCACGGCCCCGATGCCGTCGTCCTCGATCTCGAGGACGGGGTCGCTCCCGGTGACCGGGCCCGCGCGCGCGACGAGGTCCACGACTGGGCTGCGCGTGGAGGGCGGGCGTGGATCCGGGTCAACGCCGCCACCACCGCGGACTGGGGCGTCGACCTCGACTTCGCGAGTCGGTGCCCGGGGATCGTCGGGGTGGTCCTCGCGAAGGCGGAGTCGGCGGACCAGATCGACGCGACCGCGGCCGCGCTGGGGGATTTCGACGGCGGCCTGATCGCCCTGATCGAGTCGGCGACCGGGGTGCTCGAGGCGGTGTCGATCGCCCGCACGAACTCGTTGACCCGCTTGGCGTTCGGCAGCGGCGACTTCCGCCACGACACGGCGGCGACGGACGATTCGGCGACCGTGATGGGGGCGCGGGCCCACCTGGTCCTGGCGAGTCGGTCGGCCGGGCTGCCCGCGCCGATCGACGGGCCGTCCCTCGCCGCCGATGCGGACGGGCTGCGCGCCTACTGCCGTCGCTCGATCACGACCGGGATGGGCGGCATGCTCTGCGTGAAGCCGGAGCACGTGCGGGCGATCAACACCGGGTTCGCGCCCAGCCCGGAGGAGGTGCGCGACGCCCGGGACCTCCTCGACCGCCGCACCGACAGCATCGACGGCAGCTATCTGCCCCGCCTGCGCGCGGCCGAGGCGATCCTCGACCGGGCCCGGCGGTACCGGATCGCCGCCGTCGACGACACTCGGATGTCGATGAGTCGATGACCAGGCATACCGTTTCGGCGGCGCACCGGTCGGTAGACTTCGTGGGCCGAGTCGACGATCGGAGCGGCGGGACTTCTCTAGATACAGGGGCAGCGGATGGCAGTGGTTGACGTCGACGCGGAACTGGCCGCGCTGTTCGACGAGGCCGGTGGCGAGTCCGTCCCTGCCTACGAGCGGGTCAAGAAGCTGGTGGCGGAGCAGATCCGTTCGGGCCGTTGGTCGGAGGGTGACCAGTTGCCGTCCGAGAACCAGTTCGTGGGCGCGCTCGGCCTGTCCCGCATGACGATCAACCGTGCGCTGCGCGAGTTGACGGGCGAAGGCCTCATCGTTCGGATGATGGGCATCGGCACCTTCGTCGCGAGCACCAAGACCCCGTCACCGCTGTTCGAGGTGAAGAACATCGCCGACGAGATCCAGGAGCGGGGCCACCGGCACCGCACCGAGGTGATCTTCGTGCGCGAGGAGGAGACCGACCACTCACAGGCCTTCCTCCGGGATGCCGTGGGCGCCAAGGTGTTCCATTCGGTGCTCGTGCACTACGAGGACGACAAGCCGATCCAGGTGGAGGACCGTCTGGTGAACCCGGCCGAGGCGCCGGACTACCTCGACCAGGACTTCACCGCGATCACGCCCAACGACTACCTCACCCGTGTCGCGCCGCTGGTGCGCGGCGAGCACGTCGTCGAGGCCGTGCTCGCCAGCCCGGAGGAATGCCGCCTGCTGCAGATCGAGCGCGGCGAGCCGTGCCTGCTGATCCGGCGTCGGACCTGGTCCGAGCACGGATTGGTGAGCGCGGCCCGGCTGATCCATCCGGGTTCGCGGAACCGGCTCGAGGGCGCGTTCAGCCGCTGAGGCCGTTCTCCTCGAGGAACGGCTTCACCACCGCCAGCACCTCGGGGGACGCGGCGACGGTGGTGGCGTGGTCGAAGCCGGAGATCACGGCCAGCCGCGACCCGGGGATCAGCTCCGCGAGCCGCCTGGTGTCCGACCGCCGGGGACGGTCCTCGGACCCGACGAACAACAGCGTCGGGACGTCCAGCGCCTGCAGCGATGCGTCGGGCACCCCGGGCTCCGCCTCGGACCGGCGCAGGTAGGCGACGAGCGCGCGGGTGTCGTTCGCGTCGAACGCGGCCCGGGTCGCGGGATCGAGCGGCCAGGTGCGGTGCGCGTTCCACCGGTCGAGGAACGCGGTCATGCCCTCGTAGTCGAGGACGTCGATGCAGCCCGGAAAGAACAGTTTGTCGAACGAACCGGCCTGCGGGCGGCTGCTGCCACCACCGACGGTGAGGGTGCGCAGGCGCTCGGGGGCGGCCACCGCGAGCGAGAGGCCGACGCGGCCGCCGAACGAGTAGCCCAGGTAGTGCGCGCGCTCGTGGCCGAGGTCCTCGAGCACCGCGACGATGTCCCCGACGACGAGATCCATCGCATACGACGACGCCTCGTGCGGTTTGTCGCTGCGGCCGTGGCCGCGCATGTCGGGCAGGATCAGCTGGAACTCGTCGCGCAGCGCCTTCACGTACCCGAACGCCCGCCAGATCGCGCTCGACAGCGCCGTCCCGTGCGCGAGGACCAGCGGCGGGCCGTCGCCGATCACCCGGTAGGCGATGCCGATGCCGTCGACGGGATTGACTGCCTGTTGCATGACCACGCCTCAACGTTAGTTGGGCCGCGATTCGGACTCGCCGACCTACACTGAGGCCGTGACCGAGACTCCCGCCATCGACCCGGATCACGTCCGACGCGCCGCGCAGGCACTCGTGACGCCGGACATCGCGGGCTGGGCGGGACGCTTCGAGTTGCTGTCCGATCCGAACCGGCTGCGGTTGCTGCTGTGCCTGCACCACGCCCCCGACATCTGCGTCACCGATCTCGCGGCCGCGCTCGGCATGACGGGCACCGCGGTGTCGCATGCGCTGCGCCTGCTGCGGCAGCAGGGCTGGGTGGCGGCGGAGCGGTCGGGCCGCACCGTGCGGTACCGGCTGGTCGACGACACCGTCCACGAACTGCTCCACACGATCGGCGCGACCCACTTCCACGAGCACGACGCGAGCTGACGACAGTTCCGGCAAAGCCCTGTTCCGCATCTGCGGCCCGTCCTATCGTGTGATCCGACAGGCTTGGTCCGAACGGGCCGATTCCCTGTCCGAACGGACCCGTGATGCACGAGATGGCGATCACTCAGAGCGTCGTCGACGCGGTGTGCGAGCGCGCCGACGGTCGCACCGTGCACAGCATCCGACTGCAGGTGGGCCGGCTGTGTGCGGTGGTGCCGGATGCGATGCAGTTCTGCTTCGAACTGGTCACCGAGGGCACGGTCGCGCAGGGCGCCCGGCTCGACATCGAGGAGCCGCCGGGTCTGGCGCACTGCCGGCGCTGCGAGTCGGACTTCCCGTTGCAGGACTTGATCTTGTTGTGTCCGTGTGGAAGCGCCGACGTCGAGGTCCTCTCGGGTCGTGAACTGCGAATCCTGTCGATGGAAGTGGGTTGAAACATGTGTGCGACGTGCGGATGCGGCAAGCTCGACGAACCGGCCGGGACGCGAATCAGCGCACCCGCGGGAGCGGTGACCCACGAGCACGCGCACCCGCACGAACACGGCCACGATCACGATCACGGCCACGAACACGAACACGGGCACGGCCACGGGCATGCGCACGGTCACGATCACGCCCCGACCGAGACCGTGACGCTCGAGCAGAAGATCCTGGCCAAGAACGATCGGCTGGCGCAGGGCAACCGGGAGTGGCTCACGACCCGGGGAATTGCGGCGCTCAATCTGATGAGTTCGCCCGGATCGGGCAAGACGACGCTGCTCGAGCGCACCGTCCGGGAACTGCAGACGACCTGTCCGGTGGCCGTGATCGAGGGCGACCAGGAGACGCTGCTCGACGCCGATCGGATCGAGGCGACGGGATGCGCTGTGGTTCAGATCAATACGGGATCGGGTTGTCATCTCGACGCCGAGATGATGCGGGGCGCTCTCGATGTGCTCGGCCCCGCGGACGAGTCGCTCGTGTTCGTGGAGAACGTCGGAAACCTCGTGTGCCCCGCGCTGTTCGACCTCGGCGAGCAAGGCAAGGTTGTCCTTATATCTGTGACGGAAGGCGACGACAAGCCGCTCAAGTACCCGCACATCTTCGCGGTGGCGGATCTCGTGATCGTCAACAAGATCGACCTTCTCCCGTATGTCGACTTCGATCCCGACGTGTGTGAAAGGAATGCGCGATCGGTGAATCCCGATGTGCGCGTGATCAATCTGTCCGCGACCAGCGGCGAGGGACTGGAGCGGTGGTACGGGTGGGTTTCGGACCGGCGGAAGGGATGATCGTCCGGCGTTGACAGACCGACCGCTGTCGCGCCTTAATTGTGGTGGGCGTCACGCAAGTGGGCCGAGGGTCGACTCCGGTGACGCAGGGGCGGTGAGCCCCGGGGAGTGGCCGTTATGTCGACACCCACGAAAGCACCGCAGGAAGCTGGCGAGTCGCAGCCCGACAAAACCGACGAGGGCCCCATTCACGTCCTGTGGATCAACGCGGGGCTCAGTTGCGACGGGGATTCGGTGGCGCTGACGGCGGCCAGCCAACCGAGCGTCGAGGAGATCGTCTTCGGGGCATTGCCCGGACTGCCCAAGATCGCGGTCCACTGGCCGCTCATCGACTTCGAGTGCGGACCCGCCGGTGGCGCCGACGACTTCCTCGAATGGTTCTGGAAAGCCGATCGCGGAGAACTCGAACCGTTCGTGCTGGTTGTCGAGGGCTCGATACCGAACGAGAAGCTGCACGACGAGGGCTACTGGTGCGGGTTCGGCAACAACCCGGAGACCGGGCAGCCCGTGACGACGAGCGAGTGGCTCGACCGGCTGGCGCCCAAGGCCACCGCGATCGTCGCGGCCGGCACATGCGCGTGCTACGGCGGTATCCATGCGATGGCGGGCAATCCGACCGGTGCGATGGGGGTGCCCGACTATCTCGGGTGGGATTGGAAGTCGAAGGCCGGCCTGCCGATCGTGTGCGTGCCGGGATGTCCGATCCAGCCGGACAATCTGTCGGAGACACTGACATACCTGCTGTACCAGGTGACCGAACAGGCGCCGATGATCCCGCTCGACGAGCAGCTCCGCCCGCAGTGGCTGTTCGGCCAGACGGTGCATCAAGGCTGCGATCGCGCCGGCTACTACGAGCAGGGCGACTTCGCGACCGAGTACGGCTCACCCAAGTGCATCGTCAAACTCGGGTGCTGGGGTCCGGTCGTGAAATGCAATGTGCCCAAACGTGGTTGGATGGCCGGAATCGGGGGTTGTCCGAACGTCGGCGGCATCTGCATCGGCTGCACCATGCCGGGCTTCCCGGACAAGTTCATGCCGTTCATGGACGAACCCCCGGGCGGCATCCTGTCGAGCTCGGTGTCCGAGGTGTACGGGTCGGTGATCCGGACGTTGCGCAGCGTCACCGGACGCACGCTGGAGAAGGAACCACATTGGCGCGCACCGGGGCGCCTGTTGAGGACGGGGGCCGTCCGTACCTGGTAGCGCGAACGCGTGTGATCGCCGAGCGAAAGAAGGCTTCTCGATGACTTCCACAGTGCCCGAGCCGAAACAGGGGGCCACCGACGACAAGGGTCTGGTCGAGATGGCCTGGGATCCGATCACCAGGATCGTCGGCAGTCTCGGTATCTACACGAAGGTCGACTTCAAGAACAAGACCGTGGCCGAGTGCCACAGCACGTCGTCGATCTTCCGCGGCTACTCGCTGTTCATGAAGGGCAAGGATCCGCGCGACGCGCACTTCATCACCAGCCGCATCTGCGGGATCTGCGGCGACAACCACGCGACGTGCTCGTGCTACGCCCAGAACATGGCGTACGGAGTGCGCCCGCCGCACCTCGGTGAGTGGATCGCCAATCTCGGCGAGGCGGCCGAGTACATGTTCGACCACAACATCTTCCAGGAGAACCTGGTCGCGGTCGACTACTGCGAGAAGATGGTCTCCGAAACCAATCCGGGGGTGCTCGCTCAGGCCGAGAAGACGCCGGCCGCGCACTCGGACGCCCACGGCTATCGGACCATCGCCGACATCATGCGGGCCCTCAACCCGTTCACGGGCGAGTTCTATCGCGAGGCGTTGCTCATCAGCCGGCTCACGCGAGAGATGTTCTGCCTCATGGAGGGCCGGCACGTGCACCCGTCGACGCTGTACCCGGGCGGGGTGGGCACGGTCGCGACCGTGCAGTTGATCACCGACTACACGACGCGGCTGATGCGCTACATCGAATTCATGAAGAAGGTCGTACCGATGCACGACGACCTCTTCGACTTCTTCTACGAGGCGTTGCCGGGGTACGAGCACGTGGGAGAGCGGCGCACGCTCCTCGGCTGCTGGGGCGCCTTCCAGGACCCCGAGGTCTGCAACTTCGAATACAAGGACATGACCGACTGGGGCCGGAAGATGTTCGTCACCCCGGGCGTCGTCGTCGACGGGAAGCTGGTCACCACCGACCTCGTCGACATCAATCTCGGAATCCGCATCATGCTCGGCTCCTCGTACTACGACGACTGGTCCGATCAGGAGATGTTCGTGACCACCGACCCGCTGGGCAACCCGGTGGACCGGCGGCACCCGTGGAACCAGCACACGAACCCGAAGCCGCAGAAGCGCGATCTCGAGGACAAGTACAGCTGGGTGATGTCGCCGCGGTGGTTCGACGGCAAGGACAACCTGGCCCTCGACACCGGTGGTGGCGCGTTGGCGCGGATGTGGTCGACCGCGCTCGCCGGCCTCGTCGAGACCGACGAGGTCCTGTCCACCGGGCACAGCGTCAAGATCGAGTTCCCGAAGACGGCGCTCAAGGGCCCGGCGAGCTTCGAGTGGCGGATCCCGCAGTGGAGCAACACCATCGAACGCAACCGCGCGCGCACGTACTTCCAGGCATACGCGGCGGCGATGGCGCTGCACTTCGCCCGCAAGGCGCTCGTCGAGATCAACGCCGGTCGCACCAAGACGTGGGAGACGTTCGAGGTGCCCGACGAGGGCATCGGCTGCGGATTCACCGAGGCGGTCCGCGGCGTGCTCTCGCACCACATGGTGATCCGGGACGGCAAGATCGCGAACTATCACCCGTACCCGCCGACCCCGTGGAACGCGAGCCCGCGTGACGCCGAGGGGATTCCGGGGCCGTACGAGGACGCGGTGACGAACCTGAACATCTACGAGGAGAACAACCGCGACAACTTCAAGGGCATCGACATCATGCGGACCGTGCGCAGTTTCGATCCGTGCCTGCCCTGCGGTGTCCACATGTACCTCGGCGACGGGAAGACGCTCGAGAAGCTCCACTCGCCGACACAGTCGATGACCGGGGAGTAGGTGACGGATGTCGTCGGTACACGACGAAGCCCTGGACGAGACGCACGAATCCGATCGCTGGCGACAGGCCGGCGATCGGATCGAGGCGCTGCTGGACGCGGCGTCGGCGGGCGGCCCGGTGGCTCGCGAACGGGCCGAGCAACTCGTCCGTGAGGTGGTGGACCTGTACGGCGAGGCACTCGGTCGCGTGCTGACGATCGCCGCGCGTACCCCGGGTCTGGTCGACGAACTCGCACGCGACGAACTGGTGTCGAGTGTGCTGCTGGTGAGCGGGCTGCACCCGCACGACGTCGAGACCCGCGTCCGAACCGCGCTCGACAGCGTCCGTCCGTACCTCGGATCGCACGGCGGGGACGTCGAACTGGTGGATGTGTCCGAGGACGGCGTCGTGCGGTTGCGACTGCTGGGCAGCTGCCACGGGTGCCCGTCGTCCGCGGTGACACTGCAGCTCGCCGTCGAGGGCGCGGTGCAGGCCGCGGCCCCCGAGACCGCGGCGATCGAGGTGGAGACCGACGACCGGGAGGCCACGCCCACCCCCGGCGTGTTCACGGTCGATTCGCTGATGTCGCACGTGCGCGAGGATGCCGCCGGCAACGGGACGTGGCTGCCGGCCGAGGAATTCGCCGACCTCGCGGCCGGGGAGGTGGGGGGGTTCACGGTCGGTGGCCTGTCGATGCTGGTGTGCAGGCTCGGGGACGAGCTGTTCGCCTACCGGGACCGGTGTCCCGCGTGCGGGAACTCGATGGCCGGCACCACGATGCAGCGACGTGCGGGGGGCGGACTGAACGATGCCGTGCTGCGCTGCCCGAGCTGCCGTGCCCACTACGACGTTCGTCGTGCGGGCGCGGGCATCGAGGAGGGCCACCTCGACCCGCTGCCGGTGCTCACGAGGGACGGCGTCCTGTCGGTCGCCGTTCCCGCGGCGGTGACGGGATGACCGGGTCGTCCGGTCGCCGCACCCCCAGCGGATCGGCGTTGGGGGTGCTTCGTCGGATCGCCGCCGAGCGCCCCGCGCAGGTGGCGGGGGAGCGGTGCGAGATGTGCGCGGTGCCGATCGCCGACGAGCACTCACATGTCGTGAACATGGCGGGCCGGCAGCTGATGTGTGTGTGCCGGCCCTGCTATCTGCTGTTCGCCGAGCCGGGCGCGGAACTGAAGTATCGGGCGGTGCCCGAGCGGTACCTGTCGTTCCCGGACTTCTCGCTGGGGCCGGGGCGGTGGGACGCCCTCGAGATACCGGTGGGGCTGGCCTTCTTCTTCCGCAACTCCGACCAGGACCGCACCGTCGCGTTCTATCCGGGACCGGCCGGGGCCACCGAATCGGAACTGCCCATCGACGCGTGGGCCGCGGTGCTCGACGACAACGCGGCGCTCGCGACGGCCGTCCCGGATGTGGAGGCACTGCTGATCCGGATCCCGCAGAGCGGCCCGGCGGGGGCCGAGTGCCACCTGCTGCCGATCGATGCGTGTTACGAGCTGGTGGGCAGGCTGCGAAGACGTTGGCGCGGCTTCGACGGCGGCCAGGACGCGCGCGCCGAACTCGACGACTTCTTCACCCGGATCGAGCGGCGCAGCGTCGCGATACCCGAGGGCGGTGCATCGTGACCGTCCTCGACTTCTCGGTGCTCTCGATCGGCGCCGAACCGTTCTCGGTGACCCCCAACCTGATCGCGCGGCTGCGGATCGCCGAGACCACCGGCACCGCGGTCCACGCGCTGGCGCTGCGGTGCCAGATCAGGATCGAACCGAGGCGCCGCCGCTACACCGCCGCCGAGGAGTCCGGTCTGCTGGATCTGTTCGGGCCGCGTGAACGCTGGGGGACGACGCTGTCGACGTTCCCGTGGCTGCACACGACGGCGATGGTGCCCGGGTTCACCGGCGAGTGCGTCACCGAACTGGTGATGCCCTGCACGTACGACTTCGAGGTCGCGGCGTCGAAGTACCTGCACGCGCTCGACGAGGGCACCGTTCCGCTCGGCTTCCTGTTCAGCGGAACGATCTTCACGAAGGGGACCAACGGATTCGGCGTCGAGCAGATCCCGTGGGACCGGGAGGCACAGTTCGACATGCCGGTGGAGGTGTGGCGGGACGTGCTGCGCCGGAACTTTCCGTCCAGCGGCTGGGTGCGCCTCGACCACGACACCATCGCGGCGCTGGCCCGATTCAAGGCGGCCCGGGGCCTGCTGGGGCTCGACGAGGCCGTCACCGAACTGCTCGACGGCGCGGGCGAGGTGACGACATGACCGGGGTCGACGACCTGACGAGGGTGCGCTCCGTCGCGGACGCGGTGCTGTACGAGGGCTACCTGCTGTACCCGTATCGCTCCACTTCGGGAAAGAACCAGTCGCGCTGGCAGTTCGGCGTCCTGGGCCCGGTCGGCGCCGTCGATCGCGGTGTGGGCGAGGACGCGGCGATGCGCGTCGAGTGCGTGCTCGACCGCGGTGTGGACGACGCGGTCGTCGAGCCGGTGCTGCGATTCCTCCAGTTGCAGGTGCGGACCGCCGAGTCGCTCGGGCCCGCCGGCTACGAGTCCGTTCCGGAACTCACGCTCGACGGCCGTAGATGGGTCAGTTGGGACGAGGCCGTCGAAATCGAGATCCCGCTCGGTGCCGCCACCGTCGCGGAACTGCTGTCGGGTACCACCGTCGACGTTTCCGCCCCGGGCGGTAGCGATGTCGAACAGCTGGGGCCGACGGCACGGCTGGTGCGACAACGCTTTCCGGTGCGCGCGGAGGTGAGTCTGGGGGCCGCGACGGACCGGGGCGCGCTCCGGGTGGGGATCGAGGTCCGCAACGCCGCGACGCTCGACGCCGTGGACCGGCCCGACGTCGCGACGAAGGACACCGCGATCCGGCACTCCCTCATCGGTGCACACCTGATCGTGTCGGCGACCGGTACGCGCTTCGTGTCTCTCGTCGATCCGCCCGCCGAGTTCGCGCCCGCGGTCGACGGGTGCCGCCAGTACCGGTGCCATCCGGTACTCGCGGGCGAACCGGATCCGGGCGCTCCCGGGACGAGCGACGTGATCCTGGCGTCCCCGATCATCCTGTACGACCACCCCGAGGTGGCGAAGGAGAGCGGGGGAAACCTGTTCGACGCCACCGAGATCGACGAGATCCTCACATTGCGGATCATGACGCTCACCGATGACGAGAAGGCGCAGGCCCGGGCCACCGATCCGCGGGCCGCCGAGATCATCGACCGCTGCGACGACATGTCTCCCGCCGAGATGGCGCGCCTGCACGGCGCGCTGCGCGATCCGCGGGCGTTCGAGCCCCCGACGTTCGTCACGCCCGGTGGCCTCGTCCCCGAGGTCCCCGACGACGTCCCGTGGTGGGATCCCACCGCCGACACCAGCGTTCGTCCGGCCGCCGACGGCGTGCTGGTCGACGGCATCCGGGTCGCGAAGGGGAGCCTGGTCCGACTGAAGCCGTCGCGGCGGGCGGATGCGCAGGACCTGTTCTTCGCCGGCCAGGTCGCACGCGTCGCCACCGTGCACGCCGACGTGGACGGCGGCACGCACATCGGTGTCGTGCTGGTCGACGATCCGGCGGCCGAACTGCACGAGTGGTACGGCCGCTACCTGTACTTCGCCCCCGACGAGGTGGAACCGCTCGACGCCGTCGGCGGCGAGGCTCCCGACCGAGAGGAGAGTCAGTCATGAGGACAGTGGGCATGGTCTCGACCGTGTTGTTCGCCGCGGTGGCCGCGGCGGGCGCGTGGATCGCGATCCGTTCCATCCCGGACATGCAGCGATACCTGAGGATGCGAAGGATGTGACCGGATGACGGCCGGAGCGCCGCCCCGCGTGTTGGTCGCGGGTATCGGCAACATCTTCCTCGGCGACGACGGCTTCGGCCCGGAGACGCTGCGGGCGGTGTCGGCCGAGCCGCTGCCGGACGGGGTGCGCGCGGTCGACTACGGCATCCGCGGCATGCACCTGGCGTACGACCTGCTGGACGGCTGGGACGGGTTGGTGCTCGTCGACGCGGTCCCCGATCGGGGTGCCCCCGGCGCGGTGCGCGCGTTCGAGGTGGACCGCGAGAACCCTCAGGCCGCACCGCGGCTCGATGCGCACGCGATGGATCCGTCGTCGGTGTTCGCGAGCCTTGCCGCACTGGGTGGCACGCTGCCGCGCACCGTCGTCGTCGGCTGCCAGGTGCGCGACGTAGGCGAGGGAATGGGGCTGTCGGAACCGGTGTCCCGCGCGGTTCCCGAGGCTGTGGGCACCGTCCGGGCGGTCCTCGCCGGGTTCGGCGCCGGAGTCGGGGCGGAGGGCTGAGCGATGTGTCTGGGAATTCCGGGACGGGTCGTCCGGATGCTCGAGGGCTACGGTGGCCAGCTGGCGTTGGTCGACGTGGAGGGCAGGGAACGCAAGGTCAACGTCGGCATGCTCGAGGACACCGTGCTCGCGTCCGGCGACTGGGTGGTGATCCACATGGGCTTCGCGGTGGAGCGGGTCGACGCGGACGGCGCCGCGCGAGCGATGGCGGGCCTGGAGATGATGGGCCGGCCGCGTGAGCCCCGGGCCGACGGGGGCGCGTCGCCGTGACGGCCGTCCAGGAGACGCAGGTCGGCCGGGTCGCAGTGGAGCGGCACCGGCTGACCGTGCGCGGGGTGGTGCAGGGGGTGGGATTCCGGCCGTTCGTGGCACGCCTGGCGGGCGAACTCGGCCTGGTCGGGCACTGCGGCAACGACGAGGTGAGCGTCTTCGTCGAGGCGCAGGGACCGCCCCGGGTGCTGGCGGAGTTCGCGGAGCGGGTGCGGCGCGACGCGCCCCCGCTCGCCGTGGTGCTGGACGTGGCCGTCGAGCACCTGGACGGTCCGGTCGCGGACCCGTCGGGCTTCCGGATCGTGCCGAGCCTGCACACCCCCGGTGCCCGCACTCTCGTACCGCCCGACGTCGGGATCTGCGCGGACTGCGCTCGCGAGATGGCCGACCCCGCCGACCGCCGCTACCGGCATCCGTTCGTCAACTGCACCAACTGCGGTCCCCGCTACACGGTGATCACCGATCTTCCGTACGACCGGCCGTACACCACCATGGCGGCGTTCTCGATGTGCGCGCGATGTGCGCGCGAGTACGCGGACCCTGCCGACCGCCGCTACCACGCCCAACCAACCTGCTGCCCCGAGTGCGGGCCCCGGATCTTCGCCGAGCGATACGGCGTCCGGATCGACGGTGACGACGACGTCCTCGGAGTCGTCCAGCAGGCGATCGCCGAGGGCGGCATCGTCGCGATCAAGGGCATCGGCGGCTTCCATCTGGTGTGCGACGCCACGAATGCGGCTGCGGTCGAGCTGCTTCGGGAGCGCAAGGACCGCCCCGCCAAGCCCTTCGCGGTAATGGCGGCGGATCTGCCTACGGCACACACGATCTGCACGATCGACGACACCGAGGCCGCCGTACTGCGCAGCCCGGCCCGCCCGATCGTGCTGCTCCGCACCAGGATCGGCGTCGAGGTCGCGGACGCCGTGGCCCCGGGGCTGGACGAACTCGGCATTCTGCTGCCGTACGCGCCGCTGCACCACCTGCTGTTCGCGCCGACACCCGGGGGCGGTGTTCCACCGCCGCGGCTGCTGGTGATGACGTCGGGAAATCGGGGCGGCGAACCGCTCTGCTTCACCAACGACGACGCGCGGCAGCGGCTGTCCGGCATCGCCGACGTGTTCCTGATGCACGACCGGGACATCGCGGTGCCGTGCGAGGACTCGGTGCTCACCGTCGTGGACGGCGCCGTCCAGCCGATCCGGCGGTCCCGCGGGTACGCGCCGCTGCCGGTCCTGCTCGACGGACCGGGCCCGACCGTGCTCGCGGTGGGCGCCGAGGTGAAGAACACCTTCTGCCTCACCCGGCAGGAATTCGCCTTCTGCTCCGGGCATCTCGGCGACATGGGGACACTCGAGAGCCGACGCGCGTTCGAGACCGCCGTCGCGCAGTTGTCGGCGCTGCACGCGGTGCGCCCCGACCTGGTGGTGGCCGACGACCATCCCGGGTACTCGACCCGGAACTGGGCGGAGGACTACAGCGCACGCACCGGGATCGCGCTGGCGACCGTGCAGCACCACCACGCACACGTCGCCGCCCTCGCCGCGGAGCATCGCGTGATCGGCACCCCACTGCTGGGCATCGCGTTCGACGGCACCGGCTACGGCTGCGATCGCACCGTCTGGGGTGGCGAGCTGTTGCTGGTGGGCGCCGATCTCCACGACGCCACCCGGGCCGGTCACGTGCAGTCGTTCCCTCTGCCGGGTGGGGATGCTGCGGTGCGCAACCCGGCCCGGGTGGCGCTGGCGCTGCTCGGTGAGGTGGGTCTGCTGGACGAGGCGGACGACCTACCGTGCGTTCGCGCCCTCGCGGCGGACGAACGCAGCCTGGTGACGGCGCAGTTGAGCTCGGGTCTCGGCTGCGTGCGCACCACGAGTGTCGGGCGCCTGTTCGACGGTGTCGCGTCGATCCTCGGGGTGCGGCACCGTGTCACCTACGAGGCGCAGGCGGCCGTCGAACTGGAGGCGATCGCCCGCACCGCCGCGCGTCCCGAGCCGATCGAGATGCGGGTCGTGGATGGGCAGTTGCGGTTGCCCGAGCTGCTCACCGGGCTGGTGTCGGGGGTGCGTGCGGGCGCCACGTTGCCGGAGTTGGCGTTCGGGTTCCATCGGGCGCTGGCGTCCGCGACGGCGGCACTCGCCGTCGAGGTGGCGGAGACGTCGGGGGTGGAGACGGTGGGACTGACGGGTGGGGTGTTCCAGAACCGGCTGCTGACCACGATGGTTCGGACCGCCCTGCAGGCGGAGGGACTGCGGGTGCTCACCCACCGCGTGGTCCCGCCCAACGACGGGGGACTCTCGCTGGGACAGGCGGCGCTGGGCGCGGCGCTGCTGCGCTCCCGGCGTCGGACGGAAGCGATCGACGAGGTGCAATCATGACGACGAGCGATACCACCGTGGAACTGATCGACCGGGGGTTGTCCGCGGACCTGTCCTCCGCGGCACTGAGTTTGGCGCGGCGCTTCCAGCGCGGCGCGACACTGTGGGTGGTGTCGCCGCAGTGGGAACCGCACGCGCACCATGTGGCGGTCGAGTTCGTGCACCCGGTGATCATGGGGAAACGGGCCCTGCCGTCGGTGTCGCTCGTCGAACCGGACCCGGTGGCCCAGTGCCGGGTCGCGACGCGGCCGGGCGACGTGATCCTCGCGGTGGCGTCGGCCGCTCAGCCGCAGGTGCGCGACATCATGCGGCGCGCCCCGGCGTGGGGCGCCGACACGATCTGGATCGGCTCGGGGCCGCGTCCGGAGGCGGGGGCCGCCACCCACATCCTGTGGGTCGACTCCGACGACCCCATGGTCCCGGCCACCGGGCGGTTCGTGCTGATGTACCACCTGCTGTGGGAACTCACCCACGTCTGCTTCGAGCACCCGGGCCTGCTCGACGTGGCCACCGCGGGGGGTGCGGACGACGTGTGCGTCACCTGCAGCGACGAGGGACGCCTCGCGGAAGTGGTACTGGTGCAGCACGACCCGCTCGACGGGGTGCTGGTGCGCACGGCGACGGGGGAGGAGCGCGTCGACACCACGCTCGTCGCCGACGTCGCCGAGGGCGACCTGTTGCTGGTGCACGGCGGGGCCGCCATCACCCGGATGGATCCGAACGAGGGGGGACGGTCGTGACCACACCCGGACCGCAGTCGGAGCAGACGGACTTCCTGTACCCGTTCATCGACGCCCACGAGGAGGGCGCCGAGGCGCTGCTGGACGACCTCGCGTCGTCGGCCCGCTCGAAGGCGGCGGAAAGTGCCCGGCTGCAGCGGGACTCGATCGAGGAATGGGGCAGCGGGATCCGGGAGGCCGGCGCACGGATGGCGGAGCGCTTCACGCAGGGTGGACGGCTCTACACGTTCGGCAACGGTGGCAGTTCCACGGACGCGGCCACTCTCGCGTCGCTGTTCAGCCGTCCGGCGCGCGGACGGCCCGTGGCTGCCTGGTCGCTCGCCGCGGACCAGGCGGTGGTGACCGCGCTCGGCAACGACGTCGGCTTCGATCTCATCTTCTCCCGGCAGATCATCGCGCACGCGCACTCGCACGACATGGCGATCGCGCTGTCGACGTCCGGCAACTCGGACGACCTGATGATCGCGCTCGCCGAGGCCCGCCGGCGCGGACTGCTCACGATCGGCTTCGCGGGGCACGACGGCGGCCGGATGGCCGTGAGCGACGACCTCGACTACTGCTTCACGATCCGCTCCCAGAGCATCCACCGTATCCAGGAAAGTCACGCACTGGTCGGCTACCGGCTCTGGGAGGCCGCCCAGGAACACCTGTCGCGGGGTTCCGCGGCACCGGAGACGACCACAGGACAGGAGGGCTAGCCCATGACGACGGATCCGACGACGGCCGCCGACCGCGAGGACCGAGTCCTCGAACGCATCGCGTCCTTCCGGAAGCGCCGGCCGCGACTGCTCGACGAGGTGGTCACGCTCGCGCACGGTGCGGGCGGAAAGTCGTCCGCCGCACTGGTCGACGCCGTGTTCGTGGAGGCCCTGCGCAACCCCCAACTCGAGCAACTCGGCGACGCCGCGGCGCTGAGCCTGCCGGCGGGCGAGCGGATCGCGTTCTCCACGGACTCGTTCGTGGTGCAGCCGTTGCAGTTTCCCGGCGGGTCGATCGGCAACCTCGCGGTGCACGGCACCGTCAACGACCTCTCGGTCACCGGTGCCCGGCCCCTGTGGTTGTCGGCGGCGTTCGTCATCGAGGAGGGTTTCGAGATCGCGCTGCTGCGGGAGATCGTCGCCGACATCGCCGACTCGGCGGCGCAGGCGGGCGTCCACGTGGTCACCGGCGACACGAAGGTGGTCGGCAAGGGCGCGGCGGACGGGGTCTACATCTGCACCGCGGGCATCGGCGCGCTGCCGGTGACGATGCGACTGGGCCCCGAGTACGTGCAGGCGGGAGACCGGGTGCTGTTGTCGGGCACGATGGGCGAGCACGGCATGGCGGTGATGCTGGCGCGGGGCGAACTCGCGATCGAGGCCGACATCCGTTCCGACACAGCGCCGCTCAACGGACTGGTGCACGCGCTGCTGGACGGAGCGCCGTCAACGCGGTGGATGCGTGACGCCACCCGGGGCGGGGTCGGGACCGTGTGCAACGAGCTGGCGCAGTCCACCGGGCTCGCGGTGGTCCTCGACGAGGCGTCGCTGCCCGTGCTGCCGCAGGTGGCGGGGGCGTGCGACCTGCTCGGCATCGACCCGCTGTATGTCGCGAACGAGGGCAAGTTCGTCGCGATCGTGCCCGAACACGAGGCCGAGGCGGGTCTGGCCGCTTTGCGGGCTTCTCCGGGCGGCGAGAACGCCGCGATCGTCGGCGAGGTGCTCGCCGAACCCGAGGGCATCGTGGCCCTGCGAACCGCGTTCGGCGGCAGCCGGATCGTCGACATGCTCGTCGGCGACCCGCTGCCGCGGATCTGTTGAGCGAGGAAGGAGCCGGCCATGTGTCTGGGCATTCCGGGTCGGGTAGTGCAGATGGTGGACACCGAGCAATACCTGGCGAAGGTCGACGTGAACGGTGTCCAACGCACCATCAGCGTGCGTCTGCTCGCCGACGACGGGCTGAGCATCGGGGACTGGGTCCTCGTCCACGTGGGATTCGCGATGGCGAAGATCGACGAGGCAGAGGCCGCGCTGACACTCGATCAGGTGCAGAAGATGGGCGCCGACTACGTCAACGAGATAGACGCGTTCAACTCGTCGAGCATCAACTGAGCGAGCAGGTCACCGAGGAGGTTGCACCATGAAGTTCGTGGACGAATTCCGCGATCCGGCGGCCGCGCGGGCCCTGGTCCGCTCCATCACCGAACTCGCCGGCGACGACGAGTTCAAGTTCATGGAGGTGTGCGGCGGCCACACCCACACCATCTACCGGCACGGCATCGAGCACCTGCTGCCGCAGTCGGTGGAATTGGTGCACGGGCCCGGGTGCCCGGTGTGTGTCATCCCGATGGGCCGTGTCGACGACGCGATGTATCTCGCGGAGCAGCCCGACGTCGTCTTCACGACGTTCGGGGACATGATGCGTGTGCCCGGATCCCACGGAAATCTCATCGAGGCCAAGGCCCGTGGGGCGGACGTGCGGTTCGTGTACTCGCCGCTCGACGCGCTCAAGATCGCCGTCGACAACCCGGACAAGCAGGTGGTGTTCTTCGCGGTCGGCTTCGAGACCACCGCACCGTCCACCGCGGTGACGCTGGTGCGGGCGCGGCAACTGGGGGTCACCAACTTCAGCATCTTCTGCAACCACGTGACGATCGTGCCGCCCATCAAGGCGATCCTGGAATCGCCCGACCTGCGGCTGTCGGGCTTCCTCGGCCCCGGCCACGTGTCGACGGTGGTGGGGCTGCGGCCGTACCGCTTCGTACCGGAGGTGTACGGAAAACCGATGGTGGTGGCGGGTTTCGAACCACTCGACATCCTCGCATCGGTACACATGCTGCTGCAGCAGATCCGCGACGGCCGGTGCGAGGTGGAGAACCAGTACATCCGCGTGGTCCGGCCCGAGGGCAACACGCAGGCGCTGAAGCTGATGAGCGAGACGTTCGCGCTGCGACCCCATTTCGAATGGCGCGGGCTGGGGTTCATCTCGCAGAGTGCGCTGCGAATTCACCCCGACTATGCCGAGTTCGACGCCGAGGAGCGCTTCTCGATGCCGGGCGTGCGGGTCGCGGATCCCAAGGCCTGCCAGTGCGGCGAGGTGCTCAAGGGCGTGATCAAGCCGTGGGAGTGCAAGGTGTTCGGCACCGCCTGCACGCCGGAGACCCCGATCGGCACGTGCATGGTGTCGCCGGAGGGGGCGTGCGCGGCGTACTACAACTTCGGACGTCTGCACCGGGAGACGGCGCTGCTGGTGGGACGGAGACCGGAGTGACCACCGGGATCGACGCGGGACGGATGCTGTTCGCCCGGTACGCGTATGCGCCCAACTCACTCGGGTACTGCGGGCCGGCCGGGGCGGCGAGTCTCGAGTCGGCGGCGTGCGGAACAGACGGAGCCGCGTCCGACGTGGACGCGGCCGCGCGGCAGTTCAGCGGGGCGTGGCCGTACCAGGAACTGGTGGCCGAACTCGCGGGCATCGACGACCCACTCGACGAGCGGGTGGTCCGCAGCTACTGGACCGGCAACGAGCTGACCGCCGCCGTGGACCGGGAGCACTTCGGCCGGGAGTTGCTGTCCCGATTGGGGGCTCGTGCCGGCCACTACTGGAAATACCTCACCGACGATCTGCTGCCGGAGGCTGCGCCGACACACGCGTTCCACGTGTTCGGGGTGTACCCGTGGACGCGACTACTCGGTACGGGGATGCCGCAGCCGATGCAGGTGCTGGACTCGTGCCGAATCCGCAACGGGGTCGTCGTGAGTCTGACCCCGCACACCGCCACCGTGCGTTCGCGGGGACTGCAGTTCGACGGCCGGCGACTCGCCCTGGGCCCGCTCGAGGACCGGCCCGCCCGGCGCAGCGTCGGCGCGGGGTCCTTCGTCCCGGACCTGCGGATCGGGGACCGCGTGGCGGTGCACTGGGACCTGGTGTGCGACCGCCTCGACGCCGACCAGGCCGGAAGTCTCGAGTACTGGACCGACTGGCAACTGCAGCAGACCAATCCGCGGCTGGCGCGATCGCCGGCGTCGGCGGCCGGGATCGGGGAGTAGGAGGTCGAGCGCGCCCAGTGACGACGAGTCCGCAGAAGGTCCGTCAGAGCTCGGGAGCCGACGCCGGAAGCGAGAAGCCCCACGGCAGTTCCAACCGGTGTGCCGCCAGCAGGTCGCTGTCGCCGAGGATGCGCTCGATCCCGCCGTCCGCGACCACACGCCCGTCGTCGAGGATTACCGCCCGCCGGCACAGTTGCGCGGCGTACGGCAGGTCGTGGGTGACCAGCAGCAGTGTCGTATCGAGTCCCATGAGCACGTCGGCGAGTTCGCGCCGGGCGACAGGGTCGAGGTTGCTCGACGGCTCGTCGAGCACCAGCACGTCGGGTCGGCACGCGAGCACCGTTGCGAGAGCGACGCGGCGCCGCTGACCGCCCGAGAGATGGCCGGCGCTGCGCTGCGCGTGCTCGGCCATGTCGACCTGCGCGAGCGCCTCCGTCACGCGTTCTTCGAGCTGGTCGCCGCGCACCCCGAAGTTGGCGGGACCGAACGCGACGTCCTCGGCGACCGTCGGCATGAACAGCTGGTCGTCCGGGTCCTGGAACACCACCCCGACGCGGCGCCGGATCTCGCGCAGGTTCGCGCGGTCCACGGGGAGGCCACCGATCCGCACGGCCCCCGACGTCGCGGCCAGGACGCCGTTGAGTTGCAGTATCAGCGTGGTCTTGCCGGCGCCGTTGGGCCCCAGGATCGCGACCCGTTCACCGGTCGCGATCTCGAGGTCGACGCCGTCGAGCGCCCGGCGGCCGTCCGGGTACTCGAAGACGAGACCGTCGATTCGGATTGCGGGGGCGGCCATCTCACACCACCCAGGCAGTGACGGTGATCGCGACCGCACACAGGGCCGGGGCGAGGGCGAGGCCCCACTCCTGGCGGCGGGCCGGGGGAGCGTGCAGCGGCACCGTGCCGGTGAAGCCGCGCGAGAGCATCGCGAGGTGGACGCGTTCACCGCGTTCGTACGAGCGGAGGAAGACGCCTCCGACACCGCGCGCGGCAGCGCCCACTTGATGCAGGGTGCGGGGATCGTCGCCGCGGGAGACCCGTGCGATCCGCATCCGTTCGATCTCCCCGGCCAGCAGATTCACGTAGCGGAGCATGAGCGTCACGACGGTCACGACGATGCCCGGCAGGCGCAACCGCGACAGCCCGGCGGGAAGCGCGCGTACGGGGGTGGTCGCCGCGAGGGTCAGCGACACCAGCACACCCAGGGTGCCCTTGACAAGGATGTTCCACGCGGCCCACAGTCCCGGCTCGGACAGCGACAGCCCGAGGACCGTGACCCGGTCGCCGGCCTCCGCGAAGGGCAGAAGCACCGCGAGCACGACGAACGGGACCTCGATGAGCATGCGGGGAGCCAACCAGCGCGCCGTGATTCCCGCGCGCCGCCACACCACCACCAGGATCACGAGGTACGACCCGAACGCCCAGACCGCCTCTCGGGGTGTCGCCACCACCGCGAAGACACCGACGAAGGCGGCGAGGATCTTCACCTCGGCCGGCAGTCGGTGTACCGGCGAAGACCCCTCGAGGTAGAGCGGGTGGAGGTGTGAACCCGACACGTCACGGTTCCCGACGGCGACGGGCGAGCACGCGGAAGAGCAGTCCGGCCACCACGAAGACCGCGACGACGCCCAGCACGCCCGCCACCCCGGAGAGGGCCGAGTCGCCGCGAACCGAGTAGTCGGCCAGCGGTGACGACGACAGGTGATGATCCGTCGCGCCCCGCGCGATGCAGTCGCCGACCAGCTGTTCGGTGCCGTCGACCTCGACGACGTCGCAGCCGCGCTGCGTGGTCGAATCCAGGCCGTCCGGGCTGGAACTGGCGAAGTACGACAGGACACCGGCGATCAGCAGGGCCGCGATCGCGAAGCCGATCAGGAACCGGGACCGGGTGCGGGAGGTGGTCGTCACGGGGACATCGCCCCCGTCGTTCTCGTGCGGTCGGGCTCTGATCGCAGCAGGTACACCAGGTCGGGGCGGGTCCGCCCGACCGCGACCACCGTGAAGGCGGTGATGATGCCCTCGCCGACACCGATGAGCGCGTGGGTGCCGAACATGTAGGCGGCCACGGTGTGCAGCGAGGTGACCGCGTCGCCGCCGATCGCGTACTCCACGACGAACATCGACGCCGCGAGAACTGTTGCACACCAGGCGGAGAAGAAGGACAGAACACCGATACCGGCGTCGCCGCGCCTCACGAGCAGGCGACGCAGCGCGACGGCGACCGCGTAGCCGACCGCGGTGCCCACCAGCGCCATGTTGGTGATGTTGGCGCCGAGGGCGGTGAGGCCACCGTCGGCGAACAGCAGCGACTGGACGGTGAGGACGATCGCGATGCACAGCGCACCCGTGTACGGCCCCACCAGGATCGCTGCGAGTCCGCCGCCCAGCAGGTGTCCGCTCACACCCGGCAGGATCGGAAAGTTGATCATCTGGACCGCGAAGATGAACGCCGCCACCAGCCCGGCCATCGGGGCGGTGCGCTCGGTGAGTTCCGTTCGCGCCCGCCAGATCGCGACACCGATGCCGACGATCGCGACCGCCCAGAACAGCGCCGACGTCGGGGCATCGATGATGCCGTCGCTCATGTGCATCGCGACGATCTGGCTCTGCCCACCCGGGTCTTCGACAGCCACACTGCCCTCCTGCGGAGAGGGGTTCGGTGGTGTCGAGTTTATCGAGTCATGTGAACACCTGAACAGGCTTTCCGGAATAGTCCGGTTCGGGCGTCAGCGCGGTCGCAGCAGGACGCACGCGAGGGCGACCGGGACGACGGTCAGGAGCAGAATGCGGACGGCCTCACCCGCACGGACACCGATCGCCGCGGCCAGGATCGACGGACCGAGCGCGGCCAGCACGGAGCACAGGACCACCAGGACCCGCCGACGCCGAAGCTGCTCGGCGCGCGCCTGCGCGGCGATCGAACGGGCCTGCCACTGCGCGCGGATGTGATCCGTCGTATCGATGCTCGTGCGGTCGGTCGGGGTCTCGGTGGCGTTCACGGCATCTCCCTCTCGGCTCGGTCGCCCCCAGGTTACGGCCGATTTCGGCGCGCCCGGAGACCGTCGGTCGGGGGGCCGGAGGCGCAAGCAGCACAACCGGTTCGTTTGATGCCGGTGGTGCCGGTGTGGCGACGATCCGGGACGTTCGTCGCTAGCGCCGTCGATGCCCGCCGTGTTAGCCGCCGCGCGCGCCGTACGACATTCGTGGCGAATGTCATACGGCGTCAGGCGGCGACGAGCCCGTCCTCCGTCAGTTCGAGCCGCCGGGTGATGCCGATGTCCCGCAGGAACTGCCGATCGTGGCTCACGACGACCAGCGCGCCGCGGAACTCGTTCAGCGCCTGCACGAGATGGTCCAGCGACGGCAGATCGAGGTTGTTGGTCGGCTCGTCGAGCAGCAACAGCCGCGGCGGGGGTTCGGCTGTCAGCAGCAGCGCGAGCGCGGCGCGCAGTCGTTCGCCGCCGGACAACGTCGAGACGGGCGCGTCGGCCTCGGCTCCGCGGAACAGGAACCGGGCCAGGCTGCCCCGGATCCGTTCGGCGGACGCGTGCGGCGCCGCGGCCGCGACGTTCGCCGCCACCGACAGCTCCTCGTCGAAGACGTCCAGACGCTGCGGCAGGAAGCCGAACGGCACCCGGGTCCCGGCGCGCACGATCTCCTGCAGCGCCGTGGTCTTGCCGACGCCGTTGCCGCCCGCCAGCGCGATCCGCTCGGGTCCGGTCACCGTCAAGTCGAGACTCTGCCCGCTGCGCAGTCGAGCTCCTTCGAGCTCGATCACCTGCTGGCCCGGATGCACGGTCGTGTCCGGGAGGTCGATACGGATCTCCCGATCGTCACGCACCCGATCCTGCGCCTCGGAGAGGGTCCGCTTGGCATCGTCCAGCTTCTCGATGTGGTTGCCGCGCAACTTGCCCGCCGACTCCTGCGCGGCCCGTTTCCGCATGCCCATCACGATCTTGGGCTCGCGCTTGTTCTCGAACATCTTCTTCCCGTACCGGGCGCGACGATCCAGCTTGATCTGGGTGTCGACCAGTTCGCGGCCCTGCTTGCGGACATCGCTGCGCGCGTCGCGCACCGCGGCGCGCGCAGCCTGCTGCTCCGTCTCGATCACGTGCAGATAGTCGCCGAAGTTGCCGCCGAACAGTCGAATTCGACCGTCGCGGAGTTCGGCGATCGTGTCGACCGAATCGAGCAGATCACGGTCGTGGCTGACGAGCAGGACGGTGCCGGGAAACTGCCGGACCGCGGCGTCGAGCAGGGCACGGCTGGCGCCGTCGAGGTTGTTGGTCGGTTCGTCGAGCAGCAGAACGTCCGGCTCGCGCAGCAGTTGCGCGGTGAGACCGAGCAGCGTCGTCTCGCCTCCGGACAACTCGCCCACCGTGCGCTCCAGGTCGCGTACGTCGACGACGATGCGGTGCAGGCCCAGCCGGTGCAGGATCGACACCGCGCGCTCCTCGATGTCCCACGCGGAACCGACGATGTCGAAGTCGGCACCGGTGCCGGCGCCGGATTCGATGCGCGCCAACGCCTGCCGGACGTCCGCGATCCCGAGGATCGCGTCGACCCGCACGCCCGGATCGAGCGTCACGTCCTGCTGCAGGTAGCCGACGGTGCCGTGGACGGTGATCGATCCGCGGGCCGGCTGCAGGCGGCCGGCGATCAGCTCGAGCAGCGTGGACTTTCCGCAGCCGTTGAGGCCTACGAGCCCGGTGCGTCCCGCACCGAAGACGGCGTCCAGTCCGTCGAGGACAGGGGAGCCGTCGGGCCACGCGAAGGTGAGATCGGACAGGGTGACGGACGTGGAAGAATGTGCCATGAGAACTCCGAGAGGGGTGCGTACGAAGCGCAGGCGGGTGCCGGGGCACACGACGCGCAGGGCGCGAGATCACCTCTACAGGAGCAAGGGCCTGTCCTATCGATCGGAAACACGAACGTCGACCACGGTATGACCGGTTCAACCGTCGTGCAACCGCTTTATTTCCGCTCGGGGCGAGCGGAAGGGTTTCGTGGGCGCGCGGGCGCGACGATCATGGAGGGCGCGCGTGGGCATCCGAGGCCCCGCTCGACTCAGGAACCCGGGAGACGCCGATGACGGTCACCGACGAATACCTCGAGAACAACAAGCGCTACGCGGAGACGTTCACCGGCCCTCTACCGCTGCCGCCGAGCAAGCACGTCGCGGTGCTCGCGTGCATGGACGCCCGCCTGGACGTGTACCGGATCCTCGGACTCGGCGCCGGCGAGGCGCACGTCATCCGGAACGCCGGTGGGGTCGTCACCGACGACGAGATCCGCTCGCTCGCGATCAGCCAGCGACTCCTCGGCACGCGGGAGATCATCCTCATCCACCACACCGACTGCGGCATGCTCACGTTCACCGACGACGCCTTCAAGCGCGACATCCAGGACGAGGTCGGCATCAAGCCGAACTGGTCGGCGGAATCGTTCGCCGACCTCGACGAGGACGTCCGCCAGTCGCTGCGCCGGATCGAGACCAGCCCCTTCGTGACGCTCACGGAGTCGTTGCGCGGCTTCGTGTTCGACGTCGCCACGGGGCGCCTCGCCGAGGTCGCCCGCTGACGGTTCGTCAGAGCTGCGGGCCCTCCGATCTGAGGTCGTCGACCTTGCGCATCGCCTCGCGCAGTTCCGTGAGCCACTCCTCCGCGTGCTGGCCGGCGAGCTTGACCGTCCACGCGAGCGCGTCGGCCCGCGACCGCGCGACGCCGGCGTCGACGAGGGTGTCGAGCACCTTCCGCTCGGGTTGACGCAGTCGCGTCATCACCGGAACGGCCAGGTGCGTGAACAGGATTCGCCGATCGCCGATCGTGACGCCCCACGCGACCTTGCGCCCGTACCGGGCCTCGGCCTCGTCCGCGATCTGCATGCGCGCCGGCCGGGTGGACTCGCGGAACCGGGCGACGCGGCCCTCCTCCGCGGCCGCGGAGTTCTCCGTGTCCTCGCCGGGGAGTTCGCCGAACACGACGATCTCCTCACGGTCCACCTCCACCGTCGCGGGGCCGGTGAACCAGTCGTCGGGGAGCCGTCCGGCGAACCAGTCCGACGCGTCCGACGCGTCCGGGGCGTCGGCCTGCTGCCACCCGCCCGGCCTTCCGAATCTGCGGCCACCGGTTCCGAAACCGCCATGGCTGTGTGCCCTTCCCATGATCGTCCTCCTTCGAGCCGATCGGGTAGTGCGTACTGCACTGATTACATGATTACTCCGTTCCAGCGGCGCCGCCACCGTCCTCGAGGTCTGTTTCTCGGGCATCATCGGGACCATGTCTGTCACGCGACCCGGCCCCCGCACCACCGCGACCGTCCTGGCCGTGGCCTCCGCGCTCGTCCTGTCCGGATGTGGCGGCGGCGACCCGTCACCCGAACAGCGTTTCGCCGACGCGCTCGCGAGCGGAGACGTCCAGGCTGCCGCCGACCTGACGAGCGATCCCGCGGCAGCGTCGACGGCCATCACCGCGATGCTCGACGGGTTGAACGCGCAGGGGCGGTCCTTCACCGTCTCCGAGAACGGCGACGCGTTCACCCTCGCGGCCGACTGGAGTTTCGGCGACGGCAAGCAGTGGCAGTACAGCACGGAGGGCCGCGTCGACGGCGACGTGATCGCGTGGGATCCCGCGGTGCTCGTGCCCGGGCTCGACGCCGACTCCACCGTCCGGTTCACCCCGACGTCCGGAACACCCGCGAAGGTCGTCGCGGGCGACGGACAACCGATCATGACGCAGCAGGTGGTGACGCTCGTCAACGTGCAACCACCCGCGGACACTGCCGCGCTGGCCCGATTGCTCGCTCCGGTCGTTCCCACCGTCACCACCGAGTCCCTCGACGCGGAACTCGCGAAATCCGACGGCAAGCCGATCACCGCGATCACTCTGCGCGAACCGGACGTCGAGCCCATCCGGGACCGGCTCGCGGCGGTGCCCGGTGTGGACCTGGTGCAGCAGACCCGGCTGCTCACGGTGGACCGGGCGCTCTCGTCACCGGTGCTCGCCGACCTCGCGACCGTGTGGCAGGAGCAGCAGGACGCCTCCGCCGGGTGGGCCGTGCAGATGGTGACCGCGGACGGCACCACCAGTCGCCTCGCCGGTCAGGACGCGGCCCGGGTCCCGGACATCGACACCACCCTGGACCTGCGGCTGCAGACCAAGGCCGAAGAGGCGCTCGCGAGCGTGCCGCAGCCCGCCGCGATCGTCGCGTTGCGGCCGTCGACGGGCGCGGTACTGGCCGTCGCGCAGAACGCTCCCGCGGACGCGCAGGGTGCGGTCGCGCTCACCGGCCTCTACCCGCCGGGGTCGACGTTCAAGACCGTCACGACGTCGGCGGCCCTGCAGGCCGGGAAGGCCACCCCGGACACCGTGCTCCCGTGTCCCGGCACCGAGAACATCGAGGGCCGGCAGATCCCGAACGACGACAACTTCGATCTGGGTTCGGTGCCGTTGCACTCGGCATTCGCGCATTCGTGCAACACCACGATGGGGCGCCTCGCGGTGTCGCTGCCCCCGGACGCGTTGCAGCAGGCCGCGCTGCAGTTCGGTCTGGGCGTCGACTACATGACCCCGGGCCTGACGACCGTCACGGGGTCGGTACCGACCGCGGAGACCCCTGCCGAACGAGTCGAGTCCGCGATCGGCCAGGGCGCGGTGACCGCGTCGCCGTTCGGAATGGCACTCGTGGCGGCGTCCATCGCGAACGGTTCCACCCCGGCCCCGATGATGATCGCCGGGAAACCGGGCGTCGCCGACCGCACCGTGCCGCCGACATCCGCCGAGGTCGACGCCGCACTGCGATCGATGATGCGCGAGACGGTAACGGACGGGACGGCGAGGACACTCGCCGATCTGCCGAACCTCGAGGGCAAGACCGGGACCGCGGAGTACGGTGATGGCACACGCCCACACGGTTGGTTCGTGGGCATGGATGGAGACCTCGCTTTCGCGGTTTTCGTTGCGGGAGCGGATAGTTCGGGTCCCGCGCTGGAAGCTGCCGGTCGGTTCCTCCGGTAGTCCCGCGGTGCTCCCCGAACCGGGGCACGGAATAACGAGAAGATATCGGCAGCCAGCGCCAGTGGCGCAATCGTGACCGCTTCGTACGCGATCCGTGCTTGTTGCTGATGTGACAATCGGGAGGATTGTGACCATGGGTTTCCGTGCCTCGCCCCGCGTCCGGCGTAGCTGTGCGCTTGCCCTGCCGCTCGGCCTCGTCGCCGTCCTGGCCGTCGCACTCGTGTCCTGTGTGGGAGACAAGTCCGATGCGAGCGCGCAGTCGGTCGTCACAGGATTCGTCCGCGCCCTCAACGACCGTGACGCGGAGGCCGCCGCCGAGCTCACGTCGTATCCCAACGCTGCCGAAGAGTCCATCCAGCAGATGTTCGACGGGCTCGACGCGAAGGAATCGACGTGGACCCTCGCGCAGTTCATGGAGCTCAACGGCGATTCGGGCTTCTTCACCGTGGATGCGGCCTGGAACTTCGGCGAGGGCAAGGACTGGAGCTACTTCGTCGACGGGGGCGTCAAGAAGCTGGCCGTGGGCTGGCGCATCTCGTGGGACCCCACGCTGCTCGCGCCGGCGCTCGGCCACGGACGCTCCGTCTACTACGACCGCACCGACGCCGCCCCACCCCGAGTGCTCGACGGCGCCGGTAACCCCTTGATGGCGGAACAGACGATCAACGCGATCACCCTGGACCCGGCGTCGATGCCCGACCCCGTCGCCACCACCGATCGGCTCGCGAAGGCGCTCGAGCCCGTTGCTCCACTCGTTACCGGGGACTCGATGCGACAGGACATGGCTGCCAAGCCCGGACAGCGAATCGTTGCAGTGCTGTTGCGCGATCAGGACTTCCAGTACCTGGAGAAGGATCTCACCGGAATCCCCGGTGTGATCGTGGACAAGCAGCCCAAACTCATAACGACGGATCGCCGCATCGTCACACCCCTGCTCGACCCGCTCCGCAAGGTGTGGCAGCTGAATCGGGACGCCACCGCCGGCTGGGCGGTCAACGTCGTCGATCCCGACGGCGCCGTGCAGCAGCAGGTGGGGTACCAGGGCCCGCCCGGGCCCGACATCAAGGCCACCCTCGACTCGCAGCTGCAACTGGCCGCCGAGAACGCCGTCGTGAGCGTCGGCACGCCGTCGGTGATCGTCGCGGTTCGGCCGTCCACCGGTGCCGTTGTCGCTGCGGCGCAGAACAATCAGGCGATCGAACAGGGTCCCATCGCCTTCACCGGGTTGTACCCGGCGGGGGACTCCCTGGACCTCGTCCGCACCGCAGCCGCGGCCCAGGCCGGCGTCGATCCGAAGGACGTGAGCGACGACGACCTCGAGCGGGCCGGCAGACAACTCGGCGTCGGACTCGACTACGAGATGCCCGGACTGGATCCCGAGACGGCCGTGCTGACCGCCTCGCAATCCAACGTCGACCAGGTGATGAAGTCGAGGAACGGATCCGAGCAGAAGGTGAGCCCGTTCGGGCTCGCGATGATCGCCGCATCCGTCGCCCGCGGCAGCGCCCCGCTGCCGATGATCGTCGAGGGACAGCAGGCCACCGCTAAGAACACCGAGAACGCGCTGCCGTCCGCGGTCACCGACGGGCTGCGCAACACGATGCGCGACAACGTCCAGAAGGGATCGGCGTCCTTCCTGAAGGGGTACCCGGACCTCATGGGCGTCGCGTCCGGCAACGACTCCGACCGGTGGTTCTTCGGATCGCGCGGCGACCTGGCCTTCGCGGTCTTCGTCGCGGACGCCGACGGCGGCGACCGGGCGGTCAAGATGACCGACCTGCTGCTGCGGGAGATGGCCAAGCCGCCGGCGAAGTGACCGGTGTGGCGGGGCCGTGATGCCGGCTGGCTTACGGTGGGGGCATGACAACCGACCAGGTACCCGGCTCGTGGCGGCACTACGACGACGCGGCGCTGTCCACACCGTTGGCCGCGGCGCTCGACCTGTTCGCCGAACGCGGCTACGAGGGCGCATCGATTCGCGAGATCGCCGCGCGCGCAGGGCTGTCGGTACCCGGGCTCTACCACCACTACCCGTCGAAGCAGGCCCTGCTGATCGGGCTGACCCGGGTGGTCATGGCCGACCTGCTCGCGCGGAGCCGCCGGGCGCTCGACGAGGCCGGACCGACTCCGCGTGAACAGTTCGACGCCGTCGTCGAGTCGCTGCTCCGATTCCACATGGTCCGCCGGGAGCAGGCGTTCGTCGCATCCACCGAGATGCGCAGCATGGAGCCCGACGCCCGCGACGAGTATGTGGCGCTGCGCGACGAACAGCAGCGGATGCTCGACGACGTCGTGCGGGAAGGGGTGCGGGCGGGTGATTTCCGCACGCCCTACCCGGAGGACGCCAGCCGGGCCGTCACCACGATGTGTGTCGCCGTCGCGAGTTGGTACCGGCCCGACGGGCCCTTGAGTCCCGATGAGCTGGTCGAGCGGTACCTCGCGATTGCCCGGGGGGCGGTCGGCGCGGTGTGACGCGATCCGCGACTGTCTCAGTCGCCGGAGTTCCTCCGCCAGTGTGAGAAGCGCTCCTTGATGTCCGCAGCGACCTCGCCGACGCCGTGCCCGACGGCGCCGACGGCGTCGCCCAGTCCGCTACCGACGTCACGCAGCACGCGGATCAGCGGGTCGTCCGACTGGTCGAAGTTCTGCTTGTAGGTCTTGGCGGCGTTACGGAACTCGTCGCGGATTCGGGCGTCCTCGTCCGCGGACCGGTGCGGATACTCGCCCCGGAGAACCCGCGCGTAATCGCCACTGTCCACCCAGCGCTTCAGTTCGGCGGCACGGAGCACCGAGAACGGGTGGGAGAGCAGTTCGATGTTGAGGAGTTTGAGAACTCCGTCCCGAAGATCGCCGCTCGCGTCGTACTCGGCGGCCTGCGCCAGGAAGGCGTCCGGGTCGATCTCGCTGACCCGCGAGCCGCCGGCCAGCTTCATCTGGACCCGCAGCGCGGTATGCACGTCCTGGCTGCAGAGCAGTCCTGCCCGGTCGCCCGAGAGTTCCGATTTGCGTTGCCATTCCATGAGACCCGCGATGATCGCGCGCAGTGCCCAGCCGCCGACCGGCACCCACCCGATCGTGCCGGCGAGACGCATGAGGTGCAGCAGGATCGTGCGGTACACCGCGTGCCCGGAGAGAGCGTGGCCCAGTTCGTGGCCGATGACGAAGCGCTGCTCCTCGTAGTTCATCACGTCGAGCAGCCCGGTGGTGACCACGATGAACGGCTTGTCCATGCCGATCGTGAACGAGTTCACGGCGGGCGACTGGAAGACGAACAGCTCCGGCGTCTCGTCCGCGCCGAGGATCTCGACGCAGTCGCGTAGCAGGTCGTCGAGATCCGGGAACTGGCGCTCGTCGACGCGGATCGATGTGGCGAGGTACATGAGGCGGTGCTGACGCTCCCGCAGCAGGCCCGACAGGGTTCGCAGAATCGTGTCGAACCCCTTCAGTGTGCGGAGCGTGACGAGCGCCGCGCGGTCTGCGGGGTGTTCCCAGGCCCGTGAGCTGATGCCGGGGAATTCGATTCTGGTGCGATCCGGACTTGTGGTCATCGTCCCTCCCTAGTCGATGGCTGCTCCCAGGTTAGCGACTGGTTGGTTTGTCCCTTCGATCTGGTCGAAGGCTTGACTGCGAAGCCCGCGGCGTGACACGGTGACCAGACCGAGCGATCGATCGGTCGGTGGGATGTGAGGAGGCCCAGTCATGGCGGTGGACCTGTCGTATTCGCCCGAGGTGAAGAGCCTCGTCGAACGAACGCGGGATTTCGTGCGGGAGGTGGTCCTGCCGATCGAGGATGCGCACGGCGGTGATATCGCCGCGGCCGGCGGCGACGCGATCCGCGTCGAGATGCAGGCGGAGGCGAAGGGGCGCGGTCTGCTGGCGCCGCACGCACCGGTGGAGTTCGGTGGCCTGGGCCTGGACATGGGTGATCGGTCCTCGGTGTTCGAAGCGGCCGGGTATTCGCTGTTCGGGCCGACGGCGTTGAACATCGCGGCGCCGGACGAGGGCAATGTGCACCTGCTCGCGCACGTCGCGAGCGCGGCGCAGAAAGAGGAGTTCCTCGGCCCGCTCGCTCGCGGCGAGGTGCGGTCGGCGTTCGCGATGACGGAGCCGGCGCCGGGCGCCGGCTCGGATCCGTCGGCGCTCACCACGCGGGCGGAGAAGGCGCCCGGCGGTTGGAAGATCAACGGCCACAAGTGGTTCATCACCGGCGCGGACGGTGCCGGGTTCTTCATCATCATGGCGCGCACGTCCGGGGCGCCGGGTGACCGCGGCGGAGCGACGATGTTCCTGGCACCCGCGTCGGCGCCCGGAATTCGGGTGGGCCGACACATCGAGACCCTCGACCGGGCGATGATCGGCGGCCACTGCGAGGTGTTCTTCGACGACCTGTTCGTGCCGGACGATGCGGTCCTCGGTGCGGTCGACGAAGGTTTCGCGTATGCGCAGGTGCGCCTCGGCCCCGCCCGCATGACGCACGTGATGCGCTGGCTCGGTGCGGCCTGCCGCGGTCATGACGTCGCGGTCGACTACGTCGCGCGACGCGACGGGTTCGGGTCCCGACTCGGCGATCTCGGGATGGTGCAGCAGATGATCGCGGACAACGAGATCGACATCGCCGCGACACGGGCGCTGCTCACGCACGCGTGCTTCGAACTCGATCAGGGCGAGAGCGGCTCGGATTCGACGTCGATCGCGAAGACGTTCGGGGCGGAGGCGGTGTTCCGGATCGTGGACCGGTCGATCCAGATGTGTGGCGGCATGGGGGTCTCGGGGGATCTGCCGCTGGCCCGGTTGTCGCGGGAGGTGCGTGCGTTCCGGGTGTACGACGGCCCGTCGGAGGTGCACCGGTGGGCGCTTGCCAAGCGGGTCGTGGGCAAGGCGAAGCGGGCGGCGCGTGAGGAGGGGCGGCCGTGACCGATACGCAGTTGGAGGGTCTTGATCTGGTTGCGCTGCAGCGGTTTCTCGGCGACAGCGGTATCGCTGTCGGGGGCGATCTGCAGGCACGGCTGATCTCAGGCGGTAAGTCGAACCTCACCTTCGAGGTGTCCGACGGCGTCTCTCGCTGGGTGCTGCGGCGGCCGCCGACGGCGGGCCTCACGCCGTCGGCGCACGATGTGGCCCGCGAGTTCCGGGTGTGTGCGGCGTTGCAGGACTCGGCCGTGCCGGTCGCGCCGACGGTGGTGTTGTGCGAGGACGAGTCGGTGCTGGGTGCGCCGTTCGCGATGACCGGATTCGTCGACGGACAGGTGATCCGCACCGTCGACGACCTCGAGGCACTGTCGGGTGTACAGGTCGACGCGTGTGTGCGGGAGTTGGTGCGGGTGCTGGCCGCGCTGCACGCCGTGGACCACCGTGCGGTGGGGCTCGAGGGGTTCGGGCGGCCGGACGGGTTCCTGTCGCGGCAGGTGGCGTTGTGGGCGCGGCAGTGGGAGCGGGTGAAGACCCGCGAGTTGCCGGACCTCGACCGTTTGCACGGGCTGTTGCGGGATGCGGTGCCGGCCGGGTCGCGGACGGCGATCGTGCACGGCGACTACCGGATCGACAACACTCTCGTCGCCGCCGACGACCCGGGTCGTGTGGTGGCGGTGGTGGACTGGGAGCTGTCGACGCTCGGTGACCCGCTCGCCGATCTGGCGCAGATGTGTGTGTACCGGCACCCGGCGTTGGATGTGATCCTGGGTGAGCCGGCGGCGTGGACGAGTCCGCGGTTGCCGTCGGCGGATGCGATCGCGCAGATGTACTCGGCGGCAACGGGAACGGCCCTGGATCGGTGGGGTTTCTACCTGGGGTTGGCGAACTTCAAGCTCGCGGTGATCGCCGAGGGCATCACGCACCGGCATCTGGCCGGGGCCACCACGGGGGAGGGATTCGCGCACGCCTGTGAGGCGGTGCCCCCACTCGTCGCGGCCGGGCTCGCCGCACTGGAGGAACACCGATGACGGGTAGCAGTGCACTGGTCACCGGAGCGTCGCGCGGTATCGGACTGGGCATCGCGAAACGACTTGCGGCGCAAGGCTACGGGCTCACCGTCACCGCGCGCGACGCGTCCCGGCTCGCTGCGGTCGCCGACGACCTGCGGGCCGCCGGCGCGTCCGACGTCGTCACGATCGCGGCCGACATGGCCGATCCCGATGCGGCCCAGGCGCTCGCCGGTGCGCACGAGGACCGGTTCGGGTCGATGCGTGCGCTCGTCCTCAACGCCGGGGTGGGCACCGCCGGACCGATCGCCGAGTACCCCATGAAGCGGTTCGAGAAGACCGTCGCGGTGAACCTCACGGCACCGTTCACACTGCTCCAGCGTGCGCTGCCGCTGCTCCGCAAGGGCGCCGCGGAGAACCCGGATCGGGGTGCGAAAGTGGTTGCGGTGTCCTCGATCACCGGTGTCTACGCCGAGGCGAACCTCGCGGTGTACGGGGCGACCAAGGCGGCGCTGCTCTCGCTCGTCGAGACGCTCAACGCCGAGGAGTCCGGCAACGGTGTCGCCGGGACCGCGATCGCGCCGGCCTACGTCGACACCGACATGTCCGAGTGGACCAAGGACCTCATTCCCGCCGACACGATGTTGACCGTGAACGACGTCGTCGAACTCGTCGACGCGGTGCTGCGGCTGTCGAACCGGGCGGTGCTGTCGAAGATGGTGCTCACCCGGGCCGGTGCGTCCGGCTACGGGGCCTGACCGTGCAGTTGGTGCTCGTCCGGCACGCGCTGCCGGAGCGCGTCGCGGTCGCCGAGGGCCGCGCCGACCCGGGTCTGACCGAGCTGGGACACCGCCAGGCCCGGCGGCTGCCGTCCGCGTTGACCGACGTCACGGTCGCGCGGGTGGTGGCCAGCTCGCAGCGGCGGGCGATCGAGACGGCGGGCCCACTCGTCGAGTCACTGGGGGCGCGGCCGGTGATCGACGAGCGGCTCGCCGAGTACGACGCCGACCAGGGCTACTACATCCCCATCCACGAGGCGCGCGAACGGATGCCCGAGGCATTCGAACGCATCCGGGCCGGGCTGCTGCCGGACTTCGTCGACGAGGGCGCCTTCCGCCGCCGGGTCCTGGAGGCGATCGACGCGGTCGTCGGGCAGTCGAGTCACGCGGACACCGTCGTGATCGTCGCGCACGGCGGGGTGATCAACGTCGTGCTGCAGGACCTCCTCGAACTGCCGCGGCCCCTGACCTTCCCGATCGACTACGTGTCGATCAGCCGGGTACTGGTCTCGCGCAACGGCACCCGACGGGTGGCATCGGTGAACGAGACCGCCCACGTCCGGGACCTGCTCGTGCGCTGACCCACCCCCCGCGTTTTGCGCACTTATCGCGGTTTCGGGGCGCGATCCGGCGCGATAAGTGCGCAAAACGCGAGGGGGGAGGGGGTCAGTGGACGCCGCGCATGAGCCGGCGGATCCACGGCGACAGCACGGCGAGCACGACACCGATGCCGAGCGACGCGAGCCCGACGGTCGCGAAGTACGGCACCTCGTGGTCCTCGTCGTAGAAGCGCGACAGCGTGCCGGCCAGACTGGAACCGAGTGCCACCGACAGGAAGAACAGCGCGACCATCTGGGTGTGGAACGCGGCCGGGGCGAGTTTCGTGGACAGCGACAGCCCGACCGGGGAGAGCAGCAGCTCGGCGAACGTGAACAGCAGCAGAATCGCGGCGAGGCCGAGTAGCGGAGCGCTGTCGGGGCCGCCGCCGGACATCGGGATGAAGCACAGGAACGCGATGCCCATGATGCCGGTGCCGAGCGCGAACTTGATCGGCGACGACGGCTGGCGCGCGCCGAGCTTGGTCCACAGCGCCGCGAAGACACCCGCGAAGATGATGATGAACACCGGATTGATCGACTGGACCCAGGTCGGTGGGAACTCCCAGCCGAACAGGTTGCGGTCCAGGCGGGTGTCGGCGTAGATCGCGACGGTGGTGAACTGCTGCTGGAACAGCGACCAGAACGCCGCGCTCGCGATGAACATCGGGATGAACGCGAACACGCGGCTGCGCTCGGTGGGGGTGATGCGCCGGCTCGACAGGATCACCGCGAAATACGCCACCGCGGCGACGATCGTCAGTGCCACCACGATCTCGGAGAGATTGGCGGCGGTGATCACCCCGGCGAGCGCGAACGCGAACACGACCGCGACAGCGACGATCGCGATCACCGCGACCCGCGGCCGCGCGGCCTCCGGCAGCGGATTGGGGGCGGTCGAGCCGACACCGTGCAGGTGCTTGCGCCCGAGCGTGTACTGGATGAGGCCGAGCGCCATCCCGACGGCGGCGAGCGCGAAGCCGACGTGGAAGCCCCAGTTCTTCTGCGCCCATCCGGTGAGTAGCGGACCGACCAGGCCACCGACGTTGATGCCCATGTAGAAGATCGAGAAGCCCGCGTCGCGACGCTGGTCGTCGGGCGCGTACAGATCACCGACGAGCGATGTCGCGTTCGCCTTCAGTCCGCCGCTGCCGAACGCGATCAGCACCAGACCCGCCCCGACCCCCGCCAGGCCCGGCAGGATCGCCAGGCTGATGTGCCCCAGCATGATCAGGCACGCGCTGTAGAAGAGGGTGCGCTCGGAGCCGAGGAGCCGGTCGGCGATCCATGCACCGACGATCGTCGAGAGGTACACCGTGCCGCCGTAGGCGCCGACGATACTGGCGGCCGAGGCCCTGTCGAGTCCGAGTCCGCCGTCGGCCACCGAGTAGTACAGGTAGTACAGCAGGATGCCCTGCATGCCGTAGAACGAGAACCGTTCCCACATCTCGACGCCGAACAGGTTCGCGAGCGCGAACGGCTGTCCGAAGAAGCTGTGATCGGAACGGGACCGTTCGGGCTGCTCTTCCACTGTCGAGCTCATCGCGGCCTCCGGGAAATCCTGCGTGTAGACATCGGCCGTCGCCTACGACAGGCCCGCGACTCGGCGCCTCTGCACTGCCTGATAGATCGCCCGCCATCCGATCAGGAACAGGGCGAGGAACGACGCCGCAACGACGATGAACGAGAACGCGGTGCCTTGACCACTGGCCGCGCGAAGCAGCATGCCGAACACCAGCGCCGACAGCCACGCGATCACGCCGGTCGGAACGACGAGCCGCGCATCGAACTTGTCGCGGTAGAGCGCGAACGTGATCATCCAGCCAGCGGCCAGACCGGCGAGGAACGGCCACGCCGTCGTGAACAGACCGCTGACGTCGACTCCTTCCTCGTGGCTTCTCCGGCCGAGCAGGGCGAAGATGACCACGAACAGGATGTCGACGACGGCGGCGGGCACGAACTTTTTCACGACGACCAGCCTAGGCCGTGACCGCTCCCGGCAACTGTGGAGTCGCCCACTGCCCGTCAGACGCGGACGAGCGGCATGATCGCCCGGACGCGGGCGTCCCGCAGGTACAGCCCGCCCCACACGAAGATCCCGACGTACACCGGCGAGAGGATCGTCGAGAGCAGCGGTTGCTCGGTGAGGATGTTGCAGGCGACCGCCCCACCCAGATACCCGGTGAGCAGCACCGCCCCGAGGATCGACGTGACCGGCGTCAGATACAGCGCCAGGCACACCAGCATCACCACGCCCATGATGTAGGGCGCGTACTCCGGGAAGCCGTACCCGACCATCGAATCGCGGACCGGCTCGATGTTCGCGAGGTGGATGACGGCATCGAACAACAGGAAGGCCACCACCAGGCCGGTCACGACCAACCCGGCGAGCCGGGCCCTCGGTGAGACGGTGCCGGCGCCGGTACCGGTGCGGGTGCGGGGGAATGCGGCGGTCATGACGAGCTCCCGTTCTGTGGTCGCTCCCCGCCGGGTGCGCGGAGCCTCAGCGATACAGACCGGGCGCACTCGCGAAATTCATCGCGCGTCCCACCCGTGGGTCGGCCGCGTCGCCCGTTACTGTCGGATCCGACGTGGCCGTCGACCCGCATGCTGATCGAAATGGCACATTCGAGCGGGTGACCGGGTAGCGCTCCGTCGAAAGTCGTGCCGGGGCAACAGGGCTGGATCACGTCCGGTCGGAGACCGCGGCGCAGGAGCGCGACGGCGACACCGTCGCATCGACGGAGGAGGTGCGGTTGGACATGCGCGACGACCAGGTCACTGCAGCGCTGATCCGAGACCAGGCCCGCGAATGCGTAGCGCGCATCGCCTACCTGCGGAGTCTGCGCCGACTGCATGAGAACGGCTACACCGAAACCGCGCTCGCGGCGATAACCGGCAAGAGTATGGCCGCCGTCCGCGATCTACTCGTGCGCGCCAGGATCGACGCTCCCGAGCTGCGGCCCGACTTCCACGGTGGCACCCCGTACGAGATCGCCGCACACTACGCGGCCGGCAACCTGGAACGACACGTCGCCCTGCAGGAGCTGATCGCGTGGCGATACGACCGCCCGGCAGACCCGAACCCCTTTCCCTGGGTGAACGATGGAGCGCCAATCGTGCACGGCACCTTCAACATCCAGATCGGGCAGGCGGTCAGGGACCGATTCCTGACCGAGGGGGACTACGACGCACTCCTCGAGGCGCTCGCCGACGACTCTCGGGAGACCAGCTAGCTGCACCCCCGATTTCCGGGACGAGCGCTGCCGATCGGAGCAGACTCGACTCATGCCGCCGTCGATCTCGTCGCCGCCGTCACCGATGCTGGCCACGCTCGGCCGACCACCGGCCGGTGAGGGGTGGGCGTTCGAAATGAAGTGGGACGGCCAACGCGCCGTCACCGACGTTCGCCGCGACGGCATCCGGCTGTTCAGCCGCAACGGCAACGACATCACCTCAGCGTTCCCCGAACTGACCGGGCCGATCGCCGCGGCCGTCGACGACCACGACGTCGTCCTCGACGGCGAGATCGTCGCTCTCGACGCGAAGGGCCGGCCGTCGTTCGCCCGGCTGCAGCGGCGGATGCACGTGCTGCGCCCGACGGCGCAGTTGCGCAACGAGTTTCCGGTGACCTACTACGTGTTCGACGTCCTCGATCTCGATGGCGAATCCACTGTCGCGAAGACCTACCTCGAGCGGCGCCGGCTGCTCGACGGTCTCGGACTCTCGGGGCGGCGGGTGCAGGTACCGCCGTTCTGGACCGACGTCGACGGGGACCGGATGCTCGACCTGGCCCGCGAGCACCACCTCGAGGGTGTGGTCGCGAAACGCGTCGACTCCACCTACCGCCCGGGTCGACGCGCGCCGGAATGGATCAAGACTCCGCTGCGCAAGAACACCGAGGTCATCGTCGTGGGCTGGGTCGACGGCAACGGCGCAGCACGCAACGGCGTCGGCTCCCTGCTGCTGGGCGCACACGACGACGACGGCGACTTGATCTATGTCGGCCACGTCGGCACCGGATTCAGCGCCGCGCTCCGCCGATCGCTCCGCGAACAACTGGCCGCGCTGGAGCGGCCGACGAGCCCGCTGGCCGCGCCGCCGCCGAGCCGCGACGCGAAGGGCGCGCACTGGGTCGAACCCCGACTGGTCGGCGACGTCGAGTACCGCGAGTACAGCGGGGGCAGCCTGCGACATCCCAGCTGGAAAGGCCTGCGCGACGACAAGACACCGGACGAGATCGACCTGCCCGGTCGTCATTGACGATCAGGGCCTCGAATCCGCCTCCGGGACGCCCGCAGCTCCGATAGCCTCCGGCCAACCGTGTCGCATTTCGGCTCTTCAGGAGGTCCAGACGTGACGTTCGAGATGTCCCGGCGGCGTTTCCTGGCCCTGGGTGGCGGTGCCGTCGGCGGCGCCGTCGCCGGATCGCTGCTCCCGCCGTCATTGCAGGCCGCGCTCGCGTCGCCGGTACAGCCGGGCGGTCTGGACTCGATCGAGCACGTCGTGCTGCTGATGCAGGAGAACCGCGCCTTCGACCACTACTTCGGCACGCTCCGCGGCGTGCGTGGGTTCGGTGACCCCAATGCGTTGCGCCTGCGCACCGGCCGGACCGTGTACGAGCAGCCGGACCGGGAGTCCGTGGTGGTGCCGTACCCGATCCGCGACGCGGCCGGCGTGCAGCGGATGGACACCCAGAACGTCGACGCCCTCGACCACGAGTGGGCCGGTGGGCAGGCCGCCGTCGCGGGTGGCTGGCACGACGGCTGGATACCCGCGAAGACCGCGGCGACGATGGCCCACTACGACCGTCAGGACATTCCGTTCCAGTTCGAACTCGCCGAGTCGTTCACGGTGTGCGACGCCTACTTCTGTTCGGTGCCGACGTCGACCGCGCCCAACCGCAACTACTGGATCAGCGGCTACACCGGGTTCGAGGCGAACGGCTCGCGGGCGGTCACCAACGACTCGTACATGCCGTGGCACGACGGCTACACCTGGACCACCGTCCCCGAACGGCTCGAGACGGCCGGAATCAGTTGGCGGACCTACCAGGAGTGGGACAACTTCACCGACAACAACCTCGAGTACTTCGTGCGGTTCAAACGGGTGGTGCACGCCCTGCTCGGGCACCCCGGGCTGGTGCCGTACCAGTTCCCCACGCTCGCAGCGTTGTACGCGGCGCTGCCACTGCTGCCGGTCGACGGGCAGAACCTGCTACTGCGCTGCCTCGACGACGCTGTGGCGCGACTCGACGGACCCGACCGGCGTCTGTACGACCGCGCGCTGCGCCGTGAGCGGCCCGGCACCCTCGCGGACGTCTTTCGCGCGGACGTCGAGGCCGGCACGCTGCCGCAGGTGTCGTACCTGGTGCCGTCGGCCGTGGACTGCGAGCATCCGATGACGTCGTCGCCGGCGTCGAGTGCCACCCTGGTCTACAAGGTGCTCGACGCCATCGCGTCCCATCCCGAAACCTGGTCGAGGACCGCGGTGTTCCTCGACTTCGACGAGAACGACGGCTACTACGACCACGTGCCGCCGCCGCTGCCACCGCGGGACGTGGCCGACGAATGGGTGGGCGACCAACCGCTCGGGCTCGGCCCCCGGGTGCCGATGACGGTGATCTCGCCGTGGACCGTCGGTGGGTACGTGTGCTCCCAGGTGTTCGATCACACCTCGGTCACCCAGTTCCTGGAGAAGCGGTTCGGGTTCGCGCAGCCCGAGATCAGCGCGTGGCGTCGGACCGTCGCGGGTGATCTCACGTCGGTGTTCGACTTCGCTTCTCCCCGCGCCCGGCCGTCGGTCACACCGCCGCCGCCCGCACCGCCGCTGAGCCCGCGCTGGAAGCCCGCCCCGCCCGAGCAGCAGCGGATGCCGTTGCAGGAGAGCGGTACCCGGCCCGCGCGGGCGCTGCCCTACCAACCCGACGCCGAGGCCGTGTTCGACACCGGAACGCGGCAGGTGTCCGTGCGGATGCGGAACACCGGGACGGAGAGCGTTCATCTCGCGCTGTACCCGTACGCGGGGGAGTTCGACCTGCCCCGCCACTACGACGTGCTCGGTGATCACGCCGACACGGTCGCGCTCTCTGGTGATCGCTACGACCTGACGCTGATCGGCCCCAACGGTTTCCGGCGAGAGTTCACCGGCTCGGCGAGCGGTCCCGCCGCGGCGGTGCGGGTTCGGACGACGATCGATCGGGCCGGCCGAACACTGCGGGTGACCGTGGCCAACGAGGGTACGAGCAGTGTGACCGTCACGGCGGCCGGGAGGGCCGCCCCGGTGGCGGCGGGCACCGAACACTTCTGGATCGTCGCCTCGAACCAGGGCTGGTACGACGCCACGCTGACGATCGCCGAGGACCCGTCCTACCGGCGCCGGTGGATGGGGCACGTCGAGAACGGTGCGGAGAGTGTGAGCCAGCCCTCCGCCGACGTGGCCGCCACCGGTGACCTGACCCTGCTGCCGCAACCGCCCGCAGCCGGTTCGGCGGCGTTGCCGGTGCCGAGTATCGGGTCGTAGTTCACGGGGGAACGGAATGCGGGGATCGAGATGGGATCCCCTTCCACTTTCAACATATAGCGCAGTGGGGGCCTTGCGGCAAGCCCCCGGTGGTGACACAGAATCGTCCGCCGGAAACGAAAACGGCGGAGGGGAAACATGTTCGACGTCATCATTGCCGGGGCCGGGCCGACCGGTCTGATGCTCGCCGCGGAATTGCGACTGCACGGCGTGCACACACTCGTGGTGGAGAAACAGGAAGAACCACCCGAGTTCGTCCGCGCACTCGGTCTGCACGTGCGCAGCATCGAGATCATGGACCAGCGGGGGCTGCTCGAACGGTTCCTCGCGCAGGGAAAGCAGTTCACGGTCGGGGGGTTCTTCGCGGGGCTGAGCAGCACGTGGCCCGACGACCTGGACACCGCCCACTCCTACGTCCTCGGGATTCCGCAGCCCGTCACCGATCGCATCCTGGCGGACCGGGCACTCGAGCTCGGGACGGAGATCCGGCGCGGCTGCGAACTGGTCGGGATCGCGCAGGACGACGACGGCGTGACCGTCGAACTGGCCGACGGGACGCGACTGCGCTCGCGGTACCTCGTCGGGTGCGACGGCGGGCGCAGCACGGTGCGCGGGCTGCTCGGCGTGGGTTTCCCCGGAGAGCCCAGCAGGGTCGAGACGTTGCTGGGGGAGATGGCGGTCTCTGCCTCACCGGAGACGCTGGCCGCCGTCACGGCCGAGGTCCGCAGGACCCACAAGCGATTCGGTTTCATGCCGCTCGGGGAGGGTGTGTACCGCGTCATCGTTCCCGCAGCTGGGGTCGCGGAGGATCGTGAGGCGGCGCCGACCCTCGCGGACTTCGAAACACAGCTGCGTGCTGTCGCGGGACGCGACTTCGGCGTGCATTCACCGCGCTGGCTGTCCCGCTTCGGCGACGCCACCCGGTTGGCCGAACGCTACCGGAGCGGCCGGGTACTGCTTGCCGGCGACGCGGCCCACATCCACCCGCCGACCGGCGGGCAGGGACTGAACCTCGGTATCCAGGATGCGTTCAACCTGGGCTGGAAGCTGGCGGCGCACACGGCCGGCTGGGCACCGGAGGGACTGTTGGACAGCTACCACGACGAGCGGCATCCGGTGGCTGCCGCGGTGTTGGAGAACACCAGGGCGCAGATGGAGCTGATGTCCGTCGAGCCGGGTGCGCGGGCCGTTCGACGGCTGCTCGAGGAACTGATCGAGTTCGACGACGTGAACCGGTACCTGATCGAGAAGATCACCGCGATCGGTGTCCGTTACGACCTCGGGGACGGACACGACCTGGTGGGACGGAGGATGCGGGACGTGCCGTGGGGGCGGGGCCGCCTCTACGAACTGATGCACGGCGGCCGCGGTCTGCTGCTCGACCGCACGGGACGACTCTCGGCGGCAGGGTGGGCCGATCGCGTCGACCACGTCGTCGACACGCGTGCCGAACTGGACGCACCCGCCGTACTGTTGCGGCCGGACGGGCACGTGGCGTGGGTCGGCGACGACCAAGGCGATCTCACCGGACACCTGGCGCGGTGGTTCGGGGCGCCCGGCGTCTAGGCCTCTCCGACGCCGGGTCGGTCCCGACATGGAGAAACGCACCCGCTGCGATCGGGGGAGGTGGCCGCAGCGGGTGCGTCGTCTATGGGGGTGGATCAGGCCTGGAGGCCGGCCTCGATCTCGAGGTTGATCGCGATCTTGTCGCCGACGACGGCGCCGCCGCCCTCGAGCGGCATCTCGATGCTGATGCCGAAGTCCTTGCGGTTGATGGTGGTCGACGCCTCGAAACCGGCGACCGGGCCGTTGCCCATGCCCGGGTTGACGCCGAGGAACTCGAGCGCCAGCTCGACGGGCTTGGTGACGCCGTGGAGCGTGAACTCGCCCTCGACGACGAAGTTCGAGCCGGCCGGGCGCACGCCGGTGGAGACGAAGGTGGCGGTCGGGAACTGCTCGACGTCGAAGAAGTCGGCCGACTTGATGTGGCCGTCACGCTGCTCGTTGTTGGTGTCGATGGACGCGACCTGGATCTCGGCCTGCACGGACGGGGTGCCGTCCTCGGCGATCGTGATCGAGCCGGAGAAGTCGTTGAACGTGCCGCGGACCTTGCTCACCACGAGGTGCCGGACCATGAATCCGACGGTCGAGTGCGTGGGGTCGATGGCCCAGGTGCCGGCGGACAGGTTGGGCAGGGCGGTGGCGGTGGTCATGTGAACTCCCAGGGGAAAGTAGTTGAAACTTCAAAGACTGTGGTTACAACGGTCCCACCGGTGCGGTCATTCCGCAACCGGTAGTGACGTCCGTCACTCGGCGCGGGCAGTCTCGGCGACCGGAATTCTTACTACCGTTCAGTAAGTTTCCGTGCTACGTTCGCCCTGCTTGTCTGCTTTGCCCCCTCCGGAGACGGCGGGGTGTTTCGAATCCGGTTCTGCCAGACGCGATCTCGGGTCCGGCAGGACTGTCGTGAACAGTGCGCCACCTTTGAAGCAAGGAGAAGCAGTTGTCCAAGAAGTCGACCATCGCCCGCTGTGCGGGTGCCGCCGTTGCCGTCGCCGGAACGCTCGCCCTGGCCGTGCCGGGTATCGCCTCCGCAGGTCCTGCCGCCGCCGTACCGGCCCCGAAGGTCTCCGCCAGTGTCGACGGCGACGTCATCGACATGACCGTCACTCAGACGAGCACGGGCCAGAATGCCTTCTGCCTGCCGATCGTCTTGAACGCCACCGACGCGCTGCCCCTCGCCGCGCTGCCGACCGATCAGTGGCCCGGACTCGCTGAACTCGTCAGCAAGGTCTACTACATCGGCAACCCGACGTCGGACGCGGCGCCTACGGCCGACAGCACCACCGCGCTCGACGAGAACGACTTCAACCCCGGACTGCTCAAGCCGATCACTCCGGGCGCCTACGCCGTCGTCGGCGCGTGCTTCGACAAGGATGCCCAGGATACTGTTCTGTCCTACAGCTACCAGGTCGTGTTCTCCCCGGGCGGCTTCGGCAGCCTCGGTCAGGCGCTGAACCTCGGCAGCGCCACCATCAGCATGGACGGTGGCAGCGCCGTCATCGCCGATCTGCTGAAGAGTGGCGCCGGCAGCAGCATGCTGTCCGCGAACCTGAGCTGACGCCGAGGCGCCGGCCGGAACACGCTCGGTGGGGGGTGTTCCGGCCGCCGCCCGTCCGTCACTCCGTCGTGGGCATCCCGGCCACTCCGGCCAGGACCGCCTGCAGTGCCGACGCCGTCACCGACTGGTCGAACCCGATTCCCCAGCGCTGGACGCCGCCGCTGCGGCACAGCGCGAACGTCGCGGCCCGCCCGGAACTGCCGGTGCCCACCGACTGCTGCACGAACGAGAGCACCTCGACCGACCGGCCGTGATCGGCCAGGATCTTGGTGAGCGCCTCGACCGGTCCGCCGGCGAAGGCCTCGCCGTCGATCGCGGCGCCGTCGAACTCCGCTCGCATCCGCAGACGGTCACCGCCGTCCTGGTGCTCGATCGACCACTGGCCCAGCTTGCCGTCGAAGCTGTACTCCGCGAACAGCAACTCCCACAACTGTTCTGCGGTGATCTCGGCGCCGCTGTCGTCCGTCGCCCGCTGCACGCGTCCCGCGAAGTCGATCTGCAGCGGTCGGGGCAGGTCGATGCCGTACCCGGTCTGCAGCAGGTAGGCGATGCCGCCCTTGCCGGACTGGCTGTTCACCCGGATGACCGCCTCGTAGTCGCGGCCGACGTCCCGGGGATCGATCGGCAGGTAGGGCACGTCCCACGGAGCGTGTGCGGGATCGAGGCCTGCGGACTCCGCCTGCGCGTAGTGGTGCGCGAAGCCCTTCTTGATCGCGTCCTGGTGGGTGCCGGAGAACGCCGTGTACACCAGGTCGCCGCCGTACGGGTGTCGGGCGTGTACGTCGATCCTGTTGCAGTGCTCGACTGTTCGACGCACCTCGTCGATGTCGGAGAAGTCGATCATCGGGTCGACGCCCTGTGCGTGCAGATTCAGCGCGAGCGTCACCAGGTCGACGTTGCCGGTCCGCTCACCGTTGCCGAACAGGCACCCCTCGACGCGCTGTGCGCCGGCCAGGACCGCGAGTTCGGCGCACGCGACGCCCGTGCCGCGGTCGTTGTGCGGATGCACCGAAAGGATCACCGATTCGCGGCGGGCCAGGTGCCGGTGCATGTACTCGATCTGGTCGGCGTAGACGTTGGGTGTCGAGATCTCCACCGTCGCAGGCAGGTTGTGGATCACCGGACGATCCGGCGACGCGTCCCACAGTTCGGTGAGGCTGTCGCACACCTGCAGTACGTAGTCGGGTTCGGTCAGGTTGAACACCTCGGGGGAGAACTCGAAGCGAACCCCGGGCTGCCGGTCGCCGCAGCGCGCGACGTCCTGCGCAGCGTCGAAGATCAAGCGGTGCAGCGCCTCCCGATCGTGACCGAGCACGACGTTGCGCCACGTCGGGGCCGTTGCGGTGTACATGTGCACCACGACATTCGGCAGTCCGCGCACCGATTCGAAGGTGCGCTCGATCAGATCGGTGCGGGCGGCGGTGAACACGACGATCGTGACGTCGTCGGGCACCAGATGCTGCTCGGCCAGGTCGCGGACGAAGTCGAAGTCGGTTCGGCTGGCCGACGGGTAGCCGACCTCGATCTCCTTGTACCCCATGCGGATCATGAGCTCGAAGAACGTGCGCTTGCGGGCCGGGTCCATCGGTTCGGCGAGGGCCTGGTTGCCGTCGCGCAGATCGACCGGCACCCACAGCGGCGCGGCGGCGGTGTGGGCGGTGGGCCACGCCCGGTCGGTCAGCGGCACCGGCACACGCTCCGAGTACGGGCGGTAGCGGTGGCTGGGCATGGACGACGGGCGTTGACGATTCCAGATCATGACGAGTGCTCCTGTACGGATCGAAGAGGTCGACCGGCACGGCGGAACCCCGCGGCGGGGTGCCGGTCCGGTCAGACCCCGCCGCGGCCGCCGAGAAGCAGACCGCGAAACGTCATGTTCGCTAAGCTAGAGCACAACCACTTGTCTGACAACCTGAGGAGTTTGCGTGCCCGCCGCGCTCAACCGGAATCTGCTGGCCGATCAGGCCGCCGACCAGCTGCGACGCCGCCTGCAGACGGGGGAGTGGGGGGTCGGCACGAAGCTGCCGGGCGAGACCACGCTCGCCGCGGAACTGGGGGTGGGCCGCTCGACGATCCGTGAGGCGCTGCGGATGCTCGCCGGTCAGGGCATGCTGCGCCCGCGACAGGGTGCCGGGGTGTTCGTCGAACGCACCGAGCCCGCGGCCGACGGCTGGGAGGCGGTGCTGCAGCGCGGGGCGATCGTGGCCGTCGTCGAGGCCCGCGCCGCGATCGAGATCGAGGCCGCGCGGCTGGCCGCGGTCCGTGCCACCGACGACGACGTCGCGGCCATGCGCCGTGCCCTCGATCAGCGTGCGGCTGCGGCCGACGCGCCGGACCGCGAGTTCGTCGAGGCCGACACCGCGGTGCACCGGGCAATCGTCACCGCCGCCCACAACCCCGTGCTGTCCGAATTGTTCGAGACGTTCGTGCCACGCGTCGCCGACGCGATGGTCGACATGATCGGCCTGCTCGGTCTGCGGGATCGGGACTGCGCACCGAACGCCGACGAACACAGCACGCTCGTGGACGCGATTGCGGCGGGGGACGTCGAGGAGGCGGCTCGTATCGCCCGCGCGCATCTCGAGGCGATGGCCGCCGACCTGGGCAGGTGACGTCGCGCGCTCAGTCGCCGCGGTGGATCCGGTCCTCGACGTCGGACCGCGCCGTCGTCGGGTCCGCCACCGCTCGACGCTCCTCCAACTCCGAGGTCCCGGCCGCTGCCAGTTCGACGTCGGCCGCCTGGCCGTGCCCGCGGAACAGGAAGGCGAAGACGATCCAGCCGACGATCGCGACGAGGATGAAGCTGACCCCGCGGTAGACGAACGCCGCCGCCACCGCCTGGGATGCGCTGATGCTGGCGGCCGTCGTGAGCGCCGCGATGAGCGTGGCATCGACGTACACCAGCCCGCCCGGCGCGCCCGGGATCGTCGCGACGGCCTTGCCGGCCGCGAACGCGATCAGCAGGCCGGCGAGTACCGGTTCGGCACCGATCGCGAAACACGCGGCGCCCAGGCACACGATGTCGGCGAGACGGTGCACCGCCGACCAGCCCAGCGTCATTGCGGCGTCACGCTTGCCGAGCTGCACCGAATCGAGCTGCGAGATCGTGGTCCGGACCGCCTCCATGCCGGTGTCCGCCGGCTTGCCCAGCACACCGTTCGCGCGCGCGAGCACCCACCGGGCGGCCTTCTCGATGGACTCCGGATGCGACGAGACGTACCGGCCCGCGTACAGCAGCGCGATCAGACCCGCGACCGAGAACAACAGCGTGAAGGGGCTCACCGAGCCGCCGACGAGCAGCGCGCCCGTCACCCCGATCAACGCGAGGCCGGCAGCCGCGATCACGCCGGAGATCGCCAGCTGCCACGATGCGACGACCGGGCTCGCGCCCCAGCGTCGGGTCTCCTTGTAGGTGAACGCCGTCGAGAACACCTGGCCCGCGGGCAGCGTCAGCGCCATCGCCGTCGACCCGTAGATCACCGCCACCGACTTGCGCTGGCTCACCGGCACGCCGCCGGCGTGCAGCAGCTGCTTCTGCACCCGGCCGTAGCCGCTCAGGGAGACGGCTTGCGCGAGCACGCACAGTGCCACCCAGCCCCAGTGGATCTCGGCCAGCGCCTGCCACGACTCGTGCAGCCGCGGCCACAGATAGATCCCCTCGCCGACGAGCAGTGCCACGAGGAGGGCGCCGGCGACCCACTTGAGCCACCAGAATCGACCACGCGGCCGATCTGTGTGACCGCCTCCGAGGGCGGGCTCCGGCTGTGCCACGACCTCAGGGTAACGAAGAATGCTCACGTCACTCCGGATACAACACCGGCCATGCCAGGTGAGTGTTGCGGCGACGGCCCCGCAGCTGCACCTGGTCACCGAGCTCCCAGTGCGCCTGCTCCTCGTCGTCCGCGAAGTACAACGCGCTGGTCGACGCGAGAACCCGGCTGGGGCGGAGCTTCGCGAGCTCGGTCAGGCGCGACGCCTCGTTCACCGGATCGCCGATCACGGTGTACTCGAAACGCTCGGCCGCACCGATGTTGCCCGCGACCGCCAGCCCCGCGGACACGCCGATGCCGATGTCGAGGCCGGTGATCTCGTTGAGCGCGAACCGCAGTTCGCGGGCGGCTGCGAGCGCGGCGGTCGGTGCGTCGGGGCGGTCCAGTGGGGCGCCGAAGATCGCGAGCGCGGCGTCGCCCATGAACTTGTTGACGAAGCCGTGGTGCCGGTCGACGACGTCGACGACGACCCGGAAGAACTCGTTGAGCAACTCCACGACCTCGCTCGGCGGCCGTTCGGCGGCGGCACCGGTCGAGCCGACCATGTCGACGAACAGGACCGCGACGAATCGCGTCTCGCCGCCGAGTTCGGTGCCGAACTGCAGCGCGCGGCGGGCGACGTCCTCGCCGACGTGCTGACCGAACAGCTCGCGCAGCAGCCGCCGCTCGTCGGCCTCGCGCATCATGCGGTTGAAGCCCACCTGGAGGCGACCGATCTCGGAGCCGTCGAACACCTCGACGCGGACGTCCGTCTCGCCCCGCTGCGCCCGCTCGATCGCGCGCCGCAGCTGCCGGATCGGATCCGAGATCTGGCTCGCCGTCAGCATCGACAGCGCGAAGGCCTGACCGATCGCCATGATCGACAGCAGCAGGATCGCCCACGCGAGCGCGCTCGGGGCGAACTCGAGATCGGTGGTCAGCTGCGTGACGCACAGCAGGATGATGCCGATCACCGGCATCAACGTGCCCAGGCCCCACGTCATCGCCATGCGGGTGCCCACGCCGGGCGCCATCGTCCGGTCGAACTGGCCCTCGCTGAGCGCCTGCGCCGCGACCGGGCGCAGGATCCGCTCGCCGAGCATGTAGGTGAAGCCGAACGTGGTGGTGGCGGCCATGCCGACCGTGACGACGACGGCGATCGCGAGCTCGGGCATCTCCTCGACGGTGAGGAACACGAAGATCACGCCACCGAGGAACCACAGCACCAGATGCACGATGGCCTGTCGCAGCGGCGCGTGCAGCGCCGCCATCTGCTCGGACCGGGTCGGCGGACCGCCGCGCAACTGCCAGCGGATCACCGTGCGGAGCATGATCGCCGCCGCCGCCAGACTCACGAAGCCGGCGAAGACGAGGTACGCGCCGAAGATCGCGACGTTGCGGACCCGGTCGTTGATGATGTCCGCCGATTCCGGGATGGGGATGCCGTAGCGGACGAAAGCGAAGACCAGCACCGCGCCGATGAGGTTCGCCCCGGCCATCGAGAGCATGTAGAGAGGCCAACGACTCCTGATCGTCAGCGTCACTGCTCGGTACGATGCCCACACGATCCGATAATTTACGGGACATACCTCGCAGCCCGGCAGCGCACACGGTTGCCGCGGTCGGCCGTCGTTTCTCCGCCGTGAACGGCGCAGGTCCGGATAGGCTCGCGCGGTGAGCGAGAGCCAGTCGGGGGAGGCCGCAGCGCAACGGGACTCGGCGGAGTCCGTACATCCGCTCGTCCGGGTCGGTGCGGCCTGGACGTGGCGGCTGCTGGTCCTGTTCGCCGGGCTGCTCGCGCTCGGCTACGTCGTCTCCCGACTCGAGGCCGTCGTCATCCCGGTCGCGCTCGCGCTCCTGCTGGCCGCATTCCTCATGCCCGCCGTCGACCGCATGCACCGGCGTGGGGTTCCTCGATCCGCGGCGGTGCTCGTCGCCGTCGTCGGCACGATCGGCATCGTCGGCGCCATCCTGTCGTTCGTCGTGCAACAGTTCGTCGAAGGACTGCCCGACCTCAGTGATCAGTTCACGACGAGTGTCACCAAGGCCCAGGAGTGGTTGACCGACGGCCCGCTGCACTTCAGCGATGACCAGATCCGGCACGCCGGCGACAACGTCGTCAAGGCGATCCAGTCCAACCAGGAGGCCCTCACCAGCGGTGCGCTGACCACGGCGACCGTGATCGGCGAGATCTTCGCCGGCGCCTTCCTCGCCCTGTTCACCCTCGTGTTCTTCCTCTACGGCGGGGACCAGGTGTGGGAGTTCGTCACCCGCATCGTCCCGAAGAACACTCGCAGCCGCGTCCGGTCTGCAGGTCGCCAGGGTTTCAATTCGCTCGTCGGCTACACCCGCGCGACGGTTGCGGTCGCCGCCGTCGACGCGATCGGCATCGGCGCCGGCCTCGCGATCCTCGGTGTCCCGCTGGCCCTGCCGCTCGCCTCGCTCGTCTTCGTCGGCGCGTTCATCCCGATCGTCGGCGCGTTCGTGACCGGTTTTCTCGCAGTGCTCGTCGCCCTGGTCACCAAGGGTCTGCTGACCGCGTTGATCGTGCTCGGCATCATCGTCGGCATCATGCAGCTGGAAGGACACGTGCTGCAGCCGCTGCTGCTCGGGCGTGCCGTCCGGCTGCACCCGCTCGCGGTGGTGCTCGCGATCACCACGGGCATCGTCCTCGCCGGCATCGTCGGCGGCCTGATCGCCGTGCCGATCGTCGCGTTCCTCAACACCGCGATCCGGTCGCTGTGTGCCGAGAGCGCGGACGCCGCGGAGGAGGCCTACGAATCCCTCACCCGCGCCGACCCGTCGACCCCGATGTTCCCCGCCACGCCCGACGAGCCCGACGGACCGCCGAGCGCTGGAGATGCGCGGTCGCCCGACTGATTTATCGTTGTCCGCATGGAGGCGAGAGATTTGCGAGTGTCCGATGCCGAGCGCGAACACGTCGGCGAGCTGCTCCAGCGTGCGGTGGGGCAGGGCATGCTCTCGTTGGGCGAATTCACCGAACGCATGGACACCGCCCTCGCTGCCAAGACCCGGGGTGAACTCAATGCCGTCCTCGCGGATCTTCCGGGCATGCAGATCAACCCGGGTTACGTGAACGGGGGATACCCCACGTCGGCGCCCCCGAGCCACGCGCACCCCGCTCCGCCGGTGCCCGCGCCGTCCCCGGAATCCGTTCCCGCCCCGCCGCCCGGCTACCCGGCCCAGCAGCCTCTCGTCATCCGCGGACGCATGTCGACCATCACCCGCAAGGGACGTTGGCAGGTGCCGCCGGCGCTCGTCCTCGACTCACGAATGGGCAGCACGACGCTCGACTTCACCGAAGCCGTCATGCAGACCCAGGTGGTCCACCTCACCGTCGACGACTTCTGCGGATCCGTCACACTCGTCCTGCCGGAGCAGGCGACCGCCGACCTCAACGACATCGACACCGTCGGCGGCTCGGTGTCGAACAAGGTCCGCACCGGTCCCCCGTACGGTCCGCTGCACCTCGTCGTGCGCGGACGGGTGCGTTTCGGTTCGGTCACCGCGCGCTACCCCTTCGGCACCACGCTGCGGAGGATGCTGGGCTGATCAGTCGTCGTCGCGGTGGCGGGCCAGGAGCTCGCTGACACTCACGGCCTTGTCGCCGCTGCGGTGCCGACCGGGGTTCTCCGCCTCGGCCTCGTCCGGGCCGGGCTCGGCCGGGGAGTCGGCCGGTTCGGGCGTCACCTGCACGGCAGGCATCATTCCGGTGTTGGGGGCCTTGAGCGCAGCAAGCCACGCGACCTCCTCGCCGTCGGCCGAGGACGCGGAAGCCGCCGGCCGCGGCCGGACGTCGGGCTCGGGCGTCGAAACCGGTTCCGGGCGTGCGGCGGAGGGACGTTCGGTGACAGGGCGCTCCGCGGCGGGACGCGGTGCCGCCGAGCGAGCGCGCGGCGCCGCCATGATGCGGGGGAGGGGCATCGTCAGCGGCTCCGGCTCCGGGCCCCGATCGAGGACGGCGGTGGCCCCGGCTGCTCCAGCCCTGGACGCCGTCGCCTGGGCGGGAACCCCCGGCGTCTCGGCGGGGGGCTGGACCGGCGCGTCGGTGGCCGTCAGGTCGGGCACGTCGTCTCCGGACAGTTCGCTGTCGAGAATCGGCTCGCCGAGTCCGATCTTCTGCTGGATGCGCTTCATCCAGGCAGGTGCCCACCAGCAGTCGTCGCCGAGAAGTTTCATGACGGCGGGCACGAGGAACATGCGGATCAGGGTGGCGTCGATGATCAACGCGGCGATCATGCCGTAGGCGATGTACTTCATCATCACCAGTTCGGAGAATCCGAACGCGCCGGTGACGACGATGAGGATCAGGGCGGCCGCGGTGATGATGCGGCCGGTGTGGGCGGTGCCGATGCGGATGGCCTCGGTGGTGGACGCGCCCTGGGATCGGGCCTCGACCATCCGGGAGATCAGGAACACCTCGTAGTCGATCGACAGGCCGTAGATGATCGCGACGATCAGCACCAGCACCGGTGACGTGATGGGTCCCGGGGTGAAGTTGAGTAGGCCCGACCCGTGGCCGTCGACGAAGATCCACGTCAGAATGCCGAGCGTCGCACCGAGGCCCAGCGCGCTCATCAGCACGGCCTTGATCGGTAGCACGATCGACCCGAACGCGAGGAACATCAGCAGCGTCGTCAGGATCAGGACCGAGACGACCATGAGCGGCAGGTTGTCGAGCAGAGCGCTGATGCTGTCCTGCTCGATCGCGGGAGTGCCGCCGACGAGCACCTGCACATCGTCCGGGACGGGCATTGCCCGCAGGTAGTCGATGGTCTCCGCGGAGTTGTTGCGGTCGACCAGGCCCGCCTTGAGGACCTGGACGCCGTCCTTCGCGGGGCCGGTGATCGTGAACTTCTCGACCAGACCGGGTGCCCCGCTCGCGGTCTTGAGGATCTGGCCGACCTCGGAGCCCTCCGCGCCCTGGATCACCAGTTTCACCGGTTCGGTGCGGTTACCGGGGAACAACTCGTCGAACTGTTCCTGGGCGACACGCGCCGTATTGTCCGTAGGCAGGTAGTCCTCGTTGATGCCGCCGAACTTGATGCCGGTCATCGGGACGATGAGCAGCAACAGGCCGACGACGATCGGGATCGTCACCTTGAGCGGATTGCGCATCACCCAGCGGGTGAGACGCCCCCACATGCTGTTCTCGATCTCCTCGGTCGACTTGATCTGACCGAATCGCTTGAGGCCGAACTTGTCGATGCGTCTGCCGATGATGCTGAGCAGAGCGGGCAGCACCGTCACCGAGGTGAACGCCGCCAGCAGAACCGTCGCGATCGCGCCGTACGCGACCGATTTGAGGAAGCCCTGCGGGAACAGGATCAGACCACCGAGGCTGACCGCGATCATGGTCGCCGAGAACAACACGGTCCGGCCCGCGGTCATGACACTGCGCCGCACCGCGGTCCGGGTGTCGTAGCCGTCGCCGAGTTCCTCGCGGAATCGGCTGACGATGAACAGGCCGTAGTCGATTGCCAGGCCCAGACCGATCAGCGACACGACTGAGGCAACGAACGCGTTGACCTCGGTGAAGTGTGTGATCACCCGGACGATGCCGTTGGCGCCGAGAATCGTCAGGCCGCCGATGATCAGCGGCAGTGCCGCGGCGATGACGCCGCCGAACACGAAGAACAACAGGACCGCGACCGCCGGGATCGCGAGGATCTCCATACGGTGGATGTCGTTGGCCATCGTGTCGTTGATGGCGCTCGCGACCGGCTGCATGCCCGCCAGCTGGACCTCGACCCCGTCGATCGGCAACGAGTCCTTGATCGCCCGGAAATTGTTGGTGATCGCGGTGTCGTTGTCGCCCTTCAGCGCGATGCTCGCGATCGCGTGCGACCGGTCGGCCGTGGCCATCGCGGGCAGGCGCGGGGTGTTCGGCAACTGGAAGTAGCTGCCGTTGATCTTCGCGACCTCGTCCGGATGATCCTGCAGCAGTCGCTGCAGGCTGTCCGAGACCTGCGCCGCGAACGCCGGGTCGTCGACCGTCTTGCCGTCGGGCGCGGTGTACATCGCCACGACGTCGCCGTTGGTGTCCCGGCCGAACGTGCCGTCCGCGAGCTTGGCGGCGGCCACCGATTCGGAACCGGGATCGTCCCAGCCGCTCTGACTGAGGTGGGCACCGAGACCGGAGCCGTAGGCGCCGAGCGCCAACAGGCCGGCCACCATCACCGCGATGACGGTGAACCGGGCCCGGTAGACCAGATCTCCCCAGCGAGCGAACACGTATGGACTCCTCAGCGCCCGACGAGCAGGGCAGACAGTGGACGGAACGGCTGCAGCCAGGCGCCCTCGTCGGGCAGGGATTCGAGGCTCACCCGTGGCAGCGGCTCACGGAAGACGCCGGGGATGTCCTCGAGATCGACGAAGTCCAGGATGTCGGACGAGACCGCCCAGCTGGCGTGCTCGCGGAACCCCAGAACCTGCACCGGCACGCCGGCTGCTGCGATGTCCTCCAACGGCTCACGGAACGCCTGACCGTCGGCGGAGGCGACCATGACGCCGGCCAGACCCTCACCACGGCGGAGCGCGATGTGGTGGAGCATGTCGGCATCGACGTCGCTGTCCTCCTCCACCTTCGGCTTGGCGAACACCGCGAAACCCACATTACGCAAGGCCTCGACCCAGGGGCGGACAACATCCGCGCTACCAGGGGCGATGTTGGTGAAGACGGTGGCTTCGGGCTCGAGGATCGCGGTTTCGGTGGCCGACAGCTCGGCCGTGCGGGAGAGCAGCCAACGGCCCAGCGCGTCGAAACGGGGGCGGTAGGCGGCCGTGGGGCGTCCGCCCAGAATCGCGCCGAGTCCCATGTCGAGGTTCGGGGCGTCCCAGACGAGCAGGACGCGCTTGTGCTCCTGGACGTCACGTCCTCCGCCGTCGACGGGGCCGCGTGCCGAATCGGTACCGGATGTGCCTTCGCTGAGACTCATGGCTTGATCTTCCCCCAGATGAGTTCCGTGATCGTGCTTCCGACCTTGTGTGCCTTGTCCTCGAACTTCGTCACCGGACGCTCGTGGGTCATCGGCGACTCCCAGTCGAGTTCGGTGAGCAGCGGCTCGGCGTCACCGGCTTCCCGGATCGCCTCGGCGTACTCGGCGTGGTCGGTCGCCACGTGCAGCACCCCGCCCGGCTTCAACCGGCTCGCGATCAGCGCGAACGTCGGGCCCTGCAGCAGCCGGCGCTTGTGGTGCCGCGCCTTGGGCCACGGGTCCGGGAAGAACACCCGCACGCCCGTGAGCGACTCGGGCGCAACCATGTGTTCGAGCACCTCGACCGCGTCGCCGCGCAGCACGCGCACGTTCGTGAGTTCGTTGCGCTCGACGAGTTGCAACAGCTGCGCCAGACCGGGGCGGTAGACCTCGACCGCGATCAGGTTCACGTGCGGCTCGGCCTTCGCCATCGCCGCGGTCGCGGTGCCGGTACCCGAACCGATCTCGACGATCAGCGGGGCGTCGCGCTCGAACCACGCGGTGGTGTCGATCAGGTCGTCGCCGACGTCACGACCGATCTTCGGCCACGTCCGATCCCAGGCGTCCTGCTGCGGGATGGTGAGCGAGCCGCGGCGGGAGCGGAAACTCGTCACCCGCGGGTACAGACGCGAGCCCTTCGATGCACCGGCAGAGTTGTCTGCGGCAGATGTTCCGAGGGTCTCGAGGTCGTCGTTCGAGGTGTCGGGAGTGTCCTGATCGGCGTCGTTCACCCGACCATTGTCACGTATCGGCGTGATCACGGGCCGACTCGGTCGGAAGATAGTATGGAGTCTTTGATCGACTTCCGTGCCGCACCGCCTCATGTGGCCGCGTTCCTGCTGGTAGTCGCTCCCCGTCCGCCGCTTTCCGTGAGTTCACGCACCCTTGCCGTCGAAATCGCTGCGCTGACACAATCGGCATCCGGTGTCGGGGGACAGCAGGGGAGGAATGCGCGGTGGGGGACGGATCCGGGGCGGCAGAGTTCGCGGCGTTCACGAGAGCAGTGGGCGACGTCGTCGGCGCGCCCGCCGGCGTGCTGCACGCGATGCGCCGACCGGTCGAGATCCAGGTGGTCGGCCGAGCGGGCGTCGGCCGCAGCACCCTGGTCTCGGCACTCGAACGATCCGGATTCGCGAACGTCGTCGAGGCGCCGGCCGTCGACGTGCCGGGCCGGACGGACCCGGAGCTCGGCCCCGACGTCGTGGTCTACGTGTTCACCGGAGCGCTGCGCACCCCCGACGTCCGCGTCCTCGCGAAGGCCCGCCGGGGGTCCACCGTCGCGGTGCTCGCCAAGGCGGACGCTTTCGGATCGAGGGAGGTCGCCGCGCGCGCGTCGAACGCGGCCGCCGCGGAGACGGGGGTGCGGACCGTTCCGCTGAGCGCCGGACGGGACCTCGCCGTCGTCGTGGACGCGGTCGGCGCCGCTGTGCAGGTCGTGCAGGCCCGCCGCGTCCGAGAGATGTTGGACGCGCTCGCGGTGACGGCCGCGCAGGACGTGGGCGGTGCGATCCGCGACGGCATCGAAGCCTTCCTGCGGAGCGACCCGGCCGTGTTCGCGGCCTCCGAGTCGGCCGCGGTGCTCGGTGCCGACGACCGCGGTGCCGACGACCGCGGTGCCGATGAAGAGGACAGCGAGGGGGACCGGCGCCGGCGTGCCGTCGTGGAACGTCGGGCCCGCACCCGCCGGGCCGTCGCGGCGGGGACTTCCCGGTGAGCGCCGGATTCTCCGAGGAGGCGCAGCGGGTGGTCGAGCGCTGGAACCCCGACGGCTTCGGCCGGTGGCGGGAGTGCGGCCGCGTCGACGCCGGGGCGGTCCACGTCGCGACGGTGCGCGGCATCGACGCCAGTCGTGTCCGCGAGGCCCTGGCCGCCCACGTGCCGATCACCGGCGTGCCGGACGACGCGGCGGCGGTGGTGATGGTCCTCGACGAGCTGTCGGTGCTGGGCCGCGACGAACTGGCCGCGCTCGACGCCGCCGCCGCGCACGTCGAGCGCGTGCTGTTCACGACGTCGGGGGACGCATCCGACGTGGTCGAGCGCGACGAGGCACTGCTGCGGGTGCACTCGCCCCGATACGCCGACGCCCGTGTGCTCGGCCGCGCCGAGCTGTCGCACGACGTCCGGGACGCGCTCGCGGCACCCGCGGACGTGATCGTCGATCGGAACCGGCGCCGCAGAACCGTGTCCCTCGTGGAGCAGACGTGCCGGATGATCGCGGCAACAGCCGAGTCGGTCCGGGCCGACGACGCGACCCCGCTGCGCGAGCGACGGACACGACTGGTGGCGGACCGGGGCCGTGGCCGGGCGGAACTGTCGGCTCTGGTGCGCGCCGACGTCCAGCGCGCCCGCATCGATCTGGTGCACGTCGTGGGCGCGCGCACCCGGGAGCTGTCGACGCTCGTCCGCGCCGAGATCGACCGGGCCGGCCGGCACGAGCTGGCGGCGTTCCCGGAGCGCTTCGCGCAGCTCGCCGACGCGCTCACCGTGGAGGTGGACACGGCCGCGCGGCACCGACTGGACGAACTCGTCGGGCGTGCCGGGCTGACGGATCCGCCGGCCGATCCCGGCCCGGCCGAAGCGTCGGTGCCGCCGCCGACGCCGCGGCACCGCGGCGTGGAGGACCGGATGATGGTGATCGTCGGCGCCTCGGCCGGTGTGGGTCTGGGCCGGCTCGCCGTCGCGCCGTTGTCGATGGTGCCGGCGCTCGACATCGCGACCATCCCCGTCACGCTCACCCTGGGCGGTGCGGCCGCGTGGTGGCTCGCGCGGTCCCGTCGTCTGGTCGCGGACCGGGCGCACCTGCGGCAGTGGGCGTCGGATGCCGGCGCCGGCCTGCGCGCGCATCTCGAGCAACGGGTACTCGCCCGGTTGCTCGAGACGGAGGCGGCGGTCGGGACGCGGGTGATCGCCGACGGCCGCGCCGCGACCGCGGCCGTCGACGACGAGATCGCGGCGATCGACGCCGAACTCCGCCGGCTCGCGGCCCAGCGCAGCGGCCGGCTCGCATCGTGCGAACGAGACAGAGCCGTGTTGCTCGAGGCCCTCGAGGCTGTCGGGGGCCGGGCGGAGGTCGGGACAGCGATGGAACCGAACGGGTCGGCGTCGCGTCCAACGCAGTGACGACAGTTGTATCGGCCATGGCAATGGGAGGCATCGTGATCAGCACAACGGACCTGGAGATGTCCGGCCCGGAGATCGACCCGGAGACGTTCGGCGCCGACTCCGGCGCGGTGCACCTGACCGACGCGGCCTTCGACGTCGACGACGACGGCGTGCTCGACACCCGGACGTTCGAGGTGGACGACGCGTTGATCGTCGCGACGGACACCGACGGTGACGGCGATGCCGACCACGTCACGATCGTCGACGGGGACGGCGACTACTCGGCCTGGCAGTTCCATCGCGACGCAGACGGTCGCGAACGGTGGGAACGCACCGATTCGGGCACCCTCGGGGGATAGGAAACCCGCAGGTCCCCGCGGGGTACCGCCCGGCAGTGCCGTCTGAATCGTTCCTGTGACCTAACCGACGACACCCGGTTCCCCCAACCCGGACGCCCGGCGTTAACCTCTATAGCTAGGACACCCGGCACCCGTGTCCTTCGTTCGTTGTCCGCGGTGACGTACGTGGGCGGGACGGAGTGGGCGGGCTGCACCCCGCCGAGAGGGGGAAATCGGTTCAACCTCTCAGCCCCGCATGCTGCGGGGCTGATGTGGTCGCTCCGGTTCCCGGCCCCACCCCAGGAGAGTTTGATGACCTCAGCGACCATTCCCGGTCTGAACGGAACTGACGGCACGCCCCCCACGGAGCACAGCGAGCTGCTGGCTTGGGTTCGCGAGGTTGCCGAGCTGACCCAGCCCGACCGGGTCGTCTTCGCCGACGGCTCCGACGAGGAGTGGGAGCGTCTGACGGATCAGCTCGTCGAGGCCGGGACGTTCACCCGTCTCAACGAGGAGAAGAAGCCGAACTCGTTCCTCGGCAACTCCGATCCGTCCGACGTCGCGCGCGTCGAGTCCCGCACCTACATCTGCTCGGAGAAGCAGATCGATGCCGGCCCCACCAACAACTGGATGGCCCCGGCCGAGATGCGGTCCCTGATGACCGACCTGTACCGCGGCAGCATGCGCGGTCGCACCATGTACGTGGTGCCGTTCTGCATGGGTCCCCTCGGCGCCGACGACCCGAAGCTGGGCGTCGAGATCACCGACTCCGAGTACGTCGTCGTCTCCATGCGCATCATGACCCGCATGGGCAAGGCCGCGCTCGAGAAGCTGGGCACGGACCGCCCGTTCGTGAAGGCCCTGCACTCCGTGGGTGCTCCGCTCGCCGAGGGCCAGGCCGATGTGCCGTGGCCGTGCAACGACACCAAGTACATCACCCACTTCCCCGAGACCCGTGAGATCTGGAGCTACGGCTCCGGCTACGGCGGCAACGCGCTGCTCGGCAAGAAGTGCTACTCGCTGCGCATCGCGTCGGCGATGGCCCACGACGAGGGCTGGCTGGCCGAGCACATGCTCATCCTCAAGCTGATCTCGCCGGAGAACAAGAACTACTACGTCGCGGCCGCGTTCCCGTCCGCGTGTGGCAAGACCAACCTCGCGATGATCCAGCCGACCATCCCGGGCTGGCGTGCCGAGACCCTCGGCGACGACATCGCGTGGATGCGTTTCGGTGAGGACGGCCGCCTGTACGCGGTGAACCCGGAGTTCGGTTTCTTCGGCGTCGCGCCCGGCACCAACCACGCCTCCAACCCCAACGCCATGAAGACGGTCGAGGCGGGCAACACCCTGTACACGAACGTCGGCCTGACCGACGACGGTGACGTGTGGTGGGAGGGTCTCGAGGACACCCCCGAGCACCTCATCGACTGGAAGGGCAACGACTGGACCCCCGAGTCCGGCACCAACGCCGCCCATCCGAACTCGCGCTACTGCACCCCGATGTCGCAGTGCCCGATCCTGGCCCCCGAGTGGGACGACCCGCAGGGTGTGCCGATCTCGGCGATCCTGTTCGGCGGACGTCGCAAGACCACGGTTCCGCTGGTCAGCGAGTCCTTCGACTGGCAGCACGGCACCTTCCTCGGCGCGACGCTGTCGTCCGAGCAGACCGCTGCCGCCGAGGGCAAGGTCGGCGCCGTGCGCCGCGACCCGATGGCGATGCTGCCGTTCCTCGGCTACAACGCCGGCGACTACCTGAACCACTGGATCAACCTCGGCAAGAACGCCGACTCGGAGAAGCTCCCCAAGATCTTCTACGTGAACTGGTTCCGTCGTGGCGACGACGGCCGCTTCCTGTGGCCCGGTTTCGGTGAGAACTCCCGCGTGCTCAAGTGGATCATCGACCGCATCGAGCACAAGGCCGACGCCGTCAGCACCCCGATCGGTCTCGTGCCGACCGCTGCCGACCTCACGCTGGACGGCCTGGACGTCGCGGCTGCGGACGTCGACGAGGCTCTGGCCGTGAACGTCGAGGAGTGGAAGGCCGAGATCCCGCTCATCGAGGAGTGGCTCGAGTTCCTGGGCGAGAAGGTGCCGTCGGGCGTCCGCGACGAGTTCGAGGCGCTGAAGCAGCGCCTGGGCTGATCCCCCCTGGTTTCGACCGAATGTCACATCGGTTCAGTTCGACTGAACCGATGTGACATTCGTCGTTTCGGGGGTGATGGTGGGAGGACGGGTCCCCGGAATACTGTCGACGTGCGTATACGTTCGTACCTGTGTGGACCCGGTGAAGTTCCGTCCACGGCATGATGGTGCAATAAACCAACCTGACAGCAACAGACATCGACCCGGCTGCCGACGTGGCCGCGAGGAGGATCCGGCATGGGGATCTACAACAACGTCACCGAGCTGGTCGGACGCACCCCGCTGGTGCGCCTGAACCGTCTCACCGAGGGCCTCGGCGCCCAGGTCGTGGCGAAGCTCGAGTTCTACAACCCGGCCAACAGCGTCAAGGACCGCATCGGCGTCGCGATCATCGATGCCGCCGAGGCCTCCGGTGACCTGAAGCCGGGTGGCACCATCGTCGAGGGCACGTCGGGCAACACCGGCATCGCGCTCGCCATGGTCGGTGCGGCCCGCGGCTACAAGGTCATCCTGACGATGCCCGAGACGATGTCCACCGAACGTCGCGTCATGCTGCGCGCGTTCGGCGCCGAGATCGTCCTGACCCCGGGCGCCGAGGGCATGGCGGGCGCGGTCAGGAAGGCCGAGGAGCTCGTCGGCGAGACCGAGAACGCGGTCCTCGCGCGTCAGTTCGCGAACGCCGCCAACCCCGAGGTCCACGCACGGACCACGGGCGAGGAGATCTGGGCCGACACCGAGGGCACCGTCGACATCTTCGTCGCCGGCATCGGCACCGGCGGCACCCTGACTGGCGCCGGCCGCACGCTGCGCAAGTACAACCCCGACGTCACGATCGTCGGCGTCGAGCCGGCCGATTCGCCGATCCTCAACGGCGGCCAGCCCGGCCCGCACAAGATCCAGGGCATCGGCGCGAACTTCGTGCCCGAGGTCCTCGATCGCGAGATCTACGACGAGATCATCGACGTCGAGTTCGAGGACGCGATCCGCGTCGCTCGTAGCCTCGGCACCGACGAGGGCATCCTCGGCGGCATCTCGTCCGGCGCCAACGTGTGGGGCGCGCTCGAGCTGGCCAAGCGTCCGGAGAACGCCGGCAAGACCATCGTCGTCGTGGTGCCGGACTTCGGCGAGCGCTACATCTCCACCCCGCTCTTCGAGCACATCCGAGGCTGAGAATTGTGAGTGTCCTGCGCACGATCCGGGAGGATCTCCAGGCAGCAAGAGGCCAGGATCCGGCCGCGCGCAGCAACGCCGAGAACGCCGTCGTCTATTCGGGCCTGCACGCCATCTGGTCGCACCGGGTGGCGCACCGGATGTGGGCCAAGCCCGCACTGCGCGGTCCGGCCCGGGTGCTGGCCCAGTTCACTCGGTTCCTCACAGGCGTCGAGATCCATCCCGGCGCCACGATCGGGCGGCGGTTCTTCATCGACCACGGCATGGGCGTCGTGATCGGGGAGACCACCGAGATCGGTGACGACGTCATGATCTACCACGGCGTCACTCTCGGCGGCCGCTCGCTCGCGAAGGCCAAGCGGCACCCCACGATCGGCAGCCGCGTCACGATCGGCGCCGGGGCGAAGGTCCTCGGCCCGCTCGTGATCGGCGACGACAGTGCAATCGGCGCCAACGCCGTCGTCACCCGCGACGTCCCGTCCGACCACATCGCGACGGGCATCCCGGCGGCGGTGCGGCCGCGTAAGCAGCACGAGCAGTTGGTCGATCCGACGTCGTACATCGACCCGGCGATGTACATCTGAGCCGAGTTCTCCGGCTGAAGGGTCCGTTCATGCGCTGACAGCGCACGAACGGACCCTTCAGCTTTCGGGGCCGGGCGCGTACCGTGTCGATCTTGGTGGCAGCCCCACGAGGACGGTCCTCGGTTCCGGTGTGCCGTCGGGTGGGGAGCGTGTTCATGGGTGTCTATGCGGTCACGGGTTCGGCGTCGGGCATGGGGCGCGCGGTGGTGGACAAGCTGACGGCGGCGGGCCACACGGTCGTCGGCGTCGACATCCAGGACGCCGACGTCGTCGCGGACCTGTCGACCGCCGACGGCCGCCGACACGCGATCCGCGAGGTGCTGTCGAGGGCGGACGGCTCGCTGGACGGCGCAGTGCTGGCCGCCGGAGTGGGGCCGCTGCCCGGTGCCGAGAAGCTGCCGCTGATCGCGTCCGTGAACTATCTGGGCGTCGTCGAACTGCTCGACGGCTGGCGCGCCGCGCTGGCCGCGTCGGGCAGCGCCAAAGTGGTTGTCTTCGGAAGTAACTCGACGACCACGACACCCGCCGTGCCGGGCCGCACGGTGCGAGCCCTGCTGTCCGGCGACGTCCCCAAGGCCGCGCGCACGGTGCGACTGTTCGGCAAGGGCGCGGCGCCGATGATGTACGCCGGATCGAAGATCGCCGTCTCCCGCTGGGTCCGCCGCAATGCGGTGACCCGTGACTGGGCCGGTGCCGGAATTCGGCTCAACGTGCTCGCGCCCGGCGCGATCATGACGCCGCTGCTCGAGAAACAGTTGGCCACGCCTGCCGAGGCCAAGATGATCAAGCGGTTCCCGGTGCCGGTCGGCGGCTTCGGTGACGCCGGTCGACTCGCCGACTGGGTCGTGTTCATGTTGTCCGATGCCGCGGACTTCCTGTGCGGCAGCGTCGTCTTCGTCGACGGTGGCTCGGACGCATACTTCCGCCCCGACGCGTGGCCGCGGACCGTGCCGGTCACCCGGCTCGTCCCCTATGTTCGGAAGTTTCTCGGCTTCCGCGGCAATCGGTGAGCCGCTGAAGGGTGCCCTCGTGCGCTGACAGCGCATGAACCGACCCTTCGGCTGACGCCGGAATCCGGACGAATCGTTCCTTCGCGCACATTCCCCTGTAGCGCAGCGTTTCTCGATGTGAGGATGGGGCCGATCGTCGCATTCGTGTGCGGCGTCGGGGTGTCACATCCGACATGGGAGGGGCGACGTGAACGTGCGCAGGGTGCAGAGGGTTGTCGGGGGACTGGTGGCGTCGGCCACTATGGTCGTGGGTCTCGCCGCCGCGGGAACCGGGACGGCGGTCGCCGCGGACCGGTACACCGGCCCGACACTGGAGACCGAGCAGGGCGATTTCGGTGGCAAGAACCTCGAATTGACGCTCACCAACCCGAGGAAGGCCGAGGGCGCGTTCAGCGAGACCGCGTGCACCTCCGCCCTGCTCGACGGTCAGCAGGGCCTCGACGCGTTCGTCGCCTACAACGCCCAGGACTACGGAAAGCTCGTCTCGATCATCACGGCTCCCGGTCTCCGGATCGGTCCGGCGGCGAGCAACAGCCTGCTCAGCCCCGGGCCGAACAGCAACTCCAGGACCGTCCAGGTCGACGAGGGTGTGTACATCTTCCTGGGCACCTGTGGCGGGTGGAACTCGGTCCTGGATCCGAGCAACGTCGGCGTCTCGATGCAGGTGGTGATCGTTCCGGACGGCATCGGCAGCCTCTCCCCGGCACTGGCTTTCGGTAGCACCGCGCTCGAGGCCGGGGTCGACCTCGCGAGCCTGCTCCCGCTGATCGGGTCCATCGGCGGCGGCGCGGGCAGCTAGCGGCACCGCCGCGAGAACTGAAGGGTCCGTTCACACGCTCGCAGCGCATGAACGGACCCTTCAGCTCGCGGCAGGCGGCGGGGGCGGGGAGCGCAGGACGCCCCGGCGGCTGGAGGTGTCGTAGGGGACGATGATCGCGACGGCGTGCGGGAGGTCGCCGACGATCCGGGCGATGTGGTCGGCGGTGCGGTCGTGCAGAACCCGGCCGAGCGGTGACCGGTAGATGCGGCGGGGCAGCAGGATGCTGATCTCGGTGCGCGCGGCGCGGGCGCGGGCGATCATCTCGAGGGTCGCGTGACCGAGGCGCCGGTCCGGGCATTCGATCAGCTCGAGCGGCACCTGGAGATCGCTGGCCTCCCACTGGCGTGTGAGGTGGGTGGCGTGCGCGCTGTCGAGCACGAAGTGCACCGCGCGGAGTTCGCTGGGGCGCAGACTGCGCCCGTAGCGCAGGGCCTCGATGGTCGCGAGATCGAACGCGTCGACCATGACGATCACGATGTGGTGCGAGTACACGGCCTCCGCGTCGGCCTCGGCGTCCCCGAGTTCGCGCAGTTCGGCGGCCTCGTCGCGGTACTCGCGGTTGAGCCGGATCAGCACGAACACGAGCGTCGGGAACACGAGCACCACCACCCACGCTCCCTCGGTGAACTTCGCGATCGCGAAGATCCCCACCACGATCGCCGACGTGATTCCGGCGGCCAGATTGAGCGCCGTGTTGCGCCGCCAGCCGCGGCCCTTGGTCCGCTGGTAGTGCCGTGCCATGCCCAGCCCGGCCATCGTGAATCCGGTGAAGACACCGATCGCGTAGAACGGCACGAGCGAATTGACCTTGGCGTCGGTGGCGATCAGCAGCACGATCGCGATCGCCGTGAGCGTGATGATGGCGTTCGAGAAGACCAGACGGTGCCCGCGCCGGCGGAGCTGGCGGGGGAGGAAGGCGTCGTCGGCGACGAAACTCGCCAGGAAGGGGAAACCGTTGAAGCTCGTGTTGGCGCCGGTGAACAGGATCAGCGCGGTCGCCGTCTGCACGACGACGAACAGGACACCGCCGAGGGGGCCCGAACCGAAGACGATCCGCGCCTCCTGACTGATCACCGACGGGTAGCCGGCCGCGTACGGAGTGGCGTGCGTGAGGTACGCGAGCAGCGCGACGCCGGACACCAGGAACGCCAGGATCGACGCCATGATCACCAGTGCCCGGCGGGCGTTGCGGCCCTCGGGTTTCTGGAACGCGCTGACGCCGTTGCTGATCGCCTCGAGTCCGGTGAGCGACGTGCCGCCGTTCGCGAAGGCGCGCAGGATCACCAGCACCGTCGCGCCCATCACCAGGCCGTCGCCGTGCGCGATGTCGACGGTGCCGTCGAGCGTGGTCGGGTCGACCCGGTCGAGGTTGCCGGTGAGAGCCTGGACCACGCCGACCACGATCACCACCGCGATCGATACGGCGAAGAAGTACATCGGAAAGGCGAACGCGCGCCCGGCTTCCTTGAGCCCGCGCAGATTTCCGTACGCGAGCAGCAGCACCGCGCCGATGGTGATCTCGAGGCTGTACGGGCCCAGTGCCGGCACCGCGGACACCACCGCGACCGTGCCGGCGGCCGACTGCACCGCGACGGTCACGACATAGTCGATGAGCAGCGCGACCGCGGCGATCTGGGCGGTCTTGGGACCGAAGTTGTCGCGGGCCACCACGTAGGAGCCGCCGGCGTGCGTGTAGAGCATCACCACCTGCCGGTACGACAGTGTCAGCAACAGCAGGATGACGAGGATGACCCCGGTGATCGGCAACAACAGGGTGAACGCGGCGAGCGCGGCGAACGGCAGCAGCTCGATCAGCACCTGCTCCGGTCCGTACGCCGAGGACGAGATGCAGTCGGGGGAGAGCACTCCCAGCGCGGTGGTCTTCGACAGCCGCTCCTGGTGCAGGCGGGCGCTGGTCAGCGGCGGGCCGAGGAGCCGGCACTTGATCCGGTAGCCGAGCCGTTCCGGCAGGACGGGTTCGAGGCGGCCGCTCGTCTCCGCGTCTCGCGAAGTCGCACTGTCGGGAGGATCCACGGCTGCTCCGTCCGTTTCGGCCACGCTCCTTCCAGTTCTACTCGCGGCGGCGGGCCTCGTCAGACGATCAGACGGTGAGGTCCGGTTCCTCCGCCGTCGAGAGCGTGAGCACCGCCCGGCGGACCGCGGAGGTCTCGCCGGTGATCCGGTCCTCGAGCTCCCGCAGGGTGTGTGCGATGCGGGATTCGGCGTAGTCCCCGACGAGATCGACGCTCGCCACGAGGTACACCTGGTGCGGGCCCAGGAACTCCATGCGCAGGTAGGTGACCCGGTCGACCTCGTCGTAGGTGAGCAGTTTCCGGATCGCCTGCGACCGCAGTTCCGGGGTGCCGGGCTCGCCGACGAGGAAGCGGCGGTTGCGGTCGAGCAGCACGAGCGCGATGACGCCGAGCAGCACGCCGACCGCGATGGATCCGATCGCGTCGGGGACCGGCGACCCGGTGAGCTGGTGCGCGAGCACACCCGCGAACGCGATGACCAGACCGATCAGCGCGGCGGCGTCCTCGGCGAACACGGCGCGCACCGTCGGGTCCGACGTCAGCAACGCATGCTCGAGGACGTCGCGGTGCGCGTCGTGCGCCTCGCCGCGCAACTGTCTGAATGCCTGCCGGAAGGAGATGGCCTCGAGCACGAACGCGATGCCGAGCACCGTGTACGCGACGCCGAAGTCGCTCGCCGGCTGCGGGTGCGCGAGTTCCTGGATGCCGTGCGTGATCGACACCCCGGCACCGACCGCGAACAGCCCGAGCGCCGCGAACAGCGACCAGATGTAGGCCTCCCGCCCGAAGCCGAGCGGGTGCCCGCCGTCGGGGGCCTTGCGGGCGCGGCGATCGGCGACGAGCAGGAGGATCTCGTTACCGGTGTCGGCCCACGAGTGCGTGGCCTCCGCGACCATCGACGCCGACCCGGTGATCACCGCGGCCACCGACTTCGCCAGTGCGATCAGGGCATTCGCCACGAACGCCACGACGACGGTGAGTGTGCTCTCGCCGCCGGTGGTTTCGGGGGACGTCGCCATCGCCTCAGGCTAGGCGGGGGAGGCGTCGTCTGCCCGACGAACGCGTCGGGCGCGGCCCCCGAGATGATCGGAGGGCCGCGCCCGACGGAGAAGGTGGTGCCTAGCCGGTGTAGCCGGGGGGCATCAGGACGGACTTGAGCTCGCAGTACGCCTCGAGTCCCTCCGGTCCGCTCTCGCGGCCGATTCCGGAGTTCTTGTAGCCGCCGAACGGCGATCCCGGATCGAATGCGTACCAGTTGATGGCGTAGGTGCCGGTGCGGATCTGCTTCGCGACCTCGAGGCCCTTCTCGATGTCGGTGGTGTGCACCGAACCGGCGAGGCCGTAGTCCGAGTCGTTGGCGATCTTGATGGCCTCGTCGACGGTGTCGTAGGGGATCACCGACAGGACGGGGCCGAAGATCTCCTCGCGGGCGATCGTCATCGAGTTGTCGACGTCGGCGAAGATGGTCGGCTCGACGAACCAGCCCTTCTCCAGACCGGCCGGGACGCCGCCGCCGAGCACGACGCGCGCGCCCTCGGCCTTGCCCTTCTCGATGTAGCCGAGGATCTTGTCGCGCTGCTTCTCGGTGATAATCGGGCCCAGCTGCGCGGCCGGGTCGTCGGGCATGCCGACGGGCATGAATCCGGCGAACTGGATCATGGCCTCGATGATCTCGTCGTAACGCGAGCGCGGCGCCAGGATGCGGGTCTGGCCGACGCACGCCTGCCCGGAGTTCATCAGACCCGACATCACCAGCATCGGCGTGGTGGCGGCGACGTCCATGTCCTCGAGCAGGATCGCGGCCGACTTGCCGCCGAGCTCGAGGGAGCAGCGCTTGAGCCCCTCGGCGGCGATGGCGCCGATCTTGCGGCCGACGGCGGTGCTACCGGTGAACGTGACCTTGTCGACGTCCGGGTGCGAGACGAGGTACTCGCCGGTCTCGGCCCCGCCCGGCACGATCGACAGCACGCCCTCGGGCAGCCCGGCCTCGGTGAAGATGTCGGCGAGCATGTTCGCGTTGAGCGGGGTCTCCGGCGCCGGCTTGAGGACGACGGTGCAGCCCGCGAGCAGAGCCGGGGCCAGCTTGTTGACCGCGAGGAACAGCGGGACGTTCCACGCGATGACGGCGCCGACGACACCGACCGGCTCGCGGTAGACCTTGGTCTGGCCGAACGCGCCGTTGCGGGTCTCCTCCCACGCGAACTCGGTGGCCAGACCGGCGTAGTAGTTGAGGGTCGCCAGCGACATGATCTTCTGCATCGTCTCGACGCCCGACGCGGGCGCACCCATCTCGTCGGAAATGGTGGAGATCAGCTCGGCGCTGCGCTCCTCGATGAGCTTGGCGACCTTGGCGAGGATCTCGCCGCGCTGCGCGGGAGTGGTCTCGGCCCACGCGCCGGACTCGAGCGCAGCACGCGCCGCGCCGACGGCGGCGTCGATGTCCGCGGGGGCCGCGACGGGAACACTGCCGACGCGCTCCTCGGTGGCGGGGGAGAACACCTCCAACCGCTGGTCGGTGGCCGGCGCGACCCATCGTCCGCCGATGAAGAGTTTGTCGTAGTCGGTCATCAGTTCATCCTCGCTCTTGTGGAGTGCCCTGGGTCACACTAGAACACGTTACAGCGAGTGGGAATAGGTGAGGGGTGATCGACAGGTCAGACGGCGTCGATCGCGAGCAGTCCGGCGCCGGTGAGCGTGCCCAGAACCCCGAGCTCGGCGGGGGTCAACCGTAGTTCGCTCAGGAACGACAACCGGGCGTGCGCGGACGCTGTCGCCGTCATCGGCTCCCACAGCGCCGGCCCGGACTGCGCGAAGCCGCCGCCGACCACGACGAGGTCGACGTCGAGCAGGGCCGCCGCCGCCGCGAACGCCTGACCGAGCGCGACGCCGGCCCGTTCGAGTGCCGCGGCCGCGGTGGGCTCGCCCAGTTCGGCGTCGACGGCCAGGTCGGCGCCCGTCGCGCCGGTCCAACCGTTCCCCCGCGCCCAGCGCAGCGCCGCCGACCCGCTCGCGACGGTCTCGAGGCAGCCGACGGCGCCGCAGCCGCAGCGCTCGTCGCCGCCCGCGACCGCCATGTGCCCGATGTGGCCCGCATTGCCGGTGCGTCCGCTGTCGATCCGTCCGCCGCGGATCAGCCCGCCGCCGACGCCCGTGGACACCACGACACCCAGCAGGTCCAGGGTTCCGCGGCCCGCTCCCAGTCGGTGCTCGGCCAGTGCCGCGGCCGCGCCGTCCAGTGCGAGGTGCACGGTCGCCGACCGGAACAGCGCGCCGACAGCGTCGACGATCGGGAAACCCTCGCGCCACTCGGCGATGTTGACCGGTGCGACGGTGCCGGACGCGATGTCGACCGGGCCCGCGGAGGCGATGCCGATGCCGGTCACCGTCGCGTCGCCCGCAACCTTGCGGAGCAGTGCCGCGCACGCGTCCCACACGCCGGACTCGGGTGTCGGGATGGTCCGCACGTCGTACGGTCGGCCGTCCGTGCCCACGAGCGCCGCGGCCATCTTGGTGCCGCCGACGTCGAGGGCGAGTGCGGTCATGGATTCGAGATTAGCGGCGCACCCCGCCCCGGCTTCCCGCGTTTTGCGCACTTGTCGCGCCGCGGCGGCCCGGAATTCGGCGATAAGTGCGCAAAACGCGAGAGGTGGGTCAGCGCTTGCGAACGACGAGGACCAGGTTGCTGACCAACAGTTCGCGCAGCACCGGGATCTTCACCATCCACCACGCCCAGCGCGGGTGGTAGCGCGGGAACGCGGCGAGGACGTCGCCGGCAGTCTGCGTCTTCGCCCAGCGCAGCCCGTCCTTCGCGCCGATGTCGAACAGGGAGACGCCGAACCGGTTCTTCGGTTCCTTGCCCGTCCTGCGCTGGTAGCGGCGGGCGGCATACTCGCCGCCGAGGTAGTGCCACGGCCCGGTCTCGTGCCCGCCGAACGGCCCCCACCACAGCGTGTACGACAGCACCATGAGCCCGCCGGGCTTGGTGACGCGCAGCATCTCCTCGGCCATCACCCACGGCTGCGCGACGTGCTCGGCGACGTTCGACGAGAAGCACACGTCCACGGCGTCGGAGCGGATCGGCAGCGCCAGCCCGGACCCGCGGATCGAGTCGCCGACGCTCAGCCCGGCCGCGTGCATCTCCGACGGATCGGGTTCGACGGGAACGTACCGGGCGCCGGCCCTGCCGAACGCGTCCGCGAAGTAGCCGGGGCCGCCGCCGACGTCGAGCACCGTGGTGCCGGTGAGGTCTCGCTCGGTGTGCCCGCGATACAGGTCGCCGATCAACTCGACGGAGTCGCGGGCGAGCGCGCCGTAGAACAGGTCCGGGTCGGTCTGCTCGTACCGGAAATCGCTCAGGAGTCCGAACGACCGTTTCAGGGTCGCGCGGCGGGCGAAGTAGCGGGTCACACCGGACGGTCGGGCGCTGGTCACGGGAGGAACCTTAGCGATCGGACATATCGCGGCCGCGTTCGCCGGTTTCCGCTACTTGACGGTAGGGCGCGCCGCGTCCAGCCGATAAGGTGTGTCGCAGGCGACCGTCCGAGCCGGTGAGGGGGCACGCACGTGCGAGAGGTTCTCCTGCTGTGCTGGCGCGACACGGGGCATCCCCAGGGCGGCGGCAGCGAGCGGTACCTCGAGGAAGTCGGGGCCGGCCTCGCCCGCCGTGGCGTCGCGGTCACCCTCCGCACCGCCGGCTATCCGGGCGCCCCGCGCGAGGAGACGGTCGACGGCATCCGCATCGTGCGCGGCGGCGGTCGGCTGACCGTGTACCCACGGGCGCTCGGCGCGATCGTCGCCGGACGTCTGGGACTCGGCCCGCTCGCCGGGCTGCGCCCCGACGCCGTCATCGACACCCAGAACGGCATCCCCTTCTTCTCGCGCACGGTCACCGGCGCCCCGGTCACGGTGCTCGTTCACCACTGCCACCGCGAGCAGTGGCCCGTTGCCGGACGCCTCATGGGACGCGTCGGCTGGTGGATCGAATCCTGGCTGTCGCCGCGCGTGCACCGCGACAGCCAGTACCTGACGGTGTCGCTGCCGTCGGCCGACGAACTCACCGACCTCGGTGTCGAAAGGGATCGAATCGCCGTGGTGCGCAACGGCGCCGACGCGATCCCCGCCGGTGTCGAACCCGGCGGCGACGAGACCCGCACGGCGTACCCGAGCGTGTGCGTGCTGTCCCGGCTGGTGCCGCACAAGCAGATCGAAGACGCCCTCGCCGCCGTCGCGCAGCTGCGCCGGACCATCCCGGAGCTGCACCTCGACGTCATCGGCGGCGGCTGGTGGGAGCAGAATCTGCGCGAGCGCGCCCACGAACTGGGCATCGGCGACGCCGTCACCTTCCACGGCCACGTCCCGGAGGACCGTAAGCACGAGTTGCTCGCCCGCTCGTGGGTGCACGTGATGCCGTCCCGCAAGGAGGGCTGGGGGCTCGCGGTGATCGAGGCGGCGCAGCACGGCGTCCCCACCGTCGGCTACCGCAGCTCCAAGGGACTCACCGACTCGATCATCGACGGGGTCACCGGACTGCTGGTCGGCGGCGACTCGGTTGCCGACCAGGCGGGCGCGGTTCCGGCGCTGGCGTCGGCTGTCGAATCGCTGCTGCTCGACGCGGAACTGCGCGCCGACCTCGGCCGCAAGGCGCGGCTGCGGGCGAACGAGTTCTCGTGGGAGCAGACCGCGGCCGGCGTGCATGCGGTGCTGGCGGCGTCAGCCGCGGGACGGCACCTGTCGGGGCTCATCGCCGGCATCGAAACCGCGACGACGCCGACGCCCGGCCTGCAGGACGCCTAGCCCGCCGCCCACCAGCAGCGCCGCCCACAGCAGGTGTGCGGCGAGGGCCTCACCGCGTCCCTCCCGGGGATCCGGCGGTATGCCGCCCGGAACCCGGTACAGCGCCAGTTCGTCGTCCACGAAGACCTGCTCGAGCTGGTCCAGGGTGCGCTGCGAGTCACCGACCGGGCCGGGGCTGGTGCGCTCGACGAGCACCCACCGCACGTGCTCGTCGACGAGTGACTGCGGACCGGCGCCGGCGAGCAGCAACTGTTCGACGCGCGTCGCGCGTGCCCCCTCACCGCCGACGGTCGACGCCTGACCCACCACCAGCTGCCCGGTCTGCAGCACGTCGCGCGGCAGCATCCGCGGCGCGGGATCGAGGACGGGCGCATCGCCGCTGTAGGGGAACTTGCGGAACATGCCGACGGGCAGCACCGCGACGTCGCCCGCTTCCTTCGACAGCTCGAGTTGCTGCGCGACGCGGTTCCACGCCGCCGGGTACTGCACCGGCTTCAGCGCGCCGCCGACACCCCACGCCAGGTCTGGCAGCGCCAGCACGACCGCGACGATCGCGGCGACGGGCACCGCGCCGGGCAGCGAGACCCGCGACGACAGCGCCCGCGCCCCGGCAGCCGCGGCCAACGCGTACAGCGGCGCGGCGAGTGCCACCCACTTCTGGCTGTCGCGCAGCAGGCCCGCCCCGGGCACGTGCACGACGGCCCATTCGCCGACCGCCAGTCCCCAGCCGGTCGCGCCGAGTGCGGGCAGCAGCACCGCCACGAGCGCGAGCACGGCCAGCGCGACGATCACGGGGTGGCGGCGTCGCCGCCACAGCGCGGGCAGCCCGCACAGGACGACGGCGAGCAGCGCCGCCGTGCCGACGAGCGCCCACAGCGACGTCCGCGATCCGGGTACCGCCGTCGAATTCCAGACCCCACCGAGCCCGGCGAGGCTGCCGAGGGTGCCGAGCCCGGGCTCGGCGCGGGCCGCGAACGCCGCGACACCCGCCGGATCCGACGCCCCGCCGCCCCCGGACAGCGCGGTCGCCGTCAGCCACGGCGCCGACGCGGCCAGGAACAGGGCCACGGTTCCGGGCAGCCGGGCGGGCCAGCACGCTCAGAGCGACCACGGCCGCCAGGATCGCGCCGGTCGGGGTCAGCCCGGCCGCCGCCAGGCACAGCGTCAGCGCCCACCACGCGCCCGGCCGTCCGCGCCGGATCGCGACGCCCGCACACACGACCCACGGCAGCGCCGCGTACCCGGTGAGCAGGCTCCAGTGTCCCTGCAGCAGACGCTCGGCCACGTACGGGTTCCACAGCATCACCGACGAGGCCACGAGCTGTGCACCGAGCCCGACGCCGGGCAGCAGGGTCGCGACCATCCGGGCCGCGCCCCACCCGGCCGACCACAGCGCCGCCAGCAGGATCGCCTTCACCACGACGCCGCCGTCGACGACGGAACTCAGCACCGCGATCAACCAGTCCTGCGGCACAGCGCGGGCGGCCGCGTCGGTGAGACCCAGCGCGGAGTCGGTGACGTACGACCGCGGCGTGCTCACCGCGTCGCGGAGCAGGAGATAGCCGGGACCCAGCAGCGGGCCGACGATCAGCACGGCCAGCAGCAGGCTGTACAACGACGGCGCGGCGCGTACGAGACTCGGCTGCCGTGGCGTCATGAGCGGCACCTTACGTGGTGCATCATGAGCGGATGCCACGCCAATCGCTCACCGGCTCCACGGTCGCCGGGATGACGATGGTGACCGTCGGATCGATGACGGCGAACATCGCCGCCTACCTGCTCGCGCTTCCGGCACTGCGCTGGCTCGGCCCGGCGGGTTACGGCGAGTTCGCGGCCCTGCTCGCCGCGCAACTGGTACTCGCCGTCCCGGCGCTGGCCCTGCAGACCGTCGTGGCCCGGGAAGTGGTGCACGGCAAGCCGACCGCAGCACTGCGGACACTCGGCTACCGCTGCGCCGCGATCGTCGGCGTGATCGCGGTGGCGCTCGTCCCGGTCATGTCGTGGGCGCTGGACACGAGTCTCGCCGCGACCGCGTCGGCGCTCGTCGCGGCGCCGCTGCTGGTGCTGCTCGCCACCGAACAGGGACTGTTGCAGGGCGCCGGACGGTTCGCGGAACTGAGCGTCGTGCTGGCCGGCGCGGGGATCGTCAGGGTGGCGCCCGCCGTCGCGGTGCTCGCGGTCGGCGGCGGTCCGGGCCCGACCCTGCTGGCCGGTGCCGCGGGCACCGGCGTGATGGCGTTCGCGGCGCGGCTGATCGCGAGCCGTCGACCGTCCGGCACCGAGGCTCGGACCGACACGTCCACGATCGGCGTCGCGACGGTCCTGCGCGCGTCGCAGGTGCAATTGGCGCTCATCGCGCTCACCTCGGTGGACCTCGTGATCGCCCGCATGGTGCTCGACTCCCACGACGCCGGCCTGTACGCGGCGGGTGCCGTCGCGACCAAGGCCGCGTTCTGGCTGCCGCAGGCCATCGGTGTCGTGCTCTATCCCAAGATGGCGAACCCGGAGCACTCCGCCGCGGCCGTCCGGTCGGCGCTCGGCGTTCTGATCGCGCTCGGCGCCGTCCTCGTCGTCGGAGCCGCCCTGGTGGCCCCGCTCGCCCCGGTCCTGTTCGGCGACGACTACACGCCCGTCCAGGGCATCCTGTGGATGTTCGCGTGGAACGGCGCTGCGCTCGCGGTGCTGCAGGGCGCGCTGCTGTCCGCGATCGCGGGCGAGCGCACGCACCTCGCGATCGTCGCGTGGGTGGGTCTGGCCGCCGAGGTGGTGCTGTTTTTCACCGTCGCCGACACTGTCCGCGAGTTCGTCACCGTCGCGATGTGCGTAGCCACGGCGACCGCCGCGGCGGCGGCGGTACTGGCGGTCCGCAGCGCCCGGTCGGCAGACGTCGCGCGATAAGTGCGCAAAACGCGCCCCTGAGGGCCCCTCCCACCGCGATAAGTGCGCAAAGCGCGAGGGGTGGGGCCGGGACCCCGCGCTAAGTGCGCAAAACGCGACGGACCGGGGCAGGCACCCTGACCGCCACACCCCGCCTCGCCCACGCCCGCCACACCCCGCCTCGCCCACGCCCGCCACAACGACGAACCCCCGCACGGTGATCCGTGCGGGGGTTCGTGGTCTGTCAGAGCGTCGGGCTGCGCCGACTACTGCTGGCGCGGGGGCTCGGTGAAGCCGCCCTTGTCCATGTTGACCGTGGGGAATTCCTCGGTCTTGTCGGTGGTCCAGTCGTTGCCGGCCGATCCGGCGGGCGGGTTCGCCGGGCCACCGGCGGTCGCGCCCCTGTTGCCGCGGCCACCGCGCAGGCCGAGGAAGATGCCGGCGATCAGCGAGATGACGCCGAGGATGGCGGCGACGATCGGCAGCGTGCGGCCGAACAGCGACAGCTTGTCCTGGCCGTCCTTGGCCTGGCCGATCTGGTACTCGATGGTGTTCTCGTCGAACGGCAGCGTGGCCTTGAGGACCGTGACCTCGGGCTTTGCCTTGTCGCGGGCGTAGTACTGGTAGAGCTTCTCCTGGCCCTTGATGACGACGCCGGTGACCGGGTCGACCCAGACGTCGCGCTCGTTGGTGTACCAGCGGATCATCGTGACCGGCTGGTCGTCACCGGGCACACCCCACGTCTTGGCGGGCAGCGTCAGCTTGTTGGTGGGCGCCGACGGGACGACCTTGGACAGATCGACGGGCTCGATCGTCTGGTTGTAGTGGTACACCTTCATTCCGTTGATCTCGGTTTCCTCAACGAAATTGATGTCCTGCGTGGTGCGCGAGTTCAGGTCGAAGTAGGGGTAGCTCTTCTTCTCCGCGTCGAACGGCCACTTGTACTGCAGGCCGGTGTGCGACACCTCTTCGGCAGGCTCGGTCGACGACGTCTGGATGGTGCCGACGGGCGGCTCCACCGGCATCGAGCTGACGCGGTCGGCGGTCAGTCGGTCCACCGTCGCGGTCAGCAGGCCGCTGTCGCCCTGCTTGTCGGTGCGGATCAGCGTCTGGCCGGCCTGCAGCGAGATGACGTCGGCGTCGGACGGCTGTTCGGTGATGACGTACCGCTGCGCGACGATCGGCACGTTGGTGTTGACCTCGGCCTTGCCCGCGAGCAGCGCCTTGGAGTCGAGCACGTCACCGTTGCCGGTGGCGACGGTGGTGACCTCGAGATCCAGTGGCGTCTTCTTGAGCTTGTCGACGGTGTACGCGGGAATGAGGACCGCTACGGCGAGCAGGAAGGTCCCGAGGCCCACCAGAATGCACGCGAGTATCCGGCTCGGGCCTGAGCGCTCGGCCATGCTGTCTCCTAACTCAATGTTCTTGAATTGAGATACCCCCACCGGCAGCGTGCCCGCTGCACGGGTCGCACGGTGCCTGACGTTTCGCGACACCACGTGAGCCCAGACACTAACAGTCTCGTTGTCCCATTTGCGTCAGCACCGGTGTTCCGATCGTTCACGTCGCTCTTTCGGTTCCGCAACGACCCGGGCACACTTGACGGCGATGAAGAGCACACACCTCGCCTCGCCGGCTCCGGTCGGCAATCCGCGGGCGTTCGTTCCGGCGCTCGAGGGGATGCGCGGATTCGCCGCCTTCGGTGTTCTCGTGACGCACGTGGCGTTCCAGACCGGGGCCACCGGCGATCCGGTGATCGGCCGGATCTGGGGGCGGTTCGACCTGGCGGTCGCGGTGTTCTTCGCGCTCTCGGGCTTCCTGCTGTGGCGTCCGCACGCGGCGGCGGCCCGCGGTTTCGGGAGGGCGCCGACCATCGCCCGGTACTGGCTCAACAGGGCGGCGCGCATTCTGCCCGCGTACTGGGTGCTGGTGGTTCTGGTGCTCGCGTTCCTGCCCGCCGCCGGTGGCGGCTGGAGGGTGTGGATGTCGAACCTGGCGCTGCTGCAGGTGTTCGTCCCGCTCACGCTCACCGAGGGCCTGACGCAGATGTGGAGTCTGTCGGTCGAGGTGGCCTTCTATCTGCTGCTGCCGATCATCGCGCTGGTGCTGGTGAAACTGCGCGGAGACAGCGCTCGGTTCCGGGTGCCGGTGCTGCTCGCCCTGGCGGTCATCAGTTTCAGCTGGGCGTTCCTGCCGATCCCGGCGCCGGACGGGATCCACCACGACAACTGGCTGCCCGGCTACATCCCGTGGTTCGCCGCCGGCATGCTGCTCGCCGAACTCGCGATGGTGGGCGGGACGTGGGTGCATCGCCTGGCGGAGCACCGGGTGTGGATGGGTGCGATCGCGGTGGTCGCGTTCGGTCTGTCGACGACGTGGCTGGCCGGGCCGGAGGGCTTGGTCCGCGCCGAGCCGTGGCAGTACGCCACCAAGATCGCCCTCGGTGCGGTGATGAGTTTCGCGCTGCTGGCGCCGCTGGTCCTGGCCGGACACCGGCACCGGATCCTCGCGAGCCCGGTCGCGCTGGCCGTCGGGCGCTGGTCCTACGGACTGTTCATCTGGCATCTCGCGGTGCTGACGATCGTGTTCCCGATGTTCGGCATCGCGCCGTTCAACGGGAACTTCTGGTTCGTCCTCGCCGTCACCACGGTGCTCAGCATCGCCGTGGCGTCGGCCAGTTACGCGTTGGTCGAGGAACCGTCCCGGCGCGCCGTCCACCGCTGGGAGAAGCGCCGCCACATCGGCGACCGCGTCAGCGGCAATGCGGCGACACCGACACAGACGACGCCGATCAGCGCGAACAGCTGAATCAGGAACGAGTGCCCGACATAGCCGTCGGCCGCGCGCCACGGTCCGGTCGACAGCAGCACCGACGCGACCACGAGTGACACCCCTGCGGTTCCGACGAGGAATCGGGCCGCGAAGGCGTTGCCGCGCCACCGGGCCAGGCCGAACGCGGCCCCGGCGACGAGCACCGTGACACCCGCCCCGACGAGTCCCGCCACGAGGGTCGCCACCGCGGTCACACCGACGAATGCCGCGACCACGCTGCGCCACGGGCGCGGTGCGGGGCCGCTGTCGCGTGCACGCCGGCGAGGCACCAGCGCCAGCAGCGCGAGCGGGATCAACAGCAGCAGCCCGAACGCGATGCCCGCGCGGTACCAGCGGTCCGACGGGAAGGTCAGCGTCACGACGCCGTCGGTGCCGGCGGGCACGATCCAGCCCTGCTGCCAGCCGCCGACGACGACGGGTTGCAGTTCGGTGCCGTCCGGCGCGGTCGCCACCCACCCGATGTTGGTGCTCTCGGGAACCACCAGCAGTCGGTCGGTGCCGGACGCCGCGACGTCGAGTTCGCGCAGGTTCTCGGTCCAGCGGCCCACCGTCGGCGCGGACACCGGGGCCGGCGGGGGCGCGGGCGCCGCGTCGAGGCGCAGGTTGTCGACGGTGAACGCGGGGCCGGGCGCGACCACGACGTCCTGACGGCCCGCGGGTAGCGGGGCGGGCCCCGGATCGCAGGCGGTCGCGGTCACCGGCTGCCCCGACGCCAGTTGCCGCGCGGTCGCGGTGACGGACATCCGGACGATGGTGCCGCCGACGGAGATCGTCGGCCCGATGTCGCAACCGACGGTGACGGTGTGGTCGGTGGTCGCGGTCGCGGTGCCCGGCACTGGGCGGCCGCCGTCGCCGAGGACGGCCACCTCGGACAATCCGGCGGGCTGGAGCTGCAGGAAGCCGAGTGCGGTGCGGTCGAGGACGTCGTCCCATCGCACGAGGCTCAGCACGATCGTGTCGGTGACGTGCGGTTCGAGCGAGACCGTCTGCGGGGCAGCGTCTTCGGCGTCGAGGTCGCGGGTCTGCGGGCCGGTGCCGAGGTCGACGGCGACCCGGCGGGGCGCGGCGGGCAGATTCCCGGGGCTCGGGGTCAGCAGCAGCCCGGTCACCAGTGTCGGCTGCGGCAGCCGGATCGTCAGCGTCGGCAGCCCGCCCTTGCGCTGGGCGCTGTCGGTGGGTGCCGTCCACGACGTGGCGACGTCCCCGTCGACGGCCGCGGCGGCGGTGCCACGCAGTTCGACGCCGTCGGCGGCACCGGTCGCGGACACCGCGGCCGGATCGGTGACAAGACTCTCGAGCGCTGCACCCGGGCGGGGCCGGACGGTCAACTGCGTGGTGACGGTGGTGGATTCGGGTACCGACAGGGTTCGCGTGAACGTGCCGGGTTCCTCGGGCGGCAGGACCAGCGAGCCGCTGCAGTGCACGCGGTCCGGGCCGTCCGCGCAGCCCGCGCGTCCGGGCAGTTCCTGCCCCAGGTCCCAGCCGCGCACCTGCGCGCCGGCGGGCGTCGCCGGCAGCACGGTGCGGTGGACGATCGGGACGGGCAGTGCGGTGCCGGTGGAGTAGTCGTCGACGGAGATCTCGCTGATGCCGAACTGATAACCGGGGGAGCCGTCCTCGGTGTGGGTGGCGAGGATCCGCAGCCACGGTGTCGTGCCCGACGGCAACGACACGTCGACCGGTTTTCCGGGCTCGTCGACCCGGACCGACGTCGAGCCGTTGGGGGTCTCCACCCGGATCCACTTCACGGGCGGACCGAACGCGGCGGGGCTCGTCGTCAGGTGCAGCATGCCGCGGGTGATCGGGGTGTCGAAGTCGAGGCGCAGCCACTGTCCGCGGGCGGTCTCGAGGCCGTTGCTCAGCCACGCCGTCGCGGGGTCGCCGTCGACGGTCGCGGCGGGTCCGCTGCCGGGTGCGGTGCCGCCCAGTTGGGTGGCGTCGGACGCGGCGCTCGACACGCTGACCGTCGCGCCGGACCATTCGCCCTGCACCAGTTCGGCGCCCGGGACCGGGTAGTCGGGCACCGCGTTGTACGTGCGGCGCTCGTCGTCGGGACCGCGCAGCGCGGAACTGTGGTTGTCGACCTGCCCGAAGTCGGTCTCGCGGTCGGTGGGGGTGTCGGTGACCGTGACCGAGCCGGTGTCGAGGCCGGCGCGCGCCGCGTCCGACGCGAGCAGCGCCGGCCCGGCGACGGTGCCGTTCTCGGCGAGCCGCAGCAGCGACTCGGAGCCACCCTGCACGACGGGCACCCGGTCCAGGTCGACGGCGTACAGCCCGGCGGCCGGGGTCGCCCCGTCGGGTGAGGTGACGCGGTAGATCTCGATGGCCGGGTAGCCGGGCCGCAGGTCGCTGTCGATCACCACGTCGTCGACGGTGTCCGGGACGATGTCCTCGCCGAACTCGGCCACCTTCTCGAGGCCGGGGGAGCCGTCGACGGTCTGGTGCACCAGCAGCGGCCGCGCCGATCGGGAAGTGTCGGGGTCGAGGTCGTTGCGCACGACGACGTAGCGGATGCCCTGTCCGAGCAGGGTGTCGGCGAGCCCGGCGGAGGGTCGGCCGTCGGAGATGATCCGTTGCACCGAGTCGAGCGCCCGGATCGCGCCGGGCGGCACGAGCGGGACGGCGTCGCGGACCGCCCACGGCGTGGACGCGAGTGCCTGCAGCGGTTCGTCGCGGGTCAGTCCCCACACCTGCGCACCGAATGGGGCGCCGGGCACGACGAGCGCGCGTTCGGCGTCCGCACCCGACCCGGATCCGGCGGCGTTGTCGTCGAGCCACTGCGCCGCCTCGTGCCAGTACGACGGCACCTGGTCGTACGCGCCGCGCGGGGCGAGCCGGCCGGACCACGCGAGCGACGTCGTGAGGGTGAGCGCCACGAGCAGCAAGCTCGTCACCGCGACCAGCGGCTCGCGTTCGGGGTGCGCGAACGCGGTGCGCCAGCGGCGGACCGGCACCGACCCGGGTAGCGGCACCCTTGCGAGCAGGTGCGCCAGCCCGAGGGCCAGCGGCAGCCGGACGAGCGGCTCGAGCTTGTGCACGTTGCGCAGTGGGGCGCCGGTGCCGTCGAGGAACGCGCGGACCTGGTCGGCGATCGGGGATCCCAGTTCGCCGATGTAGCCGGCGCCGAGCCCGGCGATGCCGACCAGCAGGATCAGGGTGAGCCGCCCCTTCGCGGGCATCCGGCGCATGCACAGCCCGGCCAGGCCGGCCGCGGCGATCAGGCCGGTGGCGACGACCGCGACGGGCTGCGTCACCAGCACCGTGCCGGCGACGCGCTCGGGGGAGACGAACGGCGTCCAGCTGTCGGTGCCGCGCAGCACCTCCGTCAGCGACGTCCACTGCGTCGTGACGCCCGACGATTCGATGTAGTCGAGGAACGGCGGACTCACCCGGCCGAGCAGCAGCAGCGGGACGATCCACCACAGCGTGGCCAGCAGCAGGGACGGGACCCACCACGCGGTGAACACCCACCAGCGCCGGTTGGGCCGGTGCGCGATCCACCACAGGCCCGCGACCAGGCAAGCGGCCGCGGTGGCGACGGCGTTGACCGCGCCCATGAGCGCGACCGCGAGCGCGGACTGCGCTGCGAGCACCCGTGCGCCTTTTTGGTAGCTCGGCCCACCGGAAAGGCGCACGGGCGACGTAGTCGCCAGGATCACCGGCAGCAGCACCCACGGCGCCAGCATCATCGGCAGCGATTCCGACGAGATCGAGCCGATCGTGGTGAGCACCCGCGGGGACAGCGCGAACGCGACGGCCGCGACGATCCGGGACGACCGACTGCCGATGCCGAGGGCCTCGGCGACACGGATGATGCCCCAGAATCCGGCGACGATCAGCAGCGCCCACCAGATCCGCTGCGTGATCCACGGCGGTACGTGCAGGAATTCGCCGGCCGCAAAGAACAGCCCGTGCGGGAAGAAGTAGCCGTACGCCTGGTTCTGCACCTGCCCGAGTGGGGCGATGCTGCTCCACTGGTGGGCGGCGCGGGTGAGGAATCCGATCGGGTTCTCGGTGAGGTCGTACTTGGTGTCGGCGACGACCAGGCCCGGGGACTGCAGCAGGCACAGGATCAACGCGACGAACCCGGCGCCGTAGAGCCAGCGCCGGGTCAGTCGTTCAGTCGAGGGTTCGACGGAAAGCCCCCCGTCGGCGAGGTCGCCGGACGAGGGGGTCGTGCGGGAACGCGCGATTCCTCCGGGCTCAGCGGCTGCCGTACTCAACCTGGTTGAGGATCGACGAGTTGGCGTTTCCGGAGCGGTCGATGTCCGGGAGCGTGTTGTCCTGGGCGGCCGCGGTGACGCCGAGAACTGCGCCGACGCCGACGACTGCACCGATCACAGCGCTGGCAACGCCGGGGACAAGGAACTTCGCCATCTCGGATCTCCCATGGTCGAGCCGCCGGTACGCGGTGCTACTCGTGCGTACGTGATATCCGGGTCAAGGTATCACCTGCGGGGTCGGCGGCGTGGGCGTCCACGCCGAGCGCCCCGAGCAGGGTGCCCAGTTTCGTGGTGGTCTCCTCGAGTTCGGTGCCGGGATCCGACGCCGCGACGATTCCGCCGCCCGCCCACGCGAGCGCCGACGTCCCGTCGGCATCGATCTCGGCGCAGCGGATCGCGACCACCCAGTCGCCGTCGCCGGCCGCATCGCACCAGCCGACGGCACCGCCGTAGAAGCGGCGGTCCCCTTCGACGTCGAGGATCGCGGTGAGCGCGCGGTCGGTGGGGGTTCCGCACACCGCGGGCGTCGGGTGCAGCCGGCGGGCGAGGTCGAGCGACGTCACCGACGCGTCGAGCAGTCGCCCGCGGATCGGGCTGGCGAGGTGCCACAGTTCGCCGGTGCGGGTCAGTTCGGGGGTGGCCGGCACGTCCAGGTCGGAGCACAGCGGGGCGAGGACGTCGCGGATCCAGTCGACGACGTACGCGTGTTCGGCGAGATTCTTCGCCGATGCCAGCAGACCCGCGCCCTCCGCGCGGTCGGCGTCCGGCTCCGCGCGGCGCGGTGCGGAACCCGCGAGCGGACGGCACGTCACGACGTCGCCGCGACGGCTGAGCAGGATCTCGGGACTCGCGCCGACGAGGGTGTGACCGCGGTAGGACTCGCCGGCCGCGGTGAGGTCGACGGCGAAGCCGTTGGCGCTCGCGTGCCGGCCGATCATCCGGGCGGCGAGCGCCTCGGGATCGATCGGGGCGTCGGCGGCCAGACGCACGGCCCGCGCCGCCACGACCTTGTCGAACTCGCCGCCGCGGAGGCGGTCGACGAGCCGGCGCACGCGCGCTGTGTGCTCGTCCAGGCCGGGGACCTCGCCGGCGATCGTCACCCGGGGAAGCGGTGCGACGGTGCCCGGACGCCACGGCCCGTCGGTCCACGACACCGTCACCGGCGCGACGAGAGCGGTGGGCGCGGACGGATCGAACGGCAGCGCGCCCACCACCAGATCGGCGCGACCGTCGGCGAGCGCGGCGGCCGCGGCGGCGACGGTGTCGAAGCGGTCCCGCGTCCCGGTGGTGCGGAGAGTCCGTTCGGAACGCGAGAGTAGGAAGCCGTCCATGATGCTGCCGACGATAGTCCGGACACCGACGGCGGCGGCCTCCAGGCTCGCGGCGCTACTTGCCCGGCGGAACGATCAGCACCGGCCGGTGGCTGTGCCGCAGCACGTGGTCGGCAACGCTGCTCTGCAGCAGCGAACGCAGTCCCGTCGTGCCACGGGTACCGGTGACGATGATGTCGGCGTCCAGTTCGTCGGCGCACTCGACGATCGCCGCCCAGATCGCGGTCGACGACTCGCAGCAGCGGCCCTCGGCGTTGAGGCCGGCGGCCAGTGCGAGGTCCAGGCCCTCGTCGTTGGTGGTGCGCGCGTCGATGAGGGCGACGTCCTCGGACTGCTCGTCGGGCACCCACTCGGGTTGCATGACGCCGGAGAGCCCGGACATCCGCGCCGCCTGGCGCACCATCGGTTCCCACGCGGTGACGACCACGGCGCGGTTCGCCGCGAGGAATCGGCCGGCGTGCTGGATCGCCCGCTTGGCGTTGTCGGAGCCGTCGTAAGCGATGAGCATGAGATCTGCAGGCACTGTGACCTCCTGGAATCGGGGTCGACCGCCGGTGGCGGCCTTCGGCTTCCGTTCTTGCAGATTACCTTGCCATTACCCGGGGTGTCCGGCTCGGAAACAGCTCGGATCGATGTCGACTACGGTCGGAACCATGCGAATCCGACACGCGTTCGCCCTCGTCCTGTGCGCCGGCCTCGCGGCCGGGTGCTCGTCCGGGAACGGCACCGACACCACCGCGACGTCAGCGCCGTCGACGTCCGAGTCTGCGGCGTCGTCGACCTCGACCACCTGGCAGGCACCTCCCGCGCCGGGACCGTTCGGTTCGGCGGTGTGCGGGCCCGGGTTCCTGAAGTCGCTCACCGAGCGGCAGAAACTCGCGCAGCTGCTCACGGTGGGGGTCACGGGTACCGCGGATGCCCTCGACGTCGTGAAGTCCGAGGGGATCGGCGGCATTTTCATCGGCAGCTGGACCGACGAGTCGATGCTCGCCGACAGCGAGGTCGCGCAGGTCGCGGACGCCAGCGCGGTGCCGCTGATGGTGACGATCGACGAGGAGGGCGGCCGGGTGTCCCGCGTGGACCAGCTGTTCGGGCCGGACCCGTCGGCCCGCGAGGTCGCCCGCACCATGACCACGGACCAGGCCTACGAGATGGCACTCGAGCGGGGCCGCCAGCTGCGCAGCGTCGGCATCACCGTCAATTTCGCGCCCGACGTCGACGTCAGCAGTCAGCCGGACGACTCGGTGATCGGCGATCGGTCGTTCTCGGACGATCCGGAGGTGGTGACCCGGTATGCCGACGCGTACGCGCGCGGCATGCGTGACGCCGGAATCCTGCCCGTGCTCAAGCACTTCCCGGGCCACGGGTCGGCATCGGGGGATTCGCACACCGGTGCCGTCACAACCCCGCCGCTCGACCAGTTGCAGGACAGCGACCTGGTGCCCTTCCGGAATTTGGTGGACACCGAGGTCGGGGTGATGCTGGGGCACCTCAGTGTTCCCGGCCTGACCAGTGACGGGCTGCCCGCGAGCCTGAGCCCGCAGGCCGTCGAGCTGTTGCGGGACGGGACCGGCTACGACGCGCCGCCCTTCACCGGCGTGATCTTCACCGACGACCTGAGCGGGATGAAGGCGATCACCGATCGGTTCGACATCGCCGACGCGGTGGAGCAGGCCCTGAAGTCCGGCGTGACCTCCGCGCTGTGGCTCACGACGGACGACGTGCCGCGGGTACTGGATCATCTCGAGGATGCGGTCGCGAAGGGGCGTTTGCCGCAGTCCCAGGTGGATGCGTCGGTGCTCACGGTGGCGCGGGCGAAGGGCGCTGTGAGCTGCTGAGGATCGCCTGGGTCACAATGGAGTGACCCCTGATCTTCTTACCGTAGAGTAAGATGGCATCTCTTACCTGTGGTTGGAGGAATGATGGCTGGAGGCACCAAGCGGCTGCCGAGGGCTGTGCGCGAGCAGCAGATGCTCGACGCCGCGATCGAGGTCTTCTCCGACAACGGGTTCCACGACGCGTCGATGGATGCGATCGCCGCCAAGGCGAACATCTCGAAGCCGATGCTGTATCTGTACTACGGGTCCAAGGACGAACTGTTCGCCGCGTGCATCCATCGGGAGGGTGTGCGGTTCGTCGAGGCCATCTCGCCGGCCGGCGATCCCAATCTTCCCCCGCGCGAGCAGTTGCGCGCCGCGCTCACCGGTTTCCTCGGGTTCGTCGACGCCAACCGGCGCTCGTGGATGGTGCTGTACCGGCAGGCGATCGGGCAGCAGGCGTTCGCCTCGCAGGTCGGCAGTAGCCGCGACCGGTTGATCGAGCTGACGGCGAAGTTGCTCGAGTCGAGCACCAAGGATCCCGATCCCGGCACGGACTTCTCGATCATGGCGGTGGCGTTGGTCGGGGCGGGTGAGGCGGTTGCCGACCGGGTGGCAGGCGGCGAGATCGACGTCGATGCGGCCGTCGATCTGCTCGACAGCCTCGCGTGGCGCGGTCTGGCGGGCACGACAAAGAAGAAGCAGTAACTTCCGACAAACGTACGAGTGGCCCCGGGCATCGCTGCCCGGGGCCACTCGCGTCCGGCGATCAGTACCAGTGTTTGCGGCCACCGACGGCGCGACCTGCAGCGCCGAGGATCAGGAGCACCGCGCCGATGACGAGGGCGATGACGCCCAGCGTCCACAGGATCGGGATCTTGATGAGCAGGCCGATGACGAGCAGGATGATGCCGAGAGTGATCATGTTGAGTACCTTGCGCTTTCGGTAGGGGAGCGATCTTTCGGTAGGGGAGAGGTACTGCCGGTCAGGCGGCGGGGCGCTGGCGCACGCGGCGTCCGCGCAGGGCGATCGCCCGCTCGGATTCGCCCATGCCACCCCACACGCCGAACGGTTCGGGGAGGGCGAGGGAATGCTCGAGGCAGGTCTTCACGACGGGGCAGGTCGCGCAGATGGCCTTCGCGCGCCGCTCACGCATCATGCGGGCGTTGCCACGCTCGCCGGTCGGGGGGAAGAAGATCGACTCGTCCATGCCCTGGCAGCGGCCGTGCTGCTGCCATTCCCAGGTGTCGGCCAGGGGTGCGAGGTTCGGGCTGATTCCGGTCATCGAATGCTCCTCGTGATTCTTCGTGGACGGTCGATCGCGTTCGGTTGCCGTCAGGCGGCGCTGAGCTCGGGGGTGTCGTCCGCGTGGGGGACGTCGGCAAACATGCCGTCGAGTCGTCGCTTGAGCTCCTCGGTGCTCAGCGACCAGGTCGCCGAGGCGCGGCCTGCGGTGGCCGAGCGGTGTGCACTCACGTGTGGTCATCCTTTCTTCTGATACGGCCCACCCGGCGTGGGTGCGATACCTGACGGCTCGCGGCCCGGGTTCGGAAGACCGGTGGGGGGAGTGCATCCGTCCGCCGCTGGCGCGGCCTGGTCTGACATCTCCGTCTCACTCTTCTTCGCTTGCATCTGGAAGCTTTGACTTCTGAACCGTACAACAAAATCTGTGTCCGTCAAAACAGATTAATTGAAACCGAGCGTGGATCGGATCTTCCTTGCAGGTGGGAGGGGATTGCGTGCGCGTGTCGGATCGGCGAGATTTGTGGCGGCTCGGGCGCCGCGCCGGGTCGGTGGACGCGTACCGTTCGTTGCGGGGATGTGATCGACCGGGCTTCCCGGTCGCAACTCGCTGCCCCTGCCGCCGCATCCCTTGCGGTGGCCTTTCCGACAGAGGTGACATCAGTGCCACGTACCCGCGAACACGCCGACCATTACGCCGACGCGCTCACGGCGCTCGCTGCGGCGACCCACCGTCCGGCGAACGTCGTCAACACCGGGGCCGGCTACGCGATTCGCGTGGATTTCGAGTACAACCGCTTCCTGCTGGCGACGAATCACGAGGTCGACGGGCTCTCGGACGGCCCGGATCCGGCCGAGCGGTGGACCGTGCGCTTCTTCCAGGCGGTCGCGGACGGCGACGCCGACGAACTCGTCTCGGCCGAGCACGAGTGGTTGGTGGACGCGTTCGACCTGGCCATCGCGGAACTGGACCGCACCGGCAATCGGATCGAGGCGGACATGGAGCTCGGGGAGCTGAGTGCCCCGAACGACGTGTGATTCCCGCCGCCGGTTCCCCCTAACCTGCGGCACAGGGAATCTTCGCCCACCGCCGCACATTCGGTGCGGGGTCGGTGCTACGGTGAGTTGTCAGCACAAGCTCGCGGACGGTGCGTAGACGAGCCCCCGCTTTCCCGGACGGGGCCGGGTGAACTGCCCGCGCACGCATTTCCACGCGACCGAACTCGACGCGATATGAAGGCCACGATGACGCAACAGTCTCCGCCCCGCTCCACCCGCGGAGTCTACGGAATTTCGGTCACCTCGGAGTTGACCGGAATCGGTCCGCAGACTCTGCGGCTGTACGAGCGGCGTGGGCTGATCAATCCGTCACGCACCGGTGGTGGCACCCGGCGTTACAGCGAGGACGACATCTACCGCCTGTCCCGGGTGTCGGATCTGGTCGAGGCCGGCGTCAATCTCACGGGCATCCGGCAGATCCTGGATCTGGAGGCGGCCAACGCGGAACTCGCCGCCGAGAACGAGCGTCTGCGCACGGAAACGGGACAGTAGGAACGACGACGCCCGGGCAGCCTCGCGTGATGCGAGGGTGCCCGGGCGTCGGTGTCTCAGCGCAGGGTCGCGCTCAGGTGCGGATAGCCCTTCTTCGGGTTCTTCAGCGACAGGTCCCAGCCGTCGGCAGTCCGATCGGCGTACAGGTTCACCGTGGCCGGCAGTACGATCGGCTTGCCGAACCGGGCGCTGTAGGTGACCGCGTCGGGGATGCGACCCTCGAGGGACTGCAGTGCCGCGGCGGCGCTCCACATGCCGTGCGCGATCGTGCCGGGGAAGCCGAATGCCTTGGCGCCCAGTGACGATACGTGGATCGGGTTACGGTCACCCGACACCGCCGCATACCGGCTGATGATCTTCTGATCCACCCGCAGGGTGCGGGTGGGCGGCGGGGGTACCTCGGCCTCGTGCTCGGTCCGGGGTTCCTTCGGCGCACCGGTGGGGTGCATCTTGAGGAACGTGCTGACCTGACGCCACACGAGTTCGCGGCCCACCGAGACCTCGCTGACGAGATCCACCTGGGTGCCCTTGGTGTGCGGTCGCAGATTCTCGGCGCGGACCGACAGGTCCAGCGGCTCGCTCACCGAGATCGGGCGCAGCTGCTCGATCACGTTGTCGGTGTGCACGGAACCGATTGCCGGGAATGGGAACTCGCGCGCGGTGAGCAGCCGCATCACGGTCGGGAACACGAGCGTGAACGGGTACGTGATCGGCAGCGTGTCGCCGAACCGCAGTCCGCACACCTTCGCGTACGCGGCCAGGTTGTCCGGGTCGACGCGCAGCCCGGACAGCGCCAGCGTCTCCTTCGGCAGGCTGCGCCGCCCGGACGGCTTGACGAACGGCAGCGCGCCGAGAGCGGCGCGGGCGTAGTTGTCGAGGGTGCCGGGCTGCTCGTGCAGTTGCACGAGGGTGCCCTTGCGGCCTGCCATCACGCGCCCAGCAGGGACTGGCCGCACACCCGGACGATCTGGCCGGTGACGGCGTTGGAGGCGGGGCTCGCGAAGTACGACACCAGTTCGGCCACGTCCACCGTCTGGCCGCCCTGCAGCAGCGAGCTCATGCGGCGGCCGGCCTCGCGGGTGGCGAACGGAATGGCGGCGGTCATCGCGGTCTCGATGAATCCCGGCGCGACGGCATTGATGGTGATCTTCTTCTCCGCCAGCACCGGCGCGGTGGCCTGGACGAGGCCGATGACACCGGCCTTCGAGGTGCCGTAGTTGGTCTGGCCACGGTTTCCGGCGATACCGGCGATGGACGACACGTCGATCACGCGGCCACCCTCGCGCAGCACGCCCTTGGCGACGAGCGCCTCGGTGATCTTCTGCGGGGCGAGGAGGTTGACGCCGAGGACGCTGTTCCAGCGGGCCTCGTCCATGTTCGCGAGCGTCTTGTCGCGGGTGATGCCGGCGTTGTGGACGATGATGTCGGCGCCGCCGTGGCGCTCGGTGAGGTGCTCGGCCAGCTTGTCGGCCGCGTCGGGCGCGGTGACGTCGAGGGCCAGCGACGTGCCGCCGACCTTGTTCGCGGTCTCCGACAGCGCCTGACCGGCGGCCGGGATGTCGGCGCACACGACGTGCGCACCGTCGCGGGAGAGCACCTCGGCGATGGTGGCGCCGATACCGCGGGCAGCGCCGGTCACGACGGCGACCTTGCCCTCGAGCGGGCGGTCCCAGCTGGCGGGGGCGACGGAATCCTGCGCGCCGACGCGGATGACCTGGCCGTCGACGAACGCCGACTTGGCCGACAGCAGGAAGCGCAGCGTCGACTCGAGGCCGGACAGGCCCGGCGCGGCGTCGGGGGCGACGTAGACCAGTTGTGCGGTGGAGCCGCGCTTGATCTCCTTGCCGACGCTGCGGGTGAAGCCCTCGAGCGCGCGCTGCGCGATCTGCTCGTCGACACCGGACGTGAGCTCGGGCGTGGTGCCGAGGACGACGACGCGAGCACACGACGCGAGGTTGCGGATGACGGGCTGGAAGAACTCGAACAGCTCGACGAGCTCGGTGACCTGACCGATGCCGGTTGCGTCGAACACGAGCGCCCCGTAGCGGTCGTCGTGCGGCTGCGCGGCAGGGTAGTCCGACAGCAGTTCCCGAATCGGCTCGACCAGACGGCCCTTGCCGCCGATGAGGATCGGGCCGGCCAGTGCGGGCTGGCCCGCCTTGTAGCGACGCAGCTTCTCCGGCTGCGGCAACCCGGCCTGCTTGGCGATGAATGCGCCCGGCGCGGACGAGAGGAACTGTGAGTAGAGGTCGGGAGCGCCCTTGCTGGCTGCCACGGTCCACCTTCTTTGTCGCAATCGGGCACCCGTGCATCCGGGTGCGGTGTCGACATTGAACTTACTCTGCAGTAAGTTTGATGTCGAGTGTAGGAACCACCGCCGAGGCGGATCGACCGTGCGGATCTCGAGCAGATCCCCCAGCTACATGGAGACCGACGTGACCAGCAAAGCCCGTACCCGCAGCGCCAAGCCGGCATCCGCACCGCAGTCCGGTGGTCGGCAGCTTCGCCCCGTCGCCATCGTCGGCGGCAACCGCATTCCGTTCGCGCGTTCGGACCGGGCCTACGCCCACGCGTCCAACCAGGACATGTTCACGGCGACGCTCGACGGACTGGTCAGCCGCTTCGGGCTGCAGGGCGAACGGCTCGGCACGGTCGTCGGCGGTGCCGTCCTCAAGCACAGCCGCGACTTCAACCTCATGCGCGAGTGCGTCCTCGGCAGTGCGCTCAGTCCCTACACCCCGGCCTACGACCTGCAGCAGGCGTGCGGCACCGGCCTGCAGTCGATCATCGCGGTCGGCGACGCCATCGCGGCCGGGCGAATCGACGCGGGTGTCGGTGGCGGTGTCGACACCACGTCGGACGCGCCGATCGGCGTGAACAACGAACTGCGCGAGTTCCTGCTGTCGATGAATCGGGCACGGTCCGCGGCCGACCGGGTCAAGCTGCTCGGCCAGGTGCGCCCGTCGATGCTCGGCATCGAGATCCCGCGCAACGGGGAGCCGCGCACCGGTCTGTCGATGGGCGATCACGCCGCGATCACCGCGAAGGAGTTCGGTGTCCGTCGCGAGGATCAGGACGAGCTGGCCGCGGCGAGCCACCGCAACATGGCCGCCGCGTACGACCGGGGCTTCTTCGACGACCTGGTCACCCCGTTCCTGGGGCTGACCCGCGACGACAACCTGCGTCCCGACTCGAACGTCGACAAGCTGGCGACACTGAAGCCGGTGTTCGGCACCAAGCTGGGCGACGCGACCATGACCGCCGGCAACTCCACGCCGCTCACCGACGGCGCGTCCGCGGTACTGCTGTCCACCGACGAGTGGGCGGCCGAGCGCAATCTGCCGGTGCTCGCGCACCTCGTCGACTCGGAGACCGCGGCCGTCGACTACATCCACGGCGGCGACGGTCTGCTGATGGCCCCCACGTATGCAATCCCGCGGCTGCTCGAGCGCAACGGTCTCACTCTGCAGGATTTCGACTTCTACGAGTTCCACGAAGCGTTCGCGTCCGTCGTGCTCGCGACGTTGCAGGCGTTCGAGTCCGACGAATACTGCAAGGAGCGCCTCGGTCTCGACGGCGCGCTCGGGTCCATCGACCGGTCCAAGCTCAACGTCAACGGGTCGTCGCTCGCGGCCGGGCACCCGTTCGCGGCCACGGGCGGCCGGATCGTCGCCTCGCTCGCGAAGATGCTGGCAGAGAAGGGTTCGGGCCGCGGTCTGATCTCCATCTGTGCAGCCGGCGGTCAGGGCGTCACGGCCATCGTCGAGGTCTGACGGCCACGGCCGCATCCGGTAAACCGGACGACCCGGAACCCGGTTGTAACGCCCCTGACAGGGGGCCGATATCCCAGTTGGCTCCGCGTTGTTGCCTGACCCCCGACCTGGCAACGACGCGGAGCCACTCTGCGTTCGGGGCGCGGCAGACCACGTGGAATGATTCTCGCGCCGCCGTCTGGTGGAATTCCGGACCGGTCGTTCGTGTCACCGCGACTATCCTCACGGGAGAACACGTAATGCGACGGCCCAGCACGGTGTCGGTTCGTCAGGAGGGCCCTTTTCATGAGTGACGAGCGCGACCGCGTCAACGACGAGGAAAACGGCCGGGAGCACGGTTCGGGCGGTCCCCAGCCCGACGACAACCCCACCGAGATCCTCCCCGCGGTGCCCCCGGGGCCCTCCGAGGACTCCTCCGACGGGGCCGACGCGACCGACGCGCCCACCGAGGTCTTCCCGGCCACACCGGCCACTCCTGCCGCTGAGCCCGGACCCGAACCACAGCCGGAAGGCGCTCCGGACCCGGAGCCGTCACAGGCCCCGGAGCCGTCACAGGCCCCGGAGGCGGACCCGGCGGTGCAGGCGGATGCTGCCGCGCAACCGTCGGGCGGCCGACGCTGGGTGAAGTACGCCGCCGTCGCAGGCGGTGTCGCGGCCGTGGCGGTCGTCGCGTACGCCGTGGACTTCGCGGTGTCGGCGGATCGGGTGCCGCGCGGTGTCACCGTTGCGGGCGTCGAGATCGGCGGGCAGAACGAGCAGGACGCCGAGGCGACGCTCCGGGCCGCGCTCGGCTCCCGCGTGGATCAGCCGGTGCCGGTACGTGCCGGGACCAGCGACAGCTCGATCGTTCCGGCGCAGGCCGGGGTGGACATCGACTGGGCCGCGACCGTCGAGCGCGCGGGCGAGCAGCCGATCAACCCGTTCACCCGGGTGGCGTCGCTGTTCACCAACCAGGAGATCGGTGTGGTCTCGACCGTCGACGACGCCGCGCTGACGACCGCGATCGTCGGCGTGCAGCAGCAGTCCGACCGCGCTCCCCGCGAGGGCAACGTGCTGTTCGAGGGCACCGAGGTGGTGCCGGTCGCGCCGCTGCCAGGACAGAACCTGCAGGTGGAGGCCGCGAAAGACACGTTCGTCGCGGACTGGGCCGACGGAACCACCGTCGACCTGCCGGTGGACACCGTCGACGTCGCGGTCACACAGGCCGGTGTCGATGCCGCGGTCCGCGACGTCGCGACACCCGCGGTGTCGGCCAACGTCGAGGTGACCGGCAAGAACGGTGCGGTCGCGACGCTTCCGCGCGATCAGGTGGGCAAGGTCCTGAGCTTCGTGCCGGACGGCGACGGCGGGCTGTCGCCGCAGTACAACGTCGAGGCGGCCACCGCGATCCTGTCGCCGCAGCTCGCCGGCACCGAGACCAAGCCCAAGGACGCGCAGATCAGTCTCTCGAGCGGTTCACCCGAGGTGATCCCGTCGGTCACCGGCGAGATGGTGCAGTGGCCCAAGACCCTCGAACCGCTGCCCGCGCTGCTGGCGGCGGCCGGTCCGCGGACCACGCCGGCGATCTACGAGCCGGCCGAGCCGGCGCTGACGACCGACGGCGCCAAGGCTCTCGGAATCCGCGAGGTGATCGGCGAGTTCACCACCGGCGGCTTCGAATACGCGTCCGGCGTCAACATCCGCCTCGCCGCGAGCGCGATCAACGGGGCGATCGTCAAGCCGGGCGAAACGTTCTCGTTCGACGCCGAGACCGGTCCTCGCGGCTCGGCGCAGGGGTACGTCGACTCCGGCATCATCAACAACGGCCGCCCGGACAAGGCGGTCGGCGGTGGCATCAGCCAGCTCGCGACCACTCTCTACAACGCCACGTACTTCGCGGGCATGGAGGACGTCGAGCACACCGAACACAGCTACTACATCTCGCGCTACCCGGCGGCGCGCGAGGCGACGGTGTTCGAGGGTGCGATCGACCTGAAGTTCCGGAACCCGTCCAAGACGGGTGTCATGGTCCAGACGATCGGCACCAACTCCAACATCACGGTGCGGATCTGGGGCACCAAGACCGTCGACGTCGAATCCGTCACCGGTGGTCGGACGAACCAGACGTCGCCGAACACGATCACGCTGCCGGCCGGCCCGCACTGCGTGGCATCCAGCGGCGCACCGGGATTCACCACGAGCGACACTCGGATCATCACCGACGCGAACACAGGCGCGGAGATCTCCCGCAACACCCGGACCGTCCGCTACGACCCGGTGCCGATCGTCAAGTGCGTGTCGAACGAACCGGCGCCGAAGCCTGAGAACACGCCGGGCGGTTAGTCCGGCCCCTCTCCCGTTACGAGCTGAAGGGACCGTTCATACGCTGCCGGCGCATGAACGGTCCCTTCAGCTCTCAGCCGGGCGCCGATCGAGACGCTCACACCTCGATCGGCGGGTGCAACCGCATCAACGTCCAGGCGCGATCGCGCCGAACCGCGAGGGCGCTTGCGCCCAGGGACGCGAGCATCAGCCCGAGGAGCACCGCGATCGACACCCACAGCCGGGAGTCGATGCCGCCGACGGTGAGCTGTCGGAGGCCGTTGACGGCGTAGGTCATGGGGTCGAACGGGTGCAGGATCTGGAACGGTTTCGCGGTGGTCTCCACCGGGTAGATGCCGCCCGCCGACACCAGCTGCAGCATGAGGAAGGCGAGCGTCACGACGCGGCCCACGGCGGGCCCGAAGATGGCGTTGAACGCCTGGATCAGTGCCATGTACGTGAGCCCGACGAGCCCCAGGAAGGCGATGGTGCCGAACACGTACACCGGCACCAACCCGACGCCGAAGTGCACCACGACGTACATCACCAGCACCTGCGCGATCGCGATGAGCGCGGCCGGCCAGTAGGACGCGAGCACCACCCGCATGGCGCCGAGGCCCGTCGAGATCGGGCGGTTCTGGATGGGCCGCAACAGCATCCACGTGATGATGCCGCCGACGAACAGTGCGAGCGGCAGGAAGAACGGTGCGAAGCCGGTACCGAACGTCTTGGCGCGGTTCTCGTGGTCCTGGTCGAGCGCGACCGGCGCCGACAGCGTCTGCGCGACGGCGGTGCGTTGCTGCGGATCCCATTGCGGGACCTGCTCGCTGCCCTCCTTCAGCTGCGATGCCAGTTCTCCCGAACCGTCCTTCAGCTGCGTCGTGCCATCGGCGAGCTGCCCGGCGCCCTGCGCCAGCGTCTCACCGCCGCTGGACAACTGGCCCAGACCGTCGTCGAGGGTGCGGGCACCGGACGCCGCCTGCTGTCCGCCGGACTGCAGCTGCGTCAGGCCGTCGCGCAGTTGGCCGGCGCCGCCGACGGCCTGCGTCATGCCCGCCCGGTACGGGCTCGACGGGTCCCCGAGCTGGAAGGCGAGTTGCTGGGCGCCGTCGCGGAGCTGCGCGAGCTGCGCCCGGGTGGCCGGGTCGAGCACGGCGCCGAGGGCACCGGTGACCTGGTCGACGAGCTGGTTGACCCCGGCGCTGACCTGCCCCGCCCCGTCACCGAGTTGGGTGGTCGCGCCGGACAACTGGTCGAGCCCGCCGGCGAGCGCGGACGCCCCGCCGGTCGCGGTGTCGATGCCCGCGGACAGTTGCGCGGTGCCGTCCGCCAGGGCCGTCGAACCGGCCTTCGCGGTGCCCAGGCCGTCGGCGAGCGTGCGGGAGCCGCCCGCGAGCTGCTGCGCACCGGCGTCGGCGGCCTGCGCCCCGGTCGACAGCTGGCCGGCGCCGTCGGCTGCCTTGCGGAGGCCGTCGCCGGCCGCCCCGAGTCCGACGAGCACCTGGTCGACGGACTGTTCGCCGATCTGGGCGCTCACCGCATTGAGAATCTGCTGCGCGGCGTTCTGTCCGATGATCGTGCCGAGGTAGTTGTTGGCGTCGTTGTAGGTGAAGACGATTCGCGCCTTCTGCGGGTCCGGCCCGGTGGGGGAGGCCACCGACTGGCTGAAATCGCCGGGCAGGGTCACCGAGAAGTAGTAGCGACCGTCCGCTACGCCGGTGGACGCCTCGTAGGCGGTCACCTCGTGGAAGTCGAGTTCGCCGGAGTCCATCAGCCCATGCGCCACCTGTTCGCCGGCGTTCAACGGTTTGCCGTCGACGACGGTGCCGTGATCGCTGTTGACCAGGGCGACCGGGATCTTGTTCGCCGCACTGAACGGATCCCAGAACGCCCACAGGTACAGCGCGCCGTACAGCAGCGGCATCAGCACGATCGTCACGAGCGCGACTCGCGGCATCAGTCCACGCGAGAACCGCTTGAGCTCGGTGCCGAGCGACATCCCTGCCAGCATGGCTACTCCTCGCCTTCCGGTGCGATGTCCGAGAGCGGATGGAATTCGTGGGCGGGCGAATGCGGCGGCAGCGGGTTGACCGCGGACGCGATCACCGTCTGCCGCGCTCCGAGCATCGCCAGGTGCTCGACGAGCTGCGCCCGATCGTGCTCCTCCCGGACCTGTTCGAGGTCGTCGATCAGCAGCAGCGGCGGGACCTTCGTGTTCGCGACGGCGATGCGAAGCAGCATGCTGTCGAGTTCACCGAGATCGCTGACGTAGTCGGTCAGCTTCGGCAGGGGGCGGTTCCCGAAGACCGGCGCACACACCTGCTCGAGCTCGCGCTGCCCGGCACGGCGGATCAGGAGGTACCACGTGGCGTCCCAGCGGATCTGCTCGGTGACGAGGTCGCGCACCGTCACCGACTCGGAGATGTTGTCGATGCCGTCGAAGCCTGCGATCGCCGAGACGGCGCGGATCCCGGCCGGTTTGGTGCGCCCCAGCACCCGCAACGTGCCCGACGACGGCTTCATCCGCCCGCTGAGCGTCAGCAGCAGCGATGTCCGGCCCGAGCCGGCGAAGCCCTGGATCACCGCGAGGCCCCCGAACGGGATGCGCAGATCCACCGGGCCGAACACCGGCCCCAGGGATCCGCTGCGCGTCAGTCCGTCGGCACGCACGGCAAGGGCGGGACCTGCGGGCTCGGAGAATCCGGTGCGCTCGTCCATGCTGGTCACAGCTGATCACCAACCTCGGCTCGGTGGCGGGATCGACTGGACAAGCCAAACACAACCGCGTGGTCTGCGCCGGATATGGAGCGAAACGGGGCGCGGGTGGGCCGGCCCGGGCGGTCCGTCAGTCCGGCAGTGCCACGACGTCGGCGATCTCGCCGTCGAGGATGCGGAGCCGGGCGTCCTCAAGTTGTCGTTCACCGTGGCGCTGCAGCCACCGGTTTCCGGCGGGGAAGCGTCCCATCACATGGTGTTTGACGACGTTGACGGCGAGTCGGCCGACCGGGTACCACGGTGGCCGCACCGGCACTTTCAGTGCCCGCACGCCGGCGGGACCGAGGAGTGTGGTGGCCAGCGACAGGCCACGCTCGTATTCGTAGCGCCGCCGCAGCCGGTCGAATCGGCCGTAGCGGGTGCGCAGGGGGAGTTCGACGAGCGACGCGGCCAGCGTGTAGCTGTTCTCGTCGGCCGCCGGGGAGGAGGAACCGATCTGGTACATCATGCGCAGTCCGGTCCGCTCGGCGAACGGTAGCCATGTCGGGTCGACGCCCATCAGCCAGCCGACGTAACACCACAGGTGCAGCACGGCGTCGGCCTCACGCCGGGTGTAGCGGACGCCGAGTACGCGGGTGTGCAGCAGGAAGGTGATGGAGAACAGGCCCAGCGTTCCGGCCTGGTCGAACTGGTTCACGGGAAGCCCGCGATCGCCGCTGTCCCAGTCGGTCTCGTGCTCGTGGTGGTAGTCGACGAACGCGTGCATCAGACGGACGTGCACGGACAGCGTGAACCCCTCGCCGAAGCGGTCCAGGCCGCCGTCGGCGACGCAACCGTTCCACCACGTCCCGGTCTCGGCGATGCGGCGACGGGTGCGTTCGCCCGTCAACCGGCCCGACGACGTCAGCACCGGCAGCGGCCCGGAGTTGTTGTACCCGCCCAACAGTGAGCCGTAGGCCAGCACGTCCCCCACGTCCGATCCGACGCGGCGCAGCGTGCGCGCGCCGAGCGCGATCTTGTCGCGGTCCACCCAGGCCGGGGTGTCCTCGAGCAGCGCGAAGTACTCCCGGAGCGGTTCCGGAGCAGCGGGGACGGAGTCGATGCCCTCGGCGAGCGCCTGCCGGAACTGCGCGAGTGTCACCGTACGGTCCTCGCGGATGGCCCGCACCAGGGCGGCGCTGGGCTCGTCACGCTCGAGCAGTGCGCGGCGCAGCCTGTCGGCCTCCTGCTCCGTCGCGTCGGGGGACGGCCACGCGAACGGCCGCAGCGGTGCGGTGATCCGCGCGGCGTGTGCCCGGTCGCGCATGTACCGGGTCGGGTAGTCGGTGGTGTGGGTCACAACCCCAGCCTGGATCTGACAATGGCCGTTGTCAACACTGTTGCGCGAAACGCCGATGCCGCACGACGAGATCGTCGTGCGGCATCGGCGTCGGGGAACGCGGCGGTCTAGAAGGCGGCCTCGTCCAGCTCCATGATGTCGTTGTCCAGGTGCGACAGGATGGTGCGCGTCGCGGTCAGCTCGGGCAGCACGTTCTTGACGAAGAACGACGCCGTCGCGACCTTGCCCTCGTAGAACGGCTTGTCCTTGTCCGACGCGCCCTCGTCGAGCGCCTTCAGCGCGATCTCGGACTGGCGCAGCAGCTGCCAGCCGATGAGCAGGTCGCCCACCGACATCAGGAAGCGGACCGAGCCCAGACCCACCTTGTACAGCTCGGTGGGCTGCTCCTGCGCACCCATGAGGTGGCCGGTGAGCGTGGCGGCCATCGCCTGGACGTCCTCGAGTGCGGTCGACAGCAGCGCGCGCTCGGTCTTGAGGCGGCCGTTGCCGGCCTCGCTGTCGATGAACTTCTTCACCTCGCCGGCCACGTGGGCCAGCGCGACACCGCGATCGCGAGCGATCTTGCGGAAGAAGAAGTCCTGCGCCTGGATGGCGGTGGTGCCCTCGTACAGCGAGTCGATCTTGGAGTCGCGGATGTACTGCTCGATCGGGTAGTCCTGCAGGAAGCCGGAGCCGCCCAGGGTCTGCAGGCTCTCGGTCAGGTACTGGTAGGCCCGCTCGGAGCCGACACCCTTGACGATCGGCAGCAGCAGGTCGTTGACGCGGTGCGCGAGCTGCTCGTCGGCGCCCGACACCAGCTGCGCCATCTCGGGCTCCTGGTGCGCGGCGGTGTAGAGGTACACCGCGCGCATGCCCTCGGCGTACGCCTTCTGCATCGCCAGGCTGCGGCGGACGTCCGGGTGGTGGGTGATGGTGACGCGCGGCGCGGTCTTGTCCGTCATCTGCGTCAGGTCCGAGCCCTGCACGCGCTCCTTGGCGTAGTCCCGCGCGTTGAGGTAGCCGGTGGACAGCGTCGAGATGGCCTTGGTGCCGACCATCATGCGGGCGTGCTCGATGACGTCGAACATCTGCGCGATGCCGTTGTGGACCTCGCCGACCAGCCAGCCGACGGCCGGGGTGCCGTGGCCGCCGAAGGTGAGCTCACACGTCGCGGACGCCTTGAGGCCCATCTTGTGCTCGACGTTGGTGACGAAGGCGCCGTTGCGCTCGCCCAGCTCGTTCTTCTCGAAGTCGAAGTGGAACTTGGGGACGAAGAACAGCGACAGGCCCTTGGTGCCCGGGCCGGCGCCCTCGGGGCGGGCCAGGACCAGGTGGAAGATGTTCTCGAACAGGTCGTCCGAGGTGGCGGACGTGATGAAGCGCTTGACGCCCTCGATGTGCCAGGTGCCGTCGTCCTGCTTGATGGCCTTGGTGCGGCCGGCGCCCACGTCGGAGCCGGCGTCCGGCTCGGTCAGCACCATGGTGGCGCCCCAGCCGCGCTCGACCAGCGCGGCGGCCCACTGCTTCTGCTCGTCGGTGCCGTTCTTGAAGAGCACGTCCGCGAACGACGGACCGGCGGCGTACATGAACGCGGCCGGCTGCGCGCCGAGGAGCATCTCGGCGATGGCCCACACCACGGCGCGGGGGACGGGTACGCCGCCGACCTCCTCGCTGAGGCCCATGCGGTACCACTCGGCGTCCCACATCGCCTTGAACGACTTCTTGAAGGACTCCGGCAGGGTCGCCTCGTGCGTCTCGGGGTCGAACACCGGCGGGTTGCGGTCGGCGTCGGCGAAGGCCTCACCGAGCGGACCCTCGGCCAGGCGCGCGACCTCGGACAGCATGTCCTTGACGGTGTCGGCGTCGAGATCCCCCCACACGCCCTCACTCAACGGCTTGTCCAGACCGAGGACCTCGAAGAGGTTGAACTCGAGGTCGCGGACGTTGCTCTTGTAGTGGCCCATGTTCTCTCCCTGAAGTGGCACTGCGTTGGTGCGGTCTGTCTTTCCGTCGAGTACCGCCCAAGTAGCTACTCGTCGGTAACTTAGCCGATGTTACTCGCGATTAAGTTAGCTGCCAAGGATCGGGCTTGCGGGCGACGAGGAGCGCGTCGATCGCGGTGCCCGACTCGGTGTCACGATAACGCCGTTCGGCGGTCAGGACGTCGAGTCGTCCGTCGAGATCGGACTTCAAATCCTCTGGGGTGTAAAGAATCTCGTGATCGGGCGGCCCGCCGACCCCCTCGGTCGCGTTGAGCGTGTCGTGGCCGAGAATGATGAGGATTCCCTCGGGTTTCAGGCCGTCGATGATTCGGCTCACAACTGCCCGTCGCTGCGCCGGATCGAGGTGGACGAAGATCATCAGGACCAGGTCGTAGCCCGAGACGTCGGTGGTCGTGATGTCGTCGACGGCGTACGCGAGCCGGTCGCGCACCCGCCGCGGGGCCTGCGTCGCGATCTCCCGGGCCTTCTCGATCGCCACCGCGGAGAAGTCGACGCCCGTCGTTTCCCATCCGCGCGTCGCGAGCCACAGCGCGTGCCGGCCCTCGCCGCACGCCAGATCGAGCGCCCGACCCGCCGGGAGCGACGTCGCGAACTCCACCACGACCGGATTCGGCGGCGTCCCCCACACGGTCTCCGCCTGCGAATACCGCGCGTCCCAGTCCTCTGCCTTCATGGCTACGACCGTATCCCCGCCCCTCTCCCCGCGCCCCCGACTCGCGTTGTGCGCACTTGTCGCGCTCCGGGGGGCCGGATTTTCGCGACAAGTGCGCACAACGCGGGGGCGACGGGCCCGGTTGTCGGCTCAGCCGACGGGGCCCGATTGTCGGCTCAGCCGACGGTGATGCGGCGGTGGGCCAGCTTCCAATGCCCGTCCTCGTAGAGGTGGGTGTCGTCGTAGCGCCCGACGCCGGCCAGGCGCGGCTCGGTGGCGGTGTCGCGGAAGAACAGCCAGTACGCCGTCGACGACGCCTCGACGTCCGAGTCCAGCGACACCGCGACGGTCGTGATGACGTGCCGGCTCGACGTGCCCGGTCCCTGCACGCCGCCCGCGCGCCGCTCCCGGACGCCCTCCTCGATGGCCTCGACGCCCGTGCGGAGCTGGGCGGCCATGCCGGTCACCGGGTTGGCCTGCGACTCCCAGACGGCGTCGGCGGTGAAGTGTTCGAGGTACTCCTCCACGGTGCCGTCGTCGGCGAGCTGCGCGATGCGGGACAGGAGGTCCTGAATCTCGCCGCGGGGATCGGTGCCGTTCTGCTGTGCCACGTCGTCTCCTTGTTGAGGCAAACCAAATGTTTGCTCGGGACGGTAGCAGCGGTTCGGGCGGCGCGCGCCGACGTTCTCAGCGCTGCAGTGTCGTGTGCATCAGCAGCACGTTGTAGTTGGAGTGCACGGTGGTCAGGAAGTACAGGTCGGGGCCCGACGACCACGGGTGGATGTACGCGCCGTACATCGACGGCAGTTCGGGGCCGTCGACGAGGACCTCCGGGGCGCTCCACGGCCCGGTCGGGGACGGAGCCCGCCGCATCACCACGGAGTTGCGGTCGTCGGTGGTGAGCATCAGGTACTGGCCGAGGAACGCGTTGTACTGGACCGAGATCTCGCCGACGCCGCCGAACACGATCGGCGCCGCGACGTCCGGGTTCTTCGGCACCCACTTGCCGCCGTCCCAGTACTCGTACGCGTCGAGGTTCCGCATCTGCTTCTCCGGCACGCGGGTGAGGTACACGAGTCCGCCGCGGCCGGGGGGAGTGCCGTACTGATAGACGAACTCCCCGTCCTTGACGAACGCGCCCATCTGGAAGTTCCGGTTGCCGCCGACCGGGGGACGCCGGGTCTCGGTGGCCTCCACCCAGTTCTCGCCGTTGTCGGTCGAGAACGCCAGGCTCGAGTAGTTGGTCTCCCATTTGCCGGGGTCGCCCCAGTTCTTCACGGACATGATGCTCATGTACTGCATTCCGTCCGCGGCGATCCCGGCGGTGGGGATACGACTGATTTCGACGAACGGGATCTTGGGGCTGGGGATCAATTCCTTCGACTGGCCGACGATGTCTCGGGGGGTGCTGTCGAACGTCATGCCGTCGGCGAGATTGTCGTCGGAACTGCGGAAGAGGACGTTGCTGCGCCACGACCACAGGCTGCCGACGAGCAGGTTCGGGATGCCGAGTCCGGCGGTGTCGCCGAATGCCGTGAGTACCTGCCCGTTTCCGTTGTCCCACATGACACCCAGGTCGGTGCCGAGGACGTTGACGTCCTGGGTGCGGTTGGCGCTCAGCAGACCCGTCGCCTGCGCCACGGCCCGACTGCGCCCGTGGAGTGCCGGTACCCCGCTGGTGCCGTTCAGCACCGGAATGGGATTCACCGTATTGGGATCGGCGGCGGCCGGTACGACGAGCGTGAGAATTGCAGCGCCGGCGCACATCATGGAACCGACGACGGTGTGAACTCGATTCCTTTTCACGGACGTCCCCATCTGCGGTGGAATTCGGAATGTCGCCGGTGCAATTGCCGTGCTGACGGCGGCTTTTCGGGCGGATAACACGCTAGCAGGATTGTCGATTCGAATTGCGGCGATTCCGGGGTTAACGCATTTGTCACATTTGTCCTCGATTATCGCCTGAATCGACCTTGCGTGCGCGAAATGGATCGATTCGTTTCTCCGGGGTGTTTCGATCCGGGCGTGTTCGGTCGGACGTGGTGGCGCCCGCATGCGCCGCGTGCGCGGCGGCAGTCGGGACCCGAGTAACAACCCGGTCCTACCGTGCGAAGTACCGTGTCGTGGGAAGACGGGGCCAGGTGGGCCCCGCCACGTGGCGGCTCGGGCCGCGAATCAGTGCAGTAGAGGAGACCAAACATGGGTGCGCAGATCTCGAACTCTGCCGAGGTCCGGCAGTCCGCCATCCTCGGTTTGGGGGTTTACCGCCCGCAGCGGGTCGTGAGCAACGACGAGATCTGCGAGACGATCGACTCCACCGACGAGTGGATCCAGTCGCGCTCGGGCATCAAGAACCGCCGCTTCGCGAACGCCGAGGAGTCGGTCCTCGCGATGGCGATCTCCTCGGGACGCAAGGCCCTCGAGGCCAGTGGCATCCTGCCCGAGCAGATCGGTGCCGTCGTCGTCGCGACCTCCACCTACCCCTCGCAGACGCCGCAGTGTGCCGCTGTGGTCGCCGACGCCCTCGGCACGGGCGGACCTGCCGCATTCGACGTCACCGCCGGCTGCGCGGGCTTCTGCTACGCGCTGTCGATCGCGTCCGACATGGTTCGACTCGGCACCGAGGACTACGTCCTCGTCATCGGCGTCGAGCGCATGAGCGACAGCACCGAGCCGACGGATCGCTCGGTGCGCTTCATCTTCGGTGACGGTGCGGGCGCCGTCGTCGTCGGCCCGAGCGACGTCACCGGCATCGGCCCCGTCGTGTGGGGATCGGACGGCTCCCAGTCGCAGGCCATCCGCCAGGAGCCGGACTGGCTCGCGTTCGCCGAGGATCCGACGCAGCGTCCCTGGATCAAGATGGAGGGCACCTCGGTCTTCCGCTGGGCCGCCTTCGAGATGGGCAAGGTCGCGACGCAGGCCCTCGAGCGTGCCGGTGTCGCGATGGAGGATCTCGGCGCGTTCATTCCGCACCAGGCGAACGGTCGCATCAACGAGGTCATCGCCCGCAGCATCAAGCTCCCCGAGTCGGTGCCAGTGTCGGACGACATCGCCGAGACCGGCAACACCTCGGCCGCGTCGATCCCGCTGGCGATGGAGGAAGTGATCCGCACGGGCAAGGCGAAGCCGGGCGAGCTGGCGCTGCTGGTCGGCTTCGGTGCGGGCCTGTCCTACGCCGGCCAGGTCGTCATCCTGCCGCCGCTCGCGCAGGACTGACCTCCCCCCGACGAACGACACCGACGGCGGGTCCGCTTCTGTGCGGGCCCGCCGTCGGCGTTCGTCACCGTCCGGCGAAGAAGTCGTCGATCATCGCCAGTTCGTCCTCGTCGAGGGGGCGACGCAGGTGCGAGACGTTGCGTGCCACCTGTGCGGGCGTGGACGAGCCGATGAGGACCGACGCGACCTGGGGCTTGGCATCGAGCCACGCGACGGCCAGCTCCGAGAGCTGCCGGTCGAGTTTGCTCGCGAGCGCGAGCAGGTCCTCGACGCGGGCGAGTGCCTCCTCGGTGGCGGTGGACGCGAAGTACTCGGACTTGTCGAATCGGGATCCCTTGGGGAACTCGGTGTTCCGGCGGTACTTGCCGGTGAGCAGGCCCGCAGCCAGCGGGTAGTAGGGGATCACCGCGAGCTCGCCGCGTTCGCACGCCGGCACGATCTCGTCCTCGACCGCGCGCTCGAGCAGGTTCCACTCGATCTGGGCTGCCACGAACCGGGGCAGGCTGCGCTCGGTCGAGGTCTCGACGGCGTGGTCGATCTGCGCGGCGGAACTGTTGGAGCACGCAACGTGGCGCACCTTGCCCGACCGGACCAGCTCGTCGAGCGCGCCGAGGGTGTCCTCGATCGGCACGGACGGGTCCGGTGCGTGCTGGTAGTACAGGTCGATGTGGTCGACGCCGAGCCGGCGCAGGCTGGCGTCGCACGCCTGCCGGACGTAGTCGGGCGCGGAACCGCGCTCCGTCTCACTCATCGGCGCCCCGAACTTCGTTGCGATCACCGCCTCGTCGCGTCGGCCCGCCAGTGCCGCGCCGAGGATCTTCTCCGACTCGCCGGTCGTGTAGACGTCGGCGGTGTCGAAGAACGTGATGCCGTGCGCGAGTGCGGCGTCGACGACCGCGTGCGACTCGTCAGCGTCGATCCTGGAGCCGAAGTTGTTGCAGCCCAGGGAGACCGTCGAGACGACGAGATCGGTTCCCGGCAAGGTCGTGTACTGCATGTTTGTGGACATCGAACTCCTGACGCTGGCACTCGGATGGGCCGGTGAGCTGCCCGGTTTCGGACATTACGCCGAATGTGGCGTTGCCCGCGAGAGCGAATTCCGGTGTGTGGTATCGCCCGGCTAGGATGCGCTCTGCGAACATATGTACGAGAGATGAGGAATCGCGTCGCCCGTGAGTGCTGTGAAGATCGACAAGTCCTGGGTGGCCGGATTCGCCACCGTCGCCGTGCTGTTCGCCGGAGGCTGCACCGCGACCGCGCAACCGTCGTCGGGTTCGGCGTCGGATCCGGAGCAGGTGCCGAGCACCACCGTGCAGGTCCCGGGCGAACAAACGGTTGGTGAAGCTGTCGTCGACCCGACTACCGCGGACGGGGCGCTGGCGGGGTTGGCCGCCCTGCCGATCCGCGAGCGTGCTGCCAAGAACGGATACGACCGGTCGCAGTTCGGCCAGGCATGGACCGACAACGTCACGATCGCGGGCGGACACAACGGCTGCGACACCCGCAACGACATTCTCAAGCGAGACCTGGTCTACATCACCACCGATCCGATGAGCCGCGACTGCACGGTGCTCTCCGGCACGCTCGACGACGTGTACACCGGCAAGACGATCCGGTTCGTCCGCGGTGTCGAGACGTCGAGTGCGGTGCAGATCGACCATGTCGTCGCGCTGTCCGACGCGTGGCAGAAGGGTGCGCAGGAACTGGACGAGGCGACCCGGCGCAACCTGGCGAACGATCCGCGCAACCTGCAGGCCGTCGACGGGCCCACCAACCAGGGCAAGAGCGATGCGGACGCGTCGGCGTGGCTGCCGCCGAACCTGGCGTACCGGTGCACGTACGTGACCCGTCAGATCGAGGTGAAGGCGGCGTACCGGCTGTGGGTGACGCAGTCCGAGCACGACGCGATGGCCCGCGAGCTCGCCTCCTGTGGCGCAACGGGATCCGCTTCTCCGGCGCCCGAGCCCGTGCCCGTGCCCGCGCCGGCTCCCGCGCCGGCCGACGTCTCGCCCGCGGGTGCTGGTGTGCCGTCCGGTGACGTGTTCTACGCGAACTGCAAGGCCGCCCGGGCCGCGGGTGCCGCACCGCTGCACCGTGGACAGCCCGGCTACCGTGCCGCGATGGACGGCGACGGCGACGGAGTGGCCTGCGAGTAGTCGGCCGGTCAGATGCCGACCGCGGCCTCGAGCGCGGCCAGCTCGTCGTCGAGGTGATCGAGGATCGGCTCGAGTCGCGGGACGGCACGGCGACAGCCGGTGAGCCCGAAGGCGATCGCGTTGTCGGTACTGGTGCAGGTGATGTTGAGGGCCTGCCCGTCGAGCGTGACCGACAACGGGTAGAGGGCGTCGAGCCGGCAACCGTTCCAGTAGAGCGGGGCGTTCGGTCCCGGGACGTTGGAGATGACGATGTTGAACGGCGGCCGCACCGGGCCGTGATGACCGAAGAGCATGTCCAGTGCCAGTGGCGCCGACCCGAGGGCGCTGAGGGCGATCACCTGCGTGGGGGTCATCCCGCGCAGCGCGGCCTTCCCCTCCGCCATCGACCGGCGCACCGTCTCGAGACGCTCGCCGGGGTCTGCGTGATGGGTGCCGAGATTGCACATGAGCATGCCGATCTCGTTGCCGCCCGCCTCGTTCGGGGCCCCGATCGGCTCTGGCCGGGTCTTGTCGTTCCGCAGGGACACCGGGACCATCGCGACCAGCGGGCGCTCGGGGAGCGCGCCCCGCTCGGCGAGATAGCGGCGCAGCGCGCCGGACGACATCGCCAGCACGACGTCGTTGATGGTGCCGTCGGCGTACTTCGCCACCAGCCGAAGTCGGTCGAGTGCCCAACTGCGAGCGACGAATTGGCGTGCCCCGGTGATCGGCACGTTGAGAGCGGAGTGGGGTGCCGAGAAGGACATGGGACCGCCCTGGTTGCGCAGCGCGCGCAGCACGCTCCCGGCCAGCGCGGGGACCAGCCCGGTCACTTCCCCAGCCACATCGATCGCGGTGCGGACTGCGGAAACGGGGCGATCGAGCATTCCGGTCATGTTGCGGCGTTGAGTAATCCGCGTACGTGGCTCCCATGGCGCGGGCATGTTCCGCTTGTCCGAGTCCACCGTCAGCGATCGACGCAGCAACCGCATGGCGCCGACTCCGTCGGCAACGCTGTGGTGGATCTTGGTGTAGACGGCGAATCGGCCGTCGGCGAGGCCCTCGATCAGGTGCATCTCCCACAGCGGTCGATTGCGGTCGAGCAGGCTGCCGTGCAGACGCGAGACGAGGGCCGACAGTTCCTCCATCCCGCCGGGGTGCGCGAGGGCGTCGTGCCGGATGTGGTGACCGATGTCGAACTGGTCGTCGTCCTCCCAAAACCACTGTCCGAGTGACGAGGCCGAGCGCCGGGGCCGCTTGCGCAGCAGGGGGGCCACCTCACCGCGGGTCATCGCGACGTCGAGCATGCTGCGCACGTCGCGGGCGTCGGCTCCCTCCGGTGGCTGCAGCAGCACGAGTCCGCCGACGTGCAGTGGATGCTCCCGGGATTCACCGAGCAGGAAGACGGAATCGGCCGGTGACATGGGGAGCGGCATACGGGGGTCGCCCTTCGGGAGTGGCGGACCGGCCGATGCCGTCCGCAGTGTCGTGGATCACAGTGTGCAGTCAGTTGTACGTGATCCCCGCCGGGCGCGCCACCTGTTCGAATGTCCAGGTAGATCGGTGTTTATGGGTGTTTGTCGGAAGTGTCGGAGTGTTCGCCCGTTTGGTCCGTACTCGGTCGGCGGCGGCCGCTGCCCCGCAGCGGCGGGACCCGGGTGTCCTACGGACGCGTATCGCGGGGGTGGGCTTCCTCGGCCGTGACGGTTGCGAAGTCCCAGTCCATGGTCGAGCCGAGCTCCTCGCGGTCGGCACGCCGGATTCCGCGTCCGATCAACACGGACGCGCCGAGGGCAACCACGATCCACACGCTCAGTGCGATCCACAGCCATGACATGTTTATTTTTCTAGCACCGGGACCTGTGAAAAGTTGAAGTATTGCCTGAGAGCTAGCTCACGCAGGGGAAAGCGCCTGCGCGCCGATCCGGAAGCGGTTGCGGGCGTCGTTCACGGTCAGCACCGCAATGCCGAGGGAACGGACCTGCGCGAGCAGCAACGCGTCGGCGGGACTGCAGATGCCGTCGAGTGCGTCGTCGTCGACCACCGCGTAGTCGACGCTGCCGTCGGCGGTCTCCGCGCGACCGTAGCCGAGTGCGAGGGCCAGGTCGCGGGCCTCGTACAGCGCCGCCGAACTGCCGACGAAAACGACGTCGCCCTTGATCGAGGCGGTGACCTGATCGTCGAGTGCGTGGTTCATGGGACTCCTTGTGGCGACTTGTGGCGACGCGGTACCGGCGTCGAACATCGGATGCGTGCTCGACCGGAGACTGCCCCGCGGATCGTGAGGCCCTCGAATGGTAGGTCGCGGGGAGCGGGTTCGCTCGCCTGCGGCCGCACTGCACCGGTCAAGTCTGCCGGGGCGCAGACCGTGGAGTCGACGGTCGCGTGGGTCAGCCGACGGGGACCGCGGCAGGTGCGTGCACCGTTTCGGGGCGCCGCCGGCGCCGGGTGGTGAGCAGGCGCTGGGCCGCGGAGTCGAGCAGGAACCCGAGCAGACCGATCACCAGGATCACGGCCATGACCTGGTCGTAGGCGAGTTGGTCGCGCGCGTTGAGGATCTGGTAGCCCAGCCCGGACTGCACCCCGAGCATCTCGGCCGGCACCAGCACCACCCAGGCGATGCCGAGCGCGACGCGAAGGCCGGTCTGCAGATGGCCGCGGATCGCGGGCAGGACCACGGTGGTGAGCCGTTCGGTGCGCGTCGCGCCCATCGATCGGGCCACCAGCAGGTGACCGGGGTCGATCGCGTGCACACCCGCGGCGGTGTTGATGACGATGGGCCACACGGCCGCGGCGGCGATGAGGAAGAACACCGGGCGGTGGCCGATCCCGAACAGCGCTACCGCGATCGGCGCCCACGACAGCGGGGAGATCATCCGGAGGAACTGGGTCACGGGCCGCACGGCCCGGTCCACCGTCGGATTGAGTCCGATGAGCAGGCCGAGCGGGATGCCGATCACCGCGGCGATCGACAGCCCGACGAGCAGACGCCACATGCTGGCGGCGGTGTCCGGCAGCAGCACGCCGCGTTCGATCAGCCCGCCGAGCGCGGGCAGCACCTCCTGCGGGGCGAAGTCGCGGATCAGTGAGTCGCCGGACGCCAGGATCGTCGTGGCGAACCACCACGACAGCACCGCGACGGCGATCGCGGTGAGGGGCGGCCACCACGCGGACCACCGTGAACGGGAGGGCTGCCGACTGCTCACGTGGGATCCACTTCCTCGGTACGGGTCAGATGTGCGGGGAGCCCGAACACGGCCGGGCCACCGGCGGTCGTCAGGGACTGCCGCACGAAACGGTCGTCCACCAGATCGGCGTGGACGGAGGCCGGATCGAGCCGGGCCAGGAACCGGCGGTCACCGTCCACCTCGGTCTCGTGCATCGCTTCGACCAGGGCCTGGGTGAAGCTGGGGAACGGGAAGGGTTGGTATCCGATCCGCTGCGGCTGCCAGGTCTGGTGGGTGACGGGGTATGCGTCCGCCGGATAGGTGAGTGCCTTCGTGATCGCCGGGAGCGGCTGCGGCAGATAGCGCCCGGCCTTCAGCATCTCGGCGGCGTGCCGGCGGTCGGCGTCGATACGTAGTTGAGCCGACGTCACGGCATCGGTGAGTCGTTGGACCCCTGCGGGATCGCGGTCGATCACGTCCTCGTGGACGAGCAGGGCGCAGCATGCGTGATCGCGCCACACGTCGCCGAGGAACCGGTGGATCCGACCGACGCCCTTGATCTCCGCGGCTGCGTTGAACGGATCGGCCACCGTGTAGCCGCCGATCGCGCCGTTCGCGAGCGCGGGCAACATGTCGGACGGGCTCATCACGACCAGGCCGACGGTGCCGTCAGACTTCGACGCCGCGGTGCGTACCACCGGGCGGAGCCCGTTCGCGCGCAGCAGCTTCTGCAGCACGATGTTGTGGATCGACCACCAGAAGGGGATCGCGACCTGGCGTCCCGCGAGCTGCCCGAGGTCGGTGATGTCGGGTGCCACGGTGAGGGCCGACCCGTTGGTGTGGTTCCAGCCCAGGACCCGCGCGGCGCCGCCGAGCGAGTACCGCAACTGCACCGCCATCGGCATCAGCAGGTGCACGACGTCGACGTGCCGGCTCATGAACGCCTCGGCCAGGCTCGACCAGCTGCGGAACATCACCGGTTGTGTGGGGCTCACCGGGTTGCCGTCGAACATCCCCGTGTTGTGGGCGACCAGCAGCGGCGCCGCGTCGGTGATCGGCAGGTAGCCGACCCGCAGTCGGCCCGTGGTGTTCGCGCGGCTGGTACCGGCGGTGCGGGCGAGGTCGACGACCCCGGCGAGGCCACCGGCCGCGGCCAGACCGACCGCACCCTGCAGCAGCGTGCGCCGGCTCAGTGCTCCTCCGCTCACGTTGAGGTCGCCCCGACGAGTGCGGACGTGCGGTAGGCCGCCAGGATGTCGCTGCGCAACGTGTCGTCGTCGACGGCGGCTGTCGCGCAGTCCCATTCGCGACGGACGGTGCCGCCCTCGCCGATCAGGACGATGCGGTGGCCGAGGACGATCGCCTCGTCGATGTCGTGGGTGACGAGGATGGTGGTGCAGCCGATGTCCTCTGCGACGCCCGCGAGCCAGCGCTGTAGGTCGCCGCGGATCGCGGGATCGAGCGCGCTGAACGGCTCGTCGAGGAGCAGTAGCGTGGGCCGGACCGACACGGCGCGGATCACCGCGACCCGCTGCGCCTGTCCGCCCGAGAGTTCGTCCGGGTACGAGTCGGACACCTCGGCGAGCCCGAAGCGGTCCAGGAGGTCGTCGGCGTACGACGGATCGAAGTCGGAGGCGTTGGCGGCGAATCGGCCGCCCAGGCTGACGTTCTCGCGCACGGTGAGCCACGGCATCAGCAGGGGCTTCTGGAACACCACGCCGGTGCGCGGACGGGCGTCGCCGCTGGGCTCGCCCCAGCCGATCGTGCCGGAGTCGAGCTCGTCGAGCCCGGCGATGATGCGGAGCAGGGTGGACTTACCGCTGCCGCTGCTGCCGACGATTGCGAGGACCTCGCCCTGTGCGACAGCGAGGTTCACGCCGTCGAGCACCGGGCGTCGGCGACCGTGGAAGCTTCTGCGCCCGCCCGCTATCGAGACTGCGAGAGTTCCCACCGCAGTTGTCCTTCCGAGGGTGACTGAATGGGCAGGAACGCGGCCTCGCGGAAGCGGCGGTTGGTCGGGTGCTTGGCGGCGTAGCCGGCACCGCCGCGCAGCGTCGCCTCCAGTCGCGTCGCCGCCACCGCGACGTGCGAACCGTCCAGCCGGAGTTGGATCAGGTCCCGAACCGGGACGTCGTCGATTCGGGCGGCGAAGTCGTACAACCTGTTTCGAAGAGAGCGGTAGTCGTCCGCGAGTGTCGCGTGCTCGTCGGCGAACTCCGCACCGAGCCCCGTCAGCAGGGCCGCGCCCTCGGTGAGCGACGCCCCGGCGATGCCGCTGCAGAACGACGTCTGCAGGGCCAGGAAGGTGGGCCGGATGGATCGGCAGAACGACGTGAGCCCGGTGCTGACGAGCTGCGATTCGGGCACGAACACCCGATCCAGGGCGAGGGACGTCGACGCGGTCGCGCCGAGGGCGAGGAGGTCCGGTGCGGGATTGATGCCGACCCCCGACGTGTCGGCATCGATCACCGCGACGTACGTCGAACCGTCGTCGCCGCGTGCCGGGAACACGATCACGGCGTCGTCGAAGACGTTGGACGCCCAGCGGATCGGACCGCTGATCTCGATACCGCCGTCCACCGCCGTGGCGATCAGGGGGACCTCTCCCAGTCCCGCCGCCTGGCGCAGCCCGGCCGCCATCGCGGTCACCCCGATCGTGGTGCCCGCCGCCAACCGGTCGCGGTACCGGTCCCGCACGCTCGCCGGGCCCCGGTCGACGTACTCGAGGCACATGCGGTGGGCCCATACGCCGAATCCGGCGCTCAGGCTCTCGGCGGAGACGTCCTCGATGACCGCGACCATCTCCGCGAGCGGGCTCTCGCCGAAGCCGAGGTCGAGCAGCCCCAGGGAGCCGAGCAGTGCCACGTCCCGGCGGGTGTCGGTCTCGCCCCGGTCGAGCAGGACGGCTCGGTCGCGCACAGAGGCGCGAACCAGCTCCCGTTCAGGGGCTTTCGTGGAATCGGTGGTCGCGGTCATCTGGTTCTACCGTTCGGTGTCGAGCTCGTGCAGGCGGCTGACGGGGGTGCTGACCACGTCGCGGGCGCGGCGCACGGCCTCCTCGTCGGGGGCGTTGTAGAAGCACAGGCACTTGGCGGTGTCCTCGCGGACGTACGTGCGCAGGAAGCTGACCTCGGGGATGTTCGCGTAGAGCGGCGACTTCTCCTTCTTGCGGGTCAGGTAGGTCTCCATGTCGATCTCGGCCGGGATGTCCCATTCGACGAGGTACCCGGCGTCGGGGCGCGCGGCCTTGATCTCCTCGATGTCCGCGCCGACGATCCGAACCAGGTGCGGGCCATCGAGTTCCGCGGCCTGCAGGACGTCGGCGTCGAGCAGCGGCGCGGCGCAACCGTCGAACTCGGTGATCGCGAAGATGCGCTCGCCGCCCTTCGTCACCTGGGTCTCGATCAGCTCGCCGCCGGAGGTCGCGGTGGAGGCGTCGAACTCCTTGATGATCTGCTCGATCTGGTCCCGGCGCTCGGCGCTGGGGGCGATTTCGTACAGGTACAGGGCCTTCGAGGACATGACGGAACCTTCCGGGAGTGGTGGTGGACACCGCCGAGTGGCCGCGCCCGACGGGAGTCGTGCGACGGCGGAGCGAGAAGCCGGGAGACGGCGGGCGCAGACGGGTGTGTTTCGACACCCGTGGCGGGGGCGGGTCCGGGGGTCGCTGAAATCAGCGCATCATGGGGCGACGACAAGCAGCGCCGGCCACCCGCACCAGATCAAGGTGCAGGCGGCGGGTCAGGAAACTGCGGGTCACGGCCAGCAGTCTAGGCATAGACAGACCTGTCTGTCTACTCGTGCGGAAGGGTGCGCGCGGGGTCGCTACGCTGTCCTGGTGTCTCCATCCCTGCAACTGCGGAAATCGACCCGAACCGACAACCTGTCGCCGGCCGAGCGCCTGCTCGCGACCGCGACGGAACTGTTCGCCGTCAACGGGATCCGCGCCGTCGGGATCGACCGTATCCTCGCCGAGTCCGGGGTCGCGAAGGCCAGTCTGTACTCGTCGTACGGGTCCAAGGACGGGCTAGTGCACGCGTACCTGGAAGCGCTCGACTTTCGCGACCGCACCCGCTGGGAGGGGGCCGTGGCGGAGGTGACGGCGCCGCTCGACCGGGTCCTCGCCTTCTTCGACCTCGCTGCCGCGTCCGCACCGGTGCGGAACTTTCGGGGATGCCAGTACCTCAACGCCGTCACCGAGTTTCCGGGAGACGCGGTGCCGATGCTCGCGCCGGTACAGGCGCACCGGCAGTGGGTGTTCGCGCGGATCGCCGAGAACCTCGCCGCGGCCGAGATCGCAGACCCGGAGTCCGCGGCGGCACGGATCCAACTGATATACGACGGTGCGCTCGCCGGATCCAAGTTCACGCATTCCGAAGAGCCGATCCTTCTGGGCCGACGGATGGTCGAGGGCTTCTTGCGTCCGCTGGGGAACTGACCACGCCGAACCGCCGTACACACCCGGCGTGATGTCGTATCTTTGCTCTGCCGCTCGGCGCCGAGGTCGTCGACTTGCGGTGGGTGCGGTCACCTACTGACGGCACCCACCGAAGGGGCGATATGCGTTCGAGGCTCGCGAGTTGCGCCGCTGTTGTCGGCGCCACGGTCATGGCGGTGGCGTTGTCGGCCATGGGCGGCGCACAGGCGGCACCGGACTCGGCTCGGCAGTCCGCGGCTGCTCTGCCGGCCGATCTCGTGGTGGCGCTCCAGCGGGACCTGCACATGACGCCGCAGGAGTATGTGGACCGGGCCGTCGCCGCACAGCGGGTTGCCGACTATGCGAGCGAGCTTCGCCGATCGGATTCCGCCGGCGTCGGTGGCGCGTGGCTCGCGCCCGACGGGACGCCGACCGTCGCGGTCACGACGCAGGCGGCCGCGAACCGCGTGACCGCCGCCGGATACCGCGCCCAGATGGTTCCGCTCTCGACCAGCGGTCTGGAGATGCGGCCGACGGTGCCGAATCGGCGGTCGACACCGCCGCCGAGCTTCCGTGTCGCGACCGGCACGACACCGTCCACGATCGGGGGCGACGCCTACCTCACCTCCGCCCAGCCGATCGTTTCCGCGTCGTCGTATCTCGTCTGCTCGTTCGGGTTCGCCGCGGCCGACACCGCGGGTAATCCGCTGGCGCTCAGTGCCGGTCACTGCGACCCGAACCGTCCCGCGGCCGGGACCGCGAATGCGGCCGGGGTGTACGAGCCGAAGATCGGTGATCTCCGAAACAGCAGGCTGGTGGGCGGTTTCGCGCAGTCGGGCATCGGGGACGAGGGCGGGAACCTGGACTACTCGGTGATCGGGTTGGCCCCCGGCGTCGTCTCGACGACCGGGCTCGGTCAGCCGACGGTCCGAGGCGGGAGCGGCAGTGCTCTCACGATCACCGGCATCGCCGTGCCCGTGGCGGGAGCTCCGGCATGCAAGTCGGGTCAGACCTCCGGCTACACGTGCGGGACGATCGACTTCGCCGACTACGACACCGTTCTGGGCGGCGACGGCGGTGAGAGCTGGAACGTGCGCGGCTTCTCGACCACCGCGTGCACACTCGGTGGCGACAGTGGCGGCGCCATCATCACCGGCACACTCGCACTCGGCATCACCAGTGGGTCGAGCGTCTCCCACTACCGGGACTGTGCGACAGCGGAAGCCGAGAATCCGGAGGGCGTCATGAGCCTCGGCATCCCGATCCATGCCGTCCTGGCCAGGGTGAATCAATCGTCGGACGGGTGTGTCACGCTGCGCACCGCCCAGAACCCGGCGGGCGTCCCCAGCTCCCCGAACTGCGAGATCGAGACGATTCCCGCGCCGACACCGACCCCCACGCCCGCTCCATCGAGCGGCTCCGGTTCACTGTCGTTCGGTAGCTGAAGCGGCACACGCTATGTGGATGGGCTGGAGCTTGGGAGCCGGAGTTTGCGCACACTCATGGGTCGGGCTCCGACGCTGAAAAGCTTTGAGCCTCGCCGAGTCGCGGACGGTATGTTCCTCGGGAGTGCCTGGCCGGCCGTTTGCGGAAGGAGTGCGAATCGATGATTCTCCCGAAGGTCCGGGACCCGCGTCTGGTGACGATCCGCCGCGGCGGGACTCTGACGGATTCGGATCATCACCTCCTCGCTCTGTGGGCGGCGTCGTGCGCGGAGCACGTTCTCGACTTGTTCGAAGCGGTCCGCCCCGACGACCCGCGGCCCCGTCAGGCGATCGAGGCGGCCCGGGCATGGGTGCGCGGCGAGATCGCGATGATGCAGGCCCGCGCGGCCGGCGGACACGCGATGGGGGCGGCGCGGGACCTGCGCGGGGCGGCGCGGCACGCCGCCACGACGTCGGG